>DATKPY010000001.1:0-9807 GCA_035523875.1 Steroidobacteraceae bacterium
CAGGATGTGGTCGACGAGCCCCAGACGCTGCGCCTCGGCCGTGCCGAGCGGCAGCCGCGTGCGCATGATGCGCGCCGCATTCACGGTGCCGACCCGCCGCGGCAGCAGGTACGTCCAGTACTCCGAGCCGTAGAGATTGCCCATATCCTGGTAGTGCGCGTTGAGCACCACGCCTTCCCCGCACCAGACCTCGTCCGCGGCGAGCGCCAGAAACACCCCGCCCGCTCCCGCGCCACCACGCACCGCCGCCACCACCAGCCGATCGGTCGTGGCGATGATCTCGTGTGCGAGGTCGTCGATCGCGTTGATGTTGCGCCAGGACTCATCCGCGGGGCTCTCGGCCGTCTCGATGAGCGCGAGGTGAATGCCGTTCGACCAGTAGTCGGCCCCCCCCATGAGCACGAGCACGCGCGTAGGCCGCGAGAGCGCGTCTCGGTAGGCCGCGCGCAGTGCCTCGCAGTGCGCAGTGCCCATCGCACCGTTGTAGAACGCGAAATGCAGCAGGCCGACCCGGTCACGCTCCTCGTAGCGGATGGGCGCATAGCCGGAGGCAACGGGGAGCGCCGCGGCTTCCGCGGCGAACACGTGCGTCGCCGGGAGCTTGAGCGCCCCGCTCGACTCCTCGCGCACGTGACCGATCCACACGGCGCCGTCGCACGTCGCGCGCGCGATGGCGCCGTCGCAACGCGCGATGAGTCGGCCTGGCGGTCCGCTCAAGTCCTGCGCAGCGTGCGCATCGAAGAGCCGCACCGCGCGATCGAACAGCTGATCGCGCACTCCCGGCGTCCCATCGGCGCTCGCGATCTTGCGAAGCACAGCCTCCGTCGGGTCGCTCGTCCAGTCGATCGCCCGATCGCTCTGGCGGCAGACGGGCCGCGGCCGCCCGCGTACGCTGGAGTCGGCCGCGGCAACGCGACGTGGCGCGCACACGCCCGACTCGATGCGCGCGAGCGCGATGAGCACCGCCGCGACGGCGGCCTCAGTCACCTCGCGGCGATAGAGGCTCGACTTCGTCGCCGGGCGCATCGGAAAGGTCGCCGCCGCCCACACCGGACCGGCATCGAGCTCCGCCTCCGCCTCGAGCACCGTGACGCCCCACTCCTCCCGCGCTTCGAGCACCGCCCAGTCGAGCGCCGTCGGGCCACGGTCCCCGACGATGCCCGGGTGCACGATGAGGCAGCGGCAGCGCCGGCACAGCTCCTCGGGTATCGCCCGCTTGAGAAAGGGCGCCAGGATGAGATCCGGCCGGTAGAGCTCGACCGCCTCGCCGGTGAGCGCATCGTTCGCGTCGAGCTCGACCGAGACCTCGTGTCCGCGCTCGCTCAGCTCGACATGCAGACGCTGGGAGAGGCTGTTGAAGCTGTGGCAGAGCAGAAGGATCCGCATACGCGGCGCTTCAGCAGATGCGCGGCAGCTGCTCGCCCGAGAGCCAATCGACGATCCGCTCACCGCCGAACGCGGTCATCATCTGCACGAACCGCTGCTCGTCGTGAACCGCCTCACCGATGATCGCCGCGTCGCGCCCGAGCGGATGGATGCGCATCGCGGCGAGCACCGCCTCGGCCGCCTCGGGCGCGACGCACGCGATGAGCTTGCCCTCGTTTGCGACGTACAGGGGATCGAGTCCGAGGAGCTCGCAGGCGGCCTCGACCTCGGACTTGATCGGAATGCGCCCCTCGCTCAAGCGAAACCCGACGCCGGCCTGCTGCGCGAGCTCGTTGAGCGTCGCGGCGAGCCCGCCGCGGGTCGGGTCGCGCATGGCGTGAATCTCCCCGCCTGCGACGGCGACCATGGCGGCGACGAGCTCGTGGAGCGGCGCCGAGTCCGACTCGATCGCCGTCTCGAAGTTGAGGTCGTGACGCCTCGACATCACCGCCACCCCGTGATCCCCGAGCGTACCGGAGAGGATGACCTGGTCGCCGGCGCGAATGCGCTCGACCGAGAGCTCGAAGTCGGCGGGCGCGACGCCGATGCCCGTCGTCGAGATGAACACCCCGTCGGCCTTGCCGCGCTCGACCACTTTGGTGTCACCGGTCACCACGGCGACCCGCGCGCCGCGCGCGGCGGCGCCCATGCTTTCGGCGATCCGCCTCAGGTCCGCGAGCGGGAAGCCCTCCTCCAGGATGAAGCTCGCCGCGAGATAGCGCGGCTGCGCGCCTGCCATCGCGATATCGTTGATCGTGCCGTGCACGGCGAGCGAGCCGATGTCGCCTCCCGGAAAGAAAAGCGGCGAGATCACGTACGCATCGGTGCTCATCACCACGCGCCCGGCCGCGACCTCGAAGGCGGCCTGATCGTTGCCGCGCCGCAGCCACTCGTTGTCGAGGGCTTCATAAAAGACGTCGGCGATGAGCTGCGCCATCGCCCGTCCTCCCGAGCCGTGAGCAAGCTCCACGCGGCCATTCCTGAAGTCGAGCTTGCGGCGATAGGTCCTGCCGCTCACGAAGCCTGCCGCACCCGATCGCGAAAGCGCTTATACGTCCAGTGCGCCGCGCAGGCTCCCTCGGCGGAGACCATGCACGAGCCCATCGGCGTCTCCGGGGTACACACGGTGCCGAAGAGCTTGCAGTCAGTCGGCTGCTTCACCCCGCGCAGCACCGCGGCGCATTGGCAGCCCGGGTTGTCCCGCGCCGGCACGTACTCGAGCCCGAAGCGCCGCTCCGCATCGAAGGCGGCGTACTGCGCCTTGATTCTGAGCGCGCTGTAGGGCACGACGCCGAGCCCGCGCCACTCGAAGAGCTTGCGCAGCTCGAACACCTCGGCCACGTCGGCCTTGGCGCGCTCGTTGCCCTCGCGGCGCACCGCACGACCGTACTGATTCTCGACCTCGTGCCGGCCTTCGTTCACCTGGCGCACGAGCATGAGCACCGCCTGCATGACATCGAGCGGCTCGAACCCCGCGATCACGACGGGCTTCGCGAACTCCTCGGCGAAGAAGGCGTACGGGTCGCTCCCGATCACGGTGCTCACGTGTGCCGGGCCGATGAACCCGTCGATCCGCACGCGGCCGAGCTCGCGCACGTCGGGGCTCTCGAGGATGTTTTGGATCGCCGCGGGCGTGAGCACGTGATTGCAGAACACACTGAAGTTCGCGAGCTCCTCCGCGGCGGCGAGGCGGATCACGAGCGCGGTCGGCGGAGTGGTGGTCTCGAATCCGATGGCGAAGAACACCACTTCTCGGTCAGGCTCGGCGCGGGCGATGCGCACGGCGTCGAGGCTCGAGTAGACCATGCGGATGTCGCAGCCGGCCGCCTTCGCCTTCAAGAGCGAGGTGCCGTTCGATCCGGGCACGCGCATCAGGTCCCCGTACGAGCACAGCGTGACGCCTGGACGCTCGGCGAGGGCGATCGCGGTGTCGATCCGCCCGATCGGCAGCACGCACACCGGGCAGCCGGGACCGTGGATCAGTCGAATGCCGGGGGGCAGCAGATCCTCGAGCCCGTAGCGCGAGATCGCGTGCGTGTGCCCGCCGCAGAACTCCATGAAATGGTAGCCGCCGGCGCTCTGCGCCTCGGTGGCGATCCGCGCCGCGAGCGCGCGCGCGAGCTGCCCGTCGCGATACTCCTCGACGTGCTTCACGAAGGCTCCGGATGAAGCGCCGCCCGCGCGGCGATCTCGTGCAGGTCCGCCAGGATGCGCCGCGCTTCGGCCTCGTCGATCACCGTCATCGCGAAGCCCACGTGAACGAGCACGTGGTCGCCGGACTCGGCCTCCGGCGTATAGGCGAGATTGATCTCCTTGATCACGCCGCCAAAATCGACGCGGCCCATCCGCATGAGCGGATCCTCGCCCACGATGCTCACGATCTTCCCGGGAACGGCCAGGCACATGCGCTCGAAGCTCGCGGTCGCTGCGGATGCGGCCACCCTGCCGCGGTCGACAGGGCGTTGGAATACGGGAATTTACATATGGGCTCGCCCCTGAGCAATCTCGGGCGCGTCGGCAAGCTCCCGCAGCTCGCGCGCGAGCCGCGGGATGAGCGCGGCGATGGCCCGTCCGACCAGCGGCGAGAGCGCCTCGCCCGCACGAAAGCTCGCCCCTTCCACCCCATAGAGAATGCAGCGGGGCGGCAGCGCCCCAAGCGCACGGGCGAGCTCGATCGCCGCGGCAAGCCCGAAGGTGTGCGTGGAGGTTTCGCTCGAGCTTGCGGGTAGCGCAGCCTCCCAGGCGTCGATGCGCTCCACCGTTCCCGGGGGCGCCCCGGAGCGGCTCGCGTCCACGATGACCACGGTCTGCGCGTCCCCCAACGCGAAGAAGATGGCACTGCCCTCCCCTTCGAGCTCACGCACCTCGACAGCCGGGGGAGCGAGCTCGCGGACCGCTCGCGCGACGAGCGGCCCGATCGCATCGTCGCCGCGATCCGGGTTGCCGACACCGATCAGAAGGCAGCGGGTAGCCATCGGTCTGCGCGTGGGTCGCGGCGCTCCGGTCGCTGCGGTCAGTTGCGCTCGATTTCGAGCTCGAGAAAATGCGTCGAGCAGGAGATGCAGGGGTCGTAGTTGCGCACCGTCTGCTCGCAGCGAGCGCGCAGCGCCTCGCGCGCGAGCGCGTGCGGGCCGAGGCCCGCCGCGACGCACGCCGTCAGGTCCTCCTCGATGCTCGCCTGGTTCTGCGAGGTGGGAGGCACGATGCGCGCCTCGGTAATCGTCCCCTCGGAGTCGATCGCGTAGCGATGGAACAGCAATCCGCGCGGCGCCTCCGTGGCGCTCGCGCCCACGGCCGCTCGCGGCTCGACCGGCACGAACGACGCCGCGGGCTCCCGATACGTCGCGATGATCGCGAGCGCCTCCTCGCACGCATAGAGGATCTCGATCGCGCGGACGATGATGCTGCGGTAAGGATTGCGGCACGTGGACCCGAGGCCCGCAGACCGCGCCGCTTCCCTTGCGAGCGGCGTGAGCCGGTCGAAGTTCAGGCTGTAGCGCGCGAGTGGACCGACGAGGTAGGCGCCGGCGCCGCGCAGCCGCGCGTGCAGCGCGGTGGAGCGCTCGAGGTGAGTCTCCTCGATATGATCCTCGAATTGCGCCACCGGGATGTCGAGCCCGCGGCTCGAGACGATGCGTCCTTCGTTGAGCGGATACTCCGCCGGGTGCCGCAGGGCGAGGAAGGTGTAATCCCGCTCGAACTCGGGAAACTCGAATCCCGCGACCCAGCGCACCGTCTCGAGCGCCGCGCCGCGCGCCCATTCGAGCCGCTCGCGGAGCGGCGCGAGCTCTTGGGGCCGCGGCAGTCGGTAGAAGCCCCCAACCCGCACATTCACGGGATGAACCTCGCGCCCGCCGATGACCCTCAAGATGTCGTTACCCACCTTCTTGAGCGCGAGCCCGCGGCGCACGGCCTCGCCGTGGTGCTGCGCCATCTCGATGGCGCCGCCGTAGCCGAGGAAATCGGGCGCATGGAGCATGTACACATGCAGCGCGTGACTCTCGATCCACTCTCCGCAATAGAGGAGCCGGCGCAGCGCCCGCAGCGGCCCCTCCACGGCGGCCCCGCACGCGCTCTCCATTGCGTGCACCGCGCTCATTTGGTAAGCGACCGGACAGATCCCGCAGATGCGCGCGGTGATGTCCGGCGCTTCGAGCCACGAGCGGCCCCGCAGCAGCGCTTCGAAGAACCGCGGCGGCTCGAAGATGTGCAGCTCGGCGCTCTCGACCTTGCCGTGGCGTAGAACGACCCTGAACGCGCCCTCTCCCTCCACGCGCGCGAGTCGCTCGACGCGGATGACCTCAACCGCCACGCGATTGCCCCTCCGGCACCGTCCGTCCGCTCGCGGCTCGGAATGCCTCGGCGTTGACGTTAAAGGTGCCGTACACGCGCCGCAAAGCGCGTTCGTCCACCCCAAGACCACGGAGCCGTTGGCTGAGCGAGGAGGCGTTCGGCGATTCCGTGGGACCGAAGCACCCGTAGCAGCCGCGGCGAAACGATGGGCAGAGGGCCCCGCAACCCGCGTGCGTCACCGGCCCGAGACAGGGAACGCCGTGTGCCACCATCACGCAGGGGTTTCCCCGCGCCTTGCATTCGATGCAAACGCTGTGCGCCGGGATCACGGGCCGACGCCCGGCGAGGAACGCCGCGATCACCTCGAGGAGCTGGCCCTTGCTCACCGGACATCCGCGCAGCTCGAAATCGACCGGGACGTGCGCGGCGATCGGCGTCGAGGTGGCGAGCGTGCGCACGTACTCCGGCCGCGCGTAGACGTGCGCGGCGTACTCCTTCGCATCGGCGAAGTTTCGCAGCGCCTGGATCCCGCCGGAGGTTGCGCAGGCGCCGATCGTCACCAGCCGGCGCGAGCGCCGGCGCACCGCGCGGATTCGTTCGGCATCATCGGCGGTGGTGATCGAGCCCTCGACGAGGGAGAGATCGTAGCGGCCGCGCACCGCCGCGCGCATCGCCTCCGGGAAGTACGCGATCTCGATCGCGCTCGCGAGCGCAAGCAGCTCGCCCTCGCAGTCGAGCAGGCTCAGCTGGCAGCCGTCGCAGGAGGCGAACTTCCACACCGCAAGCCGCGGCTTGGCGCGCACCGAGCTCAACTCAGATCTCCTTGCGCCCGATCAGCCCCCCGAGGCGATCGAGGCGCAGTACCGGCCCGTCGCGGCAGAGGAGCAGCGGACCGAACTGGCAGTGCCCACAGAGTCCCACCGCGCACTGCATGTTGCGCTCCATCGAGAGAAAGATCTGCTCCTCGCCGAGCCCGGCATGGCGCAGCGCCGCGATGGCGAAGCGCATCATGACCTCCGGGCCGCACGTGAGCGCGAGCGCACGCGCAGGATCGAGCTTGGCGCGCTCAATCAGCCGTGTGACGACGCCGACGTGCCCGTGCCAATCCCCGAGGGCGTGGTCCACGGTGATCTCGACCTCGAAGTCCACGCCTCTTTGCCAGGATTCGAGCTCGCGGCGAAAGAGAATCTCCTGCGGACTGCGTGCGCCGTAGAGCACGATGACGCGTCCGAGGCGCGCACGCGCGGCGCGCAGGGCGTGGAGCGCTGGCCGAAGCGGTGCCAGTCCCAAGCCGCCGGCGACGGCGATCACGTCCTTGCCAGCTGCCTCCAGCAGCGGCCAGCCGGTCCCGAAGGGTCCGCGCAACGCGACTCGCTCTCCGCACGCAAGGCGCGTGAGCGCGGTCGAGACCGGCCCCACGGCGCGGATGGTGTGCAGCAGCCGAGCGGGGTCGGCCGGATCGCCGCTCAGACTGATCGGAACCTCGCCGATACCGGGGATCCCGAGCATGTTGAACTGACCCGCTTCGAAGCCCGGCCCGCGCTGCTCGCCCCCATTCTCGAGCTCGAGGGTCCACACCTGCGGCGCCTCCCGGCGCCGGCGCTGCACCCGCGCAAGGCGCGGAAGCATGGGGTCCGCCGCTGCGCCGAGCGCCACGGGCGAGGCGGTCTCATCCATGCGTGCCGTAGACATCGAGCATCTGCAGCCGCGTCGCATGCAGTCGCGCCACCAGTACGGGCATGAAGCGCTTCATGAGCTCGTAGCCGAGGTCGTGATCCGCATCGCACTTCTGCCGCAGGCATTTGGCATCGAGGGAGATCGCGCGCGTGAGCTCGAGCGCCTTCGCGTCGTAGCTCCAGCGGTACGGCGGCAGGAGCCAGGAGAGACCAACGACCTCTCCCGACCCCAGCGTCTGAAAAGTGAGCGCCCCGCGGCCGGGAGCGGTGATCCCGAGCCCGACGCGCCCCTGCCTGAGGAGGTAGAGCTCGTCGGCCGCGTCGCCCTCGTGAAACAAATACTGCCCGGCCTCGAAGCGCGCGTTCCGCGCACACCCGACGAGGAGCCTGCCGGCGCCCTCCTCGAGGCCGGCGAAGAACGGATGCTCCCGGACGATGCGCTCGAGGCCCTCGATCTCCACCGCCACGCTCCTCAACCCGACTCGCTCTTGCGAATGGCGCTCACTTCCTCGGTGAGATCGATCGCGGCGGGACACCAGGTGATGCACCGGCCGCACCCGACGCACCCCGAGGTGCCGAACTGATCGTGCCAGGTCGCGAGCTTGTGCATGAGCCACTGCCGGTAACGCGAGCGCGCGCTCGATCGCACGCTGCCCCCGTGCACATGGGAGAACTCGAGCGTGAAACACGAATCCCAGCGTTGCGTGCGGGTGCTCGCACCGCTCACCAGATCGCTCGTCTCCTCGACGGCGGTGCAGAAGCACGTCGGACAGACCATCGTGCAGTTGCCGCAGCTGAGACAGCGCTCGGCTACGTTCTCCCAGCGCGGGTGCTCGAGGTTGCGCAGCAAGAGCTCCCGAACGTCGTCGGCGCGCATCTGCCGCCCCATGCTCGCGGCCGTGTGCTCCGTGACCGCCTCGGCTGCGAGCCGCTCCTGCTCCGTCGCGGCGCGGCGCGGCAGTGGGCCGGCGATCGTGCCGCCGAGGGCCGAGCCCGCCTCCAGGTAGAAAAGGTGCTCCGTCCCGCTGCGGATCTCGGTGAGCGCGAGGTCATATCCCCGACTCGCGCGCGGTCCGCACTGCATCGAGACGCAGAAGCAGGTGCCGCCGGCGGTGCCGCAGTTCACCGCGACGAGGAAGCACCCTTCGCGGCGCGCTCGGTAGTGCGGGTCGACGTGCGCACCGCCGAGGAATACCCGGTCCTGAATCCCGATCGCATGGAGCTCGCAGGCGCGGACACCGATGAACGCGAGCGGCTCGATGCGCTCCTCAGTGGGCGCGATGTGCAGCGCGTCGCCCGTGCCCTCCGCGCGCGAAAGCTCGAGCAGCGGGGGGTGCAGAAAGCGCTTCCACGAATGCGCACCGACCGCAAAGCCAAAGAGCGCATCGTCGCCGCGGCGCGCGAGCCGATAGCGGCCGGCATCCTGGGAGTCGGTCCAGCCTCGCGGCAGATCCTCGACGGAGGAAATCTCCTCGTAGACGATCGTCTCGCCGCGAACGGTAGGGCCGATCACCCGGTAGCCGCGGCGGCCGAGCGCATCGATGAGCGCCTGCAGTCCCGCAGTCGTAAGTACGCTGTCCTCCACCGCCCGCAGCCTGCGGCATCCCGGCGAGGCACTGCCATAGGGATTTTCCACACGCGCCGCAGCGTGCGCACCGATCCGCGACAGCGCTAACGGGGGCGGCGCGGCAACCGAACGCAGCGGGTGATCGGCACTGCGTGGGTCGCCGGTGAGCGCAGTGCTTGCAGCCTCCCGCCAGGCGAGACTGTCCTTATGTCGGAGTCACCGCGTGCGGATAGGTAGATCCGCGCATGGCGCGTGCGCCCGCCGCGCTGCAATCTCGCCTTGGCCTGCAACCCGCGCCCGAGCCGCGCATCGCCCCAGCATGAGGAGCAAGACATGGCACTGGTCCGTTGGGATCCCTTCAGCGATATCGATACGTTGTTCAATCGCACGATGCCACGCATGCTGGCCACCTGGTCGCGCGCCGCGCTGCCCGCGGAGGCAGCCGACCGAGCCGAGTGGTCGCTGTCGACCGACATCAGCGAGACGGACACGGAATATCTGATCCGGGCAGAGCTACCTGCCGTGAGGAAGGAGGACGTGAAGGTCACGGTCGAGGCCGGCATGCTGACCATCGAGGGCGAACGCAAGCACAGCAAGGAGGCCAATGGCGAGAGGCTCCACCGCGCCGAGCGGTTCTACGGCCGGTTCATGCGCCAGTTCTCGCTGCCCGAAAACGCCCAGGCGGACGCCGTTCGCTGCGAGAGTGCGGATGGCGTGCTCACCGTCCACGTCCCGAAGAAAACCCTCGAGAAGCGCAAGCCGATCGAGATCAAGGTTCAATAAGGCGCCCGGGAGTCGCAGATGTACCAGAGAATTCTCGTACCGACTGACGGGAGCGACACCGCA
>DATKPY010000002.1:0-265908 GCA_035523875.1 Steroidobacteraceae bacterium
AAGGGGCGTCAGTGGAACAGGATCAGTTGGCGGATGCAACCGACCAGTGCAATGAGCAGCAATACCAGAATCGGCAGCACGCTCAGGCCGAAGCCGGGGCCACGCTTGCGCGGATCGGCGACGTAGCTGCGCAGGTAGAGCAGACGGCCGAGCAGGTACAGCACGCCCAGCAGCACCGGCCAGATCGGCGCCACGTACAGCGAACCGAGCCACAGCGCCGGAATGAACAGCACCAGCAGCTCGAGCGTATTCATCTGTACGCGAAAGTAGCGCTCGAATATCTCGTGACCGCTGACCGCCGGTGCGGCGACCCCATAGCGCGATCGCGCCCGCGAGACCAGCGTCGCAAACAGAAAGGACTGCAGTAAGGCCAGTACCGATACCAGCACGAGCAGCGAGAAACCCCAGCCCCTGCTCACTAACATGACAACCTCCCTGCTGTGCGGTCAGCGCGCGAAGCGATCGGTTGCGGCAATCAGCTCGCGTGTGATGCCGGGCTCGAAGGCCGAGTGGCCCGCGTCAGGGATGATGCGCAGCTGCGCCTCGGGCCAGGCACGGTGCAGGTCCCAGGCACTGCGCAGCGGGCAGACCACGTCGTAGCGCCCCTGCACGATGACCCCCGGGATATGGCGCATGCGCTCGACGTCGCGCAGCAGCTGCTCGTCGTGCTCGAGAAAGCCGCCGTTGACGAAGTAGTGCGCCTCGATGCGCGCGAAGGCGCTGGCGTAGTCGGCGTCGTCGAACTTGGCTACGTAGGAGCTGTTGGTGCGCAGAAAGCTCGTCGCGCCTTCCCACGTCGACCAGGCATAGGCAGCCTCGCGTCGCGTGGCCGCATCCGGAGAGGTGAGGCGGCGATAATAGGCGCGCATGAGGTGGGTTCGCTCCGCGGCCGGAATGGGCTGTACGTAAAGCTCCCACAGATCGGGGAACAGTGAGCCTGCGCCCTGCGGATTCTCATAGAACCACTCGAGCTCCGAGCGGCGCAACAGGAAGATCCCGCGCAGCACGAGCTCGCTGACGCGCTCGGGGTGGCGTTGTGCATAGGCCAGTGCAAGCGTCGAGCCCCAGGAGCCGCCGAAGACGAGCCAGCGCTCGATGCCAAGATGCTCGCGCAGCCGCTCGATATCCTCGACCAGGTGCCAGGTGGTGTTGTCGGTGAGGCTCGCATGCGGGCGGCTCTTGCCGCAGCCGCGCTGATCGAAAAGCACGATGCGGTAGCGTCTGGGATCGAAGAAGCGGCGCATGCGCGCGTCGGTACCCCCGCCCGGGCCGCCGTGCAGGAACACCGCCGGCCTGCCACGCGGGTTGCCGCTCTGCTCGAAGTACAGCTCGTGCAGCTCCGAGACGCTCACGTAGCCGCTCGCGTACGGCCTGATCGCGGGGTAGAGGCTCTTCGCGCCTCCGCGCTTTGCCGCTCGCTTGAGCGCGAGCCTTCGAGTGACCGCAGGCATGAGGCTCACTTCCCGTTCGGCTGGAAGAGCCAATATACCGCAGGTAGCATGGGAGCCATCGTGGACTGCCCCGGTCTCCATTGAAGCTCAACGCCGACTCTCTGCCGCGCCACCTGGAAGGGCAGCTGCTGCCGGTCTACCTCGTTTCCGGGGATGAGCCGCTCATCGCCGGGGAGGCTGCGGATGCAGTGCGCGCGTGCGCCCGCGAGCGGGGCTTCACCGAACGGGAGGTGCTGCACATGGATCGCGGCGCCGACTGGGATGCGGCGCGGGCGGCCGTCGGTACTCTGTCGCTGTTCGCGGCGCGCCGTCTGATCGAGGTCCGGCTCCCCACCGGCAAGCCCGGCGTGGGCGGCGGGCGCGCGCTCACGGCGATTGCCGCCGGGCTCACGCCCGACACGCTCCTGCTCATCCTGACAGGCCGTCTCGATCGCGAGGCGCAGGGCGCGGAGTGGGTGCGGGCGGTGGAAGCACGCGGCGCGTGGGTCGCGGTGTGGCCGATCGCAGCCGAGCGGATGGTGCCGTGGCTCGAGGGCCGCTGCCGCAGGCTCGGGCTCGTTGCGGACCGCGACGCGCTCGAGGTCCTCGCCGACCGAACGCAGGGCAATCTACTCGCCGCTCAGCAGGAGCTCGAGAAGCTCAAGCTCCTGCATGGCAGCGAGCGCATCACGGCTGCCCGGATCCTCGCGGGCTCGAGCGACAGCGCGCGCTTCAACGTGGGCGAGCTCACCGAGGCGCTCGTCGCCGGCAATCCGGGCCGCGCGCTGCGCATTCTCGCAGGCCTGCGGGCCGAAGGCGGCGAGCCGCCCCTCGTGCTGTGGGCCACCGTCAGGGCGATGCACGAGCTCTGGACGCGCGCAGCGGGGTCCGAGGCGGGCTCGCGCGGGCGCGGATCGCGGCCGTCGTTCGCGCGCCTCACGGCGCGCGCCGTGCGCGTCGATGCACTCGCGAAGGGCCGCACGCGCGGCGATCCCTGGGACGAGCTCGCGCTGCTTGCCTGCGAGCTCTGCGGCAAAGCCCCCCTTCCCATGAGCGCGGCGCGCCTCGAATAGGGCCTGCGCGATGCAGACGATCGGTCTCTTCGGCGGCGCCTTCGATCCCATTCACTACGGGCACCTGCGCACGGCATTCGAGCTCTGGCAGGCGCTCGGCTTGAGCGAGGTGCGGTTCCTGCCTACCGGCAACCCGCCGCACCGCGCCGAGCTCACCGCGAGCGCCGAAGTGCGACTCGCAATGGTCAAGGCCGCGGTCGCGGGCCAGTCCGGGTTCATCGTCGATGATCGCGAGGTGCGCCGAAGCGGCGTGTCGTACTCGATCGACACGCTCACCGAGATCCGCGAGGAGTTCCCCGATCGCTCGCTTTGCCTGCTCCTCGGTATGGATGCGTTTCTGGGGCTGCCCAACTGGCACCGCTGGCGCGAGCTCTTTGATCTCGCACACGTCGTCGTCGCGCACCGCCCCGGCTGGAAGGCGCCTGCCCGCGGTCCGTTGGGCGAGGTCATGGTGGATCGCGGCACCGGCAGCATCCGCGATCTGCACGATGAGCGCGCTGGACGTATCTACGTGCACGCCGGCACACAGCTCGAGATCTCCTCGACGGAGCTGCGCCAGCTGCTCGTCGCGGGCCGCGATCCGCTCTACTTGGTGCCCGATACCGTGCGCAGGATCATCTTCGAGACCGGATGCTATGCTCGGCACGGGCGCTAACCGCACGACCGAAGGAGTACTTGGCGAACACATGACGAACACCCGAACCCGCAGGAGCCCTGCGCGTGAGCCCGATGCGTCGCTGCGCAAACTGGTCGCCGCCGCGCTCGAGGACATGAAAGCGACCAACGTCAAGGTGCTCGACGTGCGCGGTCTCACGGACATCGCCGACACCATGATCATCGCCTCGGGCAACTCGGATCGGCACGTGCGCTCCATCGCCGAGCGCGTCGTCGAGAAGGTCAAGGCTTCCGGATCGAGGCCGCTCGGGCTCGAAGGCGAGCGGGAGGGAGAATGGGTGCTGGTGGATCTCAACGACGTGATCGTGCACGTGATGCTGCCGCGCGTGCGCGAGTTCTACGGACTCGAGAGCCTATGGGAAGGTGCGCAGAGCCACACCGCCGCAGCATCGCGCCGCACCGCGCGGCGGAGCTCCGAGTAGGCGCGCGCGGCCGCGGCCGGCGCGACGGATCACTCGGATGCGGATGCGCGTGCTCGCGATCGGGACGCGCATGCCCGCCTGGGTCGAGGAGGTGTTCCGCGACTATGCCCGCCGGATGGCCGGGACTCTGCCGCTCGAGCTGCGCGAGCTCGCGGCGGGTCCGCGTGAGAAGTCCGGCAAAGCGGGCCGCGCGCTCGAGCTGGAGGCGGAGCGGCTGCTCGCGGAGCTGCGCCCGGACGACTTCGTGGTCGCGCTCGATGAGCACGGACGCGAGCTTTCGACCGATGAGCTCGCCCGCTGGCTCGGCGTACGCATGCAGGAGGGGCGCGACGTGGCTTTCCTGATCGGCGGGCCCGACGGGCTCGCCCCGCGCGTGCTCGGGCGCAGCGATCTCACCTGGTCGCTCTCGCGCCTCACCTTTCCGCACGCCCTGGTGCGCGTGCTGCTCGCCGAGCAGCTCTACCGCGCGCACACGCTGCTCGCCGGCCATCCCTATCACCGCGCATGACGGACGCGACGCGGACCTCCCCAGGATCGACGGCGCCGCCCGTGCTGTGTCTCGGTTCCGCCTCGCCGCGGCGCCGCGCGCTCCTCGAGCAGATCGGCGTCGCGCACCTCGTGCGCCCTGCGCAGATCGACGAGCGGCGCTTGAACGCGGAGCCGCCGCGCGACTACGTGATGCGCGTTGCGCGCGCCAAGGCGCTCCGCGTGCGCGCGAGCGAGCGGGACCTTCCGGTGCTCGCCGCCGACACCGCGGTGGTGCTCGGCGAGGCGGTGTTCGGGAAGCCTCGCGATCGCGCCGAGGGCATCGCGATGCTCGAGGCGCTCTCGGGCCGCACCCACGAGGTGCTCACCGCGGTGGCGCTCGCCACGGCTTCGGGCTTGACCGCCGCGCTCAGCGTGAGCGCGGTGCAGTTGCGCTCAACGAGCGCCGCGGAGCGCGCACGGTACTGGGACACCGGCGAGCCGCACGATAAGGCGGGTGCCTACGCCATCCAGGGCCGCGGCGCGGTGTTCGTCGAGTCGCTCGCCGGGAGCTTCTCGGGCGTGATGGGCTTACCGCTTTACGAAACCGCACAACTCCTGGGCGCCGCGGGTGTGGCGTACTGGCTGCCGATCGACCGGGAGCGGCCGTGAGCGGCGCGCTCGGTGCGGCCGGTGACACGGGGACCCTGGGCGAGGCGGGCAGCGCGACCGGCAGTGCCGAGATCTTCCTGAACGTCGGGCCGCGCGAGACGCGCGCGGCCCTTCTCGAGAACGGCGCCCTGCAGGAGCTGCATATCGAGCGCGCGAGCCGGCGCGGGATCGTCGGCAACCTCTACAAGGGACGGGTCTCGCGCGTGCTACCCGGCATGCAGGCGGCGTTCGTCGACGTGGGCCTCGAGCGCACGGCGTTCCTGCACGTCGCCGACATCGCGCTCGCAAAGCCCGAGGACACGATCGTCACGGCGCCCGCGGTCGATGATATCCGGCGACTCGTGAGTGAGGGCGATGAGATCCTCGTGCAGGTCGTCAAGGATCCGATCGGCACCAAGGGCGCGCGCCTGACCACCTTCGTTGCGCTGCCCTCGCGCTACCTCGTCTACCTCCCGCGCGGCGAGGGCGTCGGGGTTTCGGCGCGCATCGAGGAGGAGAGCGAGCGCCAGCGGCTCAAGGCGACGGTAGCCGGTCTGCTCGCGGCAAGCTCACCGGGCGGCTACATCGTGCGCACGGCCGCTCAAGGCGCCACCGCCGCGGGACTGAAGGAGGATATGGCTTACCTCGATCGGTTGTGGCAGCACGTGCGCGCGCTCGCGGCGCGCACCGCGCCCGGGCACATCGTGCATGAGGATTTGCCGCTCGCGCTCCGCGTGTTGCGCGATGAGCTCTCGCGCGGCGTGAGCCGCGTGGTCGTCGACTGTCCCCAAGAGCACGCGCGCATGGCGGCCTTCGCGTCGGCGTTTCTCGCGGACGGCGCGGCGCGCCTCGAGCGCTACGCGGGCTCGCGGCCGCTGTTCGACCTGCAGGGCATCGAGGAGGAGGTCACCCGCGCGCTCGAGCGCAAAGTCCCGCTCAAGTCGGGAGGGCACCTGGTGATCGATCAGACCGAGGCGATGGCGACGATCGATGTGAACACCGGCGCTTATGTCGGCCACCGCAATCTCGAGGAGACGATCTTTCGCACCAATCTCGAGGCGGCGGTCGCGATAGCGCGGCAGCTGCGCTTGAGGAACCTGGGCGGCATCATCATCATCGATTTCATCGACATGACCGATGAGGGGCATCGCCGCCAGGTGCTCGCGGCGTTCGAGCGCGCGCTCGCCGCCGACCGCGCCCAGACGCGCATCGTGAGCTTGTCGCCCCTCGGGCTCGTCGAGATGACACGCAAGCGCACGCGCGAGAGCCTGCAGCACCTGCTGTGCGCGCCCTGCCCGAGCTGCGAGGGGCGCGGGTTCATGAAGACGGCCGAAACGGTGTGCCAGGAGATCTTTCGTGAGATCGTGCGACAGAGCGGGCAGTTCTCGAGCCGCGAGCTCCTGATACTCGCCCATCAGGACGTGGTCGACCTGCTGCTCTCGGAGGAATCTGCCACGCTCGCCGAGCTCACCGCACAGGTCGCACGGCCGATCCGCCTGCAGGTGGAGGCGCTCTACGGGGCGGATCAGTACGACGTGGTGCTCGTCTAGAGGAGCTGAAGTCGTGAAGGTGGCAGCGCTGCAGATGACCTCGGGCGCGAACGTCGCGAGCAACTTGGCCGTCGCGCGCGAGCTGCTCGAGAGCGCCGCCGCAGCCGGCGCGCGCCTCGCGAGCCTGCCGGAGAACTTCTCTTTCATGGGGCTGCGCGATGCCGACAAGCGCCGCATCGCGGAGCCCGAGGGCGAGGGACCGATCCAGGCGTTCCTCGCTTCGCAGGCACGGCGGCTCGGGCTGTGGATCGTCGCGGGCACGGTGCCGCTCAGATTACCCACCACGGAGCGTGTGGCGGCCGCATCGCTCGTCTTCGACGACGGTGGGCGGTGCATCGCGCGCTACGACAAGATCCACCTGTTCGATGTGGATATTCCGGGACGTGCCGAGAGCTATCGCGAGTCGGTCAACATTGCCCCCGGTGCCGCCGTCGTGGTCGTCGAGACCCCGGTGGGAAAGCTCGGCCTTTCGGTGTGCTACGACGTGCGCTTTCCGGAGCTCTACCGCCGTCTGAGCGCCGCCGGCGCCGAGCTCTTGAGCATCCCGTCCGCGTTCACCACAGCGACCGGCCGCGCTCACTGGGAGGTGCTGTTGCGCGCGCGAGCGATCGAGAATCTCTGCTTCGTCCTCGCGCCCGCGCAATCGGGCGTTCACGAGAGCGGGCGGGAGACCTATGGTGATACGCTCATTGCCGATTACTGGGGGACTGTCCTTGATCGGCGGGCTCACGGTCCGGGGATCGTGGTGTGCGAGATCGACCTCGAGCGGCTGGCCGAAGCCCGCGCGAGCTTTCCTGCGCTGCAGCATCGTGCGCTCGATTGAGACTTCGCGCGGTGCCCAAATATATCGCTAAGAGTAACGGGTGCAGTGCGCATGCAGCCTGAACTCGCCCCGAAGGGGCATTTTCGCTGCAGTTTCTCCGAAGATCACCGCCGCTTCGGGGCGAGTTCAAGCTGCACGCGCACTGCAGCCCGTACCCTTTCCTGTAAGCTCAATGACCGACGACTTTCACCACGCGCAGAAGCTGCAAGGGCAATTTGACATATGGATACCGCCCAGCCGATCGACCCCCTCACCCTCGCGCGCGAGCTGATCCTGCGTCCGAGTGGTCTGGACGACACGCGCCTCGATCGGGTGGTCGGCCAGGTCCTCGCGCACTCGGTCGACTTCGCGGACCTCTACTTCCAGCTCGCGCACGAGGAGTCCTGGGCGCTCGAGGACGGCATCGTCAAGGAGGGCAGCGCGTCGATCGAGCAGGGCGTCGGGGTGCGCGCGCTCGCGGGGGAGAAGACCGGCTTCGCCTATTCCGATGAGATCGTCCTGCCGGCGCTCGAGGAGGCCTCGCGCGCGGCGCGGGCGATCGCGACGCGTGGCGGGGAGCGCTCGATCGCGGCGTGGCAAGCACGTGCGGGCCACCAGCTCTATCTGCCTGTCGATCCGATTGCGACGCTCACGGATGCGGATAAGGTTGCCTGGCTCGAGCGCATCGATCGGGCGACGCGTGCGCTCGATTCGCGCGTCGTCCAGGTCATGGCGAGCATCACGGCGGTCCAGGAGATCGTGCTCGTCGCGACCAGCGACGGCGACCTCTCCGCCGACGTGCGCCCGCTCGTGCGCATCAACGTCTCCGTGATCGTCGAGCAGAATGGGCGGCGCGAGCAGGGCTACGCAGGCGGTGGCGGCCGCTTCACGTTGGCCGATCTCATCGCAGGCGATCGGCCGCTCGCACTCGGGCGCGAGGCCGTGCGCCAGGCGCTCGTGAATCTCGAGGCTGTCGCGGCGCCCGCCGGACTCATGACCGTGGTGCTCGGCCCCGGCTGGCCGGGCGTGCTCCTGCATGAGGCGATCGGCCACGGGCTCGAAGGAGACTTCAACCGCAAGGGCACCTCGGCGTTCGCCAACCGCATCGGCGAGCGTGTGGCGACGGAGGCGTGCACGGTGGTCGACGACGGCACGCTCGAGCGGCGCCGCGGCTCGCTCAACATCGACGACGAGGGCACGCCTACCGAGTGCACCACGCTCATCGAGAACGGCGTGCTGCGCGGCTATATGCAGGACAAGCTCAACGCACGGCTCATGGGCATGCGCCCGACCGGCAACGGACGGCGCGAGTCGTTCGCGCACGTGACGCTGCCGCGCATGACCAATACGTACATGCGCCCCGGCCCGCATGCGCCCGAGGAGATCATCCGCTCGGTCGAAAAGGGAATCTACGCGGTGAATTTCGGCGGCGGGCAGGTCGACATCACCTCGGGCAAATTCGTCTTCTCGGCGAGCGAGGCCTACGCGATCGAGAACGGCCGGATCGGTGCGCCGCTCAAGGGGGCAACCCTCATCGGCAACGGCCCGGACGTGCTCACGCGCGTGAGCATGGTCGGCAACGATCTCAAGCTCGATGAGGGGGTCGGCACCTGCGGCAAGGAAGGCCAGAACGTGCCGGTCGGCGTTGGCCAGCCGACGCTTCGCATTGACGGCCTGACGGTGGGCGGAACCGCCTGAGCGCGGCGTCCGCAAGCCCGGGTGGCTGATGCGGGCCGCGGTCCTCACGGTTGCGATACTCGCGGGGTGTAACCTGGCTCGTGCCGCCGAGCCGGCCGGTGCGCCCGCCGATTCGCCGTCCGAACGCGGCACGAGCGGCGCGCGCGGCGCGCGCACCGAGCGGCTGCCCTCGGATGCCGCCCTCGAGCGCGCGCATGCCGTCATCGGGCGGGTGATCATCGACAATCGGAACATCTTCAATCTCGCCGATCCGCGCGACAACAACTGGCTGTTCCGCCTAGCCGATCGGCTGCACCCGCGCACCCGGGAGTACATCATCCGCGAGCAGCTGCTCTTCAAGCCCGGTGATCGCTACTCGCGCCACGCGCTCGATGAGTCCGCGCGCATCCTGCGCGCGCTGCCGTACTTCTACGACGCCGCCATCCGCCCCGTGAGCTATCGCGACGGCAAGGTCGACGTGCTCGTCATCACGCACGATGTGTGGACGCTCAATCCGGGGTTCGACTTCAGCCGCAGCGGCGGAAGCAATACGACCGGCGGGCAGATCGAGGAGCTCAATCTCGCGGGAACCGGAACCAAGATCGGTGCCGTGCGCACCGCCGACGTCGACCGCACGACCACGCTCTACGAGCTCGAGAACGGCCACGCCTTCGGCACCTGGACCGACGTGGTCCTCAACTACGCGGACAACAGCGACGGCAACGCGCAGCTGGTCTCCGTCAACCACCCGTTCTATTCGCTCGAGACTCAGCAGGCCTGGGGCGTGAGCGAGACGAGCGGCACGCAGTACGATCATCTGTGGGATCTCGGGGACGTGGTCGATGAGTTCCAGGAGCATTTCCGCACCGTCACGAGCTACTACGGCTGGTCGCCGGGTCTCGTGAACGGCTGGGTGCAGCGCTGGAACGCGGGGTTCACGGTCGATGAGCATCTTTTCTTTCCCTCGGCGAGCTGGCCGACCGGCTCGCTCCTGCCGCTCGACCGGCAGTTCAACTATCCGTGGGTGGAATACGACCTGGTGCAGGACGACTTCGCGGTGCTCAGGAACTACGCCCAGATCGGGCGCACCGAGGATTTCTATCTCGGCACGCAGGCGAGTGCGCGCGTCGGCTACGCCGCGCAGGCTTTCGGCTCGGATCGCAGCGCGCTCATGTTCTTCGGCTCGGCCGGTCACGGTGTCGGCTGGCCGGGCGGCTCGATCCTGCTTCTCAGCACCTCCACCTCGGGGCGCGTGGAGAACGGGTCGCTGCGCAACGCCGAGGTTCAGGGCTCGATGAACCTGTACGTGGTCGAGACCGAGCGCGCAAAGTTCTACGCGGGGCTCCAGGCGGTCGCGGCGCACGCGCTCGACCTCGACAATCAGGTGCTGCTCGGCGGGGACAACGGGCTGCGCGGCTACCCGCTGCGCTTCCAGGCGGGCACGGCGAGCACGCTGCTCACGCTCGAGCAGCGCTATTTCACCGACTGGTATCCGTTTCGCCTGTGGCGCGTCGGCGGGGCGGTGTTCTTCGATGCGGGCCGCACGTGGGGAACCGTGCCGTACGGGCCGCCCAGTCTCGGGCTGCTCAAGGATGTGGGCGCCGGATTGCGCATCGGCAATGCGCGCTCCGGTCTCGGCAACGTCACGCACATCGACCTCGCGCTGCCGCTCGATCGGATCTCGGGCGTCAAGGGCCTGCAGTTCCTCGTGCAAACCTCGCAGAGCTTTTGATCAAGCTTGGTGGAGCCCGGCGCAATCATGGCGCAATCTACTCGGGACATAATTCGCAGCGCCGTTCGCGACATACTGCGGCACGCGCTCGGGCGCTGCGCCCGCGGCGTGAAAGCTGTGACGCTCCGCACGCCGTGTGGGGCGCGAGGTCCGTAGCTTTTCGCCATGGCATTACCGGCCGCCGAATCCCCTCTAGAAGGACAAGTGCGATGCAGGCCAACCGTGCGGAACCGACGCTGCACCTTCCCCCCGATCTACTCTCCGAGCTCGCGCGGCGCGGCACCGCGCCGCGCACCGACATGCACGTGGAGGGCTGGAAGCCCACGCTCTTGGGCCGGATCCTCGGATTCTTCGGCCTCGGGACGGGCGAGGCGCGCTGACAGCGGGGCGCGATTCTGCGCCGCGCGCGCCGCGCGTGGAGCGGATTCGCTCTCGTGAGGGCGCGGCTCCCGCACCTCGCGCGACCGCTCTACGAAAGCCTCCCCGGGCTCTACATCCTCTGCGGGCTGCTCGCGCTCGCGGCGAGCTACCGGGAACGCTCCATGCTCGCGAGTCTCGCGCTCGGAATTCCCGGCCTCGTAGCGCTGCTTGCGGGTGTAGTGGTGTATCTGCGCCGCCGCGGATATCGGCGCCTGCGCGACCGCTACACACAGCCGGATGCGCTCGCGGACGAGGCCCGCCGGCGGATCGCGCGCGGCAGCTGAGCGCGCCTCCGATCGCGCGGATTACTCGCCCGACTCGGCGGGCTCGACGCCGGGCTGCACGCTCGGGGTCGTCTCCGTGAAAGCGGTGCGCTTGGCCGGCTGGCGCTCATCGACGTACATGAGCTCGTGCTTGCCGATCGCGACCACGTCCCCGTCGTTCAGGTTGTGGCGCCGCACGCGCTTGCCCTGCACGTAGATGCCGTTGGTGCTGTTCAGATCCTCGATGATGCAGCCCTGCGCGGTCGCGATGATCTGGCAGTGATGGCGGCTCACGAACCGGCTGTCGATCTGCACGTCGTTGTCGGGCGTGCGGCCCAGAATCAGCCGCCCGAGCTTGAGCGGCAGGTCGGCGACCGTACGGCCTTCGGTCGCGACGATGAGGCGCCCAGCGGTCTCGCGGCTGCCGTCGGCGGCGGCAGTCGCGCGCACCGGCGCCCAGGTTTGCCCGGCGATATCGACCGGGCTGCGCGCCGCCGCCTGCGTGCGCTGCGTGTATTCCACCCAGCGCAGCTCCTGCACCGAGGCCGCCACGTCCTCCGGCAGGACGTGGTCGCGGTCCACGCCATACGCCGCCATCATGACCGTGTCGCAGAGCGTATTGATGAGCCGCGGCACCCCGCCCGTGTAGCGGTAGATCTCGGGGAAGGTCTCCTCCGCGAATATCTGCCGGTCACCGGCTCCCGCCACCTCGAGGCGGTGCTGAACGTAGGCGCGCATTTCGGCCTGCGAAAGCGTCGTTAGGTGAAAGCGCAGCCGGATGCGCTGCGCAAGCTGCACCAGCTCCGGCGCATCGAGCTTCTGGCTCAGCTCCGGCTGGCCGGCGAGGATGATCCGCAGCACCTTCTCCTTGGTCGTCTCCACTCCCGAGAGCAGGCGGATCTCCTCGAGCACGCGCAGCGACAGGTTCTGCGCCTCATCCACGATGAGCAGCACCTTGCGTCCGGCGGCGTACTGCTCCACGAGAAAGCTGTTGATCGTGGCGATGAGCTCGGCCTTCTTCATCTTGAAGGGCGAGAAGCCGAACTGCACCAGCACCGCCTGCAGGAAGTCGATCGCGGAGACCTGCGTTTGATTGATCTGCGCGACCACCACGTCCTTCTGGATCTCCTGCAGGAACGACTCGATGAGCGTGGTCTTGCCGGAGCCGATCTCGCCGGTGATCACGACGAAACCGTCGGTGAACCAGATCGTCGACTCCATGTACGCCTTGGCGCGGGCGTGTTGCTTGCTCAAGTACAGGAACTGCGGATCCGGGCTCAGCCGGAACGGCAGCTCCTTCAGCTTGAACAGCTCCAGGTACATGCTTTGAATCTTAAGGGATGCGAATGTCCAGGGCCAACTCGGCGAGCAAGCGTCGCAGCCGCGCATCGCGCGCGTGCGCATTCGGCGCAACCAGGGTGCAGTGACCGAGCTTGCGGCCCGGGCGAGGCTCCTTCGCGTACTCGTGCAGATGCACGCCGGGCTGCGCGAGCGGCCGGGCGCGAGGCGGCAGGCTCCCGATGAGATTGACCATCGCGCAAGCCCCGCGCGGGGCGGTGGCGCCGAGCGGCAGGCCGGAGATCGCGCGCACGTGGTTCTCGAACTGGCTGGTCTCAGCGCCCTCGATGGTCCAGTGCCCGGAGTTGTGCACGCGCGGCGCCATCTCGTTCGCGACGAGCGCGCCCGAGCGCACGAAGAACTCCAGGGTGAGCACGCCCACGTAGCGGAAGTGCTCGAGCACCCGCTTGAGATAGATCGCCGCGCGCTCTGCAAGCCGCGTCGGTCCGTAGGGCGCGCGCGTGAGGCGCAGCATCCCGTCCTGGTGGACGTTCAGGCAGAGCGGATAGACCACGGTCTGCCCGCCGCGGCCGCGCGCGCCGATGATCGACACCTCGCAGTCGAAGGCGATGTGCTCCTCGTAAATGAGCGGCACCGCGCCCAACTGTGCCCAGGCGCGCTCGAGGTCGGCGCGGCTTTCCACGAGCGCTTGGCCCTTCCCGTCGTAGCCCATGCGGCGAGTCTTCACGACCCCGGGGAGGCCGATCTCGCGCACCGCGCGCTCGAGCTGCGCGCGCGTGCCGACGGCACGCCAGCGCGTCGTCGGGATCCGCAGCCGCTCGAACAGGCGCTTCTCGCTCGCGCGGTCCTGCGCTGCAGCGAGCGCGGCGATGGACGGCCGCACGGCGCAGTGCCGCGCAAGCGCACGGAGCGATGCCATGGGCACGTTCTCCCAGTCGAACGTGACCACGTCCGAGCGCGCCCCGAGCTCGGCCAAGCTCGCCGGATCGGTGAGCTCGGCGCACAGGAGCGGGGCGATCTGCCCGGCCGGCGCGACCGCCGACTGATCGAGGAAGACGAAGTCGAGGCCGAGCGGATAGCCTGCGAGGGCGAGCATGCGGCCGAGCTGGCCGCCGCCCACGACGCCGATCGTCATGCCTTGCTCTGAGCCCGCGGATCCGGATTGGCGAGGACCGCGGCGGTCTGCCGCTCGCGGAAGACGCGCAGCGTCGATTCGATCTCGGGGTGGCGCGCCGCGAGGATTGCCGCGGCGGCGAGCGCGGCGTTGACCGCACCCGCAGTGCCGATCGCGAACGTCGCGACCGGAATGCCCGCCGGCATCTGCACGATCGACAGCAGCGAATCGAGTCCATTGAGCGCGTGGGACTGCACCGGCACGCCGAGCACGGGCAGCAGGGTTTTCGCCGCGGCCATCCCGGGCAGGTGCGCGGCGCCGCCGGCGCCGGCGATGATGACCTCGAGTCCGCGCGCGCGCGCCCCCGAGGCGTAATCGAAGAGCAGGTCCGGCGTGCGGTGGGCCGAGATGACGCGCGTTTCGTGAGCGATCGAGAGCTTCTCGAGCGTCTCGGCGGCGTGGCGCATCGTGTCCCAGTCCGATGCGGAGCCCATGATGATGCCGACCAGCGGTTGCATGCGGATATTGTAGCCGCGCGCTGCCTCGCGCGCTGCCGCGGTCACGCGCGCCGCTCGCCTTCCAGGAGCGCGCGCAGCATGCGGAACAGGCGCCGCGCGGCTCCGTCGGCACCGCGCTCGCGGCCGCGCGCGGCCCGGGCGGCGGCGATCGCCCGCGCCCACTCGCCACGCTCGATCTGGGGATGCTCCACGGCGAGAGCGCTCAAGGCGGCGCCGGTGTCATCGGCCAGCAGGCGCGCGCGCCAGGACTCCAGGCGCTTGAACCGCAGCGCCTCGAGCGCCGCGCGCTCGCGCCGCACGGCGAGTGCGGCCTCTACGGTCTTCGGGTCGATCTCGCGCATCAGCCGGCCGATGTACTGGCGCTGACGCGCGCTCGCGCTGCGGCTGCGGATGCTGCGCGCCTCGCGGATCGCGGTGACGAGCCGCTCGGGCAGCTCGAGGGCGGCGAGCTCGACGTCGGTGAGCGCGATGAGCGCTTCGCCGAGTGCCTGTGCGGCCTCGGCGCTGCGCTTGCGCGCGCTGCGGCTCGGGGGCTCATCGAGCGCCTTGATCATGGTCATCGTCGGGCACCGTCGGCCGCGAGTGCGGCTGGTACAATTCTGCACCAGTCGCAGGAAGCCCGTTCCACCCATGCCTCAGGAAATCGACGCGTCACGGATTCCGGAGCTCACGCAGGTCGTCGAGCTCGCGCTCGCGGAGGCGAAGCGCCGGGGTGCCACGCAGTGCGAGGCGGACGCGAGCCTGCAGCGCGGCCTCACCGCAACGGTCCGGCTCGGAGAGGTCGACACCGTGGAGTACCAGCGCGATCGCGGTCTCGGAGTGACCGTCTACTTCGGCCAGCGCAAGGGCTCGGCGAGCACCGCCGATCTGCGCACCGAGGCGGTGCGCGCGACCGTCGAGAAGGCGAGCGCGATCGCGCGCTACACCGCCCAAGATCCCGCGGCGGGCCTCGCCGACCGGGAAGACCTGGCGCGCGCGGTCCCGGACCTCGATCTCTACCATGCGTGGAACCTCGAGCCCGACGATGCGGTGGCGCTCGCGCGCGAATGCGAGGCCGCGGGTCTCGCCGCCGACCGCCGCGTCGCGAACTCCGAGGGCGCCTCGGTCTCGAGCCAGCGCGGCGTGCGCGTCTACGGCAACTCACACGGCTTTCTCGGCGGCTACGCGAGCACCTCGCACACCGTGACCTGCGTGCTCCTCGCCGAGGAGAACGACGACATGCAGCGCGATTACTGGTACTCGACCGCGCGCGATCCGGGCGACCTCGAGGCTGTCGCGTCGATCGGAAGGCATGCCGGGGAGCGCGCCGTCGCGCGGCTCGGAGCACGCAAGCGCGCCACGGGCCGGGCGCCGATCGTATTCGCCCCGGAGATGGCGCGCGGGCTGTTCCGCAGCTTCTTGGGCGCGATCCGCGGCGGCAGCCAGTACCGTAAGTCCTCCTTTCTACTCGATTCGGCGGGCCAGGCCGTCTTCCCGCCATTCCTCGAGCTCGAGGAGCGGCCGCATATCCCGAAGGCGCTCGGCAGCAGCCCATTCGACGACGAAGGCGTCGCTACGCGCGATCGCACGCTCGTGCACGCTGGGGTCTTGCAGGGCTACGTGCTCGACAGCTACTCGGCGCGCAAGCTCGGACTGAAGACGACCGGCAACGCAGGCGGCGTGCACAACCTCTTCGTGAGCGCCCCGGGCCACGTTTTTGCGCTCGAGGAGCTTCTCGCGCGGGCCGGCGAGGGCCTCCTCGTCACCGAGCTCATGGGGCAGGGCGTCAATCCCGTGACCGGAGACTACTCGCGGGGTGCGAGCGGATTCTGGATCGAGGGCGGCGAGATCGCCTACCCGGTACACGAGATCACGGTTGCCGGGAACCTGCGCGAGATGTTTCTCGACATCGTCGCGCTCGGCTCGGACATCGACACCCGCGGGTCGCTTCAGACTGGCTCGGTGCTCATCGGCGAGATGACGATCGCCGGGGAATAGGGTGCGGCGAGGGGAGGCGCGGTCGTTGAGCTCATCGGCCCCCTACCCGGAGCGCATCGTCTGTCTCACCGAAGAGACGACCGAGACGCTCTACCTCCTCGGCGAGGATCGCCGCATCGTCGGCATCTCCGGCTTCACGGTGCGCCCGGCGCGGGCCCGGCGCGAGAAGCCGCGCGTTTCGGCCTTCACGAGCGCGAAGATCGACCGCATCCTCGCGCTCGAGCCCGATCTGGTGCTCGGCTTCTCGGACCTGCAGGCACCGATTGCATCCGAGCTCATCCGCGCCGGCATCGAAGTGCACGTCTTCAATCAGCGCAGCATCGCTCACGTCCTGCGCATGATCCGCACGCTCGGCGGGATGATCGGCTGCGGCGAGCCGGCCGAGCGCCTGGTGGGCGAGCTCGAGACGGGGCTCGCGGCCGTGCGCGAGCGCGCAGGCTCACTCGCCCGTCGTCCGCGCGTCTACTTCGAGGAATGGGACGATCCGCAGATCTCAGGCATCCGCTGGGTCTCGGAACTGATTGCCGCGGCAGGCGGGGAGGACTGCTTTCCCGAGCTCGCGGCAAAACCGCTCGGCCGCGATCGCATCATCGCCGACCCGCTCGAGGTGCCGCGGCGCGCGCCGGACATCATCCTCGGATCGTGGTGCGGGAAGAAATTCCGCCCCGATCGGGTGCGGAGCCGCGCGGGTTGGCACGACGTGCCGGCCGTGCGCAGCGGTTTCGTGCGCGAGATCAAGTCGGCGATCATCCTGCAGCCGGGCCCGGCCGCCCTCACGGACGGCGTGCGGGCGATCCAGGAAGTCATCTTCGAGTGGGCTCAACAGGCGAGCTGACCCGCACCGCGAGCGGCGAGGGTGAGCTCGTCAAGCGCTGCAGGGCTTCGAGATACTTCGCGGACGTGTGCGCGATCACCTCCGCGGGAAGGTGCGGGCCCGGGGCGCGCTTGTTCCAGTCGAGTGTCTCGAGATAGTCGCGCACGTACTGCTTGTCGAAGCTCGGCGGACTCGTTCCGGCGCGATAGGTCTCGGCGGGCCAAAAACGCGAGGAATCGGGCGTGAGCAGCTCGTCGATCAGCGCGAGGCCGGACTCGGCATCGAGGCCAAACTCGAATTTCGTATCCGCGATGATGATGCCGCGCGCGCGCGCGTGCTCGGCGGCGTAGGCGTAGAGCGCGAGCGCGGTATCGCGGATGCGCGCGGCGAGCGCATCGCCCACGAGCTCCACGATGCGCGCGAAGGGAATGTTCTCATCGTGCTCGCCCGCGGGCGCCTTGGTCGCGGGCGTGAACAGCGGTCGCGGCAGTTGCGCGGCGAGCTCGAGACCTGCCGGCAGCTCGATGCCGCACACCGCGCCGGTGCGCTGATATTCCTTCCATCCCGACCCGATGAGGAACCCGCGCACCACCGCCTCGATCGGCAGCGCCTGCAGGCGCCGAACGATGACCGCGCGCCCGGCGAGCAACGCGAGCTCCGCGGGATCGTCCACGACGCTCTCGAGCGCGCGCCCCGTCAGATGGTTCGGGACGATGTGACGGGTGCGCTCGAACCAGAAGTTGGAGATCTGATTGAGCACGCGACCTTTGTTCGGGATCGGATCGGGCAGCACCACGTCGAACGCGGACAGCCGATCGGTGGTGACGATGAGCATCGTCCCGGCGTCGATCGCGTAGCTGTCGCGAACCTTGCCCTGATGAATCTTGCGCAGAGTTCTCAGTTCGCTCGCGTAGAGAGTGTCCGCAGCCATGGCAAGCTAATATAACAACCTATGGCCCAGTGGACCGGGAAAGTCTTCGGCGGAGTGCTCGGCTTCCTCACCCTCGGTCCGCTCGGCGCGGCGATCGGCGTGCTGCTCGGCCATCAGTTCGACGCGGACGCGCAATCGCGGCGCGAGGCCGGTCCGCGCCTCGATCCGGCCGCCTTCGGCGAGCTGTTCTTTCGCAGCACCTTTCAGGTGATGGGTCACATTGCCAAGGCCGACGGCCGCGTGTCGGAGCAGGAGATCGAGGCGGCGCGCGCGATCATGGCGGAGCTGCGGCTCGATGCGCAGCAGGTGCGCGCCGCGATCGCGCATTTCACCGCGGGCAAGCAGCGCGGATTCGCACTCGATGCGGCGCTCACGGCGCTCGCGCGCGCGTGCACCGGCCGACCGGACCTCCTGCGCATCTTCGTCGAGATCCAGATGCGCGCGGCGCTCGGGGGAAACAATCTCGATCCGTCGGCGCGCGCGCTCTTGCAGCGCATCGCCTCGCGGCTCGGGATCTCCTACCTCGAGCTCGCCCAGATGGAGGCGGTGCTGCGCATCCGCCGCGGCAGCTTCGCGCGCGAGCAGGCGCGCGCTGCAACCGCGCAGCAGCTCGAGCAGGCCTACCGCGTGCTCGAGGTGGATCCGAAGGTCGACAACGAGGAGGTTGCGAAGGCCTATCGGCGCCAGCTGAGCCGGCATCACCCGGACAAGCTGAAGGCGAACGGCCTACCCGACTCCATGATCGAGCACGCCAAGCAGCGCACCCAGCAGATCATCGAGGCGTACGAGCTCATCCGCGAGCGGCGCGGCATCTGACGGCGGTCCCGCGAGGGTGCTCGAGCGCACGGAGGGCGATCGCCTGGACAGTGCGCGAGCCGTTGCTACACTTCCCGGCATGCTCCCCCGCTGGATAGCCCCTTCGATCCTCTCCGCGGACTTCGCGCGGCTCGGCGAGGAAGTCAACGCCGTTCTGGATGCCGGCGCGGACCTCATCCACTTCGACGTGATGGACAATCATTACGTCCCGAACCTCACGGTGGGACCGATGGTGTGCACAGCGCTGCATCGGCACGCCCCGCACGCAGCCCTCGACGTGCATCTCATGGTCACGCCGGTCGATCGCATCGTTGCGGACTTCGCCGCGGCCGGCGCCACCTACATCAGCTTCCATCCCGAGGCGACCGAGCATGTCGATCGGAGCATCGAGCTCATCCGCGAGCACGGCTGCCGGCCGGGGCTGGTACTCAACCCCGCGAGTCCACTCAACTGGCTCGATTACACGCTCGAGAAGCTCGACCTCGTGCTCATCATGTCGGTGAACCCGGGGTTCGGCGGCCAGCCGTTCATCCCGAGTGCGCTCGACAAGCTCGCTGCGGTGCGTCAGCGGATCGACGCGACGGGCAAGCCCATCAGGCTGGAAGTCGACGGGGGCGTGAAGGTCGACAATATCGCCGAGATCGCGCGCGCCGGAGCCGATACGTTCGTGGCGGGCTCGGCAATCTTCGAGAGCGGAGATTACCGCGCGACCATTCGGGAGATGCGCGAACGGATCGCGCGCGGCGTGTGATGCGGACGGCGCGCTCCCAAGCTCAAACGTCGTCCTCGTCGTCATCCTCGTCGTCCTCATCGAGCATGCGGCCGGTCTTGGCGGCCGCAGGCTTTGCCGGGACGATCACCGGCCGGGTCTTCATCTTGGGTCGCGCGTTGAACACGACGATGGTCTTGCCCGTCGCACGCAGCAGCCCCTGCTCTTCGAGGACTTTGAGCACCCTTCCGGCCATCTCGCGCGAGCAGCCGACGAGCCGCGAGAGCTCCTGGCGGCTCACCTTGATCTGCATGCCTTCGGGATGGGTCATCGCATCGGGCTCGCCGCACAGGTCCATGATGGCATGCGCCACCCGCCCGGTGACATCGACGAAAGCGAGATCGCCGAGCTTGCGGTTGGTGCGGTCGAGGCGCGTGGCGAGCTGGGTCGCAAGCTCGAAGATGAGTCCCGGGCTCTCGGCCGCGATCTGCCGGAAGCGCGGATAGGTCATCTCCGCGAGCTCGCACTGGTTGCGGGTGCGGACCCAGGCGCTGCGGGTGGGCTGCTCGTAGAACAGGCCCATCTCGCCGAAGAACTGCCCCTTGTTGAGGTAAGCGAGAACCATCTCGTTGCCTTCTTCGTCCTCGATCATCACCTCAACCGAGCCGCTGATGATGTAGTAGAGAACGTCCGGCAGATCACCCGCATGGATCACGACGGTCTTGGAGGGCACCGTGCGTATCCGGCAGTAGCTCAAGAAGCGGTTGATCGCCGGAATATCACTCAGCGGCTTGACGTTTTCTTCCATTTTCGACCCCCTGAGCGCGCGACGGCGCCATGGAGAAGTATTTATACATATCCCAGCAAACTGCAAGGGAGCCGGTGCCGCCCACGGCTCCCGGACGCGGCAGAGCGGTCATACCCAGTACGCGGTACGCGTCATCAAGCGTGCGGTCCGGCGCATCAGCGCCTGAAGGGGTAGCGGGAGGCGCTGCCCCCCGGCTGCATGCGCGGTCGCGGCATGGCGCGACTCATCGCTGCGCATCGTGCGCAGGATGGCGCGGCTGCGCTCGTCGGCCGGCGGCAGGCGGCGCAAGTGGTCATCGAGGTGACCTTCGACCTGACGCTCGGTCTCCGCGACGAACCCGAGGCTTGCCCCGTCCCCGAAGCTCGCCGCGAGGGCGCCGATGGCAAAGGAGCCCGCGTACCAGAGGGGATTGAGGAGACTCGGCCGGGAGCCGAGCTCGCGCAGACGCTCGGCGCACCAGGCGAGGTGATCGGACTCCTCCTGTGCCGCGCGCAGCAGCAGCTCGCGGGTCGCGGCACTCCGCGCGACCACCGCCTGGCCGTAATAAAGGGCCTGCGCTGCGATCTCTCCGGCATGATTCACCCGCATGAGCGCGGCGGTCTCGCGCCGTTCGCTTGCGGAGAGCTCGGCACGCTCCCCGGCTGCGGGATTGGACCTTGAAGCCTGGGCTGAGCCAGTCACCGCGCGCAGCGCCCGATCGGCGGCGACGATGAGCGGCTCGAGGAGCCCGTTCGGTGCCATAAGGTTCGATTATATAAGCGGAAAGACCGGTTCCGTGCTTTGCATTGGCAGGCGCGCTTCAGTACACTTGCCGCCCTTTTTCGGTTCGAGGGCCCGCGCCCCTTCAGGGCGGCCGCGGGCGGAAGTGATCGAGATGAGCACGGTGTTCGCCAAAGAAGGCACGGTTCGGGGTGACTGGTACCTCGTGGATGCGAGCGGCAAGACGTTGGGGAGGTTCGCCTCCCAGATCGCCCATCGCTTGAAGGGCAAGCACAAGCCGAGCTACACCCCCCACGTCGATATGGGCGACCACATCGTCGTGGTGAATGCGGAGAAGATCCGTGTAACCGGACGCAAGCTCGCGGACAAGGTCTACTACCACCACAGTGGGCATATCGGCGGCATCAAATCGATCGGACTCGCGAAGCTCCTCCAGGAGCACCCCGAGCGGGCGATCGAGTTCGCGGTGAAGGGGATGCTGCCCAAGAACCCGCTCGGGCGCCGCATGTTCAAGAAGCTGCACGTGTTCGCCGGCGGCGAGCACCCCCACCGGGCCCAGCAACCCCGGCCTTTGGAGATCTGAGAATGGCTGCCCAGCACAACTACGGCACCGGCCGGCGCAAGACCGCGACCGCCCGGGTCTACCTCAAGTCCGGCTCCGGGCGCATCACCGTGAACAGCCGGCCGCTCGATGAGTTCTTCGGCCGCGAGACCGGGCGGATGATCGTGCGCCAGCCGCTCGAGCTCACGCAGCTCGGCGGACGCTTCGACATCACCGTGCACGTCTCGGGCGGCGGCATCACCGGCCAGGCGGGCGCCATCCGCATGGGCCTCACCCGCGCGCTGATCGACTATGACGAGACGCTGCGCCGGCCGCTGCGCGTGGCCGGATTCGTCACCCGTGATGCGCGCGAAGTGGAGCGCAAGAAGGTCGGTCGCCGCAAAGCGCGTCGCGGCACACAGTACTCCAAGCGCTGATCCGTTCGCGCCCACCGCAGGGGAGCGGGACGAGACAGGCGAGCCGGTCGCGGAGAAGGACCGAGTACGGCGCGTTGGGGGATCGTCTAGTGGTAGGACAGCGGACTCTGACTCCGTTAACCTAGGTTCGAATCCTAGTCCCCCAGCCAACTCATTCGTACGCCTCCCGGAGCAATCCCTCGACCTCCTCCCGCGTCACCCGCCTCGGCACCGCGTCGAACCCTTCGAGCTCATCCACCACCGCCTGGGCGATGTCGTAGAGCCGCTCTCTCTCGACCCCGAGCGCGGCGAGCGTTCTCGGCACGTCGAATCCGGCGATGAACGCCTCCACCCGCGCCGCGCACGCGAGCGCCCCATCGAGCGGCCGCACGGGATCGAAGGGGACGCGCAATCCCTCCGCCACATCCGCGAAGCGCGCCGGCGCGATCCGCGCCATGAAGCGCATGGCCGGGACTAGCGCGATGCACGAGGTGACCCCATGGGGCACGTTCCACGCGGGCCCGATCTGGTGCCCGAGCGCATGGGAGAGGCCGAGCCCCGTGTTGAAGCCTCCGTAGAGGGACAGCCAGGCGGCATCGAGACACTCACCGCGATGCATGATGTGCGCGGGCGTTGCGCCGAGCGAGGCCGGGAGGTGCGCGAGGAGCATGCGGATTGCGCGCACGGCAAGCGCATCGGAGAGCGGATGCGCACGCTTTGCGTAGATGGCCTCGATCGCATGGTCGAGCACGCGGATCCCGGTGCTCACCCAGAGCGTATCCGGTGTTTGCACGCAGAGCTCGGGATCGTGGATCACCACGCAGGGCTGCAGGCGCGCATCGATGACTGCGCGCTTAGCCCGGGTCGTCTCGTCCGTGACACCCCCGCCGGGCGTGAAGGCCGCCGCCGACAGCGTGGTCGGCAGCGCGATGTGCACGAGGTCGGGTCCGGGCACGCGCTGAAACGCCCGTGCGAAGTCGAGCGCGCCGGCCTCGAAAGTCATATCGCGACCGTAAAGCAGGCTCGCGGCGGCGACCTTCGCCCCATCGATGACGCTGCCCCCGCCGAAGCTCACGATCGAGTCCGCACCGAGATCGGCCATCGACGCCGCGAGCGCGCGCACGCGGCCCGCGGGTGCGTGCTGCGCAACCTGAGCGTAGAGGCCCACGCAATGCGCGCCGAGCGCGCCGCGCACGCGCTCGAGGAGCGGCGAGCGGCCGAGCGAGGCGCTCGTGGCGATGAGGGCGCGCCGCGCGCCGCGATCGGAAAGCTCGCGGCCGAGGACCTCGACCGAGCCCGCACCCGAGACCACCTTCTCCAGCCGAGTGAGCATGAACTGCCGCATGGGGCTCCCGGGCCGGACGGCCGAATGCGACACCGCCGCGCACCCGGTCCGCTGTCAGATCTCGATGACGCCGTCCGCCGTCCCGACGATGAGCAGATCGGCGGGCCGGTGCGCGAACAGGCCGACCGTGACGACGCCCGCGATCTGATCGAGCTCGGCCTCGAGGCGCACGGGGTCGGCGATCGTGAGTCCGCGCACGTCGAGAATGTGATTGCCATTGTCGGTGACGTAGCCGCGCCGCCACTCGGCCCGGCCGCCGTACTCGGCGAGCCGTCGCGCGACGAGCTCACGCGCCATGGGGATCACCTCGACGGGCACGCCGAACGCCCCGAGCGTCTCGACAAGCTTCGAGTCATCGATGATGCAGAAGAATTCCCGCGCGGCCTCCGCCACGATCTTCTCGCGCGTGAGCGCACCGCCGCCGCCCTTCACCAGGTGACGGCGGCGTGTCGCCTCGTCGGCGCCATCGACGTAGAGCGCAAGCTCGCCGGCATCGTTCAAGTCGACGACCTCGATGCCGATCGCCTGCAAGCGGGCGCTGGTGCGCTCAGAGCTCGAGACCGCACGCAGCGTGCCTGCACGCGAGGCGAGCGCGTCGATGAAGCAGCTCACGGTCGAGCCGGTGCCGACGCCGATGAGCGTGCTCGTGCCCAGGTATCCGAGGGCCGCGGCCGCGGCGCGCCTTTTCTTCTCGAGCGGATCCATGTTTCGGCTGCGCGTATCGGGCTCCAGAAACGACTGTGCCCGCAGATGCGGGCACAGTCGTTTCCGATTCGATTCGGCGGGCGCGGCTTGCGATCCGCGCCCGCCGAGCTTCAAGGCCTATTTCTTCTTGGCTGCTTTCTTCTTGGCCTTCTTTTTTGCCTTCGCCATATTGGCTCTCCAGTTGTCGGGTTAGTCCGAGGTCGGAGTATATACACGCGAATCGAAATTACAAGCAAGCGCGCGGTGTTGATGCGCGCGCGAATCACTCGAGGGACAGAATGAACTTCCAATGCAGCGCATCGACCGGCATCACTGAGAGTCGATTGCCCGCGCGCAGCAGCGACATGCCACGAAGCTTGCCGCCCGCGTTCGCGCGCAGCTCCTCGAGCGCGATCAGGCGGGCGAGCCGACGCTCGAGTCGCACGTCGACCATGAACCACCGCGGCGCATCGCGGCGGCTCGCGGGATCGAAGTGCTCGTGCTTGGGCTCGAATGCCGTCGGGTCGGGGTAGCCTTCCTTCACGACCTCGAGGATGGCGACGATTCCGGGCTCGGCGCAGCTCGAATGATAGAGGAGCGCGCGGTCGCCGCGCTTGATCGAATCGCGGAGCATGTTCCGGGCCTGATAGTTGCGCACGCCGTCCCAGCATGCGGTCCGCCGCGGCGCCCGCTGCAGGTCCTCGACGGAGAACGAGCTCGGCTCGGTCTTCAAGAGCCAGTACTGCATTGGAGCACCCCTTGTTCGGTCACGACGGCGTCGAGCCGCACGTCGTGCGCGGCGCGCACGATGCTTGGGACTCTCTGGGCGGCGAGCGCGAGACCGATCAGCTTCGGACGACGCCACCTCCGCCGCAGCTCGAGGAATGCGAAGGCCCGGTCGTAATAGCCGCCACCCATCCCGAGACGTGTGCCGGAGGCGTCGAATCCGACGAGCGGCACGAACACGAGATCGAGCGAGCGGGTCGCAATCATCTCCCCGTGGGCCGGTTCGAGGATGCCGAGGCGGTTGGCACGCAGGGGCCCGCGCACCCGCGCAAAGCGCATGCGCCGCTCACGCCGGCTCAGGATCCGCGGCAGATAGAGCTGCGCGCCCGCGGCGCGCAGCTGCAAGGCGAGCGGTGCCACATCGAGCTCCTCGGCGAGGGGCGCATAGAGTGCGATGCGTTGGCCGGCTCGCGGCCGCACGTGGCGTCGCACCTGCGCGGCCACACTTCGAGCAGCGCGGGCGCGCTCTTGTGGCGGCAGCGCACGGCGCTGCGCGCGCAGCGCCGCCCGCAGCGCCTTGCGTGTACGAGCGATCTCGGGATCGAGAGGAGCCATGGGATGGGGCTCAGCGAGCCCGCCAGGGCGGGGGCCGCGAGAGCCCGCGAGGGGCCGGCCGGAAGAAGGGAGTGCGTCGCCCGCCTGTGCCGTTGCGAACCGTTGCTCTCGAACCAGAGCAACAAAGTGGGACGAGCTGCAGCAGGTAAGGCTTTCCGCTCTGGGCGGACCTGCACAATTCTGCCGGCAAGCCCTGTGGTCCCATGGGTGTTTCAATTAGGGTCGAGAGGTAACCCGGCCCGCTCGCGAACACCGCAGGCGACGCGAGGAGCACTCTACACGATGCGCAGGCTCCGCGGGAGAGATGGCCGTCGCACTACAGCTCGAGCTGCTGGGATTTCTCGAGCGATTTCTCGACGCGCTCGCGCAGCAAGCGCACGCGGCCGACGACCTCCCCGTCGAGCTTGCCATCGCGCTGCTTGATCTGCAGCAGCTCGTTCGCGAGGTTCAGGGCGGCCATCACGGCGATCCGATCGAGCCCCACGACCTTGCCGCTATCGCGAATCTCGCGCATGCGCGCGTTTAAGTACTCCGCCGAATCGAGCAGCGCCGCACGCTCCTCGTACGGGCAGGCAACGAAGTATTCCTTCTCCAGGATGCGCACGCTCACGCGTGCCGGCTCCGCCGGGCTCACGCGCCGTGCTCCAGGGTCTTGAGCCTCCCGATCATCGCCTCGACGCGCGTGCGCACTTGCTCGTTCTTGCTGAGCAGCGTCGCACGCTCGTTGGCCAGGCTCTCGTGCCGCTGCCGCAGCGCACGGTTCTCCTCCTTGAGGTGCTCGGTGGCGGAGGTGAGCTCTTCGATCCGTTTTTCTAGGCGCCTGAGCTCGAGATCGAGCTGCGCCCGGGTCGTGTCGTTCATTTGAATGACTATAGAGCGGCGCTCTCCGTGCGGTCAATGCGCACCGCGGGGGCGAGCGGGCAGTTCAGGCATAATGACCGCTCAAAGATGCAAGCGGTCGACTACACCGAGATCCAGCGGGCGCTCGTCGAGGCGCACTCCCTCGCCGAGGCGTCCGAAGCCCACGGCACCCTCGCGGGGAGTCTCTGCACGGCCATCGCCTACCGGTTCGAAGATTGGCTCGCGGACATCCTGCCGGAAGGCGAGGCGGGTCCGGAGGCGACCCGTGCGCTGCGCGAGCTGTTCGAGCGTACGGCCGAGGCACTGGGCGAGGCGCAGATGGCGTTCATCCCGCTCCTGCCCGAGGATGGCCAACCGATCGACGCCCGGGCGACGGCGCTCGGCCAGTGGTGCCAAGGCTTCATCTACGGCCTCGGGGCGAGCGCGCTCGCCGATCCGGCCGGGCTCTCTGGCGATGTCGGGGAGATCGTGCGCGATCTCACGGAGATCACGCGCGTAGGCGTCGATACTGCCGAGAGCCCGGAATCGAACGAAGGCGCATACGCTGAGCTGGTGGAGTTCGTTCGCGTGGGCGTGCAGCTCGTCTTCGACGAGCTCGAGCCCCTGCGCGCCGCTCCGCCGCAAACTGACGGAGCACTGCACTGATATGTCCCGCGAAACGCTCTCGACGCCCGCCCGGGTAAGCTTCCCCGCACCGCGACCGCCTATGCGGCCGGCCAAGCCCCTCGCGAAGGTGGGGCGGAATGAGTTCGCGCGGCGGCGGCGCCAGCTGATGCGCATCATGGGACGGGAATCCATCGCGATTCTGCCGGCCGCGCCGGTTCGGCATCGCAACAGCGATGTCGAGTACGCCTATCGCCAGGACAGCGACTTCTTCTACTTGACCGGATTCAGCGAGCCCGAGGCGGTCGCCGTGCTGGTACCCGGGCGTGCGCAGGCCGAGTATGTGCTGTTCGTGCGCGACCGGGATCCGGAGCGCGAGATCTGGGACGGCTACCGCGCCGGCACGGCGGGCGCGACGCGCGACTATGGCGCCGCGGACGCCTTCCCCATCGACGACATCGACGAGATCCTGCCGGGGCTCATGGAGAATCGCGCGCGCGTCTACTACGCCATGGGGACGCACCCGGAGTTCGACCAGCGGGTCGTCGGCTGGCTGAACGGATTGCGCACCCAGGCGCGCAACGGCCGCCACCCACCCCAGGAGATGATCGCGCTCGATCACGTCCTGCACGACATGCGGCTCTACAAGTCGCGCACGGAGCTCAAGCTGATGCGCGAAGCGGCGCGCATCGGCGTCGCGGCGCATCGGCGCGCCATGCGCGCCTGCCGACCGGGGCGCACGGAATACGAGATCGCGGCGGAGATCGTGCACGAGTTCAGCCGCCACCACGCCGACATCTCCTACCTACCGATCGTCGGCGGCGGTGCGAATGCCTGCATCCTGCACTACCGCGAGAACGATCGGCCGCTGCGCGACGGTGACCTGCTCCTCATCGATGCGGGCTGCGAGTACGAGTGCTATGCGTCCGACATCACACGCACCTTCCCGGTGAACGGGCGCTTCACGCCCGAGCAGCGCGCCGTGTACGACGTCGTGCTCGAGGCGAACTTGGCTGCGATCGCCAAGGTGCGTCCGGGGAATTCGTGGAACGAGCCGCACGAGGCCGCGGTCAAAGTCGTCACCCAGGGCCTGGTGAAGCTCGGTCTCCTCAAGGGACGGGCGGCCCGGCTCGAGCGCGACGGGGCGTACCGGCGCTTCTTCATGCACCGCACCGGTCACTGGCTCGGCATGGACGTGCACGATGTCGGGGACTACAAGGTGGGTGACGAGTGGCGGGTGCTCGAGCCCGGCATGGTGCTCACGATCGAGCCGGGGATCTACATCTCCGCGTCGCTGCGTGGTGTGCCGCGCGCCTTCCGCAACATCGGCGTGCGCATCGAGGACGATGTCGCGGTCACGCGCGACGGCGCCGAGGTGCTCACCGCCGGCGCGCCGAAAGACCCGCTCGCAATCGAGAGGCTGATGTCGGCGTCGTGAGAGGCGCGGCGGGCGCTCGCCGCGCGCACGCGCAGGGCGCATACCCGGATGGATAGTTTTGACGTGGCGATCGTCGGCGGCGGCATGGTAGGCGCTAGCCTCGCGCTCGCGCTCGCGCACAGCCGGCTCACCGTCGTGCTGATCGAGGGCGTCGCCCCGGGCTCGCAGGCGCAGCCGAGCTTCGATGAGCGCACGACCGCGTTGGGCAACGCGAGCCGGCGCATCTTCCAGTCCCTCGGAGCGTGGGAGCGCATCGCGCCGGAGGCCTCCGCCATCCGGGCCATTCATGTCTCCGAAGCCGGCCGCTTCGGTTTCGCGCGGCTCGACGCGCGCGAGCAGGGCGTCGAGGCGTTCGGCTACGTCGCGGCGAATCGAGTGATCGGCGCCGCGCTGTGGGAGCGGCTCCGCGCACGCGGGACGGTCGCGCTGCGCGTACCGGCGCGAGTCGAGTCGGTCGAGATCGGTGCCGAGCACGTCGCGCTCGGGCTTCGCGGCGAGTGCGGCGCGGCGCGGATCGCCGCGCGGCTCGCCGTTGCGGCCGACGGCGCCGAATCGCGCGTGCGCCTGGCGGCTGGGATCGACGCGCACGTCAAGGAATACGCGCAGGTGGCGCTGGTGGCGAACGTGGTCGCCGACCGGCCGCACGATGCGATCGCGTACGAGCGGTTCACGCGCTCGGGGCCCCTCGCGATGCTCCCGCTGCACGACGGCAGCTACACGGTCGTGTGGGCGCGCGCGCCCGAGCAGGCAGCCGAGACGCTCGGGCTCACGGAGCCGGCGTTCCTGAGCGAGCTGCAGCGCCACTTCGGCTGGCGCGCGGGACGCTTCGTGCGCGCCGGGCGGCGTGCCGCCTATCCGCTCAAGCTCACCCGCGCGAGTGCGGCCGTCGGTGCCCGCACGGTGCTCATCGGCAACGCCGCGCAGGCGCTGCATCCGGTGGCAGGGCAAGGCTTCAACCTCGGGCTGCGCGATGCGGCAGCGCTCGCCGAGGCGCTCGCGAACGCAGCGGGCGATCCCGGCGCACCGGAGCTGCTCGCGCGCTTCGCCGCGCAGCGCGATGCGGACCGGCGCGGAGTCGTTGGCTTCACCGACGGTCTGGTGAGTGTGTTCGGCGATGCGCGGGGTCCACTCGGCCTCGCGCGTCTCCTCGGATTGCTGCTCTTCGATCTCGCCCCGCCCGCGAAGGGCGCGCTCGCGCGCGTGAGCACGGGCTTCGGCGGCCGCACTCCGCGCCTCGCGCGCGGACTCCCGCTCACGTGAGCGCGGTTGCGGGGAGCGGCGCGCTCGATGTGCTCATCGTGGGCGGCGGGCCGGTCGGCGCCTGCCTGGGCGCGCTGCTGCTGCGTACAGCGGCGCCGCACCCCGCGCGGCTCTCGGTCGCGATCCTCGAGCCGAGCCGCCCGGCGCTGCCGGATGCCGCAGCGCCGCTCGATGCGCGCGTCTCCGCGCTCTCGCGCGCGAGCGAGCGCATCCTCGCCCGCGCGGGGGCGTGGGACCGCATTGCTGGGCCGCGCGTGCAGGCCTACGAGCGGATGCGCGTCTGGCACCGCACGATCCCCTCCTCGAGCCCGGACGTTCTGGTGTTCGATGCCGCTTGCGCGGGCGAGCCCGATCTCGGCCACATCGCCGAGAACCGGCTGGTCCAGGCGGCGCTCCTTGCGGCCTTCGAGGAGCGCGGCGGGCAGTTGATCGCAGGGGAGCTCTCCGGAGTGCGCATCGCGGACGGAGGGGTCGATGTGGAATCCACCGTCGGCGGATTTTCCGCGCGGTTGCTCGTCGGTGCCGACGGTGCCCGGTCCGCGGTGCGCGATGCGGTCGGTCTCACGGCCGAGACGACGAGCTACCGGCAGCGCGCCATCGTCGCGAACGTCGCAACCGAGCGGCCCCACGAGCGCACCGCCTGGCAGCGCTTTCTCGGCACCGGCACGCTCGCGTTCCTGCCGCTCGCCGAGGGGTCGAGCTCGATCGTGTGGTCGGCGGATGAGAGCGCCGCCCACACGCTGCTCGCCGCGACGGGGCCGCAGTTCGAGCAGGCGCTCGAGCACGAATCCGACGCGGCGCTCGGGAGCGTGCGTCTTCTAACCGAGCGCGTGTCCTTCCCGCTGCAGCGACTCGCCGCGCACCGCTATACGGCGCATCGCGCAGCGCTCATCGGCGATGCGGCGCACGTCATCCATCCGCTCGCGGGCCAGGGCGTGAATCTCGGGCTCCTCGATGCGGCCGCGCTCGCGCAGGTGATCGCCCAAGGTGTGCGCGAGCGCGAGGATCCCGGCGCGGAGCGCAACCTGCGGCGCTACGAGCGCTGGCGGAAGAGCGAGACGGAGGTGATGGCGCTCGCGACCCAAGCCTTCGATCGGCTGCTCGCGCACGGCTCCGGCCCGCTCGCGCGGCTCGCCCAGCGCGGCTTGGGCTGGGTCAACCGGAGCGAGGAGCTCAAGCGGATATTCATCGTCCGTGCACTCGGGCTCACCGGAGAGCTCCCCGATGCCGCGCGCGGGTGATCCGATACAGCTCCGATCGCCGCACTTCGATTCGATGCCCGAAGGCCCGGAGTGCCTCACGCGAGCGGGATCGCGTCGATCTTCGCCGCGCAGATGAAGTCGTTCTCCGAGAGCCCGTTGATTGCGTGCGTGGTGAAGGTCACGCGACAGTAGCCATAACCGAGCTCGAGGTCCGGGTGGTGATCCTCGATGTTCGCGACGTGCGCGAGTGCGTTCACGAAGCTCATGGTGCGGAAGAAATCGGGAAACTTGAACTCCCGGTAGAGCCTGCGCGCATCGGCGGAGAGCCGCCAGTCGGAAGCGAGCTCCCCGAGCAGCCGCTCGGCGTCCTGCCGCGCAAGCGCGGGAACGCCGCCTTCGCACGGCTTGCAGCGCCGTTCCGTGAGCGCGCTCATCCGACTTCGCTCTCCGCGGACTTCGCCGCGTAGCTGCGCGCCACGTATTGCTCGACGAGCGCCTGAAATTCCTCCGCGATCCGTTCGCCCTTCAGGGTGACGGTCTTCTCGCCGTCCTCGTAGACGGGCGCCACGGGGCGCTCCCCGGTGCCCGGCAGGCTGATGCCGATGTTCGCGTGCTTGCTCTCGCCCGGGCCGTTGACGACGCAGCCCATCACCGCGACGGTCATGTCCTCGACGCCCTCGTAGCGCCGCCGCCACTCGGGCATGCGGTGGCGGATGTGGGACTGGATGCGCTGCGCGAGCTCCTGGAAATAGGTGCTCGTGGTGCGCCCGCAGCCCGGGCACGCCGTCACGAGCGGGGTGAAGGCGCGCAGCCCCATCGTCTGCAGGATCTCCTGCGCCACGATCACTTCCTGAGTTCGGTCCCCGCCAGGCTCCGGCGTGAGCGACACGCGGATCGTGTCACCGATGCCCTCCTGCAGCAGCACGGCCATGCCCGCGGTGGAGGCGACTACACCCTTCGAGCCCATGCCGGCCTCGGTGAGGCCGAGGTGAAGCGCATACTCGCAGCGCGCCGCCAGGTCGCGGTAGATCGCGATCAGATCCTGCACGCCGCTCACCTTGGCCGAGAGGATGATCCGGTCGCGCGGCAGTCCGAGCTCGACCGCGCGCTCCGCGCTCGTGAGCGCCGAGAGCGCGACCGCGCTGCGCGTCACCTCGCGTGCGTCGAGAGGCTGCTCGAGCTTGGAATTCTCATCCATCAGGCGCGTGAGCAGATCCTGATCGAGGCTCCCCCAGTTCACGCCGATGCGCACGGGCTTCCCGTAGCGGCACGCCGTCTCGATCATCTCGGCGAACTGCGGATCGCGCTTGCTGCCGCGACCGACGTTCCCGGGATTGATGCGGTACTTGGCGAGCGCTTCGGCGCAGGCGGGGTGCTCGCGCAGGAGCTTGTGTCCATTGAAGTGAAAGTCCCCGATGAGCGGCACGGAGATCCCTGCGCGGTCCAGCCGCTCGCGGATCGGTGCCACGGCCGCCGCCGCCTCGCTCGTATTGACCGTGATCCGGACGAGCTCCGAGCCCGCGCGGGCGAGCGACTTGACCTGCTGGGCGGTCGCATCGATATCCGCAGTGTCCGTATTGGTCATCGACTGCACGACGATCGGGTGGGGTCCGCCGACGCGCACGGCTCCGATCGTCACGCACTGGCTCTGGCGCCTGGGGATGGGTGTGAGCATGGGCCCCATTCTACCCGCACGGCGCGGAATCGCCGATGCGCGCGGGCAAGGTGGCCGCGCGCGGCAAGTTGGGCGGCGCCCCGGGGGGGCTGCTATCATTTTGCAGGCTCGCTCGGACGCGGCGGGAGGGTCGATGGCACGGCGGACACCGCTGTACGAGCTGCACCGGGCGCTCGGTGCGCGCATGGTGGACTTCGGCGGCTGGGATATGCCGCTCAGCTACGGCTCGCAGATCGAGGAGCATCACGCGGTGCGGCGCCGCGCCGGCGTATTCGACGTATCCCACATGGGCATCGTGGACCTGCGCGGACCGGACGCCCGGGCCGCGCTCGCCGTGCTGCTCGCGAACGACGTGGGCAAGCTCACCACCCCCGGCAAGGCACTCTACGGCTGCATGCTCGAGAGCTCCGGGGGCGTGCTCGACGATCTGATCGCCTACTTCCTCGGCCCGCAGGCGGGATTTCGGCTGGTGGTGAACGGCGCCACGCGAGATCGCGATCTGGCGTGGCTCAAGGAGCACACGCGCGGCGGCAATCTCGAGATCCTCGAGCGCAGCGACCTCGCACTCCTCGCGATCCAGGGGCCGGAAGCCCGCGAGCGGTTGGTCCGCCAGCTCCCGGCCGAGATGCGGGAGCTCGCGCTCGCGCTCGGGCCCTTTCACGCACGCACCCTCGGGGACTGGTTCGTCGCACGCACCGGCTATACCGGAGAGGATGGCTTCGAGGTGATGCTGCCGGCGGCCGAGGCGCAGGGCCTCTGGCGCGAGCTCAACGCCGTGGGCGTCTCCTCGTGCGGACTCGGAGCGCGCGACACTCTGCGGCTCGAGGCCGGCTTGAATCTCTACGGTCAGGACATGGACACGACCACGCATCCGTTCGAGTCGGCGCTCGGCTGGACCGTGGCGCTCGAGCCGCGCGAGCGCGACTTCATCGGGCGGCGCGCGCTCGAGGCGGTCCTCGAGCACGGCTCCGCGCGCAAGCTCGTGGGGCTGGTGCTCGAGGAGCGCGGCGTGATGCGGGCACATCAGAGCGTGCGTGTCCCGGACGTGGGCGAGGGGCTGGTGACGAGCGGCACGTTCTCCCCCACCCTCGAGCGCTCCATCGCGCTCGCGCGGGTCCCCGCCGCCACCGGTGCAGTGGCGCAGGTGGACGTGCGCGGCAAGCTCCTTCAGGCGCGCGTCGTGCGGCCGCCGTTCGTGCGGCACGGCGCGGATTTGACCCAGTGAGGCGCTCATGAGCGAGATACCCGCGGACCTCAAGTACACCAAGACGCACGAGTGGGTGCGCACGCTCCCCGACGGCACCGTCGAGCTCGGCATCACCGACCACGCGCAGCACGCGCTCGGGGATCTGGTGTTCGTCGAGCTGCCCGAGCTCGGGCGCCGGCTCGCCGCGAGCGAGCCGTATGCGGTGGTCGAGTCGGTCAAGGCGGCCTCGGACGTCTATGCGCCGCTCGCAGGCGAGGTGACGGCGGTGAATACGGCGCTCGCGACGACCCCGGAGCAGATCAATCAGGAGCCGTACGGCACCGGGTGGATGGTGCGCCTGCGGCCGGCTGATTCCGCGGCGCTCACGCGGCTGTTGAGCGCGCAGCAGTACGCCGAGCACGTGGGTCCGGAGGAGAACTGATGGCCTTCATTCCGCATACGGCGGAGGACGTCGAGCAAATGCTCGGCGCGATCGGCGCGCGCAGCATCGAGGAGCTGTTTGATGAGATCCCGGCGGCGGTGCGCGCCGGGCCGCTCGCAGGGATCCCGGAGCCGCTCGGGGAGATGGCGGTCGGGCGGCTGATGATGGAGCGGGCGCTCGCTGACGGCATGAGCTCGGCGTTCATCGGCGCGGGCGCATACGAGCATCACATCCCCGCGGCGGTGTGGCAGCTCGCCACGCGCGGGGAGCTCTACAGCGCCTACACCCCGTACCAGGCCGAGGCGAGCCAGGGGACCCTGCAGATCATCTACGAGTTCCAGACCATGATCGCGAGCCTCACGGGCATGCAGGCTGCGAACGCCTCGCTCTACGACGGGGCATCGGCGTTCGCCGAGGCCGTGCTCATGGCGGTGCGCATCAATCGCAGGAGCCGCTCGCAGCGGATCCTCGTCCCGCGGACCGTCCATCCGCACTACCGCAGCGTCGCGCACGCGATCACGAGCTATCAGGGCATCCGGCTCGAGGAGGTCGAATACGACTCGAGAACCGGCCGCACGCCGCTTGCGGCGCTGGCCGCGTTCGACGGCGAGGACTTGGCCGCGCTCGCGATCCAGCAGCCGAACTTCCTCGGCGTGCTCGAGGACGTCGATGGCTTGAGCGAGTGGGCCCGGGCACGCGCGATTCCGATCATCGCGGTCGTGAATCCGATCTCGCTCGCGCTCCTGAAGCCTCCCGGAGCCTGGCGCGGCGCGGCCGACATCGTTGTCGGGGAGGGCCAGCCGCTCGGGGTGCCGCTCTCCTCGGGGGGGCCGTATTTCGGTTTCATGGCGACGCGCATGGAGCATGTGCGGCAGATGCCGGGCCGCATCGTCGGCCGCACGGTCGATCTCGCGGGGCGCGAAGGTTTCACGCTTACGCTGCAGGCGCGCGAGCAGCACATCCGCCGGGGGCGCGCCACCTCCAACATCTGCACCAATCAGGGGTTGATGGTCACGGCCGCGACCGTCTACCTTGCGCTCATGGGCCCACGCGGGCTCAAGCGGGTGGCAGCGAGCTGCCACGCCCGCGCGCACGAGCTCCTGGATGCGCTCACCGGCATCGCGGGTGTGCGTGCGGCATTCACCTCACCCTACTTCCACGAGGCCGTGCTCAAGCTCGATCGTCCGGCCGGTCCCCTGCTCGCCGCGCTCGCGCGCTGCGACATCGTGGGTGGCCTCGATCTCGCTCCGCACTATCCGGAGCTCGGACACGCGCTGCTCACGTGCGCGACGGAGACCAAGACCAGCGCGGACATCGCCGCGTACGCCGCCGCGCTGCGCGCGGTGCTCCAGGACGCGCAGAGCGCACAGCATGCCCCCGCCGCGTGAGCCGCTCCTCTTCGATCGCTCGCGCCCGGGACGCGGCGCGAGCGACCAGTGGCCGCCGGAGACGGCCGCGCCGACCGCCATCCCCGAGGAGCTGCGCCGCACCGAGCTCCCGCTCCTTCCCGAGCTCGGCGAGCTCGAGGTGGTGCGCCACTTCACGCGGCTCTCGCAGCTCAACTTCTCCATCGATACGCACTTCTATCCGCTCGGCTCCTGCACCATGAAGTACAACCCCAAGGCGTGCAATGCCTTTGCGATGCTGCCGCAGTTCCTCGCGCGCCACCCGCTTGCGCCGGAGTCGCGCGGCCAAGGGGTCCTCGCCTGCCTGTACGAGCTGCAGGAGATGCTCAAGGCCGCAACGGGCATGCGCGCGGTCTCGCTCACGCCGATGGCGGGCGCGCAGGGCGAGTTCGCCGGGGTGGCGATGATCCGCGCGTACCATCGCGCGCGCGGCGATGACGCCCGCAACGAGATCATCGTTCCGGAGGCGGCGCACGGCACCAATCCCGCGACGGCGACACAGTGCGGCTGTGTGGTGCGGGAAATTCCGGTCGGGCCGGACGGCGACGTGAGCATCGAGGCACTGCGCGCGGCGGTCGGTCGGCGCACGGCGGGCATCATGCTCACGAATCCCTCGACGCTCGGGGTCTTCGAGCGGCGAATTCTCGAGGTCGCGGCGATCGTTCACGACGCCGGGGGCCTTCTCTATTACGACGGCGCGAACTTGAACGCGATCCTCGGCAAGGTGCGGCCCGCGGACATGGGGTTCGATGTGATTCACATGAACCTCCACAAGACCTTCTCCACGCCGCACGGCGGCGGTGGACCCGGAGCGGGCGCGGTCGGGGCGGGCGAGCGCCTGGAGCCGTTCCTGCCCGTGCCGCTCGTAGGCAGGGAAGCGGATCGCTACCGCTCACTCGCGGAGCGCGATCGTCCGCGGTCGATCGGCCGGCTATCGGCATTCATGGGCAATGTGGGGGTTCTGCTGCGCGCGTACGTGTACGTGCGCATTCTCGGCGGCGAGGGCCTCGTCGCGGTCTCCGAGCATGCGACGCTCAACGCCAACTATCTGCTCGCGCGGCTCCAGCAAGCCGGGTTCGACGTCGCCTATCCGGGCCGCCGCGCGAGTCACGAGCTCATCGTCACACTGAAGCGCGAGCTGCGCGAGCTCGAGGTCTCGGCGATGGATTTCGCCAAGCGCCTGCTCGATCATGGCATCCACGCGCCGACCACCTACTTTCCACTGCTCGTGCCCGAGTGCCTGCTGATCGAGCCGACCGAGACCGAGACCAAGGAGACGCTCGATGCGTTCGTCGAGGCCATGACGAGCATCGAGCGCGAGGCGCGCGAGGATCCGGAGCACGTGCGCCGCGCGCCGCACACCCTCACGGTGCGCCGGCTGGATGACTTGAGAGCCGCCAAGCAACTGGACCTCACGTGGAAACCGAAGTCTTGAGTCAACAGCCCCCGCGCGATGCCGCGCACGGCGAGCCCGCCGAGCTCGCAGCGCTCACCGCCGCCGCGCCGAGCGGGCGCGAGAAGCCCCGCGGGCTGCGGCGGGTCTTGCTCGCAGGCGTTGCAAGTTGGCGCGGCTTCGCCGGAGCCTTTCGCGAGGAAGCGGCATTTCGCCAGGAACTTGCGTTCGCAGCGCTCGTCATACCCCTGGGGTTCTGGTTGGGCCGTAGCGGCGTCGAGCGGGCGCTGCTCGTCGCGCCCGTCGTCCTGATCCTGATTGTCGAGCTGCTCAACAGCGCGATCGAGGCGACGGTCGATCGTATCGGCTTCGAGCGCCACGCGCTCGCCGGGCTCGCGAAGGACATCGGCTCGGCCGCGGTCTTCCTGACGTTCGTGCTGCTCGGCGCCGTGTGGCTCATCGTGCTGACCGGCCGTTGATCGCGCTCCCGCCCGTGCACCTTCCCGGATATCGTCTCCCATGGCGGCCCGGTCGCCGAGGACAATGCCTCATGAGATTCGCTCGAATTGCGTGGCTCGCGCTGCTGCTGCCGCTCGCCGCGAGCGCGCAGGCGCCTGCGCCGCGCGCGCACACGACGGCCGCGGCGAGCACTGCCGAACAGTCGGCGCCGCCGTCCCCGCCGGCGCCCGGCGAGCGCGAGCCCGGAGCGCCGTCGCATCAGACTCAGGCGCTCGTGCAGCAGGCCGCGGCGGGAGAGGCCAATCCCGACTGGGCCGTCACGCTCGAGCGCATCGCAACCAGCGTGGTCGCGATCAACGTCGACTCGACACGCGCCTTCGACACCGAGTGGAATTCCACGGCCGAGGCGACCGGATTCGTGGTCGATGCCGAGCGCGGGCTCATCCTCACCAACCGCCACGTCGTCACGCCCGGGCCGGTCACGGCCGAGGCGACCTTTCTCGATCGCGAGGAGGTGCCGATCTACCCCGTCTACCGGGATCCGGTGCACGATTTCGGCTTCTATCGCTTCGACCCGCGCAAGCTCCGCTTCATGAAGCCCGCAGCGCTCGCCCTTTATCCCGAGGGCGCGCAGGTCGGCCGCGAGATCCGCGTGGTCGGCAATAACGCAGGCGAGCAGCTGTCGATTCTCGCCGGCACGCTCGCCCGGCTCGACCGCGAGGCGCCCGACTACGGCCTCGGCAAATACAACGACTTCAACACCTTCTATCTCCAGGCCGCCTCGGGGACCTCGGGCGGCTCCTCCGGTTCGCCGGTCATCGACATCCGTGGGCGCGTGGTCGCGCTCAATGCGGGCGGGGCGAGCGGCGCCGCGTCGAGCTTCTATCTGCCGCTCGGCCGCGTGCGCCGCGCGCTGCGTCTGATCGAGGAGGGCAAGCCCGTCACGCGCGGCACGCTCGAGACGATCTTTCTCTATACGCCCTACGATGAGCTCGAGCGGCTCGGACTCACCGCGCACACCGAGGCGCTCGCGCGCAAGGCGTTCCCGAAGTTGACCGGCATGCTGGTCGTGAACGAGGTGCTACCCGGATGTCCGGCGGCGAGCGTGCTGCAGCCGGGCGACATCCTGGTACGCATGAACGGCCGACTGGTGACGCAGTTCGAGCCGCTCGAGGAGCTGCTCGACGACTCCGTGGGCCGTGAGGTCGATCTCGAGCTCGAGCGAGGCGGCAAGCTGATCTCGGCGACGCTGCCGGTCACGGATCTGAACAGCATCACGCCGGCCTCCTACCTCGAGTTCGGCGATGTGGTGATGAACACGCTGTCGTACGAGCAAGCACGGTTCTTCAATGTGCCGGTGCGCGGGGTATTCGTCGCCAACCCGGGCTACACGTTCGGTACCGCGGATATTCCGCGAGGCGCGGTCATCACCGCGGTCAATTCGCATCCGGTCGATAGCGTCGAGGACATGACGAAGGTCATCGACAAGCTCGGCGACCGGGACGAGGCGACGGCGCGCTTCTTCACGATCGAGGAGCCGAACGGGAGCGAGCTGCGCACCTTCCGGATGGACCGCCGCTGGTTTCCGGCCCGCTACTGCAAGCGCGACGACGCGGTCGGCTGGTGGGACTGCCAGGAGTTGCCCGCGGTGCCCCCATCGCAGCCGCCGAAGCCGAGCTCCACGGAATTTCCGAAATTCTCCGATCCGCGCCTCGCGCGCCTCGCGCCCTCGCTCGTGCTCGTGACCTACGACATGCCGTATTCGGTCTCGGGCGTGACCGAGCGCAACTATCATGGCACCGGGCTCATCGTCGATGCGCCGCGCGGTCTGGTGGTAGTCGACCGCAACACCGTGCCCGTCTCCGTCGGCGACGTGACGATCACGTTCGCCGGAACGCTGCAGGTGCCGGGACGCGTCGTCTATATCCATCCGCTGCACAATCTCGCGGTCGTCGCCTACGATCCGAAGCTGATCGGCGACACGCCCGTCCGCTCGGCGAAGCTCGCGCTCGGCCCGCTGCAGGAGGGCGAGCCGGTGTGGGTGGTGGGCTTGAGCAGTGACAGCGAGCTGCACACCCGCGCCACGCAAGTCGCCAGCGTCGATCCGATCGATCTGCCGCTCTCGCGCACGATGCGCTTCCGCGACACGAACGACGAGGTCGCGGACCTGGTGAATCCCCCCTACGACTACGACGGCGTGTTGGCCGACGAGCGCGGCCAAGTGCGCGGACTCTGGTCGAGCTTTGCCTACGAGAACGGGCGCGATCTCTCGCAGACCGAGAAGGGCGTCTCGATCGATCTCGTCGCCGAGATGCTCGATCGGATCAGAAGCGGCCGCGACCTCCACTCCCTGGATGTGGAGCTCGAGCCGATTCCGCTCGCGAGCGCGCGCGAGTTCGGGCTGTCCGACAGCTGGCTCAAGCAGCTCGAGCAGCACAGCTCCGTGAGACGCGAGGCGCTGGTCGCCGAGCGTCTCGTCGGCGGCTCGCCTGCGGCGCGGCTGCTGCAGCAGGGCGACATCCTGCTCGCGATCGACAACAAGGTCGTCACGCGCTTTCGCGACGTGGAGGAGGCGGTCGGCGATCGTGACCGCGTCGCGGTGACGGTGTGGCGCGGCGACGGGGTGCGCACCATCGAAGTTCCCACCGTGCAGCTGGCCGGCGCCGATGTGGACAGGGTGGTTGAATGGGCCGGCGCAACGCTGCAGAAGCCGCACCGGCCGATGAGCGCTCAGCGCGGCATTCCACCGGTTGGGGTGTACGTCGCATACTTCTCCTATGGCTCGCCGTCGGCGCGCTACGGGCTGTACCCGGGCCGCCGGATCGTGCAAGTCGATGAGACGCCGACGCCCGATCTCGATGCGTTCCTCGCGGCGGTCGCCGGGCGCGCGGACCGGTCCTCGGTGAGGCTCAAGACGATCACGTGGAACAACGCGCCCGAGGTGATCACGCTCAAGCTCGATAAGCACTACTGGCCCGGCTACGAGTTGCGCTACACGCCGCAGGGCTGGGTGCGCAGCGCTCTGCCCTAAATCGCGCGTCGCAACTGCGAAGCGCGTCGCAGGCCGCGCGAGAAAACGGAGCCCGGATCCCCCCACCGGGCTTGGTAGAATTCAAGGTATGGTGCGTGTGGTCAGGGCGAGCCAGGTGGAGATCGACGCCGCCGTGCAGGCGCTGCGCGACGGAGATCTCGTCGCCTTCCCGACCGAGACGGTCTACGGCCTCGGCGCCAATGCGCAGAATCCGGCCGCGGTACGCAAGATCTTCGAGGTCAAGGGCCGTCCCGCGAGCCACCCGGTCATCGTGCACCTCGACAGCCCGCGTTTCCTGCACCGCTGGGTGCAGGAGGTCCCGGAAACCGCCCTGCGCCTCGCGGAGCGCTTCTGGCCGGGCCCGCTCACGATCGTCATGGCGCGCGCGGCACACGTGCACGACGTGGTCACGGGTGGGCAGCCGACGATCGCGGTGCGCGTGCCCTCCCATCCCATGGCTCAGCAGCTGCTCACGGCCTTCGGCGGCGGTATCGCTGCGCCTTCGGCGAACCGATACGGACGCTTGAGTCCCACCCGGGCCGAGCACGTGCGCGATGAGCTCGGCGAAGCGGTCCGCATGATCCTCGACGGCGGGGAATGCCAGATCGGTCTCGAGTCGACGATCGTGAGCTGCGAGGGCTCGAACGTGCGGCTGCTGCGGCCGGGCGCCGTGACCGCCTCGCAGCTGCGCGCCACGGTGGGCGATGTGCTGATCGGCGCGGACGCGGAATCCCCGCGCGTGCCCGGGAGCAGCCCCGCACACTACGCGCCCCTCACTCCGATGGAGATCGTGCCCGCCGGGGAGATCGACGCGCGCGCCGATACGCTCTCGCTCGACGGGCGGCGCATCGCGGTGCTCGCGCAGCGCCTGCCGCTCAAGGCGCACAAGTATGTCACCTGGATCAACGCGGGCCGGCGCCCCGAGCAGTACGCGCAGGATCTCTATGCGAATCTGCGCACGCTCGACAAGGCCGGCTGCCAGCAGATCCTGGTGCAGGACGTGCCGCACGATGAGCGCTGGGACGCCGTTCGCGACCGGCTGTTGCGCGCCGCCAGCAACATATCCGATAGTGACGACACGGGGGCAATGGCCGTGCTGCCGTGAAGGCGGGGAGCGAGCGAGGGCGCGTTCCGGCCGACGGCAGCGGGGGACCGCACGCTCCCTCGCTCGCTCCCCGCCTTCACGGCAGCACGGCCAGCGCGTCGTATAGTTTGACCGCATGAGCCGCGCACGCCGCCAACGCTACATCGATCCGTTCCATCCGCAGGAGATCGAGCGTCTCGTGCGCGAGTATGGATCACCGCTCCTCATCGTCGATTGCGAGCGCGTGCGCACGCAGCTCGCGAAACTGCGCCGGGCGCTGCCGCGCGTCGATCTGCACTACGCCCTCAAGCCCCTGCCGCACCCGGCGGTGGTGCAGACGATCATCGATGAGGACGGCTACCTCGACCTCGCGACGACGGGCGAGGTGCAGATCGCGCAGCGCCTCGGGGTCGACCCTTCGAGGTGCATCCACACGCATCCCATCAAGCGCGACGCCGACATCCGCAACGCGCTGCATTTCGGCATCCGCACCTTCGTCGCCGACAATCCGGATGAGGTGCGCAAGTTCGAGCGGCTTCGCGGGGCGGCCGAGCTCCTGCTGCGCGTGTCGTTTCGCAGCCCCGGCGCGGTCTGCGATCTGTCGCGCAAGTTCGGCTGCGACCCGGAGGATGTGCTCGCGCTCGCACGGCTCGCCGCGGAGCTCGGCATCGATGTGCGCGGACTCTCGTTCCACGTGGGCTCTCAGGCCGCCGACTCCGGCAAGCACGTCGAGGCGATCGAGGCATGCGCGAAGCTCATGGCGGGCGCCAGGCGCGAGAGGCTCGGCACGCTCGATACCCTCGACATCGGCGGCGGATTCCCGATCGAGTACGTGCAGCCGGTCGCCGATATCGCGAATTTCTGCGCGCCGATCCGCGCCGCGCTCGCGAAACTCCCACGCCGCGTGCGCATCATCGCCGAGCCGGGGCGCTACATCGTCGGCCCCGCTGCGATCGGGGTCGCCTCGGTGATGGGGCGTGCCCGCCGCGAGGGCCACTGGTGGTACTACCTCGACGACGGCCTGTACGGCTCCTACAGCGGACAGCTGTACGATCACGCGCGCTACCCCGTCGAGCCGCTGCGCGATGGTGGGGAGCGACTGCCCGCGGTGCTCGCGGGACCGACGTGCGACAGCATCGACGTGATAGCGGAGAATCTGCTGCTGCCGAAGCTCGAGCCGGGCGACCTCATCGTTGGACGTGCCATGGGCGCGTACACCTGGGCGAGCGCATCCGAGTTCAACTTCTTCCCCAAGGCGACGGTGGTGTCGGTCAACACGAAACCGGGCGACGCGGGCAGCGTCGCCGCGGTGCCACTTCCGAGGCTCGAATGACGAACGAGAAGCAGGAGCCGCAGAGCGAGATCCACCGGCACGTCGCGGCGGCGCGCGAGGGGCGCGAGCCGCGGGTGGCGGCGCGATTGTTCTCGGGCTGGGTGCTCTTCGGGGAGCGGCAGTTCGTGCGCGGCTACGTGCTGCTGCTGCCCGAGCCGGTCGTGCCCTCGCTCAATGCCCTCGCGGCGAAGGAGCGCGCGCAGTTCCTGATCGACATGGCGCGGCTCGGCGATGCCCTGCTCAAGGTGACGGGAGCGGTGCGCATCAACTACGCGATTCTCGGCAACGTCGAGCCGGTGCTGCACGCACACGTCATTCCGCGCTACGCCGATGAGCCGGAGGCGTTGCGCACCGCGCACCCCTGGGCGTACGACTGGACGGCCGCTCCGGCGTTCGATCGCAAGGCGCACGGAGCGCTCGCGGAGAGCCTCCGCGCCGAACTCACCCGGATGGGTGTGACCAAGCCGATGCGCTTCGATCCCGGCGCCAACTCCTGACGTGCTGGTTCTGCGCGGCGTGACTCGGAGCTTCCGCGAGGGCCGCACGGTGCATCGCGTGCTCGACGGAGTCGATCTCGAGATCGGCCCACGCAGCTCGGTCGCCGTGATCGGGCGCAGCGGCTCCGGCAAATCGACGCTCCTCAATCTTCTGAGCGGAATCGACCGGGCCGATTCGGGCACGATCGAGCTCGACGGGCGCGACGTGGGAGCGCTGCGCGAGCCGCAGAGAACGCTGTTCCGCCGCCGGTGCGTGGGATTCGTCTATCAGTTCTTCAATCTCATTGCGACGCTTGACGTCGAGGAGAACGTCCGCCTGCCCCTCGAGTTGAACGGCGTGCGCGCTGCCGAGGCGCGGCGGCGCAGCGCCGCGATGCTGGCGCGGGTCGGCCTCGCCGACCGCGCACGCAGCTCCGTGGACGCCCTCTCCGGCGGCGAGCAGCAGCGCATCGCCATCGCCCGCGCGCTGGTGCACGAGCCGCGGCTCGTGCTCGCGGATGAGCCGACCGGCAACCTCGATGAGGCGACCGCGGCCCAAATCGCGCCGCTCCTCAGGGATCTCACGACCTCGGGTCGCGCGATGCTCGTGATGGTCACGCACGACAGTGCGCTCGCGGGCGCGGCCGATCGGGTGCTCGAGCTTCGCGAGGGGCGGCTCGCGCCGGCCGCACGGCCAAGATCAGATCCGTGAGAGGCACGCTCCGGGCGGCGGCCCTCAGGCATCTGCTCAAGCACCCCGGGCAGCTCGCACTCGCGCTCGTCGGCCTCGCCCTCGGGGTCGCGACGATCACTGCCGTCGATCTCGCGACGGCGAGCTCGGGCCGTGCGCTCGAGCTTTCGCTCGCGACGGTGGATGGACCCGCAACCGACGAGCTCACCTCGGGGCCCGCGGGGATCGACGAGAGACTCTACGTGCGGCTCGCGAGCGCGCATCCTGAGCTTGCATTCGCCCCCATCGTCGAGGGTTACGTGAGCGTGGGCGATGCCGCGCTCGAGCTCGTCGGCATCGATCCGCTCGCCGAGGCGACCTTCGCAGGCGAGTCCGACGGTGCCGCACCGATTGCCGCGAGCGCGCTCGCTACGAGCGCGGTGCGCGGATTCGGCGGGCTCGAGCGCTGGCTCACCGAGCCCGGCGCGGTGATCGTCGGCGCATCGAGCGCGCGCGCGCTCGGACTTACGGCCGGGCTCCCTTTCGAGATCGATGTGAGCGGTCATCTGGAGCGGGCGGTTCCAATCGCGGCGCCGGACGAGGGCGGGGAGGGCGGCGCATCGCTGCTGCTCACCGATATCGCCCAGGCGCAGGTGTGGCTCGGGCTCCGCGGTCGGCTCACGCGGATCGAGCTGCGCGTGCCGGCGGGGCCCGTGGCGCAGGCGGCGTTCGCGCAGCTCGGCCGCGAGCTGCCCGCCGGGGTCGAGCTCGAGCCCGCCGGGCGCACGGCCGCAGCGAGCCTCGACATGACGCGCGCGTTCCGTGCGAATCTGCGGGCGATGAGTCTGCTCGCGCTCCTCGTCGGCGTGCTGCTCATCTACAGTGCGGTGAGCTTCGCCGTACTCCAGCGCCGCAGGACGTTTGCGACGCTGCGCGCCCTCGGAGCCACCCGGGGCGAGATCCTCGGGCTCGTGCTTGCCGAGGCCGCGGTGCTCGGCGCGCTCGGGGCCGGCGCCGGGCTCGGCGCCGGGCTCGCGCTCGCGCACGGGCTCCTCGCGCTCGTCTCGCGCACGGTCAACGATCTGTACTTCGTGGTCGCGGTGACCTCCGTTTCGCTCACCCCGCGCGCCGTGATCGAGGCGTTGGCGGCCGGCATGCTGACGGCGCTCGCCGCCGCCGCGCTGCCGGCGCTCGAGGCCGCGAGCGTGACGCCGCTCCTCGGCTTGAAGCGCTCCTCGATCGAAGCACGCGCGCACGCACTCTCGCGGAGGCTCCTCGCGATGAGCCTCGTGCTCGCCCTCGCCGCGGCCGCGGTCGTCGCCGGCTCCACCCGCAGCCTCGCCGCGGGGTTCGTCGCGCTGTTTCTCCTGCTCCTCAGCGTCGCGGCACTCACCCCCGCGCTGCTCGCCGGAGCGGCGCGCGCCGCGGCGCGCCTCGCCGGGCACGTGAGCCCGGTCGCTCGGCTCGCCTTCGCCGAGATCGCCGCCTCGTTGAGCCGCACCGGCGTCGCCGTGGCCTCCCTCGGGCTCGCGGTCGCGGCGATGATCGGCGTGTCGATCATGGTGGGGAGCTTTCGCGTGTCGCTCCACGACTGGCTCAAGCAGACTCTCCGCGCGGATGTCTACGTCTCGGCCCCCGGACCGGGCTTCGCTCGCCCCGAGCGCCGGCTCGAACCGAGCCTCGTCGCGGCGCTCGCGGCCGTCCGCGGCGTATCGCATTTCAGCGCGAGCCGGCGCGTCACCGTCGATTCTCCGCGCGGCCCGATCAGCGTCGATGCGCTCACGCTCGCGCCGGAAAGTTACGCCGGGATCGACCTGCGCGCACGCCTGCGCACGCCGGTGTGGCCGGCATTCAAGGCGGGCGCCGTGCTCGCGGCGGAGCCGCTCGCGTGGCGGCTGCGGCTGCACCCTGGGGAGCGGCTCACGCTCCTCACTGCGGCCGGGCCGCGATCATTCCTCATCGCCGGGATCTATCGCGAGTACGGCACCGACCGCGACGCCGTGCTCATGGACGGGGCGATCTACCGGCGCTGGTGGGCGGACGATGGGCTCACCGCGCTCGGTCTGTATCTCTCGCCCGGCGCCACGCCGCGGGCGGTGATTCCCGCGCTCTATCGCGCGGCGGCCGGCCGCCAGGCGTTGCTCATCGACTCGAACGCCGATGTGCGGGCGCTCTCGATGAGCATCTTCGACCGCACCTTCCTCATCACGCGAGTCCTCAATTGGCTCGCGGCGGGCGTTGCAGCCATCGGACTTCTGAGCAGCCTCCTCGCCTGGCAGCTCGAGCGATCCCGCGAGCTCGGCGTGCTGCGCGCGCTCGGGCTCACGCCGCATGCGGCCGGCGCGCTCATCGAGGCGCAAACACTGTTCATGGGGCTCGTCGCGTTCCTCGCCGCGGTCCCCGCGGGGCTTCTCACGGCGCTCCTGCTCGTCGAGGTCGTCAACCGGCGCGCCTTCGGCTGGCGGATCGAGTTCCACTTCTCCACCGTGCAGCTCGCGGCTGCCTTCGCGCTCGCGGTCACCGCGGCGCTCATCGCCGGCCTCTATCCCGCGTGGCGCAGCGCGCACGCGCCCGTGGCGACCGAGATGCGGGAGGAATAGGGGCGTGTCGCCCACTCGAGGGTGCTTGCGCCTGGGGCGCACGATCGGCTCGCCGGTGCTCGCGTGCACGCTGGCGCTCGGCATCGCGCTCGCCGTCGCAGCCGATCGGACGGGGCTCGATGTGCTGCGGCCGGGCGGCTCCGATCGCGGGTTCGCGCGCGCCATCGAGCCGCGGGCGTTCGCGTTTCCGGCGGACGATGGCCCGCATCCCCACTACCGCAACGAGTGGTGGTACGTGACCGGCCACCTGCAGACGCCGCGCGGCGCGCGCTTCGGCTTCGAGCTCACGTTCTTTCGCATCGGGATCGTGCCCCCCGCGCCGGTGAGCGCGCCGGATGCCGCATCGAGCGGCGCGGCCAACCGGTCGGCCTGGCGGACGCGTCAGATCTACGCGGCCCACTTTGCGATCACGGACCTGGAGCGCGGCCGCTTCCACTCTGCGCAGCGCTTCGCGCGCGACGCACTGGGACTCGCCGGCGCGCACGGTCCGCCGGTGCGCGTGTGGCTCGAGGGCTGGTCGCTCGCGGAGCCCACGCCGGGCGACTGGCAGCTTCACGCGGCGGACGCGGTATACGGACTGTCCCTTGCGCTGCACGCGCTCTCACCGCCCGTGCTCAACGGCGATCGCGGCCTCAGCGTCAAGTCGGATGTGCCGGGCGCTGCAAGCTACTACTACTCCGTGCCGCGACTCGCGGCGCGCGGTGAGCTCGTGCGCGGTGGGCAGAGGCTGCCGGTCTCGGGACTTGCATGGCTCGACCGGGAGTGGGGGACTTCCGCGCTTGCTCCGCAGCAGCGCGGCTGGGACTGGTTCGGGCTCCAGCTCGACGACGGCAGCGCCCTCATGTTCTACGCACTGCGCGATGCGCACGACGCGCGTGATGCGCACAGTGCGGGCACGTGGGTAGACTCCAGCGGGCGCACGCGCCCGCTCGCGAGCTCACAGGTGCAAATCGAGGTCGAGCGGCACTGGGTGAGTCCCGAGGGTGCGCGTTACCCGAGCCGGTGGCGGATCCGCGTGCCGGCGGTCGGCCTCGATGTCGCGGTCATTCCGGTGCTCGCCGATCAGGAGCTCGAGACGACGCCCCGTTACTGGGAAGGCGAGGTGATCGTGGCCGGCGCGAGCGGCGGCCGCACCCTCGCTGGACGTGGATACGTCGAGCTCGTCGGATACCCGGGGCGGCGACGCTGAGCGGCAGCGCGCTTCAGTGGCGCGCGCGTTGCGGCGCGAGCGCAGCAGCGGGAGCAGCGGGAGCAGCGGGGCGCGCCATCAGCTGCCGCGCGAGAAACTCCACCGTCGCCTGATCGACGCGCTCCCAGGTCGCGTGCCGCAGGAATTCGTGAATCTCGTTCGGGATCACGAGCTCCTCGAACGGCACGTGCCGCAGTTCGAGCCGGCGCGCGAGATCCACGGTCTGCGCGAACGGCACATTGCGATCGTCGTCGCCCTGGATGAGCAGCACCGGCGAGCGCCAGCGCCCGACATAGGCATCGGGCGATGCGCTCCAGGCGACCTTCACCGCCTCGTCGTGGTCGCCCCGCTCGTAACGCGTCTCCGTCTTCCACCCGACCCAGGCGTCGAGCAGCCGCGACCAGTCGTGCACGCCGTGCATATCGACCCCGGCCTTGAATACATCCGAGTTGCGCGCGAGCGCGAGGGCCGTCAGGTACCCTCCGTAGGAGCCCCCCCAGATCCCGATACGGGTGCGATCGACTTCGGGGAGCGTCTGCAGGAGGCGGGCGCCCGCAAGCACATCCTGGTACTCGGACGCCCCGGCCGGTCCCGCACCGGCCGGCTGATGGAATTTGCGTCCGTAGCCGATACCGAGCCGATAGTTCACCGACAGCACCACGAAGCCGTGCGTGGCGAGATACTGGTTCACCGCGTAGGCGTTGCTGTAGTAGGCCATGTAGTGCCAGCCGAGCAGCATTTGCCGCGGCGGACCGCCGTGCACGAAGACGACGCCCGGCATCGCCCGCGCTGCGCCGGTAAACGCTGCCCCTGCACGCTCGAAGAGCTGACCATGAACGAGCATTCCGTCGGCTGCGCGGAACGTGACGGGTCGCGGCGTGACGAGCGCGGCGAGCGGAAAGTCCGCGCGCAGCGGCGCGACCGCGATCGCTGCGCGCCGTGTGCCGTCGGTCGCGACGATTCCGACGGAGGGAGGCTCGCGTGCTCCGGCGGTCACGAACGCAACCCGGTCGCGGGAGGCGGCGACCGGCGTCCACTCGAGCGAGCTGCCCGAGGTGAGCTCGCGCGCATCGGCCCGATCGACCGAGACCCGCAGCAGGTGACGGCGGTCGCCGTCGCCGGGCGAGCCGCCGGTGTTGGCGTCGAAGATGAGAAATGCGCGGTCGCGGCTCAGCGCCACGTGCTCGACCATGAATGCGCCCGGCGTGAGCAGCGTCGCTCGGCCGCCGCTCGCCGGCAGCGAGTACAGGTGCGGCCAGTCGTCGAGGTAGGCCAAGAACACGAGCCGGTCGCCGCGCGCCCAATCGAGCTGCGCGCCACCTTCGTCGTCCGGGAACGATCCGGCGAGCGTATCCGGACTCTGCCATACCCGGTGTCCGGTGCCGTCGACCGGGCTTGCGACCCAGATCGACCAGGGGTGTGGAATCTGCGTGAGGATCGGCTCGGGCGGTCCGCCCGCCCCGGGCAGACGCACGAATGCGATCCGCTCGCCGTCCGGGGACCAGCGCGGCGAGTCGTCCCGGCCGGTCGACGGGGCGAGATAGACGAGCGGCCGTGCCCGCGAGACATAGACCCCGATGAACGCGTGGTCACCGCGGTCGGAGACGAATGCGAGCCGCGCGCCGTCCGGCGACCACGCGAGCTCGCTGTCCTTGCCCCGGTCGAAGAACAGCCGCTGCGGCTTGCCCGCCCCGGAGAGGGGGGCGGTCCACACGTGATCGTCCTTGACGTACGCGAGCTCGCCGCGCGCGGAGATCTGCGGCGCATCGCCCTCGGCGATCTTGCGCGGCGCGCCTCCTGCGAGCGCCGCACTCCAGATGGTCACGACCGGCTGGACGGGTGAGGATGTGGGATCCGGCGCGAGATTGCCCTCCGCCGGCCAGTTCGCATCGTGATCGCCGCCGCGCACGAAGAGCAAGCGAGCGCCATCGGGCGAGAACGTGAGCTGGGTGATCTCCTGGCCGTCATCCTCGGTGTAGTGCGTGACCTCACGCGGCACGAACCGGGGCCCGCGCGCGACCCACACGTTGCGCACGCCCTCGACGTCGGAGACCCACGCGATGGCATCGGCCCGCTCGGCCGCGACGAGCCCGCTCACGAACGGGTAGGTGAGCACCTGCGCTACGCTGAAATTCGGGCTTGCAGAGGCGGCAGCTGCCCCCTGAGCCGTGAGCGACGCGAGGACCAGGAAGGCGAGCAACGGGTGGGAACGCATTACACGACTCGCATGTGCCGGATGAGGTGGCGATCGACGTAGCTGCGCGTGTCGAGCACCAGGCGGTCCTGCGCCTGCTGCAGCTGGTGCAGACAGAACATCACGACGATCGTGAGCACGAGTGCGGTGAGCGTGGCGTTGAACGTCACCCCGAGGCCGAGCGTGACGCCGCTGATGTCGCCGGTGACCGCGGTCTGCGCCTCCTGCAGCGCGCGGCCGATGCCGCGCACGGTGCCGACGAACCCGATCGCCGGTATCGCCCAGGCCGTGAAGCGGATCATCGACAGCTGCGAGTCGAGCCGTGAGAGCTCGAACTCGCACTCATCGCGCACTGCCTCGGCCGCATCCTGCACGCTGCGCGTCGCGCCGAAGCGGTTGAGCGCGAGGGAGAGCGTGCGCGGCAGGAGCATCTCGCGCTCGACGGGCGCAAGCGCCTCGAGCGGCCGGCCCTGCGCGCGGGCGTCCTCGGGGAGCACCACATGGCCGTCGCTCACCTCGATGAAGCGCTTCTCGAGCAGGCGCCGGTTGCGGGCCACCGCACGGCCCTGATACGCGAGAAGAGAGAGCGACCAGAACGCGAGAATGATCGCCGTCTCCTGCTCGTAGTCCTTGATGATGATCCAGAACGAGCGCAGGTCGCGCTCCACCTTCTGTCCCGACTGCGAGATCGACACCGGCGGCTCGGCGAGAATCGCGGCCGCGCGCGGCCGCACCAGGGTCGCATAGAAGCTCTGCACGATGACCACGATGGCGATGAGCGTGCCGAGGCTGAAGATGAGCTCCCGGCCGGTCATCTTGAGCGTGCCGGTGCTCTGCTCCGCGGTCATCTCGTGCAAGGCTCGCTCTCCCCCTTGAATGGGCGCAGTTCAATTTAGTGTGCAGGCTGGGCGTGCGAGTTCCAAGCTCAATTGCGCAGGGCGAGGGTCCAGGCGAGCGCCATGGCCCCGAGCGCGAGCGCACCGGCGAGCGGCTGCGGAACCGTGCGCAGCGCCCGCTCGGCACGCCGCGTCGCCGCCACGGCCCCGAGGGCGACGCCGCAGGCGAATCCGGCGAGGTGCGCGAAGACATCGGTGTGCTCCCCCGAGGTGCCGAGCCAGCCGAGGAGCACGACGCCGGCGGTGAGCGGGCTCCAGCGCACCGCCCAGTGCTGGGCGAGCGGGCGTCGCTGCCACCAGGAATGCGCCGAGATGATTCCGAGGGCCGCGAATACCGCGGTCGAGGCGCCCACTGCACGGTCCGAGGGGGTGGCGAGCAGCCCCTCCAGGAGATTTGCGCCGCCGGCCCCCAGAACGATGAGCGCCCAGGCCACTCCGGCACCGAGGAGGCGTCCGGCGAGGTACCCGAACCACACTCCGGCCCCGAGATTTGCGAGCAGATGGTTCCAACTGAGATGCAGCGTGAGCGCCGTCCACGCCCGCCACCACTCGCCGTGCTGCACCTGCAGGGCGTTGAGCTCGCCGCGCGAGAACGCATCGAGCCGTCCGAGGCCGTTGCTCACCGCGTACGCGACGCCGAACAGCACCATCGCATACACCGCGCAACCGAGCCACGCAAAGGAGTGCAGCGGCGGCGGTGCAGGCTTCGGGGGCGGGGGCGTGCGACGCTCGTCCTCGTAGCGCGCGAGATGCGCGCGAGCGGCGGCGGCGGCCTGCGGGTCGACGCGCAGCAGGTAGTGGTCGCCCTCGCGCACCAGCTCGTGCGCGACCCCGATCGCGGTCAGCACGAACGCGCGCTCGTCGCAATCGGCGAGCCGCGCGGAGCGGTAGACTTCGATCGCCTCGGTGAGCATGGCGCGTGCGCACTGTAGCGCTTCCCGCGCGAATGATGCTTCAATCGCATCTCATGGACCCGGACTGGCTCGAGTGGGCGCGGCGGCTCGGCGCGATCGCGCAGACCGGCATCGAGTACGCGAACAACGACTACGATCGCGAGCGCTACGCGGCTGTCCGCTCGATCGCGGCGCACATCGCCGCAGCCGGTAGCGGTGCGGACGTGGCGCGGATCGAGCAGCTGCTCGCGAGCGAGCGCGGCTACGCGACGCCGAAGGTGGACGTGCGGGCGGCCGTCTTTCGCGACGGGCGCGTACTGCTCGTGAAGGAGCGCTCCGATGGCTGCTGGACGCTGCCCGGAGGCTGGGCGGACGTGGGCGAGGGTCCGCGCGCGGCGGTAGAGCGCGAGGTGCGCGAGGAATCGGGCTACGAGGTGCGCGCGGTGAGGCTGGCGGCGGTCTACGATCGCAGTCGCCACGCGCACACCCCACTCATGTTCCACGTGTGGAAGCTGTTCTTCCTGTGCGAGCTCACCGGCGGCTCCCCGCGCCCGAGCATCGAGACGGAGGCCGTCGAGTTCTTCGCGGCGACCGAGCTGCCGCCGCTCTCGGTCGGCCGCGTCACGGCCGCGCAGATCGCGCGGATGTTCGAATGCGCGCGCGATCCGGCGCGTCCGACGGAGTTTGATTGAGCGCGCGGCCGCGGGAAGTGGACTGGGCCGGCAACTATAGGCAACATGCGCGCATGGCCAAGGCGAAACGCAGAAGCGCGCAAGCGCCGAGCCGGCGTCGCGCCAGCGAGCCCCCGAACCCCTGGACGAACGTCGATCGGGAGGGGAAGAACCTCCACATCGGACACTTTCTCACGTTCCAGATCATTCGCCTCGCGAATGCCGCGAAGTCGAACGTGACCCGCCAGTACCTCGCAGAGTTCGGGCTGAGCGTGCCGGAATGGCGGCTGCTTGCGATGTCGGTGCGCTTCGAGCCGGTGCGCTTCTCCGAGCTCGTTGCCAACAGCAACATGGATAAGGGACAGGCGAGCCGTACGCTGCATTCCTTGAGCAAGCGCGGACTCATCTCGAGCCAGGCGGCCGGCGGCGGCGCGCGGCGCAGTGCCGAGAGCGGAGCGCCGATCATCCTCACCGTCACGCCCAAGGGGCACAAGGTTTACCGCACCTGCCTGCCGGTCGCGCAGCGCAACCAGGCACAGCTCCTGCGCCTGCTCACGCGCGAGGAGCGCAAGCTCCTCTACGTCGTCCTGAACAAGCTGTTCGCGGCGATCGGCGATCTCGACGTGCTCGCCTAGGGCGCGCGGGCGGGCGGGCGCGGCGCCGTGCGCGCGCAGGCGGGTCGAAGGGACTTGGGAGTGAGGTGATGCGGCCTGCGCGTATGGTGTTGCCCGCCGGCGTTTCGAGCGCCGTGTTCGCGCGCGCGTTGAGCGAACTGCGCCGTGTGGTCGGCGCGCAATCCGTCCTCGCGGAGCCCGAGGAGCTCGCCCCGTATCGCAAGATCCTGATTCCGGCCGCGGCGGACGAGTACGCGCCCTCGGCCGCCGTGCTCGCGGCGACGGTCGAGCAAGTGCAGGGCGTGCTCGCGGTGTGCAATCGCTTCAAGGTCCCGATCTGGCCGATCTCCACGGGGCGAAACTTCGGGTACGGCTCGGCCGCTCCGGCCACGCGCGGGCAGGTGATCCTCGACCTGAAGCGCATGGACCAGATCCTCAACGTCGATCCCGAGCTCGGCACCGCCCTGGTAGAGCCCGGCGTCACCTACGCGCAGCTGCACGATTATCTGCGCGATCGCTCGATACCGTTGTGGATCGACTTTCCCGGGGGCGGCCCGCTCGTGGGACCGGTCGGCAACACGCTCGAGCGCGGCATGGGGAGCACGCCTTACGCCGACCACTTCGCGCACGCGTGCGGCATGGAGGTGGTGCTCGCCGACGGACGCGTCCTGCGCACCGGGATGGGCTCACTCCCCGGGTCGGACGCGTGGCAGGCGTACCGCTACGGATACGGTCCGTACCTGGACGGTGTATTCACGCAGTCGAGCTACGGCGTCGTCACCAAGCTCGGCCTGTGGCTGATGCCGGCGCCCGCCGCATACCGGACGGTGCTGGTCCAGTACCCCGAGGAGCGCGACCTCGGCCGCGCGATCGAGACTGCCCGGCCGCTCGTGCTCGGTGGCACGATCCGCAACCCGTGCCGACTGCGCAATGCAACCCTGATGCTGACGGCGCTCTATCGCCGCACCGATCTCTACCAGGGCGAGGGGCCGGTCCCGCAGAGCGCCATCCTCGAGGCGGCGCGCGATCACGGCATCGCCCCGTGGAACCTCACCTTCTCGCTCTATGGCACGCTCGAGCAGATCGCACCGAATCTCGACATCGTGACTCGCGCCTTCGCGTCCTCCGGAGGGCAGGTGACCGCCGACTATCACGACGGAGCGCAGGCGAACCAGCTCGAGCTCGATGCGTTCAGTCTCCTCAACTGGGTGGGCGGCGGCGGCCTGGTCTGGCTTTCCCCGATCTCCGCCGCGCGCGGCGTGGATGCCCTGCGCCAGGATGCCATCGCACGCTCGATCCTCTTCCGCCGCGGCTTCGACTACCTCGCGGCGCCCACCTTGAGCGGGCGCAGTCTCAACTATCTCGTCCCGCTCGTGTTCGACCACGGAGATGCCCAGGCGCTCGAGCGTGCGCGGATGTGCTTTCTCGAGCTTCTCCAGGCCTTCGCCGACAACGGCTTCGGGCTCGACCGCGTCGGGATCGACTTCATGGGCCACCTCGCGCGGCGCTACGGGGAGGTCAATCGCGACGTGAACCGCGCGGTCAAGCGCGCGCTCGATCCGAACGGGATCCTCGCGCCCGGAAAGTCCGGAATCCGCACATGAGGCGCGGGGGAGCGCGCGCGCGCCTCGTGTCCGGGTTGATCGTGCTCGCGCTCTGCCCGTTCGCGCCCGCGCATGCGCAGGCAGCGGGCGAGTGGTCGGGCAGCGAGCAGCTCTGGAGCCGCACCTGCAGCTACTGTCACAACGATGGTCTCGCGGCGGATCTGCGCGGCGCGGGCGTCGCGCGCGCGGCCATCATCGGTGCGGCGCGCCTGGGGCCCGGGGGGATGCCCCCGTTCGCCCCGAGCGTGGTGAGCGACGCCGAGCTGGGGGCGCTCGCGCAGTGGCTCGCGGCCCAGAAGAAGCCGGTGAGCGACGAGCGCACGCGCCGCTCACGCCACGGAGCGCGGCAGCGCCAGCGGTGATCCCGGTCCCCGCTCGGCTGCGGGTGGCGTGGACATGCGCCGCGATGGTGCAAGTTGCAGAGCCCGCGCGGCCGGGAGAAGATTATGGCCCCCCTCGGGGAACCAGGAAACAACAGGAATAACGACCATGCGACCCACAGCTGCCCTCTGCATGATCGGTGCACTCGTCGCCGGCACGGCGCTTGCTGCACTGCCAAACGGGACCAAGGCGCCCGACTTCACGGCCGAAGCGTCTCTCGGGGGCAAGACCTTCACGTTTTCTCTCGCCGAGGCGCTCCGGAAGGGTCCGGTGGTGCTTTATTTCTACCCGGCGGCGTTTACGCCGGGATGCACGGTCGAGGCGCACGAGTTCGCCGAGGCGACGGCGAAATTCAAGGCGCTCGGTGCGACGGTCATCGGCGTCTCGCACGACCCGATCGCGAAGCTGCAGCGCTTCTCGGTGAGCGAGTGCCGCAGCAAGTTCGCGGTGGCCGCGGATCCCGATCAGCAGATCATGAAGGAGTACGACGCGGTGCTCGCGTTCCGCCCGTCGCTCGCCAACCGCACCTCGTACGTGATCGCTCCGGGTGGCGCGATCCTCTACTCCTACACGGACCTCAATCCCTCGAAGCACGTGGCCAACACGATGGCCGTCGTCGCGAAGTACGTGTCGGAGCACAAAGGGTCGTAGCATGCGCCGCGATGGGAGCGATCGGTCACGGGTTGGGGGGCGCTCGTGAGCGCCGTGCCGGAGCCGCGCGAGCAGTCCGCGCAGCCGCAGAGTTCCGGTGAGCTCGAGGGCGCGGGGGGCGCAGCCGCCGTCGGGGCCTCGTCGCGTGCGCGGCCGGGCGCCGCACAGCTCTCCGCCGAGGGCCGGCTGCTGCGCCGGCTTCTACGGATGTTCGGGGATCCGGCGGTGGAGCTCGTGCTGTGGAACGGCGAGCGGGTCACGACCTCGGCGCAACCGACCGTCGCGCGGGTACGCATCGCGGACCGACGCGTGCTCTTCGGCCTGCTGCGCGATCCGCACCTGCGTTTTGGGGACGCCTACAGCGACGGACGGATCGAGATCGAAGGGGATCTCGTCAGGCTCTTCGAGTGCATCTATCGCGGCATGTCAGGCGCGAAGACCAAACGCTCGGTGCTCGGTGCGATCAGCGGACTCCTGAGCCGACCCCGCGGCAATACGCTCCGTGGCTCGCGTGACAACATCCACCATCACTACGACATCGGCAACGAGTTCTACGCACTGTGGCTCGGGCGGACGATGGCGTACACGTGCGCCTACTACCCCACGGCGAACGCGAGCCTCGATGAGGCCCAGGTCGCCAAGATGGACCACGTCTGCCGGAAGCTGCGGCTGCGCTCCGGGGAGCGGGTGGTGGAGGCGGGATTCGGCTGGGGGACGCTCGCGCTGCACATGGCGAAGCACTACGGCGTCAAGGTGCGCGCGTTCAATATCTCCCACGAGCAAGTGAGCTACGCGCGCGAGCGCCTGAAGAGCGAGGGCCTGTCGCAGCAGGTCGAGTATGTCGAGGAGGACTATCGCAACATCTCCGGCCACTACGATGCATTCGTTTCGGTCGGAATGCTCGAGCACGTGGGCGTGGAGCACTATCCGGAGCTCGGACGGATCGCGCGGCGCTCGCTCGGGAGCAACGGACGCGGTCTCATCCACTCGATCGGCCGCAATAGTCCGGCGCGGCTCCATCCGTGGATCGTGAAGCGCATCTTCCCGGGTGCCCATCCGCCCGCACTGAGCGAGATGTCGCAGATCTTCGAGCCGTGGGATCTGTCGATTCTCGATATCGAGAATCTGCGCTTGCACTACGCGCAGACGCTGCGCCACTGGCTCGCCCTGTTCGAAGCAAACGCCGCGCGCGTGCGGAGCCTGTATGACGAGCGGTTCGTGCGCATGTGGCGGTTCTACCTCGCAGGCTCGGTCGCGGGTTTCACGACCGGCACGCTGCAGCTCTTTCAGGTACTGTTCGCCCCGCAGGACAACAACGACATTCCCCTGACCCGTGCCTACATGTACCCGGGCTGAGCGAGAAGCGAGCGCGTGAAGCTCTGGGACGTGGTGATTGTGGGCGGCGGGCCGGCCGGCTCGACGGCTGCCTGGAAGCTCAAGCAGGCCGGGGCCGAGGTGCTGGTGCTCGACAAGGAGCGCTTCCCGCGCCTGAAGCTGTGCGCCGGCTGGATCACGCCCGATGTGGTGCGCGACCTTGCCATCGAGGTGGCGGACTATCCCCACCGCTTTCTCACCTTCGAGCACCTGCATGCGCACGTGAAGGCCCTGCACGTGCGCTTACCGTGTGTGCAGCACTCGATCCGCCGCTACGAGTTCGACGCGTGGCTTCTCGAGCGCTCGGGCGCACCGGTCGAGCAGCACACGGTACGCTCGATCCGGCGCGAGCCGGGCGGAGCCTATCTCATCGACGATGCCTTCCGCTGCCGGTATCTCATCGGTGCGGGGGGAACGCGCTGCCCGGTGTATCGAACCCTCTTTCGCGCGGCGAATCCGCGCGCAAGCGAGCTGCAGACCGTGACGCTGGAGCACGAGCTGCCGTACGACTGGCGCGAAGGCGAATGCCACCTGTGGTTTTTCGACGGGGGCTTGCCCGGCTATTCGTGGTATGTACCCAAGGCCGACGGCTGGCTCAACGTGGGCGTCGGCGGCATGGCCGAGCGCATCAAGCGTGGTGGCGCCGACATCAAGCACCACTGGGCGGCCTTCACCCGCATGCTCGATCGCAAGCTCGCGCGCGGTGCGCAGTACGATCCGGCGGGCTACAGCTACTATCTGCGTGGTAACGTCGATACGGTGCGCATCGACGATGCATTCCTCACCGGCGATGCCGCCGGGCTCGCCACTCGCGACATGTGCGAGGGAATCGGTCCCGCCGTGCGCAGCGGCCTGCGCGCCGCGCAGGCGATCCTCGCGGGCACCGAGTACGGGCTCGATGACGTGACCGGCGCGAGCCTCGGCGGCGGTGTCGCGAGCCGCCTGCTTGACTGGGCCTTCACACGCGGAGCGGGCCGAGCGCTCGCGCGCGCGACCAATGACGGAGACGCGCTCGTATGACATCCGAAAAGCCCATCATCTGGGGTGCTGCGGCGGTAGTGGTGGTGGCCGCGGGCGCGCTCTATTACTTCTACTACGTCCGTCACGGCACGCCGGTCGCGGTTCCGGCGCACGTGGCGCCGGCGCCGGTGTCCCAGCCGAGCGAGCCCGCGATCGAGAACCCGGTGCCCGCGGGAGGGGCGAGCGCCTCGGCCGCGCCGCTCCCCGCGCTCAACGACAGCGATGTGCCGCTGCGCGATGCGCTCACCGGAATCCCCGGCGGCACGACACTCGAGAAGTTCCTGAACCCGCAGAATCTCGTGCGCCACATCGTCGCGACCGTCGACAACCTGCCGCGCAAGCGCGTCGCGGTGGAGCTGCGACCGATCAAGCCCACCTCCGGACAATTCCTCGTGAGCGGCGCGGCCGACCACCTCACCGAGAGCCCGGATAACTTTCAACGCTACACTCCAGTCGTCGACATGGTGAAATCGCTCGACGCCAATAAGCTCGCGGCGATCTACTTCCACTTCTATCCGCTCTTTCAGCAGGCCTACGAGGATCTGGGCTATCCCACCGAGTACTTCAATGATCGGGTGATCGAGGTGATCGACCACCTGCTCCAGACGCCCGATGTGCACGGCCCGATCGCCCTGGTACAGCCGAACGTGATGTACCTGTACGCCGATCCGAAGCTCGAGGCTCTCTCGGCCGGGCAGAAGACGCTGATCCGCATGGGGGGCGACAACGAGGCGGTCATCAAGGCCAAACTCAAGGAGCTGCGCGACCTCCTCGCCGCGCACGGATCGGCGAGCGCCGCGGCGCCGGCGAGCGCATCCGCCTCGGCCCCGGCGGCGGCGCACTGAGGACCCGCGATGAAACGCCTGCGGTGCGGCCCGGATGTGGGCGCCTGATGCGCATCGATGAGCTTCGAGCTGCAATCGGACGAGATCGGATTGCGCCGCGCGCTTGCGAGCCTGCACGACATCCTCATCCCCGAGGAGACGCTCGAGGCGTGGGCCACGCAGCGGCGGATGTTCGCGCTCGCGCATCGCCGCCTCATCGTCGCGGCGACGAGCGGTAGGCTCGTCTGGATCGAGCGCAAGCTCCTCGGAGGCTTCGATCTGCGCAACGTCCGCTGGCAGGACCTCGAGGACGTATCGCTCGCGGTCGGCACGTTCGGTGCCGACTTGATCGTGCGCACCGGCCGCGTGGCCGATCTCGCCTCCGAGGGAAGCGCGGGCACGTGGACGTACCGCTTCGCGGGGCTGCGCAAGGCGCAGGCGCAAGCGGTCTACCGCATCTGCCAGGCGCAGGATCAGGCCTGGCGCGAAAAGCGTCGCGTGCGCGAGCTCGAGGAGCTCAGAGCGCGCTCGGGGGGCCTGCAGCTTGCAAGCGGCGCATTTCCGCAGGCTCCGAGCGCCGCCGGCGCAGCCGCCGCCGCGAGTGGCGCCGCTGCACCGGATGCCGCGCACCGCTTGCTCGAGGCGAGGAAGCTCCTCGACGAGCGGCTCATTACCGACTCGGAGTACGAGGCGATCAAGGCGCGGATTCTCTCGAGCAGCTGAGCGCTCGAGCTGGGATGCAGGCATGGCGTTGGCGGTGATCGGCGCGGGCCTCGGCCGTACAGGCACGATGTCCCTGAAGCTCGCATTGGAGCAGCTCGGCCACGGGCCCTGCCACCACATGGTCGAGCTCATCCTCCATCCGGAGACCGCCCCCCTGTGGGAGCGTGCGGCGGCGGGCGAGACCATCGAGTGGGACCAACTGCTCGCCGGGTATCGGGCCACCACGGACTGGCCCGCGTGCCACTTCTACCGTGAGCTCGCGGCGCGCTATCCGCAGGCCAAGATCATCCTCACGGTCCGCGACCCGCAGCGCTGGTTCGAATCGACGCAGGCGACGATCTTCAATCCAGAGTTTCTGCGCCAGACGCAGCATCGCGTGATGGGACGGTTCGTCGAGCTCGCGATCCTGAAGACGTTCGATCACCGCATGCACGATCGGGATCACCTCCTCGCCGTGTACGAGCGTCACAACGTCGAGGTGCGCCGGTGCTTCTCGCCGGAACGGCTGCTGGTCTACGACGTGGCGGAAGGGTGGACGCCGCTCTGTCGCTTCCTCGGCGTGCCGGTGCCCGCGCAGCCGTTCCCGCGCGCGAACACCACGGAGGCTTTTCGCGAGCGACGCGCGGCCGAGTCAGGCGGTTGATCCCCTGCGAGATCAGACGCCTCGCGGACGTTACGCGATGGCGGACGTGCGCGCCGTCGGTTCGCCGCGTGTCACGGATTCGGGCGCTGCGCGGAGCGGCGGCTTGCCGAGGATCAGGTCCGATGCCTTCTCCGCAATCATGATCGTCGCGGCGTTGGTGTTGCCGGAGGTGATCCTCGGCATGACGGAGGCGTCCACGACGCGCAGCCGCTCGACACCGCGCACGCGCAGCTGCGGGTCCACCACCGCCGCCTCATCGCTCCCCATCCGGCACGTGCCGACCGCGTGATAGAGCGTGTTGCCGGCGACCCGCGCATACGCAAGCATCGAGGCGTCGCTGTCACCGAAGCCATCCGCGGCGGACTCGAGATACGGCGCGAGCGCGGGCTGGCCCATGATCCGGCGCGTGAACTTCATGCCCGCGATCGCGGCCCGTTGATCCGCCGGTTCTCCCAGATAGTTCGGCACGATCGCGGGATAGGCTGCCGCGTCCCGAGAGCGGATGTGGACGGTGCCCCGCGACTCGGGGCGGATCTGGCACGGCGTGCATGTCATGCCCGGCTGCCGCTCGAGGACCAGCGCCTGGGTCTTCGCGAGCTGCTCGAGATCCATGCTGGCGGCCATCATCTGAAACTGCAGATCCGGCCGCGTGAGCTCGGGGCTCGAGCGGGCGAACGCGACGATATGCGCGACGGCGTAGGTGAGCAGGCCTTTGTGCGTGAGGAGGTACTTCACCACTTCGGCCGCGAGCCGTGCGCCGTGCGAGAGCTCATTCACGGTCACATACTCGCGCTTGACGCGCCACTGCGCGCCGATCATGTAGTGATCCTGGAGGTTCTCGCCCACGCCGCGCAGCGGCGCGATCACGGGGATGCCGTGGCGCTCGAGAAGCTCGCCTTGGCCGACGCCGGAGAGCTCGAGCAGCTGCGGCGAGGCTACGCTGCCGGCTGCCAGGATAACCTCCGCGCGCGCGCGGGCGAGCTCGCGTACGCCGTCCCGTCGATACTCGACGCCGACCGCGCGCTGGCCCTCGAGCACGACCCGCTCGGCGAGCGCGCCGGTCTCGACCCGTAGATTCGGGCGATGCATGACAGGGTGCAGATAGGCGACCGCGGTCGAGCAGCGCCGCCCGTCGCGAACGGTCACCTGGAACCACGTGGCCCCTTCCTGGTGGGCGCCGTTCACGTCGGCGGAGCGCGGGATGCCCGCCTGCACGCAGGCCTCGAGCATTGCCGCGGAGAGCGGATGGCGGCTGGTGAAGTCGGACACGGTGAGCGGGCCGCCGACGCCGTGCCATTCGCTCTCCCCGCGCTCCTGGTTCTCGGAGCGACGAAAGTAGGGCAGCACGTCGCGGTAGCTCCAGCCCTCGCATCCGGCGTCGCGCCAGCCGTCGAAATCGGCGCCCTGTCCGCGGATGTAGAGCAGGCCGTTGATCGAGGAGGACCCGCCGAGCACCTTTCCCTTGGGCCACTTGTGTACGCGGCCGCTCGTGTCGGGCTCGGTCTCGTAGAGCCAGTTGACCCTCGGATCGTTGAGGGTCCGCCCGAATCCGATCGGAGCGTGGATCATCACGTTCGACCAGAACTGCCCCGGATTGCGCAGGGGCCGGTCGTCGCCGCCGGCCTCGAGCAGGAGCACCCGGCGGACCGGGTCGGCCGAAAGCCGATTGGCCAGTACGCAGCCGGCGCTGCCGGCACCAACGATGATGTAGTCGAACTCGTGGTCTGACATGCGGATCCCCCTGCAGAAATTCTACCTCTTGTGGCGTGAGGCGGGTGTATCGTCCGCGGTCGGGTGAGCACTCGCGAGGGGTAAGTCATGGCCGCCAAGCTGCGCAAGATCGCAACGGAAGAAGCATTCTCGATTCCCGAGGTCGCCAAGGAGCTGCAGAAAGTCGCGCGTGCGCCGGGCGAGAGCTCCGACTTGCCGCTCGTCAAGGGCATCTACGACGCACAGCCCGGTTACGGGAATCTCAAGTTTCTCGAGGGCCTGCTCGACCTCGAGGGCCGCCGCCTGCGCGAGATGGACGAGTACGGCGTCGATATGCACCTGCTCTCGCTCACGGCTCCGGGCGTGCAGATGTTCGACGCCGACACCGCGTGTGAGCTCGCGGCGCTCGCGAACGATCGGCTCGCCGAGGTGGTGGGCCGCCACCCGAGACGCTTCGCCGGACTCGCAGCCTTTGCACCGCAGTCGGCGGCCCGCGCCGCCAAGGAGATGGAGCGCGCCATCAATAAGCTCAAGTTGAACGGATTCATCGTCAATTCCCATACCCATAGCGAGTATTACGACGATCCGAAGTTCTGGCCGATCCTCGAAGCCGCCGAGGCGCTCGACCGCTGCATCTACATCCACCCGCGCGGGCCGTCGGACGGGCTCAAGGGCCCGCTCCAGCACTACGGCATGGACTCGGCCATGTGGGCGTACGGGGTCGAAGTGGGCACGCACGCGGTGCGCATGATGGCCGCCGGGGTCTTCGATCGCTTTCCGAAGCTCAAGATCTGCATCGGTCACATGGGCGAGGCCGTGCACTTCTGGATCTGGCGCATCACGTTCATGAACAGCCGGGCGCAGGCGATCGGGCGCGCGCCGAAGACGCAGCTCACGATGGAGGAGTACTTCAGGCGCAATTTCGTCATCACGACGAGCGGCGTGGAAGACCCGCTCGCGCTCGAGTACTCGATCAAGAAGATTGGCGCCGACAACGTCCTCTTCGCGATCGACTACCCCTATCAGCCGACCGCCCCCGCGGTGGCTTTCATGGACTCGGCGCCGATCTCGGATGCCGATCGAGCGAAGATTTATCACCAGAACGCCGAGCGGATATTCCACATAAAGCCGCTCTGAGGCGCGAGCCGGGCGCTATCCCGCGCGCGGATAGCTCGGATCGCGATTATCGATTTCCGCTCCTCGCCGCGGCGGGTTAGGGTAGCGCCTGCAGCACGGCGGAGCGGACATGAGCGCAACGATCATCGACGGCAGGGCGGTCGCGAGGCAGATCCGGGGGGAGATCGCCGCTCGGATCGAGGATCTTGCCTCTCGGCACGGCATGCGCCCCGGCCTCACCGTGATCCTCGTCGGGGAGGACCACGCCTCGGAGGTCTACGTGCGCAACAAGATCGCGGCGTGCCGGGAAGTCGGGATCCGCTCGGATCTGGTGCGGCTTCCGATCGAGATCACCCAGGCCGCGCTCCTCGAGCGGATCGATGCGCTCAATGTGGATCCGGGCGTCCATGGAATCCTCATCCAGCTGCCGCTGCCTCGGCAGATCGACATTCGCGCCGTCCTCGAGCGCATCTCCGTCGACAAGGACGTGGACGGCTTCCATCTCTACAACGTCGGCGGCCTGGTCACCGGGAACACGATCTTCCCGCCGTGCACGCCCTACGGAGTGCAGAAGCTCCTCGAGCACGAGGGCATTGATGTCGAGGGTCGCGCCGTGGTGGTGGTCGGCGCGAGCAACATCGTGGGCAAGCCACTGGCGCTCATGCTGATGCAGCAGGATGCGACGGTGTGCATCTGTCACAAGAAGACCCGCGACCTCGCGCAGTTCACGATCCTGGCCGACATTCTGGTCGTGGCGGCCGGTGTCCCGGGGCTCATCATTCCGCAGATGGTCCGCACGGGTGCCGTGGTGATCGATGTCGGGATCAACCGCTTGCCCGACGGGCGCATCACCGGCGATGTCGACTTCGAGGGGGTGCGGCAGAAGGCCTCCTACATCACCCCGGTACCGGGCGGCGTCGGACCGATGACCGTGGCGATGCTGATGCATAACACGCTCCTCTCCGCCGAGCGTGCGGCGGGCATCACCTCGAGTGGCCCCGCGCTATGATGCGAGGTCGCGGGGTTGTGAGGGGGCTATGGAGATCTTCGACTTTCTGATCGTCGGTGCGGGCACTGCCGGCTGCGTGCTCGCGGCGCGGCTGTCGGAGCGCCCCGACGCTCGGGTGTGTCTGATCGAGGCCGGCGGCCCGGATCGTCATCCCTTCATTCACATTCCTGCCGCGGTCGCGGCGGCGATCGGCACCCGCGCGATCAATTGGGGGTTTCTGACGGTCCCGCAGCGCGAGCTCCATGACCGCCGCATTCCGATCCCGCGCGGGCGGGTGCTCGGCGGCTCGGGCTCGATCAATGGCATGGTCTACTTCCGCGGCCAGCCGCAGGACTTCGACGAATGGGCCGCTGCCGGCCTCTCCGGCTGGAGCTACCGGGAGGTGCTGCCCTACTTCATCCGCTCGGAGTCGAATCCGGAGTACGCCGCCTCGCCCTACCACGGCAGCGACGGGCCGATCCGCGTCGCGCACATCCCGCGGCTCAATCCGCTCAACCGCGCGTTCTGGGACGCGATGGACTCGCTCGGATTCAAGCGCTGCGCGGATTTCAACGGACCGGAGCCCGAGGGCTACGGCCCGCGCCAGGGGACGATCCGCGCCGGACGCAGGGATTCGACCGCGACCGCCTACCTGCATCCGGCCATGCGCCGCGCCAACCTCAAGGTGCTGACCGGCGCGCTCGTGCGCCGCGTGACGATCGAGAACGGTCGGGCGACGGGGGTCGAGCTCGAGACGGGCGGGGAAGTCATCCGTCTCGGCGCACGCCGCGAGGTGATCGTCAGTGCCGGGACGATCCAGTCCCCGCAGGTACTCATGCTCTCCGGGATCGGCGCTCGCGCCGAGCTCGGCCGGTTCGGCATCGAGGTGAAGCGCGACCTGCCGGCGGTCGGTGCGAATCTTCACGACCATCTCGCCGCGGCGGTGCTCATGGAGATGCGCGACGGCGCCTCCTACGGCATCTCGCTCCGCGCGCTGCCGCGCGGAGCGTGGAACGTGCTCGAGTACCTGATCGCGCGCCGCGGCCCGTTCGCGAGCAACGTGTTCGAGTCGAACGCGTTCGTGCGTTCGCGGCCGCAGCTCCCGCGGCCCGACATCCAGGTCGTCTTCCAGCCGGCGCGGCGCAATCCGCACACCTTTCCGTTGCCGATCGGGCACGGCTTCGCGATCAGCATCGTGGGACTCTATCCGAGAAGCCGCGGGCGCATCTCCCTCGCAAGTCCCGACCCGCACGTGCCGCCGAACATCGATCCGAATCTGCTGAGCGACGCGCAGGACCTCGTCCCGCTCGTGCGCGGCCTCGAGCTGGCCCGGCGCATTGCCGCTACCGCCCCCTTCGCGCGCTATCGCGCATCCGAGGTGGCGCCGGGACTCGGCACGCAAGGCGATGCGGCGCTCGGGGACTACGTGCGGCACGCGGCGAGCACCGTGCATCACCCGGTTGGAACCTGCCGCATGGGCGCGGACGCCGAAAGCGTCGTCGACGGCGAGCTGTGCGTGCGCGGCATCGAGTCCCTGCGGGTCGCCGACGCATCGGTATTTCCGAGCGTGGTCGGCGGCAACACCAACGCGACCGTGGTCATGGTGGCGGAGAAGGCCGCCGACTTGATCCTCGGGCGGCCGGCGCCACGGCCGTTCACGGTCGCCGGCAATGCCGCGCGGCTCGAGGAGCCGAGCGCGGCCTGAAAGGGGAGCAGCATGGCGATCGAGCACGTGAAGAAATGGCGCATCGGAGATGTCGAGGTCGCGCGCTTCGTCGAGGTCAATGCCTTCGAGGACGACATGCAGATGCTGCTCAAGGAGGGCACGACCGAGTTCGTGCAGAGTTTCCCGTGGCTCGTGCCGCACTTCGCGACGCGTGCGGGCCGGATGCTCATCTCTTTCCAGTGCTTCGCGCTGCGATCGCGCGGGCGCAACGTCATGATCGACACCTGCATCGGGGCCGACCGCAAGCGTGAGTTCGACGTGTTCTGCAATCTCAAGAGCAGCTTTCTCGAGGATCTCACGGCCGCGGAATTTCCCCCCGACTCGATCGCCACCGTGCTCTGCACGCACCTGCATTTCGATCACGTGGGCTGGAACACTCATCTGGTCGACGGGCGCTGGGTGCCCACCTTCCCGAAGGCCCGCTACCTCTTCGGCGAGCGCGAATGGGAGCACTGGCAGCACCTGCGCCGCACCGGCGGCTATCACGATCTCAATCATCTCGCCGACGCCGTCGATCCGATCCTCGAGGCGGGGCTCGCCGAGTTCGTCGGCCCGCAGCACCGCATCACCGACGAGGTATGGCTCGAGCCCACACCCGGACACACCCCGGGCCACGTGAGCGTGCACATCTCTTCGCTCGGCGAGGAGGCGGTGATCACCGGGGATCTGATGCACCACCCCATTCAGCTCGCGGTCCCCGAGCTGCAAGGCAACTTCGACATGGACAAGGCGCAGGGGGCGCGCACGCGGCGCGCGTTCGTCGAGCGCTACCAGGACCGCAAGGCACTCATCATCGGGAGCCACTTCTGCGACCCCACATCGGGCTGGATCGTGCGTGACGGCGCGGCGTGGAAGCTCGCGCTCGAGTGACCGATGGCACTTGAGATCGCCGAGCAGATCGTCCTCGTGACGGGCGCGGGCCGCGGGCTCGGGCGCTCGGTCGCGGAGAAGCTCGCGAGCCTCGGCGCGACAGTGGGCGTGCTCGATGTCGATGCCGCAAGCTGTCAAGCTGTATCGGAGGCGATCCGCGCCGCGGGCGGCAAGGCGCTTGCGTATGCGGCCGATGTCGCAGACCGGGACGGCTTCGCCGCCGCCGCCGCGCGGCTCGCGGCGGAATGTGGGCGCATCGATGCCGTCGTCAACAACGCGATGCTGCTGCGGTACGAGCCGATCGAGAAGGTGACCGAGGCGGTGCTCGATCGGATGCTCGCCATCGGGGTGAAAGGATCCGTCTGGGGCGCGCAGATGCTGCTCGCTCACATGGACGCCGCGCGCGGCGCGGCGATCATCAACATGACCTCGCCGGTGGCCGAGCGCGGCTATGCGAACACCGCGATCTACAGCCTCGTGAAGGGCGCGCTCGTCACGCTCACCAAGACGCTCGCCGTCGAGCTCGGGCCGCGCGGGGTGCGCGTGAATGCCGTCGCTCCCGGCTCCGTCCCGACTCCGGGTGCGGTCGGGCTCAACGATCGCGCGGAGTACGAGCGGCGTGCGCGGACGATTCCCTTGAGAAGGCTCGGGAGGGAGGAGGACAACGCCGCGGCGGTCGCATTCCTTCTGAGCCCTGCGGCGGCATTCGTGAACGGCGAGATCCTGCACGTGGATGGAGGAATCGCCGCGGCCGGGTGAGGCGAAGCGGGCCGCGCGAGCGGCGAACGATGAGGGCGGGCGCGACCATGAGCTTAGAGACGCCGATTTTCACCGAAGAGTACTTCAGCCCCGACGCCGTGCGCGATGCGCGCGCCGTGGACGATCGGGTGCGCGAGCTCGCCCCCGTCGTGAAGCTGCCGCGCGAGAACATCACCCTCATCGGGCGCTACGATCACGTGGCCGCTGGATTGCGCGACTGGCACACCTTCTCGTCACGCTCGCGGCCGTTTCACGATCCCGATTCGGTGCGGCCCGAGATCCTCCTCGTCGACGATCCGCCGCGGCACACTCAGGTGCGCAACGTCGTCGCGACCGCGCTCTCCCCGCGCGCGCTCGCACGCATGTCGGCGAGCTTTCAGGCCGATGCCGAGGCGCTCGTGCGGCGCCTCACGGATGCGAGCGGCGAGACGCTCGATGGGGTAGCGCAGATCACGCGCGCGTTCGTCGACAAGGTGCTGCCGGACCTGCTCGGTCTGCCGAAGCAGGGGCGCGAGCACCTCTCCGCGTTCGGCAACATGGTGTGGGCCACCCTTGGGCCCGAGAACGAGCTCTTCGGCGAGGCGATGCAGAGCTTGGGCCCCGTGATCGAGTGGGTCGACACCTGCTGCAATCGCGAGAATCTCGACCCCGAGGGGCTCGGGATGCAGATGTTCCTCGCGGCCGACCAAGGCCAGATCACCCACGACGAGGCAAAGCTCCTGGTGCAGGTGCTGCTCTCGGCAGCGGCCGATACCACGGTGATGACGATGGCGACCGCGATCAAGGGTTTCGCGCTCTTCCCGGAACAGTACGCGACGCTGCGCGCACAGCCCGACCTGATGCGAAGCGCGTTCGAGGAGAGCCTGCGCTGGGACTCACCGTCGCGGATGGCCGGACGCATCGCTACGCGCGACGTCGAGATCGAGGGCTACACGGTGCCCAAGGGAGAGCGCTGCGGACTGCTGTTTGCGGCGGCGAACCGCGATCCACGCAAGTGGCCCGACCCGGGTCGCTTCGACATCAAGCGCGACCTGCGCGGACACTTGGGCTGGGGCTACGGCATCCACGCCTGCGTGGGCCGGGTGCTCGCGCTCCTCGAGGCCGACGCGCTGCTCGGAGCGTGCATCCGCCACATCGAGCGCTTCGAGCTCGCCGGCGAGCCCACGCCCTGGATGACGACGATCGGTCACGGGCCAGCGATGCTCCCGGTGCGCCTGTACGCGGCGGCGCACTGAACGACGATGGTGGAGCTCCAGGGTACGGTAGCGCTCGTCACCGGCGCCGCAAGCGGAATCGGCCGCGGCATCGCGCTCGCGCTCGCACGCGAGGGGGTCAGGGTCGCGATGGCGGATATCCGTGCGGAGGTGCTCGCGGCTGCCGTGCGCGAGGTGCGTGCGCGGTCCGGTACCGCGATCGCGGTCGAGCTCGATGTGACCGATCGCGGCGCCTGGGAGCGCGCAGCCGAGCGCGTCGACCGCGAGCTGGGGCCCGTGCAGGTCCTGTGCAGCAACGCCGGCATCAACTTCGTCGGACCGACCCAGGATGCGACGTTCGAGGACTGGGACTTCTGCCTGGGTGTGAACGTCGGGGGCGCGGTGAACGCCGTGCGTACCTTCGTGCCGCGCATGCTGCGCTTGGGCTCAGGCGGTCACGTCGTGATCACCTCCTCGGTGAGCGGGCTCTTCACGAGCGGCGGCGCCGGGTGCTACGTCACCTCGAAATTCGCCCTCGTCGGTCTCGCCGAGTCGCTGCGCGGGGATCTCGCGCCGCACGGCATCGGCGTCTCGGTGCTCTGTCCCGGCCCGGTGCAATCGGATCTGTTCGAGAGCACGGCCGCCGTGAGACCGCGGTCGCTCGCCGCCACCGGCTCGGTTTCCGTGATTCCCCCGGGCGTGCGCCGCGAAGAGACGCCGATCTTCGTGACGGCATTGACGGGCGAGGAAGTGGGCCGCCGCCTCGTGCGCGGCATCCGCCGCAACGATCTCTACATCCTCACCCATCCGGAAATCCGGCCTGTGCTCGAAACGCGTGCTGCGGCGCTCCGTGCCGCGCTTCCCGACGAGGCCGTCGACCCGCAGCGTATCGAGGCGTCGCGCGGGCTTCTCGATGCCTCCCTGTATGCGGGCGAGGCGTTGAAGCCTCCACCCCGCTAGGGGCTCGCGGAGAGCCTACCGACCGCCTCCGCAAGCCTCTGACCACGGAGGCGTTCCGGTCGGCTGGAACTCAGTAGCCGATCGTGAAGCGCTGGCGGATGTGCTTGGGGTGCTCGGCCTCGTTCATCACCGCGACCGCGTAGTCCTCCATCGAGATGCGGCTCTGGCCCTTCGCATCCGTGATCAGCCGGTCGTGTCCGAGGCGGAACTTCCCGGTGCGCTTGCCGGGGTAGATCGAGAATGCGGGGCTGAAGTACGTCCAGGCGACATCCTTGACCGTTCGGTAGTAGTCGAGGGCCTCTTTCTGGCCGTCGATCTCCCCGCGATAGGCGGCCGGAATGCGCGCGGCGACCGGCTTTCCCGAAGCGTCCACGAGGCTTCCGGCGCCGCCGACGACGATGAGTCGGGGCGCGCGGGGCCCGAGGCTGCGCAGCGCATCGATGAGCGAGACGGCCGCTTCGCGGTAGCCTGCGAAATTGGGCGCGGGCTTGCGGAAGGACACCGCGCAGATCACCACGTCCGCTCCGGCGACGGTGCGCGCGACCTGGGCGGAGTCGAGCACATCGCCGCGCAGCACGCGCAGCCGCGGATCCGTCGCGCCCATCGGCGACGGATCGCGCACGACGACGGTGACCTCGTCGCCGCGGGCGAGCGCCTCGCGCACGATGCGCTGGCCGATGTTACCCGTGCCGCCGTAGACGACGATCTTCTGGGGCTGCGACGCCGGCAGCGCAGCCGCGCAGGCGGCAAATATCAGGCAGAGAATCGGGGCGAGCGAGCGGTGCATCAGTGCTCCTCCTGCGACGGGGATGATACACGGCCACCGGGTCCGCTCGAGCGGGCGCGGGTCGCGAGCGCGAGCTCAGCGCGAGATGTGCATTGCGCTTGCGCACGAGATTGCTAAGAATCGCGCCAACGAGAATTCATGAACACGGGGTGGCGGTGCCGCAGCAGAGATTGGCGCGTGCTGGCGTTCGCAAGACTTCCTGGGCGAGTGGGGCTCCGCGCCTCTCAGCGGGTGCTGAGCTCTACTCCCTCTGTCAGACCGCGGTGGCCGATGGGACCCTGTCGCCCCGCGAGCTCGAGCTGCTGCGAGCCTGGCTCGCGCGCAGCGAAGAGGTCGACGTGCCGGCGCGAGCCTGCGTCCGGGAGCTCCTCGAGCACATCCTGCGCCACGGCCGGGTCGCGCCAGCCGATCTGCAGGCGCTCGGCCGGGTGCTCGAGCCCAGCCTCCCGAAGGAGATCCGGCGCCCGCCGGCGGCAATGCGCCTCGTTGGGAGCTCCAGAATGCTTCATCCGTACGACAGCGCCGCGGCGCGCGTGAGGAACGAGGTTGTCGGGTCGGCATGCTTCATGGTCGCGGGTTGCCAGGCCGAGAAGCGGGCCTCGATCATCCAGCGCACGGCGCGGGCGGGTGAGCCGGTGCTGCTCGTGCGCCCCCGCGCGCAGGCGCCGAGCGTGACTGCGATCGAGGTCCGAACAGCGAGCGGCAAGCAGCTCGGGTACGTGCCCGAGCACCGTGCCAAGATGCTCGCGCCGCTTCTCGATCGCGGTGCGCGCTACCGCGCCCACCTGATCAGCGTTTGCGATGGTGCGCACGCCCCGGTGCTCATCGTGCAGGCGTTCCTGTACCGGGGCGATGCGGCGCTCGGCGCGCGTCATGGCGGCCGGCGGCACATGGCCGCGCGACCGCTGTCACGAGGCGCCTGGACGCTCGTACGGCTCGCGATCGCGGCGCTCATCGCGGCCGCGGTCGTGGTCGTCCTCAAAACCTGAATGCGGCCGCTTCGCGAGCGCCGATGGCGATCGTGCCGGTATTGAAGATGGGTCATCCGCTGCTGCGGCAGGTCGCCGTCCCGGTGGCCGAGCTCGGCACGGCGGAGCTGCGCGTGCTCGTCGCGGACATGGACGAGACGATGCGTGCGCTCCACGGCGCGGGAATCGCCGCACCGCAGATCGGCGTGAGCCTGCGTGTCGTGATCTTCGAGGTGCGCGAGAACCCACGCTACCCTCACGTCGCACCCGTGCCCTACACGGTGCTCGTCAATCCCGAGGTGACGGTGCTCGGGGAAGAGCAGGAGGAAGGCTGGGAAGGGTGCCTGTCGGTGCCCGGCCTGCGCGGGCTCGTGCCCCGCTACCGCAGCGTTCGCTATCGTGGGTTCTCACCCGAGGGCGAGCGGATCGATCGGACCGTCGAGGGCTTTCACGCGCGCGTCGTGCAGCACGAGGTCGATCACCTCGACGGAGTGCTCTACCCCGAGCGCATCCGGGATCTGAAGTCCTTCGGATTCGAGGATGCGCTTGCCGATCGGACGGCACCGATGCCGGCGTAGCCGTTGACGCCGCTCACGCGAGCGTGTGGAAGACGCGCTGCACGTCCTCGTCCTGCTCGAGCTTGTCGATGAGGGTCAGCACCTCGGTCGCCTCAACGTCCGCGAGCTCGGTGGGTACCGTGCAGACATACTCGTGCTCGGCGGAGAGCGGCGTGATGCCGCGCGCTTCGAGCGCTTCCTGCATCCGTCCAAACTCGCCGAACGGGCAGCGGATGAGAAGCTGGGGCTCACCCTTCTCCCCGGTGCTCTCGCCCATCTCCTCGAGGCCGTGATCGATGAGATAGAGCTCGAGCTCATCCTGATCGATCCCCGCGGGGTCGAGCCGAAACACCCCCATGTGCTTGAACTGGAAGGCGACGCTGCCGCTCGTCGCGAGATTGCCACCCGCCTTGGTGATGAGGTTGCGTACCGCGGCGACCGTGCGCGTCGGGTTGTCGGTCGCCGTCTCGACGAGCAGTGCCACACCGTGCGGCGCATACCCCTCGTAGATCACCTGCTGATAGCTCGTCGCATCGCGCCCCGAGGCGCGCTTGATCGCCGCCTCGATCTTGTCCTTCGGCATGTTCACGGCGCGGGCGTTGTGGATGAGCCGCCGCAATGCCGGATTGCCGTTGGGATCCGAGCCGCCGGCCTTGACGGCCATCGTGATGTCCTTGGCGATACGGGCGAATTGCTTCGCCATGCGGTTCCACCGCGCGAACATCGTCGCCTTGCGAACTTCGAAAATGCGGCCCATGCGCGCATGGTTGCACGGCCCCGAGCGCTCTACCAGAGGGCAGCGCGCGCAGCGGCAGTGATACGAAGTGCAGTGATGAGTCTCGCGGGGAGGACTCCGCACCCTCCCCGCGGAATTGAGCGCCCGACTTGGAGTCGTTGCCGTCGAGCGCGAAGATCAGGCGAGACGGGCGTGCAGTGAGCGCAGGCGCCGCCGCTGGGATTTCAGGCGCTGCTCGATCTCGCGCAGGCGTCCTTGGAAAGAGGCTTGCTCCCAGTGCTCGATCACAGCGCGCTTCTTCTCCTCGAGCCACTGTTCCTTGAGCCGGGTCCAGTCGCTCACCGCCGCGACGAACGCGTCGTACTCCTGCGCGATGCGGTGCCGCAGCTGCTCGATGTGCGTGGGCAAGCGGCTCGAGTCGCGGAACTTGGCGAGCTTCGCCTGTGCCCGCGCAAACTGCATCGCGAGGAGCGCCCGATGTATCTGGAACGCCGGCGTGCGCTTGAGCCTGCGCGTGAGTCCCACCCACTGCAGACTTGCGATGAGCCACTTCGTCGGATCCCACTGCCACCAGCGGACCCCGTTGCGGTAGTCGCTCGCGAAGCTGTGGTGGAAATTATGGTAACCCTCGCCGTAGGTGACGACCGCGAGGAGCGCATTGTCGCGCGCGGTGTTGGAGTCGCTGTACGGCCGGCTTCCCCACATGTGCGCGAGGGAATTGATGAAGAACGTGAAGTGATGGCTCAGGAACAGCCGCAGCACGCCCGCGACCAGAAAGGTTCCCCACACGTCCCCGACCAGCCAGCCCGCAAGCAGCGGCAGGCCGAAATTCGTCGTCACGGCGAGCACGGCATAGTGGCGATGCTGGAACGCGAGCAGCGGATCGCGGCGCAGGTCCGGAATGTTGGTCAAATCCTCGGTGCCGCTCGGGTAGTCGCGCAACATCCAGCCGATGTGCGAGAACCAGAAACCGCGTCCGGCCGAATACGGATCGCGTGCATCGTCATCGACGTACAAGTGGTGGCGACGGTGGCCGCTGCACCAGGCGAAGGCGCTGTTCTGCAGCGCCATCGTGCCGAAGATCAGATACATCACCTTGAGCACGACGTGGGCATCGTAGGCGCGATGCGCCCACAGCCGATGGTAGCCGCCCGTGATCGACATCTCGTTGGCGACGAGGAACAGCGCGAAGAACACCCAGGAGCCCAGGCGGAATCCGTGCGTGAATCCCCACCAAGGCACCACCAGCACCGAGACGGCCAGGGTGAGGGAGAAGATCAGCGTGTTGGTGAGAATGAGGGGCGGCTTCGACTGCGGTGTCGGCGCCGTTCGCGGTGCGATGGTCGTGGTCTCGGGCATGGGGCGCGTTCTGATTCTCGGGGGGATGGTGATGGGCGACCGTGAAAGCTTTTGAAACATAGCACGAACGGCGCGATTCTCAAGGTGAGGCAATCGGAAGATTCGATTCGGCCGGCCGCCAACCGAGCCTCGGCCGAGCGCGCCGGGATCGAGATCCGGATCGGCCTCAGGCGGGGTCGAGCTCGGGATAATGCCGGAAGATGCCCTGCTCACCGTATTGCAGGCGCCGCGGTGAGGCGAGATATGCTGCGATGCGTGGTCGGGTGCGCACCCGCTCGCAAAGCGCCGTCAGCCGCGGGTAGCGCGGCGACTCGCGGCTCATGGCTCGGGGGAACGCATACTCCAGTCCGTCAACGGCTTGGAAGACCGACAGATCGGCATAAGTTAAGCTTCCGCCGGCGAGATAAGCCCCGGGCGCCGGGGCCTGTTCGAGCACCCGCTCGAAATATCCCAGGTACTTCGGGAGCCGCGAGGCGAGAAAATGCTCCGACCGCCGCGCGGCCTCCGTGCGCTGCTCCTCGTAATAAAGAGCGGAGGCGATCGGGTGGTGCGTATCGTGGACCTCGTCAACCAGGTCTGCGACCGTGAGCTGCAGCTGGTTCGTCCACACTCTCCCGGCTTCGTCGGCTGGCGCGAGACCGTGGTGCGCGCCGAGATACGCGAGGATGTTCGCCGTCTGGGCGATGAGCAGCTTGCCCGCTCTTAAGACGGGCGGGGCGAAGGGCGGATGCGGCCCCGCTTGAGCGAGCAGGCGCATGAGCGCCTGCACGCCGGCATCCGCTCCCGAGCGGCGCGCGACATCGACGTACTCCACCGCGCTTTCCTCGAGGGCGAGCCGCACGAATTCGCCGCGCCCCGGGATCGTGGGCCAGTAATAAAGCTCGTACGCCACCCGGCCTCTCCTGAGCTCCCGCGCGTGCAGCGGCGAGACGATCTTGCCGCGCGAGCGTCACTCCTTCAACCGGCTGCGGGTACCGATCGCCCGCCCGCAGAGGTTATAGTCGCGTTCGCGGAGCAAGCGGCCCAAGGAGCCCCTTCATGATCACCGTTACCGTGCTCTACCCCAACCGGGAGGGCGCCAAGTTCGACATGAGCTACTACTTGGGCAAGCACATTCCGATGGTGAAGAAGCTCCTCGGACCGGCCCTGAAGGGAGTGGTCGTCGAGCAGGGCATCGGCGGCGGAACTCCCGGGTCTCAGGCGGCGTATTCGGTGGTGTGTCATCTGCGCTTCGAGTCGGTCGAGGCGTTCCAGGCCGCATTCGGGCCGCACGCCGCGACCGTGAGCGGCGACATTCGCAACTACGCGAGCGCCGAGCCCGTGATCCAGATGAGCGAGATCAAGCTGTCCTGACCGGGGCAGCCTCCACGACGGTTTGCCACCCGGTGTCCTCCGAGTTCCGTTCCGGCGTTCGGCGTGTGTCGCTTGGGACCGCGCGCGCGCTGCTGCTCGCGAGCCTCCTCGCCGTGCCACTTACGGCGCTCGCCGGCCGGGCCTACGTCTCGAACGAGGATGGCCGTTCGGTGTCGGTCATCGACACGGACGCCGGGCGGGTCATCGCCACGATTCCCGTCGGCAAGCGCCCGCGCGGCATCAAGGTGAGCCGGGATGGCCGGCGGCTGTACGTCGCCGTGAGCGGGTTGCCCAAATGCCCGCCGACCACCCCGGACGCCGAGTGTGCCAAGCTCAAGCACGATCTCTCGGCGGACGGGATCGCCGTCGTTGACACACGGCGTCTGAAGCTCCTCAAGGTCTTGAACGGCGGTTCGGATCCCGAACAATTCGATCTTGGGCGGAGCGGCCGGGAGCTCTACATCTCCAACGAGGACGTGGGGACGCTCTCCGTGCTCGATATCGCGCGCGCGACCGTGCTCACGCGCATCCCCGTCGGGCACGAGCCCGAGGGTGTGCGCGTCTCGCCGAACGGCGACTGGGTGGCGGTCACGAGCGAGACGGACAACATGATCTCGATCATCGACACGCACCTCCTGCAACTCCACGCGACGGTGAAGGTCGGTGAGCGGCCGCGCGACCTTGCGTATACCCGCGATGGGCGCACCGCCTACGTCACGAACGAGGTCGACGCGAGCGTGTACCGCATCCGCATCCCCTCCGGAGCGCCGGCGGAGAAGTTCATTCAGCTGCGTCCGACCGATCGGCCGATGGGAATCGTGCTCGATCGGACTGGGCAGCGGATGTACGTGAGTACCGGCCGCGGTGGCACGATTGCGGTGATCGCGCTGCACGGGCCCCGGGGCCCGCGGCTGATCACCGAGGTTCCCGTCGGCGCGCGTCCCTGGGGCATCGCGCTCACCCCGAACGACCGATTTCTGTTCACCGCGAACGGCTCCTCGAACGACGTGAGCGTCGTGGACACGCTGACCTTGCGAGTCGTTAAGAAGATTCCAGTCGGGAAATCTCCGTGGGGAGTCGTGATCGGGCCGTAGGCCACGATCCTGCGGGCCTCCGCTGTGCCCCGGCACGGTGACGGCGAGCCGCTCCGGGCTCGAGCTCTACTGGGTGTTCAGGCAGCTCTCTTGACCGTCCGTGCGAGACTGATCGCAAGCAGCGCCGCGATCAGCGCGAGCGCGACACGTCCGCCAGCCTCGAGAAAGCGCGTCCAGCGCTCCCACCCGGTGAGCGGATCGGGATTACCCGCGAGTACGGCCGATGCGTAGGCGAGCGGATTCACGAGCTCGCAGACGGTCGTCGCGATCTCCAGGCACACGAAGAGCGGTATGCCGAGCGCGACGTAAGCAAAACGCTGCCGGACCGAGGTCGCCGGCCATGCGAGCAGGATCGCCCAGAAGATCACCGGGGACTCGACGACGGCGTCCGCCTGGAGCTTGCCGACCAGCACGGCAGCAGGGGTCGGATCGTCGCTGCGTGCGCGCACGGCCCCCGTCAGCCGCAGGACTGACCCCGGACCCGAGCCTCCCGGGCCGAGGCCGATCGAGATGATTTGCCACGGGTGGCCGAGCGCGATGATCCGGGCGGCCGCGGCGTAGACGGGCGAGGCTAACCGGGCATAGGGCTCGGCGCCGAGCACGCCGACTGCGAGCGCGATCGACGCGATCGCAAGGAGGCGCCACTCACGCCGCATGAGCGTCCAAGACGCGGCGCGCACCGGTTGCGCCGGACCAATGCAGGAAGTAGAGCGCCAGGGCGATCACGGGCGCGAGCGGCATGATGAGCCCATGCATCGATTCCCAGCCGCCGGGCTCGTAGCGGAGCGTCGCCGCCAGAATCATCAGTCTAACCACGCTCAGGCAGTAGGCGAGCGCGCTCCCAACCGCCAGACCCTGCAGGCGCCGCATGAGTGTCGCCGGAAACGCGAAGATTGCCGCGGCGAGCAGCAGGAACAGCTCCACGCCCTCACAGCCCCGCGTGACGTTGAGCTCGGTCGTGCCCCACGCGAGCGTGCGGCCGACGAGCGCGATGTGAGCGCCCGAGAACAGGGTGTTGATGAGATTGAGGAGCACCACGGTCGGCGCGAGGATCGCGTCCTCGACGATGAATCGCTCGACAGCGGTGCCGCGCGTTGCTTCGAAGCCCTCGAGCAGCACGGCGAACGCGACGAGGAATCGGATGCAGAATTTAAGCGGTGCGCTCATGGCCGTGGTGGAGCTTGGCAGACGCGCGCCTACCCGCCAACCCGGCGGGAGGATCGCCGCGCGGCTGTAAGCGCCGCGCCATGTCCCGGAAACAAACCCTCGCTAAGGTGCCCACCTCGGATGCACTGGGAGGACGCCGATGGCCGGGGCAGTGGGGAGCCGCGCCGCGTCGGCGGCAGGCGTGCTCGCCTTGCTGGCGGCGTTCCTGTGTGCGGCGTCGGCCTTCGCGACGCCGCTATCGGATGCGACGCGCACGCGGCTCGGCACGCATCAGCCCGTCCTCGTGATCGTGGAATTCGATGTGGCCGCGGTGGACGAGGTGGCCGCACGGGAGCGGGCGCGCCGCCACCTCACGCGCGACGATGCGGTGATTCTGGAGATGCGCGCGCGAGGCTATGCGAGCATCAAGCGTCAGGTGGAGTCGCGCGAAGGCGGTGCCGATGCGAGGCGGGTCCGCGACTACACGCACCTGCCGCTTGCGCTTTGGCGGCTCTCCTCGCTCGTAGCGCTCGCTCGACTGCAGTCCGACCCCCTCGTCAAGCGGGTGGATGAGAACACGCTGCTGCACCCGGACTCGGTGAGCGACCTTGCGTTCATCGATCAGCCGCAGGCGGCCGCCGAGGGCGCAACGGGTGCCGGCACCACGATCGCGGTGATCGACGGTGGGCTCGGCAGCAACTATCTCGACTATTCGGACTTCGGCACCTGCACCGCCGTCGCCACTCCGCCAGCGACTTGCCGCGTCGTATTCAACGTGGATTACTATCCCGGCGCCTCGGATGAGACCGAGCACGGAACGAACGTCTCCGCGATCGCGCTCGGGGTGGCACCGGGTTCGAACCTCGCCATGTTCGACGTGTTCGACGGGTCGGAAGCGAGCAGCGCGGACATCCTGACCGCGATCGACACCGCGATCCAGGATCAGGCGCAGTACAACATCGTTGCGATCAACCTGAGTCTCGGCGACGGCAGCAGCAATTCCTCGCCCTGTCCGCGGAGCCCGTTCGCGAGCGCCGTGACGAGCGCGGCGAACGCCGGCATCACGACCGTCGCCGCCGCCGGAAACAGCGGCTCGAAGACGGGTCTCGGGGATCCGGCCTGCGCGCCGGGGGCCGTCTCGGTCGGCGCCGTGTACAACGGCTCGTACGGAGCGATCGAATGGGAGACCTCATCGACCACGACGTGTACCGACGCAACGACCGCGCCCGATCTCGTGACTTGCTTCTCCCAGAGCGCGAGCTATCTCACTCTCCTCGGCCCCGGCACGTTCGTGAGCGCGCCGAGCTCCTCGTTCGATCTGTCGGGCACCTCGCAAGCGACGCCGCACGTGAGCGGCTCCGTCGCCGTCCTGCGGGCGCGCTATCCGGCCGAGCCGCTGAGTGAGACCGTGCAGCGGCTGCAGCTCGGAGGCGACCTCGATACCGATCCCGCCAACAATCAGACAACTCCGCGTGTTGATCTCCTCGCGGCCACCGATCAAGGCACCGTGCTCACGCTCTCCGGCACCGGACCGAGCAGCGCGACGGACGGCGGCAGCGGCACCTACTCGCTCACGGCCGCGAACGGCGGGCCGCTGCTCGCCACCGATGTGGTCGTCACGGACGCGCTGCCGCAGGGTGCTACGTTCGTCTCCGCGAGTCCCGGATGCAGCTTTGCAGGCGCGACGGTCATCTGCCGTGTCTCGAGCCTCGCCTCCGGAGACGATGTGACGTTCACGATCAATGTGAGCTGGACGGTCACCGGCGCCGTTTACGACACGGCCTCCCTGGCTGCGGATCAGACCGATACCGCCCCTCCCTCGCAGCAGATGCTCGCCTTCGGTGCCGCACCGGCATCGACTGCAATCGGGGATGCGCCGCTCCCTGTTTGGTCTTACCTCGCCCTCGCCGTTGCGCTCGGCGCCATCGCCGCCGCGCGGCAGCGCGCGGCTTGACTGTTTCCGCGCACCTCCGTCACAGCACCGGGAAGCTGCGCGTCACGAACCAGAACGTGCCGACGCACACGAGCCCGGCGGAGGCCACATCGACCACGATCGGCCGCGGGAGCGACAGGCGCAGGCGCGCGAGCAGCCACACGAGGGCGAGGAGCGCGATCACGAGGGTGAGCTGGCCGACCTCCACGCCCAAGTTGAAGCCCACCAGGAGCTGCGCGAGGCGCCCCGCGGGAAGCCGCATCTGCAGGAGGTCTGACGCGAAGCCGAAACCGTGGATGAGGCCGAAGATGAGCGTGACGACGAGGCGCAGGCGTGCCGCATCGTGCACATACCCTGACATCATGAGGTAGCTCGCGCTGAACAGTCCCGCGCCCAAGAGAAGCGCGGTCGGGAGCACGCCGAACCCCGCAACATGCGCAACGGCGGTGGCCAGGAGCGCGGTGCCGACGCCTGCCGCGACCACGCGCGGCCGGCGCGTCACCACCGCGATGTTCTCGGCACCGATGAGCGCGATCGTGAGCGCGATCAGCGCGTCGATGAATTCTGCATGCGGGCGAATGATGCCCGTCACGGCGAGCGCGAGGGTGACGCTGTGGCCGAGCGTGAAGCCGGTGACCACGAACGCGAGGTCGCGCAGGCGGCGCGAGATCAGCACCAGGCCGAGCAGGAACGACATGTGGTCGACGCCGGTGAAGATGTGCATGATCCCGAGCTCGACGTACTTCAAGAAGCTCGCGCTCTCGAGCTCGCTCGCGCCCCCGGCGGAGGCCGCGACGGTGCGGTGATCCGCGGTGAAGATCTGCTCGATCAGGTCGCCGGAGTCCGTCTCGATCTGTGCGAGCGTGATGTGGGTGGGCACGAGCTCGAAGAACGCCGTGGAGGTGAGCTCGATGCCGCGCGGCTGGCGGCAGGCGAAGTCGAGCTCGAAGCGGCGAAACTGCGGCGTCGCCGCTCCCGCGCGCACCGCGCCCACGGGCTTGCATGGCTCGCCCGCGCCGGCGACATGGAAGTGCTCGGCCAGGTAGCCGGCCACTCGCTCATCGGTGGGCACGCTCGATCCGGGCGCGGCCAGCCGGTTTGCTTCCACCACCGGCACCGTGAACGTCACGTGCACCGTCGAGCCGAACACCTGGGCGACGATGTAGGTCTCGCTCTTGGTGTGGGCGTGCGCGAGGTGCGGGCAAGCGCCCACGAGGACTGCGAGCAGCAGCGCGAGGCGTCGCATCAGAAGTGATCCGCGATCTGGATGTCGGCCTGGCTGTGCAGGAACTTGAGATTGGCCTCGCGCACGCGGCGCTTCGCGTCCTCGTTGAGGTCTCGCCATACCTCGTTCTCGACGTCGCCGAATGCGCGCTGCGCGGGTGGCACGCGGCTCACCATGACGACGACGTGGACGCCGTCGGCGGAGGAAACCGGATCGGAGATCGCACCGCTTGCGAGGTGGCTCGCGGCGGCGAAGACTCCCGGGTCGAGCCGCGCGCGCGCCGCGAAATCGAACACATCGCCGGTGTCCACGTGTCCGGAATCGAGGAGGCGCCGCGAGTCGGTGAGCGTGTAACGCGACATCACCGCCTCGAGTGGCTCACCGCGATGGAGCGCCGCCACGGCTTGCTGGGCAGCCCAAGCGCAGTCCGCGGCTGAGCGCCCGGCCGCGGGCTGGGCGACGAGATCGCGCAAACGCATGACCCCGTCGCGGATGTACTTGTCGCGGTGCCGGTCGTAGTAGGCCTTGAGGTCCGCTTCCGTGGGGCGCTGCGCGAGCACGTCCGCGAAGATTTCGAGCTCGACTCCGGCGACGAGCGCCGCACGCACGTCCGGGTCGTAACTCGGGAGGCCTAAGTCGAGCCCCCGCTGCACCATGAGCTCCTCGTCGATCATGTCCTCGAGCACCCGCGTGCGCTCCTCGGGCGTTGCATCGGCGTAGCGGACGGTGAACTGATTCTGCAGCTGGGCGACGAAATCGCTTCTCAAGATCGGGCGTTGATTGACGAGCGCGATCGCCTCCGGCGGCACGCCGGAGAGGCGCGTGCCCTTTGCCGTGAACAGGCCGTAGCCCGCAATCGCGAGTCCGGTCACCGCGCCGAGCGCGAGGAGTGCGAGCGAGCGGCGCGGATTCGGGCGCCCGAGACTCGAGTGGGCGAGCCAGGTCACGATGAGACTCCGGTTCCCGGATGGGATGCGAGGTAGAGATACACGGCGAGGGCACGGATCCGCACCGGATCGAGCACGAAGATCCACGCGGGACAGAGGCCGTGGCGGCCGTTGGTCACGGAATCGGTGAGCGTCGCACGGTCGCCGCCGTAGAGCCAGCTCGTGCCGGTCAGATCGGGTGCGCCGTAGTCGATGTTGCCCGAGGCATCGGTACCGTGGCAGTCGTAGCAGCTGCCTTTGTCGTTGAACAGCGCGTACCCGTGCTTTGCTGCCACAGCGTCGAAGTCGCGGTGACTCAGGCTGTAGACGTACTCCACCACGTCCCGGATTTCCGCGGGGCTCAACTGCCCGATGCGGCCCAGTGCCGGCATATCGGTGATGTTGCGCGACTTGGGGTGTCCGGAGCGGATCCCATAGAGCACGGTCGTCTCGATGTCCGCAACGTCCCCGAAGCCGTAGAGCCAAGTCCGGTCCTCGAGATCGGGGATGCCGCGAGCGCGAGCACCTTTGAGGTCCGTCCCGTGGCATCCGGCGCAGCGGGCCGCGTAGGTGGCTCGGCCGAGCGCAAGCGCAACACGCACGAGCGCGGGCTGGCGCAGCACGGCCTCCGGCGCCGCGCGCACCAGATCGGCTTCCAGCCGATGGCGCGCGATGAGCTGCAGGGCGATCGCGCTCGCGAGCACCAGAGTTGCGGCGGCGAGCATCAAGCGCACGCGCGCGCGCCGCGTTACACGGTCGGGCGGCGGCTGTTCCGTCATCGGGGATCCCGCTGAGTCGTCATTCATGAAGCATCGCCGCAGTTGCGCGGGCTGTCCGGTAAATTACTGTTTTGGAGGGAGTTCCATAACGTTAATGAATCACGTCCGGCCGCGCCGGGCGACCGGCGGGCTGTCCGATCGGGATGCCGCCCGCTATGCTCGCCCGATGCGTCCGCTCGAGCTCTTTCATCCCGCCGTCGCAGCCTGGTTCGCGCGGCGCTTCGAGGCGCCGACATCCGTCCAGGCGCAAGCCTGGCCGGCGATCCAGTCGGGGCGGCACGTGCTCATCGCCGCTCCGACCGGATCCGGCAAGACGTTCGCCGCGTTCCTCGCGGTGCTCGATCAGCTGGTGCGCGAAGGGCTCGCCGGGGAGCTCGCCGACGCCACGCGCGTCGTGTACGTCTCCCCCTTGAAGGCGCTGTCGAACGACATCCAGCACAACCTCGCCGAGCCGCTCGCCGGCATCGGTGCGGAGCTCGCGCGGCTCGGTCTGCCGCCCGTCGCGATTCGCACCAGTGTCCGCACCGGCGACACCCCGGCGCGCGAGCGGCTCGCGATGCGACGCACGCCACCGCACGTGGTGGTGACGACGCCCGAGTCGCTCTACATCCTGCTCGGCTCGGAGTCGGGCCGCACGATGCTCGCAACCACGCGCGCAGTCATCCTCGATGAGATTCACGCGGTCACGGGCAGCAAGCGCGGAGCGCACCTCGCACTCTCGCTCGAGCGGCTCGAGGCGCTCACGCGCGCTCCGCTCACCCGGATTGGCCTCTCGGCCACCCAGGCGCCGATCGAGGAGGTGGCTCGATTCCTACTGGGCGCGCACGCGCTCGACCCCAGCGATCCGCGGAAATCGTGCACCGTGATCGACGCGGGCCACGCGCGCCGGCGCGACCTCGCCCTCGAGCTTCCACCCGCGCCGCTCGAGGCGGTGATGTCGGGCGAGGTCTGGTCGCAAGTCTACGACCGGCTGGCCGAGCTCGTGCGCGAGCATCGCACCGTGCTCGTCTTCGTCAACACGCGCCGCCTGGCGGAGCGCGTGGCGCGACACCTGTCGGAGCGGCTCGGCGCGACCAACGTGCGGGCGCATCACGGGAGCCTGGCACGCGAGCGGCGGCTGGAGGCCGAGCAGCGTCTGAAGCGCGGCGAGCTCAAGGTGCTGGTTGCCACCGCCTCGCTCGAGCTCGGAATCGACATCGGTGAGGTGGACCTGGTCTGCCAGCTGGGCTCGCCGCGCTCGATCAACGCGCTTCTGCAGCGTGTCGGCCGCTCCGGGCATGCGGTCGGCGGACTCTCGAAGGGTCGACTCTTTCCGTTGTCGCGCGATGAGCTGGTCGAATGCGCGGCGCTGCTCGATGCCGTGCGCCGCGGCGAGCTCGATCGGCTGTCGGTCCCACCCGGCGCGCTCGATGTGCTTTCACAGCAGATCGCCGCGGAAGTCGCGAGCGGCGAGTGGGCGGAGGAGGCGCTCTACCACTGCCTGAAGCGAGCCTACCCGTACCGCGACCTGAGCCGCGGAGAGTTCGACGAGGTCGTGAGCATGCTCGACCAAGGATTCACATCGCGTCGCGGGCGCCACGGTGCGCTTCTGCATCGGGACGCGGTCAACCGCATGCTGCGGCCGCGCCGCGGTGCACGGCTCACCGCGCTCACCTCGGGGGGTGCGATTCCCGATGCGGCCGATTACCAGGTTGTGCTCGACCCCTCTGGGCAGCTCGTCGGCACCGTCAACGAGGATTTCGCCGTCGAGAGTCTCGCGGGGGACATCTTTCAGCTCGGCAATACCTCCTACCGCATTCTGCGCATCGAGCGCGGTGCCGTGCGCGTCGCCGACGCGGAGGGCGCGCCGCCCTCGATTCCTTTCTGGCTCGGGGAAGCGCCGGGGCGCACGGATGCGCTGTCGCGGGCGGTGTCGCAGCTGCGCCGCGAGATCGATCGGCGTCTCGGCGCGTCGCGCGAGGGGGCGCTCGCGTGGGTGATCGAGAACGGGCTCGGGGAGCCGGCCGCCGCGCAGCTCATCGACTACTTGGCGGGGGCGCGCGCAGCGCTCGGGTGCCTGCCTACGCAGGAGACGATCGCGCTCGAGCGCTTCTTCGACGAGTCCGGCGGCATGCAGCTCATCGTGCACGCCCCGTTCGGCAGCCGCGTCAATCGCGCCTGGGGTCTCAGCTTGCGCAAGCGCTTCTGCCGCACGTTCAATTTCGAGCTGCAGGCGGCGGCGACCGAGGATGCGATCGTGCTCTCGCTCACCGCCGCGCACAGCTTCGAGCTCGCCCAGGTGGCCCGCTATCTCCATGCGAACACGGTCCGCGATCTGCTCGTGCAGGCCGTGTGCGCGGCGCCGATGTTCGTCACCCGCTGGCGCTGGGTCGCGCAGATCGCGCTCGCGCTGCCGCGCTTCCGCGGCGGCCGGCGCGTGCCGCCGCCGCTCGCGCGCATGCGCGCCGAGGATCTGCTCGCGGCTGTGTTTCCCGACCAGGTCGCTTGCGCGGAGAATCTGACCGGCGAGCGTGAGATTCCCGATCACCCGCTCGTGCGACAGACGCTGCGCGACTGTCTCACCGAGGCGATGGACATCGAGGGGTTCGAGGCGCTGCTGGGTGCTCTGCACTCGGGCGCGATCCGCGTCGTCGCGTGCGATCTCACCGAACCCTCGCCGCTTGCGCTCGAAGTGCTCGCGGCGCGTCCCTACGCGTACCTCGACGACGCGCCGCTCGAGGAGCGGCGCACGCAGGCGGTGATGAGCCGGCGCTGGCTCGATCCGGCGACCGCGGCAGAGCTCGGCCGGCTCGATGCGCAGGCGATCGATGCCGTGCGCGTGGAGGCCTGGCCCGATGCGACGAGCGCGGACGAGCTGCACGCTGCGCTCTGCTCACTCGGATTTCTCACCGCCACGGAAGTGCGGCGCAACCGGTCGTGGCCGGCCCTGCTCGATTCGCTGGCGGCTGACGGGCGCATCGTCCAGCTGATGTTGCCGCAGGCCGCGAGCGGTCGGTCGGCTTCCCTGGTGCTCGCCGCCGAGCGGCGCGCACTGTTCGAGGCGCTCTTCCCCGAAGGCCGGTTCGCTCCGCTCGTCCCCACACTTGCGCCCGAGCGCGCGTGGACCGCCGAGGAGGCGCTCATCGAGATCGTGCGCGGCCGACTCGAGGGGCTCGGGCCGATCACCGCCAGCGCGCTCGCGGACTCGCTCGCGCTCACCCAGCCGCGGGTCGACGCTGCACTCGCGGCGTTGCAGGCGGAAGGCTTCGTGATGCGTGGCCGCTTCACGGGTGCGGCCGGAAGCGAGGAGTGGTGCGAGCGTGGCCTTCTTGCGCGAATTCATCGGCGCACGGTCAAGCGGCTGCGCGCCGAGGTGACGCCGGTCGAGCCGAGCGAGTTCCTCAGGTTCCTGAGCGCGTGGCAGCACGTCACGGAGCCCACGCGCATGCAGGGTCCGGATGCCGTGGCGCATCTGCTCGGGCAGCTCGAAGGGTTCGAGGCAGCAGCCGGTGCTTGGGAGACGCAGATCCTGCCCGCGCGCCTCGGCGAGTACGAGCCCGAATGGCTCGACGAGAACTGCCGCGCCGGACGCTTCGTGTGGACGCGGCTTGGCACGCACGCCGCCGCCGGGCAGGGCGCCGGGCCGCTGCGCAGCACGCCGATTGCGATCATTCCGCGTCGCAACATGAGATTTTGGGCGGCACTCGCCGCCCCGCCCGATCCGCAGCGCCTTTCCGCCGGCGCGTTAGCCGTGAGCGAGTTCCTCGCCGACCACGGGGCATCGTTCTTCGACGAGATCGTCGACGGTGCGCGCTTGCTGCCGGCACAAGCCGAGGAGGCGCTCGCGGCGCTGGTCGCCCAAGGTGCGGTCAATTCGGACGGGTTCGCCGGGTTGCGCGCTCTGCTCGGCTCCGGTCTCAGGCGCAGCCACTCCGGACGCGCGGGACGGTCCGGCGAGCGCGCGCGGCGGATCGCGCTGCAAGGACTCGTGGACTCCGGCCGCTGGGCGCTGGTGCGGCGAGCCTCCCCCGCCGAACGCACCGAGGCGACCGAGCACCTCGTGCGGACGCTTCTGCGGCGCTGGGGCGTCCTGCTGTTTCGTCTCCTCGCGCGCGAATCCGCGTGGCTCCCGCCGTGGCGCGAGATCCTGCTCTCGGCGCGGCGGCTCGAGGCGCGCGGGGAGATCCGCGGCGGTCGGTTCGTGGGCGGTTTCTCCGGCGAGCAGTACGCGGCCCCCGATGCGATCGGGCTGCTGCGCGAAGTGCGCCGCGGCGCGGGCGCCGGGGAGCTCGTCTCGCTCTCGGGAGCCGATCCGCTCAACGTGGTGGGCCTCCTCACGGCCGGCGCGCGACTCCCCGCCGTGACAACCAACCGCGTGCTCTACCGCGAGGGGCTGCCACTTGCCCTGCTGCAAAGCGGAGAAGTCAGGTTCCTGCAGGAGCTCGATCCACCGACCCAGTGGGCGAGCCGCCAAGCGCTCCTCCGCGGCAAGGCCGTTGCGGCGGCGGCTGCGGCGCGACCGCAACGCGCGCGCTCCAGCGTCGGCGATTAGTGACATAAGCGCACCGGATCACGTTGAAATCCACGCGGGCCGACCCCAAGGACGATGGTAAAGCCCTGGGACGAGCGACTGGCGCGCAGCGTTCGCGCGCGCGACGCACGGAGGTGCGTGCGTGACAAGTTCTTAAAGGAGAACTGCGCTTGGGACTGCGACACTGGGACGGAGTCGGAGATGCCGCGCCAGATCCGTTCTCCCAGTCGCCAGCTTGCGACGGTCCGCGGCCTTGGTTCCCGAGAATCTGAAGATGCGGCATGGTCGGAGGGGTGCGGCCCGAAGTCGCGCGCCGGAGTGGAAAGTTCAGGAGTGGTGATCCGGCAATGTTTGATTGGTGCGGCCGTCATTGCAGCAGTGCTCGCGGCGAGCGCGCTCGTGCATCACGAGCACGCAGCTGCTCCGCCGCCGCGCGCGCAACAGGGGCGGTTGCACCCGGTGATGCTGCGCGCGGCTCCATTGCAGCCCGCGCGCGCGGTTGCGATCCGAGCGCCGTCACCCCCGGCGCGCTCCGCGCAGTCCTCGCCAGCCGCGCCGCCCCCCCACGGGCCGGCACGTGCCGCGCCGGCGTTCAACTTCGACTCGGTAGTGCAGCTCGCGCGCGCGCGCGCCGCGACACCCTACCGCAACCGCTCCCCGCGGGTGCCCGACTCACTCGCTCGGCTCAACTATCAGCAGTACGCCGAGATTCAGTTTCACCGCAGCGATGCGCTGTGGCGCAATCAATCGCTGTTCGAGGTGCAGTTCTTCCACCGCGGTTTCAATTTCGATCGGCGCGTGAACATCTCCGAGGTGGTGAACGGGGAGGTGCGCCCGGTGCGCTACAACCCGGCGTGGTTCGACTTCGGCCGACTCGGGGCGATCGCGCGGCGCCTCAAGCCGGATGTCGGCTTCGCCGGCTTTCGCGTGCACTACCCGCTGCAGACGCCCGCTTACAAGGATGAGCTGATCGTGTTTTTGGGCGCCTCCTACTTTCGCATGCTCGGCCGCAACCAGGTGTATGGCCTCTCCGCGCGCGGCCTCGCGGTCGACACCGCCTCCACGCGCGGCGAGGAGTTCCCGTGGTTCACGGATTTCTGGCTGGTGCGCCCGGCCCAGGCGCAGCAGCGCTCGCTCACGATCTATGCGCTGCTCGACAGCCAGAGCATCGCGGGCGCGTACGAGTTCGATCTGCTTCCCGGGAACATCACGCAGGTCACGGTCACCTCCGAGCTCTTTCCGCGGCGGGATATCGCCAAGCTCGGAATCGCGCCGCTCACCTCGATGTTCCTCTACGGCGAGGACCCCTCCGGCCGGCGCTTCAACGATTATCGCCCGGAGGTGCACGACAGCGACGGGCTCATGATGCAGACGGGCAGCGGCGAGTGGCTGTGGCGGCCGCTCGTCAATCCGACCGAACTGCGTGTCAACCGCTTCATGGACGACCATCCGCGCGGCTTCGGGCTGGTGCAGCGTGACCGCGATTTCAACGATTACCAGGACACCGAGGAGCAGTTCCAGCGCCGGCCGAGCTACTGGGTGCAGCCGCTCGGCGATTGGGGCAAGGGCGGCGTCGAGCTCGTGGAAATCCCGAACGACGAGGAGATCCACGACAACGTCGATGCGTACTGGGTGCCGGCGCAGCCGGTACGCGCCGGCAGGCCGATCAAACTGAGCTACGTGCTGTCGGCATACCTCGACTCGCCGCTCTGGCCGCCCGGGGGCCGCGCCATCGCGACGCGAACCGGGGATTTCCCGGTGAACGGCGTGCAATTCCACACGGGCGCACAGCGCGTGATGATCGATTACGCCGGAGGAGATCTCGACGGTCTCGACCGGACGCAGCCGGTGCAGGCTGCCGTCAGCGCGAGCGGCGGCCGCGTCGATCTCGTGAGCGTGACGCGCATCGCCGCGACCGGCGCCTGGCGCGTGACGTTCCGCGTCATGCCCTACAAACCGAAGGAAGCGGTCGACCTGCGCTGCTACCTGACGCTCTACGGCGAGGCCCTGACCGAGACATGGACCTATCAGCTTCCGACATGAGGACGTCTACCATGAATGCCCGCACCCAGCCTCGAGTGCACCTGCGCCGCGCGGTGTTCTTCGGTCTGACGCTGCTCACGAGCGGGCTCGCGAGCCTCACGTTCGAGGACATCCTCTCGGCCGACGGTCTCGCCCCGCTCGAGGCCGTGGCGCTCGTGCTGTTCTTCGTGCTTTTCACCTGGATCGCCGGGGCGTTCTGGACCGCGGTCGCGGGGTTCGTGATCCGCCTGCGGCGGGAGGATCGGCGGACCCTGCGCGCGGGCGAGGCGCAAGGCCTCGCAGTGCTGAGCCGCGTCGCGATCGTCATGCCGATCTACAACGAGGATACGGGTCGTGTGATGGCGGGGCTCGAGGCCGTCTGGCGCTCGCTTGCCCGCGAGCCCGAGCAGGCGTGCTTCGACCTCTTCATTCTCTCCGATACGCGTAAAGCCGAGATCGCGCTCGCGGAGGAAGCGGCCGCACGTGCGTTCATTGCGCGGCACCGGGCCGCGGGACGGATCTTCTATCGCCGCCGCGCCGAGAATCTCGGGCACAAGGCGGGCAACATCGCCGACTTCGTGCGCCGCTGGGGCGGCGCGTACGAGCACATGATCGTGCTCGATGCCGACAGCATCATGAGTGGCCATGCGCTCGTCACGCTCGCGCGGCTGATGGATGCGCACCCGGAGGTCGGCATCATCCAGACGGCACCGCTCCCGGTGGGGCGCGATACGCTGTTCGCGCGCCTGGTCCAGTTTGCCGCGCGCCTGAACGGCCCGATGCTCTCGAGCGGGCTCGCGTTCTGGCAGCTCGGGGAAGCCAATTACTGGGGCCACAACGCGATTCTCCGCATCGCGCCGTTCGCAAGAGCATGCGCGCTGCCGAAGCTGCCCGGCGCCGCCCCGCTCGGCGGGGAGATCTTGAGCCACGACTTCGTCGAGGCGGCGTTCATGCGCCGCGCGGGCTACCAGGTGTGGCTCGTGCCCGATCTCGAGGGCAGCTGGGAAGAGGTGCCCTCCAACATCATCGACTTTGCCGCGCGCGATCGACGCTGGGCGCAGGGAAACCTGCAGCACTGCGCCGTGATGCCGATGCGGGGACTGCACTGGGTGAGCCGTCTGCACATGCTGACGGGCGTGCTCTCCTACGCGACCTCGCCGATCTGGATGGCGGTGCTGGTGTTGAGCTCGATCCTCACCTGCCGCGCGGCGCTCGAGGGCCATCAGTACTTCCAGCAGGGACTGTATTCGCTCTTCCCGCAGTGGCCGCAGTACCGCGAGGGAGAGATCGACGTGCTGCTCGCGGGGACCGTGGTCGTACTCCTCCTGCCGAAGCTGCTCGGCTTGACGCTCGCGCTCGCATCGGCGCAGCTGCGTCGCGGCTTCGGAGGCGCAATCCGGCTCGGTGTGAGCCTGGTGATCGAGCAGCTCTTCTCCATCCTGCTCGCCCCGCCCATGATGGTGTTCCACTCCACGTTCGTCGTGACGACGCTCGCGGGCCGCCCGGTCGCCTGGAACGCTCAGGAGCGCGGCGACCGCGGCGTCACGCTCGGCGAGGCGCTCGTGCGCCACCGCTGGCAGCTGCTGCTTGGCATCGTCTGGGGCGCGGCGATCCTGGCGATGGCACCGAGATTCATCTGGTGGATGATGCCCGTGATCGCAGGCCTCATGCTCTCCGCGCCGCTCACGGCGATCTCGAGCCGCGCGAGCATCGGGCGGTTCCTGCGACGGTGCGGATTGCTCGTGACTCCGGAGGAGCTCGCGCCTCCGCGTGAGCTGGCGGATCTGCGGCACGCCGCCGCGCGCGAGCCCTCTGCGCTCGTGGCACCGGCCGCGGGCGAGAGCATCAACACGCTCGCGCTGCCGCAGCCGGCGCCGCTTGCGATGGAGGCGGCGCCTCCGATCTATCTGAGTCTGCGCCGGTCTGCGCCGAGCGCGCTACGCGGGCCGCTGCAGCCGTGGGCCGTCGGCGCGCGCCGCGGGCCCATGAGCAGCAATCGCGTTTAGGGACCGATCCGGCGACTGACCTGATTCTCCTGCTGATCGAGCGCGCGGTGCTCGGCCTTGGTGATGTGACCGCCGTTGGTGCGCGCCATGGCGCGCTCCTCGCCCCGGATCGCGTGATCCTCGCGGTGCAGCCGCGCGGCCTGACGGCCGTTGATCTCACCTGACTTGCGCTCCTGATGGATGCGCCGGTTCTGATTGGCGAGGCGCGAATTCACCTGCGCCCGGCGCGGATGATCCTTCTGCCATTGCGTGTCGGCGAACGTCGTGGTCGCGATTGCGGTCAGGGCCACCGCCACGACGGCGGCCGAGACGAGCTTGCGGATGGATCGAGTCACGGGTGTCTCCCTCGTTCACGAATGAGTAAGGCGGATGCCTTATACGCGTGAACAACGTCGCACACCCGGAATCGTGTACAACTCTTGCAAACGGTAAACGGGCTCCGCCGCCCACGCGACCGAGCCTGTGCGCTATGTCACCTTTGGTGCGACGCGAGAGCGTCTGAATAGATAGATTGCAACGCCGGATGCAAGCCAGACGGACCCGACGATTCTCGCCGGGAGCGGCGTTTTCCAGAGCGCATAGATCAGGATGGCGAGGCCGAGCACCGGCGAGAGCCAGTGCGCAAACCAGCGCCGGCGCGCCCCCTGGCGGGCGAAATACCTCATCACCGCAACGTGCAGCAGGCAGTAAGCGGAGAGGGAGCCGAACGTCACCATCGAAGTGACGAGATCGGAGGCGTTGATGGCAACGAGGCCGATCGCGGTGGAGAGGACGGCGACCACGACGATCGCGCGGACGGGAATCTTGCGGCGCTGATCGACGGCGGCGAGATACTGCGGTATCTGGCGGTCGCGCGCCATGCTGAAGATCAATCGCGAGGTGGTCGCCTGCGAGACGATGGCATTCGCGAAGATGGCGATGAGCGCGTTGGTCAGCGTGACGACGGCTCTGAAGATCGGACCCGCGACGACGTTGGCGATGCCGTAGACCGCGGTCGCGGCAGTGTCGCTTCCGAACCGCGTTCCACTCGGCACAAACAGCGCCGCCGCATACACCTGCAGCACGAACATCGCAGCCACGGCGAACAACGTGATCATCGTCGCCTTCGCCACCGTACGCCCTCCGCCCTGCGCTTCCTCGTTGAGCGTCGAGATGGCATCGAAGCCGATGTAGCTCAAGGCCGCAATCGGCAGCCCCGCGAAGACCAGCGCAGGCGAGAACGCTCCGCTGCCAATGAGCGGACCCCAGCTCAACTGAGCCTTGCCGGCGTGGAGCGCGAAGGCGGCGGCGGCGAGGAACGCGGCCAGCACCGCGAGCTGCACGTACAGACAGAGGCGGTTCACGCCCGCGGTGAAGGTGATGCCACGCATGTTGATGATGGTCGAGACGATCACGAAGATCGGGACCCACACCCACGCGGGCAGCGCCGGCACCTGATCGTGCATCGCCGCGGCTGCAAAGATGAACAGCAGCCCCGGCAGCAGCAGGTAGTCGAGCAGGATCGACCACCCGCTCATGAAGCCCAAGAACTCGCCCGCGCCGAAGCGCACGTACGAATACACGGACCCGGCTACGGGGAATTCCTGCGCCATCTCGCTGTAGCTCACGGCGCTGAAGTACATCGCGACGCCGGCGACGATGTAGACGGATGCGACCATTCCGCCGGAGAGGTTGTAGGCGAAGCCGAAGACCGCGAGCGGCGCGAGCGGCACCAGATAGATGAGTCCGTACACCACGACATCGAACAGACTCATCGTGCGCGCGAGCTCTTGCTTGTAGCCGAGCGACTCCAGCCGCTCCTGCGACGGATCGCACCAATTTGATGCGGAGGCCTGCGGCTGCGACTCAAAAGGAAGCGTTGCTCGAGTCGGTCCCGGTGATGGCTCGGGAGCGGGGATGGGCGCTTGACTCACGTGGGGTTCCGACTCACTCTGCCGGGTGCGCCCTTTGTGCCGATTTCTGCATCTAATCGCGACAAGTCATTCTAGTCCGGCGTTGCGAGTTCGGAGATGATGCTTGGCGCACTCGCGGTTATCAAGCCCGCGCCGCACGCCAGCTTTCGCGCGCACGCGAGTTCCCAGGGGAGTCAGAATAATGAGAGTGACAATGCACCTTTCGTTCGTGCTCGCAGTGGCGGCGGTCTGTGCGGCCGGCGCCGCGCGCGCGCAGGCGCCGGCGAGCAGTGCGGGCGCACAGCCTACGACCGGGAATGAAGTTCTGCAGGAGGTGGTCGTCACCGCGGAGAAGCGCGCCTCGACGGTGCAGGACACGCCCATCAGCATGACGGCACTGAGCGGCGATCTGATGCAGCAGGAGGGCATCACCGATCTCGCGGGCGTCATCCAGACGGTGCCCGGCATTTCGGTGCGCACGGCGGGTCCCGGTCAGACCGAGCTCGAAATGCGCGGTCTGTCCTCCTCCGGCGGATCGTCCCCAACCGTCGGGTTCTATCTCGATGACTACCCGGTGAGTCCGCCCGCGGCCGCGCTCAATGGCAAGGTGGTGATCGATCCGGACCTGTTCGATCTGAACCGCGTCGAGGTCCTGCGTGGACCGCAGGGAACGCTCTACGGCTCGGGCTCGATGGGTGGCACCGTGAAGCTCGTGACCAACGCACCGCAGCTCGATCGATTCGCCGCCGAGGCCGAGGCGACCGGCTCGGGCACCGTGGGCGGGGGGTTCAATCGCGGCGGCAACCTGATGCTGAACCTTCCCATCGTGCACGATGCGCTCGCGCTGCGCGTGGTGCTCACGGACAAGTTCACGGACGGCTGGATCAATCGGATCGTCCTCGGTCAGAATTTCCCCGTTCCGACCAATCCGGGGCCCTGCGGTGCCGGGTGGCCGGGGTGCACCCGCGGCGATGTGACCGCCGTGACGCCGCAGGCCGTCGTCCCGCGCATCAACTGGGAGCGTTTGCAGGGAGGGCGCGCAGGTCTCCTGTGGCAGCCCCAGGACGCGCTCAAGATCGATGCGACGGCCATGTACCAGAAGATCAACACGGGCGACTACAACGAGTATGACGCGCCGCCTGGCATCCCCGATGCGCACTATCAGCCCTTCAACGTGGGCGAGCCGATGTACGATGTCTTCCGGCTCTACGGTCTCACGATCAATTACGACATGGGCTTCGCTCAGCTCACCTCGGCGAGCTCGTACCTCTCGCGTCAGGAGAGCCAGAATCAGGACAATTCCGAGGCACTCTACAGCGTGGTGGGTCTCTTCGGCGTGACCATCCCGCAGTTCTACGACATCCCGTTCAACGAGACCGACACCACGCGCGACTTCAGTCAGGAGATCCGACTCGCCTCGACGGGCAACGGTCCGCTGCAGTGGATCGGGGGCGTGTTCTTCACCGACTTCGAGTCCATATTCGCCGAGTACAACGCCTCCGTGCCGCTTGCGTTCATCTCGACCGGCGGTGCGGCCGCGAACCCGCTCGGAATCATCTATCAGGCGCACAATCCGTACTACATCAAGCAGTACGCGGTCTTCGGCGAGGGGACCTACGCCCTCACCGACACCCTGAAGCTCACCGCGGGCCTGCGGTGGTACCAGTTCGACAGTCACGCCGATGAGGAGACATCGGGCTTCGCGACGGACTCGGGCAATGCGGGCGAAACGCTCAACTCGTTCTCACAGTCAAATAGCGGCGTGAACCCGAAGGTCACGCTCTCCTACGAGAGCAATCACGAGCTCACGGTCTACGGCACGATCGCGCGCGGATTCCGCCCGGGCGGAATCAATCAGCAGATTCCCCCGAGCATCTGCACGATCAGTCCCGAGACCTATGGACCCGACAGCACCTGGAACTACGAGGTGGGCGAGAAAGCGCGACTGCTCGACAACACGCTCATCGTGAACGCGGATGTGTACTACATCCGCTGGCAACAGGTGCAGCAGATCATCAATCAGCCCTGCGGGTACCCGCTCACGGAGAATGCCGGCACCGCCGCCTCGTACGGTCCGGAGCTCGAGTTGAGCGCGCTGCTCACGCCCGAGTGGACGTTCACGGTGAGCGGCACCTATACGCACGCGAGCCTGACTGCGGTGAATCCGACGATCAGCGCGGCCGATCCCTCGCTCGTTCCGGGGCTCGCGATCCTCAACATCCCCAAGTACACCGAGACGACCTCGCTCACCTATACCAAGCCGCTCTTCGGCGATGTGAGCTTCACGGGCCGGCTCAGCAACTCCTACGTGGGTCCGGAGACCGACATCGAATACACCTACGCAACGCTGCCGCCGTACGATCTCATCGGGCTGCGCTTCGGACTCACTGGCAAGAGACTGTCGGGCTATCTGTTCGCGGATAATCTCACCGACAAGCGGGCCGACCTCGGCATCAATACCACGGCGTTCGCCTGGACGATTCCGTCGGTTGAGCGGGTCGTCACCAATCAGCCGCGCACGATCGGGGTCGATCTGACCTACAGCTTCTGAGTGCGCCGTGGGCGCGGCTACGGGCGCGGCCGCGTCGCGTTCGCGCGCTCGATCAACGCGAGCGCGAGCGCGCGCTCCTCGGCGACGAGCGGCAGCCGCGGCGCGCGCACGCGCTCGCTTCCCATGTGCACGCTCTGCTGACAGAGCTTGATGAGCTGGACGAACTTGGGCAGCGTGTCGAGACGCAGCAGCGGCAGAAACCAGCGGTAGAGCGGGAAGGCTGCCTGCGGGCCGCGCTCCGCGGCGAGCGCGAAGAGCCGCACCGACTCCTGCGGGTAAGCGTTCACGAGTCCCGCGATCCATCCGCTCGCGCCCATCTGAATGCCCTCGACGATGGCATCGTCGACCCCCACCAGCAGCTCCAGGCGATCCTCCATGAGCGCGCGGATGGCGGCGATGCGGCGCACGTCCGCGGAGGATTCCTTGACGGCTTGAAGGTTCGCGCAGCGCGCGCAGAGCTCGGCGATCTGCGGGGGCGTGAAGTCGGTGCGGTATGCCACCGGATTGTTGTAGAGCATGCAGGGAAGAGCGGTCGCCTCGATCACCGTCGCCACGTGAGTTCCCATCTCGCGCCAGTCAGTCGAGTACGCGTACGGAGGCAGGACCATCAGGCCGCTGCACCCCGCCGCGGCCGCCTCGCGCGCGAGGTGCACGGCCTCTTGGGTCGCAAGACCCGCGATTCCGGCAATGACCGGTGCGCGCCCTTTCAGCGCCCCGGTGAGCGTGCGCAGCACCCTCACCTTTTCCTCGTGCGCGAGCGTGGCGGACTCCCCGAGCGATCCGAGCGCGACGATTCCCGTGCAGCCGGCTGCGATCAGGGTCGATCCGTGATGCGCGAGGAAGTCGTGATCGACGTGGCCCGCCTCGGTGAACGGCGTCGTGATCGCCGGAATGACTCCGCGCCAGATCGAGTTTGAAATGCTCATGGAGGAGGCTCCGCAGTGTCGGCAGTGAAGGGATCGACGAGGCTCGAGAGAGCCACGGGGAAGAGCGGGATCCGCGCGCGGTCGGGTGCGAAGCCTAAGATCTCGGCGAGCGCCGCGCCGCAGACGCGACCCTGGCAGGCTCCCATTCCGCAGCGCGTGGCGAGCTTGGCGGAGCGCGCATCGGGGTGGCCTTGAACCGCACCCAGCGGCACATCCTCGCAGCGGCAGAGGATCGTATCGGTGTCCGCGAGGTGACGAACGCGCTCATCGAGCGCGAAGCATCCCTCGATGAGAGCCGCGAACCGCCGCGCGCGCGCGCGCCGTCGCGCGAGGCGCGCGACGGGGCGAGCCGCACCGGCGGCCGCGTAGCCGGCGATTTCGCCCTCGATGAGCGCCGCCGCACACCCTGCGACGCCGCGCACTTCGCCTGCGGCGAAGACACCCGGGACGCTCGTCGACATCGAATCGTCCGTCACGACGCGGACAGCCGAGCGCGCCGCATCGACGCGGCAGCCGAGGAGGAGCGCGAGCTCGATATTCGGGACCAGTCCGTAGCCGACCGCCAAATGATCGCACTCGATGCGATAGGGGCCCTCTCGCCCGTGCACCTCGGCCGCCTCGAGCGCGATCGTGCCGTGCGCGGCCGCGACGTACTCGCCGCAGCGATAGGGAACGCTCCCGAGCCGAGCGCGCAGCGCGAGCGCTTCGAGCGCATGCCGGGGCCAGCCGGGGACTGCGGTGAGGAAGCGGCGGATCGCGACCGGCGCTGCCTGCTCGATGACCGCCAGCACCCGCGCTCCGTGGCGGCGCAGCGTCGCCGCGGCCGCGAGTAGCAGCGGGCCGGTGCCTGCGACGACGACGCGCTTGCCGGCAATGGGCCAGCCTTGCTTCGCGAGCGCCTGCAGGCCCCCCGCGCCGGTCACTCCGGGAAGGGTCCAGCCGCGAAACGGTAGATAAAGCTCACGCGCACCGGTGGCGATGACGAGGCTCTCGTAACGCAGGCGCGCCCCGCCCGTGGCACTTTCGACGAGCATCTCGCCGTCGCCCGCCGCGACCACGCGGGTTCCCGGCCGGAACTCGATCCGCCCGTTGTTGAGCGCACGTGCGAGCATCCCGCGCGCGCGGGCCGGGAGACGATAGCGCACGCTCGGACGCCAGATTTGACCGCCGGCGTGGGGTTGGGCATCGAGGAGGGCGATGCGCGCTCCCGCCGCCGCCGCGGCGATCGCGGCCGCAAGCCCGGCGGGTCCCGCTCCACAGACGATCGTCTGATAGCGCTCAGCCACGCGTTCGCACCCGCATGCCGTCGCGCACCAACTCCATGCAGGCACGGCGGTCGGGCACCCCGTCGATCGTCACGCGGCACTCGAAGCAAACCCCCATGCCGCACAAGGGTCCACGCGGTGTGCCGCTCACGGAGCTGCGAAAGACCGCCGTGACCCGGGCCACTGCCGCCGCGACGCTGGCGCCGGCGGGTACCTCGATCGCGCGACCGTCTATCTCGGCGCGCACGACGCCGCTCATGAGAGCGCCCTCGCAGGAGCAAACGGCGCGGGATCGATCGCGCACCCGCGACCGAGGAGGAGATCGACCACGACCCGGGCGCTGCCGAGCGCCGTCGTGATCCCCAATCCTTCGTGGCCCGCCGCAACCCACACTTGGCGCCGGTCCGGCACGGCGCCCAGGTAGGGTCTGCCATCGAGGCTCGTCGGCCGCAATCCGCTCCACGCGCGCAGCACCTCGAGCGTTCGCAGGCCCGGCAGATACTCGAGCGCGCGCGCGAGCATCCGGTGCACGGTGGGCAGCGACACCTCGCGCCCGACGCTGCCGAACTCGCGCGAGGAGCCGATGAGAATCTGACCCGTTCGCCGGGGCTGAACGTTGAACGCGACGCTCGAGGCGGCCGCACCGCGCGCACTCTCGGTGTAGCCGAGCTCGAGCAGCTGATGTCTGATGAAGCCCGGGCAGCGGCCGGTCATGACCAGATGGCCCTTGCGCGGCCGCAGCGGCAGCATGGGGAGCAGGTCCGGCAGCGCGCAGCCGGTCGCGAGCAGGACCGGTCCGGCGAGGTGCGTGCGATCCTCGAGCAGCACGCCGTCGTCGTCGAGCGCCACGGCTCGGCGGCGCAGGAGGATCTCCGCGCCGCGGCCGCGCGCGCGCTCGATGAGAAAGCGAGCGACGTTCGGCGCGTACACGACCGCGTCGCTCGCCACGAGGAGCCCGCCGCGCAGCCCCGGCGCGAGCGCCGGCTCCAGCCGATTGAGCTCCGAGCCCGCGATCGCTTCGGCGCCGATGCTCACGCGTCGCAGCCGCTCGATCTTCGCCTCGATGGCCGCGAATTCCTCATCGCTCCGCGCGAGCCAGAGCGTGCCGCAGCGATCGAACTGCGCCGCGGGGAGCTCGCGCAGCTCCTCCCAGAGCGTGAGCGAGTACCGGGCGAGCGCGAGCTCTGCCGGGTCGTCATCGAGTGCGACCAGGTGGCCCATCGCGGCTGCGGTGGCTCCGCCGCCCACGATATCCGCCTCGACCACCGCGATGCGCAGCTTCTCGGCGGCGGCCGCGTCCGCGCAGGCCGCACCGACGATGCCCGCGCCGACGACGATCAGATCGAACGTCTTCACACCGGCCCGATGCCCCAGCAGAACGGATCCTGCGCATCGAGCAGCAGGCGCCCGCGCGCCGTCACGTGCGCCGTGCCGGTGATGCGCGGCAGCACGCCGCGGGGGCCGGGTGCGTAGCGCACCTCGAAGAGGCTGCCGAGGATGCCTTCCTGGCGCCACGGCTCGCCGGGCGCAAGCTTCCCGTCGGCGGCGAGGCAGGCCACCTTCGCGCTCGTTCCGGTCCCGCACGGCGAACGGTCATAGGCGAGTCCGGGACACAGCACGAAGTTGCGCGCGTGGACCCCGGGGGTCGGGGACGGGCCGCTCAACTCGATGTGGTCGATCTCAGCGTCGCCCGCACCCCTCAAGCCCCGTGCGACGAGCGCCGCGCGAATCTCCTGGGCGTAGCGCGTGAGCTCGCGATGGCGGCCGGCCTCGAGCGGAATCGGAGAATCGTCGGTAATGAAGAACCAGTTGCCGCCCCAGGCGATGTCACCGCGCACCGATCCTCGACCGGGCACGGCGAGCTCCACGCCGGTCGCATACCGATAGCTCTCGACGTTCTCGATCGACACGGCACCATTCCCGTGCAGCTCGACCCCGACGAGGCCGACCGGCGTATCGAGCCGGTGCCGGCCGGGAGCCATCCGGCCGAGATAGGACAGCGTGTGCACGACCCCGATGCTTCCGTGGCCGCACATGCCGAGATAGCCGACGTTGTTAAAGAAGACGACGCCGGCCGCCGCCTCGGCGCTCGACGGCGGCACCAGGACCGCGCCCACGAGTGCATCCGAGCCCCGCGGCTCGCACACGATCGCCCGCCGCCACGCATCGAAGCGCGCGCGGAAGTGGGTGAGCCGCTCGGCGAGCGAACCGCGGCCGAGATCGGGAAAGCCCTCTATCACGACGCGGGTCGGCTCTCCGCCGGTATGAGAATCGATCACCTCGATCGACTGCATGAGCAGCATCATCGCGCCGTCGGCGGTACGGTGGCTAGAGTGGACCGGTCGCGGTTCGGTGCGGAAAACGGCACAATGGACCCATCCTGCGAGGTGACCCGGCGTGCCCGAAGCGTTCATTGCGGTTCCCGCCCGAGAGCTCGAGGTTCTCTTCGATGCGCTTCCGGACGTGGTCTTCTTTGTCAAGGATGAGCGCGGCCGCTACACCCACGCCAACCTGACGCTGGTATCGCGCCTCGGTCTCAAACGTCGCAGTGATCTCATCGGCCGCACCGCGAGCGAGGTGTTTCCCGAAGGTCTCGGCGGGGACTACTCGGCGCAGGACCGGCGCGTGCTCGGGGGCGAGCTCATCGAGGATCACCTCGAAGTGCACATCTTTCCGAACCGCAAACCCGGCTGGTGTCTCACCTGCAAGCGCCCGGTGCGCATCGAGAATCAGATCCGTGGCCTGATCGGGATCTCCCGCGATCTCGGCGCCCCCGAGGGACGCCATCCGACCTACGACCGGCTGCGGCGGGCGTGGACGCACCTGCAGCAGCACTACGCGGCCCCGGTGCGCATGCAGACGCTCGCCGATCTTGCGGGACTTTCCGTCGCGCAGCTCGAGCGCCATTTCCGCCGGGTGTTCCTGCTCACTCCGCACCAGGCGCTCAACAAGCGCCGCGTCGATGCGGCGATGCGTCTGCTCGCGAGCCGGGACAGCATCGCGAGCATCGGGGCCGCTTGCGGCTTCACGGATCAGAGCGCCTTCACCCGCCGCTTCAGATCGATGGTCGGCATGACCCCGCGCGCGTATCGAGCCGCGGTCGCCGTGCGTGCGGGCACGTCGAATTGACCGGAGACACCCATGCACGATGCAACGCACCGCCACGCGAACGCGCACACGATCCATCGCGCGGATCAGCACTTGAGCTGGGACAAGAGCCGCGCCCCCGCGATACGGATCGCACCCGGCGACACGGTTGAGTTCCGCGACATCGATGCCATGTGCGGGCAGATCACACCGCAGTCGACCGTGGAGTCACTCACCCGGCTCGACTTCGCGCGCGTCAATCCCGTTGCCGGACCCGTCTACGTCGAGGGCGCGGAAGCCGGAGATACGCTCAAAGTGACTCTGCTCGGGTTCGAGCCCTCGGGGTGGGCCTGGACCGGCATCATCCCGGGCTTCGGACTGCTCGCGGATGATTTTCCGAATCCTGCGCTGCACATCTGGTCGTACGACCGCACCTTCGCAACCCCCGCGGCCTTTGGACGATTCGCGCGGGTGCCCTTGAAGCCGTTCTGCGGCACCACGGGGGTCGCACCCAAGGCGCCGGGAAGTCACAGCACGATTCCGCCGTATGCCACGGGCGGTAATATGGATATTCGCGATCTCAGCGAGGGCGTCGAGCTCTATCTGCCCATCGAGGTGGAGGGGGCGCTCTACTCCATCGGCGATCCGCACGCCGCGCAGGGCGACGGCGAGGTGTGCGGCACGGCGATCGAGACGCCGATGAGCGTTCAGGCGAGGATTGATTTGGTGAAGGGTGAGAACCTGCGCTTTCCGCGCTTTGTCTGTCCGCGGCCGGTCAGCCGCCATCTCGATGCCAAAGGGTACGAGGTGACGACCGGGATCGGGCCGGATCTGATGGAGGCCGCGAAGAATGCGGTGCGCGGAATGATCGAGCTTCTCGGTAAGACGCATGGCCTCGCGGCCGAGGACGCCTACATGCTCGCAAGCGTCTGCGGGGACCTGCGCATCAGCGAGATCGTCGACCGCCCCAACTGGGTCGTCTCGATGTATCTCCCGCGCGTGGTGTTCGACTGAGTCTGGCTCGCGATCGTACGGTGCGAATGGCGCGGCCGCGCGACGTTGCTGCAAACAATCTGTAGCACTGATGAGCTAACGTTCCCGCACTCGATAACGACGTCCCGCGGGGGGATTCCATGAGCGCCGTGCACCGGGAGCAAGCCGAGTGGCTTGATCCGAGGTTCTGGGACCGCCTGGACCGTCTGGAGAGCCATCACAGACAGATCCAGTCGGATCACGAGGTCGCGCGACGGCGGCTCGACCGCACCGATCCGGCGGCGATGCGAGAGCTCCACGAGGCGTGGCAGAGCTACTGCAAGGTAATCGCAGAGCTCGATCGGGCGGCCGCGGAGCTCGAGACGCTGTGGAGCAGCGTGCCCTAAGATCTCGCGGAGCGCCCCATGAAGCTCCTCTCCCGCCGCTCGCTCGCGCAGCTCACTGCGCTGCAGGCGAGCGTGACGGAATTCGCGGCGCGCCGCAGCACCGCGCTGCGGCTCTTCGTCGCCAGTCGCCAGGCGGCAACCGTGTACGCGCAGCGGGAGTTCTGGATGGAGTTCTCGTGGCACCATCAGGAGTACCGCATCGCGGTCCAGCGGCTCGCCCGGTTCTGCCTCGCGCACCAAGGGGCTCTCGAGCGCACGGCACGTGCGCAACAGTTGCGCGAGTCGTCCTGAGTGGACGTGGCGAGCCGGGGCTTCGTCACCGGGCACCGTGGCAGCGCCGCGCGCGGCATGCTGCGCCACGAAACCGCAATGGAGCTGTAGCACGCACTGGCTAGGGTAGTTCGGGGCATCGAAGGCAAGGGCGGGAATTAATGAAAAGAGCACTGATCACCGGCGTCACCGGACAGGACGGTGCCTACTTGGCAGAGCTGTTGCTCGGCAAGGGCTACGAAGTTCACGGCCTCAAGCGTAGGAGTTCGCTCCTTAACACCGATCGCATCGATCACCTCTACGAAGACCCCCATACCCCCAATGTGAGGCTGAAGCTGCATTACGGTGACCTCACCGACGCCACCAATCTCATCCGGGTCATCCAGCAGGTGCAGCCGGACGAGATCTACAATCTAGCCGCGCAAAGTCACGTGATGGTCTCCTTCGAGTCTCCCGAATACACGGCCAACGCTGATGCGCTCGGGACGCTACGCATTCTGGAGGCAATCCGCATTCTGGGTCTCGAGAAACGCACGCGGTTCTACCAGGCCTCGACCTCGGAAATGTTCGGCAAAGTGACCGAGACGCCGCAGACGGAGACGACGCGCTTCAATCCGCGCTCCCCGTACGCCGTCGCGAAGGTGTACGCGTACTGGATCACGGTCAGCTACCGCGAGGCCTATGGGCTCTACGCCTGCAACGGCATCCTCTTCAATCATGAGTCCCCAATCCGCGGCGAGACGTTCGTATCCCGCAAGATCACGCGCGGTCTCGCGCGCGTTGCCGAGGGCCTCCAGGCTTGCGTGCATCTGGGCAACCTCGATGCACGGCGCGACTGGGGACACGCTCGCGACTACGTCGATGCGCAATGGCGCATGCTGCAGCAGAGCGAGCCGCAGGACTACGTGATCGCGAGCGGTGTACAGCACTCAGTGCGCGAATTCGCAGAGAAGGCCGCGGCGTTCCTCGGCATGCGCCTCGAGTGGCGTGGCCACGGTCTCGAGGAGGCTGGTGTCGACCGCAAGACCGGCCGAACGGTGATTCGGCTCGATGCGCGCTATGTTCGTCCCGCCGAGGTCGAAACGCTGCTCGGCGACGCCTCCAAGGCGCGCCGCGAGCTTGGGTGGTCGCCGCGCGTGAGCTTCGAGGATTTGGTGAGCGAGATGGTGGCGGAGGATCTGAGCCTGGCCCGCCGCGATGGGCTCGTGCTGCGCGAGGGATATCGTGCGGCGCAGGCGTTCGAGTAATCGCGGCGGCGAATCCGAGATTCAGTCGAGGCTCGCTTGAAGCTTCGCGAGCTCGATCTCGTTGATCGAGATACCGAGCTTTGCCGTGAATCGATTGATATAAGCGCGTTCTAGCTCCTGCGTTCGCCGTGTGCGCAGGTCCGCGGCGATTCGATCGCGCACCTGTGAAAGCGGCGGCAAAGCAATCGGGCGCTTCGCGATGAGCTTGACGAAGTGCAGGCCCTGCGAGGTCTTCACCGGGCCGGACACCTGCCCGGGCGCGAGCGAGCTCACGACCTTGTACACCTCGGGAACCATGCGCTCGCCGGGAATGAAGCCGAGGTCGCCCCCGTTCGGCGCGCTCTGGCTGTCCTCCGACTGCGCGCGGGCGAGCTCGGCGAAATCATCCGCGTTGACGCGCGAGGCGATGTCCGTTGCCTTGCGCAGCGCGGCATTCAGGGCCGCCGGATCGCCGCCGTCCGGCGCACGGATGAAGATCTGCGCGATGTGATACTCGGCGGGCGCGGCGGCTCGGGCGGCGTCGTAAGCGGCCTGCACATCGGCCGCGCTCGGATAGCTGGTGGGAACGTTCGCCTGGCTCGCGATCCAGAGCCGGACGAGCGCATCGCGCTGCAACTCGCGTAGCTGCACGAGCGTTTTCGGGTCGTGATCGAAACCGGCCGCACGCACGTCCGAGAGAATCGTCCGCTGCGCGATCTCCGACCGCAGCAGCTGTTCGAGTGCCGGGAGACTCGAGTGGATCACTCGGCGGGAGCTCTCGGGAAGCGCCGCGACTGCCGTTCGAACGTCCGCCGCACTGAGCGCGACGGAGCCGCCCTGCGCGATAACCAGATTCGCGTCGGCTCGCGCAACCTGAGCTAGGAGCAATGCCAGGGGTACGCAGCCGAGGAGCCAGAGGATGGGCGATTCGCGATTCTTCGGGTTCATGCATGGTCCTTAAGGAGACGGTTGTGCGGCGGTGAGCAGATCGGCGCTGAATCAGCGGGGCGGGACGCGCGGCGCGCCGAGAATAGCCGCAATGTCATTGTCATTTCAATCACGAACCGATCGGAGCGCGACTGCCATACAAATGTCATCTTCAACACATAGGCTGGGTATTCGCGGGCAGCGAACGAGTCCACGTGCAGCCGGTGCGGCTCGGGCCATTAGAATGATCTGCGCTGCGGATCGTGCGTGACGAAATCGCAGCGGCACCGGAACACCTCGTGGCGACAGCAGAACAATCATTCAACCTCTCGCAGTTCTGGGCCGCGGCCCGGCGCCACGCGCTGGCGGTGCTGATCACCTTCGGCGCCGTCACCGTGGGGACCATCGCGACGGCCTTCCTCTGGCCGCCGACGTACAGCTCCACGGGCACGATCCTCATCGAGCAGCAGGAGCTGCCGGCGGACCTCGTCCGCTCGACGGTGTCCACCTACGCCTCACAGCGCGTCCAGGTGATTGCACAGCGGGTCATGACGACCGAGAACCTGATGGGAATCATCGAGCGGTATAACCTCTATCCCGATCTTCGCAAGCGCGAACCGCGCGAGGAAGTCGTCGCGAAGATGCGCAAGGCAACGAGTCTGGAGATGATCAGCGCGGATGTGATCGATCCGCGCAATGGCCAGCCGACGAAGGCAACGATCGCTTTCTCCCTGACCTACAGCAACCGCTCTCCGCAGCTCGCCGCCCAGGTGGCAAACGAGCTCGTGTCGCTCTACCTGCAGCAGAACATCGAGACGAGGGAGAAGACCGCGCAGGATGCGGTGACTTTCCTGCAAAGCGAAAGCGTGCGGCTGAGTCACGACATCGACACCCAGCAGGCAAAGATCGCCGCGTTCAAGCGTAAGAACGCCAACGATTTGCCCGAGCTCACGCAGCTCAATCTCACCGACCTCAACCAGACCCAGAACGAGATCCTGGAGACAGATACGCAGATTCAGTCGTACGAGCAGCAGTTGATCTTCCTCGATTCCCAGCTGGCACAAATCAATCCAACGGCACAGGTCTACGATTCCACCGGCCAGCGCGTGCAGTCCCCGGAGGACCTCCTCAAGTCGCTGCGCAGCCAGTACGCGCGCGATTCGGCGCTCTATGCCCCCGATTTCCCGGACGTAGTGCGGGAGAAGCGGGAGATTGCCGCGCTCGAGAAAAGCGTGCGCGGCGAGAAACCCGGGAACCTCGTCAATGACTATCGGCGGGAGCTCGAGGATGCACAGACGCGCCTCGACGATGCGAAGCATCGATACGCGCCCGATCATCCGGACGTGATTCGCCTGCAGAAGCTCGTCGACTCCCTACAGCAGCAAGTACGGACGGCCGAGAAGATCGCTGTGAGCGGTGCGGCTGCGGCCAGAGGCGGCGGTGTCGCGGGCAGTGCCGCCGCAGCGAGCGCCCGCGCGGTGCCGAATCCCTCGATCTTCGACCCGGATGCCGAGGCGGACAATCCCTCGTACGTTCAGCTGCGGACGCAGCGCGAGGCAGCCGCCAACGAGAAGAAGGCTCTCGAGGACAAGAAAGCGACGCTGCAGGCTCGATACGACGACTACGAGCGGCGTCTCGCACTGACGCCCGCCGTCGAGCGCGCGTACTCGGAGATGCTCCGTGATCTCTCCTCGGATCAGAGCCAGTATGCGGAGATCCGCGGGAAGCTGATGGAGGCCGACATTGCCGACAACCTCGAGACCGAGCGCAAGGGCGAGCGATTCACGTTGATCGAGCCGCCTCTCGTGCCGGAAGAGCCGGCAAGCCCGAATCGCCCGCTCATCCTTGCTTTTGGCTTCCTCGCCGCCTTCGGGATGGCGCTCGGCATGGTCTCCCTGCTCGAGTCCATCGATGGAAGCGTGCGTGGCCGCCTTGACCTGCAGCAGCTTCTCACAGTGCCGCCGCTCGCGACCATTCCGCTCATGCTGACCAGCGTCGATCACGCCAACAGGAGGCGCCGTCGGCGGTACGCCTTGGCCGGAGCGGCAGGCAGCCTCGCCCTTGCGTTGCTCGCGGTGCATCTGCTCTATCGCCCGCTCGATGTGCTCTGGGCGATCGCGCTGCGCCAGCTCGGCGTCGAGACCTGACCAACGAGCGCATTCGACGATGGATCGCACGGCACTCAAGCGGGAACTGTCACGAGGCGTGGCCCGGACGGGCAACGACGGCACATTCGAAGGCACGGACACGCTGTCGCTGCTCAGTCGAATCGTTCCGATCGATCCCGTGGCGCTGGAACGCGAACGAATTCTCCCGCCAGGTGCGAGCGGCCCGCACGGCGGTCCGTACAAAATGCTGCGCACCCAGGTGCTCCGCCGGCTCGACGAGCTCGGTGCGAATTCGCTCGCGGTCATGGGAGCCGCTGCGGGAACCGGCAAGACGCTCACTGCGATCAACCTCGCCATCTCTATCGCGGCAGACCTCGACAGGACCGCGCTGCTGGTGGACCTCGACCTGCGCAAGCCCAGCATTCACCGCAAGCTCGGGCTCGAATGCGACATCGGCATCGAGGATTGCCTGCGGCGCGGGCAGCCGATCAAGGACGCCATGCTGCGGATGTTGGGATATGAGCGCCTGGTGGTCTTGCCGGCGCGCGAGCGCTGCGAGGACTCCTCGGAGCTCCTCGCGAGCAATCGGACGCAGGAATGCATCCGCGAGATGCGCATGCGGTACAAGGAGAGGGTGATCGTGTTCGACCTGCCTCCAGTGCTTCAGGCGGACGACGCACTCGCGTTCTCGCGCCACGTGCAGGCAGCGTTGGTCGTGGTCGGGGAAGGCCGTACACAGCGTGCGGACGTCGTGAAGACCATCGAGTTGCTGCGCAATCTTCCGATCGTCGGAACGGTCCTAAACGGGGCTCGGCAAGCGACACCGGCCTACTATTGAGGCCCGAGCATCCGCGAGCTTCAGCAAGCATCCCGATCGCGCCGATTCTCGAACCCGAGATGAGAATATTGCTCGCCGCCCCGACCTTCGGCGTGCATGGGGGCATCGAGGCCTTCGTGATGGCGCTCGCCGATTGGCTGGGACGCAACACGCGCCACGAGGTCAGGGTCTGCTTCAAGCTCGTGGCCCGGAGGGCCGCCTCGGAGGCCCTGCGCACGCGCTGCGAGCGCTTGCAGCTCGACTATCATTTCGTCCGATCCGCCAGCGTCGAGTTGCTCGCGAATCTGCGGTGGGCCCACGTCGTTCACGCCAACAACTGCTCGCCCGACATCGTGCTGCCCGCCAAGGCGCTCGGAAGACCGGTCATTCTGACGATCCACAACTGGTTCCGAGGTCGTTCCGGGTTGCGGAATCGACTCTGGTACGTATGCAGCCGAATCGCCGATCGTCGAGTTTACAACTCGAACTTCGTGTGGAGCACCTGGGAGCCGGTGCGAGCACTCCGCGGGAGTGAGCGCATGCCCACCGTATCTCATCTTCCGACTGCGACCGTGCCGTTCGAGCTGCGCAGGGGATTTTGCTTCGTGGCGCGATTGATCGCAAACAAGGGACTGGAGAACCTGGTCGCGGCCTATGAACGGGCACATGTCGACAAGGACCTCTGGCCCCTCTATATCGTCGGAGACGGACCGCTCAGACCGTGGCTCGAGAGCTATGTGCGCGAGCGAGTCGTGAGGGGAGTGCACTGCCTGGGATACGTGCCGGAAGAGGAAAAGTTCCGCATCATTGCGGGCTGCAGATGGCTCGTGGCGCCGGCCAATACGCGAGAAGACATGGGCCTCACGCCGATCGAGGCACGGAATGTCGCGGTTCCGGCAATCGTCACCCGCGACGGCGGCCTGCCCGAATCAGCCGGCAGCAGCGCGCTGCTGAGCGAGCCCGGGGACGAGCTCGAGCTCCAAGCGAACCTTGAACGTGCGGCACGCATGGCCGAGGAGGAGTATCGTGAGCGCGCCAACAGCGCCAAACAGTCTCTCAACGGATACTTGCGTCCGCTGAGCGAGTACCTACAGATCTACGACATCCTTGATCGAAAGAGGCGCGGCCGAAGTCGCGAGCGTGGGCTTGCGCGCTGATCGATTGAACACGGTCGCCGCCAGCGTGCCGGTGGGAAGTGGGCCATCATCGAAGCAGGTTGGGAAAGAGTGGCGGAACGGGCGAGGTCGCCGCCGACGCCGGTCCCGCAGCGGCTTGCTCGTTGGCGGTCGCCGCGGCCAGGCAGAGACCGGTGAAAAGCCACCCGTACCCGTTCACCGTCCCGTGCCCGGTGAGCTGCCCATAGAGCAGCTCGACACCCACGAACGCGAACCACAAGATGGGCAGAGGATCGGCCGCGGCGCGCGCGCCCGCCAGGCACACTCGACCCAACCACGCGACGAGAACGATGCGGTAGAGGATGAACATGACGCCCACGATCGGGCCCAAGTCGACGATGTGGCGGGCCCAATCCGTCTCCGCCCAGCCGTGGAAACCGGGGATCGTCACGCCAAGTGTGAGACTGGCATTGCCCGCCAAACCGAGTCCATAACCCAGGACCGGCGTCGTTCCCATCAATTTGAAGAAGTCAACGAAGCCATACAGCGCTCGGCCAAAGATGCCGTACTTGATGACCGCCGATTCCGCCACCGCAGCACGGTTCCAGCGATCGACAAATGTGCTGTACCCTTGAGGGAAGACGATCGGGTAGAGCACGACCGCCAGCGCGGCCAACACGGCCGGCAGCACGATCGCCCGCGTAGAAAGACCCGAGCGCCGGATGACCAAGCCGGACACGAACCCCGCAAGGACGATGATGCCACTGTGCACCATGGCACCTCGACTCTCCCCGACCGCGAGGCAGGTGAGTACGGCGCAGGTGGCGACGATGAGCTGCCAGGTTCTGACGTAGCGTCGTGCAGCCGGCAGAATCCAGAGCGAGAGAACCATGGCGAGGCTGCTGACTGTGAACTCGGTTTGCCCGACGTCGGAGGTGAAGAGACCCATCGGCCGGGTGTGCTCGGCGTCGACCGTCAGGCCGCGAAACTGCTCGGCCACGCTGGACGCGAATCCCACGTTGATGGGTGCGTAAGGCGCCGCACGAAACTGCAGGAACACCAGGATCGCGACCGGCACAGTGAGAGCGAGGGTGAGCTTGATCAGCCGCTCGATGTCGGGGCGCTGGAGCGTCCTCGCTAGAATGAACGGCAGGGGAATGTAGAGGAAATAGTTGCGCCAACCGTACGCCGCCAGGATGGGCCAGTCCTCGATCGTACCCGCGACGCCGGCCGACTGAACGAGGATCAGCAGCAGGCCCACAGTGGCAAATGCGATGCCTGCAACGAGCAGCGGCTGGCGCAGCGGGAGGAACGAGTGCCTGAAGGCGAGTGCGTAGATCGCCACGGCGAGGGGGTCTCGCACGAAAAACAAGATGTCAGCGTGCGAGGGCAGCACCCACTTGCGCAGCGCACCCTCGAAGATCAGCAGCAGATAGAAGAGGGTCGCGAGCGCGACGATCCGTCTGCGCCCCTTTTCCCGGGCCGGTGAGGGGCCTTCCGCAGCGCTCCCGGCGGAGGCTGACAGGCGCATCTGGAGCATGGCGAGTGACGAAATCGAGAATACTGCCGCCAACGCGGCGGCGGGTCAAGCGCACATCCGCGCCTGTCTTGGGACAGAAACATTCGTCGCCGATGCTGCGAGAGTCGAACCAAGAGCGCTCGAACACGTGAAGATTCTGCTCATCGGAAACTATGCTCCTGACGACCAGGAAAGCATGCAGCGCTATGCTGAGCTCCTCCAGAGCGGTCTCTTGCATGCGGGTCACGAAGTGGCCTTCGCGGCTCCGCGCAAGATGCTCAACATCGCAGGTCGGCCGCCGCGGGGGGCTTGGAAGTGGATCGGGTACGCGGACAAGTACCTGATGAGCCCCCCGATGCTGTCTCATGCCGCACGCGGCGTGGATGTCGTTCACATCTGCGACCATTCTAATTCGATCTATGTGCCCACTCGAGGGGCGGTGCCTTACGTCGTGACCTGTCACGATCTCCTCGCCGTCCGCGGTGCCCTCGGTGACGACACGGATTGCCCGGCAAGCACTGTGGGGCGTCAGCTGCAGAAGCAAATCCTGCGCGGTCTGGGGCGGGCGCACGCACTCGCGTGCGTTTCGACCGCCACGCTGCAGGACGCGCGACGGCTGCTGAACGGCTATGCGGGTCAGATCGTTCTTGCGCCGAACGCGTTGAATTATCCCTACGGCAGCATCGACCGCGAGTCGGCGTCGCGGCGCGTGTCCCAAATTCCGGGCCTTGGCGGAGATTGCGCCTACGTTCTGCACGTCGGCTCGAACCTGCGCCGCAAGAATCGCGTCGCTGCCGTCAGGGCTGTCGCGAGCGTCGCGGATTGCTGGGATGGCAGAATCGTGTTTGCGGGTCAGCCCCTCGACCTCGAGCTGCGAGGCCTGGCGAGGGAACTCGGAATCGCTCACCGTATCGTCGATGTCGTCAAGCCGTCCAATGAGCTTCTCGATGCCCTGTACCGATGCGCGCTAGCACTGCTCTTTCCATCGCGCTTCGAGGGTTTTGGCTGGCCGATCGTCGAAGCTCAAGCCTGCGACTGTCCGGTGATCTGCAGCGACCGCGACCCGTTAGCGGAGGTGTCCGGCGGAGCCGCCATCCTCTGCGGAGCAGACGATTACATCGCGCAGGGACGCGCGATCGTGCGCCTGGCGACAAACCCGGCCGCGCGGCGCGCACTCATTGTCGCCGGAGAGCAAAACTCCCGACGCTACAGCCAGAGCACCATGATTGAAATGCTGCTCGCGCTGTATCGCAAAGTCGGCGCTGCCACATGAGCGCGCTCTTTCGGTTGTGTATCGTCATCGCACCGTGGCCCGTGAAGCGCTGGCTGCTTCAGCGCTTGTACGGCTACGAGCTCGACCGCTCGAGCTACATCGGTTTCGCGTGGGTTTTCCCTCGCCGGCTCATGATGGCGCGCAATGCGCAAATCGGCCACCTGACCGTTTGCAAAGGGCTCGAGCTATTGCGGCTCGGAGAATGCGCGAGCATCGGGCGGTTGAATTGGGTAAGTGCCTATCCGCTCCGTCGGCCGCCGCACTTCATCCATCTCGAGGGGCGCAAGCCTGAGCTCATCGTCGGTGAGCACGCCGCCATCACACACCGACACATCATCGATTGCACCGAGCAGGTGATCATCGGCCGGTTCGCCACCCTCGCCGGGTTTCGCACGCAGATACTGACCCACAGCATCGACCTGCGAGCGTGCCGGCAGGATGCGGCGCCGGTGAACATCGGCTGCTACGCGTTCATCGGCACGGCGTGCACGATCCTCGGCGGCACGGTCGTGCCCGATTGTTGTGTCGTGGGTGCGAACGCGCTTCTGAACGATCGCTACGAAGGATCGCACCAGCTCCTGGCGGGAGTGCCGGCCAAGCCGGTCGCGAAACTCGATCCGACGATGAAGTACTTCACGCGTACCGAAGGGTTCGTGACATGAATCTTCTGCAAACGCTTCCATGAGTCGTGCACGGGTCGTCGTGGCGGGAGCGGCGTGGTTCGCGGCATTCAGCGCCGTAGCCGGAACGGCGTCATTCACGCTACCGGAGGCGGCGACTACCAGTGCCGCGGTGTTCGACGGCGGCGGACGATTGGTGAGAACCCTGTGGAGCGGAGAGAAGCACCTGGTCGGCTCAGTCACCGTGACGTGGGACGGCCGGGACGATAACGGCGCTCGAGTCGCGCCGGGATCGAAGTACAGCGCTCGGCTCCTGGTGAGCAACGTTCGCTATATCTGGGAGGGGGTGATCGCCAACACATCCGCGGAGATGTCCGGCCCCCACGTTTATCGGGCCCTCGGGCCGATCAACGACATGGCGATCGATGCCCGGGGCGACGCCTTTTACGTCGTGGGCTATGACGAACAACAGAATGCAATCCACCGCTTCAACACGTCGGACCCGCAGCGTCCCACGTCGCTCGCACACGATGATTACCGTCGGGTGTTTCGCTTCGCGGCGACGGACGGAACGCTCGCCTATTTCGCTAACGTGGGCCTTGCGGCGCCCAAGGGATCGCCGATGCGGGATCCGTCCACGTTCGTGATCGCGCTACGGGTCAACGACGGCGCAGAGTTCAGCTTCACGCACGGCCGCAGTGTCACATCGGGTCTGCATTGGGGAAATCGCTGGGACAGCGTGATCGATTTGGATGACGATGACCTCGACAGCGGAGGCGTCTTCCGTAGCGCACCGAGCGGATTGGCCGTGCAACGGCGGGGGAGGGATCTCTTCGTCGCCCACGCCCTCCGCAACGAGATCCGGGTGCTGGACAAGCGCACCGGAGAGTTGCTCGGTCGGATTGCCGCGGAGCGCCCGACGAGCCTGGGCGTTGCATCGGATGACACACTGTGGGCACTTTGCAGAACGGGCGGTCGAGCGGCACTCGTGCATTTTCACGCTCGCGGCGAGCAGTGGGTCACCGACGCGCGAGTCACTGCGGGTCTCGACGACCCGGTTGCGCTCGGTGTCTCGCCCGTCGACGGGACGGTGGTCGTCGCGGATGCCGGGTCGGAGCAGCTGCGCGCATTCAGCGCACTTGGACGGCCAGTCTGGATCTTTGGCCGCGAGGGTGGGTATCGGTCGGGTGGACCGGAGGTCACGGAGGATAAGCTCTCCCTATCAGCCGGGCCGACGTACGTGGCCTTTCAGAGCGACGGGTCGTTTTGGGTGGGCGATCCGGGTGACGCGCGCGATCTGCATTTCTCGGCCGAGCGCAAATATCTCGATCAGATCATGTACATGCCAGTCTCGTATCATGCTGCCGTCGATCCGGCCAATCCGAGACGTGTATTCGACCGCTTTCTTGAATTCTCCGTCGATTATTCCCGAGCCCTGGGGAAGTCGTGGCGCCTGGTGCGAAACTGGGCGGCCGGGCTGCCCGAATATTATTTTTGGTACCTCGATGGACTGCGCACCGTCGTCACGCTCCGCAACGGCCGGACGTATGGCGTACTCGGACGCGAAGGCGGCAAGATCGCCGACGTTCTCGAGCTGAGCTCGAGCGGCCTGCGCCCGACCGGGACACATCTCGAGGTCGGTGAGCAGCTCTATCCGGACGGATCGATTCGATCGTTCGTCCAGCGCGGCCGCACGTTCGAGGTGTACGTGCGCCGCTTGGCGGGATTCGACGGGTCCGCGAATCCCAGATGGGAGGCACCCGCGCCGCTTGCGGGAGTCGCCTACGTGTTGCCGGCCGATCCTTACTATCATGACGTGCCGCTGGTCGGAGGGGTGAACGAGGCGCGCTTCCCGCAGACGAGTTCCGGCGTCGTCGTCTTCTTCAATCCCGGCGCGTCGAACGGATTCCATCTGGGCGGTGTACGCGCCGGTGAGCAGCGTTGGCTTTGGCGCGCGAGCCCCACGCGCAAGTGGTCAGTGAATCGGGCCGGCGAGATCGTATCGCCGGACGGTAGCTTCGACATCGATCGTGGCGTGCAGTATCCGGGTAACACGGTCGTGACCGCCGGGCGGCAGATCATCTATGGCTATCATGGCGAAGGATGGAACGGGGGTGAGGCCGATCAGTGGATGCATTTCCTCGATGATGGCCAGTTCATCGGGCAGTTCGGCGAGCCAGTCTACGCGAGCAGGAACAGAGTCTCCGCCGCACCGGGCGAGGCAGGCAATGCTTTCAGCCCACAACTCGTCCGGGTTGATGGTCAGTACTATCTTTGGCACAACGATGAGAGCGTTCATGGCGGTGTGCACCGCTGGCACCTCGAGGGTGTCGATGGCATAAGAGTCCTCGAGCACCGTATCGATCCGTGAGTGACTGCCGAGCCCTTCATGCCTGATCGGCCTCTGCCATCCGTCGTCGTCGCCAATCTGAGCGCACCGGAAATCAATCGCCTCGGCGTCGAGCTGGAGCGGCGAGGTGTCCTGCGTCGCTATGTGCGCCCGTACGCGAACAAGGGGCGCCGGTGGGAGCGGGCGATCGAGCGCGTGCCGGGCGTCGGTCGAATCTACGCGCGCACGCTCGGGCGCCGATCTCCGCCTCGCGGACTACCGCTCCACAAGGTCATCGAGGCGGGGATCGCGCAGGACTTTCTAGCGGCGGCGTTCGGGCGTTTGCCGCTCTTCCCGCAGTCGCGCGGACGATCGATTGCTGAATCGCTCACCTTCGCGGCGGAGCGAGCGGTTGCGTGCGCGGCTGGCCGACTGGCCACGGCGGCAGATATCGTGGTCGCTAGCTATGGCACGGGTCGCTGTGCGTTCGAGGAGATGCAGCGCAGCGGGGGCCGTACCGTGCTCAGCTACCCAATCGCTCACAACCGGTATCAGGCGAGAATGTATGCGGAGGAGGCCGCACTCGCGCCGGAGTTCGCGGCAGCGCTTCCCCGCACGAACCGGCTGCCGAGCGAGTATCTGGAACGGCTCGAGGTGGAGTGCGCGCTCGCCGACTGCATTCTCGTGGGTTCGGGATTCGTGCGCGATTCGTTCGTCGCGATCGGTTGCCACGCCGAGAAAATCGCCATCGTGCCTTACGGTGTGGATACGGCACGTTTCGTTCCTCCCAGCACGCCACGAAATGATCGGACGTTCAGAGTGCTCTTCGTCGGCCAGATCGGTCAACGCAAGGGAATGAGCTATCTGCTGCAAGGATACGAGCAGTTCCGCCGCCCGGACTGCGAGCTGCACATCGTCGGCAGCTATCTCCGCGGCCACGAGGTCTACCGGCGATTCACGTCCCTATACCGGCACACGCCCCATTTGCCGCAGAGCGAGCTTCCGGCGCTCTTCCATGAGGCCGACGTCTTCGTGCTTCCGAGCCTGATCGAGGGGATGCCGCTCGTCATCCTGGAGGCGATGGCTTGCGGGGTACCCGTGATCACGACGACGCACGGCCCCGGTGATGTCGTGCGCGATGGCATCGACGGTTTTTTCGTTCCGATCCGTGACTCCGAGGCCATCGCGGCGCGGCTGGAACAGCTGTACCGCGACCGGCAACTTCGTGATCAAATGGGTGCCAATGCCCGTGAGCGCGCGCTGCAGTTCACGTGGGACCGCTACGCGCGCGCGGCGGCTGACGTGGTTCTGAAGCACAAACGCGAGGTCGCCGAGCCGGTCACGGAGTCGCGCGCGAATCTGTCTGTAACATTCGACACGGTAGAATCCGGTCGGAACTTTTGCCCGAGGATTCCGGGCCCGAAACCATGAAGCTTAAGCAGGTTCTAAAGCCGCTGGTCCCAAGGGCCGTGGTCGAGCTTCACCGGCGTCACGCCGCGGCGCGGCTCGATGCGCGATTCGCGCGGATGGCACCGTCCGAGGTATTCACGGATGTCTACAGCAAGCGGTTGTGGGGCGGCGGACGTGACGAGCGTGGCTACTGCTCAGGGGAGGGCAGCCGCAATGAAGCGATGGTCGGTCCTTATGTCGCCGCCGTCCGGAAATTCCTTAGGGAATTTCCGACCAAGCCGGATGTGGTCGATCTCGGGTGCGGGGATTTCCATGTTGGAAAGCAGCTACGGGAAGACTGCGACTCTTACACGGCCTGTGACGTGGTGGCCGACCTGGTCGCGCGCAACGAACGGATGTTCGGGTCGCTCGGTGTCGACTTCCGTACGGTAGATCTGGTCTCGGACGAGCTCCCTGGCGGCGAAGTGGCGATTTTGCGTCAGGTCCTGCAGCACCTCGGCAACGCGCAGATCGCACTCATCGTGCCGAAGCTCTACAAGTACCGCTGGCTCATCCTCACAGAGCACTTGCCCGAGGCCCTGTCGTTCCACCCCAACCGGGACAAGCCAACAGGGCCGGGTGTACGCGTTCGGCACGGCTCCGGCGTCGTGCTGACGGCGCCTCCGTTCAATCTGAGGACGCACGCGCGGACCACTCTTTGCTCCGTACCCGGTGCGCCCGGCGTCATTCTCACCGTGGCGTACCGGCTTCAACTGTGAGGGTTCACTGCGCCATGACGGCCTCGAAGATGTTCTGCGCGAGCCGGAACGACAGACAGGCGGTGCAAGCCGGCGTGGGTTGTGTGAGCTGAATACGGGCGGCGATGTTCCGCTGACGCGGAGTCTCGGGAAGCGACGACGTGGACATCATCTCACGAGCCTGGAAGGCCGCAGCAGTCGGCGGCGCGATCGCCGCAGCTCGAGCGCGCGAACTGCGGCGCGCGTCGAGGCCGCCCGTCTATCTCGACATCGGCGCACGCGGGGGTCTGTCTGCGCGCTGGAAGTTCGTGCACGCGGCGCGCCTCATTCGGCCGGTCTTCGTCGAGGCCGATCCCGATGAAGCCGATCGACTGAAGCGCGAATATCCCGGCGCGTCCGTGATACCGTTTGCCCTCGGCGACGTGGATGGCGAGTCAGCGGAACTCAAGATCACGCGCGAGCCGGGTCGATCCTCCTTGCTGGAGCCCGACACGACGGTGCTCGAGCAATTCGGCGCCGAGCCCTGGGAGGTCGTCAGGCGGGTGCCGATCACGCTGCATCGGCTCGACCAGGTCTGGCCGGTCAAGCTCGCTCCGCCCGACTTCGTCAAGATCGACGTCCAAGGATTCGAGCTCCGAGTGCTGAGGGGATTCGGCGACTTACTGAATCACGTGCGCGGTATCGAGCTCGAAGTGGTGCTGGTGCCCGTCTACCGACAGCAGCCCTGCCTGGGCGAGGTCGTCGATTTTCTCCGCAGCTCGGGTTTCGGGCTCGTACGGCTCGCATCCATGGGTCTGTACGGTGGGCGGGAGATGATCGAGTTCAATGCGTTCTGCGTCCGGCAGGATCGGCAGCGCAGTCCCCATGTGCGGATGTGGAAGGACGTGAACGGGATCGGAAGCCTTCGACGCCTGGTCGTCTGGGGCTATTGAAATTTCCCGCCACGACGCTCGCCATTCTGCGCGCCCTGCCCCGCGCGGGGCGCTCAAAGCGCCATGACGGCTTCGAAGATGTTCTGCGCGAGCCGGGATGACAGATAGGAAGCACCGACGGGCGAGGGATGCGTCAGATCGGTCCGCAGCATGACATAGATGTTGTTCAGCTCTCCGGAGGTACCGGGCGGCGCAAACGAGGGTAGTGGGTACTCGCCGTTCGGGTTGATCCCGATGATGATCGTCGGGCTGCCGAGGACCGCTGGCTGGATCGCATAGGTTGGATCGAGTGAAATCGTCGGGAGGCCCGAACCGCTCGTGTAGCCGTTGCCCTCGGAGAAGGGATAGATGACGCTGAGCGCCCCGCTCGAATTGAGCGTAGACGCGAGAAGCAGTCCAGAGCCGGAGCCACCGCTCGCCGCGACATCCGGGGCCTGCGCGTACTGTCCGCCATCAATGATGGGGATGCTTGCGATGCCGCCGTATCCGCCGCCGCCGCCGCCGTTCGTGTTGCCAGGCTTGTAGGTCGCGGTGGTGCCCGGGCCGGGAGTGCCGCCCGTGAACCACTGCAGATTCGTCACGTCCCCGGTGGCACCCGAGGAGTTGAGCCAACCGGTGCCCATGAGGACATCGATGTACACCCAGGGGCCTGCGATCTGCTGGATCGAGTTCTTGTGCACCTGTGCTTTGTAGAGAAAATCCCCGAGCCCGCTCGTGTTCGTCGCCGGACTCGCGACGTAAGTCGAGTCGGACATGGGGGGGACCGGACAGAAGGGCGCCGTGACTACGATCAGGCACTCTGGCTGTGCAGCGCGCAGGCCCTGCATATATCCGAGTACGGCGCTCTCGTAGACGGAGCGCGACGGCCAAACGATCTCGCTCGGCGAGCCGGTCAGATCGCCGTAGTCATTGAGTCCAGCCATGATCAGGTAGATGGTTGAGCCGTCGGCTGCGTGTCCCGGCAGCCGGTCATTCAGATTGCCGAGATCGCCGCCCGAGTTGTAATACCCCGTGCCTCCGATGGAGTCCACGGCGACCTTACGGATCCCGAGACGCGCCCCGATTTCGAGCGCGATGGCACCGCCACCGTAGCTGGCCGACTCAACCTGCAGGTACGAGTCACCCACTACGGTCAGCTGCGGCTCGGCCTGATCGTCCACCGCAACGACCGTGTCGTCGGGACCGATCTTGACGTAGGCGGCGTTGAGCCCCGTCTGCAGCCAGATGTCACGCATTGCGGCCGACCCGAAATTGATCACCACAGTGCCCGCCTCCCAGCCACCGCCCAGGCCGCGGGAGCTGGACAGAACCTTGGATGGCACCAGCTGACCGTCGACGATGAGACTCTGGATCGCGCCGAAAGGACTCCCCTCTACCGCGACGCCCGTGACCTCCACGACCGGCGCGTCGGTCGTGAGCCTCAGAATGGTCGGGGAGGTCGTGCTTCGCGCAATCCCCTTGCAGGAATAAGGTCGATTGACGGCAAGACAGGGGTATCCGTTGACGGTCGGGCTTCCCGGAAGCGACGCCGTGTACTCGTTGCGGACCGGGCCACCGAGCATCGCACTGGACGCTGGAAGGATCACGCCGTTGCCCAAGGTGGTTCCGGCAGTCTGGCCCTCGGTCAGGAGGCCCACCCAGGAAATACTCGGAACGGCGGCTGTCGCGGGGGGTAACGCAAAAGTTGGCGATGCGTTCTCGGCAAGGTACGACTGCAACTGCGCCATCGTCGCACTCAACGTCGAGGCGGCTGACGATGAGCTCGAAGCGGCCGAGGAGCTCGCCGAGCTGGAAGAGCTCGATGAACTCGCCGAGCTCGAGGCGCTCGACTGCGGTGCCGCGGCGCTGTCGCTACTCGATGCTGTCGTCCCCGAGGGCCCATTGGAGTTCGCGCTGGTTCCGCCACAGGCGGCAACGAGAGCAGAGCCAGCCGACAAGCCGGCAAGTCGCAGAAAATCGCGGCGATGACACGGGCTCAAGCGCATTCCTCGTACGAAGAGCACGAATGGTCATCGCCCCACGCTGGTAAGGCTTCGCGGCCGCAAAGACTCGCTCCGCCGCGCGGCTCAACCGCTTCCGTCATCGCGTCTGCTCGTGCGCGCTCTGCAGGCCGACTCGCTCGGGATTGACACCGGACGCGGATCGTGCTGCGGTCGCGGTCGTGTCATGCGCCTGAGTCGCCTGAAGAGTCTTCAGCAGCGACCTCACCCGCGCTCGCGCATCGGCGTCGTCGCCGCCAGACCGGAGGAAATACTGCCGTAGAATGAATTCGAAAGGCCCTCCGATGAGAAGTGCAGTACCGTGCAGTCGGACCAGCGTCTTGAATCCGCGGGGACTGCGCAGACAGGTGCGGAGTCCAAACCAGTGGCTCGCGCTCCTGTATTCGCGCTTGAGGTCGAAAGCCAAGTTGAGCCGCTCACGGACGGCTCGCAGTTGGGGTTGAAGCTCGGGCTGCTGCGCGATTATCTCGCGCTCGATGGCGTCTGCCGCCCTGAGGGAAATGTAGTCGTTGACCTCGCGCTCATCGATCCAGAAGAAGGCGGCCTGTCCGCGAGACACCGTCTCCAGTATGCGTCGATGAACGCACAAAGGTTCGTCGACGTACCAGGGCCGAATTCCGGTCGCGAGGAGCAGCATGCCGAACAGTACATCCTCCGCCGTAGTGCGGCTGAGGGCCATGTCGAACTTGAGCTCGGGATGCTCGAGGTACAACCTGCGTGCGACGACCACGGCGCTGCCCATGGCAACGGGAAAGCTGTGCAAGAAGTGCCAGGCTTTGAAGCCGGTATCCGTCAGTGCGTTCAGATGGCCGAGAGGCCCTGAACTGCGGACGCGGAGCTCGCCGCCCAGCGTTCGCATGAAGTCCGTCCTGGCGAGGAACACCTCCGTACTGGGATGGCAGACCGCAGCGCCGTGGATGCACGCCAAGTACTGCCGTTGCCACATATCGTCGCAGTCGAGAAATGCAACGTAGTCGCCGCGCGCAGCATCGATTCCGGCATTCCGCGCAGCACATACCCCGCCGTTTTCCGGCAGTGCGAGCACGCGCCCGCGGCTGGATAGCACGGGATCGCGGGCGACCATCTGCCTGAGCAGTTCTGGCGTTCCATCGGAACTTCCATCGTCAACCAAGAGGAGTTCGTAGTCGCGGAACGTCTGATGAGCAATGCTCGTGATGCACTGCTCGACGATCCACCGACGTTCACGCAGCCGATAGCAGGGAACGATGATCGAGAAGATGGGGGGCAACGGCGTATGAACCCGGGCCGGGCAAGGGATAAGCGCGATCGTCCATTAGCCTCATGACAGTAGAATGACGCGCTGGGTCGCATCCCAGCGGCGAGCTTGCGTGCATCGTGGCGGTCGCGCGGGAGGCGGTGGCAGGCTCCGGCGGCAGAAGGTCAGTCAGCGCCGGTGGCCGCGGGTTGGTGCCGGTAGAGAAAATAGACGACGTAGAGCGTCCACTGGATCAGGGCATTCACGATGCCAATCCAGATAACCCCGGAGACGGTGCGCAGCGGCAGCAGCGCGATCGCCAACAGCTGACCGACGGCCATACACGGGATCGCGATTGCCGGTGGCGCGACCGTGCCGCGCGCGGCTCCCAGCTGGAATGCTGCGGCGCCGAGTACCGCGAGGGCGCTGCAGAGGCTCATGAGCACGGCTTCGTGTTGCGACCCGGCGTAGTGATGGCCTAGGAGTGCGACCGCGGCACCTGGGAATGCCGCGATCGCGAGTACGGTTACGGTGCACACCGCAACGAGTGCGAGCTGGGCCTGGATGTAGCGCCTCCGGACTCGCCGCGGCTCGATCGAGGGAACGCGCGCGAATCGCGGCACCGCGACGACATTGAACGCCGTGCCGAACACGGTGAGTATCATCGCGAGCCGGCCGAGCGCGCCGACGGTGGCAACGCCTTGCTCGTGTCCGAAGAAGGAAATGAGCCAGGTCGCTAGTTGGCCCGAGAACGCGTAATAGAATGCGTCGGGCATGGTGCGGCGCAATTGCGCTCTGACACGAGCGCGAATCTCAGGCTCACCGGGCTCTCGCCAGTCGGCCCACCGATCGGCGAGCTTGCGCAGGCGCAGGTTGCTCCACCACTGCGGAGCCGATGCAACGAGGAGCGCGATCCACGCGTAAGGCAACGCTGTCAGCGATAGGACGAGCAGGGCGGCCCGCGAGGCATTTGCGCGCACTTGCAGGCCTTGCACGGAAGGCAGCGCCTGATGCAAGCGAGGAACGATCTCAAGAAGCTGTCCGGACACCGTCGCGAGGAAGAGCGGTACCAGGGACGCGGGCACCGCCGCCGATTCCAGCCACGAGCCGCCCTGGCGATGGACCAGGAAGCCTATCAACGGTACGGCAACGAATAGTGCGGCGCCGGCAAACCGCCCGCGAAGCGCGAGGCCCGTGGCAATGACTCTTCCGAGCTTGGCTCGATCCATCCACACCGCACCCCCGAGCGCGAGCATGCTCCCGCTCACGCCGCCGTCGGTGAGCACCGTCATCATGCCGAGGCCGGCCGTGGCAATCGTGTAGAACGCGTACTGTCGCGGGGGCAGAAATCGAATGACGAGTATGCCGGCCGCAAATCCCAGTCCCTGCACGAGAATCTGCGCCGCAGTGGTGGAAAGTCCGGAGCGGAACCACTCCGCTGCGCGCCGGCCGCCGAAGAAGGGCTCTGGAAGCATGCGCCGTAGCACGGCGTGGGAGCGGGCAAGGCCTACCGAGAGACTCAAAGACCGCGCCCTCGTTGACTCGCCGCGCAGCAATTGGAGAGCGCCTATGCGGTGACGCGGTTGCGCTGCCGAGCCCCGACGATTCGCGCGGGATTGCCCGCGTACACCTTCCACGCTTCGAGGTCCTTGCTTGCAACGGCACCGAGACCTAGCACGGCGCCCTCATGCAGCGTGACGCCGGGTAGCACGCACGCGCGCGCGCAGACCCACGCGAATCGACCCAAGGAGATTCGCGCGGTCGTCATGGGAAATGCAGGATCGTCGAAGTCGTGCGACGCCGTGCAGACGTACGCCTGCTGGGACACGATCGCGTAGGGCCCGAGATGGACTTCCGCCGCGTTGTAGATCACCGCGTCGTCGCCGATTGCGGCACCCTCGTCGCAGCGCAGGTTCCACGGCGCCCAGATGCGGCTTTTCGGATAGATGTGGCAGTGCGGGCCGAGCTGCGCTCCGAAACAGCGGAGCACGGAGCTGCGCCACGCATGCAGCGGACGTGGAGTCGGACGGAAGAGAAGCGCACACACGATCCCCCAGAGCGCGCGTCCGGCGCGATTGCGCAGGGTGGTCTGCGCAACCAGGAATGGGTGCTTGGCTAGGACGTCCATCAACCGGGCGCCGGATTGTTATGCGGACGTCACAATGTAGGACACGAGTATGGCGGTTTCGTGATGCGGCCGTACACGCCCGCAGCCCACCGAGCTCTCAGAGCGGACGCAACCGTGCGCCCAGGTGCACGAGCAGACGGTGCGACAGCGCTGTAGGGAGCGCGCTCGACGCCCTTTCCAGCGTCTCCACGAGACGCCGTGGCAAAACTCGGAGCATCGGCTCGAGCTTCACGTGGCCGATGGTGAGAGAGTTCGTGAAAAGGAGAAGTTTCTCAACTTGCAGGCCCGCCTTCGCAGCGAGGTCTTGGAGCTCCTCCGCCCGCAGCAGAAAGAGGTGGCCGTCCGCGTCGGGCCGGAACTGAATCGCTTCGAGGGCCGCAGGATCGGTGATCTGCGAGAACGGCGGAAGCGTGTTCCGGAAGTACCTTCCGTTAGGCGTCGTGACGATGATGCATCCGTCGGGCCGTGCGAGTTCGCGCAACCTCCGCAAGAAGTCATCCGGGTGCGCCACGTGCTCGATGACTTCCGTCGCGAGAATGGCATCAAAGCGTTGCGGAAAGCTGAGCTCGAAGATGTTGCCCGGAACGAAGCTCACGCGGCCGGCTTCGTGCTTCAACCTGACGTAATCCGCGAGCTCCTCGCGCAGGTCATTCCAGGTCACATCGAAACCCATCTCGGCCAACAGAAGCGAGAAGTTTCCCTGTGCGGCCGCGACGTCGAGAACGGTGGCACCCGCCGGCAGACCGGCAGATTTCAGGAGCTGGAGCGTCCGGTCGCGCCGGTTGGCATACGCATACGTGTAACCGAGGTGCGCACGCTTGCCATAGAGCTCAAGTTGATCGTAATCGAAGGAGGTCCGCCAAGAAGGGGGCCAATCTCGTCGGGGAGAGAGTTGCTTCATCGGTATCGCGCAACCCGCAGCTACCGCCCACCAGGGTCGTATGGTCCAAGGGAGTCATTCACCATAGGGCGTATTGATGGCGATTCCGTGAACTGCGATGTCCTACGCGACCGACGTCCGTCGCGGCGGCGCCCGGCGCCGCGGCTCGGCGTGGTGCTCGAGCGCATCGAGCAGGCTCTCGGCGGCCGCCTCGACATTGAACCGCGTGGCGAAAGAGTCGAACGCCTTGAGGGCCATGTGATGGCGCTCTTCCGGGCCGAGTCCGGCCCAAGTCTGCAGCATCTCGATCGTGCCCGAGAGGGTGTCATCCGCAGCGAGGCCGGCCCCGTCCTCGACGACTTCGCGCCAAATATTCACCTTGTTCGAGATGAGGACGGGCGTGCCACAGGCGAGCGATTCGGCGACCGCTATGCCGAAGTTCTCCTGGTGCGAGGGGAGGACGAACGCCTCTGCAGCCCGCAACGCGCCGATCTTGGTGTCGTCGCGGATCATACCCGTCCAGGTGATGGCGCCGGCTACTCCGAGGCGCTCGGCAAGGCGGGTCAGTCCGCGCTGGAGCCCGGCCTGGTCGGGCCCTGCGATCACGAGCTGCAGGGCCGGATCGAGGCGGCGAACAGCCGCGAGTGCCTCGATGAGGAGGTCGCAGCCCTTCTTGGGATGGATACGGCCGAGGAAAAGTAGGAAGCGCTTCCCGCGCAGGCGCGGAAACTGGCGCAGGAATAATTCGCGCTGGAGCACGGGATCGCCCGCAGGCTCGGGAACGCCATAATTGACTACCCACTCATTCGCGCGATAGAGAGAGAAGCTCTCGCGCGCGAGACGCCGCTCTTCTTCCGACGTGAACAGCACCGCGCGCGCGTCGCGCAGCACGCGATATTCCCCCCAAGGCCAATACAGCAGCTTTTTCAAGTGCTTGAATGGATATTGACGCTTGAACCACGGATCGAGCATGCCATGGGTAAACACGTAGTACGGCACCCCTGAGCCGCGCAGCGCGCGCCGCGTGCAGAGGCTATGGTGCTGCCAGATGCCATTGACGACGACAGCGTTGAAGCGGGACGCATTGTTCCTGAGCCACCTGAAGAGCTCCGGGGCGTAGCCGTATTTGAGGTAGGACGGCCCGAGACAATGCACCGGGCAGGCGTACTCCCCAATCCAGGAAGGATCGGGGTACTCGGTCACCACGATTTCCACGTGCTGGTGGAGCTTCGATGCCACCGCCGTGAGCTGCTTGACCGCCTCCCGAGGTCCGCCCGACCGCGGATCGATCGATCGTATGACATGTAGATAGCGGATCGTCATCGACCGCCTTGGAGGTGACAAGCTTCTGACATAAAACCCTCCTACGATGCTTCCCCTTGCACGACGATCGATGTGAACGAGAACGGGAGGAGTAGCTCGTGGGAAACGATACCAAACGGCTGCTCGTCGTCGCGCTCAATTTCGCACCGGAGCAGACGGGAATAGGAAAATACGTCGGCGACATGACGGAATGGTTGACGTCGCACGGCATCTCGGTTCGTGTGGTGACCGCTCCTCCCTATTACCCCTATTGGTCCGTGAAGCCCGGCTACTCCGGTGCCCGCTATCGCAGGGAGAATGTCGCAGGCGCTCACGTCTATCGGTGTCCGATCTGGGTGCCGCGCTGTCCGTGCGGGCTCACACGGATCCTGCATCTGCTCTCCTTCGCCCTTTCCAGCCTCCCGGTGGTTCTCTGGCAGGCACTGGTCTGGCGGCCGCACCTGATCTTCGTCGTCGAGCCGCCACTCGGCGCGGCTCCGACGGTCCGTCTGGCCGCGGCTCTCTGCGGCGCGCGCTCGTGGTTGCATGTCCAGGATTTCGAGATCGACGCGGCATTCGATCTCGGCTTGCTGCGCGCGCCACGCCTGGGACGCGCGATCCTGGCGATCGAGCGCTGGCTGATGCGCGGTTTCGATCAGGTGTCGACCATCTCGGAATCGATGCGCTCGAAGCTCCGCGCCAAGGGGGTCCGGGAGGACCGCATCGTATCGTTCCCGAACTGGGTGGATACCGGCAGCATCCGGCCAATCGAGGCGCCGATTGCGCTGCGGGCTGAGCTTGGAATCGATCCGGGTACCCATGTGGTTCTCTATGCGGGGAACATGGGCGAGAAGCAGGGACTCGAGATCATCCTCGATGTGGCCCGCTTGTTCCGCGAGGACCCCAATGTCCTTTTCCTGCTCTGCGGAGACGGAGCCGCGCGCTCGCGGATAGCCCGCGCCGCAGCGGTCTTGGCGAACGTGCGGCTGATTCCACTGCAGCCACTATCCAGGCTGAATGAGCTCCTGAATCTCGCTGACGTTCACCTGCTGCCGCAGCGCAAGGCCGCCGAGGATCTCGTCTTGCCGTCGAAGCTCACTGCGATCATGGCGAGCGGCCACCCGGTCGTCGCCACGGCGCGCCGCGAATCGGACGTTGCACGCTGCGCTGCAATTGGCGGCATCGTGGTGAGCCCCGGTGATGTCCGCGCCATCGCGAGTGCCGTGAGACGGCTGTTGGCAGACGACGACTTGCGCCTTCAGCTCGGTGCAACGGGCCGTGCCTACGCGCTCCAGAACTGGGAGCGCGAGAAAGTGCTGCGGCAGGTGTTCGCCCGCCTTCCGACGCTCGCAGCTACGGCCGCTCGCGACGACGATGATGATGGCGGGACTGCATCGGCGCCGCTTGCGATCGCCATCCCCGCGGCGGTTGCTGGACCGGTTCCGGCAACGAGTCTGACGGATGTCTAGCAATACGCTGTCGGTTGAACGCTGGCCCCAGGCCGCGCGCGTCGCGTGGGAGCGCTGGCCGCTGCTCGCCGTGGCGGCGCTCGCCGCCGTGGTGGTGACCATCCTGTTCCACAGGACACTCGACTACCTCTATGCCAACTGGCACCGGGAGGAATACAGTCACGGCTTCCTGATTCCGCCTCTCAGCGCGTATCTCGTCTGGCGGCGCCGCGCGCTTCTCCAGCGCGTGTCGCGGGAGGGCTCCTGGGCGGGCTTCGTGCTGGTCGTGCTCGGCATCTCGCTCTATGTCCTCACCTTCTTCGCAACGGTCGTCGGCGCAGACGCCTACGCGCTGGTGGTCGTCATAGCGGGATTCGCGCTCGCGGTCCTCGGTTGGCAGGGTTTCAGAGTCGCGCTCGTTCCAATTGCGCTGCTGCTCCTCATGAACCCCCTGCCGACGTTCTGGTACAACAATCTCTCCTCGGAGCTGCAGCTCGTCTCGTCCCAGCTCGGCGTCGCGATCATGCGCGTGTTCGACGTGAGCGTGTTCCTCGATGGCAATGTGATCGATCTCGGAGATTACAAGCTGCAGGTTGCCGAGGCCTGCAGCGGGCTGCGCTATCTGTTCCCGCTCATGACGCTCGGGGCCGTGATCGCCTATCTGTACAAAGGCAAGCCCTGGACGCGCTGGCTCGTGTTCGTCTCCTCCTTGCCGATCACGGTCCTGATGAACAGCATCCGTATCGGGATCATCGGCATACTCGTGGATCGCTTCGGCATTGCCCAGGCCGAAGGGTTCCTGCATCAGTTCGAGGGCTGGGCGATCTTCATGGCCTGCGTCGGGCTGCTCCTGCTCGAATGCCGGCTGCTGCTCCGTGTGACGGGCGATCCGCGTCCGCTCATGCAGGTGATTGCATTCGAGGGACCCGCCGTACGCGTCGTGGTTCGGCCGAAGGGACCCGAGGGCTCGGGAGCGGCAGGTCACGGACCGCGCGGGCGACTGCTGCCGGCGGCATCGGCAGCGCTGGTCCTGATGCTCGCGATTTACCCGGTGCACGCGCTGCCGCAGCGCACGGAGATCAAGCCGCAGCGCCTCGATTTCAGTGTTTTCCCCTCGCATATCGGTGGGTGGATCGGGCGGCGATCGACACTCGAGCCCGTTTACCTCGATCAGCTGAAACTCGACGACTATCTGTTGGCGGATTTCGTGCGGCCGGGCGCATCGGCCGCTCTGGCGGAGCCGGTCAATCTCTATGTCGCCTACTATGCCTCGCAGCGCACCGGTGAGGCGGTGCATTCGCCGAGCTCGTGCCTGCCCGGGTCGGGGTGGCGGATCGAGCAGTTCGAGCAGCGCGATGTCCCGGGCGTGCGACTGCGGACCGGACCATTGCGCGTCAATCGCGCGGTCATCGGCAAGGGCACGGACCGGCTCCTCGTGTACTACTGGTTCCAGGAGCGCGGACGGGATCTCACGAACGAGTACCTGGTTAAGTGGTACCTCTTCGACGATGCGCTGCTGCGGGATCGCACCGACGGTGCGCTCGTGCGTCTCGTCACCCCGTTGCGAGATGGCGAGGTGCCGGGAGGCGGTGATGCGCGGCTCGCGCAGTTTGCCGCGGCCGTCGTACCGGTGCTTCATCCGTACATCCCGGAATGACCGTGACGGCGCTCAATCCCGTCCATCTATTCCTGCTCGCGGCGACGGCGAGCATGCTGATCATCCCGCCTTTGTGGCGGCTCGCGCCCCGGATCGGACTGGTGGACGTGCCGGACGCGCGCAAGGTCCACCTCATCCCCGTGCCGCGTGTGGGAGGCTGGGGCATCACGCTCGGCAGCCTGATTCCGCTCGTGCTGTGGGCGCGCGACAATCCGCTGTCGCAATCTTTCATCGCCGCAAGCCTCATCGTGTTCGCCTTCGGCGTGTGGGATGACCTGAAGGATATCGGTCACTGGACGAAGTTTCTCGGGCAGCTCCTCGCTGCCGGCGTGGTCGTGTACTACGGCGGACTCTACGTCTCGACGCTTCCATTCCTTTCCGTTGAATTGAATCCGGCGATCGGGAAGCCATTCACGGTGGTCGCGCTCGTCGGCATCATCAACGCCGTGAATCACTCCGACGGGCTCGACGGGCTCGCCGCCGGGGAGTCGCTCTTGAGCCTGATCGCCTTCGCGATTCTCGGCTATCTCGGCGACAGCCGATTCGTTCTTGGCGTCGCGCTCGCAGCAATGGGCGGCATTCTGGGCTTTCTGCGCTACAACAGCTACCCGGCGCGAGTGTTCATGGGCGACGCCGGCAGCCAGGTGCTCGGATTCACGGTCGGCTTTCTAGCCGTGTATCTCACCCAGATCGGCGATACCGCCGTAAGTCCGGCGCTGCCTCTGCTCGCTCTGGGAATCCCGCTCGCGGACATCCTCGCCGTGCTTTATCTACGAATCCGCGGCCACATGCATTGGTTCCGGGCCACGCGCAATCACGTCCATCATCGCCTCCTCGATTTGGGCTTCCGCCACTACGAGACTGTCACGATCATCTACTCCGTCCAGGCGTTTCTCGTGGTGAGCGCGGTGCTGCTGCGCTACCAGGCAGATCTTGTAGTCATCGCGGTCTACCTGGGCGTCGTCGCCGGGCTGTTCGGTGCGCTCACCCTGGCTGAGCGGGTCGGCTGGCAGCGGGACCGCGGGCCCCACTCCGATGCTTTGCGGCGAATTGCCGGGGCGATGAGACCGCTGGAGCGCGCGAAGCTCGCGCACCAGGCGCCCCGGATCCTGATCTCGCTCGCAGTTCCCGCATTCATGCTGCTCGGGTCGCTCTGGGTGGCGCGGGTGCCGCGCGACATTTCACTCGTGTCGGCGCTCCTTGCCGCCCTTCTCGTGGTAGAAGTCGGACGTGCGCGAGCGAGTGGCTCGACGCTCGTGCGACTCGCGGTCTACGTCGCAGCCGTCTCCTCGGTTTATCTCATCGTCAACTATCCCGGCCCCGTCACACAGCGGCCCGTACAGCTCGCGACGCTCGCTCTTGTCGCGTTGCTCGCGCTCGCAATCGGCGGTTACGTCCGCTTTGCCTCTGAGGACGCGTTCGGGACGACGCCAACTGACTACCTGATCCTGTTCGTCGTCCTCGCTCTGCTCGTATTCGGCAGCCTCGACATCGGTCCACGGGGGCTCGTCGAAATCGTGGTGTATGCGATCGTGATGCTCTACAGCTGCGAGGTGCTGATCGGTCTTGCGCGCAGGCGCTGGAGCGCCCTGCACCTGTCAGCCCTGGCGAGCCTCACCATCATGGCCGTCCGCGGCGTTCTGTAGTCGCCGCCCCCGGGCCTCAGCATCCAGCCCGTACGACCACTGTCACGCGCTCGTCATACGGGCTTCCTAGAGTTTGAAGTTCGTATAACAGGAACCCCCCGGCAACGGACCAGCGCGCCATGCGATCACACAGGTCTCGAGCGAGTTTCGTCGCGCGCGCGGGATGGCTCACGTGCCTGGTGCTCGCGAGCATGCCGCGGGTGCACGCCCAATCGCAGCAAGGCCCCGCGCCCAGCTGCACGAGCATTCCTTGCACCTCGGTGCAAGCGGTTGCCGCATCGAGCCAGGGAGTCCCGCTCGATTTCCAGTTGACGATCAGTGCGTCGGGCACCTACGCCGTAACACTGTCGGATCTCGGGGCGGCACTGCCTCAGAGTCTCGGCGGTCCGGCGGCGCTCGCGGATGTGGCGCTCGCGATCACCGACAGCAGCGGCAGTCTCGTCGCGGGAGCGACGCTCACGGCGCCCGGCACAGCGACGTTCATCGCGACCGCGGGTACCTACGACATACACGTGACTGGAAAGCCCGGCCCCAACTCGACCGGGACCGGCGTGAATCCTGCCTCTGGTCCCGTGAGCATCGTCGTCACGGCGAACGCCGGCCAGACCCAGGTCGCATCGTTCACGGGGGCGCTCGCGCTGCCTCCCAATGCCGCCGTGCCGAGCGATGATGCCGTCCTGAGCGACACGTTCACGGTGAGCGCTCCCTGCACGAGCTGCGAGATCACCCTGACCGATCTGCAGATGCCAAGCGCGCTCTCCAATGCCTTCGTCGCCATTCTCGCGCAGGGTTCCGGCGGCGAAGGGATTGTCGGGGCGGTCGCGCTTTCAACCAGCAATCCGCCCCCGAGCGGTAACAACTCGGTGACGAGCACGACCTTCGGCCTGACGCCCGGCGTCACGTATCAGATCTTCGCAGTCGGGGAGGCGGGCAGCGGTGCGAGCGCCGGCCTGTACAGCGTGATCGTGTCGCCGAGCGGCGGGGGTGCGCCGGTCTATGGAGCCAAAGTAGTTCCCGTCGGCTTGGTCACACAGCTCGGTCCGGCGGTGAACCTGAACACCGGGCTCTATACGCTCACGCTCACGGATCTCGATGTTCCCAACGCGCTGCAGCAGGCGAGCGTCGTGGTGGTTGCGGACGGGCTCGGGTATGCACCGGCGATCGCAGTGCCCACGTCGGGCTCGAGTGGATCGTCCTCGTGCTCAGGGTCGGGCTCGAGCACCTCGCCGCTGACCAACTGCGCGTCCCTCAACGTCTCGACCCCCGGTACCTACGAGGTCTTTGCATCGGGGACGCCCTCCGGTGGTACGGCCGGGGGCGCCGCTGGAAGCTACGCGGTCACCCTTCAGAGCCAGAGTGGCGGTGCCCCAGCGCTCGCCGTCGCGCGAGCGGTCGTGGCGCCCGGTGCGACGCAATCTGCCTACAGTTACGACACGACCCTGACCGCCGGCGGGAGCTATACGCTCGATCTCACCGACTTTGCGTTTCCGGCGCAGTTCACCTCGATCGAGGCGCTGGTCGCCCAGGACGGCGCCGCGCTGGGCGCGTCTTTGCCGGCCGTTGGTACGCAGAGTATCACGGCGCAGTCGGGTCCCCTCTCGGTGCTCGTTTTTGCGACGCCTGACCCGACCAATGGGAGCCTCTTCGGTGCGCAACTGACCGCGAGCGGCTCGAACTCCCCCGCTTTCGCTGTGACGCAAGGCGTGGGGACGGCGTTCGCGGCGACGCAGGTGTCGATCACGACGCCCGGCTCGTATCAGGTCTCGCTCACCGACCTCGACTTCCCCGCACAGTTCGCCACGCTCGGTGTCGCGGTCACCCAGGGCGCGAACAAGATCGGATACGTCTACGGCGGCGGACAGCTGCCGCCGTTCGCCGCGACCGCCGGCAACTACACGATCAACGTCGTCGCCGTTCCGGGTGGCACCGACCAGGCCGGCCTCTACGCGATGGCGCTCGCGACGGCTCCCGCCCCCCCCACGGTGACTCTCAGTACCGATGAGACTTCCGTCGCATCGGGCGGAACGGTCCACATTCTGTGGAGCAGCCAGAATGCGAGCTCGTGTGCGGCCTCGAGCTCGCCGACCGGCGGAGGGTGGAGCGGCAGCGTCGCTCCGGACGCGAGTGGCACCGCGACGAGCGGCGCTCTGACGGTATCGACTACCTTCACGCTCACCTGCACGAACGCGGGTGGAAGCACGGCAGCAACCGCGACCGTGAATATCAGCAGTGCATCGGGTAAGGGTGGCGGAGGGACGATGAGCTCCGAGCTCCTGGCACTGCTTGCGGGATTGGTCGCCAAGCGCGTTCTCAGCGCTCGCCGAGCGTCCAACACGGAGGAGACGCACCCATCATGAAAAAACGGATCGTCGCCGCGGCGATCATTGCGATCGTGCTCGGCGCGGTGCTCGTGGGCTGTGGGGGTGCGGAGGCGCGGCGTGCGAGTCACGTCGCACGCGGGAAGACGTACTTCGAGCACGGCGATTTCGGCAGGGCGAGCGTCGAGTTCCGCAATGCGATGCAAATTGCCCCAAAGGACCCGGAATCGCTCCTCTGGGCTGGCCGCACGGCCGAGCAGCTCGGCCGACTGCGAGATGCCGCCGCGTTGTACCAATCGGTGCTCGAGCTCTCGCCGGACGACGAGCCGGCCGAGGTCGCCCTCGGACGCTTGTACGACTTCGTGGGCGCCACGAAGCTCGCCCTGAAGCTCGCCGATTCCGGTCTCGCCAAACACCCGAACGACGCGGACCTGCTCGTCGTCCGTAGTTCGGCGAAGGCGCGGCTCAAGGATGCGAAGGGCGCTCGCGTCGATGCGGAGCGGGCGGTGCAGCTCGATCCGCTCAACGAGCGCGCCGTCGCACTCCTCGCCGCACTCGATCGAGACGAAGGACAGGTTCCGCGCGCCGCTGCGCTCCTGCGCACGACGCTGCAGAGGCTCCGGCACTCGCGCGACCTGCGCGAAGTCCTTCTCGATCTCGATGTGAAGCTCGGGAATTTCGCGGAGGCCGAGCGCGAGCTCGATGGACTGATCTCCGATGCACCCTCGGGGCTGCGCTACCGGAGCGAGCTCGCGCAGCTCTATCTGCAAACCAACAGACCCGATGATGCGCAGAGGACGCTCGAGAACGCCGTGAAGGCGCTCCCGCACAGCGACCAGGCCAAACTCATCCTCGCCGACTTCATGAGCACGAACCGCACGCGTGAGGACGGCGAGCGCTTGCTCCGGTCGTACATCAGCCAGGATCCCGGCGATTACCCACTGCGACTGGGGCTCGGATCGTTGCTCGAGCGCGCGCAGGCGATCGATGATGCCGTAGCGGTCTACAACGAGATCGTCGAGCGCGATGGCGATGGGCCCGATGCGATCACGGCCCGCGAGCGAATCGCGCGCCTCGAGCTGGTTCACGGTCGATCCGATGCGGCGCAGGCACAGGTCGCGGCCGTGCTGCGGATCAATCCGCGCGACGACGAGGCGCTTGCCCTTCGGGGCAGTCTTGCACTCGAGCGCAACGACCCGCTGGCCGCCATCACCGACCTGCGCGCGGTCGTGCGCGACGAGCCGGGCTCGACCGGTGCGCACCGCCTGCTCGCCCAGGCGTACCTCATGCACCACGAGCCGCTGCTCGCCGAGGACGAGCTGCGCTCTGCCGTCGAAAGTGCGCCGAACGACGCCGGACTGCGAATCGATCTCGCCGATTTCTATGCCCGCTCGATGCGCGAGCCGGACCAGGGAATCAAGATCCTCGAGGGCGGCGCAAAGCAGCTGCCGGAGAATGCGGCGCTGCGTGCGGCGCTCGTGCAGGCCTATCTCGCAAACGGCAACCGCGCGTCCGCACGCAAGGCTGCGGAGGATTTCACGGCCATGCTGCCGGAGGCGCCGGAGGGCTACTACCTGGCCGGAGTCGTCGCGCAGGCCGACAAGCGCTGGGCGGACAGTGAGCAGAACTACGAGCGCGCGATCGCCATCCAGCCCTCGTTCGCGCCGCTCGCCGCGCTGACTCGGCTGCAGATCGCCCGGGGCGAAACCGCGAAAGCGGTCACCGAGCTGCGGCGCCTGGTGGCTGCGAATCCCAAGAGCGCGCTCGCACTCGAAATGCTGGGCGAGGTCTACATCGCCGACAAGAGCTACACGAGCGCCGCTGAAGCGCTCAAACGGGCGATCTCTGCCGACCCCGCGTGGTGGTACCCCTACCGGAATCTGGCGGTCTGCAAGGCAGCGCAGGACGATGCTGCCGGGGCGGTCGCCACGCTCCAGGCTGGCCTGGGCGCGGCGCCCGACTCCCCGCAGCTGGTGGTGGAGCTTGCCTCGTACTACGTCCGTAACCAGCGTGCCGATGAAGCCATCGAGCTCTATGACGGCCTGCACCGTCGCGACCCCCACTCGCAGCTCGCGGCGAGCAATCTCGCGCTCCTGCTCGCCACGTATCGCACCGACCGCGCGAGCCTCGACCGTGCCCGGCAGCTCACGTCCGCATTCGCGTCCTCCAACGATGGTGCGCTGCTCGACGTCCGCGGTTGGGTGAGCTTGAAGCTCGGTGAGCTGCAGCAGGCACTCCCGGACCTCGAGCACGCCGCCTCGAGCGCGCCGGACTCACGGCTCGTACATTTTCACCTCGCGATCGCGGAGCTCCAATCCGGAAAGCGCGATCGCGCCCGCGCGGACCTCGAGTCCGCACTCGCCGGCGCGGCGAGCTTCCCGGGTGTCGAACAGGCCCGTATCGCGCTCGCCAGCCTCGAGAAGACTTCAGGCTAGAGCCTGCGCTCGCTTGCGGTCGATCGCTTCGGCGATCTCAGCGCGCCACACGTAGTGCGCTTGTCATACACATCACATGCACTGCGACGGCGGATGACGCAATGGAGAGCGGCTCAAGCCGGTGCGAACTGGCGAGCCTTCAACGATTCTTCACGCATATGTCATGCGCGCCCATCACTCTGTCGGCCTGTCAAGTCGCCGCGTCGCAGTTAAAGACGGCGCGGGGGTGACGAGGTTTCGGTTTTCAACCGAAGGGAGTGCTGGTTGGCGTCGCACAGGGACTGCCCGCCGCGCAGGACACATCGACAGTCGGTCAAACCATATCCGCTAGAGGAGCCCCGAGAACATGAAGCGTCTATTAACCCCCATTGCGGCGGCCGTCGGCATCGCGCTGGCCTCGGCAGCCGCGCACGCACAGCTTGCGCCGATTCCCACCGTCGACGGCCAGCCGGATGGCTATGCGAGCAATGCACCGGGCAGCACCTATCCGGGACCCGACACGCTGATGCTCGCCGTGTGGGACGGAAGCGGCAACACGAAAGACAATGAGGTCGTAAACCTCAATAACTATCTCTACAGCCAGTTGTCGACAGCTGTGAACGGGAATCTGAGCCCGAGCTCACCGACGGGCTCGTTTGTCACGGAGTCGAGCCCGGACTCCGCCGTGTACTCCGGTTCCGTCCTGCAGCTCAACTTCGGCGTGATTCCGAACTGGTCCACCTTCTCGTCGCTCTCGGACGTGGTCTACGGCGTCTATGCGGGCAATATCACCGCGTCGGCGGCCGGTGGTCAGGGCGGAGAATACACTTGGGCTGCTGGTGCTAGCCCAACGTTCACCGCGCAGGCCATGAGTACGGTCTCCCAGCACCTCACCGCTGAAGCCGGCACTCTGCCCGCAGGCATCAATTACGACAACACCGGCACTCAACCTTGGAGTGCGCAAGGACCGAATCTCGGTAGCGGCTCGCTCGGAAGCACCGGTGAGACGAGCGGAGGCGTCGGGACGGCGCTCAACTTCTACTATCAGCCTTATGAGGCGCGCGGCACGGTCAATCCCGCAGAGGAGGGCAACTCCGTCGGCGCCGGATTCTGGTTCCTCAACAGCACGACGGGCGATCTCACCTGGAACGTTCCGGAAGCCGTCTCGGCCGTTCCGCTTCCCGCCGCCGCGTGGCTGCTCGCCTCCGGCCTGGCCGGCCTGGGCGCAATCGCTCGACGCCGGCGCACGGGTGGCGCCGCGCTCGCTTGACCTCTGGCGAAAGGACCTCTCGATTGGCGAGAGGTCCCTTCCCCGTGGAATGTTCAACTCACTCGCGCGCTCTCGGGCGCGTCATAGGTACAGGAGTTAAGTCATGAGATTGATCGATTACGCCGTGGGCAGCGCACTTGCGGCAGCCGCGGTCGGTGTAGCCCACGCCCAGGTCGCGAACCCCTGGGACATCACGCACTACAACGCGAGCACGTACACCAACACCTACATCAGCGGATCGACGGCCGTCGATAATTCCATCACCAACACGATGGCAGGTGTCACCGACGGAATTTGCGCGACGACCGTTTCAGGCGGTGTGACCATCAGCACGCTCTCGGTTTATTACGTTCACGGCAATGCCGGGGCCTCGGACAACACCAGCTCCCCTTCCAATTTCACCAACCGGGTACTGACGTGCTTGGCGAATGGCAAGGGCGGTCTCGCGAGTGGCACGCCAATCGCCGTCTTCAAGGAATCCGTCGTGGGTTCGGCGAACGGAGTAGAGCCGCTCGAAGCCGTCGCCGAGGGGTCGGCTTCCAAGCTCAACTTCATCAACGCTGCGAAAATGGATTCGGACACCGCGGGCGGACTCGAAGGGGACTGCGCTTCGGGGGACCTGCATGCATCCTCCAGCCTCCCGGCAGCCGACGGTGGGACTCTGGAGGTCTATGAGTACAGCGAATACTACGGTTGCCCGTCCGATTCCGTCCCGACCACAGGTGTCGCCATTCCGACCGGAGGCGTGGCCGACGTCGAGGCGACGCTGCTCAACGATCCGAGCACGAATAGCCCGATTCCGACCAGTGGATTGGCCTACCTCACCGCAAAGGCGGGATATGACACGATCTGGGGTGTCCCGATCTCCAAGGCCGCGTACTACGCACTGCAAACCGCCGAGGGTCTGACGAGCAAATGCCCGACCGTCAACGGCAATCAGAATCTCGACTCCCCCACGTGCGCCCCCTCGCTCACCAAGGCGCAGGTCGCGGGTCTTTACACCGGGTCTCTCAACACCTGGAACCTGATCGGCGGGCTCAGCAATCCGAGCGGCGACAACAATGTGTATCTCTGCCGGCGCGACTACGGCTCCGGAACGGAAGGCTCGTTCGAAGCATACTTCCTCGGCGCGCGCTGCGGAAAGACGCCTGGCGGCTCCTCGCTCTCGATGCAGGTGGAGAACGGCACGACCGTGTGGGCGAATCCGAGCACGGGAACGATCCTCAATTGCATGGAGACCATGCAGCAAGGCGGCACGCTCACTGCCTATTACAGCAATACGACGGAAGCGGTCTCGGCGGGAAAGTGGGCGATCGGCATCTCCAGCACCGAGCTCAAGGAATCGCAACTTACCGGAGCGGATGACTCGATTCGGTTCGTCGCGGTGGACGGTGTGCTGCCGAGCTTGGCGAACACGATCAACGGCTACTGGCCGTACTTCTCGACCGACGGCATTTACCACATCACTTCCGTCGCGGCGGGCGTGTCGAGCAGCGTGATTCCCTCGGGTGGGCCGCTCGAAGTGTTTACGTACCTGACGGGCCTGTTCGGGGCGACGGAGTTCATGGAGCTCAACGACACAGCCTACGGCATCGAGACCTTCCCCTATCCGAGCGGCACTGCGAATCTGAACGGCGGTGACGCGACTCCAGCGTCCAAGAATGCTGGAGGGGCGAGCCCGCTCCCCGTCACGACGGCGGTGGCGCTCACGAACCCGAGCAACGTCTGGGACAAGGCCTCGTCCGGCACCGTCGATAACTGTGACACGCCGGCTTACTCGGTGAACGCGCCGGGGAATGCCCCTGCGGAAAGTACGCTGCTCGGCGGCGGATCCATCAACCAGTAGCTGAGACTCTAAGAGTCGACGGCGATCAGGGACGATGTGAAGATTGACGAGCCACCGGGTTCCGGCCCGGTGGCTCGTCGGCCTATAATCAGCCGTCGGGGCGGGTGCGAAGCGCGAGCGAATGAGACGGAGCAAAATGGGTCGTTCGCGGCTCCCGCTTGTTGCGTGCGCGCTCGCGGCGATTTGCGCGGCAGCCGAGCCCGCGATGGCCACGACGGCCGCTGCGCCGGCGCACGCGGCCGCTTCGGCCGACGGAGCAAACAAGTTCAATATTTGGGAATTCCGCATTCTCGGCGCACACGTTCTTCCGGTGCGCGTGATCGAGCGCGCGGTGTACCCGTATCTGGGGCCTTCTCGAGACATCAATAGCGTCAAGGCTGCGGTCGCATCGCTGGAGCAGGCATACAAGAAGGCGGGCTACGGAGCCATTTACGTCGACATTCCGGAGCAAGAGGTGAGCGAGGGCATCGTGCGCTTGCGGGTCACCGAGGGCCTGCTCGCGCGGGTGCGCGTGCGGGGCGAGCGGTACTTCTCCGGGCGGCAGATTCTCGCGCAGCTACCAGCTCTCGAGCTCGGCCAGACACCGAACCTACCGGCACTCTCAAAGCAGGTGGCGGTGCTCAATGCCGAGACCGCCGATCGGACCGTCACACCGGTGCTCGAGGCCGGCTCGACTCCGGGCACCATGGATGTCGATCTCGACGTCAAGGATCAGTTGCCTCTGCACGGCTCGGTGCAATTTGACAACCGCCACACGGCCGATACGGTGCCAAACCGGGTCACGGGATCGCTGAGCTACGACAACCTCTGGCAGGCGCAGCACAGCCTCTCGCTCGTGTACCAGACTGCACCGTCGGACCCGCGAAATGACGTGATCGAGTCGGCGACCTATCTTGCGCCGCTCGGCGGGCCGAACAGCGTCTCCTTCTCCTACAGCCGTACGAGCAGCAACGTGCTCGCGCTCGGTACCTTGGGAGTCCTCGGGAGCGGTGACATCTACGGCGCGCACTGGGACCGCGCCATGACGATCTCGGATGCGAGTGCCGGAGCTCTCGACCTCGGCGCAGACTTCAAGCACGTCAACACCGAGGTGCTCCCGAACCCGACCAATGGCACGAGTACCACCGCGGTCACGGCACCCGTCAAGTACATCAACTGGTCTGGCACGTACGCCGAAAACTGGCGCCTGCCCACGAACACCCTCGCAATGAGCCTCGGCATCAACTATGGTGTGCAGGGCCTGGAGAATTACGAGACGGAATTCGAGAACGCGCGCTATCAGGCCTCCCCGTCGTATCTCTATCTGCGTCTCTCGGGGCAGGCAACCCAGAATCTGCCGTTCGGTGTCTCGCTCCTCGGGCGATTCACGGGACAGTGGTCCGACTCGCCGCTGATCAACAACGAGCAATTCTCCCTCGGCGGAGTCGACACGGTACGCGGCTACCTCGAGGCTGAGGCGCTCGGCGATACCGGAATCGCTGGAAGCTTCGAGCTGCACCTGCCGGACCTCGGTCAGCACCTGGTGCCTGCGTTCAACCAGCTCTACACGTACGCCTTCGTCGATGGCGGCGTCGCGACGCTGCTCGATCCTCTGCCCGCGCAGTTCGCGCGGCTCAGCCTGTGGAGCACGGGTGCGGGCGTGCGCTTCGTGAATCCTTGGGGACTCACCGGCGCACTCGACTATGCGATCCCCATGGTGTCCGGCGTTCAGACGAAGAAGGGCGACTCGCACGTCGACTTCTCCGTGCGGTACGGATTCTGACCGCCACCCATCCACGCAGAGCACGGGCCATGAAGCGGAGTCAAGTTGCCGTCGCTGTTGCGGCCATCCTGTCGGCGGCGGGAAGCGGCAAGGGGTCCATGGGACACGCCGCGACGCTGCCCGTGCCCTGCTCAGGCGCTGCGTGCGGCTCGGCGGCCTTCGTCGGGCTGGGCAACGCGACCGCGAGCCAGGTTGGCTCGAAGCTCACGGTCAATCAGACCACGCCGAACACGATCCTCAACTGGAAGAGCTTCAACATCTCCGCAGACGGCACGGTGCAGTTTGTGCAGCCGAGCACGAGCGCGGTTGCGTTGAATCGCACGTTTCAGGCCGATCCGATGCAGATATTCGGGGCCCTGAACGCGAACGGGCACGTCTATCTCATCAATCAGAACGGGATCCTCTTCGGTCCGCATGCCCAGGTCAACGTCGGGGGGCTGGTTGCCTCGACGCTCGACCTCAATGCGATTGCGACCCAGAATGGAACGATCAGCCTTCTCGCCCCGGGGCAGTACGTCCCCGCCGGAGCGAACGCCGCACAGTCTCAGCCTGCATTCCAGCCGTTCGCCAATGGAGCACCGAGCGGCGCGCTCGTCGTCGAGAGTGGCGCGCAGATCATCGCGGCGAGTGGCGGGCAGATTCTCATGTTCGCGCCCGCGATCACCAATGAGGGCACGATCACGACGCCCGGCGGTCAGACCGTGCTTGCCGCGGGGAACGAGGTCTACCTCGCCGAGAACAACCCGAGCGACCTCTCGCTGCGCGGGATCGTCGTCGCCGTACAAGGCAATGGCACGGTGACGAATGGCACCGCCGCGGACAGCAGCGTCACCTCACCGAGCCAGCTAGTCGGGCAGATCAGCGCTGCAACCGGCAACGTCACGCTTGCTGCGCTCGCGGTGAACCAGCTCGGCCGTATTTCCGCCACGACGAGTGTCGATGAGAACGGATCGATCTACCTCGTGTCCGGCAACAGGTCGGGCGCGGGCGCGCTCCAGCTCGATTCCAGCGCGACTTACGCTACCACTCCGACGCTGCCGCCGGATGCCGGTGGCACGCTGACCGTTGGGGCCCATAGCGACACGGAAGTTACGTTGGACGCGGCAGACTCGTCCACCTCGATCTGGAGCGCTTCGACCGAGCAGATACCCTCGGACGTGACGATGTACGGCAAGACGATCGAACTGCTGAACGACAGCACGGTTCGCGCCACTGCGGGCCAGATTGCGATCGAAGCCAGCGGTTCATCGTCGGGAGCTCAACCCAGCACCGTCTCCGACGGCAGCCAGGTCTACGTGGCGCCCGGTGCGCTCCTCGATGTTTCCGGCGCGAGCGTCGTGCTTCCGGTGAGCTTCAACGTCATTCCGGTGAAGCTCGAGGGGGTCGAGCTCGCCGATGATCCGCAACAGCGAAACTCGTTCCTGCACGGCTCGACGGTGTACGTGGACATACGGCAAGGGACTCCGCTCGCGAACGTGAGCGGCGAGATCGACGCCATTCAGTACGACGTTGCGGAGCGCAATCTTGCCGGCGGTACCATCAGCATCGAGGACGAGCACGGAGATGTCGTTCTCTCGCCCGGGACACAACTCAATCTCTCCGGAGGAGAAATCCAGTATACGCCTGGCTATCTCGATACGACCGAGCTCGTGACGAGTGCGGGCCAGGTCGTCAACATCGCCTCCGCCCAGCCCGATCTGCAATATGCGGGGATCGTCAACAGCACCACGAGCGGCGATACCAAGTGGGGCGTCTCCCAGACGTACATGGCGGTGCCGCCTATCTACTCGCCGGGCTATATCGAGGGAAAGGATGCCGGAACGCTCGAGCTCATCTCCCCCAGGTTCGTGTTCGACGCCTCCGTGACGGCAAACACTGTCGCGGGGATCTACCAGACGCAGCCCGATAGCTCTTCGGACTGGGACCCTACCACGAGCGAGTATCGTCCCTACAACCAAGTCCCGAAGGGCGCGACCCTGGAGATTGGGTCCGGCAGCGGTCTGCCGGACTACTCGAGCGACCTCGATGTCGCGAACATCACCGTGGTGCCCGGCGAGGTGTTGCCCGGACTCACCAATGCGGACGGCAGCCCGTTTGACCCGCTGACAGATCCGCTGCCGGATACTTACACTGCATCGACCCTGCGTCCTGACCTCTTTGGGCCGAACGCATTCGATAACGTTCAGCTGTTCACGAACGGATCGTTCCTCGAGCCGGCCGGTCAGGCAATCAACCTCACGCCGGGCGGTGCATTCGACGTGACAGCACGGAGTATCGACATCCAGGGCAGCATCAACGCACCAGGCGGCACGATCGACGCCATCGCACAGCCGACGCTGATCTCGCCCGAGACGCAGCTCACCGTGTCGTTGACCCTCGGATCTGATGCGAGCCTCATGGCCGAGGGGGCCTGGGTCAACGAGAATCCGCTGCTCTATCCGGAAGGCAACTTCGCGCCCCTCTATATCTCGGGCGGCAGCATCTCGCTCAAAGCTTCCAATCCGGACGTGGATGCAAACAATCCGCCGCCCGCGATCGGCACGAGGGCGATCGTCGATCTTTCGCAAGGAAGCGTGATCGACGTTTCCGCGGGCGGAGAGTACACAGCCAGCGGGAGCTTGGTCGCCGGTACCGGCGGTTCCATCCGCATCGCCGCGGCAACCCCTCTCGATAGCGAGGTGGGCGCGCCTCCGCTCCTGTACCTCGGCAGTGCGCTGCGCGGTTACGCGTTGTACGACGGCGGATCGCTCTCGCTCGAGGCGAGCTCGGTATGCATCGCGAGCGCCAACTGCTCGGGCAGCGATCCCACGGTGCTGTGGGTCTCGCCCGCAGAGCTGAGCGCGGGCGGCTTCGGGTCCTATGCGCTGCAGGCGGACCAAGGAGCGCTCACCGTCGAACCGGGGACGGACGTCACGCTGCAGCAGCAGAATTTTCGGCTCCCGGCGAACTTCGCGTACCTGCCAAACGCCGCATCGCTCTCCGGCGTTGCTTCCGTGACGCTTCTGCCCGAACTGCTGCGCGACCCCGTCTCGCTCGCATTGACGGAAGCCTATGCCGCGAACGCGAGTTTCGTCGATAGCGTGGGCAATGTCAGCCTTGCACTGAGCTTCAACCCGTCGTCTCCATTACCTCCGGTGCCTTCGCTCGTGATCGGCACCGGCGCCGCGATCGACGCAGATCCCGGCGCATCCATCGCGGTGTCCTCCGACACCCTGCTGATCGAGGACGGGACGCTTCGCGCCCCAGGGGGAGCGATCTCGTTGAACTTGGGATTCGCAGGGGAGCCGCCGCTCGAAGGCTTCGAGCCGTCCCAAGGGATCTGGTTGGGCGCGAATGGCGTGCTCGATGTGTCCGGTACCCCGCAGATCTCGGTCGACGCGGCGGGATTGCGCACCGGACAGGTCTTGAGCGGAGGTACGGTGACTCTTCTGGCGCAGCAAGGATCCATCGAGCTGCTGCCCGGCTCGCTCATCGATGTGGCCGGCGCGTCGGGAGTCATCGACACGACGCCTGTGGGCGGCGGTGCGGCTCGAAGCGAGCAGGTGGCATCGGCCGGGGGCACGCTGAGCCTCACGGCCGCCGAAGGCATCGAGCTCGGCGGCACCATGGAAGCGGCCGCCGGCACGCCAGGCCCCGGCCTCGAACAGCCCGAAGGCGGGGTACTCACTGTCGCTCTCGATTCGAATACGGAAGTGACTGACGAAGGGTCTCCCCAGCTGTCGCCGACCATCGTCGTAAGCCAATCCGCGACGCCGACCGTCGTGGCTCCGGGAACTGCCGTTCCGATGGGGCTCATCGGTCAAGCGGCCGTGTCGGCCAACACGTTGGCATCGAGCGGCTTCGGGAGCGTGACTCTTCAGGCGGCGCCCCTGGGCACCACGTTGCCTGGCATCGTCGACTTTCAGGGCGATGTGACGCTTTCGGCGCCCAGAGAGCTCGTGCTCGATGCCGCCGTGTATACCGTGAGTCCCGGAGCCACGGCGCAGATCGAATCGCCGTATGTCGAATTCGGCAGCTCGGACGTAAGTGATCTGATTACCGTCGCGAGCGCGCAGGGGGGAGCGCAGTTTACTCCGACGGTTGGGACAGGGTCGCTTGCGGCGACCTCCGGGACGGGTCGGCTAGACGTGTCGGGAGGCTTCATCGAGCTGTATGGGTATACCGCACTTCAGGGTATCAGCACTGCCTCGTTCATCTCCTCGGGCGACTTGCAGCTGCAAGGGGTGCGCTCCGACGTCTTCCTCACGCCTACCACCGTGAGCGGCGGCCTGTTTGCCGACGGTACGGTAAATCTCTCTGCGGACCAGATCTATCCGACTACGCTCACCCAGTTCGTGATCTCGGCGGACCCGAGTGTCGCGCGGAGCTATACGAATCCCACGTCCGGGTCGATCACGGTGCAGGGTGCCGAGGGGCCGAACTCGGATCTGCTGTCTGCGGGAGGCGTGCTGACACTGAGCGCCGCGACCATCGTTCAGGACGGTGTTTTGCGAGCACCGTTTGGCACGATCGCGCTCGATGCGGAATCACTCACGTTGGGCGCGGGAAGCCTCACGTCGACTTCGGCGAACGGACTGACGATTCCCTTCGGCACGACCCGCGGCGGATTTGATTGGGTGTACGAGTGGTACGCAGCCAATGGCGCTACCGACGGCATCGAGGTGTTCGGCACGGGCGGGACTCCGCCACCTGCTCAGAACATTGCCCTCAACGGCGCCAACGTGAGCGTCGAGAAAGGAGCCGATATCGACGTCGCGGGCGGAGGGGACCTGCAGGCTTACGAGTTCGTGGCGGGCACCAGCGGCACGAACGACGTGCTTTCGGCCGCGTACGCCCAGGCAAATGGCGGACAGAACGAATTCGCGATCATTCCGGGGCTCAGGATCAACGTCGCACCCTACGACCCGGTCGAGTCGGCCGGCTCGACGCTGCAACCGGGCGATGCGGTCTATCTCGCAGGCGGATCGGGAGTGCCTGCGGGCACGTACATCCTCCTTCCGGCTCGCTACGCGCTGCTGCCCGGGGCCTATCTCATATCGCCCATGGGCGGCGCAAGCTACCAGGACATGGCGCCCGGGCAGACGTTCCCCGCGAACGACGGCGGAACGATTGTCGCAGGGTACTACACCGTTGCGGGCCTCAACGTTGGCAGCTCGAGAACGATGGGGTTTGACGTGACGCCCGCGTCCCTCGTCGTCGCGCCCAGTGCGCCCCTTGCGGAGGCGCAATACAACCTCACCAGCGCAGACTCGTTCTTCACAGCCGAGGCGGAAGCGGTCAGCGTTGCGCCGCCTCGGCTGCCCGAGGACAGCGGCGTCCTTCAAATCGACGCATCCACCACACTCAGTCTCGCGGGAACGCTCGACACAACTCCGGGTACCGGTGGCCTGGGTGCGCAGGTGGATATCTCGAGCGCCAACATCGAGGTCACCGGAGGGAGCGGCGCATCCGGCCAGAGCGGGGCATTGGTGGTCACGGCCGCGAGCCTCGATGCGCTCGGTGCCCAGAGCCTGCTGCTCGGTGGCGAGCGCTCGGCCTACCCCGAGGTGGCCGCTGCGACGGTGGTATCGGCGGGAAGCGGCTACGAGGTCGGCGATACGATCGTGCTCGACGGGACCGGGAGCCTCTCGGGGTCGCCGGTACTCCTTGTCACGGGCGTCGATGGCAACGGTGGCGTCACATCGGTATCGGTGGTCACGGCGAGCGCTTATGAGCTCAACAACGAGCCAACCGGACCGATAGAGCAGACGTCTGCGACGCTGCACGGAAGCGCACCGGGCCTCGGAGCCTCGTTCGCGCTTTCCTTTCAGAACCTCTCCGTCGGCGCGCAGTCGGTGCAGATAGACAGCGGCGCAAACTTAACCGCGGCCCAGTTGTTGGTGGCCGCGCAGAACTCTCTGACCGTTCAGGCCGGTGCCACGATCGCGCCGGCCGGGGGCGGACCACCCGCAGCCGTCGAGCAGCTCGTCGGAAATGGGGCGTTCCTCGATGTGAGCGCCGGCCCCGAGGCGACCGTCAGCCGCAGTCTCACAACCGGCAGCGCGGGTCTGTTGACGCTCGCGTCGGGCTCGATGGTCTCTGCTGCGGGAGGATCGATCTATCTCGATGCATCCCAGGGCATCGCGGCGAGCGGAAATCTCGCGATCTCTGGCGGCAACTTGGCCGTGCAGGCGAGCAGCATGGCACTCGGCAACGCGCCAGCGAGTACCGCGGGGACCGGCGTCGTACTGGGGCAGAACATCTTGAACGCCGCTGGGCTGCGCAGCCTTCTGCTCGAGAGTGCATCCACCATCGATGTCTACGGAACCGTGAGCGCGAGCGCCCAGAACGTGACGCTCGAGACCGCCGGGATCTCGGGATACGGTGGCACAGGTGACGTGGCGACGCTCGGCGCGAGCGACACCATGACACTCACGAATCCCACGGCGAGCGCCACGAATCCGCAGGGGCAGGCGCCGTCGGCGCTGGATGAGGGCACAGGCGCCGGATCGCTCGTGCTCAATGCAGCGAACATCGCGCTCGGTGGCGGCACGGTTACGTTGAGCGGTTTCGGATCCGGTGTCCTCCTCAATGCGCAGAATGCATTGGCCGGTTCGTCGACACCGTCCGGCGTCGCGACGGCGGGTTCCGGAGCGCAATCGAGTTCCGTGACGACCGAGGACGCTCTGGCGCTCGCGACGCCGGGAAACCTAACGGTGACGGCTTCCCGCGTGACCACGGATGCGGGCATCGATCTGTCGCTCGCTGCGAGCAACGGCGCCGTGGCCCTGCTCGCGCCATCTCACCCCGCGTCACTCGGAGCCGTCACCGCGCTCGGCGGCGCTCTCACCGTCTCCGGCTCGAGCATCGAGATTGGAACGCAGATCGATATGCCCTCCGGGCAAGTCGTCCTCAGCACGAATCCACCGAATGGGAATTCCAATGGCGCGGGCGACATCGTGCTCGACTCCGGGGCATCCATCGACGTGGCTGGAATCGTTCAGGCCTTCGGCGACGTTCAAGTGGCAAGTCCGGGTGGAACCGTCCAGCTCGACGGCGCGGGAAACGTCAACCTCGCGCAAGGCAGTGCGATCGACGTATCCGCAGCGCCCGGTGCCGCCGGCGGGTCGCTCTCGATCTCAGCTGTTTCCGGGTCCGTCGAGCTCGATGGCGCCTTGAGCGGCGCTGGCACATCGGCGCTCAGCCTCCAGGCATCGAGCCTGCAGACCAGCCAGAACAGCTCCAGCTTCCTCGACGGCCTGAGCACGCTGCTCGGCACCGGTTTCACGGGCAGCGTGAGCGTATGGCTGCGCGGACCCGGCGATCTCAATCTCCTATCGGGCAGCCTCGATGCACAGAGCGTTTCGCTCGAAGCCGACGCGGGCAGCATCGACATCGGCAACCGGGGAGCGATCAGCACCACGGGCGTAAGCGGCGGGAGCGTGACGCTATCTGCGTCGAACGGGATCACCGTCAACGGAGCCATCGATGCTCAGGCGAGCTCGGCGGGCGGCACCGGGGGCACCGTCGAGCTCGACGTGGAGAATCCAGGCGCAACCCTGATCCTGAGCCCACAATCGATCAACGTCGCAGGCGGTCCGGCCGGAGATTTCGGCGCCGGAGTGGGAGGGACCGTGCTCCTGCGGGTCCCGCTCGAGACGGTGCAGGCGCTGACGAGCGGCGGCAACGGCATCGTGCTCGACAACTCGATTCTAGGCGCCTCGAGCACGACGCTCGAGGCCTTTGAGACCTACCAGTACCAGTACGGCGTGCTGCAGCAGGCGGATCTCAACCCGACTACGTCGCTCATGTACGCGAACGCGAGCGCGTTCATGACCGCGGCGAACGAGAATCAGATTCTCGGGGCGCTTCATGAGACGCAGAATGCGAGCTTCGTGCTCCTGCCGGGAATCGAGATCGACGCGACTCCGCAGTCGAACGGCACAGGGTCACTCACGCTCGACTCCGACTGGAATCTTTACGATTGGCGCTTCGACGATCCCAATGGTGTCCAGGACGTCCCGGGGATCCTCACTCTACGCGCGACGAATGGAGTCACGATCGACGCCTCCTTGACCGACGGCTTCGCGCTCACGCCGGCTCAGGGCGGATACGGGCCGGGCAGCGGCTTTACCCCGCTTCCGCAAGGCGCGAACTCCTGGTCGTATCGGATCGTCGCCGGGGCGGACATGACTGCCGCCAATCCTCTCGGCGTCAATCCCTCTCCCCCGATGACGAGCGACAGCTCGCCGCCCGATGTCTCGATCGGGGGAACCGTGCGGACCGGAGACGGATTCATCGATGTCAGCGCTGCCGATGACTTCGTGCTGCAGGACGCTTCCGCGGCGCTCTATACGGCAGGTGTGACGGACACCAGCGCTTACCAGGGATTGGTCGAGCCGACCGGACGCGGCGTCGCCAAGCTCGGCATCGGGACTGCGCCGCTGGGCTATCCGATCGACGGCGGCAACGTCAGCATCGACGCGGGGAACGACGTGATCGGGGTGTCCCCACTGCCCTTCGAGCCGAGCATTGCAAACAGCATCGCCGGGCAGATGCAGCTGGTGAACGGCTGGCTGTGGCGCGTGGCTCAGAGCCCTAGCGCGGAATCCCCCCAATCCTGGGTGTCGTGGACCGTCGACTTCGGTGCCTTCTCGCAAGGCATCGGCGCACTCGGCGGCGGCAACGTGACGGTGCACGCCGGCGGCGACGTGACCGATCTCCAGGCAGCCATCCCAACGGTGGGCGAGCTGGTGGGATCGAGCATCGCGTCCAGCACGCTCAACGTGGCCGGCGGCGGGGCGCTCAACGTGGTTGCCGGCGGCTCGATTCTGGGCGGGGTGTACTACGTCGGACAGGGGACGGCAACGCTCACCGCCGGGACCGACGTTGGGGCCGGCGACGGCGGAATCAGCGCGGGCGGGATCGCACCGGTCATCGCGATGGGAGACACGGCGGTCAGCGTGACGGGCCGGCGCAATGCGAGCCTGGCGGATGTGCTGAATCCCACTCTGTTCAATTCCGGCGTGGATGAAAGCAGAAGTGAGCAACCTTACTTTTCGACCTACGGACCGGATTCATCCGTCAGCATCGTGGCAGTCGGAGGCGACGTCACAATCGATGGATCGAGCTTCACGAATCTCGCGGCGGCAGCGGGCGATTCGCTCGTCCATCCGGGATCAGGCACGGGCAGCGCATTCCAGGATGCCGTTTCCGACACTCTCGGCGGCGCACCCGTGTCACTGACGATCGCCCCGCAGACGGTGAGCGCCGAGGCGCTGAGCGGCAGTATCAGCGTCGGTCAGTATCTGGTGCTCTATCCGGCCCCGAACGGCGATCTGCAACTGCTGGCACAGAGCTCCGTCAATTTCAACGCCGGCGCCGAGCTCACCGTTGCCGGCGCCGATCCCGCGCTGCTGCCATCGGTCGCAGCTCCGCAATCGACACTCGGTCAGTTTGCGACGATCGGCAGCGTGCTCTCCGGCATTTCCAGCGCCAATCCGGAATCGGCCAACGACCCGCTCGTCAATGCATCGGTTCCCATTCACCAAGGCGACGATCAAGCCGGGATCCCGCCGGTGCTCGTCATTGCCGCGACGGGAGATGTCAATTTCGCGGCTGTTGGGAATGGCACTCCTCCGGGAATCTGGTCGTCCAAGCCCGTCGATGTCTATGCCGGAGGCAATATCGTCGACCCCGAGCTGGTGGCGGAGAATATGAGCTCGGCCGATACCACCTCGGTGACCGCGGGCGGTAGCATCACTTATCCCATCGTCTACGATTCGAGCGGGGACATCTACCCAAACCTGGCCGGCATCAAAGTGCTGGGGCCCGGTGAGCTGGAGGTCACCGCCGGCGGAAACGTGGACCTCGGCACGTCCAACGGGATCGTGACGATCGGGAATCTCACCGGCACGTCAGGGGATCTCCTGGGGGGGGATCCCTACCTGCCTTCGGGCGGAGCGACTATCAGTATAGAGGCGGGCTTGAGCGGTGGCACGGTCACGGTTCCGCAGATCGCGAGCTTCATCGCGCAGTACGTGGACGGGTCCGCGCAGTTCGACTCGAGTCTGATCGCCTTCGTCGAAGGCGTGACCGGGTCGACACAGCTCACGGCCGCTCAGGCGAAGGCCATCTTCGGCTCCATGAGCGCAGCGTTGCAGCGCGCGTTCGTGGAGCAGCTGTTCTTCGAGGTGCTCGACACCTACGGGAGCGAGGCGGCCAACGGAATCGGAAGCATCGCGGGCGCCTACCAGGCGATCCAGACGCTGTTCCCGGGCGCCAACCCCGACTTGAGCCAGGGTGAGACCGATCCCTACGCGGGCGATATCTCGCTTTACTTCAGCGAGGTGTCCACCGAGCAGAGCGGCGATATCTCGCTCCTCGCGCCGGGCGGCAGCATCGACGTCGGCCTCTCGTTGGCGCCGACCGCGTTCGGAACGCAGCTGCAGAAGACGCCGAGCCAGCTCGGATTGGTGGCCGAGGGCCCGGGCAACGTCGACACGTTCAGCTACGGCAGTCTCTCCGTCGACCAATCCCGCGTGTTCGCCTCCAATGGCGGGAACATCGTCATTTGGTCCACGGAGGGGAATATCGACGCGGGTGCGGGGTCCAAGACGGCCGTAGCCGCTCCCTCGCCGATTGTGAGTTACGACGCAAACGGCAATCCCACGGTGAGCTTCACGGCGCAGCGGAGCGGCAGCGGCATCCAGGCGCAGTCGGCGACTCCCGGCGTGCCACCGGGCAACGTCTCGCTCTTTGCCCCGCACGGGGTGATCAACGCCAATGACGCCGGAATCGCGGCCGGCAATCTGACCGTGGTCGCCGTGCAAGTGCTGGGCACGAGCAACATCACCGTCTCAGGCACGGAGGTCGGTGTGCCGGTGACCGCAACGGGGCTCGGTGCGAGCGTCGTCGGCGCGTCGACAACGGCGGCCGGAGCGATGACGTCCGGCGAGCAGAGTCTCGCCCCGACGCAGCAGCAGCAGCAGCAGGCCCCGGAGGCGGAGAGCGCCTTGAACTGGCTCGACGTGTTCGTGCTTGGATTCGGCGAGCAGAACTGCAGCCCGAATGACGAGGCATGTCTGAAGCGCGAGCAGAAAGCGCACTGATGCCACCGAGGCGGGCGAGCTGGCTCGAGGCTTCGCGGCGTCACACGTCCGTCGCATGGGGCGCGTCCATGAAGGCGGCACGGAGCCGGAGGACTTCAAGGCCGCAAGGCTAGATTCATGACCCAGGCAGCGATCGAGATCGACTCCGAAGCCGCGCGGCTGCGTACACTTCTGGAACGCGCGGGGCAGCATGCCAAGCGCGGCGAGCTCGACCGCGCGACGGCTCTCTATGAGGCAATACTCGAGGTGCAGCCCACGCACTTCGAGGCGTTACACCTGTCCGGCGTGGTTGCGCTCAAGGCGGGAAATGCGGCGCGAGCGGTTGAGCTGATGAAGCGATCGATCGCGGTCGACGCCCGTAAAGCCGTCGCGCACTTCAATCTGGGGGTCGCGCTGCGTGCGCTGGGTCGGCTGGAGGACGCCCTGGCGAGCTACGAGGAAGCCATTGCGCGCAATCCCCGACTCGCGGCGGCTCTCAACAACCGCGGCCTGATTCTCACCGATCTAGGCCGCTTCGATGCGGCGCTCGCCAGCTTCGATCGCGCGACCGCGATCCTCGAGGGCTTCGCGGAGGGCCACTTCAATCGTGGTGTCGTCTATCAGAAGCTCCGGCGACCGGATCTCGCGCTCGCTAGCTACGAACGGGCAATCGAGCTGCGGCCGGATTTTGCGGATGCGCATTTCAATCGGGGCGATGCGCTCAGACTGCTGGGACGGATCGAGGAGGCCGCCGCGAGCTACGAGGCGGCGGTCGCTGCGAATCCGGCGCATGTGGCAGCGCTCGTCAATCGAGGCAACTTGCTCAAGAACCAGGGAAGGCCCGAAGCGGCGCTCGCAAGCTACGATCGAGCGCTCGCGCTCGAGCCGACCGATGTCGAGGCGCACCTCAACCGCGGCGTTCTGCTCCACGAGAGCAACCGACTTAAGGAGGCGATCGCGGCGTACGACCGGGCGCTCGTGCTTCGGCCCGGCTTTGCCGCCGCGATCCAGTACAGGGGATACGCCCGGCTTGCGACCGGGGATTACGAGACGGGCTGGGCCGATCTCGAGGCGCGCTGGCGGAACGAACATGGACCGATCGCGGGAGCACGCAGGCTCTTCGAGCAACCCCTCTGGCTCGGCCAGGTCGCGCTCGCAGGGAAGCGGATTCTCCTTCACGGTGAGCAGGGCCTGGGGGATACGCTGCAGTTCTGCCGCTATGCGAAGTCGCTGGCGGACCGCGGCGCCACGGTGATCCTGGAGGTGCCAGAGCCGCTCGTCGGTCTGCTCGGAAGTCTCGACGGCGTCGCGCAGCTGGTGCCGTACGGGGACCTGCTGCCGCCATTCGACCTTCATTGCCCGCTCATGAGCCTGCCACTCGCATTCCGTACGACGCTCTCGACCATCCCTGCGTGCGTACCGTACCTCGCGGCCGATCGCCGCAAGGTGCTCGAATGGTCGCAGCGGCTCGGCGAGCGGCGCCGGCTGCGCGTGGGCCTCGTCTGGTCCGGCGGCTTTCGTCCCCAGCAGCCCGAGCTGTGGCCCGTCAACCGGCGGCGCAACATCCCGCTCGCGAAGCTTGCGCCGCTCGCGCATACCGACGCGCAGTTCTTCAGCTTACAGAAGGGAGACGCCGCCGAAGCCGAGCTCGCCGGCCTCATCGCGCAGGGCTGGAATGGGCCGCAGCTCACCGATCATTCCTCGTTGCTCACGGACTTCTCGGACACTGCGGCGCTCGTCGAGCAGCTGGACCTCGTCATCGCAGTGGACACTTCCACGGCGCACCTCGCCGGTGCGCTTGGCAAGCCCGTGTGGATTCTGAACCGCTTCGACAGCTGCTGGCGCTGGCTGCTCGACCGGACGGACAGTCCATGGTATCCCACCGTCCGTTTGTATCGACAGGACCGGCCAGGTGACTGGGACAGCGTCGTCCAGCGAGTTCGCGTGGACCTCGACGATCTCGCTCGTTCCCGGGCCTGAGCCCACCCAACGATTAGGTGAACCCTCAGCGAACCGAGCGGGAGAGGCCGCGCTCTTCTTCCGCGGAGTGGCCCACTCCGCAGCTCGCCAGGCAGTCGCAGAGCTGTCACATCGGTCGGCTACGCTCCGCCCTCCCGTCGATCTCTCGATTCGGAGCTCTCCGCATGAAGCGCGTTGCCGGCATTTCCTGGGTGGCAATCGCCTCGTGGGTCGGGCTGCTCGGTGTCGTCGCGCCCCTGCGTGCCGAGGACGATGTCGCCGGCCGGATCAAGCGCACGCTGCAGGCTCGGCTTCCGAAGCTCAGCATCGACGCGGTGCAGCCCGCGCCCGTACCGGGAATTTACGAGGTCTTCGTGGGCAACGAAGTGGCCTATGCCGACGCGACGGGCAATTATCTGTTCGTCGGACGGCTGATGGACACACGCAACCGCCGCGATCTCTCGGCGGAACAGCTCGATGCGCACATGGCGATCGATTTCCATAAGCTCCCGTTCGACCGCGCGATCAAGATCGTGAAGGGGAACGGCAAGCGGCAGCTGGCGCTATTCGCGGATCCGGACTGTCCGTATTGCCGGCAGCTCGAGCAGTCGATGCGCTCGATCTCGGACGTGACGATCTATGTGTTCCTCTACCCGCTCGAGAGTGTGCATCCGGGCGCGACCGTCCACGCCCACGAGATCTGGTGCTCTGCGGATCGCGCATCGGCGTGGACGCAGTGGCTGCTCGAACGTAAGCCACCTCCCGGCGCCGGCAAGGCACCTCCCGGCGCGAGCTGTGCGGGCGATCCGGTCAACGAACTGCAGGCGCTGGGCACGTCACTGCACATCTACAGCACTCCGACGATGTTCCTCGAGAACGGTCACCGAGTGGGCGGTGCGATGGCCGCCCCTGATCTCGAGAAGCTCCTCGCCCAGGGATCCAAGGAGGTTCCGAGAACGGCGGCGGTGAGCGGCGCCGGCCATGGGTCGGGAGGGTGAGCGCTCGCCGGTGATCCGGCTGCAGCATTCGCCCGCTGCGTGCACGCGGCACGTTGGGTCGGAAGAGCGGCAAGTGACGAGCCAGTCCACGCATGAAGCGGACACCGGCCACGACGAGATGGAGTCGGCGCGGCGCCTATTCCGCCGGGGTCTATATCAGAAGGCGGCCGCGGTATGCGAGAACCTGCTGTGTGCCGGACCTCCCCGCGCCGACTTGCTGGAGCTACTCGGCCTCGCGTCTGTCGAGCTGAATCAGGCGGATCGCGGCATTGCGCTCCTCGAGCACGCCGTGACGCTCGATCCGGCTCGTACGCAGGCCTGGCTGAGCCTCGGGCGGACCCTTCTCGAGCGCAAGAGGCCTGCCGAGGCCGTGCGCGCCTATCAGGCGGCGGCGAGCACTCGGCCCCCGAGCCTCGAGTTGCTCCTCGGGCTCGCGGCCGCGCAGCAAGAGGCAGGCGATGCACCCGGTGCGATCGAGTGCCTGCGCCGCGCGATCGACTCAGAGCCGCGCGACATCCGGGCGCTCAACTGTCTTGGACGAGCGCTGCGAAGCGCCGGCAAGGCAGCCGAGTCACTCGAGACACTGAAGCGCGCGCAGAGCGTATCGCCAGACAACGCGGAGATGCTTGCCGAGCTCGGTCTGACGCTGACGCAGCTCGGCCGACCCGACGAGGCGTTGGCGCCATTGCGCCGAGCGGTGCGCTTGAAGCCGAGGCTCGCGCAGGCGCACTACGGGCTGGGTAGGGCGCTCGTGACGCAGCGCGATCTCGCAGCCGCGCTCACGCACCTGCGGCAGGCATTGACGCTGAAGCCCGACCTGCTCGAAGCCCACTTCGTCTGGGCGAGTGTGCTGCTCCAGAACGGTCAGGTTGCAGACGCGATCGATGCGCTGCGGCGGTGCGTGCAGCTGAAGCCGAATTCCGCAGACGCTCACTGTAATCTCGGCGCGGCGCTCGCTGCCGCACGCTTTCTGCCTGCGGCCGTCGCGAGCTTCGAGCAGGCCCTCGTGGTCGACCCGGAACACCCGCTCGCTCTGCGGTCGAAAGGGCGGGCACTCATCACCTTGACCCAGCGCCTACCGGAAGCGCTCGAGTGCCTCGAGCGGGCGCTCGCACACGCTGCGGACAAGGCGTCGCTGGGTCAGCTCCTGCATGGCTATCGGAGCGTGTGCGACTGGACGGCGGTACGTTCGACATTCCAGCAACTTCGAGCGCTGCCGGATGGCGTCGCGCAAGCGGATCCACATCTCGTGCTCACCGTCTCGGATCAACCGAGCGAGCATTTGGCGGCGGCGCGGGCCTACGCAGCTGAGATCGCGGCGGCCCGTCCGCCGCTCGCGCCGCCGCCGCGCTACCGGCACGACCGCATCCGAGTCGCCTACCTGTCGAGCGACTTCTACGGGCATGCGACCTCTTACTTGATGGCGGAGCTTTTCGAGCTACACGATCGTCGCAAATTTCAGATCCTCGCAGTCTCCTTCGCCGCGGACGACGGTAGCGAGGTGCGAAAGCGCATCGCGAGCGCGTCCGATGCATTCATCGACGCGACGGCAAAATCGGATCTGCAGACGGCCTTGTGGCTGCGAGCGCAGGAGATCGACATCGCGGTCGACCTGAAGGGATACACGGGATACGCACGAAGCGGCGTTTTTGCCTATCGCCCGGCGCCCATCCAGGTCAACTATCTCGGCTACCCCGGATCGATGGGTGCGCCCTTCATCGACTATCTCATCGCCGACTCCTTTGTCGTTCCCGAACCCGAGCGTTCCTTCTATTCGGAGTGCATCGCGTATCTGCCGGACTCGTACCAGGTGAACGACCGCAAACGCGCGGTTGCGGAAGCGACGCCGTCGCGAGCGCAGGCGGGACTGCCGGAGGACGCTTTCGTCTTCTGCTGCTTCAACAATAACTGGAAGATCACAGAGCCGGTGTTCGATGTGTGGATGCGGCTCATCTCGGCGGTGGACGGCAGCGTGCTCTGGTTGCTGCAAGACAACCCGTGGGCAGCGGCACGGCTGCGGGAGGAAGCCGCGCGGCGAAGAGTGGCGCCGGAGCGCCTCGTCTTTGCGGAGCGGCAGCCGGCCGAACGTCACTTGGCGCGGCAGCGCCTCGCCCACGTGTTTCTCGACACACTGCCGTGCAACGCCCACACCACCGCGAGCGACGCGCTGTGGATGGGTTTGCCGGTTGTCACCTGCGCTGGCCGCGGGTTCCCTGCGCGAGTGGCGGGCAGCCTGTTGCGCGCCGTCGGCTTGAGCGAGCTCATCACGGACACCCTCGAGGATTACGAGCGTTTAGTCCTCGCCCTTGCGCGTGATCCCGCGAAGCTCCGTGGAATACGAGCGCGACTCGCCAGGGAGCGTACGCGTCTCCCGCTGTTCGACTCGCCGCGGTACTGTCGGCATCTGGAGCGCGCCTATCATCACATGTGGGAGCTCTCCCAGCAGGGCCGGGCGCCAGAGGATTTCGCGGTCGACCGGCTCGAGTAGCGCTCACTTCGCGCTCGGCTCAAAGGCGGGCCTCGCGTCGATCACTCAGGGTTGCGCCCGGCGCGCACCCGGCCGGCGCTTCATGGCCTCGCTGCGCTCGGACTCCTGGAGGTAGCGCTTGCGGAGCCGAACGAACAGAGAATCGACGGCGCGCGGTGTGCGCAGAATCTCGTCCATTGCCTTGTTGGCGCGCTGCAGCTCGTTCCCGAATTCGCTCAGCCGCGCTTCGATGCTCATCACATCGAAGCGGGCGTCGATCCAACCGAGATACCAGTGCCAGTCGGTGTAGTAGAGCCAGCTACGCTCGTTGAAGGCACGAACGTGCGTCGGGTCCTGCCAAGCGCCGTGGCTCAGGTCGTATGGCACGAGTATCTCGAACGTTCCGTGCGGCTTGAGGAGCCGCAGCACATTGGTCATGGCGGCCGGCAAATCGCCAATGTGCTCGAGGAGATCGAACGCCGTGGCGCGCTCGAAGGCCTCCTCGCGCAGCGTGATCGTGCCGAACCGCTCCGTTTCGAGGGACGAGCCGATCAGCACCGGCGACGCGATGTCGAGGACTCCGTCAGGTCCCCATGCCGGGTCGATGTCCACGTTGAAACAATCGGGCCGGAAGTCCTTGCCGCTGCCGATGTGGAGTGTCGCCGGCAGACGCGGCGCTGCCGCGAATGCTGCGGTAGCGCTCGCTGGGGGGTTCGGCTGCGCTAACTCGAGAGAGCGGCCGAGAATATCCTCCTCGCGGCGGAGCGCGAAGACACGATGCGCCCGTTCTCCCAACGCCTGCCTGGCGGCGGAGTCATGCACTAACTCCGAACAGGCGTCGACGAGCCGCGCATAGGGTATTGCGCACATCGCGTCTCTGAGGTCCTCCTCCAAGGATGTATCGGAGTCGCACTCGGCGACGACGGCCTTGGCGTTCGTGAAGAGGTATGCGGCCCGTACGATCTCGAAGATCTTCGCCTCGTGATAATGAACGTTCAGCACGACTTTGGCGCTCGCGATCGACCGGTCGCGCTCCTCGCCGTAGGTGCCGAACAACGCGACGACCTTGAGACCGCGCGCCCGGAGGGTGTCGAGAATGTACCTGCGCCGCTCGTTGATCGAGCCGTAAAACAGGACGTCGATCTCTTCGACGGCGGGTGCGATCCGCGCGAGCTCAGGCACGTATCCGAGCGGCACGTGCCGGACTTGCTCGATGCCCAGGGTGCGCAGCCGGCGGACATTCTCCGCGCTGTAGTCCCAGACCGGATGCGCTCGTAGTGCATCGCGATACGCGCCTTTCAGCCACACCGAATCCGGCTCGATTTGCTCGGAATTGTAAAGGATCGCATCGGAGGGCAGCGCGGCGAATCCTCGTTCGCTGAGCAGATGCGCTCCGATGATGATTTGACGAACGGGCCGGTCGGGAGGCGCGCGGTAGAATGCCGGAGCCCCGAGCCGCCGCAGCCCGAAATACACGCACTCCGCAAGCTCCGTGAGCGCCTCCGTGTGCACGTACCCGGGAGGCCGGACGTGCACGACGTGGAAGCCGCGCTGCTGCGCACCACGACCCGAGGCGGGCGGGAAGATCTGAGCGGCCATTTTTACCCCGACCCTGCGCCGAGAAATACTGAATTCTCCGCGTCCGAGCATGACAGTTTCATGTGCGCGGAGGCGGCGGGAGAGTGATGGTTTCGGCGGACTGGGCGCATTTGTTCGGGCTCGCTCGATGCCGAAGCGTTCAGATGAGAGGGACAAATCCCGTGGGTGACGGCCCCAGCCACACTACTGTCACGTTGGCCGGAAATAATCGGAGTTTTGAATTTGGGCGGGGCCTGATCGACGCGCACAGGGGGTCGAATTCCGCGTCGCCGTGGCCTAGCAGTTCATCGCGTGTCACAAGAACGTCAAGTCGTATGTCCAAGAATTTCGGCCCTGCCGTGGTCCTGCTGCTCGCGCTGCCGCTCGCATCGCCGGGCTTCGCCGCGGAATCTCCGTCCCCGCCACAATCCGCGCCTCCCGCACAATCTCAGTCTGCGCAGGATCAGAGCTTCGAGGTGCTGCGCAACACCGTCGTCGATCTGCTCCAGGCGCTCGTTCAGCGCGGGATCATCACGCGCGAGCAGGCGGACGCGATGGTGAGGGACGCGCAAGCGAAGGCGGAGGAGCAGGCGCGCATGGCGGCCGCGCAAAAGGCGCAACAGGAGAAAGAGGAGGCTAACGCGATTCGCGTGCCGTACGTGCCGGAAATCGTGAAAGACGAGATCAAGCAGGAAGTCGCGAAGCAGGTTACTCCGGAGGTCACCAAACAGGTCATTGCCGACGCGAAACAGCAAGGCTGGGGAGTCCCAGGTGCGCTCCCGGACTGGATCGAGCGCATCAAATTCAGCGGCGATGTGCGGCTGCGCGGCGAGGCGGATCTTTACTCCCGGAACAACGCGCAGAACTACTACCTCAATTACACGGCGATCAATGCGGCCGGGGGAATCAATCAGGCGGGCGATGCGGCCTATCTCGATACCACCGTGAATCGCTACTACCCGCTGGTGCGGCTGCGCTTCGACATGAACGCGACGATGAGTGGCGGCTGGTTCGTCGGCGCTCGCTTTGGCACGGGCACCCTCATCAATCCCGATTCCCTCAATCAGGTCGAGGGTCAGTATGGGGGCCGCTACACGACCGACATCGATCTTGCCTATCTCGGCTGGTCGGGGAGCGACTCGCAACAGCGGCAGCAGTTGACTTTCTGGGGTGGCAAGTACCCGAACCCCTTCTTCTACAGCGATCTCGTCTGGATGCCGGATGTCACCTTCGAGGGCCTTTCCACCGATTACCGGGTGCGGATGTGGGGTCCCGCGAGTGCGCCGCGGTCCTGGTTTCTGACGGTCGGCGCGATTCCGGAGGAATACGCTCCGCTCACGTACGATTTCGGCCCGGAATCGACGAACAAGTGGCTCTATGCGGGGCAGACCGGCTTCGACTTCAAGTGGGAGAGCGGCAATCGGGTTCGGTTGGGGATCGCCTACTACGACTTCAATCACATGGCCGGCCAGCTCAACTCGCTCTACGGGACGACCACGAACTACACGGCGCCGCCCTATTTCCAGAAGGGCAATACGGTGTTCGACATCGCAAACACGCAGGGAGCGACGGACACGTTCGCGCTCGCCGCGGAGTACCACGAGCTCGATGCGATGCTCGCAACGGACTGGATGGTGACGCCCGCCCATCGGCTGAGCTGGTTCGCGGATTTTGTCAAGAACCTCGGATACGACGAAGCTGCGGTGGCGGAACGTGTGGCGCCGGGAACGGACGTGCGGCCGCGGGTGGAGGGTTACGAGAGTCAGCTGAGCTTCGGGACCCCGGACCTGACCCACTCGCTCGCGTGGGATCTCTTCGTGGGATATCGCTACCTCCAGCGGGACGCCGTGGTCGACGCTTTCACCGACCAGGACTATCACCTCGGTGGCACGAACGACAAAGGCTATATTCTTGGCGGGGACTTGGGGATCACCGACCGGGTGTACACGCGGCTGCGCTACATGCCGTTCGAGGTCATCGATGGGCCGCCGCTCACGATCGATGTTTGGCAGCTCGAGGTCGTCGGCCGTTTTTGATCTCCCCGGCAGGTCACGGCTGCGAAGAGTCCTCGGACGAGGTGGGGATCTGCGCGAGATTCAAGTTGACTTCCTGCTCCGCGCCGTTGCGTACGATCGTGACGATCGCGGTTTGGGCGGAATCGAGCGCGTGCACGATGGCGCCCCCCCCAAGTTGGCTGTCGAGAGGCTTGCCATCGATCTCGATCGCGAGGTCGCCCGGCTTGAGCCCGAGAGCCGCGAATGCCGCCATGTTGAGGCCCGGATAGAGCAGAAATCCACGGCGCGTGCCTCGGGCTGAGTATCGGGGGCTGATCACGCCGCCGATGAGCGGCGGCGGACCGTCGGCGCTTGCATCCGCAACGTCCGGCGGCGGAGGCGTCACGAGCGCCACCGTCCTCAAAACGCCACGCCCGAACTCGCCCGGCAGCCTCAGCGACTCGATGGCCCCATCGCGCTCGATCAGCACCTGGTTCTCGTAGACGGCATGCAGGTGTGCTCCGCCCGGGATGCTCTGTCCGACCGCGTACAGTTTGCCTGCGTCCGCCGTGGGACCGAGAATCGCGAGCCCCGTCTTCGGGTCATCGGTCGCGAGGATCCCCGAGAGCACTACTGGCATCCGCGTCGGGGGGGCGTTGAAACGCGCAGCGAGCGAGCGCGCAGAAGGAGCCGCGCCAAAAAGGTGTGCACGCGCGATCGTCGCGGCAACCGTCATGGCTCGGTCAGCTCGGCCCGCTCGAGGCGCCTTGCCAAGAGGACTCGGTGACATCCCGCCTGCAAGGACGGTACGAGCGCGTACCAGGTGCGCGACGGTGATCGCTACCTGGGCACCAATCGCGACCGACAGCAGGCAGGCAACGATGCGCGGCGCGTGAGGTACGATTCGGCGCCCGTAAAGCGCGATTTGCGTCGCTCCATGCGGCATGAGATCAGGGCGTGAACTGCCAGTCGAGGAGCAGCACCCCGGTGGCGCCGTTGTTGCCATCGACGTCGACGGCATACGTAGTCCCGGCGGTCACGGCCAGGGCGAGATTGGAGAGGCCGGGTCCTGGCTGATGGTCGTAGGCCAGCGGACACGGCTGGGTCTCCGTGCCAACTGCGGTGCACGGCGCCAGTCCCGAAAAGCTGGAGAAATTTCCTCCTGGCGCGTATGCAAACACCCCTACCAGGGTCTCATAGCTGCTGCCGAACGTGCTCACGGCCAACGTCCCGTTGGCGGGCGCGGTCCAGCGCCACCACACCGTGCGGGCCGGCGCAGTCCCGCTGATGATGGATGGCTCGCCGGACTCGGCCGTCGCCTGGTAATCGTTCGTCGATGCGACCCCGGCGCCCACATCGCTCGGAAGCGCGGCGGCATTCGCGAAGTTGTCGTTCACCGGCGCGGGCACCGTCACGGTGACCGCGCCGACTTGGCCGCCTGCGAGGGCTAAGTCTGCCGGCTCGGTGAACCACATCCGTCCGTCCGGCCCGGCTGTCAGCGCGCTCGGCCATGCATCGGCGCTCGGCACCGTCGATAGCGCGATCTGAGGAGCGATGCCGGCATTGCACACGGGTGCGATGTGGCCGACCTGATCGCTCCAGATCGAAAACCACAGATTTCCGTCCGGCCCGGGGTTGATGTTGGGACCGAGCTGATAGCCGCCGACATCGGTCACAGTGAACTCAACGAAGGAAGGTGGCACGGCACTCGAGGCGTTCGGATTGAAGTAGGGAGGGCTGAAGCAGCCGATGCGCATCGTCGGCTGCGCTCGCTCGACGAACCACATGTTACCGTCGCTGCCGAGTGCCATGCCGTCCGGCTCGCTGCCGGTCAGGGCGCCCGAGGGACTCACGTCATCGGCGTGCGAGGGAAGCGTCCAGGTGGCAAGCGTTGTCTGGGGCGGAGGTTGTCCTGACTGCTGCGGATACATCCAGAACGGCGTAATCACGCCGATCGCGTTCGCCGCTTGGGAGGTGAACCAGATCCGTCCGTCGGGGCCGAGCGCCATCGAGGTCACGTCGGCGTTTGTCAGTGTCACCGTCGTTTGCGTATTCGCGCCCGCCGGGCAGTTGGCGTTACCGACCCCGGAGGGTGTCGTTGGCGCGAGCGTCCCAATCGTGGTATCGGTGCCGGGCGTCCAGGCACTCGGGCTCACGTACCAAAGGTTTCCGCAGCCATCGAACAGGCCTAAGACCGCGGTCGAACCCGCGAGCACCAGTGCTGCCGTCTGTGTCCCTCCGGCCGCGCTGCTCGAGGAGGAGCTGGAGGAGCTCGATGAGCTGGACGGAGCCGGGGCAATCGCTGAAAGGGAGACGAACGTCGTTGAGGCGCCGCTCGAGCTCGTGGCAGCAGTGATACTCTCAACCCACACATCGGGTCCGTTCGGACCGGAAGCCAGCGTGACGAGGGGCGAGGTGGTCGCGGCAAGAGCGCCCACTATTGGCACCGCGCTCGCCGTGCCGCTCGGTGCAATCTGCTCGAGGTCATTGGTCCAGGCGACCGTCCCGTTGCCGGAGGACTGTTGCGAGGAGAGCGCCCAGAGATTGCCATCGCTCACGTTCGTAAGACCCGCGGCGAGGCCCGCGACGGGGTACTCCGTGATCGCGAACGTCGGGGGCGCCCGGCAGTCGACCTCAACATTCGTGACGTTGGCTCCGTCGATCGTGCCTGACGCTCCTGCGGTTACCGTACAGAGCTCGGACGAGGGCTGCTCCGTCACGCTCACGCCGTACTGCTCGCCGCTCGCGTAGCCCGAGGCGAAGACGAAGCTACCGTCCGCAGTAGCCGTGAGGCTATCGCCCAAATTGTCCCCGAGGGTGAGGCCGCTGCCGCTTAGCCCGGCAACGGTACCGCCGACCGTGTAGGTAATCGCGGCGCTCGAGTTACTTGACGAGCTGGAGCTGCTCGAGCCCGTGCCGGTGCTCTCGGCTTGAGCGCTCGAGCTGCTCGGCGCGCCACTCGAGCCGCCGCAGGCGGTGAGTAGAACCGCGAGGGCGGGGATCCAGGGAACGCGCAACCACCTGACCACCGCAACCGCCCCGATCGTCATTCGACACTCCCAACCAAACAGACTAGCTGCGGCAGATGAATCTGTGATGACCCGATCAGGGCTCGACGAGCCGGCGATGCGAGGCTACGATCGCAGCGCCTTTCCAATGGGAGACGCTCGTGAATTCGCCTCGATCGTTGACCGCGGCCGCCGGTCTCGCGATTCTCATGATGGCGTCCGGGCTCGCGAGTGCCCAGGTCGAGCGTCGAGGCGGCGAGGAGAACGGTGTGCTGCTCCAGCAGATCCAGGAGCTCACCTCCGAGCGCGCGAGCCTGCAAGCCGACAACACGCGCATGAAGAAGCAGCTCGACGACTTGACGAAGGAGCGCGACGCGCTGAAGAGTGCTCAGAAGGCGGTCGACCAGCGGGTGCGGGACAACATGGCGGCGCTCGCCCAAAGCGGCGCTCAGCGCGCTGCGGATGAGAAGGACCTGGCGCTCTACAAGCAGCGCATGGACGAGCTCGTCGCCAAATTCCGCGAGACGATCAACACCTTGCGACAGACGGAGATCGAGCGAGCGACAATCAGGCGGTCGCTCGAGACGCGCGCGCGCGAGCTCTCGGTTTGTGAGAATCACAACGCGGCGCTCTTCAAGCTCAACGCGCAAGTGCTCACGCGCTGGGAGAAGCAGTCGTTCTGGTCGCGCCTTGCGAGGACCGACCCGTTCACGAGGCTCGCGCAGACGCGCCTGGAGAACCTCACCGACGACTACCGATCCCAGGCTGCCGAGCAACGGGTCACGTCGGAGAGCTTAAGGGCGGCAGCGGCGGCGGCGCCGCCGGAGCGACCGACACCGAGCCCATCTGCGCCAGCGAGCCAGAACCCGGCGGCTCCTGCGGTGAGCAGTCCTGCGGCGGGTGGACAGAGTCGCACGAATTCGGCGCACAAAGCGACTCCAGCCCCGGGCCCCTCATCTGGAGGTGAACCCTGAGCCGGACTCGAAATTGAAACAAAACCGTCATAAACCGTCCGAATAATGGTCGGCCTCGCTGCGCCGGAACCCAATGGGGGGTGCGAGGTCGAACGCGGGCGGCGTTGCCGATCCCTTGCCCCAGCGGGTACCGCGACTCGAGCTCGAGCGCGGACAGCGGCGGCTCCGTTGCCCTCTCAATTCAGGAATCCTTTGATGAACCGTTCTCGGGTTCTGCTGCTCGCGATGCTAGCGATGCTCGGAGGGGCGTGGTCCCAGCAGGCCCGGGCATGGTGGAACAGCGATTGGCAATATCGTAAGGAGATCGATTTCGATCTCTCCCCGTCGGGCGCCGACATCCGCGGACCGCTCACCGATGTGCCCGTGCTGATTCGGCTGAGTCTCGGCAACTTCCAGTACTTCAACGACACCAAGCCCGACGGCTCGGACCTCGTATTCGTCGGTTCCGACGACAAGACGCCCCTCAAGTTCCACATCGAGAAGTTCGATTCGAAGGCCCAGATCGCCCTGCTGTGGGTGCGCGTCCCGAGGCTCACGGGAGGCGCCAAGACGGACAAGATTTTTCTCTATTACGGGAACTCGAAGGCGACGACGAGCGGCGCCGACCCTGCGGGCACCTACGATGTGAGCCAGGCGCTCGTCTACCACTTCGGGCCCCCACCGGGCTCGCCGCAGGACGCGACGGCCTACAAGACCGAGCCCACGCAGTTCACCGCGCAGGTGACTCCCAACTCGATTATCGGGGCGGGTGCGAAGTTTGCCGGCAATCAGATCCTCGCCGTTCCAGCGAACGGTGCCGCTCACCTTGCGGCCGGCAAGGGCTTCACACTCTCGGCGTGGGTGCGCTTCGCGGCTCCGCAGTCGAACGCCTACGTCGCGCAGCTCGCCGATCAGGGTCGCGAGCTCGTGCTCGGAATCGCCGGCACGCAGGCCTTCGCGCGCTATAGCGTCGGGGGTGCACCGGTGAGCGTGCAGCAGAGCGGTCAGCTCACGACCGGCGCTTGGCATCATCTGGCGGTGCGTATCGGGGGCGGAGAGCTCGCCCTGTTCGTCGATGGAGTCGATGCCGCCCATGCGAACGCCGAATCTGAGGACCTCGCAGGGGTCATTACCGTCGGCGGCTCCGCCATGGGCTCTGACTACTACACGGGCGATCTCGATGAGCTCGAAGTCTCCGATATCGCCCGCAGCGACGACTGGCTGAAGGCAGCGGCGCGCAGCCAGGGCCTGATCGCGCCACTCGTGGTGTACGGAGCCGACACACAGTACGAAGGCGGCAGCCAGTCGTACTTCACAACGACGCTCCGCAATGTGACGCTCGATGGGTGGGTGATCATCGCCATCCTCGCGTTCATGTTCCTGATCGCGATGAGCATCATGGGCGCCAAGGGCGTGTTCCTCGCGCGCGTGGCAAGCGGAAATCGGCGCTTCCTCGCCGAATTCAACAAGCTCTCGGCGGATCCGGCGGCGCTCGAGCGCAAGCTCGGCGCACCAGACGAGGACGACGAGGAGGTGGTCGAAGGCCCGGAGAGTTTCGGCATCTCCACGCTCTGGCCGCTCTACCACCACGGCATGCGCGAGACGATGAAGCGCCTGGAGGGTCAGGCAGCGGGCGCCGATCGCGTGCGCTCGCTTTCGGTGCAATCGATCGAGGCGATCCGCGCGAGCCTCGATGCGACGCTCACGCGGCTCACCCAGCAGCTCAACAGCCAGATGGTCTGGCTCACCGTCGCGATCTCCGGCGGTCCATTCCTCGGACTTCTCGGCACGGTCGTCGGGGTGATGATCACCTTCGCGGCGATCGCCGCCTCGGGGGACGTGAACGTGAATGCGATCGCGCCCGGGACAGCAGCAGCGCTCGTCGCCACGGTCGCCGGTCTCGGCGTCGCGATTCCGTGCCTGTTCGGCTACAACTTTCTCAACAGCCGGGTGAAGGAGATCAGCGCGGACATGCGGGTGTTCGCCGACGAGTTCGTCGCGCGCATCGCCGAGACCTACTCCTGAGAGAACGTCCAAGCGGAGCAAACAGATGGCCGGCGCGGCAGGTGGTGAGAAGGACATCTACGACGAGATCAACGTGACGCCGATGCTCGATCTCGCGTACGTGCTGCTCGTCATCTTCATCATCATGACGACTGCGACGGTGCAGGGGATCAAGGTGAACCTGCCCAAGGCGAGCGCGCAGCCGAGCCTCGCCGAGAACAAGACCAAGGCGATCACCATCAGTGCGGACGGCACGATCTATCTCGACACCTTTCCGGTGACGATGACCGAGCTCGAGGCGGACTTGCGTCAGTACAAGGCCGCCGACCCGAATCTGCCGGTCATCATCAAGGCGGACTCGACGATCCAGTACCAGCACGTCGTCGATGTGCTCGATCTGCTCGGCCGACTCGACATCACGCAGCTCGGGCTCGTGACGCAGCGGATCGTGAAATAGGGCACGCGAATGACCGTGAAGCGCAAGAAAAAGCAGCGTCTCCTACCGGTAGCCGTCGTCGGAACGTGTATCACGGCGGTCGCGGCAGGTGCCTTCGCGCTGATGCGAAATTTCCTCAACAGTCCCGCCGCACCGCCGCCGCCCGTGGTGGAGCAGATTCACCTGGTCCGCCCACCGCCGCCACCGCCGGACCAGCCTCCGCCTCCGCCCCCGCCGCCTGAAGAGAAAGTCGATATCGCCCAGCCGCAGAAGCCTGCGCCGACGCCGTCGAGTCAACCGCCGCCGGGTGCGCACCTGGGGCTGGATGCAGCCGGCGCGGCCGGGAGCGATGCATTTGGTCTGATGGCGAACCAGGGTGGCCGGGATCTGCTCGCCGGAGGCGGCGGCAGCGTCTACCAGTGGTACGCCGGCGTGCTGCAGACCGACCTGCGCAATCTTCTGCAGGACGACGCGGAGCTTCGCAAGGGCACTTATCGGGCGACCTTCAGGCTATGGCTGCGACATGACGGCTCGGTTGAGCGCGTGCTACTCGCCGATTCGAGCGGCGATCGAGCGAGCGAGAAGGACAAGGAAGTGAGGAAACGGATCCTGGCGCTCACCCGGATCTCCGAGGCACCGCCCCCGGACATCCCGGAGCCAATCACGGTCGTGTTCCAGACGCGAAGTTGAGCGACACGGAGCGATCTGCCCTCGAACGAGCCGTGCAGCTCGCGCGCGTGCTGTACGGCGCTGGTGACCGGAGCGAGGCCGAGCGTCTGTGCCGGCAGGCACTGGCACTCGATGAGAAGCATTTCGAGGCTCTGACGCTGCTCGGATTCATCGCTGCGCGTACCGGGCGTCCAGTCGAGGCTGTCGAACTGCTCGGGCGCGCGATCGCGGCAAGACCGCAAGACGCGGTCACCCATTACAATCGCGCAAACATTCTGCGGAAGCTCGGCCGGCTGGACGATGCTCTCGAGGGCTATGACCGCGCGCTGAAGCTCGCCCCCGCGCTGGTCGAAGCCCACAACAATCGCGGGCTCACCTTGCGACAGATGGGCTGTCTCGCCGAATCGCTCGCGAGCTACGACCGCGCGGTCGGGCTGAAGCCGGATTACTCCGAGGCGCAAAACAATCGCGGCAACGTGCTCCGCGAGATGCGGCGCCTGGAGGAGGCGCTCGCCGCGTACGCTCGGGCGCTCGAGTCACGAGCGGGCTTCGTCGAAGCGCATGCCAACCGCGGCGTTGTCTTGCACGAACTGCGGCGTCTGGAAGCCGCGCTCGCGAGCTTCGACCGCGCGATCGGCCTCAACCCCCAGTATGCGGAAGCTCACAACGGCCGCGGCAACGTGTTGAGCGATCTACGCCGGTTCGACGCGGCGCTCGCGAGCTATGATCGCGCGGCCGCAATAAAGCCTGACAAGGCAGACGCCTACGTCAATCGCGGTAACGTGCTGCGGGATCTCAAGCGGTACCGGGAAGCGCTTGCGAGCTACGACCAGGCGCTTGCCAGAGAGCCGGAGCATCCCTGGCTTTACGGCTCGTGGCTCCATACCAGGATGCGCCTCTGCGATTGGCGCGACTTGGAAGCAACGTCAGCGACGCTCGCGGCGAGAATCGAGCGCGGCGAGACGGTCACCGCACCGTTTTTCCTGTTGGGATTGTCAGATTCGCCGAGCCTGCAGAGGCGGGCGGCGCAAGTCTGGGTGGCCAAAACCTGCCCGCCAAGCGAAGCGCTGCCACCCCTCATAAAGCATCCCCGCCACGCGCGGATTCGGGTGGCGTACTTCTCGGCGGACTTCTACCGCCACGCAACCGCGAATCTCGTGGCTGGTCTGTTCGAGAACCACGATCGGGCGCGATTTCACGTCATGGCGTTCTGCCTCGGTGCGAGCGCACACGATGAGATGAGAGCGCGCTTGCTCGCTGCGTTCGATCGGTTTCTCGACGTGCACGACAAGTCGGACCGGGAGATCGCTGAGCTGTCGAGAGCTCTGGAAGTGGACATCGCTGTGGACCTCAAGGGCTTCACGCAAGGCGCGCGAACCGGCATCTTCGCGTGCCGGGCGGCACCGGTGCAGGTGAGCTATCTCGGATATCCTGCGACGATGGGCGCGCCCTACATCGACTACCTCATCGCCGATTCGACGCTCGTGCCGCCGGAGAGCCGCGAGCATTACACGGAGCGCGTCGTCTCTCTGCCGGGAAGCTACCAGGTGAACGACCGCATGCGTCCGATCGGCGAAGGCGCGCCGGAGCGCGCCCGGTACGGTCTCCCCGCCGGCGCGTTCGTGTTCTGCTGCTTCAATGGGGCGTACAAGATCACGCCACCCGTGTTCGACGGGTGGATGCGGATTCTGCGGCGGGTTGAGAACAGCATCCTCTGGCTCCTCGAGGACAACGGCGCCGCCTGCGACAACCTGCGCGTGGCAGCCGAGGCGAGGGGCGTGAGCGCATCCCGGCTGATATTCGCGCGACGCGCGCCGCCGTCGGAGCATCTGGGCCGCCAGCGCTTGGCGGATTTGTTCCTCGATACCTCGCCGTGCAACGCTCATACGACCGCAAGCGATGCGCTGTGGGCGGGGCTGCCGGTCATCACCCGAGTTGGGGAGTCGTTCGCTGGGCGCGTGGCCGCCAGTCTGCTCGGCGCCGTGGGACTGCCTGAGCTCGTCACCTCCACCCCGGATGAGTACGAACGGTGCGCTGTCGAGCTCGCCGCTGATCCGCACCGGCTGCTGGAGCTGCGCGAGCGGCTCAGGCGGAACCGCCTTACGGCACCGCTTTTCGATACCGCCGCCTTTGCGCGACGCCTCGAAAGCGCCTACCTGAGAATGTACGAACGCTCCCAGGCTGAACTGCAGCCTGAGCCCTTCGATGTCGCCGGATGACTCGCCGACCGGCCGCTCAGCTCGCGGCAATCGCGCTGCCGCTCAGGCCTCGGGCAGAGCGGGGTCGAGCCTGCGCAGGGGCCCCACATGGGCGGCGTAGCGCCGCCAGCGCTCGACCGAGGCCGTGTTGATTCTCTGCCGCACCTGCCAGCGGCTCGAAGTGCGCACGGTGCGGCGGGTGAGGCGAAAGTCGAGGCAGTCCTCAACCCAGGGCAAACCCGCGAACTCCACCATGCGGCGGCTCCAGAGTTCCGGCTCCGCCACCAGCGCCTCGTAGGGCACCTCGAGGATCGTGTCGGGCGACAGCACCGTGAGCCAGTGGCTCATGAGGCGCCCGTACTCGTCGTGATAGTGGGCGATATCGTCCAGGTCGTTGGCATAGGTGTGCCACACGGGCAGGTTTTGAAAGTAAATTGACAGGCAGGTATCGATCGGATGGCGCCGCATGTGAATGATGCGTGCGCGAGGCAGCGCAGCACGGATCATACCGAGGTTCGCAAAATTTGCGGGCATCTTGTCGACGATGTAGCGTCGATCGCCCGCCAGCGTCGCGAGCAGTGCGTCGTACTCGACGGCCAGCGTCTCCAACAGCGCCGGGTCCGGGCCGGACTCGAGGCGCCCCGCAGCCACGCGCCGCGATGCATTCTCCCAGAACGTGAGCTCCCCGGCGCCGAAGGCGGCCGGGTGCGAACCGATGATCTGCTCGGCGAGCGAAGTGCCGGAGCGTGGCATGCCGACCACGAAGATCGGTCGCCGCTCGATTCCCACCCGCGTCCGGGTGGAATCGATCCACTCGCCGTCGTAGAGCTGCCGGACGCGCTCGAACCTGCTCGACAGTTGGCGTCGGTCGTGCGGCGGCCGATAGGTTTTCACGAGCTCGTTCGCCTGCCGATAGCTCGCAAAGGCCTGGTCGTACTCGCCGATGTCATCGAAGTACTTGCCCATCGCGAAGCGAAGTCGCGCTCTCTCCGGCGGCCGCAGCGGCCGCGCGGCGAGCTGCTCGGCCTGAGTAAGCCACGGCGCATCATCCGCGGGAGTCATGCGGCGCGTCGCGACGATGCCGGCCCAGGCAATGGCCGAGTTGGAATCGCGCGTGAAGGCCGCCCGATAGAGGGTCTCGGCGATCTCGAACTCGCCGCGCTCGGTTGCGAATTCCGCCTTTTCTATGGTTGCAGGCGCGCACCCGGGGTCGATCTCGAGTGCGCGCTCGATGTTCGTCTCGGACTGCGCTTCGCGACCCAGCAGACGTTGTACCGTGGCGAGGCGGGTGAGGGTGTCGGTGGAGTCGCGCTCGAGCGCGAGGGCACGCTGCAGACTCGCCTCAGCCTCCTCGAGGTGACCGAGCTCGCACAGAGCGCTTGCCAGGTTCTTGTGCACCTTCACGAGCCGTTCGCACGCATGCGCGGCATTGTCGGGGCTGCTCGGCGCCGCTGAATCCGCGGTCAGCAGCCGCGCGGCCGTTTGCAGCGCCCCGAGCGGATCGCGGTGCTGCGCGCGCGCTACCGTGCAGAGGAGCCTCCAAAGCACGGCCGATTCCGGGTGGATCGCAAGCGTTGCGCGAACCTCGGTCTCCAGATCGGCATATCGGCCCGACCGCAGCAGCTGCATCATTCGCGGGACATTGGGTGGTGCCGGCTCGGGTGTCACCGCAACCGCCGATACCGCATCCGGCCGCCCGCAGCACTTCTTGTATTTCTTGCCGCTACCGCAGGAGCAGGCATCGTTGGGGCCGATTTTGGCGGGCTTGAGTTTCATGATCTCGGTCACATCGACATCGATGGTGACGGCGCGCAGGGCAGTGCTGCATCAGGTGACTCTGGGCGCCGCGCGGTCCGATGGTAGGTCCGCTCAAAGTCAGAACTGCGCTGCTCCATGGACGCAGCCGCATTCATGGCGCGTGATTCTGGGCCATTGCGGACCGGATCGTCTAGATTCCAGAGCCGTGCACGCTCGTGGCGCCGCGACTCGTAGTGCCCTGCAAGCCGTCCGTGACAGGCATGTGACAGCGGATGGGCGCAACCAGCGGCAGCTCACTCGCTCCGGACACGGCCCGGAGTGGCGATCGCCGATCACTTCAGCTGAAATCGTCTCGAGGTCATTCCCGCGAAGATCGTGCCGATCGAACGGGAGTCCTCGTCGCACAGCTCGCGCCCGATCCGCTCGAGCGCCGCTTGTTCCTGCGCGAGGCTCCGGTCCGTCCACATCAGTCTACGGAACGTATTCCAGATCAGATCCGTCGCCGCGGCACCTACTTTCTGGATCTGGGAAGAATCGGCATTCGCCGAGAGCGTGGTAACGAACGGGAAGATGCTCAACGCCTTCAGCCGACCGCCATGGACGAGTCGGCGGAGAAAAAGGTCGTACGGAGCATCGACTTGCTTCGCGGACTCGAGCTGCTGCACGACGTTCGATTTCGATTGACCGTTGACGATGTACGCCGTCGAGCTCGCGAAATTCACCTTGGCCATGTCTATCAAGAAGTAGCCCGCGACCTGATCCTCGACACGCTGGTACTGCCAGCGCTGTCGCATGCGCACGAGTGAAGCCATCGTCGCGATGTCCGGAAACAAGGCGTCTGTGAACAGGATGTCCCAGGGCGGCATCGATGCGCCAGCCAGATGCCGCTCGATGGCGGCGCACGTCTGTGTGCCGAAAACCGCATCGTCCTCGAGCACGAAGATCGGACGCTGATCCTGAAGACTTGCACGAATGACCTCCCGGTGACTCAAGAAGCAGGCCTTGGCGGCTTCACTCGCGGCCCCAATGACCGCAGATTCACGAACATGCCGCACACCACGGGCCGCGAATCTATGCAGTCTCCAGCCTGCTGCGTGATGAAGGCCGAAGCTGCGCTCGATCTGCTCTCGACGCTCGCAGGCGCGATCCAGGTTGATATAAAAGCAATCCATTTGGATCGAGGGGGCGCAGAGCAAGCAGGCAGCCGCTCAACGCCCCGGTGGGTCGACCGGGCTCACTCTCGATGAGACGAGGTGGCTCGGGCTACGCCGATACGTAGATCGGCCCGGGGCTCGAGCGAGCGTGATAGCGGCGGTACATTTGCTCGTACGCATCCTCCAGATGGCGAACGTATGATCGAGTATCGAACAGCGGCGCCGTGCAACGGTTCCGTCGCAATGTCTCGCGCACAGCCGTCAGCCGATCGGGCCGGGTCGCCAGCTCGATCGCCCGGGACTCGTATTGCGCGGGCCGATCGGTGATCAGCTCCGGCAGGCCGACTGCGTTGAGCAGGCTTGCGGCCACGCGCCCGGCGAAGGATTCGCCGATCTGGGTGAGTACGGGCACTCCGGCCCAGAGCGCATCGCTCGCGGTGGTATGTGCGTTGTAAGGGAACGTGTCCAAGAACAGGTCGGCCGCCGCATGGCGTGCCAGGTGCGCAGCAACGGGCAGGCGCGGCGCGAATACCAGACGCTTCGCATCCACTCCTCGTTGCTGCGCTTCCCGCCGCAGATTGGCCGCTGCCGCGGGTATGTCCTCCAGCAGCCAAAGGACGCTCCCCTCGACCCCCTGAAGTATACGCATCCAACTTCCGAAGAGGTCTGGAGCGATCTTGTACGCCGCGTTGAAACAACAAAACACCACGCCGCGGCGTGGCAGGCCGAGCGCCGCCCGATCGACGGTCATCTCGGCTACGGGCCGCTTGCTGTCGTTGACCTGGTAGCTGAAGGGCAGATAGACGATCTGCTCCGCGTAGTGGCGACGACTCGGGTCAGGCACGACCGTTCGATCGGCGATGAGATAGTCGATGTAGGGCGCCGACATCGTGCCCGGATATCCGAGGTAGCTCACCTGGACGGGCGCGGCACGCCGGGAGAAAATTCCGCTCCGATGACCCATGGTGAACCCTTTGAGGTCCACGGCGATGTCGATTCCGAGATCGCGACTGAGCTGCGCTATTTCCCCATCCGAGCGGCCGCGGACGTCGACAAAGCGGTCAAACGCCGCAATGAGGCGCTCGCGCATCTCGTCGTGGTGATCCGGCCCGAACGACAACGCGAGCACCTCGAACTTGTCCCGGTCGTGCAGCTCGAACAACTCCGCGGCCAGATGAGCGGTCGCATGCCGGTAGAAGTCGGGGGAGTAGTAGGCGAGACGGATCCTCTCACCCGCGGGACGGTTGACCGAGGGCAAGGGTGCTTGTCGCAAAGAGGCAGTCTCCCGCACGCATACCTCTGCGGCCCGGCGTTGCAGCGCCGGGGAGTCCCTCAGAGCGAGCACGATGAAGGGGGTCGTCGCCGCCTTCGCTTGACCGATCCTCGCGTCGACCTCCGCCATCTGCTCGTCCCAACCGCGCCAATCGCACAGACGCATCCTGGCATACAGCCACGTGCCGTAGGCCCACGGGTGGCTCGGGTCCAAGGCGAGCACACGTTCGTAGCTCGCGAGCGCTCCATCGCACCGGTCGAGCGCCAGGAGCGCGTTGCCGTGACCCGCCCAGGCTCCGGCAAGCCGCGAGTTGATCGCGAGCGCGCGCTCGTAGCTCGCGAGCGCTTCCTGCAGGCGCTGGAGCTCGCTCAAAGCATTTCCCCGATTAAACCAGGCCTCGGCGAAACTCGGACTGATTCGCGTGGCCACATCGTAGCTTGCGAGCGCCTCCTCGCAACGGAACAGCGCGAGGAGCGCATTGCCGCGGTTGACATGGGCTTCGGCGAAAACCGGCCGGAGCCTCAACGCTCGCTCGAAGCTTCTGAGCGCATCCTCGTGACGCTCGAGGTCTTTGAGCACGTTGCCGTAATTGTTGTGTGCGCCCGCGTCGTTTGGCCGCGCCTGCACCGCGCGCTTGAGCAGACCCGCCGCCTCCTCCGTGCGGCGCGACTGCGCCGCAATGCTCCCGAGCATGTTCAGCGCGTCGAAATGACGGGGGTGCGCACGCAGAATGCCGCTGCATATGCGCTCGGCCTGGATCCACGTACCCATGCGATAGAACGCGAGCGCCTTCTGCATGGCGTCCCGCAGCGCGGAATGGCTTTGACCGGCCCTCGAGGCAGTGGCAGTCGCACTGCCGAGAGCTGTACCGCTCGGCTGCGGCGTGGGGGGCTTGCGCATCGGGAGTAGTTTGGGCGCTTCGTCGTTTCAATATTATTTCACGGTTGTCGGCGACGCGCGGACTTTCCAATGACGCTCCGACTTGCTAGTCTTGATCGCGAACGCCGTCTCGCCGGAGTCGGTTTCGAGACTGCAGCATCTCTTTGACTCTCACCCCGCGTGAGGGTTTGAGAATCGCCCCCTTGAACACCTACTTCATCAATCTCGCCGGTGCCACCGACCGGCGCAAAGCCCTTGAAGAAAATTTCCGGACGCTCGCTCCGGTATCCGCGAAGTTGACGAGGGTGGAAGCTGTCGATGGTCAGTTCGTCCAATCGCGCGGCCTGCCGGGGAAAATACGTGCAAGCGAAATCGCCTGCCTGCTTTCACATCGCAAGGCGATCGCCGCATCGCTCGAAGATGCGGGACACTCGCTCATCGTGGAGGACGATGCGCTCTTCGGACCCAGCACATTCCGGCTGGCGCCGCAGCTCCCGCAGCTGTTCGATCAAGCAACCGACCTCGTCTTGCTGAGCGCGTTGCTTGGAAACTTCGCCGACCTGGTGGGAACCATCTTCTTCCATCGGGCACTGAAGCAGGAGGGAAGGATCGCTGCGATCGACCTGGCGACCATTCCGTTCAGCGGTGCCGATGCGTACATCGTAAAGCGCCAATCGAAGGCCAAGCTGCTGCACTTGATTGATCAAGTGAAGATCCATGACGTCCCCTATGATCTCCTCCTGCGACAATGGGTGCGCTCCGGCGCGCTGCGTGCGGTCGTGGCATTTCCCTTCCTGACGATGCTCTCTCCGATGGCCGACAAATCTGCGAATGGCAACACGAATGAGACCATGACGACCTACCTCGCCTTTCGTCGGTTGCTCGCCCTCGATTCGCAGTACTACCCGGGCGACATCATGGCGTCGATCGACGGCATCGACGCATCGTTCTATGACAAGGAGGCGACCGACCTCGCGAAGGCGTTTCGCTGCCTGCTTTCGAGCAGGTTTGTCTTCGGCTAGGAGCCTCTCGGCACTTGCGGTTCCGGCGCCACTAGAAATGCTCTCCGAGCACGGGGCCCACCGTGCGATAGCCGTACTTGTGCGCAAAGCGCTCGTACATGAAGCCGTCTCCGAGCTCGCGCTTGTCGTGCCAGCCTCCTTCCGCGAGCCAGAGCTCGCGCTTCATCACGAGCTGCATGCAATCGATGTATTGAACGATGGGGGGTGCGCCGTTCAGAATGAAGAAGAAGCTCGGGGGCCCCTTCATCTGCATCGTGACCGTTCGAAACTTGATCAGGTTCCACATTTTCACAGGGAAGATGACGATGTCGTTGGTATCGACCGCGGAGCCCGTTTCGTCGAACAGGCGCGGACCGCGGCCGATCTCCAGCGCAATCACCTCGAGAGCATTCGGATAGAGGAGATTGTCGGCATTGAAGTGGAGAATGTAGTCGCCGCTCGCCTGCCTTATGCCGATGTCGCGCAGCGAGTGCCCCCAATCGCCGTAGCGCCGGTCGGTACAGATCACGGGATGCGGGAACAGGCGATCGGGATAGAGCAGGGGCCCATCGTGGTAGCAAAGGACCTCGAAGTCCCTGAATGTCTGCGCGTCGATCGAACTCAATCCGCGCAGAAGCGTCTCATGGGAGTTTGTACCCTGATAGTCGACGACGATGATCGAGAACAGTGGCACGGCGCGAGGGGATTCACTTACTGCGGCTGCGCATGCGGCGGGATCGGCGCGCTCGCTAGCCGATCGATTTCTGATGGGAGGCGAGAAAGAAGCGCTCGAATTCATCGAGTGCGCGGCGATCCTCGAAGAGTCGATGACTTCGCTGCCGTATGAGCTCGCCGAGCGCGTGACGCCGCTCCCGATTTCCCGCGATGTCGACCGCCAGGGCCGCGTAACGATCAGCGTCGCTCGCGACACAGTCGTCGATTTCCATCGCCTGGTACATCGCCTGTGTGAAGCGGCCGCGCTGCAAGGCCGCGGGCATCGTTACGACCGGCGTGCCGACGGAGAACGCGTCGAGCGAGGTATTCATTCCGTTGAAGTGGGGCGTATCGAGTACCACGTCGGCAACACCGAGCAACTGCAGGAAGCGCGCGTAACTCTGACGCGGCAGGAACTGGATGCGTTCGCTGAGCTCGCCCATCGTGCGGCGGAAGCGCCGCTGCAGCATCGCGCTCCATACGGCGCAGTGCGCCGTGAACAGCACGACGCGACCGTCGCCGTCCTGCTCGAGGATTCTGCGGACGAGTCCGTCGAAGTCGGGATGCAGCTTGAACAGCGTCTGAGGACAGATGTACAGGTGCGCACGACTCGGCAGCCCGAGCTCCTCACGCCTCGGGAGCCGCTGCGGCGCCTGCGGCCGGAAGTAGTACGACAGTGTCGGCAGGGCATGAAGCTCGACCAGACGCTCGCTGTAGTGCGCCGAGGCGCCGCGGGGTTCGTAGACATCCGTGGAGAGCCAGTAATCCATGGTCGCGATCCCGGTCGTATCCGGGTGACCGAACGATACGCATTGCACCTTCGCGAGACGGGCAAACGCGAGCAGGTAGGAGAACGGCTCCATCCCGATATCCTGGTAGAAGAGGATGTCGAGCTCGAGAGCGGCAATTTGCGTGCGAGCCGCCTCGAGCGAATCCGGCAGCGTCAGCCAGTGATCGCAGTGAGCGCGGATCGAGCGCGCCGTCTCATCGAGCACTACCGGCGGAATGTTGAGCACGTAGCGTTCGAACCGCTCCGGGCCCAGATTTGCGATGAGTCCCCGGGCGACTTTTCCCACGCTGTGTGTGCGCAGGAATCGCGAGATGAACCCGATCCGGATCCGTCCAGGCCGGCGCGCGCTCGCGATGCAGTGCGGCGCGCTCCACGTGAGCTCCGGGGCAGCCGCCGCGAAGACACGCGCCAGCTTGACGTTGAGCTCGCGGTTGCAGAGGCCGTGATAGGCGAGATAGAAGGTCGGTAAGTCGGCCTTGTTGAGCGGATCTTCGATGCGTGGTGGCGCTTCGAGCAACCGGTCGAGCCCGCGTTCGTAGCGCGCGCGCTCGAACGCGATCCCGTCCGCCGAGTCGTGGATCGCGCCCAGGAGCAGCTCGAGGCGCAGATTGATCCCATCCCCGGGGCGCAACCGATGGGCCCCGCTCAGGTAGCGGCAGGCGCGCTCCACGTGTCCGAGGCTCGCAGCGAGCTTGCCCGCGTTGTGCATCGCGCCGAACAGATCGGGCTGCAGTCGCGCTGCGAGCTCGTAATGAGACAGGGCTTTGTCAGCTTGCCCACTGTCCTGGAGCAGGCCGGCGATGCGGTAGTGCAGCGGGGCAATCCAGGGCAGCAGGCGCGCGAGGCGCAGGAATGCCTCGAGCGCCTCCGCTTGCTTGCCTTGCGACTGAAGACGCTCGCCCTCCGCGAAGAGCCGCTCGGCTGCGGCGCGCGTCGCCGCCGGAAGCTCTCGTGCAGGCCTTAACGCGTCGAGCGCTGCCGCACGGCCCGCAGCGATGCGTGCATCGTCGGGCCGGTCGAATGAGGCGATCTCATACTGAGTCATGGCGCCCGCGATTTCGCGCATCCGCAGGAGCGCATCGGCCAGCTGAAGTCGATATTCGTGGGATATCGGCGCCAAAAGCACGGCGGCTTCGGCGGCCGAGACCGACTCGAGCGGACGGTCGACCCGGGCAGCGAGGGCCGAGATGCCGTGCCAGAGTCGTGCGTTCAGCGGCTCCGCCGTCGTGAGCGACCTCAGGATCTCGGCGCCCTGGTGCTCGCGTCCAGCGACGAACGCGAGCTCCGCCGCGCGGAGAGACGCCGAGTTCGGTTGGACGCTCATGCGATCTCCAATAGGAAGCGCTCGAGCGCGTCGACCGCCGACTGGTCGCGGTACGCTCGCGGCAGGCGCTCGGGCAGCTCATCGCGGACGCGCGACCGAGCCACGGGATTCTCGATGAGAGATAGGACGAGGTCGGCATACTGGGCGGGAGATTGAGCCACGAGCTCCGGAAGCGACAGCCGTTCGAGTATTCCGCTGCCGAGCCGCCCGCGCATGAAGCGTCCCCGGCAGGTGACGACAGGCAGGCCGCACTCCAGGGCGCGCATCACCGTGTTGAAGCCCGAGAAGCCGATCGTGTCGAGCAGGAGGTCGGCCGAGCGCAGGAGCGACTCGAACGCCGCTGGGGTTGCCCAGGGCTTCACGAGAAGAAACGACGATGCGTCGAGTCCGTGCGCCGCAAAAGCGCCCCGGAGGCGCTCGATGAGTCGCCTCGTCAGCGCTCCGTGCCCGTGCGCGAAGAAAACGAACTGACAGCGGCGGAGCCGACGGGCGATGTCGACGAGCACGGCGTCGTGCTCCGGAGCGTACTTGTACGGCGTTCCTGCGCAGATCAGCACCGGTCCCGAGCGTGGGTCGGATCGGGCCTCGTGAGCGGTGCCGACCTCGTGGGCCGGCGGCTCGAAGTAGGTGCCGAAGTGAGGTAGGCGCACGAGCCGCTCGGTGTAATGGCGCGACGCGTCCGCGGGCTCGAAAGCGTCGCCGGAGAGGTAGTAATCCATCGTCGGCAGTCCGCTCGTGATGGGGTGGCCCCAGGAGACGAGCTGGGTCGGCGCCAAGCGCATGCTCGCGAGCTGCAAGGTCGTCTGGTCCATCCCGATTTCGGGGTAAACGAGGACATCGAGTCGTCGCTCGAGCAGGGTCCGAGCCCAATCCCGCATGGCTCGCGGTCTCTCCTCGAAGCGCTCGGCGAGGCCGCGCGCAGTGGCTGTGTCGGCATCGATCTGGCTTCCGAGGTGGAAGACTTCCGCGGCGAAGCGCTCTGGATCGAGTCGGAGCAGCCACCCGCGCGTGATCGCGGAGTAGACCGAATGGCTTGCGATATGCGCGGAGACGATGCCGATTCGCAGCCGCGATCGATCTGCCGTGCGCGCTGCGGGCAGCGGTAACGGTTCACTGCGCTGCCAAGCCTCCATCAGACTCACGCAGAGGCGGCCATGAGCGCGCAGCGGCTCAGTAGCGTCCTCCTCCTGGTAGGCGAGATAGAATGGTTGCATGGCACCGATAAGTGCCGAAGGATCCTCGCCGGGTCGGCGCCGCAGGTCGGCTTCGAGCGGGTCGAGCGCCGCTGCGAACGCTTGCCGCGCCGCCGCGACCTCCTCGACGCTCGAGGGCACGAGGGGTATCTCGGCGACGGTTGCGGCGAGCCGCGCCATCGCGAGGTCGGGACTCAGCCGCAGAGCTTCGCGGAATCCGGCCACGGCGCCCGCGCGATCGCCAGTGATGCACAGCGCGTTGGCGCGCACGTAAATCGCCTCCACGTACCCCGGCCGCAGCGCGAGGGCACGCTCGCAGGCGGCAATCGCCTCCTCGGGGCGACCGAGCGCCTTTAAAGCCGCACCGCGTGAGTGCCATGCTTCAGGGAACGCGGGATCGAGGGCGAGCGCCCTGTCGGCGCACGCGAGGGCTTGGGTTGCTTGCTTCAGTCCAAGCAGGACGCCCGCAGCGTTGCACCAAGCAACCCCGAGGTCCGGACGCAGCGCAGTCGCCCGCTGATAGCACGCGAGCGCCGCGACCGGCTGGTGGTCCGCGAGCAGGACGTTCCCCAAGTTGAAATGGGCGACCGCGTCCGTCTCATCGAGCGCGAGCGCAGCCCGGTAGCAGGAGGCCGCTCCCGAGCGATTCCCCGCTCGTTCCAGCAGCACACCGAGATTGCGATGCGCGGCGCCGTTGCCGGAATCAAGCTCGACCATCCGTCCGAGAGAGTCGATTGCGGCCGCGAGGTGGCCTGCGCTCAGCTCTGCGTCGGCGAGACGCCCAAAGGCTGTCGCATCGGCGGGTTGCAGGCGGGTCACCGCACGGAGAAACTCTGTCGCGGCGGCCTGCTCGCCGAGCGATGCATGGATCATCGCAATCAGGTTCAACAGGGTCGCGGTCGGTGGCGAATTCGCGTGGACTATCAGCGCCTCGGCGAGCGCATCACGACGTTCGCCGCTCCGCCAAAGGGCGAGCGCGGTCTCGAAGCTCGGCACGGCCCGCCTAGCGATCGAGCCGGACAGCACGCGCCACCCCCGCGACCTGCCCCACTGTAGCCAGCCCGCCGGCACTGCGGCGGCAATCCGCGGCCGGGGCGATCATCTCGAGACCACATCCGTGGCAGCCGGGAACTCGGCGAATGCGTCGTGCGCGCGCCGTGCCGCAAGAACGTACGCGAGGAAATACAGATCCATCGCGGCGGCGAGGAGTGCCGGCACGGTCTGGTCGCTCGCACCCGCAAGACGCACCGACACGTCGGTCGCCCGGAACGCGAAGTCAACTCCCGCCGATAGCGCGAGCAGCCACTGCCCGCGAGCCCAGACCCAGCGGATCGCCCGAGATCCGGTTGGCGCACGCCGCACGAGCCCACAGAGCACCGCGAACGCGATCAGTGAGGGCAGGAGACTTTCGGCTCCGATGAATCCACCGACGAAGGCCCTGATGTCGCCGCTGCTCCCACCGACCAGGCTAGTGAAGCCGAGGACGATCGGCAGAGAAACGGCCCTGGAGAGATAAAGAGCGGCGATCCACAGGAGCAGCGGCGGCTTCAGGCACATGAAGTCGTCGTAGCTCGAGGGCGGGTAGGTGCGGCTCATGACGGCAAAACGAGTACCGGGCACCTCCAGAGGGTAGGTGAGGCCGGTGACAGCGACATGTCACTCCTCCGGCGGTGCCGCCGGCGCCCGCTCTTGAAAGGCCTCCGCCTACCCCTCCTCCCAAGCGCCTGAGCACCGACACTCGTCCGTCATCCGGGGCGCCGTGCGGCGGACATTTCTGGTACGAACGTCACGAAATCGCAAAAGCATCGCAACACTACATAACTACTGTCACGCTGCAGGGCAAAAACGAACCCGCCACACAAGAGAGACAGGTCGTGATCGAAACTCGCAAGCAGGCCGTATCCATTCGCGTGAACACGGCGGACGTGCGCAAGGTGAAGAAGCTCGCGCAGCGGCTCGGCGCACGAGACTCGGATGTCGTTCGATTCGCAGTGAAATGCCTGCTGGCGAGGCTCGGACCGCTGTGCGACCCGGAGGTGAGGGGACGCAATCTCGTTCCGGTGTTCGTCGAGTCCGGGGGCGAGTTGCTGCGCTATTTCGAGCTGGATGGGGCGAGGCTCGAAGGGATCATCAACGAGGGCGTCGATACCGCGCGGCGGGTCGACCGCGACGATATCGCGCTGATCGCGCTCACCGTCGCTCAAGAGCCCTATGCGGAGCTGATGCTCCGCGATCTCGACCGCGGCGATCATGACCGGCCCCGCAGCCTGCAGCTGTCGGAGTCGCTCCGGCGATACCTCTACGAAAAGTACGTCTACGGCGGGAGCGGCGAAGAGCTCACCGCCGGCGAGGAGTCGCATGCCCTCGAATCGCGCTCATTCGCCTTAGCAGGAGGACGTCATGATTGAGACAAGGCTCGTCGAAACCGTCGCTGCGAGCGAAGCGCTGCCGGCGCCCAGGCCGGCTGCTCAGGTCCGTCCGCCCGGTCGGGCGCGAAAATACGAGCTCTCTGACGCGCTCCGCGCCTTTCTTCAGACCAAGTACTCGAGCGCGCCGGCCATCGAGGGGATGCCGCCAGCGATCCGGCCGACGTTCGAGCTTGCAACCCGTTGCGGCGGTGGCGAGCGGACCAGGCCCCCAGGTGCCGGGACGATCTCAGCGAGGGTCCATCACCACGCCCTGGTCGTCGCAAGGCTCCTGGTCCTGGCGGCGATGTCCGTCGCGCTCGGTGCGGTCGCCTTCGGTGGCGCGGCTCACGCCGATACCCTGGAGTTCCAGCAGGGCGGTTTCTTCACTGGCACGCAGGCCGATCAGTTCTCGTTTACCAGCTCCAGTGCGGGCACGCTCAACGTCGCGCTTTCGGATCTCGACGGGAGTCTCGACACGATGCTCGGTTGGCCCGTTGGCTCGACCCAGCTCACCAGTCTGACCTTTACGCTGTGGTCGTCCACGCAGATCCTGGAGTCATGCTCGCTCGCCGCGCCCTGTCAGCCGTTCAACATCGGCGGCGCGGGCACTTATTACGGTGAGATCGAAGCGGTCGCCGGCTCGAATCCCTTCTTTCCGGGCTTGAACTTCGGCGCCGATGGCGCCATCGGCGAATTCGCGCCGGTGCCGCTCCCGGCGAGCGCGTGGTTGCTCCTCGCCGGCGTCGGCGCGACCTTCTGGTCTGTGCGTCGGCGCCGCGGCGCGGCGGAGCCGCCCGAGCGGGCGCGGCCGCCGGAGCGTGTGGCTTACCCAGCGGGTCCGAGGACGGCATAACCGCCTCTCGGCTCACGGTCTTGGCGATGCCGCCTCGGCGTCGCCGCGGTGCCATCGTTGCCCCGCGAACCGTTCTCACCTGCGCCGGACCGTGCTGCCGAAAGAAAAGCGTCACGGTCGCAGATTAGTATGACAAATGTCGTCAACCCGTCTCCGCAGAAAATCAATGCGAACTAATGCGCCAGGGGTTCGGGGTCCGCGGTCAGAGCGAGCAGCCGGGAGCCGAATTCTGACTCTCGCGCTTGCGGCACTGTTCGGTGGCATTGCCGCACTGCCGGCAATCGCCGGCCCAGCGGCGCCAGCGGCTGCCCCTGCCCACGCGGTCCAGGAGTACCTGATCCAGCCTGGAGACCTGCTGCAAGTGACAGTCTGGAAGGAGCAGGACCTGACGGGCGAGGTGCTGGTCCGGCCGGATGGCGGTCTTTCCTTTCCGCTCGTGGGAGATCTGATCGCGGCGGGAAAGACGGTCGAGGAGGTGCGTGAGGAGTTCACGAAGCGACTCAAGCAGTACATTCCGGACCCGGTCGTGACCATCGCGACGAAGGAGAACGGCGGCGACCAGATCTTCGTGGTTGGCAAGGTGCAGCGTCCCGGAGCCTTTCCTTTCGTTCGGCCCATCGACGTGATGCAGGCGCTCAGTCTGGCAGGCGGCGGCACGCCATTCGCCGCGCTCAACAGCATCGTCATCCTGAGGCGCGACAATGGCCGACAACGCGCGATTCACTTCCGGTATTCGGATGTCGCGCGCGGCAAGAATCTGGCCGAGAACATCGTTCTTCAGTCGGGCGACACCGTCGTCGTGCCATGATCGAGCCTCCGGCGTGAGGCGCACGGTCCGCGCCGCATGCCATACAGCCTTGGCGCTCGGCTGCATGGCCGGAGCGTCGCTGCCGGCGCGGGCGGCGCAGTGGTCTCTGGCCCCGGCACTGACTTGGGGCGCAGATGACGACAGCAATCGCTATTTCCTCGCGCAGGGTCAAGCGAGCCAGAGCGCGTCGGTCTCCGCCTCCCTGCAGGCTGAGCGCTCGACGGAAACCACGCAGCTTTCGCTGTTTTCGCACCTCGACTGGCAGGACTTCTTCCCTCGCGACTATGGACGAATATTCGAGTGGGATGTGACGGCTGCTGATGAGTGGACTCTCGAGCGCGGCGAGCTCGACTTCTCGGCGCGGGACGCCGACCAGAGCAGTCTCACCACGGAGACCACGGAGACCGGGATCTTGAGCACCAGTCTCCATCAGCGCACGGATGCTGCGAGCGTCTCGTCAACCTACGATCAGTCCGAGCGGCGCGCCTTGGTTCTTCAGTTGTCCTACACGGACATCGAGTACTACGGTTCACCTGAAGCGGAATTGACCAATCTGCTCTTCGGCTACCGCCTGCCATCAGGCTCGGTCGCCGAGCAGTATTCACTCTCGGAGCGCTCGACCCTCACCGCAAGCGCGTTTTCCTCCGAGATTCTAAGCCGCCTACCCGGAGCCGACGAAAATGAGACCGGGCTGCAGCTCGACTACAGACGAACTCTCGCAGAGAACACCCAGCTCGATCTCTCAGGCGGCGCCGTGAAGACGCGCTACTCGACCGGCGGACAGACGCTCACTCTCGCATCGTTGCAGCTGTCGCAGAGCCTCGACGCGGGCAGCCTTGCGCTGTCGTATTCACGCAGCCTGATGCCATATGGCACCGGAGTGCTCGTCCAGCGACAGGAGTGGAAGCTTTCCGCCAAACGGGACCTGACCGAGGAACTGGATGTGACCGCATCCCTCGACCGCGTTCAGAACAGCCAGCCGCCCGCACTTTCAACCTTCCTTCAGCAGATTGCTCTCGTGCAGACCTACGATAATGTCCTGCTGGGACTCGACTGGCATTTCGCCGATAAGTGGAAGCTGAGCGCACAAGTCGGCACCACCTGGACGCGAACGCTGGAAGTGGTGAGCCAGCCCATCCACGAGTGGCGCTGCGGACTCTCCGTCGTCTGGACACCGAACCCGATCATGCCAGAATTCTGGCCGTGAACGATGGGCGCTCACGCTCGGCCGAGTGCGTAGCGCACGCGAGAGTCGCGAGCCCCGGCCGGAAGGGGGCGGCCGGGGCCCGTCTTCTCCCTCGTCATACGAGAGATTTCTGCGCACTCAATGCGCCGCGGGAGCGTGGCGTCTCCATATTACCGACGTGCGACCTCTTGGTGAACGTTTGGCGTCGTGCGGGGATTGATTGAGTGAGAATTCGTGCGTATGGCCGCTCCGGGATGTTCGGCAGCGCTACCACGAGGGCGGCACGCGCCGTTCTCGCCTTCGCCGTCCTGTTCGCTGCAGCTTGGCTCGTGGGCGTGCTTCATGTCGCGCGACGAGCGCGGCCAGTGGGCGCTTCGGCCATGTCAGTTGCCGCGCCCGTGCCATCACCTGCAAACGAAGGCGCGCTAGGACCGCCCTATCCCGACGAGCTTGCCGTAATCATCAACGATTCCGACTCGCTGAGCGTCGCCACCGGTAACTACTATGCAATCCACCGGGCAATCCCAGCCGTGAACGTCCTGCACGTGCGTCTACCGCGAGAGCCGGCGCTCGCACCTCTGGTCTTTGAGCGATCCGCACGGCTGGTCGAGGCACAGCTCAGTAATCGCGTGCAGTTTCTCGCGCTCGCGTGGACGGAGCCTTACCGCGTGGGATGCATGTCAGTCACGAGCGCCTTCGCCTTGGGCTACGACAGCGCAAACTGTACGAGCGGTTGTCGGCTCACCCCGTTGAGCCCTTACTTCGACTCCGACAGCCGCTTTCCATACCGCGATTTCCACATGCGCCCGGCCATGTTGCTCGCGGCGTCCGACTGGGCGCACGCAAAAGCGCTCATCAATCGCGGAATCGACTCAGACGACAGCACTCCGTTCGGCACCGCGTATCTACTCGATACGAGCGATCGGGCGCGCGACGTTCGTGCGGCCACTTTCGTGAGCACGAGTCTTTACGCCCCGCTCAGCGTGAATATCCAGATCGTCGAGGGGAACGAGATCCTCAATCGCGACGACGTGCTCTTCTACTTCACTGGAGTCCCCTGGGTGCATGGGCTTGAGACACTCCGTTTTCTTCCGGGCGCCATCGCCGACCATCTCACGTCGTACGGCGGCGACCTTGCCGGGTGGTCCGCGCAGATGTCGAGTCTCGCGTGGCTCGAGGCGGGCGCGACCGGCAGCTACGGAACTGTCGTTGAACCCTGCGATTTTCCCGGAAAGTTTCCCGATATACCGATCGTGATCCGTCGCTATCTGGCCGGTGAGACGCTGATCGAAGCTTACTGGAAGAGCGTCGCGCGGCCGTCGCAGGGAGTTTTCATCGGCGAACCATTCGCGCGACCATTTCGTCAGTCTGCGATTTCATACAACCGTCACGCCGCGCCAGTACAGTCGCGCCAGTAGAGAGTCCCACTAAAACCGGTACCTTCCCACATGCGGCGTGTCCCGCGCGGCGTGGCCGTCGTTGCCACGCTGTTTCTATGCTGCACGGGATTATCCGCCTGCGGCGGCACGCAGGCGCGCTTCGCGAAGCACATGGCGCGCGGCGAGAAGTACCTGTCTCAGGGAAATCTCGAGAAGGCACAGGTCGAGTTCCGCGACGCACTACAGATCGCGCCCGACCACGCAGACGCCCGCGTGCTGACGGGGCGGGTGGCCGAGCGCCTCGGGGATGTTCGCGACGCGCTTTCTCTGTACCAGTCCGCCGTCGAAATCGATCCACACTTCACTCCCGCGCGAGTGAGCCTCGGAAAGCTCTACGTGTTTGCCGGCCTGCCGAAGAAGGCGATTGCCGCCGTCGAACCTGCGCTCGTGAGTCACCCGAACGATGCTGATCTACTCACCGTGCGCGGCGCGGCGCGCGCAGAGCTTCACCAGGCGCCGGCAGCGCTCGCAGACGCCGAGCACGCCGTGCGGGTCGCGCCGCAGAACGAGGATGCGATAGCGCTCCTCGCGTCCCTGTACGCCGAGGCCGGTGCGTCCGAGCGCGCCGTCGATCTGGTGCGCTCGGCGATCGCAGTGCATCCCTCCTCGGTGCAACTTCGGCAGATCCTCGCTGATCTGTATGCCCGCGCGGGGAAGGTCGAGCTCGCGGCAGACGAGCTCGCACGAGTGATCGCACTGCGGCCGTCCGATCTCTCCTACCGGTACGCGCTCGCTGCATTGTACGCGCGCGCCAAGCGCGAGGACGACGCTGAGCGGGTGCTGAAGGAGGCGATCGCCGCCGCGCCCCGGAACGACGAGCCGAAGCTCGCTTACGTCGAGCTCATCGCGCAAGAGCGCTCGCCGGCATTGGCCGCGAGCGCCCTCGCGGACCTGGTGCGGAGGAATCCCGATGACTACGACTTGCAGATTGCGGAGGCCACGCTGCTGCAGCGGCAAGACAAGCTCGACGAAGCCGCCGCGGGCCTTCGCAGCGTCATCTCTCGAGCGGGTGATCGGCCTCAGGGTCTTGTGGCTCGCACCCGCCTCGCGGCGCAGTTGATGTCGCAGCGGCGCTTTGCCGCCGCTGCGCCCTTGATCGCGGAAGTGCTCGTGAAGGCGCCGCAGGATGATGCGGCGCTGCTTCTGCACGGTACGCTCGCGATCGAGCGCGACGAGCCGAGCGCCGCGATCGGGGATCTGCGCGCCGTGCTGCGGGATGAGCCGAACGCTGTGTCGGTGATGCGTGCCTTGGCGCGCGCATACCGCGCCGCTGGACAGATGACACTCGCCGAGGAGACGCTGCGCAACGCGATCGACACGGCACCCAAGGACAGCGGCGCTCGGGTCGAGCTCGCCGGGCTCCTCGCGCAATCACATCGCCTGGACGAGGGCATCGGCACGCTTCAGCAGGCCGCGAGGGACCTCCCGAACGATTTGAGCGTGCGCGCAGCGCTGGTGCGGCTCGAGTTGCAGAAGCCGGATCTCGATGCCGCAGCTGCAGCCGCGCGGCAGCTCTCCGCGCTGGCACCCGCGCGTGCAGTGGGCGCATATCTCGAAGGTCTCGTCGCGCAGATGCGCGGCGACCGCGGGACCGCGGATGGGTATTTCCGCGAGGCGCTTCGGCGACAGCTCGATGATATCGACACGTTGGCTGCGATCTCGGGGCTCGAATTTGCAAGTGGACAATCTGCAATTGCGCTCGGGCGCATCGAATCTCTCGTCGAGCGTGAGCCCGCGAACGCGGCGCTGTGCAATCTCGCGGGTGAGCTCGAGCTGCGCCTCAAGGTCTACCAGCGCGCGAGCGACGAGCTCATGCGGTGCATCCAGCTCGCGCCGTACTGGTCGTTGCCTTACCGCAATCTTGGGGCGGCGCTCTCGGCGAGCGGCAATCTGGACGGTGCGGCAGCCATCTACCGGCGGGGCCTCGCGGAGGCCGGACCCGATGCGGTGCTCGTGAGCGAGCTCGCGACGCTCGATGAGCGGGAAGGACGCGGCGAGGATGCCATCCTGCAGTATGAAATGCTGTACGAGCAGGATCCGCACTCGGTGCTCGCCGAGAACAACCTTGCGATGCTGCTGGTGACTTACAAGTCAGACCGCGCGGACCTCGATCGCGCCCTGCAGTTGACTTCCGGCTTCATCGACTCCGACAACGCGGCGCTGCTCGATACGGCGGGCTGGGTGCGGCTGAAGAGCGGCGACGCTGCTCAGGCGTTACTGCTTCTCGCGAAGGCGGTCGCAGCGGCTCCGAGGTCGAGCGTGCTGCGCTACCACCTCGGGATCGCGCAGCTTCAGGCCGGTGAGCGCGATCTGGCGCGAAGCAATTTGCAGTCGGCGCTCGCGGGCGACAAGGAGTTTCCCGGCCGGGCCGAGGCGCGAGCGGCGTTGGCGCGCCTTCAGCCACAGTCGAGCTGACGGAAGATGATATTGAGCGGGTCCCGCCGGCGCTACGCGGTCACCGGGAACCCACCCCCGCGCCGCCGAAGCAGCAGGAACGCGAGACCCAGCCCCGAGAGAAGCAACGCGAACGCGCCCGGCAACGGAACCGGCGTAAGGCTCATCGTCCCGCCGTAGGATGCAGCCTCATTTCCAACCGCCTCGCCCCGGATCTGCATGATGTAGCTGCCGGGGCCAACGGTCGCAGGCATCGTGAGATCGATGCTCCCGCCGCCGAGGTTGAGGCTCTGCCACGCATTCAGCAATGTTCCACCAGCCGGCGGCCCGAGCACCGGATCGCCGGCCGAAACGGTATTGCCAGCGGCGTAGATCAGGCGGACCTGAAGATCCTGGACGTTGGACTCGGAATTCGAGATCACGGCCGCTTGAACCTCCGCACCCGGGTTGAGGCTGAAGTAGTAGTCGTCCTGGAAATTCCACGGACCTCCCGAGGAATTCCCGGTCGCAGCGGCGCTGAAGTCGGCGCTCGTCGTGGGAGAGGTGCCCTCGTTGAAGCTATTGCCACTGAGGCTGTAGGTACTGGTTGGAACGAGCGTGCCGTTCGAAGGATTCTCATCGCTCGTGACGGTGTAGGTCTGACTGGCGCCGGAGCCGCTTGCGGTTACGGTGTCCCCTACATACAGGGTTGCCGCACCCGCCGTGCCAACAGCGAAGCAGACGGCGAGCGTGGTCGCACCGATTGTGAACTTTACGGGCGCTAGCATGGGGACTGATCCTCTCTGCCTGAAGCCTGCACTTCCGCGCCGCAGGCTGTGCGATGGACCCCGACAAAGCTTGTCAGCAACGGTCAGGCTGGCCTTCCTATGTAACCGCCAGATGACAGTCTTATGAAATCCGGTCGGCCGAGAGCGTCTCTCTCGGCGGAATCCAGGCGAGCCCGAGCTTGTGCCGCGATGGCGAGACCCGCGATGCTCAGCTCCGATCGTCCAGGGTCCTCAAGAACGCAATGACATCCGCGATCTCGGCGTCGTTGAGCGCGGGGACTTGACCGAGCGTCCGGTCGAACGGGGGATCCGCACGGTCGACGTTCTCGCGGTAGACCGGTGGCAAATCGTTGTAGACCTCCACCCGGCCGGCGCGCCGCGGATACCAAAGCGCTGGCTGCAGATCGCGCTCCACATAGAACCGCAACACCTGCTCGAGCGTCGTGAACCGTCCGTTGTGGAAGAAATAGGCCCGGCGCGCGACATTGCGTAGCGTCGGGGTCTCGAACATCCCGCAGTATGCCCCGCTCTCGCGCACGAGATCGGTGCGGTAGGGTCCGCATAATCCGAGATCGAAGAACCGCGGATCGGCGTTCGCGGAGAGCGCGGTGTTGCGCGGTACTCCGAGCACCGCAAAGCGGTGGTCGGTGAAATCCGGCGGCCGACCGCCCGGCCCCGGGGCGCTCGGATGACATTCCGCGCAATTGCCCTTGCTGGGGGAGTTGAAGAGCGCGAGGCCGCGCAGCTCCTGCGTGCTCAACGTCCCTTGGCCACGCAGGTACGCATCGTAGCGGCTGTCGTAGGGGTGAAAGCTCGGATCCTCGGACTCGAAGCGCGCGAGCGCGCGCAGCGCCGAGCGCACGAGCACGCGGTCGTCCGTGAAGTCCGCGGTGCCTGCCGCCACACGCAGATCGACCGCCTCGCGGCTCGCCCGCAGTCTCGCGGCAAACGCGTGACGATCGCGATTGGCCATCTCGAGCGGATCGAGCAGCGGAATGAGCGCCTGGGATGCGAAGTCATCCGCACGACCGTCCCACATGAGTCCGCCGCCCGGACCCACGTCCTCGCCGTCATCGCTCCGCGCAATGTAGAGGTGGCGGGTGAAGCGCGGGGTGTCGCCGAGGTAGCGCAGCGAGGGAACCGTGCGGAATCCAGGCAGGTCGCCGCGCGGACCGCCCAACATGACCGGGCCGGCGTTGCGCGGTGGGCCGTAGGCTTGCGCGGGATCGTGGCAGCTCGCGCAGGCGAGACGGCCCGAGCTCGAGAGCCCGGGATCGAAGAACAGCCGCTTGCCGAGCGCGGCGAGCGGACTCGAGGGCGTGCGCAGCAAGCGGGGAGCGCGGGCCTGTGGCGTTGCGGTTGCCGCGGCAAGCGCGAGCGCGCCGGCTAACAGCAGCCGGCCGTGCGCGATTGCGGGCGCGGATCGCACGCGTGGGGTCGGGCTACCTCGAGAAATCGAACAGCGTCGTGAGATCGCCCACCGCCGGACCGTTGAGTGGACTGTAAGGGTCCGAGCGCCGCGATACCGGGTTCGGGAGATTGTCGCGGCTGCGGTCGGTGATCGGCGGCACGCTCCAGTTACGCTCGATGAACTTGAGAATCGAGGCGTGGTCGCTGTAGACGTGATCGATGTGCCCCGCCCGGGCGTAAGGGGAGATCACGAGCAGCGGAATGCGTGGGCCATCGCCGAAGAAATCGAGCGTCTGGATGGAGCCGGAGTCGAACCGGCCGCCCCCCTCGTCGGTCGTCACGATGATCGCGGCGTGCTTCCAGATGTCGGGCTCTGCCTGAACCTTCGCGAGGATATCGGCGAGGAACGCCTCGTAGCTCGTGAGAACCGACTGCCCCGGATGGCCGCTGTCGAGGTTCTTGGGCACGACGAATGCCACCGCGGGGAGCGTCCCGGCCGCAAGCTCCGCGGCGAAGCTCGTGAGGCCCTTCAGATGCGAGCGTAGTGAGGGGCTCTGCATCACCGCGGCCGAGGCGGTGAGAGGATCGCCCAAATAGTTGTACTGCAGGCGGCGCGCGGCATCGAGACTCATCTTGCCCGTGCGCATCTCCGCGGTGAGATCCGCGGCGTCGCGCCCGCCCGTGTACCAGCCCCAGCTCACTCCGGCCGCCGTGAGCGCCTCGGCGATCGTGCGCACCGTCTGCGGCGGGTAGTTGAAGTTGTTCGGCCCGATCGGTTGCGGATGCCCATCGAGGTCGTAACCGGGCGCGTAGTTGTTGACGAGATAGTAGTGCCCCGGCTCGCAGCCGCTTGCGCGGTGCCTGCGGCGCAGGTAGGCGAGGATCTGCGCCACCCCGGGCTGCGTGGCATCGGCGCAGTCGACGTACGAGCCGCCCGAATACCCGTCGCGCCGATAGAAGTTGGGGGTCCCCGGGGTGGGGTCGGGGTCCTCGATCTGATTTGCGGGCGGAGCGACCGCTTGGCCCGCCGCATCGAAGAACGCCACGTCTCCGGTCGCGAGCGCGAAGAAGTTCGCGCCCGTGCCGCCCATGATCGACTGATGGTAGTTGTCGCTCATCGCATAATGCTGAGCGAGCGCGCGGAAGAGCGGGGCATCGCCTGCGGCGATGTTCACGAAGCCCATCACCTCGCCGCCTTGCCCCGGATTGGCTTTGGTCACGTCCTCCGTGTCTCCCCCCATCCCGGTCGTCACCGCGACCCAGGTGTAGAGATCGAGCCGGGCGTTATCGCCGCCCGTCTGCTGCCACATCTGAAAGAAGCGGTGCACCGGGTCGCCGCTTGCGGCGGCGAGGTCGGTGACGGACGTTGCGAAGTCGGCGCTCGGCGTGCCGCGTGGCCAGGCGAGGTATCGGGTCAGTTGAAAGGGTCCGGGTGGAAGATCGCGTGGAAAGCGCGGATCCGGCCCATTGCCCGCAAGCCGCAGCTCACGGGTGAACACGCCGATCAGCGTCGGTTGCGGGAGGTAATCGTAGGGGCCTTCGCGGGGCGGATCCAGCATGTAGTGCAGCTGTCCGAGGGCGCGATCCTGGCGCGCGCGCCGGAAATGCCGGCCGGGTGTGCCATCGCGGCGCACGATCCCCTCCGCGAGGAGATTGCGGATGTGCTCACCGGCGGGGGCGGCGTAGGTCGCGAAAACCGAGTCGAAGGTCTGGTTCTCGCCGACGACGATGATGAGGTGATCGATCGGCGTCGTCGGTGCTGCCGCGCGGCACAGACCGAGCCACCCAAGCGCACAGGTGACGCCGGCGACGGCGATCGCGCCGCGCCGGCGTCGGGTCGCGTGGGCCGAGCCTTCCTTGCGAACGGCGAGCATCGTCATGCGGGAGCTCTCCTCGATGCGGTGACGGTCCGCGACCGACTCGCGGCGCCTTCCACAGTACACTACCGTCATGCGGCTTTCCGTGCTCGATCAGTCGCCCGTCTCCACCGGCTCGACACCCGCCCAAGCGCTGAGCAACAGCATCGAGCTCGCCCGGCTCGCGGACCGGCTCGGCTTCGAGCGCTACTGGATCGCCGAGCATCACGCGACCGCGACGCTAGCGAGTCCCGCGCCCGAGATCCTGATTGCACGGCTGGGCGGGGAAACGCGCCGCATCCGCATCGGGTCGGGGGGCGTGATGCTGCCGCACTACAGTCCGCTCAAGGTCGCCGAGCAGTTCCGCATGCTGCACGCGTTGTATCCCGACCGGGTCGACTTGGGCATCGGCCGCGCGCCCGGCGGGAGCCCCCTCGAGACCTTCGCGCTGCGCCGCGAGCGGCTCGAGACGCCGATGCCGGACGATTTCCCCGATCAGCTGGTCGAGCTGCTCGGATTCGTCCACCACGAGTTCGCTCCGGGGCATCCTTTCAGTCGGATCAAGGTGTCCCCCGATGCGCCGGGGGCCCCGGTCGTCTGGCTCCTCGGCTCGAGTCTGTGGAGCGCATCCGCCGCGGCGCAGCTCGGACTGCCCTACGCTTTCGCTCATTTCATCGCCCCGCAGCCCACCCGCACCGCGATCGAGCACTACCGTAGCCATTTCCAGCCCTCGCGCTACCTGGCCGCGCCGTGCGCGATCGTCGCGCTCGGTGCCGTGTGCGCCGAGACGGACGCCGCGGCTGAGCGGCTCTCGGCGAGCGTGCGGCTGATGGGGCGACGGCTGCGCCAGGGCGATCTGCGTCCGGTTCCCACTGTCGAGGAGGCCGAGCGCGAGCTCGCCGCCGCGGGCGGCGCATTCGCCGAGGAGCCGAGCGAGTGGCCGCGCCATGTGTTTGGCTCCCCCTCCACCGTGCGGCAGCGGCTCGAGGCAATGGCCGCTGCGCTGCGCGTGGAGGAGCTGATGATCGTGACAATCCTGCACGAACATCGCGCGCGCCTCGCATCCTACGAGCTCCTCGCTCAAGCGTTCGGCATGCCGCGGTGCTAAAGTCGCGCCCCGGGTGAAGGGAGGGGAGACTCCGATGCTGCGATCGTCTCGATGGGTCGCGGCGGCGCTCGCCGCCGCACTGATGTTCACGATCGGCGGCGCAAGGGCCGCCGGGCACATTCCCACGTACGTCACGGCGGCCGTCGACGACGCCGCGCGACCGGATGCGGATAAGATGGTCGATGCGGAGCGCAAGCCCGCGGAGACGCTCGCGTTCTCGCACGTGAAGCCCGGCGACAGCGTCGCCGAGCTCATCCCCGGAAGAGGCTATTTCACGCGCCTCCTGAGCGCGGTGGTGGGTCCCTCGGGACACGTCTACGAGATCGTGCCCCCAGCGCGCCCGGGTGCGCGGATGGACATGGGAGCCGCAGTCAGGGCGATCGCGGCGGACCCGCACTACGCAAACGTGACGGTGGTGACGATGGGACCGGACACCTTCGGCCTGCCGGGTCCGGTCGATCTCGTCTGGACGACGCAGAATTATCACGACTTCCACAACGGTCCCAACGCCGACATCGCCGCGTTCGACAAGCGGGTGTTCGATGCGCTCAAGCCGGGCGGTATCTTCCTCGTGGTCGATCACGCCGGTGCGCCGGGTACCGGCACCACGCAGACGAGCACTCTGCACCGCATCGATCCGGCTGCGGCGCGCAAGGAGATCGAGGCCGCGGGATTCAAATTGGCCGCACACAGCAACGCGCTCCGCAACCCGAAGGATCCGCACACGGCGCGGATCTTCGATGCATCGATCCGTGGCCACACCGATAAGTTCATGTACCGGTTCGTGAAGCCCACCTAACGTGGCGGATCATTCGCTTCGAGGAACCTGACCGAGCTCTCGAGCATCTGCAGTCGAGTGTCGCTGCGCGAGAGCCAGTGGTCCTCGTGCTTGAGCACGACGAACTCCACGCTCTTGTGCGCTCGGCGCAGCGCCTTGTACATGAGCTCGCTCTGCTCGAAGGGTACGACCGTGTCGTCGCGGCCGTGGATGAGGAGCACCGGAACGTCGACCGCCTGCGCGTGGCGGTCGGGGGAGAGCTGGGCGAGCACCGGATCGTGGCGCCCGGAAGCGCCCCAGAACCGGTCCCAGTAGCGCACGGCGCGGTGGTCGCCGGTGCCGTGGTCCTCGGCCTGCCAGTCGAGCATTCGCCGCAGATCGGAGATGCCCGCCACGGCGACCGCACAGCGATAGACACCGGGATCGAGCGTGACGCCGGCGAGCGCCGCATAGCCGCCGTAACTCGCACCGACGATGCACACTCGGCGCGCGTCGACGATTCCTGCCTTGACGAGGTAGCGGACGCCGTCGGAGAGATCGGTCTGCATCTTGCGGCCCCACTCCCCGAAGCCCGCGCTCACGAAGGCCCAGCCCAGACTCGACCCGCGGTAGTTCGGGCGCAGCACCGCGTAGCCCTGATCGGCGAGCGCTTGCGACCACCAATCGAACTCCGCCGTGTCGCGCGCAGCGGGACCGCCGTGCGGGAGCACGATCAGCGCGAGCTCGCGCGCGGGGCGGCCACGCGGGAGCGTCAGGTATGCGGGAATGTGCAGACCGTCGGCGGCCGGGTAGGTGATGCGGCGCACTGCAAGCGGCTGCGTCACGCCGGCGTAGACATCGCCGATCGGTGTCGCCTGGTGACTTTCCATGTCGACCAGCACGTAGCGGTATCCGTCCTTCGAGCCCTCGACGCGCGCGACCACGCGCGAGAAGTCCGCCGCGCATGAAATGAACTGCACGCGCTCGCCCGGGAACGCCGCGAGGACCGACTTCCAGCGCTGCTCGAGAACCGGGTCGAAGAACACGTACTGCGTGTCATCGTCGACTCGCAGGCCGCCGACCATCTGGTATGTGAGCTGATCCTGGATCGGCTCATCGAACCTGCGGCCCTCCTCGAGCGGCGGGCCGAAGGTGTCGTCCTTCAGTGAGAGCAGTCGCCAGACCGGATCGCCCTGGTCAATCGTCTCCACGAGCGGAGAGTCGCCGTGCGGACCGAAACCGAGCAGGCGCGGGACGTCGATCGCAGCGTAGCCCGAGGCGCCACTCTCGAGCTCGCCGCCGTGCCACGTCTTGATCATCCAGCGCTGCTCGCGCTCGTCGTAGTCTTCCTCCGCGACGACGGCGCCGGAGCCATCGACGAGCCATTCGAGCGTCCCCGCGCCGCCTTCGCGCACGACGCGCTCGCCACCGGTGTCGAGGTCATAACGCAGCAGGATCGGGATGCTCGATCGGGGCCCGCCGAGCGAGAACGGGAATTCCGGCGTGACGGAGTACCCGGGCACGAAGAGCACCGTGTGCCCGTCGATCCGCCTCACCATCACCCGTCCCGAGATGAAGCGCATGATGTGCACAGCCCCGCTGCGCAGCGGCGTGGGGACGATGCGGATGCGCCTGTTGCGGATGTCGTAGACCTGAAGCAGCGACCACTCGCGATCGGTGCCGAGGAATCCCCACGGCAGTCCCGTCGCCGAGGTGACGATCATGAGGTCGTCGCTGTCGGCCCACGCGATGCTGCGCAGCTTCTCGTTGCCGACGCGGAGCGCACCGATCGCCCGACGCTCGCCGAGCGACTCGATGACCACCCATCGCGAGTCACCCTGCGTGCGCACGAAGGCGAGCAACGCGCCATCGGGAGAAAGGGCAACGTCCTCAATCTGCGGCAGCCGCCCATAGACGTCGAGCGGAACGGCGTGCGCGAGCGGCGCGCACGCGAGCGCCGCGAGAAGCGCGCAGGCGAAAGAACCCCGCCCGGCGCTCACGGCACGGTGTGCTCGCTCGCTTGCGGGGCGAAGCCGAACACGCGGCCGTAGAAGGCGAGCTCGGCCTCGAGCGAGCGCACGATGCTCTCGGCTTTGCGAAAGCCGTGCTGCTCGCCCGCGAACTCGATGTAGACCGCGGGGACGCCCTTGCGCTCGAGCGCCGCGACGATCGCGCGCGACTGACTCGGCGGCACGATGCGGTCCTCGACACCCTGAAAGGTGATGAGCGGCGCGTGAAAGCGCTCGAGATGGCGGATGGGCGCGCGCGCGGCGTAAATCTCGCGGCCTTCCGGGAGCGGGGCCACGAGCCGATCGAGATAGCGGCTCTCGAACTTGTGCGTCTCGCGGGCGAGCGCCTCCAGGTCGCTCACGCCGTAGTAGTTCGCGCCGGCGCGGAAGACGTCGTGGAATGCGAGCGCTGCGAGCACGGTGAACCCCCCGGCGCTGCCGCCGCGAATGGCGATACGCTGCGGATCCACGCGACCGATCGCGACCAGATGACGCGCGCCGGCCACCACGTCCGCCACATCGACGACGCCCCAGTGGCCCTCCAGACGCTCGCGATAGCGCCGGCCGTAGCCGCTGCTGCCGCCGTAGTTCACATCGAGCACGGCGAAGCCGCGTGAGGTCCAGAACTGAGTCGGGAGACTCAACTCGGGCTTCGCGTGCGCGGTCGGACCCCCGTGCGCCTTCACGATGAGCGGTGGCTTCTCGCCTGGGAGCGGCGAGCATTCCGGGCTCGTCGGCGGATAGTAGAATGCGTGCGCCGTGAGTCCGCCCGTCGTCGGAAACTCCATCGCCTCGGCGCGCGAGATCCACGCCGGGTCGAGCTCGAGCGTGCTCGCCGTGCGCACGATGCGGTGGCGCGCGCCCTCGAGCTCGATTGCGACCACCGCGGCCTCGGCCACGGCCGAGGATGCGATGGCAAGCGCCGTTGCCGGCGAGAGCATCTGCAGGCTCGAGAACGCGACGAATGGCAGGGCGAGCGGCTCGAGCTCGCCGCTCGCGAGGGTCACTACCCCGAGCCGATCGCTCCCGTCGATCGCGTAACGCACGACTGCGCGGCCTTGGCCGGTGAGCGCATAGCTCGATGCGCCGAGCGTCCAGAGCGGCTCGGCGATGTCCGCGTCGATCGTGACGGCTCGCTCGACCTTGCCGTCGCGCCAGCGATAGAGGTTCCACCAGTTCGAGCGATCGGAGAGGAAATAGAGGCTGCCATCCGTATCCCAGCGCGGCTCCACGACGGATTCCCCCGGCCCTCCGGCAATCGAGGTCATCTGGAGCAGCCCCGCAGAGGTGAGCCGCGCGACGTGAAGCGTCGTCCCATCCCACGGCATGTCGGGGTGGTTCCACGAGATCCATGCGAGCTGCCGCCCGTCGCGACTGACGCGCGGATACGCGACAAAATCGCTGTCGCCGAAGAGCACCACGCCCGGATCGCCGCTGCTCGCAGTCGATCGGCCGTCGCGGCCGGCCCGAGGCCGAGCGCCGAGCGCAAGCGAGACGATTGCATTGCTGGGCTCGGCACCCGCGGTGCTCCCTTGGTGGTCCTCGCGCACACACAGCACCCGTTCGCCGGAGGGATCGAGCTCGAAGTCGGCGTACCGATAGCCCTCGGGCGTGACGGCGGTCGGCGGCTCGCCGCGCCGCTGCGCGTACAGCCGCTGATCGGCGAAATGGGTGAAGAGAATTGCCTCGGGTGCGATGAGATAAGGAGTCCCGCCGTACTCGTGCACGCGGCTGCGCACGTCGAACGTCGCGGGCGTGAGCTCGCGCACCGGGCCATCCGGTGCCGGCGTTGCGAGGACATGCCGGCCGCCTTCGCTCGGACGGCTCTCCACCCAGTACGGCGCGCCCCCGGCGACGCGCACCGAGCTCAGCGTGACGCCCGCGCGCGCGAGCGCTTCGGCGCTGATCGGGGACGGCCAGGTGCCGCAAGCCGCCCGTCTCATGGCGCCCTGCCCTCAGTATCCGATTGCCGCGCCCATCTCGTTGCGGAAGTCGCTCGCCCCGAGACGCTCTCCACTTCGTGGGTCGACCTCGATGCACTCGCCGTCGCCGCCTTCGCGGAAGAGAATCTTGTAGCCCCGCTCACCGAGCAGGCGCACGGTGTCGGGCGAGAAGCGGTTGACCTCCATGAAGATCCGGTCCGGCATCCACTGCTCGTGGAAACGCGGCGCATCGACGGCCTCCTGAATATCGAGACCGAAATCCTCCGCGCCGATCAGGATATTGGCAACCGTGGTGATGATGGTGGGCCCGCCGGGCGAGCCGAGAACCAGCCAGAGCTTGCCGCGCTTGAGCACGATCGTCGGCGTCATGGAGGAGAGTGGTCGCTTGTAGGGCGCGATGGCGTTGGCCGAGCCCTGGATCAAGCCGAACATGTTCGGAGCGCCCACCTTCGTTGCGAAGTCGTCCATCTCGTTGTTCATGAGAAACCCGAGCGGACCCACGGTGACCTTGGAGCCGAAGTAGCCGTTCAAGGTCGTGGTGACCGCGACCGCGTTGCCCTCGGCGTCCACGACCGAGTAGTGCGTGGTCTGCATCCGCTCGTTCGCTTCGGGGGCGAGCGGGTGCTTGGCCGCATAGCGCAACAGATCGGGAAACGTCGCCGGGCGCTCGAGCGAGCCGTTCGCGGTGGCCTCGAGCGGTTGAATCGAGCTGCGCCACGCCGCCGCGTAACGCTTATCCGTGAGCTCGAGCATCGGGGCGCCCTTGAAGTCCGGATCGCCCAAGAACTCCGCGCGATCATAGAAGGCGCGCCGGTAGGCTTCCGCGATGAGATGGATCGACTGCGCGGAGTCGAGACCCGCCTGCGCGAGATTGAAACCCTCGAGAATGTTGAGCGACTCGATGAGCGTGATGCCGCCCGAGGAGGGCGGCGGGGCGCTCAGGATCTCGAGGTCCCGGTACGTGCCACGCACCGGGACCCGGTCTTTCACCTCGTAGCGCGCGAGGTCGCTCGCCGTGATGAGCCCGCCGCCGCGCTGCATGAATGCCGCAATCTCGCGCGCCATCTGCCCGCTGTAGAAGTCATCGGGATTCGCGGCGATCCGCTCCAGCGTGCGCGCCAGCTCCGGCTGTTTGAAGATGTCACCCTGGTGCCAGCCCTTGCCATCATTCTGAAAGATCCGCCGAGAGTCGGGAAACTGCGCGAGAGTGGCATCATTCGACATCAACCGCGCGTCCTCCCAGCCGATCGCGTAGCCATTGCGCGCGAGACGAATCGCGGGCTGCATCACACGCGCGATCCCGAGCTTGCCGAAATGCTGCTCCGCATAGGCCAAGCCCTTCACGGAGCCCGGCACGCCGGAGGCGAGATAGCCGATGCGGCTCAAGTGAGCGATGAGCTGGCCGCGGGCGTCCTGATACATATTCGCCCGCGCTTCTCCCGGCGCCTCCTCGCGGAAGTCGATGAAGTGCGTCGAGCCATCGTGCATGCGGATGAGCATGAATCCGCCCCCGCCGATGTTGCCGGCTTTCGGATCCACCACCGCGAGCGCGAAGCCGGTCGCGACGGCTGCATCGACCGCGTTGCCGCCTGCCTGCATGATCTCGACACCGGCCTGCGAGGCGAGCGTGTGCACGCTCGCGACCATGCCGTGGCGCGCGTGCACTGGATGCAGGCCGCCGCCCGCGTATGCCGCGGGCAAAGCTAGCAATGCGAAGAGAGCGAGGAGGCCGGCGGAGGCGAAGCGAGCGGCGCGCACGTGCATCTTCACGAGGGGACCTCGATGATCATTTGACGTGACAGTATAGCGGTGCCGGTGCTGGGCGCAGGACCGAGGCGCCCCGAGAGCTCAGCGACGCAGGGCTTGCCGCCGCGCGAGACTCGCCTGCGGCCAGTAGCGCGCGCGGTCGTAGTATTCCGCCACGGCCGGCGTACCCTCCGGCAGCACAACCCACGGCTGCTTCGATGCGGTGAAGATGTGAATGTCGGGCGGTAGACGATCCGGCTCATCGAGCGTGCCGACACGCACGAACGCAATGGCCTCGCCAGCGCCGGAATAGTGGCTCCAGAGCGCGATCTGGCACTGAGGACAGCGCGCGATCCGCTGCCCCTTGCCACTTTCCGACGGGGTCGCGATGATGATGGGCGCGCCGTGCGTGAGCTCAAGCCGCTCGGTCTCGATCATGGCATTGAGCGCGAACGAGGCACCCGTCTCGCGCTGGCACCAGCGGCAATGGCAGCAATGAACGAAAAGCGGCGCGCTCGTCAGAGAATAGCGCACCGAGCGGCACGTGCAGCCACCCTCGAGCGATTCACGGTCTTCAGCGCTCATCGGCAATCTCCGGCGGTAATCAGAAGTTCATGAAGGGCATGCTAGCATTTCAGCGAGCCGTGTCTGTTCCTGCAAGAATTCTACCCACGGCGGTGCGGCTCACTCCACCCGAAGCACGATCCTCGCCCCTGCGCATGTCGAACGGTCACAATGCGGCTGGTGCGCACGCGGTGCTCACGCGCATCGAGCTCGCGAGACAGCGCATGCATGCCGGTCGGTATTCCGAGGCGATCGGCTTCTGTGACGAGGTGCTCGCGCATGACGGCCTGTGTGTCGATGCGTTACGGATTGGCGGCGTTGCACGGCTCATGCTCAAACAGTTCGGGGAGGCTGCCTCGATGCTGCAGCGTGCGGCGAAGCAGCGACCCGACGACCCCGCGCTACTCAACAATCTCGGCATGGCGCTCGAGTGCAGCGGTGCGGCAGCGGAAGCCGTGAACGTGCTGCGGGACGCTGCGGTGCGTCACCCGGCCCGTCGCGACATCTTGCTCAACCTGGCCACGGCGCTGCAGCGCAATTACGAGTTCGCGGAGGCGGCAGAAATCTGCGAGAGGCTCGTGAGCCGCAACGGCCGTGATGCCGAGGCACTCTGCAATCTTGCTTCAATACAAACCGAGGCGGGCCGGGGAGACCTCGCGATCGCCTGTTACGAGCGCGCCCTGGCTCTCGAGCCGCACCTGCGCAAGGCGCGGGAAAATCTCGCCTACGCGTTGCTGCGCACGGGCGACTTTGAACGTGGCTGGCCCGCGTACGAGAGCCGGCGCTTCGACGATCGCTCCGGGATCTCGGCGCAGCGACCGCGCTGGAACGGAGAATCCGCGATTTCCCTCACGCTCATTGCCGACCAGGGCTTCGGTGATGCAATCCAGTTCGTGCGCTACGGTGCGCTTCTGCGGGCGGCCAACTTCTCTGCTTCATTGCAATGCGCTCCGCGAATGGTGCGTCTCTTGAGCTCCTGCGAGCATTTCCGCGCAGTCGCGCCGTTCGGCTCGGAAGCGATCAGCGCCGAGACGCGTTGGCTTCCACTGTTAAGCTTGCCGCTCGCATTGCGGACGCGGCTCGAAACGATCCCGGCGCGAGTGCCTTATCTGCGGGCCGACTCTGCGCATGTCGCGGCCTGGCGCGAGCGACTGCAGGGAGATTCCTCGTTCCGGGTCGGCATCGCTTGGCAGGGAAATCCTGGTGCCGAGGTCATGGGATTGCGGGACCGCTCGATCCCGCTTGCGCAATTTGCTCCGCTCGCGGAGATTCCCGGCGTTCGGCTCTACTGCCTCCAGAAATCGCCCGGCTTGGAGCAGCTGCGCGATGTCCATTTCGCGTCTCGGATTTGCGTCGCGAGCCCGGAGCTCGACAGCGGCGAGGACGCGTTCCTCGACACGGCGGCCCTGATGACGCTGCTCGATCTCGTCATTACCCCGGACACCTCCATCGCGCACCTTGCCGGTGCGCTCGGTCGTCCGACTTGGGTTGCACTCAAATCGGTCCCCGACTGGCGCTGGCTCCTGCACCGGAGCGACAGCCCCTGGTATCCGACCATGCGATTGTTCCGCCAGCCAGCCGCTCGGGAATGGACGCCCGTGTTCGCAGCGATGGCGCGCACGTTGCAGGAACTGCTCGCCACTCGGGCGCGCTGACGCCTTGCCGCGCGCAGATTCCCTTGGCGCCGCCCGAGCCGCGGTCTACACTCGCGCGAACAGACGGACGCACACGCCCGCACCCCCGCGCCTTTCTGCGCGAAAACCCGGAGGTCATCGATCCTCATGATCCGCACGATGCTGCGCGCAGCGCTCTTTGCACTCGTCATGGCCGCCGGTTGGGCATCCCCGGCGTTTGCCGCCGACGCACCCTCGCCGCCCGCCGCATCGACGGCTCCGGTCCCCGAGAGCATCGAGAGCTCCGTGGTGAAGATCTTCGCGACGATGCGTTATCCGTCGCCGTTCAAGCCGTGGACCAAGCAGGAGCCCACCGCGGTGACCGCATCGGGCGTGGTCATCGAAGGCAACCGGATTCTCACGAACGCCCACGCCGTGGTCTATGCAAGCGACATCCAGGTGCAGGCGAGCGGCGAGGGCGACAAGGTTTCCGCGAGCGTCGCGGCGATGGCTCCGGGTATCGATCTCGCGGTGCTGAAGCTCGATGATTCCTCGTTCTTCCGCAGGCATCCCGCGATCGCGCGATCGAGTGCGCTCCCGCAGATCAAGGACCCGGTGCTCGCGTACGGCTTTCCGGTCGGCGGCAACTCGCTCTCCATCACCAAGGGCATCGTCTCGCGCATCGAATTCGTGCCCTACAGTAGCGACACCTCGGGGCTCAGAATTCAGATCGATGCGGCGATCAACCCCGGCAACAGCGGCGGCCCCGCGATCGTCGGGGATCGGATGATCGGGCTTGCATTCAGCCGGCTCGGCGGCAGCGCGCAGAACATCGGCTACATCATTCCGAACGAGGAGATCGAGCTTTTCCTGAGCGCTATCGCCGACGGCCGCTACGACGGCAAGCCCGCGATGTACGACGAGCTGCAGACGCTCGAGAACACGACGCTGCGCAGCTTTCTCAGGATCGACCGTTCGGTCACGGGCGTCGTCGTGCACCGGCCGTACCGTACGGATGCTGCCTATCCGCTCAAGGAATGGGACGTGATCACGCATATCGGAACGACACCGATCGACGATGAGGGCATGATCACGCTCGGCACGGACGTGCGCCTGAGCTTCCGCTATCTCATCCAGAAGGTAGCCCACGACGGACGGGTGCCCTTGACGATCGTGCGCGCCGGAAAGACTCTGGAGGTCGAGCTGCCGGTCTCCTCGTCGCGGCCGCTGCTCATTCCGGAGCTGACGGGCGACTACCCGCCTTACTTCATCTACGGTCCGCTCGTCTTCTCCCGGGTGACCTCGGCGTTCCTCGCCGGTTTCAGCCAGAATGCCGCCGTGCTGAACGCGTTCTCCGTCCTCAAGAGCCCGATCGTCACCGAGCGCGCCGATCCGCCGCGGCCCGAGCGGCAGGAGCTGGTCGTGATCTCCTCGCCATTCTTTCCCAACAAGCTCGCCGAAGGCTATGGAAACCACGCCGGCTGGGTCGTCTACTCCGTGAACGGCACGCCTGTCCGCAGCCTCGCTCATCTGGTCGCGCTGCTGCGTGACATGAAAGACGAGTTCGTGGTGTTCGAGCTCGACGGGCGCGGCGGCGAAGCACTCGTCTTCCCGCGCAACGAGACGCTCGCAGCCACGGACGAGATTCTCACGGACAACGGTGTGCGGGCGCAGGGCTCGCCCGACATGATGGCGGTGTGGCAAGGAAAATCGATGCCGTAGCGGCGGCGGAGTCGATCGAGACCGACGTTCCCGCGCGGCTCGATCGGCTTCCCTGGGGTCGCTTCCACGCCCTGGTCGTGGTCGCGCTCGGCATCACCTGGGTCCTCGATGGACTCGAGGTCACCCTGGTCGGCGCGCTTGCCGGCGCGCTCGAGGCGAGTCCCGCGCTGCACCTGAGCGCGACGGAGGTGGGTGCTGCCGCGAGCGCCTATCTCGCCGGAGCCGTGCTCGGGGCCGTGATCTTCGGCTGGCTCACCGATGCGTGGGGCCGGCGGCGACTCTTCTTTGTCACGCTCGGGCTCTACGTCGCGGCGACCGCCGCGAGCGCGCTCGCTCAGAGCTTCGCGGCGTTCGCGGTCTTTCGTTTCATTACCGGTTGCGGCATCGGCGGTGAGTACGCCGCGATCAACTCGGCGATTCAGGAGCTCATTCCCGCGCGCTACCGCGGGCGTACGGACCTTGCCGTCAACGGAAGCTTCTGGGTGGGCGCGCTCGCCGGCTCGCTCGGCAGCACTCTGCTGCTCGCGCCCGGCCGGTTGCCGCCCGATGTGGGGTGGCGGTGCGCTTTCGGCATTGGCGCGGTGCTGGGACTCATCGTGCTCGGCTTGCGGCGGCTCCTTCCCGAAAGCCCGCGCTGGCTGGTTTTGCACGGGCGCGTGACGGAAGCCGAGCGGACCGTGACGGAAATCGAGGCGCGAGCACGCGTTGCGCCAGCGGACGCAGCCCAGGAGCTGCCGAAGCTCAAGCTGCGGCGGGCCGCCGCGCCCGGCGGCCCAGTCGCTCTCGCGACCACGTTGCTGCGGCTGTACCCGCGCCGTGCGCTCCTGGGGCTCGTGCTGATGGCGGCGCAGGCATTCTTCTACAACGCGATCTTCTTCACCCACGCGCTGGTACTCGGCAGCGTCTTCGGCGTGCGCCCCGATCGCGTCGGGCTCTATCTCATCCCGTTCTCGGTGAGCAATTTTCTCGGCCCTCTCGTGCTCGGTTCGCTGTTCGACGGGTGGGGGCGGAAGCCCATGATCACGCTCACGTACGCCGCCTCCGGAGCGCTGCTGCTCGTTACCGCGGCCGCGTTCGCCCGCGGCAATTTGAGCGCATTCGGTCTCACGGCCGCCTTCACGCTCGTATTCTTCTTTGCATCGCCGGCGGCGAGCGCCGCTTATCTGACCGTGAGCGAGAGCTTTCCGCTCGAGGTGCGTGCGCTCGCGATCGCGGTCTTCTACGCCCTGGGGACGGCGCTCGGCGGTATTGCAGCGCCCTGGGTGTTCGGGCGATTGATCGGCACGGGCTCGGTGCGGATGATCGGTGGCGGATATGCCTTCGGCGCCGCTCTCATGCTCATTGCCGCGGGCGCCGAGCTATGGCTCGGAGTGCGTGCCGAGCGACGTCCGCTCGAGGAGGTTGCACGCCCCCTGTCGAGTGCGGAACCGGACTGAGCGCCTGCGGCCCGCAAAAGGACCGCGGTGCACTCCTGCCGAGAGGGGGTCAGCGGCAAGAGCGCACCGCGTTGCTAGCAAACTGTCGGACGCAGGATGAGCCCGTCGCTGCCGAGCAGCTCATCGATGCTCACGGCGGCGGCGACCCGCTGCGCGTGCACGCACCACGGCTCCCCGGAGGATCGGCTGCGTGCGTATTCGCCGCACTCGCAGCTCAAGGTCTTCCGGCCCGCCCCGTCGCGCCGTTCTTCGACACGATGCCCGTGAACGAAGTACGTCCGCTCGAGAGTGCCGTGCTTCGATGCGTTGCGGATCACGACGACTGCCTCCCGGTCCGTGTCGCCCCGCGTCCGGATGCGTAGCGGAGTCAAAGCAAATCCGATGCCAACCGACCGCGAGCGTCACGGCGCGCGCAAGTGATTGATTGAAGACGCTGAGCTCCTGGCTCTCGCCAGCAGCATGCACCGCGACGGTGCATTATGGGGCGAGGTGCACCACGCAGAGTGGCTCCCGAGAGCCAACGCGGCGAAATTCCCCCGGAAAATCAAGGCGCTCCGGCCTGGCACGAGGGTTGCAATCCCTCCATTAGGCGCGTGTCCTGGGTGGTGCTCTCTCCTCCGGTGCCCCCTCTCCAGATGAGGATCATTGCTCGGACACGCTCCACTTAATTCAGACGGGGGCCCGTCACATGGACTCGATCGTCGACAGGGAATCACTCTCCGGTGCCGCAGCGGCCACGGAGCCCCGCGTCACTCGCAACGCGATGATCGATGCGATGGCGCGCGCGCTCGCCCGGGGTGGTCCCTCGGGGCTCCCGTGGTCGGCCATCGTGCGCGAAGCGGAAAGCTCGAGTCTGTGGCGCTCCGGCCCGTGGTTCGGGGACGTTCCGGCGCTGGTGGAGGAGTGCTATGCACGCACGGCGCGGGCACTCGAGCAGTGTCTGTTGCGCGCCGAGACTGCGCCCGGCACCGCGCTCGATCAGGTCGCGGCCTTCCTGGTCGCGGCCTTCGAGCTGCGGCGCGACCGCACCGCGCTCCTCGCGCTCCAGCCTCCCGAGGGCATGCCGCCGACCCAGTGCAAGCGCCTGCGCGAGTGGGACCTTGCGATCCGCATGCGCATCAAGCGGCTGCTCCTCAAGGGTCGCCGCGACGGGTCGCTCGCGCTGCGGCACGCCGATTCCGCCTGCGCGATGATCCTCGCCTGCCTGCAAGTGCCGCTCGCGCACACCAACGCCGCCGAGCAGCAGATGTGGGACGGAGAGCTGATCGAGCTCCTGCTCGCGGCGATCGCCGAGCCGCACCCCCAGGAGGGGGGCGGTCGGCGCGCCGTTTAGATCGCGCTCATTGCCTCGGCGGTAGCGGCGAAGCGGCCCGCGGCGGCGCGGGTGCTTTCGCGCTCAACAGCTCCACTTCGAACTTGAGCAACGAGCCCGGGGGAATCGGCGGCGGGGAGTTCTCCCCGTATGCGAGCTCGGGCGGGATGTAGATGTCCCACTTGGCGCCCGGCTTCATCAGCACGAGCGCTTGCTGCCATCCTCTGATGATGCGGTTCAGCGTGAACGTCGCGGGCTGTCCCCGCTTGTACGAGCTGTCGAACTCCTTGCCGTCGATGAACGTCCCGCGATAGTTGACGGTCACCTCGTCCGTCGGCGCAGGCGAGGCGCCACTGCCCGGGCTGATGACCTTGTACTGCAATCCGCTCGGGAGCGACTTCACGCCGGGCTCCTTGGCGTTGTGCGCCAGAAACCGCTTCGCTTCCGCCTCGTTGCGCTCGGCGAGCTGAGCGCGCGTGGCCCGGATGAGATCCTGGGCCGTCTGCTCGTCCGCGGGGCTCGCCGTCGTCTTGCCGCTCAGAGCGGCGCGTACGCCCTGCTGGAACTTGAGGAAATCGACGTCGGTCGGGTTGAGACCGAAGTCGTGCAGCCGCTCACCCATCAGCAGCCCGAAGCTGTAGCTGCCCTTCGCCTTGAGCTCCGCGCGCTCCTTGGCGGCCCCGTCAGTCGCGCCGGCGTGGTGCGCGGTATGCTTGGCAGGCCCCTGGGAGCTCGCAGCGGTGCCGGTGTCCTGGGCGCTCGCGAGCGCGGCGGCGCCTGCGAGCGCGGCGCCGAGTGCGACGAGGAAGCCTCGATGCGTCACGTCGCGGACGGATGCATTGGAGAGAATGCGTCGAATCACGAGCTCACCCTGATCGGTGGAAAAAGACGGCGCGTAGTTTGGCCGTTTGTGCCGCAACCTGCTCGGGTTTCTGTGTCTGCCCGGGAAGCGTGGTTTCGGGCTAGAGTGCTGCCCCGTCCGGGAGATGACGATATGTTCGAACGGCTCGAGCGCCTGCCCGACGATCCCATTCTGGGCCTCATGGCTGCCTACCGCGCGGACCCCGACCCGCGCAAGGTCGATCTCGGAGTCGGCGTCTACCGGGACGATGACGGCGAGACCCCGGTCCTCAAGTGTGTCCGCGAGGCCGAGCGGCGGGTCCTCGAGCGGCAGCGGACGAAAACCTACGTCGGTGCCGCGGGAAACGCGAGCTTCAACCGTGCAGTGGAACAACTCGCGCTCGGCGCCGATCATTCAGCGCTCGCGGCCGGGCGCGTACGCACGATCCAGGGCGTCGGGGGCTGCGGGGCGTTGCGGCTCGGGGCCGAGCTCGTGCACGCGGCGGCACCGCGGTCGGTCGTCCACGTGAGCACGCCGACCTGGGCCAATCACGTGCCGCTGCTCACGGGTTGCGGACTCGCGCTCGAGCGCTATCCCTATTACGACCCCCGCACCGGCGCGGTCGACTTTTCCGCCATGCTCACGGCGCTCGACCGGCTGTCGCCGGGAAGCGTGGTGCTGCTGCACGCCTCCTGCCACAACCCGACCGGCGCCGATCTCGCCCCGGAGCAGTGGCGCGAGCTGCTCACGCTGATCCGCCGCCGCGGTCTGCTGCCGTTCATCGACATGGCGTACCAGGGGCTCGGTGCCGGCGTCGAGGCCGATGCGTACGCGGCGCGCCTGTACGCCGCGGAGCTTCCCCAAGTGCTGATTGCGGTGTCGTGCTCGAAGAACTTCGGGCTGTATCGCGAGCGCGCCGGAACGCTCATGGTCGTCGCCGCGACCGCCGCCATCGCGGAGGCGGCACTTTCGCAGGAGGTGCGCATCGCGCGGCGACTCTACTCGATGCCGCCGGATCACGGTGCCGCGATCGTCGCGGAAGTGCTCGGCGACGAGGCCCTCGCTGCCGAGTGGCGCGGCGAGGTGGGCGCGATGCGCGAGCGCATCGAGCGGCTGCGCGGCGAGCTCGTCCGCGCTCTGAAGGTGTCGTGTCCGCGCCGCGATTTCGGCTTCATCGCGCGGCAGCGCGGGATGTTCTCCTTCCTCGGGATCGACGTCGCGCAGGTGCAGGCGCTGCGCGAGATGCACCACGTGTACATGACCGAGGACAGCCGCATCAACATCGCGGGCTTGCGGGGCGAGAATCTCGCTTACTTCGCGCACGCGGTCGGAGAAGTCCTCGGGCGCGCGGCGACAGCGCGCTGAAGTGCGCAGGTCGCATCAGCGGCGCTCGAGCTCCGCGTAGAGCGCCGCGAGGGATTCGAGCGGCGCCGAGCACACGCTTCCGCGGCAGAGGTAGGCGACCGGCGCTGCGCCTCGCGGCGTCTTCTCCGCGAGCGCCGCCGGCAGCTCCTCCGCATCCGCGGGAATTGCGAGCACCATGCGTCGCGGCGCGTAGAGCCGCGCGAGCTCGCGCCGCCAGGACTCGAGGCTTGCCCCCGCGCCGCGCACGATCACGATCTCGGGAGGATGCAACGACTCATCGAGCGCGAGGAGCAGCGCGATGTGCGCCGCCGGGTGGCGTTGCAAGGCCGGCCACGCAGAGCGCAGCAGGGCGGCTGCGGCGTCGAGCAGCGCCGGTTCCCCGAGGAGAAACCCGAGCCGCTGCAACGCAAAGGCCGCGATGCCGTTTCCGGAGGGCGTCGCATCGTCGGCGAGCACCGTCGAGCGGTGGATCAGCGGCTCATGCTCATTGGAGGTGAAGTAGAGCAGGCCGGAGGCGGGGTCACGGAATTGAGCGAGCACCACGCCGACCAGCTCGCGCGCGAAGGCGAGCTCCGCCCCCACGAAGCGGACCTGCTCGAGCTCGAGGATCGCATCCGCCAGAAACGCGTAATCGTCGAGATAGGCGTCGAGGTGGGCGCGGCCGTCCTTGCTCGTGGCGAGGAGCCGCCCGCCGCGCCAGTGGGTGCGCCTGAGGTAATCGAGGGCGCGCGCGGCTGAGGCGGCAAAATCCTCGCGGCCGAGCGCGCGCGCCGCTTGCGCCATGCCACGGATCATGAGCGCATTCCATCCGGTGAGAATCTTCTCGTCGCGCGCGGGCGGCACACGGCGCCCGCGGATCGCGAGCAGCTTCCCGCGCGCGGCGTCGATGCGCGTGGCAACTTCGTCCACCGCAAGATTGAGGCGCAGGGCGATCTCCTCGATCGAGGCGAAGGTGTGCAGGTGCCACAGGCCCTCGAAGTTCGGCGGGCGGTCGAGCCCGAACCGCGGGGCGAAGGCCGCGAGCTCCGCGGGGGTCAACGCCGCCTCGATCTCCGCACGGTCCCAGACGTAGTACTTGCCTTCGTGACCCTCGGAGTCCGCATCGAAGCTCGAGTAGTACCCGCCATCGGGCGCTTGCATCTCGCGCATGACCCACTCAGCGGTCTCGCGCGCGATGCGCGCGGGAAACGGATCGCCCGTGGCGAGCGCCGCCTGCGCGTACACGGCGAGCAGCGCACCATTGTCGTAGAGCATCTTCTCGAAGTGGGGGATCATCCAGTACGGGTCCACCGAGTAGCGCGCGAAGCCGCCGGCCAGCTGGTCGTTGATGCCACCCTCGCCCATGCGGCGCAGCGTCAGCACCGCGAGCGCGAGCGCCTGCGCATCCGGCTCGCCCGCCCGCTCGCTCGCCTGCCAGCCGCGCAGCAGCTGCTCGAGCGTCAAGGGGTGTGGGAATTTGGGCGCACCCGCGAAGCCGCCGAACTTGGGGTCGAAGGCGGCGGCGAGCGCCGCGCGCACCGCGGTGAGCGGACCCGCATCGAGCGCTCCGCGGCCGTCCGCGGGCGCGGCATCGATCTCAGCGAAGGCCTCCATGAGCGCCGCGCTCTGCGAGCGCAGCTCCTCACGGTGTCCGCGGTAGTAGTCCGCGACGCGCGTGAGGACATCGCGGAACGCCGGCATGCCGTAACGCGCCTCCTTCGGAAAATACGTCCCGGCAAAGAATGGGCGCTGATCCTCGGGGCTCAAGAATGCGGTGAGCGGCCAGCCTCCCGCGCGGCGCGTGATCATCTGCTGCGCGAGCTGATAGATGCGGTCCACGTCCGGACGCTCCTCGCGGTCGACCTTGATGTTGACGAAGCGCTCGTTCAGGAGACGCGCGGTCGGCTCGTCCTCAAAGCTCTCCTCCTCCAGGACCGAGCACCAGTGGCACGCCGAGTAGCCGACGCTCAAGTGAATCGGCTTCTCCTCACTGCGCGCATGCTCGAATGCCTCGCGGCCCCAGGGATACCAGTCGACGGGATTATGAGCGTGCTTCAACAGGTACGGACTCGTCTCGCCCGCGAGCCGGTTCGTGTACTTCGGGGTGCCGTCTTCGTTGAGATGCGCGATCTTCATGCGGTATGCGCCCTTGGCGGCGCGCCTGCGGTGCTCGCGCCGCAGATCAAGCCTGCCTCGGTATACTGTGACACTTTTCGCCCCGGTGAACGACCCGTCCATGTCATCCGAATCCGCGCAAGCCGCCGCGTCCACCCCCGGGACCGAGCCCAAGGTGTTGCGCCTGCGGCGCGGCGAGGACCGCCGTCTTGCCGCCGGCCACCTCTGGGTATTCAGCAACGAGGTGGACATCGAGCGCACGCCGCTCACCGCGTTCGCGCCCGGAGATCTCGCCGGCATCGAGTCGGACCGCGGCCGTTTCCTGGGCTCTGCGTACGTCAATCCGCATGCGCTCATCTGCGCGCGGATCGTGAGCCGCGACCCGCAACTGCCGATCGACGCTGCGCTCATCGCGCAGCGGCTCGAGCGGGCTCGGGCGCTACGCCGCCGCTTGGGTGGAGCGCCCTACCACCGGCTCGTGTTCGGCGAATCCGATGGGCTTCCCGGGCTCGTGCTCGATCGCTACGGCGCCGTCATCGTCGGGCAGATCGCCACGGCCGGCATGGAGGCGCTGCGGCCGTCCGTCGAGCGCGTGGTGCAGAGCGTCCTCGCTCCCGAGTGCCTGTACTGGAAGAACGACTCCGGTGCGCGCAGTCTCGAGCAGCTCCCGGAAACCTCCGCAGCCGCCTTTGGTAACGCTCCCGAGGAGCTCGAGGTGCACGAGGCGGGCGCGAGGTTTCGCGTGCCGCTCGCGGGCGGGCAGAAGACCGGCTGGTTCTACGATCAGACGGCGAACCGCGCACGCCTGCTGCGGTTCCTGCCGCCGGGTGCGCGCGTGCTCGATGTATGCAGCTACGTGGGCGCCTGGTCGGTGCTTGCGCTGCGGGCGGGAGCGAGCTCCGCGCTCTGCGTCGATTCGTCGGAGGCGGCACTGGCATTCGCCCACCGCAACGCGGCCGCCAACGCGGTCGGCCTCGAGACGGTGCGCGAGGACGCGTTCGATGCGCTCAAGGCGCTTCATGAAAGCGGCCGGCGCTTCGACTGCGTGGTGCTCGATCCGCCCGCCTTCATCAAGCGCAAGAAGGACATCCCGAAAGGGCAGGCTGCCTACCGCAAGTTGAACCAGCTCGCACTCGCGCTCACCGAGCGCGACAGCCTGCTCGTCAGCTGCTCCTGCTCCTATCATCTCCCGGAAGCGGAGCTCCTCGCAGCCGTTCAGGCCGCGGGTCGGCACTGCGGGCGGTTCGTCCAGGTGCTCGAGCTCGGCGGACAGTCGCCCGACCACCCCGTGCACCCGGCGATTCCGGAGACGCGCTACTTGAAGGCGCTCTTCTGTCGCGTGACGCGCGACTGAGCGGCGAAACCGCTAAACTTATCCCGCATGATCAGGTACCCCGGCTTCAATCCGATCGCATTCTCGATCGGGCCGCTCCATCTCGCCGGTCGCGAGCTCGGGCCGATCGAGGTGCATTGGTACGGAATCATGTACCTGATCGGATTCGTGGTGGCCTGGTGGCTCGCGCGCCTGCGCGCTGCGCGGCCGGGCTCCACGTGGAAGGGCGTCGACGTCGATGACTATATCTTCTACGGCATGCTCGGCGTCATCTTGGGCGGACGCATCGGCTACGTGCTGTTCTACGGCCTTGGTTTCTGGGAGCGGGATGCCTGGTATCCGTTCAAGATCTGGGAAGGGGGCATGTCCTTCCACGGCGGGCTGATCGGCGTGCTGATTGCAATCTCGATCTTCGCCCTGCGCCGCGGCCGGCGCATCGCCGATGTGTTCGATTTCACCGCACCGCTCCCGGGCATCGGGATCTTCGCCGGCCGCATCGGCAACTTCATCAACGGCGAGCTGTGGGGGAAGCCCACGACGCTCCCGTGGGGGTTCGAGGTGAACGGCGTCGTGCGTCAGCCCTCGCAGCTCTACGAGGCGCTGCTCGAGGGACTGCTCCTCTTCACGGTGCTCTGGCTCTACACCGCTCGGCCGCGCCCGCGCCTCGCTCCCTCGGGCCTGTTTCTGCTGATCTACGGCTGCGCGCGCTTTCTGGTCGAGTTCGTGCGCGTCCCGGACGAGCAGATCGGCTATCTCGCGGGCGGCTGGCTCACGATGGGACAGGTGCTCTCGATGCCGATGATTCTGATCGGCGCCGGGCTCATCGTCTTCGCCTATCGCCACCCCTCGCCCTCGGGGAATGTCGCCGTCGCCCGATGAGACAGTATCTGGAGCTCCTGCGGCACATCCGCGAGCGCGGCGCCCGCAAGACCGACCGCACCGGAACCGGCACGCTCTCGGTCTTCGGGCCGCAGATGCGCTTCGATCTCGCCGCGGGCTTCCCGCTGGTGACGACCAAGCGGATTCACATGAAGTCCGTCATCTACGAGCTCCTGTGGTTCCTGCGGGGGGAGACCAACGTCGGCTGGCTCGACGAGCACGGCGTGACCATCTGGGACGAATGGGCGGATGAGCACGGCGAGCTCGGACCGATCTACGGGCGGCAGTGGCGCGCCTGGCCGGCACCCGACGGGCGCGCGATCGACCAGATCGCCGCGGCCGTCGCAAGTCTGAAGCGCGATCCGCATTCGCGGCGGATCCTGGTGAGCGCATGGAACGTGGGGGAACTCGAGCGCATGGCACTCGCCCCGTGCCACGCGCTCTTCCAGCTGTACGTCGCCGCAGGCGCGCTCTCGCTGCAGCTCTACCAGCGCAGTGCCGATGTGTTCCTCGGAGTGCCATTCAACCTCGCCTCCTATGCGCTGCTCGCGCTCATGCTTGCTCAGCAGTGCGATCTCGCGCCCGGCGAGCTCGTCTGGACGGGCGGGGACTGTCATCTCTATCTCAACCATCTCGAGCAGGCCGACGTGCAGCTCGCGCGCGCTCCCTATCCGCTGCCGCAACTGCATCTGCGCCGGCGCCCGCCGAGCCTGTTCGATTACGCGTACGAGGACTTCGAGCTCGTGAGCTATCGGCATCATCCGGCGATCCAGGCGCCGGTCGCGGTCTAGTCCGTGGCCGCACGCCGCGCTTCCGCCTCCCCGCGCACGGCGCATCCGCGCACCGCTCCGCCCCTCATCGTGGTGCGGCGCTCGAAGGTGCACGGCAAGGGCGTCTTCGCGCTGCGGGCCATCGCCAAGGGCACGCGCATCGTCGAGTACCTGGGCGATCGGGTCTCCCACGCGCAGGCCGACCGCCGTTATGCCGACCATGAGGAGACCGACAACCACACGTTCCTTTTCAGCGTGGACCGCGGCCTGGTGATCGACGCCGGCGTCGGCGGGAACGAAGCGCGCTTCATCAATCACTCCTGCGATCCGAACTGCGAGTCGGTGATCGAGAAGCGGCGCGTGTTCATCGAGGCGATTCGCGCCATCGCCCGCGGCGAGGAGCTCTCCTACGATTACCAGATCGGCCGGGAGCGCGGCGATCCGCCGAACGTCGATGAGATCTACGGCTGCCGCTGCGGCGCCGCGCAATGCCGCGGCACGATGCTCTGGCCCCCGCGGCGCAAGACCCGCGCGGCGCGCAAGAAGGGGGCGGGCGCCGGGAAGGCGCGCACCGCCGCTTCGCAGCCGAGCACCGCCGCCGCTCGCCGCCGCCTCGCCAAGCGGAGTCGCGCGCGCCGCCGGTGACGGCGGATCGCCCCCAAAGCGATGAGCGTCACGGCGGCGGAGCAGGGGCTGCGACCGGCGCTCGCCGGCGTGGTCGGTGCCCTCGGCATCGTCTACGGCGACATCGGCACGAGCCCGCTCTACGCGTTCGAGCAGTCGCTCGAGGCGGCGGACTCGCGCGCGCCCGCCGCGATCCTCGGGGTGGTCTCGCTCATCTTCTGGAGCCTCGCACTGTCGGTCACGATCAAATACGTGGTCGTGATGATGCGCGCGGACAACGACGGCGAAGGCGGCATCCTCGCGCTCTTCGCGCTCGCACAGCGGAAGCTGCGCGGATTCGGCTTCTGGCCGCGGCTCGTGGTCGCCCTGGCGCTCGCGGGCACGGCGCTGTTCTTCTGCGATGCGCTCATCACGCCCGCCATCTCCGTGCTGAGCGCGGTGGAGGGCCTCGAGCTCGTCAATCCCGATTTCGCGCGCTCGGTGATCCCCGTCACGATCGTGATCCTGATGGTGCTCTACGGAATTCAGCGCCGCGGCACCGCCCGGGTCGGAAGCGCCTTCGGGCCGATCATGATCCTCTGGTTCCTGGCGCTCGCCGTCTCGGGCGCGATCGCGATCGCCGGTCGCCCAGAGGTGCTGGTGGCGGTCGATCCGCAGTACGCGCTTGCGCTGCTCCTCGGGAGCCCGCGCACGGCGCTCGTCATCATCGGGGCGGTATTCCTCGCGATCACCGGGGGCGAGGCGCTCTATGCCGACATGGGCCATTTCGGCAAGTCGCCGGTACGCACGGCGTGGTTCGGGCTCGTGTGGCCGGCGCTGCTCCTCAACTACTTCGGGCAGGGGGCGCTGCTCCTCGCCTCGAGCGGCGCGATCAAGCGGCCGATGTATGCACTGGTCGGCCCGCAGATGCTCCCCTTCATGCTGGCGCTCGCGACCGCCGCGACCGTGATCGCCTCGCAGGCGGTGATCTCGGGGGCGTTCTCCGTCGCTCGCCAGGCGGTGCAGCTCGACATCCTGCCGCGCATGCGCGTGCTGCAAACCTCGGCGCGCGAGCAGGGCCAGATCTACGTCCCGGCCGTCAACGCGCTGCAGTTCGTCGCGGTGATCGGCTTCGTGGTGGGCTTTGGCTCCTCGGATGCCTTGGGCGGAGCGTATGGGGCGGCGGTCGTCGGCACCATGGCGATCACGACGGTGCTCGGAGCGTACGTGGCGGCGACGCAGTGGAGCTGGCCCAAGTGGCGCGTCGCGCTGCTCTTCGCGGTGCTGCTCGCGATGGATCTCGTGTTCGTGGTCGGCAATCTCACCAAGGTCGAGGCCGGGGGCTGGGTTCCCCTCACCCTCGCGGCGGGGGTGTTCGCGCTCTTCTCCACCTGGCGCAGCGGCCGGATGGATCTGCGCGCCGCGCTCGCCCAGATGGCCGTCCCGCTCGCTCAGCTTCCGCACCTCGTGAAGGACGCACCGCGCGTGGCCGGAACGGGCGTATTCCTCGCGAGCCATCCGGGCTTCATCCCCTCGGCGCTGATCCGCAATCTCGAGCACAACCGGGTCGTGCACGAGCGCTGCCTGATTCTCAACTTCGAGATCATGCGGACGCCGCGGCGCAGCGAAGGGGATCGAGCGCGCATCCGCGAGCTCATGCCCGGCATGATCGCGGTGACGGCCTACTTCGGCTTCATGGAGACGCCCGATGTGCGCGAAGCGCTGCGCGCCTGCCGCGCGCTCGGTCTACGCGTCTACCTCGAGGACTGCTCGTTCTTCATCGGTCAGCATGTCGTGATCGCACGTCCGCGTCCGGGCTGGCAGGGCCTCAAGCGACGGCTATTTGCGCGCATGCAGCGCCGCAGCGCGAGCTCCGCCGAATTCTTCCGCATGCCGGCCCGCGACGTCGTGATCCTCAACACCGTCGTCGAGATCTGATGTCCGCGGCAGCTCCGCCTTCGCTCTCACTGCTCGTCGCTGTTGCGGAAAACGGGGTGATCGGGCGCGACAACGCGCTTCCCTGGAGGTTGCCCGATGACCTCAAGCGCTTCAAGGCGCTCACGATGGGCAAGCCGATACTGATGGGGCGCAGCACCTTCGAGTCGATCGGCAGGGCTCTGCCCGGGCGCACGAGCCTCGTGCTCACGCGCTCGCCTGCGTGGAGCGCCGCAGGGGTCACGGTCGTGCACAGCCTCGAGGAGGCGATCGCGCGCGCCGCCGGGGCCGAGGAGCTGCTCGTCATCGGGGGCGCCCAGGTGTACGCGCTCGCGCTGCCGCGCGCCGCGCGCATCTATCTCACCCGCGTGCATGCGAGCGTGAGCGGGGATACACGGCTCCCGGAGCTCGGGCGCGCCGCGTGGCGCGAGGTGAGCCGCGAGGAGCACCCGCCCGATGCGCTTCACGCCCATGCAATGACTTTCAGCGTGCTCGAGCGGGTCTGACGGTGCGGCCGGAACCGCCCGCGCGCGGCGCACCGCGGCTCTCACAGCCGCTCCTCGATCAGCCGTCGCGCGAGCTCGTGGTCGAGCGCCGCGGCACCGCCCGCACGCTGATCGAGCAGATCGAGAATCTCCTGCTCGACCAGGCCGCGCCGCAGCGCCTCCGCGTAGGGAATCTCCGGATGGAACATCACCATCGCGTAGCGCGGTATGAAGCGGTTCGGGAAGCGCCCCTCGAGCTCGCGCGCCCAGGCCTGCTGGCGCAGGAACTTCGGGTCGAGCACTCGCTCGCGCATCTCCGCGTAATTCTCGACGGCCATGCGGGCGATTGCCGCGGCGTTCACGCAGCGCGCCGACTCGAATTCGGCGAAGAGCGCCCCCCAATCCTCGTGCCGGTCGATGAGCGCATCGAGCGCCGCGCAGTCCTCGAACGCCGCATTCATGCCCTGGCCATGAAATGGCACGATCGGGTGGGCCGCATCGCCCACCAGCAGCACGCGGTCGCCGAGGTGCCAGGGGCTCGCATGCACGGTGCCGAGGTGTCCCTGCGGATGCGCGCGAAACTGCTCGGCGAGATCGGGCACGAGCGCTTCCGCGTCCGGGAACTCGCGCGCGAAGAGCGCGCGCACCGCGCTCTCGTCGCCGAGCGCGGCAAAGCTCAACGGCCCCGTGCGCGGCAGGAACAGCGTCGCCGTGAAGGTCGCATCCGGATTCGGCAGGGCGATCAGCATGAAGCCGTGCCGCGGCCATACGTGCAGGGCATGCGGCTCGAGGGCGGGCCGGCCCGCGCGCGGCGGCAGCGCGAGCTCCTTGTAATCATGCTCGAGCGGCTCCTCGCGCACGCGGATCGCCCCGCGTTGCGCGAGGCCCGTGCGCACCGCGGATCCGGCGCCGTCCGCGGCGATCGTGGGCGCGGCGTCAAGCTCATAGTGCCGGCCCGTGCGTCGATCGTGCATGGCAAGCGCGGCAGGCTCGCCGCAGATGCCTTCGCAGGCCTGGTCGAACCCGAGCGCCACGCCGGGAAGCCGCGCCGCCTCCTCGATGAGGAGCCGGTTGAGCGCGGCGCGGCCGACCGAGAAGATCACCTCCTCGTCGCGCTGTCCGTAAGGCAGAAGGTGAGGCGTGCGACCCACCTCGTGGAGCATGCGCCCACGCATCGCGATCAGGAGCGGGCGGACCCGCTCCATCACCCCGGCGCGCTCGAGCGCACGAATTCCGCGCGCGGCGAGGGCGAGATTGATCGAGCGGCCCGCCTCCGGGGCCGCAGCGCGCGGGTCGCTGCGGCGCTCGAAGAGGCGCACCGTGAGGCCGCGGCGCGCGAGGAGAATCGCGAGCAGCGGCCCCGCGAGTCCGGCGCCGACAATATTGATCGTCGTGCCGCGCATCAGCGCCGTTCACCGAGCGCGCGCTCGAGCGCGCACGCGAACAGCGTCACGTCCTCGAAGCGGTTGTAAAGCGGCGCTGGGGCGACACGCAGCACGTCGGGCTCGCGGAAATCGCACACGACCCCCTGCGCCTCGAGCCGTGCGAGCACCTGCGGCGCCGCCGCCGTCCCGATGCGCAGCGAAAGCTGCGCGCCGCGCGCCGTGCGATCCCGCGGCGTGAGGAGCGTGACCGGCAGTGCCGCAAGCAGCTCCTCGAGGTAGCCCGTGAGCGCGACGGACTTCGCGCGCAGCCGCTCCATACCGGCCGCACGGAAGATCTCGAGCGAAGCGATGAGCGGCGCGCTCGAGAGGATCGGCGGGTTGCTCACCTGCCAACCCTCCGCGCCCGGGCTCGGCCGATGCTCGGGTCGCATCCGGAAGCGCGTCGCCGGCTCGTGTCCCCACCAGCCCGCAAGGCGCGGCAGTGCGCCGTGAGCGGCGTGCCGCTCGTGCACGAAGCAACCGCCGATCGCACCGGGGCCGCCGTTTAAGTACTTGTAGCTGCACCAGACGGCGAAGTCCGCGTCCGCCGCGTGCAGCGCGAGCGGCAGATTGCCGATCGCGTGCGCGAGATCGAAGCCGACGATGCATCCCGCCCGGCGCGCGGCGCGTGCGATGCGCGTGAGGTCGAAGGCCTGTCCGGTCAAGTACTGCACGCCAGGCCAGAGCATCACGGCGATCTCCGCGCCGCGGCGCTCGAGCGTCGCCTCGATCGCGGATTCGGTGACGAGGTCGCTGCCGTCCTGGGGCGCAAGCTCGAGCAGCTCGCTCGCCGCATCGTGACCATGCCAGGCAATCTGCGAGACGACCGCGTGCCGATCGGAGGGAAAAGCACCGGACTCGATGAGGATCTTGGTGCGCCGGCCGCTCGGGCGGTAGAAGCTCGCAAGCATCAGGTGCAGATTGACGGTGAGCGAGTTCATCGCGACGACCTCACCGGCGCGCGCGCCCGCGAGCCGCTCGAGCTCGTCGTTCAGGAACTCGTGGTAACGGATCCACGGCCGCCGTGCCCGCTCGTGGCCGAGCACCGCGAGCCCTCCCCAGTCCTCGAGCTCTTGGGCGATCAGCTGCTCGGCCGCGCGCGGCAGCGGGCCGAGCGAGTGTCCGGCCAGGTAGACGAGCGGATCGCCGCGCGGACCGCGCGGCAGGACGAACCGCTCCCGCAGCCCCGCGAGCGGGTCGGCCGCATCGCGCGCTCGCGCCTCCTCGAGGCGGCCCTCGATGCTCACGGCGGCGCGAGCCGGTAGAGGAGCGGGCGGCTCGGAACGGCGTCGCCGCCGAGTGCGGGAACCTGCAGCTCGAGCAGGTAGTCGCCATCGAGGGCCTCATCGGGCACGAACGCGAGCTCGGTGACGGTGCAATGCGCGCGCGTGGCGAGGCCGAGGCTGCGCGCCGCGGGCGGCAGCCCAAAGAAGATTCGATGGCAGGTGAGCCGGCCCTCATCCTGGATCCGATCGATCGAGGGCAGATCCACGATCAGGTGCTCGATGCCGCGCTCGACGAGCCACCCCGCCGCCTCGCGGCTCAGGTAGGGCGCGAGCTCCGCGCCGTAGTCGCGCGCGCGCTTCGCCGCGGGATTCGGCAGCGTGCGAATCACGAGTGCACGGGCGGCAGCATCGAGCGCGTGCGCATCCACCTCCGCCAAGCCTGCCGCGAGCGCGCGGCGGGTGACGAGCCGGTCGCCCGCGCGCGGCACCGGATCGCTCCCCTCGGAGGCCGCGGCCGCGGTGGCGGCGCTCTCCGGCGTGACACTCACGAGCTGCGCCCGCAAGAGGCCGGGCGGGACCACTCGATAGGCATCGAGCGCCTCCTCGGTCAGGTGCGCGGCGCACTCGGTGTGGGTGCCGTCGCAATGGGGGGTGAACGCGTAGGTGCTGCAGTTGCAGCTCGCGCCCGCACTCACGCTGCCGGTGAATCCGTCGACCGCAAGCGCACGAGCGGCGGGTGGTGGTGCGCCGAAGAGCCGGGGTCCGCCGCCCGTGAAATCCACCGCGATCGCGAGGCTCACCGGGCATGCGAGATCGACCACCGCCTCCGCGGCACCCGCGCCCACGCGGACCTTCAAGCGGGGCGCTCCATCACGGCGCCGCAGTGGGCGCACGTGCGCTGCTCGCGGCTCGCATAGAAGCGCTCGAAGACCGGCGGAAACTGGGTCTCGATGTCCGTGAGCGCAAAGAACTCCTCGTAGAGCAGATGGCCGCAGCGCTCGCAGTACCACTGCAGCCCGTCGAGCTCGCCGGGGCGTCGATCGCGCTCGATCACGAGGCCGACGGTGTCGGGGAAGCGCTGCGGGGAGTGTGGCACGCGCGCCGGTAGCAGAAATATGTCACCCTCGCGAATCGGCACGTCGACCCGGTGGCCGCCCTGAACCGTCCTGAGCAGCATGTCGCCCTCGACCTGATAGAAGAACTCCTCGCCCGGGTCGACGTGAAAATCGCGCCGCGAATTCGGGCCGCCCACCACCTGAACGATGAACTCGCTGTCCCTGAATACGCGCCGGTTGCCGACCGGGGGCTTCAGCAAGTGGCGGTTCTCCTCGATCCAGCGGCGGAAGTTGAGCGGATGACGCGTCGGTGTCTGCATACGGGTGTGCCGCAGTCGCGATTCGCGTATGGTATGCCCGGAGGCCGCCCGCCCGCACGGCGGGACTCTGCGAAGGAGCGATCGGCAACCCATGACTCGATCCCCCGCACGGACGTTGCGCGCGCTCGCGACGCTTGGCGCGGCGCTCGCGCTCGCCGCCTGCTCGCACTTGCCGCACGTTCACTGGCCGTGGCAGGCCAGGTCGCCGCCGACCCCGGAGATGTCGCACGATCTCGTCGTCACCTCGCTTGCGGGCGGGCAGGCGGCGGCCTATCCGCAGTTCTGGAAGCGCAACACCCTGGTGCTCGACCTGCGCGGAATCTCCGGCAGCGGGGGCGTCGCGCTCACGCCACGGGCCGGCGCGAGCTGGCCGGTGCGGCTCGCGCTCCGTGTCACGCCGGGATCGGTCGGCGAGCTCGACGTGAAGGCCGATGAGCGGCAGGTGTTTCCCGTCGTGCCGCAGGGCACGGGGCCGCTCGACCTCGAGCTCTCCCCGGGACTCTACAGCGCGACGACGGAGCGGATCACGGTCAACTGGGCGCCCGCGCCCGCGCTATGAGCGCTCGACGCTGCGGTATCCGCCGCACGGGACGCTCACGGGCGCGGAGTCCCGGTCGAGGTCGACGGCCGTGAGCGCACCGCCCCACACACAGCCGGTGTCGAGCCCGATGACCCCGTGCGCGCGGACGTAGCCGAGCGCGGACCAATGACCGAACACGATGCGGGCAGCGCCGCTCGCGCGCCGAGCGTGCTCGAACCAGGGGCGGAAAGCCCGACGCGCCCCGCCGGGCGGCCCCTTCATCTTGAGGTCGATGCGGCCGTCGGCGGTGCACACGCGCATGCGCGTGAGCACGTTGACGGCGAAGCGCAAGCGCTCCGTACCCGCGAGCGCTTCGCTCCAAACATCGGGTCGGTCGCCGTACATCTCGCCCAGGAATCGCTCGGGATCGCGCCGCAGCGCGCTGCTCGTCGCCGCGGCGAGCTCGAGGGTCTGGGCGATGCTCCACTGCGGGATGATTCCCGCGTGCACCAGCAGGTCCCCGTGCGCGGCATCGAAGTAAGCGAGCGGGCGCTCGATGAGCCAGGCGATGAGGGCATCGCGATCGGGCGCTGCGAGCACTTGATCGAGCGTGTCGCCGGGGCGCGGCTCACGCACCGCTCCGAAGGCGAGCGCGAGCAGGTGCAGGTCGTGGTTGCCGAGCACGACGATCGCGTTCGCGTCGAGTGAGCGTACCGAGCGTAAGGCCTCGAGCGAGCGCGGTCCGCGGTTGACGAGGTCGCCGACGAACCAGAGCTCATCGCGGTCGGGAGAGAAGCGCACGCGCTCGAGCAGGGCACGCAGCTCCTCGGCACACCCCTGGATGTCGCCGATCGCGATACGCGCCATTCAGTGCAGCACGCCGGGGATGGCGAGACGGAAGGGCGCGATCGGCGCATCGAAGTGCCGGCCGTCGTCGGCGACCATCTGGTAGCTTCCCTGCATGACACCGACCGGGGTCTCGATCCCGACGCCGCTCGAGTAGCGGAATCCCTGCCCGGGCTTGAGGTACGGTTGCTCGCCAACCACTCCATCGCCGCGCACCTCCTGCACGTTGCCGTTGGCATCGGTGATGATCCAGTGGCGCGTGAGCAGTCGCGCCGGCGCCGCGCCTTCGTTGCGGATCGTGATCGTGTAGGAGAAGACGTAGCGCGGCTTGGCGGGATCCGACTGCTCGGGGACAAAGCTCGTTTCGACGTCGACGCGAATTCCGTGCTCGGAGGACTGTTCCGCCGGCTCGTCCATCGCGCTCATTGGTGTTTGCCGACGCGCATGGCGAGCACGTCGCAGGGCGCCGCGTGCAGCACGGTGTCCTCGGTGAGATTGAGCAGGATCGACGGCCCATGGCGCTCGCGGCTGCTCACGATGATCAGGTCGCAGCCGCCCTCGCGCGCCGCGCGGACGATCTCCGCCTTGACGTTCCCGGCCTCGACGCTCACGCGCTCCGGGGCGATCCCGAGCTCGGCGGCGAGCGCCGCGAGCTCGCGCTGCGCGCGCGCGATCAGCTCCTCCTCGATCTCGACTGCCGGCATGAGCGTCTCGCCCAGGGGCTCGACGGGCACGTATTCCACCACGTGGAGGAGCCTCAGCTCCGCGCCGAGCGCGACCGCAAGCGCCTGCGCGCGCCGGGCGACGGAAGGGCCGTCTTCGTTGAGCGCGGTCGCGAGCAGAATGCGGCGATAGACGGGCATGGGTGCACTCCGCGAACCCCGTAGATCCTACCCGATCACGGGCTCCGACGGGGACTGCGCCGCTCCAGGTCCGGCCACCGCGCCGGCGAGCGCGTTGAACTCGAGCGGCGTGAGTGTCCCGGGTCGGGCCCCGGGATCGACGCCGCACCGCTCGATCTGAGCGGCGCTCAGGAGCGGCCTCAATGCGTTGCGCAGCGTCTTGCGCCGGTGCGAGAAGGCGGTCGCAACGACGCTCGCATAGGCCGGCCGGACCGCGAACGCGGGTGCGGCGAGCACGCTCAGATGCAGGAATGACGACCACACCTTCGGCGGCGGCTGGAAAGCTCCGGGACCGATGTCGAAGAGGCGCTCCGCGCGCACCCGCGGTGCCAGCATGACGGTGAGTCGGCCGTAGGCGGCGCTGCCCGGTTGGGCGACGATGCGGGCGACCACCTCCCGCTGCAGCATCACGTGCAGATCCTCGAGCGCCTCGCTCTGATTGATGAGATGGAACAGGAGCGGGGTGGAGATGTTGTAGGGAAGATTCCCGACGATGCGCATGCGGCCCCCGTAGCGGCCCGCGAACGCCGCGAGGTCGAGCTCGAGGGCATCGGCCGTGTGCACCCGCAGCCGCGCGTCGCGCGCAAGCGTCGCGACCAGGTGCGCCGCGAGGTCGCGATCGATCTCAACGGCATCGAGCGTCGCGAGCGGGGCGGCGAGCAACCGGGCGGTGAGGGCGCCCCGCCCGGGACCGACCTCGATGAAGTGATCCGCCGCGCGCGGCTCGATCGCACGGACGATCCGCTCGAGCACCGCGGGATCGTGCAGAAAGTGCTGGCCGAAGCGCTTGCGTGCCGCCGCCACGGCTCACGCCGCGACCATCTGCGCGGCGAGCCGTACGGCGGCGAGAAGGCTCCCCGCCTGCGCGCGGCCCGTGCCGGCGAGATCGAGCGCGGTCCCGTGGTCGACCGAGGTGCGCACGATCGGCAGTCCCAAGGTCACGTTGACCGCGGTGTCGAAGCGCGCGTGCTTGACGACCGGAAGACCCTGATCGTGGTACATCGCGAGCACCGCGTCGTAGCGCTCGAGCAGCTGCGGCACGAACACCGTGTCCGCGGGCAGCGGCCCCTCGGCGCGGATGCCGCTCCTGTTCGCGTGCGCGATTGCCGGCGCGATCACGCGGAGCTCCTCATCGCCCAGATGACCGCTCTCCCCGGCGTGCGGATTCAGTCCGCAGACCGCGATGCGCGGCGCGGGCAGGCGCCACCAGCGCGCGAGGTCGCGCGCCAGGATCGCGAGCACTTCGGTGAGCGAGTCGACCGTGATGGCAGCGCTCACCGCCGTGAGCGGCAGATGCGTGGTGGCGAGCGCAACGCGCAACGATCCGGCCGCGAGCATCATCACGGGCCGCGGGGCGCGCGTGCGCTCCGCGAGATACTCCGTGTGCCCGACGAAGGGGATACCGGCATCGAGCATGCAGCTCTTCTGCACCGGCGCAGTCACCATCGCGGCGAATTCACCGGCGAGACAACCGGCGGTGGCGCGATCGAGCATCGCGAGCACGGCGGGGGCGTTGCGCACGTCGAGGCGCCCGGGCTCGCTCGGCACGCGCAGCGGCGAGTCGAGCACCGTGAGGCGGCCGGTGCGGTGCGCGGGGGGCCGCGCCGCATCGTAGGGGATGAGCTCGATGCTCGCCGAGTCGTGCGCGAGCGCGCGCGACTGGAGCAGGCGCAGGTCCGCCAGGCACACGGGCTCGCAGGGAAGGTCCGCCCGGGCTAGGGCGAGGCAGAGCTCCGGTCCGATTCCCGCCGGCTCACCGGATGTGATCGCGATGCGCGGAATCGCGTGCACTTACATCTTGTATTCGACGTAAGCGTCGTCCCGCAGGTGACGCAGCCACAGCTCCGTGTCTTCGTCCGCCTTGCTCGCGCGGATCGCATCCGCGGCGTGCTTGCGCTTGAGCTCATCGGTGCTGTCGACGCGACGGCGGCCGATCACCTCGGCGATGTGCCAGCCGTACTGGGTGTGGAAGGGCTCGCTGATCTGACCGATCTTGAGCGACTCGATCTCCTTGGTGAACGCCGGCACGTAGGCATCGGGGCTCGCCCACCCGAGATCGCCGCCGTCGCTCGCCGAGCCGGCATCCTGCGAGTTCGTCGCGGCGACGCCCGCGAAGTCCTCGCCCTTCAGGATCCGCTGCCGCAGCTGCTCGAGCTTCTGGCGCACGGTCGCATCGTCCTGCAGCTCGTTCGTGCGCATGAGGATGTGACGGACGCGGATCTGATCGACGAGCACCTTCTTCTCGGCGCCGCGGATCTGGTTCAGCTTGACGATGTTGTATCCGGTCGGCGTGCGCAGCGGCGCGCTCACTTGCCCGGGCTTCATCTCCGGGATCACATCGGCGAGGAACGTCGGAATCTCCGTGCCCTTGCGCCACCCGAGCGAGCCGCCCTGCAGTGCCGTGGAGCTGTTCGAGTACGCGATGGCGAGCTTTGCGAAGTCCTCCCCCGCCTTCGCGCGCTTGTAGACATCCTGAGCGCGCTCATCGGCCTGCTCGAGCTGCTCCTGCGTCGCGTTCTCGGGCACCGCGATCAGGATGTGGGAGATGTTGAACTCGGAGCTGTCGGAGGGGTGCTTCGCCTCGTGCTCGAGATAGCGGTCGATCTCGCGCGAGGTGACGCTGATGTGCTCGAGGACGTCGCGCTGTCTGAGGAGCGTCATGGTGAGCTCCTTGCGCATGGCGTCGCGGTACGCGCCGTAATCGATCCCCTGCTTGGCGAGCGCATCGGGGAGCTGCGAGAGCGTGAGGCCGTTGCGCTGGGCGACCTCCTGCAGCGCGTTGTTGAGCGCCTCGTCCGGGATCTTGATGCCGGCGTGGTCGGCCTGCTGCATCTCGATCTGCTGGATGATGAGCTCATCGAGCACCTGCTTGCGCAGGACGTTCTCCGGCGGGAGCTCGAGCTTCTGCGAGCTCAGCCGCTCCATCACGAGCGCGAGCTCATCGTCGACCTCGCTCGTGAGCACGACGCCGTCGTTCACGACGGCGGCGATGCGGTCGAGCTCCACGCCGCTGTTGGTGAGGTCGCGGGTCTGGGCATGCGCGACACCCCCGGTGGCGACGATCGATACAAGCACACCCGCGAGCGAGCGCAGGGTGGCGCGGGTCCAATTTTCCATAGGCCTTAGTGGTATTCCGAGGGAGGCGAGTATCCCCGAATCGCTCGCCCGAGGAAAGCGTCCGAAGCAGGTCCGACACCCGCGAGGCCGCTAAGTTGCAGCTGGAAGAGAAAGGCCGTGTCCTGCTGGCCGGTGCCGTTGATGAGGTAGCGGCGTCCGAGCACCCGGATGCGCCAGCAACAGGCCCGGTACTCGAATCCGACCAGCCGGTCGAGGCCCTCGTGCGCATCGAGATCGTAGACCATCCGTCCGAGCACGTTCACCTCTCGGGTGACCGGCCAGGCGCCCGAGACGTCGATCTGATCGAGCCCGGTCGCCTCCCCGGTATTGGTGGGATTGACGAGTGGGCTCACCATCACGGGGTACTCACCCGGGGTCGTCAGGTCCGAGGGCAGGACGATCTGGCGCTGATAGCGATACGCGATGTTGATGACGCTCTCGGGGCCCGGCTTGTATTGAAGCTGCACGAACTCGCGCTCGCTTTGCGCCTGGTCGGGGCTCATCTCGACATTGAGGTCCACGTTCCAGTTCTGATACGCGGAGAGCACCACCTCTCCGACGAGGTCGGAGTTGCGCTGCGCGTTGAGCGGCTCGCCCGGCAGCTCGACGCGCGGTGTCTCGAGATAGTACGCCTGGCCGAGCGTCGCCGAGACGTACTGCTGTCCGGTCTCGGCGTTGACGTAGCGGCTGGTCACGCCGAGCGTGACCTCGTCGGCGTCTCCCACCCGGTCGGCGCCGACATAGCGGTTGGTGCGGAACAGCTCGACCACGTTGAGATCCGGGACCGAGGAATCGAAGATCGGCAGTTGATCCTGGTTGCGGTACGGGACGTAGAGATACATGAGCCGCGGCTCGAGCGTGAGCGTGCGGTCGCCGCCCGTGCCGAGCGGCCGGTCGAGCTTGAGCCCGGTGTCGAAGCTCGAGATCGGCAGAGAGCGCGAGGGCGAGCGCTCCTCGCCCGGCAGCGTGTCGTCGAGCAGGTAATGCGTGTAGCGCCACTCGACATCGGCGCGCACGAAATATCCCGGATCCTCGAAATCGAAGCCGAATCGCGGCATGAGATCGAGCCGCCAGCCGGTCACGCCGACATCGCGGATGAAATGCACGAGCTCGGAGTCGAAGCCGTAGCGAAAGAGGTCGTCCGGACCCCAGCCGAAGTCCCCGTCGGCGAAGAAGCGCGGGGCGCGCGCGTACGGGCGGTACAGATCGGGCAGCGGGTAGGGCGGCAGCAGATCGATCGTCTGATATTGCTGCGCCTCGGCGCCCAGATTCCAGTCCTCGTCGCGGTAGCTCACCTCGACCAGGCGCTGCAGGAATGCCGTGCTCGTCGCCTCGGGGCCGGTGCCGAAGTCCTGAAAGTAGAGCGGGTCGCTCACGTTCGCGGCATCGACGAGCACGCGCACGTCTTCCGGCAGGTTCGCGGTGTCCTGGAAGGTGACGTAGCTGCGCTGCGAGCCGCCGAAGGTGACCGGCGGCAGCTCCTCGCTCGCGAGCTCCGTGTCGAGATTGTGCGCTTCGCTTGGATAGACGAGGTCGTCGGGCAGGAAGTGCCACTGGAGCTCGCCGCTCTGATCGTCCGTGAGGAAGCGCGCATCGCCGGTGAGATCGACACCGCGCTTCGAGTAGTAGATCGGCGAGAAGGTGAGATCGGCATTCGGGGCGATATTGAAGTAATAGGGAACCTCGAGCTCGAAGCCGCTGTTGGTGCTGTTGCCGAAGGTCGGAAAGAGAAAGCCGCTCTTGCGCTCGCTGCTCAACGGAAAGGAAAGCCACGGCAGGTACATCACCGGCACGCCCTCGAAGTCGACTGTCGCGTCGCGCCCGCTGCCGATCTGCTTGACGGTGTCGAGCGTGAGCGTGCGCGCCCGCAGCTGCCAGGCGGTCTGCGACGGCCGGCAGGAAGTGAAGGTCACACCATTGAGCTTGAGGATCCCCTCGGGGCTGAGATCGATCGACTGCGCCGTGCCGCGGGCCGGTCGCTCGATCAGCTGGAACTGTGCGGAGCGCACGCTCGCCCCAGCCGTCGGGGAGTACTGACCGTCCGAGCCCTGCAGGCGCACGATCGGATCCTGGTAGACGACCGAGCCTTTCACCGTCACCGACTCGCTTGCGCCGTCGTACTGCGCATCCTGGGCGCGCACCTCACGGTCGCCCTGGCGGATGGTGACGTTGCCGTGGAGCGTGACGTTGCCGTTGACCCCGGCGCTCGAGCTATCGGTGAGGATGTCGAAGGGGATGCTCGGGTCGGGCTTGGTCTCCCGCGCGAATGGGCCCTGCAGACTCTGCACGTCGGAGGGGCAGAGTGCCGGCGGGAGCGGAATCAACGGGCTCGACTCGGGCGGCGCGGCGGCACTCGAGGGCGGATCGGCCGGCGTGCCCGCCGGCGGGGCGGCGAGCGCCTGGCTCGCGAGCAGAACGACGCAGATCGGCCACGACACGGCGCGACGCCGCTGCGCTGAGCGTGACGGCCCGCACAGCGGTAGCAATGATCGCAGGGGCGGCATGAGGCTCGGCATTATAATGTCGAGCGCATGTCCCACGCCGATGCGCGCCTTGCGCTGATCCACGACTGGCTCGCGAGCGACCTCAAGCTCGCCGTCGAGCGACTTGCGCCTGCCTCGAGCGACGCGAGCTTCCGGCGCTACTTCCGCGCGACGTTCCGCGGCGGGACGTTCATCGTCATGGACTCGCCCCCGGAGCGCGAGGACGTGCGCCCGTATCTCGAGGTCGGGCGGCTCCTCCATGCGCTCGGGGTGCACGTACCGCGCGTGGAGGCGACCGACGCGGGGCGCGGGCTGCTGCTCCTCGAGGATCTGGGCTCGACGCATTATCTCGCGCGGCTCGAGGCGGGGGCGGATCCGCAGCCGCTGTACTCGGATGCGCTCGATGCGCTCGCGGACATCCAGGCACATGGGCTCGAGGCCGCTCGGACGCTGCGGCCGTACGATCGGGCGCCGCTCCTCACGGAGCTCGAGCTCATGCCCGAGTGGTTCTGCCGGCGCCACCTCGGAATCGATCTCGACGCGGGTGAGCGCGAGGTCCTCGACCGGTCCTTCGAGACTCTCATTCGCGCCGCGCTCGCCCAGCCGCAGGTGTTCGTGCACCGCGATTATCACTCGCGCAATCTCATGGTTCTCGGCGAGCGCAATCCGGGCGTGCTCGACTTCCAGGACGCGCTGCGCGGACCGCTCGGCTACGACCTGGTATCGCTCCTCAAGGACTGCTACATCGGCTGGCCGCGCCCGCAGGTGGTGAGCTGGGTCGCAGCGCATCGCGCCCGGCTCGCGGCTCGCGGCTACCGCGATTGCCCGAGCGAGGCCGAGCTGCTGCGCGGGTTCGATTGGGTCGGGGTGCAGCGCCACCTGAAGGTGCTCGGAATCTTCGCCCGGCTGTGGTATCGCGATGGCAAGCCCGGCTATCTCAAGGATCTTCCCCTCACCCTGCGCTACGTGCTCGAGACGTGCGCGGAATACCCCGAGCTGAGCGCGCTCGGGGAGCTCCTCGAGCGCCGCGCCGCCGCGGAGCTCGTGCGCGCCAATGCCCGCGCGGCGGCGCGGCTCAAGGCAAGCGCGTGAGGGCCATGGTGCTCGCTGCCGGCCGCGGCGAGCGGATGCGGCCGCTCTCCGACACCGTGCCGAAGCCGCTGCTGCAGGTGGGCGGCAGGCCGCTCATCGCCTACCACCTGGAGGCGCTCGCGCGCGCCGGCGTGAGCGAGGCGATCGTCAATCTCTCCTGGCTCGGGCAGCGGATCCGGGAGGCGCTCGGGGACGGCGGCTACGGCCTCAGAATCCGTTACTCGGAAGAGGGCCCCGTGCCGCTCGAAACGGGCGGCGGGATCGTCAAGGCGCTGCCGCTCCTCGGCGCCGACCCTTTCATCGTGCTGAGCGCCGACATCTGGACGGACTTCGACTTTGGCGACCTCGAGCTCTCCACGGACGCCGATGCCGAGCTCGTCTTCGTGCCGAACCCTCCGTACCACCCGCACGGGGACTTCGCGCTCGAGGGCGGCCGTGTGCTCGAGCGCGCGAGCGGGCGGCTCACTTACGCGAACATCGGGCTCTTCCGCGCCGAGCTCTTCAGCGGCTTCTCCGCGGGACGTTTTCCGCTCGTGCGGGCGCTCGAGCGCGGGATCCGCACCGGCCGCGTGCGCGGTCGGATCCACCTCGGCGAATGGGCCAACGTGGGGACCGCGGAGCAGCTCGCCGCGCTCGCCGAGCGGCTGCGCGCGCTCACGTGACGGGCCGCGAGCGCGCGACAGCCGTCCGCCCGTTCCGTTTCGGCCGCGCGGCGCTCTACCGTGCCGACTGCCTGGAGTGGCTGCGCCGGCAGCCGCAGCGATCGGTTCACGCGGTGGTCACCGATCCCCCGTACGGTCTCACCGAGTACAGCCCGATCGAGCAGGCGAAGCTGCGTAGCGGCCGCGGCGGGCTCTGGCGGATCCCTCCCGCCTTCGACGGCTGTGAGCGCGCACCGCTCCCGCGCTTCACGGTCCTCACGGAGCGCGAGCTCGCTCGGCTCGAGCGCTTCTTCCTCGATTTTGGCGCGGCGCTGCTGCCCGTGCTCGTGCCGGGCGCGAACGTCGTGGTGGCGAGCCACCCGCTCGTCTCCTTCCGCGTCTCCGGCGCGCTCGCACGCGCCGGTTTCGAGCGGCGCGGGGAAATTGCACGGCTCGTCATGACGATGCGCGGTGGCGACCGGCCGAAGAACGCGCATCGCGAGTTCCCCGGCGTGAGCGTCATGCCGCGCGCGATGTGGGAGCCGTGGCTCAACTTCAGGAAGCCTCTCGAAGGGCGGGTCCAGGACAATCTGCGCCGCTGGCGGACCGGAGGCTTCCGGCGAATTTCCCCCCATGCCCCGTTCGGGGATGCGATCAGCTCGGCGCCGACGCGCGCGGGCGAGCGCGCGCTCGCGCCGCATCCGAGCCTCAAGCCCCAGGCGTTCCTGCGCCCGCTCGTGCGTGCCGTGCTGCCGCTCGGGGAGGGCACGGTCCTCGATCCATTCGCCGGCTCGGGCGCGACGCTCGCGGCGGCCGAAGCGGTCGGCTACGCGAGCATCGGCGTCGAGCGCGACCGCGGCTACTTCGAGCTCGCGTGCAGCGCGATCCCGCGACTCGCCGCGCTCGAGGGCCCCGGTTCCCGCTCAGGTACAATGGAAAACCATGTCCGAGCTTCACCGCATCCCCCTCGTCGCGGAGCCGCCGTGCCCGGACGCGCCACGGGCGCCCCCGCGAAGCGGTGAAAAATATACGACAAAACAAGGATTTACGGCGATCCGGGACGGCGTGAAGGCGCGCGGCGGAGAGCCCGCCGTGCGGGGCGAGCCGAAGCCGCCGTGGCTGCGCGTGAAGGCACCGCTCGGGGCCGGCTTCCGCGCCGTGCACGACATCGTCCACGAGCACCGGCTCGCCACCGTGTGCGAGGAGGCGAAGTGCCCCAACATCGGTGAGTGCTGGAACGCGGGCACGGCCACGATCATGCTGATGGGCGCGGTGTGCACGCGTGCGTGCCGCTTCTGCGCCGTCGACACCGGCAATCCGCGCGGCTGGCTCGATGCGGATGAACCGCGCAACGCGGCGCGCACGGTCGCGCTCATGAAGCTCAAGTACGTGGTGCTCACCTCGGTGAACCGGGACGATCTGCCCGACGGCGGCGCCGCGCACTACGCCGCCTGCGTGCGCGCGATCCGCGAGGTCAACCCGGGGACCGCGGTCGAGGCGCTGACGCCGGACTTCCAGGGCTTGCACACGGCGGTGGAGACGGTGGTCGACTCAGGCATCGCCGTCTTCGCGCAGAACCTCGAGACCGTCCGCCGCCTCACCCATCCGGTGCGCGATCCGCGCGCGGGCTACGCGCAGACGCTCGCGGTGCTCAACCACGCGAAGCGCCACGCTCCGCAGGTGCTCACGAAGTCGAGCTTGATGCTCGGTTTGGGCGAGCGCGACGAGGAGATCGCCCAGGCGATGGCCGACCTGCGCGCTGCGCAGGTCGACATTCTCACGCTCGGCCAGTACCTGCGGCCGACGCCGCATCACCTTCCGGTCGAACGGTTCGTCGCGCCAGCCGAGTTCGACCGCTATCGTGCCGCTGCGCTCGAGCGAGGGTTCCTCGAATGTGTCGCCGGACCGCTGGTGCGCTCGAGCTACCGCGCCGAGCAGGCCCTCGAGCGCAACAATGCAGGCCTCGACAACCGCTCACTCGGCGCCGGACGCTGATCGCGCCCGCTCCGCGCCGCTCGTCCGCCGGCTCGGGCGCGCCGCCTACGAGCCCACGTGGCGCGCAATGCAGCGCTTCACCGACACGCGGGGTGCGCAGACCCCCGATGAGATCTGGTTCCTCGAGCACCCGCCGGTGTTCACGCTCGGGCTCGCCGGGCGGCGCGAGCACCTGCTCGCACCCGGTGACATCCCCGTCGTTGCGAGCGATCGCGGCGGACAGGTCACCTATCACGGCCCCGGACAGCTCGTCACCTACGTGCTGATTGATTTGCGGCGCAGAGGGCTCGGCGTGCGCGAGCTCGTCACCACACTCGAGCGTGCGGTCGTCGCGTACACGCGCGCGCTCGGCATCGAGTGCTGGGCGCGCCGCGATGCGCCCGGCGTCTACAGCGAGCGGGGCAAGCTCGCGAGCGTGGGGTTGCGCATTCGCCGCGGCGCGAGCTACCACGGCATCGCGCTCAACGTTGCGATGGACCTCGAGCCGTTCGGGCGCATCGACCCGTGCGGCTACAAGGGTCTGAAGATGACGCAGCTCGCGAGCCTGGGCGGGCCGCAGAGCGTGGACGAGGCGCTCGACGGGCTCGAGCCGCGCATGCTCGAGGCGCTCGCGGCCGCTTGAGCGGTCACCGCTTTGTTACCACCGCTCGCGGCAGGCCTCGGTAGACTCTCGAGGATGAGGACTGCGATCGATCGGCGGCAGTTTATTCGCGCGCTCAACGGACTCGCGCTGAGCGGCGCGACGCTCGCGGCAGGCGCCACGCTCGAGGCTTGCGGGTCGCGCGCAGCAGCGCAGGTCTCGATTCTCAACGTCTCGTACGATCCCACCCGCGAGCTCTACAACGAGTACGATGCGGCCTTCACGCGCTACTGGAAGACCCACCACAAAGACACGGTGAGCGTGCGCCAGTCGCACGGCGGCTCGGGCTCCCAGGCGCTCGCCGTGATCAACGGTCTACCCGCCGATGTGGTCACCCTGGCGCTCGCGGCCGACATCGACGCGATCGCGACGCAGGCCAAGCTCCTGCCGCTCAACTGGCAGAGCAGGCTTCCCGACAACAGCGCACCGTACACCTCGACGATCGTCTTTCTCGTCCGCAAGGGCAACCCCAAGGGCATCCGCGACTGGGGCGATCTCGTGCGTCCGGGCATCGCCGTGATCACCCCAAACCCGAAAACCTCGGGGGGCGGGCGCTGGAACTATCTTGCCGCCTGGGCATGGGCGCTGCGCCAGCCGGGCGGCAGCCCGCAGAGCGCGCGCGAGTACCTGCGCGCGCTCTACAAGCACGTGCCGATTCTCGACACCGGCGCGCGCGGCGCCACCACCACGTTCAGCGAGCGGGGGATCGGGGATGTGCTGCTTGCATGGGAGAACGAGGCGTTTCTCGCCCTGCGCGAGCTCGGTTCACGGAGCTTCGAGATGGTGCGCCCAACCATCAGCATCCTGGCCGAGCCGTGCGTCTCGTTGGTCGACGAGGTCGTCATACGGCGCGGCACGCGCGATGTCGCGCAGGCGTATCTCGAGTATCTCTACAGCCCCGAGGGGCAGGAGATCGTCGCGCGGCACTTCTATCGCCCGCGGGATGCGGCGGTCGCCGCGCGCTACGCGCAGCGCTTTCCGCAGCTCACGCTCGTCACCATCGCCGAGTTCGGCGGGTGGGGCAAAGTGGAGAAGGAGCAGTTCGCATCCGGCGGGATCTTCGACCAGATCACCGGGCAGTGAGTGAGCGCGCAGCCGCCGCCGTCAGTCGACGGCGAGCCGGTAGCCGGCGCCGGCGGCCGTTTGCAGCAGCTGCGGGGATGCGGGGTCGGTCTCGATCTTCTGCCGCAGCCGGTGGACCAGCTGCTTCAGGAGCTGGCGGTCGCCGGAGTTGCGATGGCCCCAGATGTGCACGAGCAGGCGGTCGGAGCTCACGGTGCGTCCGGCGTTCGCGAGCAGCATCTGCAGCAGCCGCAGCTCGAGCTTGGTGAGTCGCACCGGCGCGCCCCCGCTCACCGCGACCGTATGCTCCTCGAGACTGAGCGCAATGCGTCCGGCGGCGAGGGGTTGCTGGCTACCCTCCATGCCGGCGCGCCGCAGGAGCGCGCGGATGCGCGCGAGCAAGGTCTTCGGGCTGAAGGGCTTGGTGAGGTAGTCGTCTGCGCCGAGCTCGAGCGCGCGCACCAGATCCTCCTCCTCGCTGCGCACGGTGAGCATCATGACGGGAACGCTCGAGCGCGCCCGGATCGCCTCGCAGACCTGAAAGCCGCTCGCGCCCGGCATGTTGATGTCGAGCACGACGAGATCCGGCGCCTCGGCATCGAACAAGCGCACGGCCGAGGGCCCGTCGACGGCCTTCACCACCAGAAACCCAGCCTGGGTGAGCGCGAAGCCGATGAGCTCGCGCAGGTCGCGGTCGTCATCGGCGACCAGAAGCTTCACTCCTCGCCCTCCAGCGGGAGGGTGATCGCGAAGCGCGTGCGCTCATCGCCCGTGCGCTCGACCGCCACGGTCCCGCCGTGCCGGTCGATGATCGAGCGCACGATCCACAGGCCGAGCCCGAGTCCTCCCGGCTCGGGCTCCTCCTCGGCGCCGCGGCGGAAGCGCTCGAAGATGGCGCTGCCTTCGGTTTCGAGCACGCCCGGGCCCTCGTCCTCGACCCACGCGGCGAGCGTCGCGCCGCGCACTTCGGCGCCGACGCGAATCACGCTTCCCTCCGGCGCAAACTTGCTCGCATTGGCGAGCAGATTCACGAACACCTGCGTGAGGCGCGTGTTGTCCCCGCTCACCGGCGGCAGCGTTGCCGGCACGCTCGCCTCGAGACTCTGGTGCCGCAGCACGAAGAGCGAGCCGATGAGTGCACGTGCCTCCTCGATCACTTGGGCGAGATCGACGCTCTGGGTGCGGATGCCGAGCTGACCGGACTCGATGCGCACGCTCTCGAGGAGGTTGTCGATGAGCCGCGTCAGGCGCAGCGTACCGCGCTCGAGCGACTCGACCAACTCCCGGCGGGCGTCCTGCTCGAGTGACCCGAGCCCCTCGCGCAACAACTCGATCGAGGCGAGCTGCGCGGCGAGCGGCGTGCGAAACTCGTGGGAGATGTTCGCGAGCACGCTGTCGCGCGCGCGGCGCACCGCTTCGAGCTCGGTCTCATCGCGGATCACTTGCACCTGCAGCCCCTCGATGAGGCTCGAGCTCGTGATGATCGTGGTGCGCACGCCGCGCGTGCCGGCTTCCAGGTGCTCGATGGCCCGCGCGGTGCCGTCCGTGCGCGCCCGCAGAATGGGGCACTGCGCCTCGCAGGGGCGCACGCCTGCGGCGGCCCGCGGCTTGAGCACGTCGCCGCAGAACCGGCCCACGGCGGAGGCGGTCTCCACGCCGAGCAGGCGTGCGGCCTGCGGATTGAGGTAGCGGATGATGCGGTTGCGGTCAACCGCATAGACGCCCTCGACGATGCCGGCGAGCACCGCCTGCGCCTCGGCCTCGCGGCGGCGCAGTGCGCCGGTGAGCTCGACTAAGTTGCGGCGCATGTCCTCCATCGTCCGCGCAAGCGCGCCCACCTCGGCCGCGCCGCTGCTCGGGATCGAGGTGGAGAAGTCTCCGTGCCCGAGGCGCACCGCGGCGTCCGTGAGCGCGCGCACGGGGCCGGTCACGTAGCGTCCGAGGACGATACCCGCCACGACGGCGAGCAGCGCGAGCACGAGCGCCGTGGCGATCAGGTGCTGCACCAGGCGGCGCGCCGCGGTATCGATCTCGGCGGCCGGCAGGCGTACCTCGAGGAGCGCGATCGCCTCACCGGTCGAGGCGAACAGCGGAAAGCTCGCCGCGTACAGGTCGAGCGAGTCGATGCGCGCGACGGCGGAGTTGCCGTCGGCAAGCCCCGCCGTGTTGAGCGCCGTGAGCGCATCGACCGGCGCCTGGGCGAAGGCGCGGTAGCTCAGGAGCTGTACCGACAATCCCACCTGGCGCGAGAGGTTCCCCGCGAGCCGCGCATCCAGCAGCCGCACGATGAAGACGTGCGCCGACGGACGGCCCGTGACGGCCGCCTGCGCGCCAAAGAGCGGCCCCGGTGCGTGCGCCGGCAATGCGAGAAAGCTCTGACCCTGCTCGGTGCTCGCCGCCGCCACCTCGTCCCACGGGAGTGCGATGCCCGACTGCGCGACGAGCTTGCCGTTGTCGATGATCGCGCACCCATCGATCGTGTCGCTCTCGCAGGAGCGCCGCAGAAAGAGCGCGAGCTCCTCGGGAGGTCCCTGCGCAAGCAGGCGCTGCAGCGTCGGGCGATCGGCGAGCACGCGCACCTGCGTGAGCGCATCCTCCTCCATCCGCCGCAAATCCTCGCGCGCCATCGCCCCGGCGAGTGCCACGCGCGACCTTCCCTGCCCGTTGGCAAGATCGTGCAGGCGCCCGATCGCGTAGGCGGAGATGCCGCCCGCGACCACGAGCACGGCGGTCACCTGGCTCGCGGCGAGCAACCAGCCGAGGCTCGTCTTCGCCGGATCGATGCGCAGTCGCGCGGCCAGCCGGGTGAGTTGCGCCACCATGCTCCGTCAACGCCGCTCGCGGCGCGCCCGCTCGACGAGCGTCTTGATAATGAGCGTCGCGACCGCAAGCAGCGTGAGGAGCGATGCCACGGCGAACGCGCTCACGAAATTGTACTCGTTGTAGAGGTTCTCGATCGCGAGCGGCATGGTATCGGTGAGCCCGCGGATGTGCCCGGAGACGACCGAGACGGCGCCGAACTCACCCATTGCGCGCGCATTACAGAGCACGATGCCGTAGATGAGCCCCCAGCGCACCTTCGGCAGCGTCACCCGGAAGAAGGTGATCCAGGCGCCGGCGCCCATGGTGATCGCCGCCTCCTCCTCGTCGTTGCCGAGCTGCTGCATGAGGGGGATGAGCTCGCGCGCCACGTAGGGGAAGGTCACGAACATCGTCGCGAGGAAGATGCCGGGCAGCGCGAAGATGATGCTGATGTCGTGCTCCTCGAGCCACTCTCCGAACCAGCCCTGGAGCCCAAAGAGCAGCACGAAGAGCATGCCGGAGATCACCGGGGAGACCGCGAGCGGCAGGTCGATCAGCGTGACGAGCAGGCTCTTGCCCCTGAATTCGAACTTCGCGATGCACCAGGCGGCCGCGAGGCCGAAGAGCGTATTGAGGGGAACCACCACGGCGGCGGTGATGAGAGTCAGGCGCACGGCGGAGCGCGTGTCGGGATCGGCAAATGCGCGCAGGTAAGCGCTGATGCCGTGCGAGAGCGCCACCGCGAACACGGTGGCGAGCGGGGCCAGCAGGAGCGATGCGAGAAAGGCGAGCGAGACGCCGATCAGCACCCAGCGGATGAGCACCGCGGGGAGCGAGTCGCGGCCCGGCCGCGTCGCGAGCTCATCCTTGAGCGCGGTGGGAATCGCACCGGCCATCAGCGCGCCGCGGCGATGAGCCGCCGCCGCCCCCACGCGTGGATGAGATTGATCGTGAGCAGCACGACGAAGGACATGACCAGCATCACCGAGCCGAGCGCTGCGGCGCCGCGGTAGTCGAACTCCTGCAGGTGAATGACGATGAGGAGCGGGGTGATCTCGGTCTTCTTCGGGATGTTGCCGGCGATGAAGATGACCGAGCCGTACTCACCCACGGCGCGCGCGAAGGCGAGCGTGAACCCGGTCAGCATGGCCGGCAGCACGGTCGGCAGCACGATGCGCCGGAACACGTACCAGCGGCCCGCCCCGAGCGTCTCCGCCGCATCCTCGAGGTCGCGCTGCACCTCGAGGATGGCCGGCTGAAGCGTGCGCACCATGAAAGGCATGCCGATCAGGGTGAGCGCCACCGTGACGCCGATCCAGGTGTAGGCCACCTGAATGCCGACCGCCGCGAGATAGCGGCCGATCCAGCCGTTCGCAGCGAACACGGTCGTGAGCGCGATGCCGGAGACGGCGGTCGGCAGCGCGAAGGGCATGTCGATCAGCGCATCGACGAGCTTGCGCGCCGGAAACTCGTAGCGCACCAGGGTCCACGCGAGCGCGAAGCCGAAGATGAGATTGATGCTCGCCGCGAGGAGCGAGGCGCCGAAGGACAGCCGGTACGAGCCGAGCGCCCGCGCGCTCGTGACGACTTGCACGAACGCCTCCCAGCGCATCGAGGAGGCCATCAGGACGAGCGCGGCGAGCGGCAGCACGACGAGCGCGCTCAAGAAGAACGTCGTGAAGCCGAACGTGAGACCGAAGCCGGGCAAGACACTCGGCTGGCGAAAGCGCTGCGGCTGCACCTTACGCGAACCTCTTCAGGTCCGCGGCGGCTTCCGCGGCCCCTGCGGAGTGCGCGTGCTCGCCCGGCTCGTAGACGATGAGGAGCGGGCGGTCGGGCTCCAGGAGGAGCGCCGCGAAGGGCCCGGTGAGCTCGGCGGGATCCGACACACCGAGGATGAGCAGCTGCTCGGGCGACTCGGCGAGCCGGCGGGCGAGCTCGCGCGCGCCATCGCCGAATCCGAACTCGGTGCGCATCTCGAGGCCATGCATCGCCTGAGCCTCGGAGCGGGCATCGAGGAGCTCGCGCATGACGAGCGGCCGCACTGCGCCGCGCGCGGACTCCTCGGGCAGGATGCCCACGTAGACGGCCTCGGCCGCGAGGTGACGCAGGAGACTCGCCGCGACGGCGAGCGTCGCGCGGCGCGCACTCTCATCCGCCCAGTGAATGAGCACCTTCTGTGGAGCGGGCGCACGGTGCGGCAGCACGAGGATCTCCTCGGCCCCGTGGCGCAGCAGCCACTCGACGCTGCGGGCCGCATCCGGCCGCGCGGCAATGACCGCAGCACCGGTGAAGCGCGGCTCGCCGTCATCCGCTCGCGCATCGAGTGCCGGCGCGACGCGCATCGTGATGCGTGTCTTCATGCGCGAGGCGAGCTCGCTCAACAGCGGCTCGCGGCTCAGCGTCTCGCCGAGCGCCACGCTCGGTGCGCATACCGTGAAGCTCGAGAGCGGCGTCGGCAGCACGTGCAGGCGCCGCGCGCCGATTGCGACCGTGGCACGCGCCACGAGGGGGAAGACCCGCTGCTCGTGCTGCGTGCGGGTGATCTCGAGGAACGGCGCCTCCGTCGCGCTGTCGGCGCGGATGATGTGCGCTCCGGCGGCGCCGTCGCCGAGCCGCACGCGCAGGCGCTCGAGCGCGCCGGCGAAGAGAATCTCATCGACCGTTCCGTGCGCGAGATACGCGCACCGCAGGGCTTCGCGCGTGGGAGCGAGCTCGATCTCCTCGGGGCGCAGCACGGCCACGACCTCGTGCTCGCGCGTGCTCTGCGTGCCCTCGGCCACGGGCATGGCCGCCGGCTCCGGTCCGAAGCAGACCCCGCGCGCCGTCTGGCGCGCGAGGAGCAGGTTCGCCGCGCCGAGGAACGTCGCAACGAAGCGCGTGGCCGGACGCGCATAGAGGTCATCCGGCCGGCCGACCTCGAGCAGCCGCCCGAGATTCATCACGCCGATCCGATCGGCGAGGGCGAAGGCCTCCTCCTGGTCGTGCGTGACGAGCACCGTCGTGATGCCGAGCTCGCGCTGCACCTCGCGGATCGTGCGGCGCAGCTCCTCGCGGATCTTCGCGTCGAGCGCGCCGAAGGGTTCATCGAGGAGCAGCACCTCGGGCTTGTGCGCGAGTGCGCGGGCCACGGCGACGCGCTGCTGCTGGCCACCGGAGAGCTGCGCGGGCAGGCGCTCATCCATCCCCTCGAGCGCGACCAGGCGCAGCAGCTCCCGGCGTCGAGCGCGCCGCTCCGCGGACCGCATGCGGCGCACGCGCAGCGCGAACTCGATGTTGTCGGCGACGGTCATGTGGCGGAAGAGAGCGTAGTTCTGGAATACGAGACCGACCCCGCGCCAACGGGCGGCCAAGTGCGTCACGTCGCGTCCGTGGAGCGCGATGCGGCCGTGGTCGACGCCGGTCAATCCTGCGATCGTGCGCAGGAGCGTGCTCTTGCCGCTGCCGCTCGGACCGAGCAGCACGAAAAACTCCCCGTCGCCGATGTCGAGCGAGACATCGTTGACGACCGGAGCGCCCTGATAGCGTTTGGTAACCTGATCGAGTGTGATCGACATCGTGGCGGACTCGGCCGCGCAACCACGCGCGAGCGCATCCACCATGCTAGCCGCCGCGGCAACGCGGGTTAAGGCGTCCGGCGGTTATAAAGCGGTTACAGGCGGCTCTTTGCGCGGCTCATATGAGGAGCAGCACCGCCTCGCAGGCGGAGAGCTCCGCGGCGAGCGCGGTGACCTGCTCGGCGCTCACGGCCCGGATGACATAAGAGATCGAGAGAAAATTTCCTTCGGCGCTCAGCCGCTCGGTCCTGCGGCTCGCGTCGAGATCCGGCACGTGGCGCGCGACGATCGCATCGGCCGCCTGGCGCAGCTCCTCGGAGGCGCGGCCAACGACCTTGAGCGGATAGTCGGTCGGAAATTTGAGTAGTCGGGTTTCGGTCACCACGGCTGAGCGGCGAGCTCCTGCTTGTAGCGCTGCAGCTCATCGTACAGGCGCCGCCAGAGCGGGCCCGGCGCACCGGCGCCGACGGGCCGCCCGTCGAGCTGCGTGACGGGCACCACCTCGCGCGTAGCGGCAGAGAGCCAGATCTCCTGCGCCGCGCGCAGCTCCGTCTCCGAGACACGCGTCGCGCGCCGCGCGAGGCCGATGCGGTCCGCGAGCTCCTCGACCACGCCGCGGGTGGTGCCCGGGAGAATGCGCCCCGACTGCGGCGGCGTGCGCAGCTCCCCGGCGATGACTACGTGCACCGCGGCCGCCGAGGCCTCGGTGAGCTCCCCCTCGCGCAGCAGGATCGTCTCCGCCGCGCCCGCGTCCACCGCGAGCTGACGCAAGAGCACGTTCGCGAGCAACGCCACCGATTTGATATCGCAGCGCGACCAGCGCGTGTCCTGCGCGGTGACGCAGCTGAGACCGCGCTCGAGGACGGCGCTCGAGGCACGCGGCAGCGGCGCGCAGAACGCGAAGATCGTCCGCGCGAGCTCGGGGAGCGGGGCAGGATTGCGGCCGCGCTCGGCGCCGCGGCTGACCTGCCAGTAGATATAGAGATCGCCGCCGCCGTTGCGCGCGACGAGCGTCGCGATGAGCTCGCGCCACTCGGCCTCGCGCAGCGGATCCTCCATCCGCAGCTCCTTCAAGCTGCGCGCAAGACGGGCGAGGTGCGCCGCGAGCCGGAAAGGCCTGCCCGCATAAACGGGCATCACCTCGTAGACGGCGTCGGCGAAGAGAAAGCCGCGGTCGAGCGGCGAGATGCGCGCCTCGACGAGCGGCAGGTAGGCTCCGTTCAGATAGCAAATCGGCAGCGGATCGGACACGCGGGTCCTCCTCGTTCAATCGAGCGCGAGCCGCGCCTGCGGGATCCCGAGGCTCGCGAGCCGCGCGCTCAAGCTATCGTACTCCGCGACCGTCGCGATCGGGCCGATGCGCACCCGGAAGAGGCGGCTTGCGCCGTGGTGCGCGAGGACGAACGCATCGTCGAATCCGTTCGCGCGCAGCCGCGCGAGCAGGCGCTCAGCGTTGGACGGATTGGCGAAGGCGCCGACCTGCAGGTAAAGGGGAGCGGCGGGGCTCGCGGTCGCTCTACGGGCGAGGAGCAGCGGCGGGGAGCCGCCGGGGATGATCGCCCGCACCTCCACCAGCGCCGTGCCCTCGCGCAGCATGTCGAGCTTCGCCGCGGCAGTGTAGGAGAGATCGATCAAGCGGTTGGCGATGAACGGTCCGCGGTCGTTGACGCGCACGACGACGCTCAGGCCGTTGGCAAGGTTCGTCACGCGTACGTAGCAAGGCAGCGGCAGCGTCTTGTGCGCGGCCGTCATCGCATACATATCGTAGCGCTCGCCCATCGCGGTGCGCTTCTCATCGAACGTCGGGCCGTACCAGGACGCGACCCCGCGCTCGACGTAGCCCGCGGCACTCGCGAGCACGTAGTAGCGGTGTCCGAGCTCATCGTAGAACGGCGGATTGCCGAGCGCGCTGCGCGGCTCGACGCGCGGCACCGCATTGGGAATCGCGAGAATGTTCGCCGGCACGCGGCCGGGCGGGACGGCCGCGCCTCCCGCAGGCGGTGGGAGGCGGCGCGGGGAGACCGCGCAGGCCGCGAGCAGCGCCGCCGCGGCTGCGCCGGCGAGCAGCGCGCGTCCGGGAGGCCCGGCGCTCCGCTCAGCCGCCCGGAGCACCGGCTCCCTCGATGTGCGCCGTGGTCGCCGGCCGCTCGATGCGCGCCTTGATCGCCGCGGCGAGGTCGTTCACGGCCATCGCATAGAGCGCGCTGCGGTTGTAGCGCATGATCACGGTGAAGTTGTTGAATCCGACGCGATAGGCGGGCCCATCGGCCTCCACCGCCGGAACGAGCAGTGCCGGTGTGCTGCCCGGCGCATCGATCGCCGCGCGCACACCCGTCGCGTTGAGCTGATCGAGCGTCGTGTAGAGCTTGAGCCCGTGATCCTCGAGCTGAAAGCTCGGATCCGGATCGAGCAGCGCATCGGCGAGCACCGGCCCGCCCGGCTGCCAGCCGTTGCGGCGCAGGTAGTTGGCGATGCTCGCGAACACGTCCGCCCAGTCGTGCCACAGATCCGGGCGGTGATCGTGGTTCTCGTCGACGGCGTAGCGTCGGTACGCGGAGGGCATGAACTGCGGGGCCCCCATCGCTCCGGAGTACGAGCCCTCCACGGCGAGCGGATTCAAGCGGTCCTCGCGCGTGAGCAGCAGGAACTGCTCGAGCTCGCCGCGGAAATACTCCCCGCGCGGCGGATAGTCGAAGGCGAGCGTCGCGAGCGCATCGAGCACCCGGTCGTGCCCGGTGTCCCGACCGTAGTAGGTCTCGCACCCGAGGATCGCGATCAAGTACTCGGGCGGCACGCCCTGCTCGCGCGCAACTCGCTCGAGCACCGCGCGGTGCGCGAGCCAGAAGCGGGCGCCGCTGTCGATGCGCTCGGGCGTGAGGAACACGCGCCGGTATTCCCACCACTCGAGCGCGCGCTCGGGCGGGCGGCTCACGCGCTCGAGGATCCGCGGCTGCGGGTGAGCGCGCGCGATCAAGCGCAGGACCCGGCGGCGGCTCAAGCCATCGCGCCGCGCGACCTCGCGCACGAAGCTGCGGATCTCGGGCCGGCGCAGATCGAAGCGCTCGCCGGCCGCGTGCGAGGGCGGCATGGCCGCCGCAAGGAGCGCGAGCGAGGCAGCGAGCGGCGCGATCGTGGAGCGGCGCGCCACCCTAGGATCCGACCAGCTTGCGGTGAGAGTAAAGGGACATGACGACGCCGAAGCCCGCGAGCAGCGTCACCATCGAGGTGCCGCCGTAGCTCACGAGCGGCAGCGGCACGCCGACGACGGGCAGCAGCCCGCTCACCATGCCGGCATTGATGAAGACGTAGACGAAGAAGGTGAGCGCGAGCGATCCGGCGAGCAGCCGCGCGAAGGTGTCTTGTGTCTGGGTGGCGAGATAGAGCGCGCGTGCCACGACGAACAGGTAGAGCGTGAGCAGCAGAATCTGCCCCAGCATGCCAAACTCCTCGCCGATCACCGCGAAGATGAAATCGGTCGAGCGCTCGGGGAGGAAGTCGAGCTGCGCCTGGCTGCCGTTCATCCAGCCCTTGCCGAACACGCCACCCGAGCCGATCGCAATGGTCGATTGAATGATGTGGTAGCCCGCACCGAGCGGGTCGGTCTGGGGATTGATGAAGGTGAGCACGCGCTCCTTCTGATAGCCGTGCAGAAAGTGCCAGCCGACCCAGCCACCGAGCGCGGCGAGCGCGCCGAGCGCGGCCATGATGCGCACCTGGAGCCCGGCCATCACGACGACGAGCGCCCCGGCGGCGATGATGAGCGCACCCGTGCCAAGGTCCGGCTGCAGCACCACGAGCCCCGCAGGCACCACGATGAGGATCGCGAGGAGCAAGAGCGAGCCGAAGCTCGGCGGCAGCGGCCGCTCGTGCAGATACCAGGCGCACATCATGGGCACCCCGAGCTTCATGAGCTCGGAGGGCTGGAAGCGCACGATCCCGAGGTCGAGCCAGCGCTGCGCGCCCTTGCCGATGTAGCCGATCGCGGCGACGACCAGCAGCATCAGGATCCCGAGGGCGTAGATCCAGGGAGAGCTGCGGCGCAGCACATTCGGGTTGAGCTGCGCGAGCGCGAGCATCGCGGCCGCGCCCATCGTGAGATGCCCGATCTGCCGCAGCACCGTGCCCAAGCTCTGGCCGGATGCGCTGTAGAGCACGAACAGCCCGTAGACCGCGATCAGGGCGAGCCCGATGAGCAGCGGCCCATCGAGCTTGAGCGCGAGCAGCATCCGCGCCGTGCCGGTGACCGTGCGGCGTGCGCGAGAGGTGTCGGAGAGCTCCTCGTAGATCATCGGTCCACGACCTCGGGCCGCGCCTCCGTGCTGAATGCGGTCTTGAGCTCGGTGCCCGCGGTGACGGGACTCGTGCGCGGCACGAACTGCGGCTTGAGCTTCCCGTCGGGGCCAAGGAGATAGGCGTCGAGGACCTTGCGCGCGACGGGCGCGGCGCCGCTCGAGCCGAAGCCCGCATTCTCCACGATCACGGCGACGGCGATGCGCGGCGCCTCGGCGGGCGCGAACGCGACGAACCAGGCATGGTCGCGCAGCCGCTCGGCGATGTCCTTGGCGTTGTACTTCGCGTTCTGTGCGACGGTGAAAACCTGCGCCGTGCCGGTCTTGCCGGCGGCGTCGTACGCATCGCCCTTGAAGGCGGCCCAGGCGGTGCCGCAGTAGCGGTCGCAACGCGTGGTGCCGATCATTGCATTGATCACGATCGACCAGTCCGCGTCGGCCACGCCGAGGATCGGCTTGCCCTCCACCGGAGCGAGCCAGCGGGTGTGGCCGTCGGGGTCGCGAATTCCCTTGACCAGGCGCGGGCGAAAGCTCCGGCCGCGCTCACCGATGACGCCGGCGATATGCGCGAGCTGCAGCGGCGTCACCAGCAGATAGCCCTGTCCGATGCCGAGATTGACCGTGTCTCCGGGGAACCACGGCTGGTCCTCGGGGTGCTTGAAAACCTTGCGTTTCCATGCCGGACTCGGCAGCAGGCCCGCCTTCTCGCCGCCGATGTCGATCCCGGTCTCCTCGCCATAGCCGAGGGGCGCCAAGAACGCATCGATCCGATCTATCCCGAGCGTTGCGGCGAGCCCGTAGAAGTACACGTCGGAGGAGCGCGAGATCGCCTCCGCGAGCGTGAGCAGGCCACGCGGCTCGCCCTTGTCCGAGCGGAACAGGTGACGGCTGTGCGGCAGATGGAACACCCCGTTGCACAGAATCTTGCGGTCCGGATCGACCGCGTGGTCGGTGAGCGCCGCGAGCGCGAGTGCCGGCTTGATCGTCGAGCCCGACGGGTACGTTCCGCGCAGCGCACGATCCAGCAGCGGCCGGTCGGGATCGTCCGCGAGCGCGGCATATTGCGTGCGAGTGATGCCGCGGGCGAAGTCGTTGGGATCGAAGGACGGATGGCTCGTGAGCGCGAGCACGTCGCCGGTCGTGGGATCGAGCGCCACCACTGCGCCGCGATGATCGCCGAGCGCCTGCTCCGCGGCCTCCTGCGTCTTCAGGTCGAGCGCGAGCACGAGATCGTCCCCCGCGACCGGCGCCTCGGTCTTCAGCTCACCGCTCAACGCGCCCACCTTGTCGACCGAGCGGCCCTGGGCGTTGACGAGGATCTCGCGAAAGCCGTTGGTGCCGTGGAGCCTCGATTCATAGGCGCTCTCGACGCCGAGCTTACCGATGAGCGTGGTGCCCGCGTAGGCCGCGCTGTCGATGTGCGCCAGATCCTGCTCGCTGATCGCGCTCACGTAGCCGATCGCGTGCACGGCGAGCGGACCGAAGGGATACAGGCGTGTCTGGCGGGTCTTGATGTCCACGCCCGGAAACTCGAAGCGCTGCACGGCAAAGCGTGCCACGTCCTCATCCGACATGCGCAGGCGGATGGGAACGCTGTCGAAGCTGCGCCGCGAGTAGATCTCGCGGCGCACCTCCGGAAGCTCATCGGAAGAGAGCATACCGATCCCGACCAGCCGCCGCAGGGTCCCGTCGAGATCCGGCACTTCCTCGCGCACGAGCTCGAGCTGGTAGGCGGGGCGCCCGGTCGCGAGGAGCGCTCCGTTGCGGTCGAACATCAAACCACGCGCCGCCGGAATCGGCTCGACGCGCACCCGATTGCCCTGGGAGAGCTGAGCATAGTAGTCGTGGCGGACGACCTGCAGCACGAACAGCCGTGCGCACAGCGCGACCACCGCGAGCGCGATGAGTGCGCCGGCGGCCAGCGAGCGGCGGTCGAACAGCCGCTGCTCGCGCCAATGATCCTTGATCCGTACCGTCGTCATCGCATCAGCGCTGGCCGTGGCTGCGCTCGAGCACCGCGGTCGTGAGCGGCCAGAGGAGCGCGCCCGTTACCGCATGCACCCAGCGCAGGGGGTTCGTGAGCGGATGGCCGCTCCACCCGTCGATCGCGAAGACGATGAACTCGTAGACGATGAGAGCGGCAAAGACGATGAGCGCCTGCTGAAAGGCAGGCTTGGAGCGGATTTTCTGGTGCTCGCGCACGGCCACGTAGCTTATCGTCGTCAGCGCGAGCGCATGCTGTCCGAGAACTGCGCCACGAAACACATCGAGCGCGAGCCCGGAGACGAAGCCGAGTCCGAGCCCCCCGGCGCGCGGCGCCGCGATGGACCAGTATAGAACCGTGAGGACGAGGAACGCAGGCCGCACGACCGCTAGCCAGGTCGGAAGCGGCAGCACGGTGAGCGCGAGCGCGACGAGCGCCGTGGCCGCCATGCGTCCGCGGGGCTGTCTTTCGCGGGCGCTCACGGCGGCGGCTCCGCCTGCGGCGTGGCCGGGTGCGGGGAGGCATGCGCGGCGGGGTGCGAGGTCGGGACCGGGGCCCGGGCCGGGGCCGGGACGGGGCGCGGCGCACGAGCGCCGTGCGTGCGCGCGGCAGCGGCGCCGGCGGCCGGCGTCGGCGGATGCGCCGCGGCCGCGGCGGCGGTCGCGCTTCCGGGCACCTGCTGCGGCTGGAAGGCGGGGTTACCGGTGCTCAAGCCGCCTTCCTCGCCGCCGTCTCGCGCGAGTGCGCTCGGGGCTGCCGGGTGATCGGGGCGGAACCACACGAGCATGACTTCGCGCAGCTTATCGAGCTGCGCGAGCGGTCGGGCGCGGATCTGCGCAAGCGGCTGCACCGCATCGTGCCGCACCTCGGTCACGCGCGCGACCGGGTAGCCCTGCGGGAAGACCCCGCCCAAGCCGGAGGTGACGAGCAGGTCGCCGGGCTTCACGTCCGCGTTCGCCGGCAGATAGGGCAGGGCGAGCGATTGCGGATCACCCGTTCCGACGGCGATGGTGCGCACGCCGGTGCGCTCGATCTGCACCGGCACCGCATGCTCCGGATCGGTGATGAGGATGACTTCCGCGCTCCAGGGGCCGACGTGGATCGTTTGCCCGAGCAGTCCGTGACTGTCGAGCACGGCTTGCGCTTTGAAGACCCCGTTGCGCGCGCCGCGGTTGATGAGCACGCGCTGGCGCAGACTATCGAGCTCGACGTTGACGATCTCCGCGACGAGCCAGCGGTCGGCAACCGGCGGCAGCGCCGCGCGCAGTCCGCGCAGCTCGCCGTTCTCGCGTGCGAGCGCCTCGAAGCGCAGGGTCTGTATCTCGAGCGCCCGCTCGCGTGCGCGGAGGGCGGCGTTCTCGGCGCGCAGCTCCTCGCGCGTCTGCAGGCTCGCCTCGATCCAGCGCCACGCGGCCGTGGGCGAGCTCACCGCAAGTTGCAGGGGGTAGGCGGTGCCGCTCAAGAAGTAGCGCGCCTGCTCGAGCCAGCCGCGGCGCTGGTCGAGGAACATGAGTACGATCGCGAGCACCGCGTAGAGCGTGAAGCGAAATCCCGGTGAGGTCCCGCGCCCCGGCGATGATCGGTATGCCCCTGCCGCGAAAGCTGCCATGTTCTCCGTTCCGCGCGGTTGGGGTGGGGCGTCTAATCCTCTCGGGCGAGGGACTGAGTCCGAGCGGATGAGACGCCTGACTCGGTCCGCAACGCAGCGTCAGTGAGGTTGTGCCTACTCGAGACCGAAGTGTCCCGGTCCGAGCTCGTCCATCAACTCGAGAATGCGCCCGCCGCCGCGCGCGACGCACGTGAGCGGATCGTCCGCCACCACGACCGGGAGTCCGGTCTCCTCCGTCAGAAGCTTGTCAATGTCGCGGAGCAGCGCCCCGCCGCCGGTGAGCACGATACCGCGCTCGGCCACATCCGCGCCGAGTTCCGGGGGCGTCTGTTCCAGGGCCTGCTTGACCGCACCGACGATGCTCTGCAGCGGCTCCTGGAGAGCCTCGAGGATCTCGTTGCTGTTCAGCGTGAAGCTGCGGGGCACGCCCTCGGAAAGATTGCGGCCCTTGACCGAGAGCTCGCGCACCTGCTGTCCGGGGTACGCCGAGCCGATCTCGATCTTGATGCGCTCGGCCGTGGCCTCGCCGATCAGGATGCCGTAGTTGCGCCGCACATAGTTGCCGATCGCATCGTCGAAGCGATCCCCGCCGATGCGCGCCGAGTTGGCGTAGACGATGCCGTTCAGCGACAGGACGGCGACCTCCGAGGTGCCGCCGCCGATGTCGAGCACCATCGAGCCGCGTGCTTCGTGCACGGGAAGTCCCGCGCCCACCGCCGCGGCCATCGGCTCGCTCACGATCGCGACGTTCCGCGCCCCGGCGCCCTCGGCCGATTCGCGGATGGCGCGCCGCTCCACCTGGGTGGAGCCGAACGGCACGCACACGAGCACGCGCGGGGAAGGCTTGAGCATCCGGTTGCCGTGCACCTTGTTGATAAAGTACTGCAGCATCTTCTCGGTGTAGGTGAAGTCGGCGATGACGCCGTCCTTCATCGGACGCACCGCGGTGATGTGCCCGGGTGTGCGCCCGAGCATGCCCTTCGCCTCCGAGCCGACGGCGACGATGACCTTGCCGCCGCGGGTGGGCTCGTCCTGCACGGCCACCACCGATGGCTCGTTGAGCACGATGCCCTTGTCGCGAACGTAGATGAGCGTGTTGGCCGTGCCCAGATCGATCGAGAGATCGCTGGAGAAATAGCCGCGCAAGCGTTTGAACATGAAGCGACCGGAGAACTGGCGACCGGGAGGGACCCCTTAAAGTGGCGGGTAACATATCAACCGACACGACATTGAGCAAGGCGAGGTGTATGATTCCGCGCCGTTTTTTCTGCAGTCTGCGACGCCGTTCAGACTATGAATCGCACCGAGATCGAAACGATTGCCCACCTGGCGCGACTCGCGCTCGATGAGGCGGAGATTCCGGCCTACCAGGAAAATCTCTCGCGTATCCTCGCCTTCGTGGGCGAGCTCGAGCGCGCCGAGACCGCCGCCGTGGCACCGATGGCGCATCCGCTCGCGGGCCTCACGCAGCGGCTGCGCGCGGACGCCGTGACTGAACGCGACAATCGCGAGCGATATCAGGAGAATGCACCGCAGGTGCAGGCGGGGCTGTACCTCGTGCCGAAGGTGATCGAGTAGCTGGCATGGAACTGCACACGCGCACGCTCACCGAGCTCGCACGGGGGCTCGCCGCGCGGGAGTTCTCCGCGGTCGAGCTCGCGCGCGCGCTGCTCGAGCGAATCGAGCGCGCGCAGCGCCCCCTCAATGCCCTGATCTCGGTCACCGCCGACGGCGCGCTCGCGCAGGCTGCGGCTGCGGACCGCGAGATCGCGGCCGGGCACGCCGGCCCGCTCACCGGCATCCCGCTCGTTCACAAGGACATCTTCTGTACCGAGGGGGTGCGCACCACCTGTGGCTCGCGCATGCTCGAGAATTTCATCGCGCCGTACGATGCGACCGTGGTGGCGAAGCTCAAGCGAGCCGGGATGGTGATGCTCGGCAAGGCGAACATGGACGAGTTCGCGATGGGCTCTTCGAACGAGACGAGCTTCTTCGGTCCGGTGCGCAACCCCTGGAACACCCGTCTGGTGCCCGGCGGCTCCTCCGGCGGCTCGGCGGCGGCGGTCGCGGCCCGGCTCACTCCGGCGGCGACCGCGACGGACACCGGCGGGTCCATCCGCCAACCCGCGGCGCTCTGCGGCGTGACGGGGATCAAGCCCACCTACGGGCGCGTGTCGCGCTACGGAATGATCGCCTTCGCCTCGAGCCTCGATCAGGGTGGCATCCTCACCACGAGCGCGGAGGACGCTGCGCTCGTGCTCGGGACGATGGCCGGGTTCGATCCACGCGATTCGACGAGCGTCGAGCGTCCGGTGCCCGACTACCGCGCGGAGCTCGGCGCATCGATCGCGGGGTTGCGGATCGGGCTGCTGAAGGAGTTCTTCGAGGAGGGCCTGGAGCCGGAGAGCGGACAACGCGTACGCGATGCGCTCACGGCCTTCGAGCGGCTCGGCGCGAAGCTCAAGGAAGTGAGCCTCCCGAGCATCGCGCTCTCGGTGCCCGCCTACTACGTCGTCGCCCCGGCCGAGTGCTCGTCGAATCTCGCGCGGTACGACGGCGTGCGCTTCGGCTACCGTTGCCAGGATCCGCGCGATCTCGCCGATCTGTACCGGCGCACGCGCGGCGAAGGGTTCGGCGCCGAAGTCAAGCGGCGGATCATGACCGGCACCTACGTGCTCTCGGCCGGATACTACGATGCGTACTACCTCAAGGCGCAGAAGGTGCGCCAGCTGATCGCGAGCGACTTCGAGCGCGCCTTCGGCGAAGTGGACGTGATCATGGGGCCGACCACGCCGACCCCGGCCTTCGAGCTCGGAGCGAAGACGGCCGACCCGATCACGATGTACTTGAACGACATCTACACGATCGGCGCGAACCTGGCGGGGTTGCCCGCGATGTCGATTCCCTGCGGCTTTGCGGGCGAGCTGCCGGTCGGATTGCAGCTGATCGGTCCGCACTTCGCGGAAGCGCGGCTCCTCAATGCAGCCCACGCCTATCAGCGCGAGACCGACTGGCACCGGCGCATCCCCCCGGGGTACGCGTGATGGAAAGCGCCTGGGAGACCGTGATCGGGCTCGAGATCCACGCGCAGCTCGCGACGAAGTCGAAGATCTTCTCGGGCTCTGCGACGGCTTACGGCGCCCCCCCGAACACGCAGGCCGATCTGGTCGATCTCGGTTATCCCGGGGTGTTGCCGGTGCTCAACGGGGCCGCGGTGGGGATGGCCGTGAAATTCGGGCTGGCAATCGGCGCCGAAGTCGCCGCGCACTCGGTCTTCGCGCGCAAGAACTACTTCTATCCCGATCTCCCCAAGGGCTATCAGATCAGCCAGTACGAGCTGCCGATCGTCGCGCGCGGGGCGCTCACGATCGTGCTCGACGACGGCACGCGCAAGCGCATCGGCATCACGCGCGCGCACCTCGAGGAGGACGCGGGCAAGTCCCTGCACGAGGAGCTCGCGCGGCTCACGGGCATCGACTTGAATCGCGCGGGTACGCCGCTCCTCGAGATCGTCTCCGAGCCTGACCTGCGCTCGGCGAAGGAAGCCGTCGCCTACATGAAAAAGGTGCACACCCTCGTGCGCTATCTCGAGATCTGCGACGGCAACATGCAGGAGGGCTCGTTCCGCTGCGATGCGAACGTTTCGGTGCGCCGGAGCGGCGCCGAGAAGTTGGGCACGCGCGCCGAGATCAAGAACCTCAATTCCTTCCGCTTCGTCGAGAAGGCGATCAATTACGAGATCGCGCGCCAGATCGAGCTGATCGAGTCGGGCGGCAAGGTGATCCAGGAGACCCGGCTCTACGACCCGGATGCGGGCGAGACCCGCTCGATGCGCACCAAGGAGGAGGCGAACGACTACCGCTACTTCCCCGATCCGGATCTGCTGCCGCTCGCGCTCGGCTCCTCCACGATCGAGGACGTTCGCCGCACGCTCCCGGAGCTGCCCGACGAGAAGGCCGCGCGCTTCAGCCGGCAGTACGGGCTCTCGGAGTACGATGCCGGGGTCCTCACCGCGAGCCGGGAGCTGGCCGCGTACTACGAGGAGGTGGCGCGCGAGGTCCCCCGCGAGCCCAAGCTCGCCGCAAACTGGGTCATGGGCGAGCTCGCCGCGGCGCTCAATCGTGACGGTCTCGAGATCGAGGCGAGCCGCCTCGGGGCAGCGCAGCTCGCCGGGCTCCTGAAGCGCATCGCCGATACGACCATCTCCGGCAAGATCGCGAAGGAGGTGTTCGAGGCCCTGTGGACGAGCGGCCGCGACGCCGACGCGATCATCGAGGAGAAGGGCCTCAAGCAGATCACCGACTCCTCGGCGATCGAGCGGGTGATCGAGGAGGTCATGGCGAAGAATCCAGGCCAGCTCGCCGACTATCGCTCCGGTAAAGACAAGCTGTTCGGCTTCTTCGTCGGGCAGGTGATGAAGGCCACTCAAGGCAAGGCCAACCCGGCACAGGTCAACGAGCTCCTGAAGCGCAAGCTCTCGGCTTGAGTTCACCGTCCGGCCCCCTCATTCTGGGTGCATGAGCGCATCGCTGACCGCCGGCGACGAGGTTCGCCGCTTCATCGTCGAAAACCGCCCCGTGCGGGGGCACTTCGTGCGCATGGAGCACGCCTGGCGGGCGCTGCGGGAGCACTGCGACCACCCCCCCTGCGTGCGCGAGCTGCTCGGTCAAGCCGCGAGCGCCTCGGTGCTGCTCGCGGCGACGCTGAAGTTTCGCGGCACGCTCACCCTGCAGCTCCATGGCAACGGCAGCGCGCGGCTGCTCGTCGCACAGTGCACCCACGACTTCCGAGTCCGCGCGCTGGTGCGCGTCGAGGATCCCGCGCTCGACGCCGCGGGCGCGCAGGCGCGCGGAAGCCTCACGCGCGAGGTATTTCGCGGCCTCGTCGGGGAGGGCGGGCGCCTCGCCGTGACAGTGGAAGCCTCCGAGCGCGGTGGCCGCTACCAGGGCATCGTGCCCCTCGCCGGAGAATCGCTATCGGCCTGCCTCGAGCAGTATTTCGCCTCCTCGGAGCAGCTTCCGACGCGTGTGCGTCTCGCCGCGGACGAGCTGCACGCGGCAGGACTCCTGATCCAGCAGCTGCCCGGGCGCCGGGCGGCGGCGGAGGGCGAGGACACGGAGGCCGCCTGGCAGGATGCGCAGCGCGGCATCCGCACCGTCGAGCGCACCGAGCTGCTCGACTCGCCGGTCGAGCGCGTCCTCACGCGTAACTTCGGGCAGCAGGACCTGCGGCTCTTCTCCGGGGTGCCGGTGCGCTTCGAGTGCCGTTGCAATCCGCAGCGAGTCGTGCGGCTGCTGCGCGCGCTCGGTCCCGAGGAGGTGCGCGATGTGCTCAAGGAGCAGGGCGCGGTGACCGTGACCTGCGACTTCTGCAACCGCCCGTACCGCTTCGATGCGATCGACGTCGAGGGACTGTTCTCACCGGGCGTCGATCCGAGCGCGCCGTCCTCGCTTCATTGAGGTGGACTAGGGCGCCTCGACGCGGCGCGCGGAGAGCACCGTCACGTCCTCGAGCGGCACGTCGTCGTGCCCGCGGCGACGGCCGGTGTCGCCGGTCGCGATGAGGTCGATCACCTCCATGCCCGCGGCGATGCGTCCGAAAACGGCGTAGCCGTACTGTCCGGGCTTGTGGTCGAGAAAAGCGTTGTCCGCGAGATTCACGAAGAACTGCGAGGTGGCGCTGTTCACATCGTTGGTGCGCGCCATCGAGAGCGTTCCGCGCTTGTTCTTGAGCCCGTTGTGCGCCTCGTTCTCGATCGGCTCGTGTGTCTCCTTGGGACGCAGTTCCGGGGTGAGCCCACCGCCCTGAATCATGAATCCCGGGATCACGCGGTGGAATACCGTGCCGTCGAAGAACTCCTCGTCCACGTAGCGCAGGAAGTTCGCGACCGTCTGCGGTGCCGCCGCCGAGTCGAGCTCGACGGTGAAATCACCGCGCGATGTCTTGAAGAGCACCTTCACTTCTATCCCCATCGGGCCTCCGTCATGCGCTCGTGTCCGGCGAGATCGCGATGCGAGCGTACGTGAGCGAACCCGCGTACCACAAGCTCTCGTGCCACCTCCGGTGCCTGCGTCGCTCCATGCTCGAGGAGGAGCCAGCCGCCGCGCTCGAGGTGCTGCGGCGCCCCGCGGATGATCGTGCGCAGAGCGCTCAACGCATCGTCGCCGGGGGTGAGCGCCGCGCGCGGCTCGAACTTCAGGGGCGCGGCGTCGAGCACGGGGTCTTGCGCCGCGATGTACGGGGGATTGCTGATGAGCAGGTGAAAGCGCCGGCCGGCGAGCGGCGCGAACCAGTCGCCCGAGAGGAACTCGACGCTCGCGATACCGAGTGAGGACGCGTTGCGGCGCGCGGTCGCGAGCGCGCCCGCGGAGGTGTCGGTCGCGACGATGTGCCAGCCGGGACGCTCGCGGGCGAGCGCGAGCGCGATGGCGCCGGAGCCGGTGCCGAGATCGCCGATCGCGCCGTCCGTCGCGGCGCGCAGCGTAAGCGCACGCTCGACCAAGAGCTCGGTCTCGGGGCGTGGGACGAGCACCGCGGGGCCCACCGCGAGCTCGAGCGACCAGAACTCGCGCGCGCCGATCACGTAGGCGAGCGGCTCGCCGCTCGCGCGGCGCTCGATGAGCGTGAGGTACGCCTCGCGCTCGTGCGGCTCGCACCGCTCCTCGGGATGAGACCTGATCTTGGCGCGATTCATCCGCAGCGCGTACGCGAGCAGCACCTCGGCATCGAGCTGCGCACCCGGGTGCGCGCGCTCGAGCCGCTCGCGGCCCGCCTGCAGCAGCTCGACGGTGGTGGGGCGCGCTGTCATCGGGCGCGATTGACCTTAGAATTCATCCGATGCCTCCGCCTTCCTTATATCCCCCCACCCAGCCGCAGTCGATCAGCGAGGTGCTCAACTCGGGCTTCACGATCTTCCACACGACGCTCGGCCGCTCAATCCCCTACGGGCTCGCCGCGGTCGTCGCGGCGCAGCTGCCGAATCTGCGCGGGCTCAGCGCGGCGCGGACGCTATCACCGCTCGCGCGCGGCGGTCCGGCGTGGTGGACCTGGTACGCCTCGGGGATGCTCGTGAGCATGCTGATCTCGAGTGCGCTCGTTCTCAGGCAGAGCGCCCTCGCGGCAGGGCGGCGCGCTTCGCTTGCAACGGAGCTGCGCACGATGCTCGCGCGGCTTGCCGACCTGATCGCGCTTGCCCTCTTCGCGCTCATCGCGCTCACGCTCGGCCTTGCGCTGCTCGTCGTGCCGGGCGTGTATCTCGCCGTGCCGCTGTGCCTCGCGGTGCCCGCGCTGCTGCTGCGCCCGCTCGGTCCGCTCGCCGCGCTCATCTGCTGCGCGCGGCTGGTACGCGGGCATTGGTGGCGTACGGCGCTCATCCTCGCCGTCACGGGCCTCGTCATGATCTCCATCTACGCGCTCTGCGCCATGCTGACGGCGTTCGCGATCTCGGCTCTCGGCATCCGCGATCTCGAGCGCGTCGCAGCGATCTCCGCGGCCGTCGGGATCGCCGCGGGGGCGCTCGCGGTGCCGTTTTTCTGGGCCATGATGCTCGCGACGTTCGCCGAGCTCAGCGTGCGGCACGCACCGGGTGCGTGAGGTAACATTCTCGCCGTGCGCCTGCTGCTCATCGAGGACGACCAGGAAGCCGCGCAGTTCGTGCTCAAAGGACTGCGCGAGAGCGGTTACACGATCGAGCATTCGGCCGACGGGCGCGAGGGGCTCTTCCAGGCGACCGAGGGTCGCTTCGATCTCATCATCACGGACCGGATGCTGCCGCACATGGACGGGCTTGCGCTCGTGAAGTTTCTGCGCGAGCAGGGCGTGCGCACCCCGGTGCTGGTGTTGAGCGCGCTCGGCACCGTCGATGACCGGGTGCAGGGCCTGAAGGCGGGCAGCGACGACTATCTCACCAAGCCCTTCGCCTTCTCCGAGCTGCTCGCCCGGGTCGAGGCGCTGCTGCGGCGAAGCGTGGCACCGGACAACTCGCCCACGCGGCTCAAGGTCTCCGACCTCGAGATGGACCTTTTGAGCCGCCGCGTGTTGCGCGCGGGGCGCGAGATCGAGCTCACCGCGCGCGAATTCAAGCTGCTCGAGTTCCTGCTGCGCCACGCGGGCCACGTGGTGACGCGCACCATGCTGCTCGAGGGCGTGTGGGACCTGCACTTCGACCCGCAGACGAACCTCATCGACGTACACATGAGCCGCTTGCGCCAAGCGGTCGACAAGGGCTTTGCGCGGCCGCTCATTCATACGGTGCGCGGCGCCGGCTACGTGATTCGCGATGAAGATCAATCCGCTTAGAACCTCCGCATTCCGCCTCGCCCTGGGGTACGGGGTGATCTTCACGTTCGGCGTGAGCGCGCTCCTCGTGTCGATCTATCTGCTCACCAAGACGGTGCTCAACAACGAGATCGACGCCGTGATCGCCGCGGAGCTCGAGGGGCTCACCGACGAATACAACCGCTTCGGCTTGAACGGCCTCGCCGACGAGCTCACCTGGCGCACGGACAGCTGGGGACGGACGGGCGCGGTCTATCTCCTCGTCGACAGCCACCTCGCCAAGGTGGGCGGAAACCTGCTCGGTTGGCCGTTCGCCGGCATTCCGCGCGGGCGGTGGTCGGAGTTCTACCTCGATGCGCGCGGCACGAACGACGAGCAGGTGCGCCATCCGGTGCGCGCAAGCGTGAGCCTGCTTCCGGACGGGCATCGGTTGCTGGTCGGCATGGACGTGAACCAGGAGCGCGGCTTCGTCTCGACCTTCCGCACCGCGACGCTCTGGGGCATCGGACTGACCGCGCTCGTCGGGGTGCTCGCCGGATCGTGGCTGAGCCGCGGACTCACGCGGCGCGTGCAGAGCGTCGCCGAGACCTGCGATGCCATCGTCGGGGGCGATCTGTCGCGGCGCATGCTGGTCACGGGCGCGCGCGATGAGTTCGACGCGCTCGCCCAGGCGGTCAATTTCATGGTCGATCGGCTGGCGGAGAAGACCCAGCTCCTGCGCGCCACCTTCGACAGTGCCGCCCACGATCTGCGCGCGCCGCTCTACCGGTTGCGCGGCCGGCTGGAGGACACCCTGCGCGATCCGAACGCCGATCAGTCGGTGCGCGAGCGCATCGATGCCTCGCTCCAGGAGCTCGACCACGTGCAGCGCACGCTCTCCACGCTCCTCGAGATCGCGCAGGCCGAATCGGCCATCTCGGTCGCGCACAGCACGCCGGTCGATCTCGGCGAGCTCGCCTCCGACATGGCGGAGCTCTACGAGCCCGCGGCGCGCCAGCGCCAGCTGCAGCTCACGGTGAGGAAGGACACGCGCTGCGAGGTGCGCGGCAACCGCCAGCTGCTCGCGCAGCTGCTCGCGAACTTAGTGGAGAACTCCCTCAAGTACGTACCGGCCGGCGGGCACATCGATGTGGAGGTGGAGCAGGCGGGCGCGGGCTCGAGGCTCATCGTCGCGGACAGCGGTCCGGGAATTCCGGAAAGCGAGCGCTCACACGTGCTTCAGCCGTTCGTGCGATTGCCCTCGGCGGCCGCGTCCACCGCCGGCACGGGTCTCGGGCTCAGCCTCGTCGCGGCGATCGCCCGGCTCCACCATGCGCAGCTCGCCCTCGAGGACAATGCCCCGGGCCTGCGCGTGGTGCTCAGCTTCGGGTCGGTGTAACCGAGCCTGCCCGCGCGCTCAGTGCCCGGAGCCCGAGTGCGGGGGCGGTGCGCGTGCCGCGCTCACGGAGGCGGCAGTGCGCGCGGGCGGCGCGGCGCGCCGCACGCCCATGCAGCTTTGAATGAATGCATCGCGCGCGCTTCCGTGCAGGTGCTTGGTGCGCGCCGCCGAGTCGCAGCGTCTGAGCCTCGAGGGATGCGCGGTGCCGCTCGGCGCGGCCGGCTCGGCCTCGAGCGGGGGTTGCGCGGTGACGGTCGCGGGATGAGCGCCCGTCTCATCGGCGCTCGGCTCGTTGACCAGCGTCACCAGCGCGGCCGCGGCGATGAGCGCGCAGAGCGCCCCCCCGGATCCCGCCGCGATTCTCCACGTGCGCACAGCCCACCCCGCGACTCTCATGCGCGCCACCCTAGAGAGCGCACCGTCTCGCCAGAATTAACGCCGCATTAAGAAAAGTTAAGTGCGCGTCACCGGAGTGCCGCCGAGGGCGTTCGGAGCGCCCTGCGGCGCGTCGGGCGCATTGGACATATTCACGAGGCAAGCCCCTCCGCGGCGAGCTGCTCGGCCTGGTGCTCATGCTGCAACGCGCCGATCAGCTCGCCGAGCTTGCCGTCGAGAACGTCGCCGAGCTTGTAGAGGGTGAGATTGATGCGGTGATCGGTCACCCGGCCCTGGGGAAAGTTGTAGGTGCGGATCCGCTCGGAGCGGTCTCCGCTCCCCACCTGCAGACGGCGCGAGCGCGCCTGCTCGCTCTGCTGGCGCTCCTCCTCGGCGGCGCGCAGGCGCGCCTTGAGCAGCGCCATCGCGCGCGAGCGGTTCTTGTGCTGCGAGCGCTCGTCCTGGCACTCGACGACGATCCCGCTCGGCAGATGGGTGATGCGCACCGCGGAGTCGGTCTTGTTGACGTGCTGACCGCCGGCACCGGAGGCGCGGAACGTGTCGACGCGCAGCTCCGCCGGATTGAGCTCCACCTCGTCGAGCTCTTCGAGCTCGGGGAGGATGGCGACGGTGCACGCCGAGGTATGGATGCGCCCCTGAGCCTCGGTCGCCGGCACGCGCTGCACGCGGTGCGTGCCGGATTCGAACTTGAGCCTCGAGAAGGCCCCTGCCCCGGCGATGCGCGTGATGATCTCCTTGTAGCCGCCGTGCTCGCCGGCACTCTCGCTCAGGACCTCGACCGCGTAGCCCTGCGACTCCGCGTAGCGTGTGTACATGCGCAACAGATCGCCCGCGAACAGGGCGGCCTCATCGCCTCCCGTCCCCGCGCGGATCTCGAGGAAGACGCTGCGCTCATCGCGCGGGTCCCTGGGGATGAGCATTTGCTTGAGCTCGTTCTCCACGGTCTCGAGCGCCGCGCGCACCTGTGCAGCCTCCTCGGCCCCCAGGGTGCGCATCGAGGGATCCGCATCCGACTCGAGCTGCTGCGCGGCCAGGAGCTCCGTCTCGAGCGCGCGAAAGCCGCGGTAACGGTTGGCGAGGGGCTCGAGCCGCGCGTACTCCCGCGAAAGATCGCGGTACTGCTGCGAGCGGCCGGCGACCTCGGGATCGGTGAGCAGACGGCCCACCTCCTCGAAGCGATCGAGCATCCGGTCCAGCCGCTGGCGAATGGATTCCTTCATGGCGCGCGGCATTCTCCGTCGATCATGCATTGCGGCGAAAGAGGCTCTATAGTGGCTCGCATGGCTTCACCCCGGCTCCTCGCGGCGGCCGCCGCGACCCTCACCTTGTCGCTCCTCGCAGCAGGCTGCCACACCGCGCCACCGGTTCGCCCGCAGGCCCAATCGGCGCGCGATACGAGCGCACTCACGGTGACGGCGGAGGCCGCCCTGCAGAAGGGCGATTGCCGCACCGCCGCCGAGGACTACGCCGCCGCGGCGGACGGCGGGACGGTCGACCTCGCGCGGCGCGCGAGCCAGGTGGCGCTCGCGTGCCAGGATTTCCCGGCCGCTTGGCAGGCCGCCCGGCGCTGGCACACCCTGGCGCCGGCCGATCGCGACGCCTCGCTCATCTATGGGACGGTCGCGCTCACCCTGTATCGCGTACCCGCGGCGCGCAGTGCGTTCGCGCCGATCGTGAAGGCCACGGGTCCGCGCGCGACGCGTGACACGATCGCACTCATCGAGCTCTTGAGCGACGACCCCGATGTCGGCGCGAGTCCGGCGTTCGCCGCGCTCGACAGTGCGGTGGATGCGAAATCCGCCGCGCCGCCCCTGCTGGCGGCCTTCGGTGAGCTCGCGCTCGAGGCGTACGACTTCTCCCGTGCGGAGCTGCGCGCGCGCGAGGTGCTCGCGTCGAACGCGGACTCGAGCAGCGGCCTGCGCCTGCTCGCGCGCGTTCGCGCGCTCGAGGGGGATGCCCCGGGAGCGCTCGCGGCCGCCCGCCAGGCGACGCAGGCGGACCCGAGCGGCAATGCCTTCGAGGTGGCGGATGTGCTCACCGACCTCGGTCGGCTGGAGGAGGCGCGCCAGGAGCTCGAGCGGCTGCGCAGCAGCGACGTCGCGGTAAGCGAGATCGATCAGCGGCTCGCACTCCTCTCCTACGAGAGCGGAGATCTCGCCGATGCCAAGCGGCGTTTCACCGCGCTTCTCGATCACGGCGAGGCGAGCGCCTCGGCGCTCCTCTACCTGGGCGACATCGCGGCGCGCTCGGGAGATGAGGACACTGCGCTCACCGACTACCGGCAGCTGAGCGATACCTCGATGGCGCTCAGGGCGCGCACGCGCGCGGCGCAGATCCTCGCCGATCGCGGCAAACGGGGTGAGGCGCTCGATCTGCTCGACAGCTACGAGAGCGAGCACCCCGAGGGCGCGGTCGACGTGGCGATCGCGAAGGCGGACCTGCTTGCCGATCACGGCGATGCGGCCGGGGGCCTGCCGATCGTCGCGGCCGCGCTGCAGCGCTTTCCGCAGCAGCCGCGCCTCGAGTACGAGCGCGCGACGCTGCTCGAGCGAGCCGGGCAGGTCGACCAATCGGTGAAGGCATTCGAGGGGCTGCTGCGCGGGCGCCCGGGCGACCCGAATCTCCTCAATGCGCTCGGCTACACGCTCGCGGACCACCATCTGGAGCTCGGGCGCGCCGAAGGCCTGATCCGCCGCGCGCTCAGCGCCGAGCCGGACAACCCGGCGATGCTCGACAGCCTCGGCTGGGTGCGGTTGCGGCGCGGCGATGTGCGCTCGTCGCTTCCGGACCTCGCGCGTGCCTACGAGATCAGCCGCGATCCGGAGATCGCCGCCCACTGGGGCGAGGCGCTGTGGGTGAGCGGACAGAAAGCGCAGGCGCGCAAGGTGTGGGCCGAGGCGCTCGCACGCAACCCCGATTCCCAGCCGCTCAAGGACACGGTGCATCGACTGGTCGCCTCCGGTACCAGCTGAGATGCGCAGCGGGGCTCGAGCGGCCGCGCTCACGGCGCTCGCCGCCATACTTGCGATGGGACTGACTCTCGCTGGTTGCGTGAGTGCGCCACCGCGGCCCGCGGTGGCGCCCCTCCCGTGGTCGCAGCAGCGCTCGCGACTGCAGGCACTCGACCCCTTCGAGCTGCGCGGGCGCGTGGCGGTGGCCGCCGGCAACGAGGGGTTCGACGCACACCTCACCTGGAACCAGCGCGGTGCGCGCAGCACGCTCGAGCTCAACGGCCCGCTGGGCGTCGGCGGCATGCGCGTCGTCGCGGATGGCGAAACGCTCAACGTCGAAACCTCGCAGGGCAGGAAGCTCGCGAGCGGGGAGGCGCGGGCGGAGCTCACCGACAAGCTCGGCTTCGAGCCACCCCTCGGGAGCCTGCGCTACTGGGTGCTCGGCGTTCCGGACCCGGCGCGGCCCTCGATCGAGACCGTGGGCGCGGACCAGCGGCTCGTTGCGCTCGAGCAGGACGGCTGGCAGATCGTGTACTCGGCGTACATGAGCGCGGGCGGCACGACCTGGCTGCCGCAACGCCTGTCGCTCACGCGCGGGGACGTGCGGGTCCGCCTCGTCGTCGAGCACTGGCAGGCCTGAGGTGGGCGCCCTGGAGCGCGGTATCGAGACGCTGTGGCCGGCGCCGGCGAAGCTCAATCTGTTCCTGCACGTCACCGGCCGGCGCGCGGATGGCTATCACGATTTGCAAACGCTCTTTCAGCTCATCGATCTCGCCGACGCGGTCGCGATACGCGTGCGCGAGGACGGGGCGATCGAGCGCGCGGCCGGAGCTCCGGGAGTCGCCGCCGAAAGCGATCTCGCGGTGCGCGCGGCGCGGGCGCTCAAGGCCGCGAGCGGCACCCCACTCGGGGCTTCGCTGCGCTTGGTCAAGCGCATCCCGATGGGCGGCGGGCTCGGCGGCGGAAGCTCGGATGCGGCGACAGTGCTGCTCGCGCTCAACCGGCTCTGGGGCTGCGGGATGGCACTCGGGGAGCTTGCCGAGCTCGGTCTGACGCTCGGATCCGATGTGCCGGTGTTCGTGCGCGGCACCTCCGCCTGGGCATCCGGCCGCGGGGAGGCGCTCACGCCCGTCGAGTTACCAGAACGCTGGTACGTGATCGTGCATCCGGGGGTCGCCGTCCCGACCGCTACGGTGTTCCAGGCGCCTGAATTGACACGAAATACCCCGGTCATCACAATACGCGCCTTTTTCGAGGCGGGCGGCCGCAACGATTGCGAGCCCGTCGTAAGATCGCTCCATCCGGAGGTCGGTGAGGCGCTCGATTGGCTCGGCCGCTTCGCACCGGCCCGCCTGACCGGCACGGGATCGTGCATCTTTGCCAGCTGGGCGACGGCGAGCGAGGCCGAGCGCATCGCAGCGCGGGTGCCGGACCGCTGGCGCAGCTACGTCGCGCGTGGGTTGAATGTCTCGCCGCTCCATGTCGCGCTCGAGCGCGACGGGTATCCTTGAGACCGCAACACATGCTGGGGTGTCGCCAAGTGGTAAGGCAGCGGGTTTTGATCCCGCCATTCGGAGGTTCGAATCCTTCCACCCCAGCCATTCGAGGACCATGGTGAGCGACGATCGCATCGCAGTTTTCGCCGGTAACGCGAACCCCCAGCTCGCGCACGAGATCGCGCGACACCTCACGAGCCCGCTCGGGCGCGCCTCGGTCGGCCGTTTCAGCGACGGCGAGGTGAACGTCGAGCTGATGGAGAACGTGCGCGGGCGGGACGTGTTCATCGTGCAGCCGACGTGTCCGCCGGTGAACGATCATCTGATGGAGCTGCTCGTGATGGTGGATGCCTGCCGCCGAGCCTCCGCGGCACGGATCACGGCCGTGGTGCCGTACTTCGGCTACGCGAGGCAGGATCGCCGGGCGCGCGGCGCGCGGTCGGCCATCACGGCGAAGCTGGTTGCGAACATGATCTCGAGCGCAGGGGTCGATCGGCTGCTCACCGTCGACCTGCATGCGGATCAGATCCAAGGATTCTTCGATATCCCTGTAGATAATGTGTACGCCTCCCCGGTGCTGCTCGGGGATGCCTGGCGGCAGGGATACGACAACATGGTGGTCGTCTCCCCGGACATTGGCGGCGTCGCGCGGGCGCGTGCGCTCGCCAAGCGGCTCGACGATGCGGATCTCGCGATCATCGACAAGCGCCGGCCGCGGCCGAACGAGTCGAAGGTCATGAACATCATCGGCCAAGTGGATGGCAAGACCTGCGTGCTGGTCGACGACATGGTCGACACGGCCGGCACGCTCTGCCAGGCCGCGCAGGCGCTGAAGGACGAGGGGGGCGCGAAGGTCGTCGCCTACATCACCCATCCGCTGCTCTCCGGGGACGCGGTAGGGCGCATCGCGGGCTCGGCGCTCGATGAGGTCGTCGTCACGGACACGATTCCGCTGTCGCCCGCGGCGCAGGGTTGCGGGCGCATCCGGCAGATGTCCGTGGCGGGGCTCCTCGCCGAGACGATCCGCCGCATCCGCGACGAGGAGTCGGTGAGCTCGCTCTACGTAGATTGAATGGGTTGGTCTGCTCCTGGTCGCGGGAGGAGGCCGTGGTTCAAGTCGATCCAATTGGAGTCATCATGCGTGTGTCATTTGTCTTCGGCGCGGACCGCCGTGAGCAGCAAGGCAAAGGTGCGAGCCGCCGCCTGCGCCACCACGGGAAGGTCCCCGCGATTCTCTACGGCGGTGGTCAGCCGCCCCAGTCGCTCGTTCTCGATCAGCAGAATCTGCTGACGATGATCGCGGATGAGCGTTTTTATTCCTCGATCGTGCAGTTGAAGATCGAGAGCGATACGCAGCAGGCGATCGTCAAGGACGTGCAGATGCATCCGGCGCGCAACGTCGTGGTGCACGTCGACCTGCAGCGTGTCGTCGAAAGCGAGCGCATCCGCATCCGCCTGCCGATCCACTTCCGCAACCAAGCGGTCGCGCCCGGCGTCAAGACCCAGGGCGGCATCGTCTCGCACATGGCGACCGACGTGGAGGTGGCGTGCCTGCCTAAGGATCTGCCCGAGCACCTGGAGGTGGACCTCGCGGAGATGAACCTCAACGACACGAAGTTCTTGGCCGACATTCCGCTGCCTGCGGGTGTGGTGATCACCGACCTGGTGCACGGGAAGAACCGGCCGGTCGTCTCGATCCACAGCCCGCGTGCCGAGGAGCCGGAACCGGTCGCGGCAGAGGCTGCAGCCGCGACGGCCGAAGGGGCTGCCGCCGCGCCCGCCGCAGCGGGTGCCGCCCCCGGCAGCGCGTCTGGCGCACCGGCCGCAGCCGCTGCTGCTCCGGCTACCGGGGAAGCCAAGAAGGAGGCCGCCCCGGCGAAGAAGGAAGGGAAGAAGTAATCCCGTCCGCGGGGTTGCCCCGCCTGCATGGCCGGCACGCCTCTCAAGCTGGTCGTTGGGCTCGGCAACCCCGGTGCCCGCTACGCGCGCACGCGGCACAACGCGGGCTTCTGGCTCATCGAGGAGCTCGCGCGGCGCTTTGGCGCGGGCGCGTTGCGCCTGGAGACCAGGCACCAGGCGGAGCTCGCGCGCGCACGGATCGGTACGAGCGAGCTCTGGCTCGCGAAGCCCATGACCTTCATGAACGCAAGCGGCGGCGCGGTGGCGAGCCTCGCTCATTTCTATCGGGTGCCGCCCGAGGAGATCCTGGTCGCGTACGACGAGCTCGACTTTCCGCCTGGCAAGGTGCGCCTCAAGCAAGGCGGTGGCGCCGCCGGCCACAACGGCGTGCGCGACATCATCGCGCATCTCGGCGAGTCGTTCTGGCGGCTGCGGATCGGGATCGGGCGCCCGGCCGTGAAGGGTGAGGGGATCGACCGCGTACTCTCGCGCCCGAGCGCCGAGGAGGAGCGGCTGATCGAGGAGACGATCGCAGCGGGAGCGGACGCGATCGTCGTGATGCTCGATGAGGGCGCCCAGTTCGCGATGCAGCGCCTGCACTCGCGCGATGCACCGGTGGATCCGGCGCCGCCGGCGGCCTGAGCGACGGCAGCGAACGAGGACTCGAAGCAGATTCATGTCGATCAAATGCGGAATCGTAGGGCTGCCAAACGTCGGCAAGTCGACGCTGTTCAACGCGCTCACGCGTGCGCAGATCGCCGCGGAGAACTATCCCTTCTGCACCATCGATCCCAATATCGGGATCGTACCGGTTCCGGACGCGCGGCTCGCGGAGCTTGCGGCGATCGCGAAGCCCGAGAAGATCGTGCCGGCCGCGACGGAGTTCGTCGACATCGCCGGGCTCGTTGCCGGCGCCTCCGAGGGCGAGGGGCTCGGCAACCAGTTCCTGGCGCACATCCGCGAGGTCGACGCGATCGCCCACGTGGTGCGCTGCTTCGAGAGCTCGGACATCATCCACGTCGCCGGCAAGGTCGATCCGCTCGCCGACATCGAGACCATCAACACCGAGCTCGCGCTCGCGGACCTGGCGACCGTAGACAAAGCGCTCGACCGCGCGGTGCGCGCGGCGAAGAGCGGCGACAAGGATGGGGCGAGGCGCCGCGATCTCTTCGAGCGCGTGAAAGCGCAGCTCGACCGGGCGCAGCCGGCACGGGCGCTCGAGCTCGCCGAGGAGGAGCGCCGCGATCTGCGCGAGCTGCAGCTCCTCACCGCCAAGCCGGTGATGTACGTCGCCAATGTCGATGAGAACGGCTTCTCGGGAAACCCCCGACTCGCCGCGGTCGAGGCACTCGCTGCGCGCGAGGGCGCGCAGGTGGTCGCCGTGTGCGCGGCGATCGAGGCGGAAATCGTGCAACTCGAGGAGCAGGACCGCGCGGAGTTTCTCGCGTCGCTCAAGCTCGAAGAGCCGGGACTGAACCGCGTCATCCGCGCCGCCTTTCGGCTGCTCGGGCTCCAGACTTTTTTCACGGCCGGTCCGAAGGAAGTGCGCGCGTGGACCGTGCGCGCCGGGTCAACGGCCCCTCAGGCCGCGGGCGTCATCCACACGGATTTCGAGCGCGGATTCATTCGCGCGGAAGTCATCGCGTACCCGGACTACATCGCCTGTCGCGGTGAGGCGGGCGCTAAGGAGGCCGGAAAGCTCCGGCTCGAGGGAAAGGACTACATCGTGCGCGAGGGAGACGTCATGCACTTCCGCTTCAACGTATAGGACCTCATTCTTGACAGCGGATTCGACCGCCGCAGACAATGCCCGCCCCCTACCGGGACCACCGTGGAAAGGTAGCTCAGCTGGTTAGAGCACGGCACTCATAATGCCGGGGTCGAGGGTTCGAGTCCCTCCCTTTCCACCA
>DATKPY010000003.1:0-126245 GCA_035523875.1 Steroidobacteraceae bacterium
AGTCCATGGTTCTGCTCCGAGTGACAGATGAGGCGGATTGCCCCATCTGGCAACATACGGAACAGAGAAACGGAGACCCAAAACTCAGCCCGACCGACTCCCTACAACGAAGGCACCCCTACCGCGCGAGCGGTTTAGTGCAGTGGCCGTTTGGACCTTACGTCGCCGGCTACTGCCGCGCCCCGAGCATGTTGCCTTTCGGGCCTTCATCGAGTGCAGCGTAGCCCCAAGTCGGCATCACGGTCGTTGAACCGCGCGCCTCATCGGAAGCGCGGCCCGCCAAGGTCGGCAGGCTCAAGCAAGATCATTTCCTTGCCGGCTCGGGTAGATCTGTGGACACGCTTGGTCATCAGACGCGATTTGAGGTAAATAGTGGTTTCAGACGGAGCAGCCGTCAGCGATCTGACAACTACAAGACGCCGCGGAGTGGTCCTTCTGGACGGCTCGGCTGGCGCAGAACCAAGAGGCGGCGATGATGGGGAGCTCAAATCGCCCGGGCGACGGGGAGATGGACTTCGGGGGCTACGCCGACGGGCAACTGAAGGATCTTCAATTCACGCTAGATCGCGAAGCGTACCCGCTCAATTACGCGCACCTACTCAAAGAGCTGGCCCGTCGCGGCCTGATCCACCCGGCTGGTGACGAGACAGCCGAGCAGGCGCCAGGGAGGGGAGCGACTTCGGGGAATTTTTCACCGCAGGCGAATACTACAGTTGTATCAGCGGCGCCCGCGGATGCGTCGGCTACCGGGGGTCGTTGGGCAGTTAGCTTCACCCCACGCTCGGGGCTCGCGGGTTGGCTGCAGGCCAAGCGAGCGCATTTGCGGCTCAGCGGGGCCGGATCGATAGAGCTCACGGCAACGAGGTTGCGCCTGCGAGGGTGGCAGCGCACATGGCTCGGCATGCCGATCGAGGAGGAGCTCGACGCGCCTCTCGGGGATGTGCGCAATGTGGTGCAGGAGGAGAGCCGTATTTGCCTCGATGTGCGCCGACCGCGCCGGCGCTGGCGGTTTGAACTGACGCTGGCATCCCCCGAACAGGCGCGCCAGCTCCTCTCGAGGCTCCCCGCCGGGCAGACGCCGGGGTTCGAGCAGCGCTGGGAAGCGCGACGGATCTTCGAGCGCGGCCTTCTGGCTGCGACGCCGCGTATCTGGGTCACACCGACCATCGTGGGCGCGAACATCGCCGTCTACCTCACATTGGCCGTCGTCAGCGGCCATTTCTGGGCTATGGATCCGCCGCACCTCATCGCGTGGGGGGCGAATTCCGGTCCGCTCACCTTAAGCGGGCAGTGGTGGCGGCTTCTCACCGCCGCTTTCCTGCACGTTTCGGTGCTTCACATCGGGATCAATCTCTGGGCATTCTGGAATATCGGTCGACTGACAGAGCGGCTTTATGGCAACCGCTTGTTCCTGGGCGTTTATTTGGCCTGCGCGGTGCTGTCGAGTCTGGGAACCCTTGCGTGGGATTCGGCGCACGTGGAGGTGGGCGCCTCGGGGGCGATCTTCGGAGTCTTTGGCGCCTTCCTGGCCTACCTGTCCTTGCGACGCACGCATGTGCCGTTGAGCATCGTGCGCGCGCACTGGCTCAGCACCGCGCTCTTCGTGCTCTTCAGTCTGATCAACGGGTTCCTGCAAAACGGGATCGACAACGCAGTGCACGTCTGCGGGCTGGCGTCCGGATTCGTGCTCGGTTGGCTTATGGCACGTCCCGTCGAAGTGGTGGCGCGCGAGCCGGTGACTGCGAGACGCTGGGCAGGGATCGGCACCTTCATCGTGGTCTGGGTGGCAGCGAGCTTTTGGATCATTGGTGGGGTGGGTGCGCCCGCAAGTGCCTCAGAGCGTTATTTTCAGAGGCATCTATGGTTCGTAACTGGAGAGGCGCACGATCTCGCAAGCTGGCAACAGGCGCTCATGCAGGCGCAAGCCGGCGCGGCCAGCGACGCCCAGCTCGCGCACCTGTTCTCCACCGACATCGTGCCGTTCTGGGACGCGACGGTAGCGCGCCTGAAGAAGGAGAGCACGCCCTCGGACCAGCAAAGGATCGCGGAGGCAACGCTGGCATATGCGCAGCTGCGTCTCGACTGGGCCCGCGCGGTCGTGGCAGCTACTTCTCCTTTCGGGCAGGCGCACGTCCAAGAGGCGGTTCGACTTTCGAACGAAACCAATCTCGCCACCGCACGTGTGCAGCGCATTGCAATGCTCGATAGCGCCGCGCATCACGTGCGGAGCCTCTCCGACAGCCTCTGGATGAATCGACTGCGACGTGTGGTGCATCTCGCACCGACCTGCGTGAAGACCCCTGCGGTCATCCACACGCCGGTGGGAGCGCACGACAGCCGCACCGACGGTCCCTGGATGGCTCAAGCAATCGCCTGCAAAGCCCAGGCCGATTTTTTAGACAAGGACTTTGTCTCGCTCGAGAGGCTGCTCGATCTCCAGACCCATCCGCCCGGTGATCTGCCCGATGGTAGCTCCACTTATTCGGCAGCACTCGCTGGATTGGACAATTTGTTCTTATACGGGTCGTTCAATCCGGCGCAGGGACTCGCACGACTGGCCGACTGGCGGCGCACGCGACCGAAGTCGGTCATCCCCTCGCTCCTCGAAGCGGATCTCTTCGAAGATTGGGCATGGATCGCCCGCGGGTACGGTACGGCAGATACCATCAGCGGACAAGGGCAGTTGTTCTTCAACGGTCGAGTGGCGATGGCCGCCGCCTCGCTCGCGGAGCTAGCTGATCGCGCCAAGGCGCAGCCTCTCTGGTACACCCTGTCAATTGACCTCGATGTGGACCAGGCGCAACCGGTCCCAAAAATGCGCGCGGTTTTCGACGCCGGGCATGCCCGTTTCCCGGAGTACCTGCAGCTCGACAGACTCATGCTGCGGGTGCTGATGCCCCGCTGGTACGGTTCCTACAAGGCGGTGGACGATCTTATTACCGCGCTGTACGTCGACGCCGCCCCGGAACGGCGATTCGGAACTTATGCGCGACTGTACTGGATCGACATCGGGCTCGAGGGAGATGACGTCGATATCTTTACCGCGACCCCGGTCGCCTGGTCGGTGATGGAGATGGGCTTCGAACAGCTTTTGATGCGCTACCCGGCAAGCGACTACATTCTGAACGGCTACGCGAATGTCGCCTGCCGGGCAGGAGACAAGGCTCAGTACCAGAAGCTGCGTCAGGAGGTCGGTCATCGATTCTCGGCCTCGGCGTGGACAAGCCAATACTCACTCGCCGGTTGCGACAAGCGGCTCGGAACGCCCGATAGACAAGGGCAGCAGCTTCGGCATCCGATCCCCCGGACGGCGCTCGATCCGCCGCTGCGGTCAATCGCTGGAGTCATACTTGGCATGACGGCAACACAACAACACAACTGCGGACGATGTACGGACCGCCGTCGCGAATAATCAATGCGAACTACTGGATATTCGACTTGATGAGTCAAGCACATGATCGTTTGCTCGCCGTGTACTTCGCGCCCGGCTCGAGCGAGAGCTCCCGCCGCGTCACTTCGGTGCTGTTCACGCCTGGCGGCGAGGGCTTCCCGAGTGATATGCCGAATCTTCTGGGGGCTGACTCGTGAGGAACTGACCACCATTCGGGGAGCCGATACGTGAGGGCATGCAAACGGCGCGAGGCACGTTCCTGGAGTTTGGCAATGGAGTGGTCGTACTGATGTCGGGCGATAAGACGTACGAGTACGGGGTCTAGGCGCTTCTGTAAAAATTCATGCGCCGCGATCTTCACGCCCTGCAAACCTTCCCGCTGGGCTGAATGTCCGGAAACAGGCGCTCTGCTTATGCGCCCCAATGACCGAAAGTGGCCGATCGCACACGAAAGGAAAGCAGCTTGCATCCTCCCTTGGGGCGGGATTTAGGATAGCCACCGCTGAGTCCATCGGGAGGGGCAAGATCGTGGAAGACCTCGAGCAGGCTCGTGTGCGTTTTGCGAAGGAGATCCAGCAGCTAGGCCACATCCGGTCAACCGGACTCATCGAGGGCCTTGCAACCATTCCCCGGGAAGACTTTATGGGCCCCGGGCCCTGGAGAATCATGCGTGGCGCTGAAATGGCCAAGGGTTATCAACTCACGCCCGATAGCAACCCGCGGCACCTTTACGAGAATGTCCTGGTCGCCCTCGACGAGCGACGTCTGTTGAACAACGGTGAGCCACTGGGGTTACTCTTGTTTCTGGACAGTCTGACGTTGTGCACAGGAGACAGATTCCTGCACATCGGATGCGGCGTGGGCTATTACACAGCCATAGCTAGCCGCGCGGTGGGCCCTCGTGGGACCGTCGTCGGGGTCGAGATTGATACTGCATTGGCCGCACGGGCGGAGTCGAATTTGCGACCCTATCGAACGGTCAAGGTCGTCGTCGGCGACGGGACGCTCGGACCCTTCGGCACTTTTGATGCCGTGTTCGTCAATGCCGGATGCACACGGCCGCTGTCACTTTGGGTTGACCAGCTAGCGGTTGGAGGACGGCTGCTCATTCCGTTGACCGTCACACTGCCCACAATGCCCGGCATCGGTGCGGGCTCCATGTTGCTGGTGACCAGGGAGGCGACCGGGTATGGCGCCCGTTTCACAGCCCCAGTCGGAATCTTCCATTGTGAGGGAGCGCGATCGGGAGAGGAGGAGGCGCTCCTCGCCAAGGCCTTCGGCAGCGGAGGCCGGAACTCCGTCCGTCGGCTGCGCCACGATCCGCATGAGCCGAGTCCAAACTGCTGGCTGCACACGGCCAACTTCTGTCTCGAATCGGACCCGGCACTGCGTCAACGACATCGGGTACGGATCCAGGTGGATGCGCAGGTTCTGGCCGGGTATGTCGGGCGGTACCAACTCGCACCGAACATCGCTCTGGTTGTGATGTTCAAGGACGGTGGTCTCTTCGCTCAACTCGCAGGTCCGTCGGCGGTGCCTATCTACCCGGAAACGCAGACGACATTTTTCTATGAGGCAATAGATGCCCAGATCACGTTCTTAACCGACGCGAGCGGTCGGGCAACTGGTCTCCTGTTCCGGCACGATGGTCACGATGTGCCGGCACAACGAACGGAGTAGCTTTGCCCAACCTCTCGAATGGCCGCAAACGGGAATCCCGAATCATGCGGCGACCGTCCGAAAGTGGCCGACAGTGCCCGATCCGCAATTTGGGTGCTCGCGGCCTCCCGGCGCTGTGCTTCTATTTCAAGGCCTTTAGGCCTCTGTCCACCCTTTGGGTATTACGACCCCTGGCCTCACTCCACGAGAAGCCCGAATTCTCGAAGCCAACTCGTCGTGCGTTCCATGCGCGACGCCGTCCCTGTCTCAAGCGTGACGATCAGAACCTTATCGTGGGTTACAAGCGCGGAAGACCTGCCTGACCGTGGTGACTGCAGCTGCGACTGCACGTCCAACACATTCTCGAATCTCGGGTTTGCCGCAACCAGAAAGGCGACCATCGAACCGTCGTATGACATCTCCACGAATTGCACCTTGCCTATGTCCGCCAGTGCGTCCTTCAGAACCGGTACAGACTCCGCCAAGCGCTTCTTCAAGTCGCCACCGTCCTTGTCAAACCTGACTAGTACCAGGTAGGGGATGAATTCGTCGTCGACTGCGCTCATGTTTCGTTTCTCCTTCTTTAGCTAAGCGAGCCCCAAGCGCGCAAGACTCGCTCACTCTCGGGATCTCCGACTCGAAGGCGGATCGACGGTGCGGGCCGCCGACGATTGACGGATTTCAGCAGCGCTTCCACGATAGTGCAAGTAAGACCGAATCGAGCCCCCGATCTGACTTGTGCGGGAGGCCTGTTTCGACCCTTCTCCGACTTTCGGGACCTCGCGTCTTACGACTCAGGAGGGATGCAGCGGTCATTCCTACGTTCGCTTCGGGGTCCCTTAGCGGAGGGATCGAGAGTTCTACGGGAGTAAAAGAGAAGAAATCGGCGCGAGCTGTAAGAAACCTCCTCCGCGAACGACTATAGGTAATTGCAGGTAGTCAGTAGCGCGCCGGAATGCCGGGAAAGAACCAGTCCATTTCATCCTCCGGGCAAAATGAGACCTATCAGGAGGCGTCTGTGGCTCATGGCGCGGCGCTCAGCCGCCTTGCCCGTGCATACGAGGCGAACCCAGAGAAGCGGGCGGATCTCCTTCAAGAGATTCATGTCGCGCTCTGGAAGAGCCTCGGCCGGTTCAACGGCAGTTGCTCGCTCCGAACGTGGGTGTTTCGGATCGCCCACAACGTCGCGGCATCGCACGTGCTTCGCGAACGGCGTAGGAATCGAGTCAGGCAAGTAGGCCTTGAAGAATTGGACGACGTGCCCGGCGCGCCGGATAGCATGCAAGCGGTCGCGGAACGCCAGGCACTCGCACGGCTCACGGATTTGATCAGGCAACTGCTCCCCATCGATCGGCAGGTGATCCTTTCGTATTTGGAGGGCATGGATGCCGAGGCGATTAGCGAGCTCACGGGGTTGTCGGCATCGAATGTCGCGACCAAGGTCCACCGGATCAAGGATGTCTTACGCAATCGTTTTGAAGCGGGGGGCAGCGATGAGCGATGAACAACAGCGTCCCGACGTGAGGCGTCTCTGGCAGAGTCAGCTGGATGAGAGCAATTCCATGTCCTTGGGAGACCTCCGGAGCCAAATTTCGAAGATGAACAGAATCATCCTCGCGCGCACGTTCATGGCGGGACTGGCTTTCTTGATTTTCATCGGCTGTTTCGGCGTATCGCTGACCTGGAGAGCATCCACTTCCGTCACTGACACAGACATTAGGATTGCGCAATGCGTTTGGCTCATTGGCGCCGGATGTTATTTGTGGCAGCTCGTATCGCATCTTCGACGAATGCGAGGCAAATTGCTGACTGAGGGAGAGCCGAAAGTCTGCGTTGCGTTCTACCGATCAGAGCTCGAGCGGCAACAGAAGTCGCATCGCCGTTCGGCAGTATTGGTTCCACTGGGGCTCTCCGCACTGTGCGTATGGGTTGTCTTGGCGGCGCAGCACGTCAGGGTATTAGTGACAATCAGGGATTTACTGATCGTCATTTGGCTATTGGTCGTCCCGTTCTGGGTCTACCAAATGATGAAATTAGCGCGGACTTGTCGGCGCGAGCTTGATAGGCTGAATGCGAGTTTAGGTCATTAGGAGACCGGACCGCGACTAGCCGTCGGTCGATCCTGCGCATTTACGCTTTGGCCGCTGAACGACCGCTATCGGGCGGGTCGTCTAAAGAACTGAACTTCCGCTCATGGCCGATCAGAAACCCTCTCCATTATGCCGCTCACGCGTCTCTTCGAAAGGCTGGCCGGTGGTTCCGTTATCGACCGAGGTGGCCGGGAGTATTTCTTCGGCGTAGGCTCCTTGGCGTATGGCCTTGCAGGAGGTCGCCGATGCGCCAAACGAGCATGCTGGTGAGCGTTCTGGCAATTGCCGCTGCCTTCACGGTGCGGGCACAAGCTCCTCACACTACAGCTTCTGCAGCGGTCGCCATTCCGAACACTCTCGCTGGACGAGCGCTTGCGACCTGGCTTCAAACGTTCAACAGCGGGGACCGGAAGGAACTCGAATCCTATTATAAAACATACCGACCCGATGTCCCGGTCGATACAGTACTCGGCTTTCGCAACGAAACCGGAGGGTTCGACCTAGTTTCGATCTATCGTAGTGAGCCGAGGCACATCGAATTTCTGGCCACCGACCGCGCTAATCACAACAGGTCCATTGGGGAGCTGGATGTAAACGGCCGTCATCCCGAGCGCGTATCAAATATCGCATTCGTCCGAATCGCCGCCGACTCCAAGTTGATCGGGTTCCTGATCGACGATGGCGATCGTGCCCGCGTGATTCATGCCATTGCCAGCAAGGTGAATCAGCTGTATGTCCTTGCGGACACCGGCGAAAAGATGGCGCTCGATATCACCTCCAAATGGCGACACGGTCAATACGATTCTATAACGGATGGCGACACGTTCGCGCAGCAGCTCACAAAGGAGCTACAGGTGGTAAGCCACGACAAACATCTCAGCGTGGCTTTCAGTCCGATCGAGTTACCACCAGTCGGTCCAGGACCCTCTGCTTCTTCGATCGCACGACAATGGGCACAGCTTCAAAACGAAAATTGCGGCTTCAAGAGAATCGAGTGGCTCCCGGGAAACATAGGCTACCTGCGGTTTGACGTGTTCGGAGATCCGAGCGTGTGCGCTCCCACCGCAATTGCGGCCATGGGCTTTCTGGCCAATGTTGATGCAATCATCTTTGATCTACGCGACAACCACGGCGGTTCCCCAGATCTCGTCACGCTGCTGGAGAGCTACCTATTCGCGTCGCCGACTCATCTCGATGATTTCTGGGCCCGGCCGAGTGGCCAGACAAGCCACACCTGGACTTTGGCTAATCTGCCGGGGAAACGACTGCCTTCGGTTCCGGTATACGTTCTGACATCTCATGAAACCTTCTCTGGTGGCGAGGCGTTCGCGTATGAGCTTCAAGCCCTGAAGCGTGCCACGGTGGTGGGTGAGGAGACTGGAGGGGGCGGTCATCTCGTGCGCCCCGAGCGCGTCGATGCTCGATTCATGCTGCTCGTTCCGAGCGCCGAGCCGATAAATCCGATCACGAAGACAAATTGGGAGGGAACGGGTGTCGTGCCAGACGTTAAAGTAGCCGCAGCGCAGGCACTCGATGTGGCTGAGAAACTTGCGGCAGCGGCGCTGGCAAAGAGACGGTCGGATCAGCAGACGACCGAGTAGAACGACGGGCAGAATAGGACCACTGCGAACGGATATCGTGTGCTGGCTAACGACCGCTTCGGAGGCGCTTAGCTGATCTCCCCTATTTCCGCTTGTGGCCGCACGCTGCCTCAGCGTGTCAGCGGCGCTACTGCGCAAATACCTCTTGCAGCGTCGTGAGAGCGGCCGACAGAGTCTTCGCAGTAACTGAGCCGAGGCGCTTTACGAGGCGAATCTTGTCCACAGTTCTGATTTGATCGAGCACGATCAAGCCTCTTGTTCCAGCATGCGTCACGGGCACCCGGAAGGGTGCAGCGAAACCCTTGCTGGTCATCGGGGCGACGATGACTGTACGCAGGTGCTGGTTGAGCTCGGGTGGCGACACGATGAGACAGGGTCTGGACTTCTTGATTTCACTTCCGACCGTCGGATCAAGCGCGACGAGCCAGATCTCACCGCGCTTCACCAGTCAAGCTCCAAGTCGCCGGCATTGGCAAACTCTCCCATCAATAGCTCGTCCTCGCCCTGGTCTGCGACTGTCTGAGCCGCCTCGGCCCACCCCGAGCGGGCGGCCCTGCGAGGCTTGCGCAACACGATTGCTCCGCGCTCTACGGTGAGCTCTGCCTGCTCCGAGAGGCCGACCTGGGCCAAGACAGGCTTGGGGATCACAACGCCGAGCGAGTTCCCGATACGGCGGACTGTTACTGGTAGTGCCTTCATAGTAACAACAATGTTATTACGCATGCTCGGGGCAGTCAAGCAAGGAGCGCCACTGGCCCGATGTCCGCTCAGGGGGAAATCAGGCCCCTCCGGCGACTGACCGGAGCTGTTAAGCGTTCTCCGACGCCCGCCCGTCAAACGCGTCTCGACAGGATGCGACATCCCACGGGGCGAGCTTCGGAGAACGCTTAACAGTCTGAGACATCCGTCCCGGTAAATTGCCTTCCGAAAAGCGGTCATTGAGCAGATCGATTAGCCTAATCCGATGCAGAAAGGTGATAGGCGACCAGGTTATTTCAAGCTGGCCCAGGTCGGGGGTGTGGAGCTGCTAGTGCACTGGTCGCTGCCCGCCGGCGGAGTGCTCGTAGCCGCATTTGTGCACGCAGACCCAAGACAATGGGCCTTGTTCTCCCTCGCCTATTTGCTTCTTGTGATCATTCACGAGGCTGGGCATCTACTGGCGGCGATTACCGTGCGGGTTAGGGTTTTCACCATCGAGATTTCGGGAGCCGGCGGTCTCTGCCGAATCGAAAGGCCGCGCTCCGTTCGTCAAAGTGTCTTCGTGTACTCAGCCGGGCTGCTTGCACAGGCTTTAGTCCTCTAATTAACGCTTGCGTATACAGACCTCTTCGGCTCTCCCGGGAGTCCCCTTGGCGCCGCTATCGTCTTTACGTTTACCGTCGTCAACGTCGTCCTGATCGTTATCAACCTGATCCCACACAGCAGTGGGCGATCGGGGCTTGCGACGGATGGGTTGATTCTGTGGCGGCTGTTTCTACACGTGTTCCGAGGACATCCTCATCCCCACCCGCCACTGATCGCAGCATCAGCCGATCAGTCTCCGATATTTGCTCAGGAGACAAGCCTTCTTAAACGGCCAGGCTTTCGTCCGCCCGGCTTTGTGCATGGCATCGAGATTCTCAATGACAGCACGACCCCCATGGAATTCGTTGTGGCGACCCTGACGACCCATCTTGGACTCACAAGGGACCAAGCGATCGTAAAGATGCTTGACATCCATAACACCGGTGGCGCGCTCATCGCACTGCAGAGCGCGAGAGAGGCGCAGAGAATAGCCGAGGCAGTTTCTGCGGAAGCGCGGGCATCCGGGCACAGTCTTGTTTGTCGATATGCAGACGCGGCAGGGGACGACCATGAAGATTAAAGTCGGTGCTACAGCGCTTCTTTTCCTGCCCATCGTGGGCGTCTGTGATCCTCTGCCCAAGTGCCCGGGGCCCGTAGCGATCGTTTCGCAGCCCCAGGCGCCGGGAGTGGTACGAGGACACGGAACAGCCACCGTCGAGTTCTGTCTCGAAGCGAATGGCCGCGTTGACGGGGTAAGAATTGTCCAATCGTCAGGCAACAAGGAATTCGATGATGCAGCCATCACCACCGTCGCAGGCGGCTACTACGTCAGGCCGACAGTAGACGGGAAGCTTGTCGCGTGTTGCACGACGATGCAGGTCAAGGGGCTGGACCGCCCCTAGTCGGCTTCTCCCAGGGTCACTTCATGAACGTGCCTGCCATCCGAGGATTTGTTTTCGCGCCCATCGCGGCGGCAATCATTGAAGGGGTGGCAAAGTTCGACATCGGCGCCTACGCCTTTGCCTTGATCGTGGCCTATCCACTGACGGTCATACTTGGAATTCCCGGTTACCTGCTGCTGAGGCGGCGCCGCACAGTCAGGCTCTGGGAAATCGTCGTCCTAGGATGCGCGCTAGGAGCACTGTCGGGATTGATCTTGACCCTCAGTTCGGCCGGCGATCCGCCGAGGACAATGCGCGTGGCTCTGTGTGGGTTAGAGGGGGCTGCAACTGCCGCCACCTTCTGGCTGATTGCACTCTGCCCCAAAACAATCAGCGGGCGCATTCAAGTCTGGCTGGTGGTCTGTTCGCTGATCGGAAGCGTCGGCTATCTTGCTCGGTGGAGTATTCTGGCGCGCTCTTGGGTGTGGACCCCGGCAGCGATCGTTTGTGCAATAACGGCTGTGGCGATCTTCATGCGCCCGGCGGTCGGCCGATTGCTTATCTACGGGCTCGCCGCTCTGTATGCGGGCTATTGGTTGGTGTTGGGTGTCCCAGGGTTTGTCGCAGGATTTCAGTCGGGGCAACCCTGGCAAGTCAGCGCATTGTCGCTTGTCCCTGGTATCGGGCTCGTCATTTTGCCGGCGACATATTGCTGCCTGGTCGCAACCACTTATCTGCCGCGGCGATCATCTGGGCCTCCACCAAAGCGGACACGCCTCAACGACCGGTTAGGGTTGAGCGGTCGCTCTCCCGGCGTGCTGAAGCGCAGGAAAGAAGCCACGCCTCATCAGGTTCGAGGGCTTCGTGGGCCGCCCGTCGAGATTAGGGAAGATGAGATCGTACGGACTATTGGACCGAAACCGCCTCGTATGCGTACCGCAATCTTGAGCCCGGCAGTCCTATGCGCTCGGCCGGTAGAACCTGCAGCTTGCGTACGGGTCTGAAATTTGGCGACTGTTGAGGTCGGTGCTTCCGAAACTGGAGCCAAAGCTGTGAAACCAACTCCCTGGAGCACTTGGTGCGGCTCAAAGCGCCGGCGCAATCAAGGTGCTTTTCGTTCTGGGTTTTGGGCCAGTGGTGCGCGAGAGCGTGCAAAGTCGCTCGCTGTTCGAGGAGACCCTCGGCATCGGGTTTAAGGAGGAGGAGGGAGGCTACCTACATACGGAGGCGCTTGAGGGCGTAAAAACCTTTGCGCTCTGGCCTCTTTCAGAAGCTGCCAAATCTTGTTTCGGCAAAGCTCAGTGGCCCGACCATGTCCCGGTACCGCAAGCCTGGCTTGAGTTCGATGTCGAAGACGTAGCTGAGGCGACGACCCACCTGGAGTCGAAGGGCTACCGAATCCTGGTGAAAAACAAGAGAGAACCCTGGGGTCAAACAGTAAGCCGCTTTCTATCGCCAGAAGGGCTATTGGTTGCAGTTTCCTTCACACCGTCGATGCGCAAATAGGGAGAGCGGCAAGGCCGTAGCGATCAAGCCAAAAATGCCGATGTGCCGAGAATGTGTCGAGCTGAGATTGAGTGTGCCAGGAATGTGCCATGGTGAGGCTGGGTTCGGGGTTGGCAAGCGTTGCAAGTGATTGATTGATTAACCCCTAGAACCACCGGGGCCCGACTGAAAATCCGTAAGTCCAGCTCGTGCTTTCGTGCATGATCCTGGGGTCAGCTTGTTGAGAAGCTCCCACGAGGATTAGTCGATGCCATCTACCGTCACGAGCCTGCTTGCGTCCGCAGGCCTGAGGCTTGGCGGGCACGTACAGTGGAAGGCACCAGTACCTGTTGGTGGCAGCGGAGTGTATGTCGTCTCTGTTTCCAACGATCCCAACAAAGGCAATGGAGTCGTCGCCCGCGCACCCATCGACGGTTCAGCAGTCGCAAACTGGCTGAAACGAGTGCCGGCGCTTCGGATTGACGGGGAAAATTGTGCCAATGCGGATGAACTTTGCCGTCGATTATCCAGTTTCTGGCTGAGCGATGAGAACGTTGTGTACATCGGCAAGGCGACTTCACTGCGAAGTCGGGTTGGTGACTACTATCGCACGCCTCTAGGAGACTCCAGGCCGCACGCAGGTGGGCATTGGATTAAGACGCTCTTTCCTCTCGCCGCCATGCACGTGTACTTCGCAGAGACTCCGGATTACGAAGACGCCGAGCAAGCGATGCTCGATGCATTCGTGCGCGGGACGTCCGGCCTGATTAGGGAGAACCTCTTTGATCCGTCGCTTCCCATACCATTTGCAAACCTCGAATTTCCACGAGGCATTCGCAAGAAGCACGGCATCACGGGTTCCAAGGTCCCTCGCTAAACGCGCTGGAGGCTGTGGGAACGGAACATGTCTGACACTGTTCGCGTCCCGGAGCACTGCAGGAGCAGCGCCATGCTCGAGCGCGAGTCGAGCAGGTCGGGTTCTGTGTCGTGCTTGCCTCTGACGTCTCAAGGAACTCCTGCAGCCTCCAGGGGGTCGGTGGTTCGCTTCCGAGAATGCTCGAAGATCGCCCGGGTAGCTTTCTGGGTAACAGCCGTTTTTCGAATTACGAAACGCCATGGATATGGTCGAAATCGCGCTGTATCCGATTCCGCCCCTGGCACTATCATTTGATTGAGACTTTTTCGCGCTACGCCTTCCGCGCCGGCTCGCCTACCAGAGCGGTCGCCCGGGGCGGGCGACGACCCGCGGGCCGCGACGAACACCAAGGAATTTCTCGGCGGCAGCGGCTGACCCCGGCCTGCGGACGCGTCCAGTACCTCGCCTTGCCGACTGCTGGATGGATTCCGGCGGCCGCCGGCGAGTACGATTCCGCGCCCGCGTTCAAACAAGGTTTCGCTCGGCGCTGCGCAGAGTGACTGTGGGTATGGTGAAGTCCGGCAAGGGCGGTCCGATCGACTGCGCGGTTCGAGACGCGATCGCAGGGAGCGCGATCCCGCCGGCGGCGCGCGCCGCGCCCCAGTGGGTGGAGACGATGCGCCGGAGGGTCGAGGCCGAGGAGCAGCAGCGCACCGCGCAGCAGGGACTCGGGAAGCCGATCAGCTCCGCCGAGGTCGCCGGCCACCGCGTGGTCGCGATCGGCAACACGGTCCACTTCAGCAAGGGCTGGAGGACGTTCCCGGACTTCCTTTCGTACATGGTGGGTCGCTTCTTCGGCGGCGAGTGGGGGAACGCAGAGCTGCGGAAGAGCGAGGAGGAGATGCACCCCATCGCGCTGTGGTACAGGCGGAACGCGCTGCTGCAGGCGAAGCACGCGGGAAAGCCGGGCGAGGTGTTCTCGACGCCCGAGACGGGGGCCGCCCGCGCGTTTCTGGAACTGGGGTACAACCTCTACCTGCTGGAGCACAACGCCGAACTGCAGCAGCGGCTTATCAATCGCCTGAAGCAGCGGGACCAATTCCTCGGCGTGCTCTCGGAGTTGCGGGTCGCGGGCTTCTTCGTCCGCGCCGGCTTCAGCGTGAAGTTCCACGACGAGACCGACCGGACCACCAGCCACTGCGAGTACGACGGACGCCGCATCGAGACCGGGAAGACGTTCTCCGTGGAGGTGAAGACGAGGCACTGGACCGCCTTCCCGAAGAACGACGCTGAGGGCCGCCGGGCCATCCGCGGAGCGGTCGCGGACCTGCTGTTCCGGGCCCTGAAGAAGCACGCGGACGCCGAGCGGATCGTGTTCGTCGAGCTGGCGATGCCGGACGAAGATTCGACGCAGTCAGAGGGCCCCTGGTGGAGGGACGCGGCCATGGATGCGATCAGGGCCGCCGCGGAGCGGATCCGAGCCCAGGGCAGGGAGCCGCCCTCGGCGACGGTCGTCGTCAGCAACTTCCCGTACCACTACCACCTGGAGAGCACGCGGGCCGTCGTCAGTCTGGCGGTGGATGGAATCGGTCCGACGGATTTTCGAGCCGGGCTGCACGGCACGGTCCGCGAGGCGCTGCACTTCCGGGAGCGGCACGTCGACTTCCTGGCGCTGTGGAACTCCATCGAGGCGCACCGGAACATCCCGGCGACCTTCGACGGGAGCAGCGGCCATCTGCTGAGCGTCGACGGGCAAGCCCCCCGACTCCTCGTCGGCGAGCGCTACGAGGTGCCCGACGCGGACGGGGCGACGGTCCTCGCGACGCTCGTGGACGCGATCGCTGTGCCGACCGAGCGCCGCATGTACGGCATCTACCAGAAGGCGAGCGGCGAGCAGATCATCTGCCATGTCCCGATGACCGACGCGGAGGCGAAGGCCTACGCGGAGCAGCCCGACACGTTCTTCGGCGTCGTGAAGAAGCAGGGGTCGCTAAAGGGGCCGCTCGAGCTGTACGATTTCTTCTGGGAAAGCTATCGCAACACGCCGAAGGGGAGGCTGTTGGAGTTCATGGCGCCCCGCCCGGACCTTCCCGCCCTCAGCGCACTCCCGCAACAGGAGCTCGCAGAAATCTACTGCGAGGGGCTGGTGCATGGCGTGTTGGCGCAGCAGGCGGCGCGGACCGGCGGGAATTCCACGCGTACATAGATGTCGAGTCGCCCCCCGCAGCCAAAACTGCGTCGGTCCTATCAGTTCAATTTGGTTGAGCGTGCAGCGCTGCGTTTATCGACGCGGCGTCCAGTACAGACGGGACCCAGCCAACCGGTGCCTCCTCCCATCGATTATCCGTCAGCTGTCTAACATCCGTGCCGTCCGCACGCATCACGAATATCTCACCGTAGTCTTGGGATCCGGGGAACTCGGCGTCATCCTTCCATCCCATCCTGGAGCTGACGAACGCAATCCATTTCCCATCGGGTGACCAGAGCGGATGCGCGTCATTCCCGTGCGTGTGGGTCAGTTGACTCAGCCCCGTGCCATCCGAACGGATGGTGTAGATCTCGAAATCACCGGTTTCGAAGCCGGTGAAGGCGATACGATCCCCTCGCGGTGACCACGCGGGGAAGTCGTCCCACCCGCTCGTCAGCTTCGTGATCTTTCCGTCGGCCAAGGACACGATGCGTAGGCCGCGTTGCGTGTGCTGTCTCTCGCTCGAATTCCCCAGCCGATAAACAAGCCGCCTGCCATCCGGCGAAAAACTGGGAAAGGCATCGTGGCCATCATCGTGCGTGATCACTCGGAAATGAGCGCCGTCGCTGTCCATGACGGCGAGCTGCCCCACTTCGCTCGGGCGCGGGGATTTCACGATTCCGAAGGCGACCCTTCGGCCATCCGCCGATAGAGCGCCTGAGGCCCATGGAGAGACTCCGCTCCGACTACCATCGAAAATGACGGTACCCGAGCCATCCCAGCGGACGAGCTTCAGTATCTGTGAGTTCGGCGGTCGGTAAATGAACCTCTTGCCGGAACGGGTGAACGAGATGAAGTCGTTGAACGCCGAGCCACCAATCAGCTCGTAGAGTGGATCCTGGCTTCGCCGCACAGCCACCCACGTGGTTTGCGCGGGCAATTGCCGGTCAAACACAAGGAGCGAACCATCCGGCGACCACGAAGGATTCAGAGCATTATTCGGACCCTTGCGCCCGGACGTATAGACGAGAGTCGGTCCAGGATTATTCAGCTCATAACCGACCTCTTTCTGCGTGATATAGGCCGGAGACCGCGCGTACTCTGTACCGTCCGAATAGGTCCTTCGTGTACCAGTATAAACATCAACGGATACGATCTGGGTCCTGATGTGAGCGTGGCGCATGGCCTCGAGGTCGGTCACCTGGGCGAAGATCACGCGCCGGCCATCGGGTGACCATCGGGGACGTGCCGCACTCCCGTTGAGTGGGGTGAGACGCCGCAGGCCGCTGCCATCCGAATGGACGATGTAGATGGCAGTCCTTTCCAGTAACTCCCACGCAGGCCCCCAGTCCCGGATTATACGAAGCCGAGGCATGTCCCTGTCCGATGAGAAGGCGATCCACTTCCCGCCAGGGGACCAGCTCGGCCTGAAGTTGCCGGCCCGGTTCCGGGTCAGATTTCGAAAACGACGGCTCGCGATATCGAGCAGCCAGATGTTCGCGGTGCCGCCCTCTCGCGTGGAGACGAAAGCGAGCGTGCGTCCATCCGGTGAGAGCGCTCCCTGATCATCGAACGCCGGATTGTCGGTCAGTCGCTCGAGGCCGGAACCATCGGGGTGGACCCGGAAGACATCTGCTGATCCGAGCCGCTCGGACGTGAAGACGATCCAGCGGCCGTCGTAGGAGAAGGACGGGTTGTAGTCCGGTTGCAGATTGCTCATGAAAGAGCGCAGATGAGTTCCGTCTGGCGCGGAAAGATACAGCCCGAACCCAGGCTTGCCGATCGGCCACCACACGATCCTCTCTACGGGCGCCCCCGCCGCACACGTCGAGGCGGCGACCAGTAGGGCCATCAAGATTGACACTCGGCGACATAGTTGCCAGAGGACTTGACCCCCTCGGTCCTGCATGCATGCACATTGTCGAGCTAGTGAGCAGCTCTCAAGCTCAAAGGCACGACCCGCCCGCGGGGCGCGACGAATCGTCACGCTGTCGGCATGAATACCACGCGCGTTCTACTGGGCTCTCGAAACCGCTCGTTGGCGTGTCCGATCTGACGGGGTCTCAAGGGCTGTAATGGAGCAACTTCCATGTCGCAAACGGGTCGGGAGTGAGCGTTCGCCCTCGAGCCGCGAGTGGTGCCTTTGGGAGTTCCGCGTCGACGAGCGGCTCCTTAGAGGCGCTAGCACGATCGTGCTGTATGCCATTCGTCGGGAATGTTCGCGACTCAGAGACGCCGTCAAAACTAGCCAGGTGGTTGCGGAAGTTTTGTGACGTCAGCTCGTGCTTCGTTATGCTCAGTGGTGCCAAATGCAACGGGCGCCACGCGGAATTGGTTAATAAAATCAGTACGTTACAGTTGAGCTTACGCCTACGAACCAGGGGGTCGAGAGTTCGAATCTCTCCGGGCGCGCCAAATCAACCTTACTTGTCGTCGTTCGCTCGCCCGCGCAGCTGGTCGATCCGCCGCTGCAGCTCCATCATCGCCTCCTGCCGCGCCTCCGGCGTGCCCCAGCTAGGCTTGCCCGCAGCTTCCGGATCGCGCGCAGTTGATGGTGCATGGCCGCGCGCACGCTGCGCGCGCAGTTCCGCGCGCCTTGCTTGCTCGGCGATTCGCTCCGCCTGATCTCGCCTGAGCAGCCGCTCCTGCCGTCGCTTCTCCTCCGCCATCTGCTCAGCCTCGTGCTCGGCCATGATCGGCACGCCGCAGGTGCGCATGCCTGCCGCGCTCAGATACTCATCGACCGCGCTTCGCGAGTACTGAGCTGCGAACTGGCCGATCAGCGGCAAATTGAGGGCCGCGAATATCGGTTGCCAGGACTCCGCGCCCGAGGCTGACCGGACGCGCACTGCGAGTCCCGGGTTGAACTGATACCAGCCATGCGCAGTGCGTTTGAACAGCGCGCGGTTGTAGGCGTAGTCGCGTTCCACTTCGTTCCGCGACAGCACATTGGAGATGTGTTGGCGCTTGTGGCGTGAGCCTCGCAGGACGCTCTCCGGCAGGTGCTGCCATGCGTTCAGGATCGCCTTTGTATCGATCCCGCAGTTGAGGGTGCGATCGATGCGCGTGAAGCGGGTCTTGAACAGCGTCCAGAACGTCTGGAACAGAAAATACTCGGACAGATGCTTGTCGAGGCGGACGAGGCGTTCGCCGGCTTTTACGTCGACGTGTGCCGGAGCCAGAAGGTCATAGAGCAGAACGCAGGCACCGCACGCAAACTTCGGATCGCGGAAGGCCTCGCGCAAGGCGATATGCAGTGCGTTGCAGCCGTACGCGTCTGTCGCGTCACGGTTTGCGCCGCGCTCGAGCAGAGTCTGGACCAGAGCGACGTTACCGGCTGCCGCGGCGGCCATCAGCGGGGTCTGGTTCATGGGGGTGCGATGGTCGACACCATGTGCATCGCACTGGCGCAGCACGTCTTTGAGGTTGCGCGAAGCGTACGGCGCGAGATACTTGCCTTTCACCGAGCTGTGCTGCTTCTCGAAACCCCGGTGCTCGCCGAAATCCGCTACGCCGAACCCGGTTTCTCGAGCAAGGTAAGAGGCCAGTTCCGGCTCGTCATGGAAGGCGGCATACTCGTTGAGTCGCCGCTTGTGCTTGTCGCCGGGCGCACGCTCGCGGAAGACCTTGATCAGCAGGTCTCGCAGGGGTGGCTCATCCAAGACCGGCCAGGGTGGCGGGGTTTCCCTGAGAATGGTGCGACGTATGGCCTCGGCCTGCTCCTGCTTACCCTGGAGGTCGAGCTTGCGCGCTTCCTGTTGCCACTCCTCGATGCTCGACTGCTTCGGCTCCAGGCGCGGATCACCGCCGGCTCGGGACAGCTCGAGTAATCCAAACAAGGGGTGGGCGAGATCCGATTCGACCAGGTAGAGGTTTTTGACGGCGCGAGTTAACGCTACATACAGCGCGTTGACGAAGAACTTGTAAATCTCCAGCGACTTGTCGGTCTTGTGAGCTGCCCGGCGGTAATCGAGCATCTCCGCCTGGAGATCGGGGCGAGCTACGCCGGCCGTGATCTCGGCAAATTCGCGCCGGTGATCGGAGACGAATCGGTACAACACGATATTCTCATACTCCAATCCCTTCGCCTCGTGGATTGAAAAGAGCAGCGGAGTCGCAAAGTACGCTCGCGCGGCCGGCTTGTCCTCGTCGCGCATCACCAGCACCGCGACCCGCGTGGAGAGGCGGATCGTGCGATCCAATTCACGTGTCGTCGCCGGCTCGTCGGCCAGCAGGGCGACCTGGCCGGCATCGCCGCCTACGGTGTCGACCAGGAAATTGCTCTCCCGGTCAATCGAGCCGAAGCGCGCATGCTTGATCTTGAGCAGGTTGTTGGCGAGGCGCGTGATCTGCTGTCCATTGCGGAAATTGGCCGTGAGCACCCGTAACGACTGGCGCTCCGCGAGCTGTGGCTCGCGCCAGAACAGGCTCTTGACCTGGCTCCAGGAAAAGAAATTCGGATGAACGATCTGGTTCGAGTCGCCGCACAGCATGAACCGACCGGGCGCCCGCAGCGTCTTCAGAATGAGGGCGAGCTGCGCGGTGGTGAGGTCCTGGACCTCATCCACCATCACGAAGTCATAGCGCGGTGCTGCCAGTGCCAGCCAGTCGTGCGCGACTAGGTTCAGGTCATAGAGATTCGCTTCCTTGAGCCAGGTCCGGTACTTCTCGAACAGCGTGTAAAGCCGATCGCGGTCCTCCGCGCGAAATATCGACTGGCGTACACCGAGCGCCTGGTACTCCTCCCGCGACAGAACGCCGCCTGCGCGTGCCGCGATCACGCCACGAATCTCCTCGAACGCTTGGTGGCCCTCGAAGTCCCGGAACGCAGGTCCCTGGCGCATGCGCCCGAACCACTCCGCGAATTCGCGCCAGCCCAATTCTCGCCCCGCCGGCACGCGGATCGACTCAAGGAATTCGCGGTACGAGACAAAGCTCGCGTCTTGGTCCTCCCGCTCGAAGCCGTTCGCGTAGTAGAGGTTGCGTGCGCTCTCCGCCAGATAGCCCGAGCGGGTGACGTACAGCACTTCACCGTCCGCGTGCTTGAGCTTCTCCAGGCTGAGCGCAGTCTTGCCGCTGCCGGCGCTGCCCACGACGATCAAAGGGGGCAGCAGGCGGTAAACTGCATCCTGGGCGTCGTCGAACGAGATGGGCTTGTCTAGGAAGTGTACGGCGCTGCGCTCGGGGTGCAGGTAGCGCACGGGTTGCGCTTCGGCGCGGGCAGCTGGGACATCGATCTCGGCGATCTTGCTCTCATCGACAGCGGCACCGCGGAGAAAGCGCGACCTGCCGTAATCATGATTCAGAATCACTTCCAGCATCAGGGCGCAGGTTTCATCACGATGCCGCACAAGCGCGAACAACAGGCGGTTGCTGCCATCGAGCCGCGCTCGGTAGAACTTGCCGTGTCCGAGATTGACGAGCTTCTTCACGTCCGCCGCCCGGAAGTCCTCGCGTGCGATGGCCTCAGCTACCTTCAAGTACTGCGTTTCCAGTCCTGCGGTGTCGAGGCCGCTGTATTCGAGAACTCTCACGACGGAAGATCAGAATGCCGGTGCGGGTTAACGAACATCATTGCTCCGGCGCGACACTAGGATCACTCGCGGCGCGGAACCCGCGCCGCTTTCTCCATCTCGTCCCGTTCGAGGAATCTGTCGCGCACGTAGGCGAAGAAGCGCGGTGGCAATGGCCCGTACACGATCGTGGATGTATCCCGTCCTGGGACGGGCCGAAGGTCGGGACCCGGCCAAATGAACTCGTTCGCCTCGGTGATTACAACCCAGAAGCGCTCAGAGTCGAGCCCGAGCCGGTTCTTGGTCGTGGCCGGAATCTCGACGGCATCGGCAGGCCGGGCCGGCGGGCTGTGTGTGATCGGAAGCACCCAGACTTCTTTGTCGCCATCCTCGTCGATGACCATCATGATAATGGCGCAAGGCCGATCTTTCGTGCCTTCGTCACGCCCCGCGTCGGACTCCCGCTTCCAGAGATAGGAGTAGCGGATCACCAGACCGGGATACGGCTCCGGAAAGCTCACTGCCTCCAGTCTTCGAGCTCGCGATCGAGATCAGCGTGCTGATCGGGGACCTTGGCCTGCCGCAGCGCCGCGACCTGACGATCCATCAGTTCGCCGGCCGCGACGACTCGACGATCTCGCCGCTTCAGCCGCGCGTATTCCTCCGCTGAGATCAGCACTGTCCGCTCGCGGCCATTCTTCGTGATGGAGACCGCCTTCCTCAGTGCGATGTCCTGGTACATGCCGATGTTGCGATGAAACTCGGCAGAGGTAACGGTGACGGTATCATCGGTAGCCATAATGAGCGATCCTCATAACCTGCGTATTCTATAAATTATGCACATTCTGTGCAAATTGCTAAAGCGAATCAGAGGGGTAGCGCTCGAGTGGCCCCTACCCAAGTCCCCGACCACACCGTCGGTTTTCCGGATCTCGATCACCTGGGATCGTCGAGCCCTCGTGGGACTTTGGTGCGATCTGGAAGGGTGCTTCATGCTGCTCAGTGGTGCCAAGGTGCAACGGACGCCACGCGGACTTATCTATGGGGATCAGTGACTTGGCACCGCGGCCAATCGCCACTTCGCGCTACGAACCAGAGAGTCGGGAGTTCGAATCTCTCCGGGCGCGCCAATCTACGCCCAGTCGGGCTTGAGGGTCATCGGGTCATCGCAGGACGGCACCGCGTGAACCTCGCGTCTCTGCGCAAATGGGCTGCCGCATATCGGATCTCTGCTGTAGTTGTGCCTGCGGCATTCCTCAGTGCGTGGGAACCGCGCACCTGAAGTTCTTCTCCTCGTCAGTGCTCCCGTGGCCGGTATACCGCGCCGCCTGCGGATAAGCGCACAACGGTCGCGTGCGCGGCGGGGCGCCCGGCGGATTGCTCACCACGATCCTCTCCGGCACGTGCCCGCTTGCGACCCACTCGTCGAGGATGGATATGGGATCGAAGAGGAAAGGCCCGTCGCCGCCTGCGCAGTGGGCCATGCCGGGAATCATGAACAGACGCGTATCCCGAGCTTCTTTAGGGGTCAGATGCCGCCTAAGCTGGAGGTAGAAATCGACCGTGCTCATGGGCGGAATGAGGCCATCGGCCCACCCGTGGGAAAGCAGAAGCTTGCGTCCTTCCGCAAGGAACGTGTCGAGGCCGTTGGGTGGAACGTCGAGCTGCGCGCTGCCTGCCTGCATGGCGCGTTCGACGTCCTTGTCGTAGTCGAAGTCTCTGAAATTCCACTTTGGATCCTTGAACACAAGGTCGCCGAAATAGGTAACCGCGGCGCCGAATGGCTTGGGGCCCATTGTCTGGATGGGCAGCTGGCCTTCACTACCGGGTTCGAATCCGGGAAAGATGGACCGCCCCGTGCGCGGATTGCGGGGTCCCTGGTAGATGGCGCGCAATGCTGCAACTTGCGGAGCCGTGAGGCAGTCCGGCCCGTCCTCGGATTTGCATTGCAGAACTGCAGGATCGAAGTGGCAAGTCTGCGGCGAGGAGACGATGCCGTCCTTCACCCCGTCGCTTGCATCGCAGGCCTTGAGTACGGCCCGGTGAATCATCGCGAATTTCGGGAGCGGAATGTGGCTCGCTGAATCTTTGAGCGTGGCCTCGCCGGTCCAAAGCGAGCTCACCATCAGGCCCACCATCGGATTGGCGGGCGCCATCGCGGAGATGCCGTCGTAGTCATCCGGGTAGCGATAAGCCTCCATCAGTCCCTGCCGACCACCCGTCGAGCAGCTCACGAAGAGCGACCGATGCGCGCTCGAACCGTAGAAGGCGGTGATCAGCGCCTTTGCGGTGACGGTTGTCTCGTGCACCGCGCGGTAGCCGAAGTCGATTAGTTTCTCGGGGTGGCCCGCCGCGAAGCCCGCATCGAGTGGGTTGCCCTGATGCCCGTCGTCCGTCGCGGCGGTGGCATATCCCATGCTCAATGGCGCAGCCATGGAGAAGTAGGTGATCGAGCCCGCCCAGACGCCATTGCCGGTGCCGAGAAACTTTCCGTTCCAGCTCGACTCGGGCATCCACACCTCGAAGCGGATGTTGGAATCGGGCGTCGGCCGCAGGGTGCCGGCAATGCGGCAAAACGCCGGCAGATGCGCGTAGGCGCCGGGCGGTACGCCGAATCCGCCTGCTCCGCCGGCCGGCTTGAATGCGCCGGCGGCGACGCTCTCGGCGAGTGTGATCTCGACGTGCGCGAGTCTGAGGCCTGCGAGCTCGGAGCATTCGGCGGCGTGAGCCGTTTGCGCCGGTACTGTCGCAAGCCCAACGACGGCAAATAGGGAGGCGAGAATGGCAGTGTGGTTCATCGGAAGTTCCCCTTTCACGAGACCGAGTGGCGAGCTTTCCCGCGCGAGCCATTGCGGATTTACAGCGGAGGCGGTGTCCAGAGTCCCGGGTCCGGCGCTGGCGCACCGAGTTTCTGCGGGCCCCCTCCGTTCATCGAGCCCGTGCCCCACTGGTCCGTGATCTCCGGCGAGGGTGCGTACACAGTGGGTTGCCAGGTCGCTTCGTCGACGCGCTGAACCTCGGCGGTGTACTCGAGGACATGACCGGAAGGCGCCAGAAAATAGGCGAAGGTGTTATTCCCGGCGGTGTGCCGCCCCGGGCCCCAACGGAGCGCGATGTTCTGCTTTGCGAGGCGAGAGATCCCACGCATCATCTCGTCGAGATCGCGCATCTCGAAGGCGACGTGATTGAGACACGCGGGGCCGGGAAGGAACGCGAGACAGTGGTGTACGGGATTGCACCGAAGAAAGCACATAAATTCCCCGAGCCAGTCGCTCACCCGAAAACCAAGATGACGCTCGTAGAACGCAACGGACTTTCTGATATCCGGCGTATGCAGGACGGCGTGCGAAAGTGCCCCCGGGATCGATTCTCCGCGGCCGAGGACGCGTGGCGCTCTTGGCTCGACGCTACTCGAGACTTCGAGCGTTCGTCCATCGCAGTCGAAGAAGCGAAACCCGTAGCCTCCCCCGGGGCCTTGCAGCCGGTGCGGCTCCGAGATCAGCTTCACACCCGCGCTAGCGAGCCGCTGAGCCGTGGCATCTACGGCCGCATCGCTGCCCACGGCGAAAGCGATGACATCGAGGCGTCTCTCATTTCCTGCGCGCAGCCGGTACACATAGGCGTTCGGTGAGCTCGTAGCCGCGAGATAAGCAGTTTCGCCATCCGCCGCGACCACCGAGAGCCCCCAGATTTCAGCGATGAACTTCAGTTCCGTGTCGAAGTTCGGGACGCTGACTGCGATGTAGCGAATGTGCGTGACCCTATCGGTGGACATGGTTAGGGCTCTCCTTGCGCGGCCGACCGAGGCTCGGCGACACAGGGGTTACGCAGGCGGCCGAGACCGGTAACCTCACCCTCGAGAAGATCGCCACCTTGGATGAATCGATTGTAGTGAGTCCCGTTGCCTGACGGTGAACCGGTGAGCACCAGATCGCCCGGCAACAGTTGCACGTGAAGCGAGATGAACTCGATCAGTCTCGCGACGGAGAAGATCATGTCAGCAGTCGATTCATCCTGCATGACCCGTCCGTTGAGCTTCAATGTGATCCGGAGGCTTTGCGGGTTACCCACGAATTCTGCCGGGGTGAGCCATGGACCGATCGGTAGGAAGGTCGGTGCTCCCTTGCTCGCCATCCAATCCATTCCCATTTGCGGCGCGTCGGGCCGGGCAACGCGCTCGCGCGCCGTGATGTCATTGGCGATCGTAAAGCCCGCCACGACGTCGAGAGCGCTCTGACGAGAGACGCGCCGCGCGCATCGGCCGATCACCGCAGCGAGCTCCAGTTCCCAGTCGGGCTGGCGCACATCGTACGGAACGACGATCGGGTCATCCGGGCCAATGATGCTCGAGGCAAGGCCCGTGAAGACGAAGGGCTGCCCGCTGTCAGCGCGCTTGCGCATCATCTCGCTCGCCTGCGCGCGCATTTGCTCGCGGTCGGTCGCGGGGTCACGTGCAAGGGCGCCGTCCACGATCAGGTCGACGACATGTTTGTGGTAGTTGGCTCCAGCCTGAAAGATCTGCCGCGGCAGAAGCGGTGCATGCGTGCGCAACTCAGCGAGTGGGCGATGCGCCGCGGATGCTCGCGGCAGCGCCCCCGCCAATGTGCGAAGGGCCGGAAGGTTCTCTCCCCAGCGCTCGAGCAGTGCCAACACAGAGTCGGTGCCGTGGAGCTTCAATCCTAGCTCTCGCCCGAGCACTGCGAGGTCGGGGATCGCGTAGACCTCCTGACCGAGGACGAGCCCGGGGAACGGATCTGCTCCCACGACGGAAAACGTGCCGAGCCGAAACATCGGCGAGTCTGCGGCGTTCACCGTTCGCTCTCCGAGCGGTGAACGGACCCTGTGAGGCCTCCCGGTGAGAGCCTCAGGAGCTCCGCCGCAGTACCGCCTAACACTCGGTTTCGATCGATCCCCGCGAGCTCCGAGTGGAACCCGAGGGGATCGGGTTCGGACATGTCGAAGGGGTAGTCGGTCCCAAGGCAGAGGTGCTCGGAGCCATGAGTCTTCAGCAGAAACTCAAGTTGTGTCTTCTCGAAGACGAGTGTATCGAAGTACAGCTTGCGCAAATAGTGACTCGGCGGTTTGGAGATGTGCTGTCTGCAGTCACTGCGCACGCGCCAGGCATGGTCCAGTCGGCCCCAGTAGGTCGCCGCGTAGGCGCCGCCATGTGCGACGCAGATCTTCAGTCCCGGCAGCTGCTCCAGAACGCCATCGAAGATCAGGTGGGCGACGGCGATCGTGGAGTCGATGGGGTTTCCGAGTAAGTTATTGAGATAGTGATCGCGCAGGCGCTCGCCATGGGTGAAGCCGAGCGGATGCAGGAACAAGAGCACACCCAGCTGCTCGGCTGCGGCGAAAAAAGGCCGGAACTGCAGATCGGAGAGCTCGCGACCGTTCACGTGGGAGGAGATCTCGACGCCGCGCAAGTCGAGCTCTCCCACGCAACGCCGCAACTCGGAGACCGCAAGCTCCGGCATCTGCAGCGGGACGGCGCCCATCCCGACCAGACGGTCGGGTCGTTGAGCGACCGCGTGGGCGATACCGTCGTTGGTCAGGCGCGCGGCCTCGCGGGCCACATCGGGCGGGATCGCGTAAAGGGCTTGCCCCGGCATCGGCGAGATCGCCTGCATGTCGATGCCAGCGGCGTCCATGTCTCGAATTCGCACCTCGAGCGAGGTGAGCTTGGGGCCGATTCTGGCGAAGAGCTCGTGGTTCACGGCATCCGTCTCCGGCGAGCTGAAACCGAGCGCCGCGCCGGGACCTGCGTGCGTGCGCAGCAACGCATCGGCGGGCGGAACCGCGAGATGAGCGTGGATGTCGATGATCTTGGTGACGCTGCCGCGCGAGACGCGTACGGGCCGCGATGAGCTCGACTCACCCGGCGTTGAACAGCTCATGATCTGCGACATCGTACGGCTCGCCGAGGAGGGGGAGCGCTAGTGGGCAGCGCTCATGGCCCGACCCGCACGTCTTTGCCAGCGGCGCATGGCCCCGAACAGCACGGGTGCCGTGCCTTCAGGCAAGCGGGCGCCAAACTCCCGGTAGAGCGCGTAGACGTTGGCGACGACTCGCTCCGCGTCGGGCCAGCGCGCGAAGTCTCCGAGCGAGATGTCGGCGGCAGCCTCTTCCCATCCGAGGCCAGCGTCATAGCGCCGGCGCGCCTCATTCCCGATGTACTCGAAATACCTCTGCTGCGCGCGCACGCCCGACTTGTCCGTGATCGGACCGTGCCCAGGCACGATGGTCTCCACCTCAAGGCCGAGCAGATAGTCGCATGCCTCGATCCAGTTCCGGATCGGACCCGCCCACATGACGGGGCTCGAATCGCTGAAGAGGATGTCGCCCGTGAAGACGGTGCCGTCGGACGGAACATGCACGATGGTGTCCGAGCGCGTGTGTGCCGGGCCGAGGTCGACTAGCCGGACCTCCTTATCTCCGATCGTGAGTGCCATCTCGTGCTCGAAGGTGCGGGTCGGCGCAACGATGGTCACCCCGGAGAAATCGAACTGCCGACCCATCGTCTCGTGAAAGAACTCGCCCCCGTCGCCCAATTGCTGCCAGTGCTGCGCCATGCGCACAAAGATCGCCGGATCCATCTGTGCGATCTCCTCGGCGGCTCCTTTCCCCGAGATGATCTCCGCTCCAACGACGAGCTCGTTGCCGAGCACATGGTCCGGATTCGCATGGGTGTTCACGAGCTTACCGATGTGTGCGGCAGCGGGGACCTTGCGCTTCATCTCCTCCAGCATCGTGCGGGTGATGTCGAGCCCCATGAGGGTGTCGACGAGGAGCGTTGCACCGCGACTTTCGATGAGCCCCGCATTGCTCCAGCCCCACGTCCCGTCGGGCTGGAGGTAGGCGAAACAGCCATTACCCAGATCGTGCAGACCACGGGTAAACGGCCACTTACTCATGAAATCTTCCCCCGGGGCGCAGTGCGTTAAAATTACGCTATCATGGGAATTAAATCGAGGGGTGCGTAACTCTTTGTGCGCAAGGTTCTGATTATCGGCGGCGGCCCAAGCGGCATGGCGCTTGGCATTTGCCTGCGACGCGCGGGATTCACCGTCGATCTCATCGACGAGGACCGGGCCTGGCGGCCAGTCGGGGCTGGCCTCTCGCTCAACGGTGCAAGCCTACGAGCGCTTGAGAGGATCGGTGTCCTCGAGCGCGCGAGCGCGGCGGGGCATGTGCACTCGGCATTCGAGCTTCGTGATGTGAGCGGCCGACTGCTCCACCGCGCCGAGACGCCGCCGGATCCCACTGGAATCCCGAGTGGCGGGGGTATCCTGCGTCCAGTCCTACACGAGATCTTGGCCGATGAGACGCGCGCCCTCGGCGTTCGAGTTCGGCTCGGTGTCAAGCTCGCATCCTTGCGGGATACGGGACCTCGCGTGCTCGTACACTGCACGGACGGAGAGCAAGAGGAATATGACCTGGTTGTGGGTGCGGATGGCTTGCATTCGCAGGTGCGGTCTCTACTCTTTCCGCATTCATCCAAGCCCCGCTTCACGGGACAGGGTTGCTGGCGAGCGGTATTCTCGCGACCACCGGAGCTCGACTGCGTGCAGATGTACATGGATACCGTGCACAAGGCCGGACTCAATCCCGTCTCGAGGGACGAGATGTACATGTTCCTGCTCGAGCACGTCCCCGATAATCGACGCATGCCGGAGGAGCGCTGGGTCGAACTGCTCGCCCGGCAACTCGAGCCCTTCGGGGGAATTTGGCCGCAGCTGCGCGCAAGCTTGGGCGCTCGATCACGCATCAACTACCGGCCCCTCGAGACGCATCTGCTCTCACCGCCCTGGCACCGAGGACACGTGATTCTGATCGGAGACGCCGCGCACGCCACGACCCCGCACGTCGCCTACGGCTGCGGACTCGCGGTCGAGGATGCGTTAGTTCTCGCCGAAGAACTCGGTCGGGAGGCTCCTCTTGAGGGAACGCTCAGTCGCTTTACGGAGCGCCGTTTCGAGCGTTGCCGCGCCGTGGTCGAGGGTTCGGCGCGCCTCGGTGAGCTCGAGCTGGAGCATGCCAGCCTCGCGGAACATCAAGCGGTCACGATGACGCTCACCCGTTTGATCGCGCAGCCGATCTGACTCATCGCCCATGCCCTCCAGAACCAACCCGAAAAGTATCCCCGTGGTGCGAAATCGTCGACCCGCACGTCGCTCGCTGAGGCGACGCCTTCCAGGTCGGCCCGGGACTCGGGATCTGACGGTCGGCGCGGAGGCCATTATTCGCAACGCCTGCGAGCTGCTCCGCGAGGTAAATCCTCGCGAGCTCTCGCTGCTCAGGCTCGCTCGCTTTGCCGAAGTCGACCGTTCACTCATTCGCTACTACTTTCGCGACAGAGCGAGCCTGCTCCTCGCCGCCGCGCGGCACCTTTTCGGACGGCTCAAGTCTCGCCTGGATGCCGCCGAAGCGGCGCTCGCGGACGATCCGGTGGCTCAGATTCGAGAATTCACCACGGTGCTTCTCACCTTCCAAATCGAGCATCCTTACTTCCATCGCCTCATGATCGACGAGGTGGTGAACGCTCCGAATAAGGAGGCCCAGGCCTTCTTTCGCTTGGTTACCGAGCAGGGGACGCGGACATTCCGCGACCTGGCCACTGCCGGGCGCCGGCGCGGCCTCACACGTGCGTACGACGGATTGTTCCTTTATCTGGCACTCATCGGAATGTGCGAGTTCTTCGTGACGGGTCGACCGATCCTCAAAGTGGCATTCGGGGAGGATTTCGATGTGACAGCTGCCAATCGACAGTACCAGGAGTTCCTGCGTGACTATGTCATCGATGGCATTCGCAGGCGCTAGCCGAGGCAGGTTCGGCTGAGTCCTACTCTCGATGTAGCGCGCGAGCTCGCGCCAGACGGTCTCAATCAAACGCTCGATCCGTGGCGCGGCGCCGACGATGCTGTGACCGGTGAATTCATAATATCTGGCGGCGACCGAGTGTCTTACGCATCGGCACAAACTCAATCGCGAGACCTCCGGGGAGCGGGTGCTCGATCGAGGTGCCGGGCTCGTAGCCGTAACGCAAGTAGAGACGCTGTCCCGGCAAGGTGGCCATCAGCTCGCAGCGCGTGAAGCCCGCCCGCGCGACCTCCTCCTCGCAGCGCTCGAGGAGGGAGCGCCCGATGCCGCGCCGGGCGTGAACGGGGTCGATGAAGAAGGCGCGAATCTTCGCCGCATCGGTGGTCGGATCGAGCCACGAATCATCACGCTCGAGGCGCGTATCACCGCCAAAGAGCGTGCGGCGCCGGCTCCAGCCACCGCATCCCACGATGCGCTCATCAGGGTCCAGCGCGACGAAGTAAGTCGCGTCGCGGATGAGTGAGGTATCGAGACCAAATGCGCCAGTAAGGGCTGCCTCGATCTGCGCCGCAGTGTAGTCCTGCGCGCCCAGAGTGCGGATCGAGCGGGCGATGAGCGACCGCAGGTGCGGTGCGTCTGCCAGAGTCGCGACTCTTAACCGGTAGCTCGCTTGGTGGATCGCTTCCGTTTTGATGGTCACTCGCTACGTCTCCGGGCATGTCCCTCGGTTTGAGGCCACCGGGTCAGAATCGCTGGAGCGAGCGCCGCCTGTGCTCACGCGCGCTTTACGCGCGCGCGGTTCCGCGCCGTGCCGCCTCGATGGCGGCGATGTCGATCTTATTCATTCTCATCATCGCCTCGAACGCGCGCTTGGCGGCCGCACGGTCGGGATCGGTCGTTGCCTCCAGCAGCATTCGCGGCGTGATCTGCCAGGACAAGCCCCATCTGTCCTTGCACCAGCCGCACGCACTTTCGGTGCCACCGTTGTCGACGATCGCGCTCCAGTAGCGGTCCGTTTCGGCCTGGCTGTCGGTGAGGATCTGAAAGGAAAACGCTTCAGAGTGCTTGAACGCGGGTCCGCCATTGAGGCCGAGGCACGGCACTCCGAGTACCGTGAACTCGACGGTGAGCACCTGTCCCTGATTGCCGTTCGGGTAGTCGCCCGGGGCGTGGTGGACCGCTTGCACGGCGCTGTCTGGAAAGGTCTGAGCGTAAAACCTGGCGGCATCCTCGGCTGTGCCGTCATACCAAAGACAAATCACATTTTTGGCCATCGTCAGTCTCCGCTCGTCCGTTACAGGTCAACCTCTTCAGGCTAGCCGAAGCGGTCTCTTGGGATTCGACAGTGGGCCTAAGCGCGGTGCAGAATGCGGCCTGAGAACGCCACCATTAAAGCGGGTTGTGTTCGTTTTGGCCACGGCGGCGCTACCTAGATTTCGCGGAATGGCCGTGTGAGGTGACCGTGGCGCGCAAACTCTCCACGATCGATGCATACCTTAGAACCGTTCCCGAGGACCGTCGGCGAGCGCTCGAGGATCTGCGCACCAAGATTCGCTCCGTCGTCCCCGATGCAGAGGAGTGCATCAGCTATCGGATTCCCGCCTTCCGCCTCGAGAGCGTCGTGGTCGCGGGCTTCTGTGCGACCTCCAAGGGGTGTTCGTATTTCCCGTTCAGCGGATCGACGCTCAAGACCCTGGCACGCGACCTCGGTCGCTACGACCAGACCAAGAGTTCGCTCCATTTCTCGGCGTTGGAGCCGCTGCCTGCCTCCCTGGTGCGCAAACTGATCAGGGCCCGAATCAAGGAAGCGAAGAGGTGATCCGTTCCAGGATGCGAGCGCGAAGCTCGCCACGTCCGCGGCCAACGGGGCGCAGGATGATCTGACGCGGCCCGAGATCGAGCGTATTTTCCTTCGAGTCATTCTGCGGCCGTATCTGGGATCTATGCCACACGGTAACGGGCTAGCACGCTTGGTACGGAGCTGTTGCCGATGAGCTGCGAGCTCTCCGCGATCGTCGATCGGGGGCGCACTTTCTGCATCGGGAATTGCACCGGCCGAATCCCGCTCACGCTCAGCGCGGATATTCGTCGTGACGGCGCGGCCACTGCCGATATTCGACCTCGTTGCGCCCCTCCGGCGTGAGGTCGAGGTAATGATGCGCACCGAGCAGCATGTCAAGCCCACGAGCAAAGGTCGAATAGGTGAGGAAGATCTGGCCGGACTCATCCTTCAAGAACACGCTGAGCCCGGGGAGCTCCTCCGTCAGGTATCGCGGGTCCGTCGTGATCGTTCCAAAGTTGTAGTCGATCCGGCGCTGTTCAATCTGATCCCGGGTGAATGAGACGTGGAGGTCGTAGTTGAATTCGCTGCCGAAGGACGACACCCACTCGAAGCTCCAGCCCATGCGTGCTCGGTAGGCGAGGATTTTCGTGAGCGGAGCGCGCGAGACTGCGAGGATCGTTACGTTGTGGTGAGGGAGATGCCGGCGCGGTCCGTCGATGTGCTCAGCCTGAAACGAGCAGCCGGGACAGGCGGCGCTCCACTCGGGTGCATACATCAGATGATGCACGATGAGCTGGCTGCGACCGTTGAACAGGTCCGCGAGCGTCTTGCGGCCGTGCTCGGTATCGAACGCGTAGCTCTTCTCGATCCTGAGCCACGGCAGGGAGCGCCGCTCGGCGGCGAGCAGGTCTCCCGCACGCATGTGCGCCTTCTCCTTCTCGAGCAGCGCTTTCCGCGCAGTGAGCCATTCCTCTCGCGCAACGATCCGCTTCGGCTTCATGGCACCTATCTCAGCGTCCCGTACAAGCTTGCCGTTCCGGACGGCACAAGATCGACATGCGCAGGTTCATCGATTGTGCTGCGGGAGGCCACCCCCGCGTGCCGGGGCTTCCGATCCCCCGTTGCCTCCGGCGGGAAGCGCGCCGTCAGGGGTTGACCAGCTCGACTGCCGTCGCACGGAACGGGTTCAGCCTCATGAGCGGGCCGGTGCCGTCGGGAACCGCCGGATGCATGAACTTTCCGAGCTGGCCCTCGAGCACGTAGGCGGTCGCCCCGACGACCGTCACCGCGACCGGCCCATCGGGGAAGCCATCCTTCAGGGTCGTCACCGTGGCGCTGTCGCCGTGCACGACCACCCGCGAGAGGCGTCCGCCCTCCCCACCCTGAGCCACGAGCAGGCAATCGCGGCCGAAGCGCCGCATGCCGTCGGGATGGGCGAGCGGACGGTCGAGCCGCACCTCGACCACGGAGCCCGCGGCGCCGCCGCGCTCGATCGGCACGCTGAAGATCCGGCTCGTCGCGAGTGTGTTGACGAGCACTCTGCGGCCCAGAATCGCAATGCCGTAGAGCAGACCGCTCCGCGGACCGAATCCGCTGGGCCCCGCCCATACCTCAAGGTGGGCCGCGCCTCGCGCGAGCCGCACCACCTCCATGTTGTTCGTATCGGTCGCGTACACCGTGCCGTCCGTGTCGACGACGATGTCATTGCAGAGCGCTCCGGGCGTCGGAAGGGGATAGTGTCCCTTGGGCGCACCATTGCGAAGGTCGAAGGCGTAGAGTGTAGCCGGCGGAGGTCGCTCGCTCCCCGAAGGCCCAAAGTCGTTCGAGCACGCCCAGAGCGTTCTCGATCTGTCGTCGGCGAGGACGCCGAAGATGGTCTGCATGCCGTCCGTTCCCGGAGTGATCCAGGGCCTGGCAACGGCGGCGCCGGACCGCGCGCGATAGATCATGCGCTGGCCGATGCTGCCAATGATCACCGTGCCGTCGGCGGTCGAGGTGATGCTCTCCGGGAAGATGCGCTCGCCGGAGATCGTGATGTGCGAAGGCGTTGCGGCATGGGTCGCTGACAGTGTGCAGAGCGACAGCAGCAGGCCGATGCGATGCGCGGCCGCCCCGCGCCGGGATCGGATGCCGTTCGGTTCCATTAATTTGCGCCCTTGGGCTGATGCCGCGCCGCCCGAGGCACGCTCTGCGGCTTGCGGGCACGCTATATTCACAAGAATATAGCGAAAGGCGGACCACTGCCAGCCGCATACGGCTTTCGCGCGTAGGCGCTCGCTCGATCGACCCCAGAGCTGGCCGTCGGGCGCGGCGTCTTCGTTCCGGCGATCGTCGTGCTCTCTATCCGTATGCCGCAGCTCGCACGGCCCGGCCAACTCGCGCCCAAGGCTCAGCCTACGATCGCCGGTGCCAAACGTCCAGTAAGTCCGGCGCGGGGCATCCGAACGGCGCGAGCAGACGGCGGCGGTTCCCACCGACAACGTGCGGTTAACGTTGCAGAAGCCCAACGGTCACGGTTATTAACGTGCAAATCGCCGCCTGCGTGATATCGGTTGGGTCCGGCACAGGGCTCGAACAAAGAATGAATGTGGGGGGATCATCGGCGTGCTCATGACTGCCTCGCGGCAACCGCGACAGTCACGCGATTCTCCGCGATGCGCACGGGCGTGCACGCGGTGAGTCGGCATGCGGGAGTGACAGTGAGGTCCGTCCGGGAGACGGTGCGAGCGGCCATCCTCATGGTTTCGGCGCCGCTCGGCGTGGTGTGGGTGCAGGCCGCCGCGGCGGATGCCGATGCCACCGCTCCGACCGCAGCCTCGAGCCCCGCGACCGCTCATCCATCGAACGGGACCGCGAAGCAGGCCAAGTCCGCTGTGGCGGGCGGTGCGGGCGAGGGGAGTGGCGAGGCGCTGCAGGAGGTCACCGTCACGGCGCAGCGCCTGAGTCTGATCGGCACCGCCCAGACAGCGAGCGAGGGCGTGGTCGTCAACGACGAGCTTACCCTGACACCGGCATTTCGGCCCGGCCAGGTGCTCGAGACGGTGCCGGGGCTCGATGTGACGGTCCACAGCGGCGAGGGCAAGGCCAATCAGTATCTGATGCGCGGCTACAACCTCGACCACGGGACCGACCTTGCAGTGTTCATCGATGACATGCCGGTCAACGAGCCTTCGCACGCCCATGGGCAGGGCTACGCCGACATCAACTTCATGATCCCGGAGCTTGCGACCAACGTGAGCTACACCAAGGGCACCTACTACGCGGATGAGGGCGATTTCGCCTCAGTCGGCTCGGTCCACATCAATTATCTCGACAGCATCCCAACGCAGGCATCGGAGACCGTGGGCACGATGGACTTCCAGCGGACGTTCCTTGCCGGCTCGACGGCGGCAGGGGACGGCACGGTGCTCGGTGCGTTCGAGTTTCAGCACTACGACGGGCCCTGGACCACGCCCGGCGATCAGCGCAAGGTCAATGGCGTGTTGCGTTTCAGCTCGGGCGATTCCGCGCAGGGCTTCACCGTGACCGCGATGTTCTACCACGACCTGTGGAACGCACAGACCGATCAGCCGGAGCGGGCGCTGACCGAGGGCCTCATTCCCTCGGTGTACGGCATTCTGGACCCGACCGATGCGGGCTACGCCCAGCGGGGGAGCCTGTCGGCCGTGTTTCACGACACCATCGGCACGGGAGTGTTGAGCACGAGCGCCTACGCGATCAGCAACCGTCTCTTCCTGTGGAACGACTTCACCCATTATCTGGTGGATCCGGTCAATGGCGACCAGGAGCAGCAGCACGAGGATCGGGAGACCGTGGGTGCCGACAGCAGCTATGTATGGAGCTCGCCGCTCCTCGGCGTCGACACCGACTGGATGACAGGCCTGCACTCGCGCTTTGATTTCAACGATGTGTCGCGCATCCCGACCCAAGATCGCACCGCGCTCACCACGGCGCAGCTCGCAGCCGTCGATTACCCGCCGGCCTTCTCGGAGAGCGACGTGATCCATCTCGGGAGCGTCGCGGGCTTCTTTCAGGTCACCTCGCACTGGACCGACCGGTTGCGATCGGTGCTCGGGTTTCGTGAGGATTACATGTACGGGATCGACAGCGGCACCAACTACGGGACCGCCGATCGCGCGCTCGCGCAGCCGAAGGGGAGCCTGATCTATCGCCTCGATGAGACTACCGAGCTCTATGCGAGCGCCGGGCGCGGCTTCCACAGCGATGACCTGCGCGGCGTCGATGAGGCGCGCATCGAAGGCGTTGCCGGGGCTCCGCTCATTGCCAGCCAGACCGGCGAGGAGGTAGGCGTGCGCAAGGATCTGTTCGACCGGCGGGTCTCCGCCACGCTCGCGGTCTATAACCTCGTCGCGCAGTCGGAGACCACCTACAATCCGGACATCGGCCAGGACAGCGCCGGCCCAGGCAGTCACCGCACCGGCTACGAGGTGAACGTCACCTATCAGGCCACCCGCTGGCTCGAGCTCTACGGCAGTTACTCGGGTGATCGCGCGCGCTACACCTCACCGTACGACGATGGGACGGGCCATCTCGGCGAGTATCTGCCCAATGCGCCCTTTGCCACTGGGTCGTTCAATGTGTACGTCCGAGATCTCGGCCCCTGGAGCGGTGGTCTCGCGTACCGCTATCTCGGAGCCTATCCGTTGACGTCAGGTCCGTGCTCCGACGAGGCGGTCAAGACCGACTTTCCCGGGATGTCCACCTGCGCTCAAGCGCCGACACCCAAGGGTGAGGTGTTCGGGTCAGGCTATGGCGAGTGGAGCGCCGAGGTGCACTACGCGCTCGGTGCAGGCTGGAGCCTCGGTCTCGCAGGCTACAATCTGCTCAACAAGAGCGCCAATGCGATGGAGTACTTCTACATCGATCGGCTGCCGGGAGAGCCCGCGGACGGGGTCGCCGATGTGCACTTCCATCCGCTCGAGCCGATTTCCGGACGCTTGACCGTCGCCAAGCGATTCTGAGCCAGCACCGATGGACAATCGCATTCGGGCGGCGACGTTCGATCTGCCGCGCCCGAGGCTTGCCCGCTACTTGCTGGGCGTGCTCGGCGTGGGATTTCTGCGTAGCGCGCGAGGCGACTGCGGATCGCTCACGTAGCGGCGCTCGCCGCTCGACGCATGGTAGAAGACCTCCACCGTCTTACCGGTTTCGGGATCCGCGAAGCGCTCTCCCGTCGGCTGCCAGCCTTCGCCGGGCGAGGACTCCTCCGGGCGATAGCGCCAACGCTCGAACGCCGTGCCGAGCACGATGACCGCTCCGGTTGCGAGTGCATAGACGCCGGGCCCGGGCAGCCCTCTCAGAATGAGAATGACACCCGCGAGCGCGACCGCGGCCGCGAAGGCGATGAGCCCCGCGCGCAGCACCTCAGTCCGCCTTCTCGAGCACGACCGCGGTGCCGTAGGCCACGATCTCGCTCATCGTCTGGCCGATCTCGGCGGAGTCGAAGCGCATCATCACGATGGCGTTCGCCTGCATGAGGGTTGCATTCTTCACCATGCGATCGACCGCGTGCCGGCGCGCCTCCTCGAGAAGCTGTGTGTACTCGGTGATCTCCCCGCCTGCGAGCGAGCGCAATCCCGCCATGATGTTGCCGCCGAGGCCCCGGCTTCGCACTACGACTCCGAAAACCTGGCCTTTCATCTCCCGTACCCTGTAACCCGGTACGTTCTCCGTCGTGACGACCAGCATGATTGCCCCCTTGCCGCAGGACGGCGCCGCCCACTTTCGAGGACTCCACGCGGCAGTCGAATTCTACTGCCGAAATCGCGAGCCGCGCTCGCCGACGGGTGCCATCGCGTGCGCTACGATAGCGCACTCGCGGGCTCCGCCACCGCGGCGAGAAGAGGCATGAGCGATTTCCCCGGGATCTTCTCCGACGCATCGACCGTCGCGCAAGCGCGGCTCGAGCCTGTCTTTCAGATCCGGCTCTGGTTCAGCCGCGTGCAGAACATCGTCAACATGCCCTCGGGCGCCGGCCGCGGCGCGGTGTACGTCGACCGCGGCACGATCGAGGGTCCGCGCTTGAGCGGCGCGGTCGAGCCCGGGAGCGGCGGGGACTGGGCGCTGTTCCGGCCCGACGGCGTACTCGCGATCGATGCGCGCTACATGCTCCGGGCGAGCGACGGGACACTGATCCTCATGCACAACCGGGGCTACCTCTGGGGGCGGCGGGCGGACGTAATGCCGCGCATCCGCGCCTGGATCTTCGAGGGCGGCCCTCCGGTTGCCCACGCCGAGTACTATCTGCGGGCTTTTCCGACCTTCGAAGTCGAGACCGGACCGCATGACTGGCTCATGCGCTACGTGATCGTGGGTGTGGGCGAGCGCAAGGGCGACGGCAATCTGATCCGCTATTACGCGCTCCTCTGAGCGCCCTCCCCTGGGGCGCAAGCAAGCACGTGGCCGAGTTCGATTTCATCGTGGTTGGTGCCGGCTCGGCGGGGTGTGTACTCGCGAATCGCCTGACCGCCGATGGCGCGCAGCGCGTGCTGCTCCTGGAGGCGGGCGACGCACAGCATCGCGCGCTTCTCTCCATGCCGGTCGCCTGGCTCAGGGCCGCGAGCGAGCCTGAATGGAGCTGGGGTTATGCGAGCGAGCCCGAGCCGGAGACGGATGGGCGGAGCGTTCCGCAGCCGCGCGGCAAGCTCTTGGGCGGCACCGCCTCGATCAACGGCATGATGTACAGCCGTGGCCATCCTGGCGACTATGATCGCTGGCGCGACTCGGGGCTCGCGGGCTGGGGCTTCGCCGACGTGCTGCCGTACTTCAAGCGCATGGAATCGAGCTGGCGCGGGGAGGGTCCTTTCCACGGCGGCTCCGGGCCACTCAGAGTCTCGCGCCAACCCGCCGATCCGCTCATCACGCCGCGCATGCTCGAGACCGCCGTGCGCCTCGGCTATCCCCGAACGGAGGATTTTCACGGTCCGCAGGCGGAGGGGTTCGGACTGCCGGACTTCACGATCCACAATGGGCGCCGCAATGGCACCGCGGAGGCCTACCTCGCACCCGTGCGAGCTCGCCACAACCTCACCGTCGAGACGTGCGCGCTGGCCACGCGAATCATCATCGAGCGCGGGCGTGCCGTAGGCGTCGAGTACCTCAGGGCCGGCCGCGTCGAGCGCGTGCGCGCGACGCGCGAGGTGATCCTGGCGGCGGGCGCGTTCAACTCGCCGCAGCTGCTCATGCTCTCGGGGATCGGCCCGCCGCGGGAGCTCGAAGCGCTCGGCATCGAGCCGCGTCATCCGCTGCCTGGCGTCGGCAAGCATCTGCAGGACCATCCGCTCGTGGTCGCCGTGTATGAGGCGGCGCGTCCGTGCACCTTCGAGCGCACGTTGCGGATGGACCGGCTCGCGCTCGCGCTCATCCGCTGGCGGCTCGCCGGGTCGGGTCCGCTCGCCGCGAATCCGATCTCCGTTCAAGGGTTCCTCAAACTCGATGCGGCCGCTCGCTCGCCCAATGTGCAGTTTCAGATCTCGCACACCTCGATGCTCGCGCGTCCGTGGTTCCCGGGATGGCGCCGGGGGGTTGGACACCAATTCACGGCCGTGGCGCTCAGTCTGCGTCCGGCGGGCGCCGGGGAGGTCACGCTGCGCTCGGCGGATCCGCTTGCGGCGCCCCGGATCCGCTTGGGCCTGCTCACCACTGAAGCCGACCGCGCCGTCGCGCGCGCGATGCTGAAGCTCGCCCGCCGCTTCTTCGCGACCCCGCCCGTCGCCGAGCTCGTGACCGCCGAGCTTGCACCGGGAGCGGAAGCGACCTCGGACGAGGCGCTCGACGCCTATATCCGCGCGACGATCCAGACCGGCGCGCATCCGACGAGCACGTGCGCGATGGGGATTGGCGAGCACGCGGTGCTCGATGCGGCGCTGCGGGTGCGCGGCCTCGAGGGCTTGCGTGTGGCGGATGCATCCGCGATGCCCGAGGTGCCGAGCGGCAACACCAACGCGCCGACGATCATGATCGCCGAGAAAGCCTCGGACCTGATACTGGGAAGGTCGCCGCCCGAACCGGCGGCTCGTGCCCCTGCCGCTCAGAGCCCTTGAGCGGCGCTAGCGACTGCGCGCGGCGCGCGGAGCGTCGCTCGCGAGGCGCTCGAGGGCGGCCACGACGCGCTGGCGCTCGGCGGCGAGTCGCGCCACGTGCTGGAGGAGCTGCACCTCGTCGAGCTCCGCGACCTGCGCTTCGAGATCGGCGCACAGCTGCCGCAGGGTTGCGGCGTAGATGTTTGCGCTCGCGCCTTTGAGAGAATGCGTCAGACGCGCGATGCCCGCGCGATCGCCGCGGCGGGCGCATTCGCTCACGCTCGCCAGGATCTCCTCGCTCGTATAGAGAAACGTGCTCGCGAGCTCGCGCGCGAACTCGCAATCGTCACCGGTGAGATCGGCGAACGCGCGCGCATCGATGGGCGAATCGGTGGCCACCCCCGCAACGAGCGTTGCAAGCGCCGCGGGCTCAGTCGAGCCATCGTGCAAGTCGCTCGCGGCCGGCGTCGCGCCACCGGCTTCGGCTGCGGCGCGCATGCCGAGACGGTCGAGCACGGTGCGCAGCCGTTGCACGTCGAGCGGCTTGGCGATGAGATCGTCCATCCCCGCCTCGATGCAACGCTCCCGCTGCCCGGTCATGGCGCTCGCCGTGAGCGCCACGATCGGCGTGCGCGTACGTCCCTGTTCGAGCTTGCGTATGCAGCTCGTTGCAGCGAAGCCGTCCATCAAGGGCATCTGCAGGTCGAGCAGCACCAGGTCGAAGCTTCCCTGCGCATAAGCGTGAACCGCCTCGAGCCCGTTGTTCGCGAGCGTCACCACGCAACCCATGCGCTCGAGAAAGCTTCGCGCGACCTTCTGGTTGACCACGTTATCCTCGACGAGGAGCACGCTCCCACGGTAGCGCTCGGCGAACCGCGCATTGGCGGGCGGCGCGTCCGTCGCCGGCAGGCCGCGCACTGCGTCGGGAGAAGCGATCTTGAGCGGCAGGAGGAACCAGAAAGTGGACCCTCTGCCGAGCTCGCTGTCGACCCCCAGCTCGCCTCCCATCAGCTCCACCAGCCGTCGCACGATCGACAGGCCGAGTCCCGTGCCGCCGAAGTGGCGCGTCGTCGAGGAGTCGGCCTGCACGAACGGCTGGAACAGCGTGGGCATCGTGTCGGGCGCAATGCCGATCCCGGTATCGCGGACCTCGAATCGCGCGAGCGCGCCTCCATCCCGCCGCCCGACGATGGAGACCTCCACCGTGACGGTGCCGGAATGCGTGAACTTCACCGCATTGCTCAACAGGTTGATGAGGCACTGGCGAATGCGCTGGCGGTCGCCGATCACCCAGCGCGGCACATCCGGTTGCACGATCGCGACCAGGCGCAGGCTCTTCGCCGCCGCCTGGTACGAGAGCATGGCGCGCGCCTCCTCGATGCTCTCCGGCAGGTCGAGCTCGATCGACTCGATATCGAGCCGTCCCGCCTCGATCTTGGAGAAGTCGAGGATGTCGTTGATGACGGTGAGGAGCGAGTTCGCGCTCGCGTGGATCGTCTCGGCGTACTCGCGCTGGGGCGCATCGAGCGTGGAATCGAGCAGCAGGCTCGTCATGCCGATGATGCCGTTCATCGGCGTACGGATCTCATGGCTCACGTTCGCGAGGAAAACGCTCTTCAAGCGGTTCGCGGACTGCGCGGCCTCGGAGGCCGCGATCAGCGCATCGCGCGCGCTGCGCGCCTCGGTCACATCCTGCATCGAGCCGGCGAGCCGCAACGGATTGCCCGCCTGGTCGCGGTCGGCCTCGCCGCGGACGCGCACCCAGCGATGGTCGCCCGACTTGGTGCGCATGCGCACCTCGAAGTCGTAGGGTGCGGTGCCCTCGAAGTGCGCGCGCTGCGCCGAGCGGTGGGCGTCGAGGTCCTCGGGGTGAATGAGTCTTTCCGGGGAGTCGACCGTTCCGGAGATCTCCCCCTCGGCGAAGCCCAGGATTGCCTCATAGCGCGGCGAAACCCACAGCGACGGCTTGAGCAGGTCCCACTCCCACAGCCCGTCCTGCGTACCGCGAATGGCCCGATCGAAGCGCTCGCGCGCCGCCTTGAGCGCATCTTCGGTGAGCCGCTGCCGGTGGATGTCCTGAATGGAGCCGCAGAAGCGGATCGGCGTGCCCGCGGCGTCCTGCTCGACCTGGGCGCGCACCAGGAACCAGCGATAGCTGCCGTCCTTGTGCCGCACGCGCATCTCGTGAACGTACGGAATTCCGAGATCGCGATGTCGCAGGTTGAATTCGCGCGCCGCGAAGAGATCATCGGGGTGGATCAGCACATCGACGGCTTCGATCGTATCGAGCTTGAGCTCATCGGGGCGGTAGCCCAAGAGGGCGTAGTAGCTCGAGGAGGCCCAGTGCTTGCCCGTGAGCAACTCCATTTCGAAGTGGCCCTCGGCAACCGAAAGCGTCGCGCGTTCGAGCCTCCGCTGTGCATCGCGCAGGGCCTCGGCGTGCGCCCGAAAGCGCTCGGTCGCCTCGACCTCGACCGTGATGTCGCGCGTGGCGCCCAGAGCCCGGATCGGTCGGCCCTGCTCATCGCGCACGAAGCGCTGGTAGAGCTGCAGGTGGCGAATCTGTCCGTTCGGCCGGCGGCGGCGCATGCGCATCGTCATGCTCGAGTCGCCCTCGTCGATCGCGCGCTGTGTCGCGATGCGCACCGCCTCGGAGTCCTCCGGTAGCACGGAGGCGAGCGCGCGTCGTCCGATCTCCGCGGCATCGACCCCTGGTTCGGCGAATTCCTCATTCACGCCGTGGAGCCACGTCATCTTCTCGAGGGTGTAGTCGTACTCCCAGCACTCGATTCCGGCGGCGTGCGTGGCGATGCTCAAGTGGTCGAGGAGCTTGCGCTCCTGGTCGGCGTTGCGCCGCAGCTGCTCGGTGGCCTCGACCTCCTCGGTCACGTCCCAGCTCACCCCGAGCGAGCGCAGCGGCTGGCCGCTCGCGTCCGTGGAGGTGCGGGCGTACGCCTGAATGTGCCGTACGGTCCCGTCGGCAAACTGGAGTCGGTAGCGGAACGACGCGTCCGCCTTGCCCGCGGCGAGCGCCTTCGCCATCGCCGTGTGGCCGATGTCTGTGTCCTCGGGGTGGACCCATTTGAACAGGTCGGCTCCGAGCTCCCGGCCGTAATGGCGGTTGCCCATGGCGAGCGCCGCCGCGTTCTGATCCCAGGAGATCTGCTGCGCAGCCCAGTCGAGTTCCCAGACAAAGATACCGGCTGCCTGGGTGGCGATACTCAGCCGCTCGTAGAGCTGCCGCTCGGTCAAGGACTCCTCGTCCACCATGGTCGATACTGGAACCCGCCCCCTCGCGCGGTACGAAAGGAATACTCTAGGTCGCGCGGCCCCGGGCAGCCGCGACGCAGGTAGCGAATCTGCGACACGCGCCGCGAGTGAGACCGGGTTCACACTCGAGCCGCTGCTCCCTGCAGACCCGGCGGGTGCTGCGGCGGGGGGTCGTGCGGCTCGCGCGGGCGCCTCGCGCTTCGGTCAGGCGCTCTCGGGGAGGCTGTGGATCAAGTACCCGCCGGATTTATCGTCGCGCTCGATCGCGAGCAGCCGTCGCGCCGCCGCCTCCTCGAGCAGGCGATTGAACGATCGGAACCCGTAGTAGCTCTCGTTGAACCCCGGGCGCACGCGCTTCAGCGCCTGCTTGACCATCGAGCCCCAGACCCGGCCCTCCCCGCCGCGCTCGGCGCTCAAGGCATCGAGCGTGGCCAAGACCAGATCGAACGCCTCCTGCTTGCGGTCCTCCTGCGGACGCTCGTCCTCGCCCTTCTCCTCATCGCGCTCCTTGTCGCCCGCTGCGGCCTCCTTGCCCTGGGGCTCGGCGGCGGATCTGCGGCGCGCCCCGCGGCGCGCGCGCTGCTCGCGCACGAGATCGTCGTAATAGATGAACTCGTCGCAGCTCGCGATCAGCAGATCCGAGGTGGAATTCTTCACCCCGCAACCGATCACCGCCTTGTTGTTCTCCCGCAGCTTGCTCACGAGCGGCGAGAAATCCGAGTCGCCGCTGATGATGATGAACGTGTCGACGTGCGGTTTCGTGTAGCAGAGGTCGAGCGCGTCGACGACCATGCGGATGTCGGCGGAGTTCTTGCCCGACTGCTTGACGTGGGGTATCTCGATGAGCTCGAACCCCGCCTGGTGCATGCCGGACTTGAACTCCTTGTAGCGTTCCCAGTCGCAGTAGGCTTTCTTGACGACGATGGAGCCCTTCAGAAGCAGTCGCTCGAGCACCCGGTTGATGTCGAACTGGGCGTAGCGCGCGTCGCGAACCCCGAGCGCGATATTCTCGAAGTCGCAGAACAGCGCGAGATTGGCGGTTTCCGGCTCGGCGCTCATGTGCTCACCGGAGTGAGCGTGGGAGCCTCGCCGAGATCGAGGCGCTTCTCGAGCGGGACGCAGAAGATGTCGATCGGGGTGGTCCGGCCGCGTAAGGTCATCGGCGGCAGCGGCATCGCGCGGAAGGCGAGTCCGCGCGCATCGAGCGCGCGCTTGATCGCACCCGAGAATACCATCTCCCCGGCGCGCGCACGCTGGCACAGGCGCGAGGCGATATTCACCGCATCGCCGACGATGGTGTAGTTCATGAACATCGCCGAGCCCACGTTGCCGGCCACGACATCGCCTTCGTTGATACCGATGCCGAGGCCGGTCTCGATCTGATGTCGCTCGCGCCAGCGCTCGGCCAGATCGCTGAAGCGCTCGAGCATCTCGTGCGCGGCGCAGACGGCGCGCTCGGAGCTGTCGCGCTGCTCGAGCGGCACGCCGAAGCCCGCCATCAGACAGTCGCCCGCCATGTGGAACACGGTTCCCTCGTGCCGGAAGGTGATCGAGGTGAGGAGCGAGAAATACTCATTGAGGAGCGGCACCACCTCGTGTGGACTCAGACGCTCGGAGATGCCGGTGAAGCCCCGCAGGTCCGCGAACATCACCACCGCCCGCGTTCGCACGTCCGAGGCGGCGAGAATGCTGTCGCGCAGCTCCGCGCTGCTCAAGATTCGGTCGGCGAGCTGCGGGGAGACGTAGCGGCGGAATGTCTCGCGGATCTCCTCGCGCCGCCGAATCTCCACCTGCAGCGCGGCTGCGGCGGCGGTGCGGCGCGCCGAGCTCAGCCGTGCGAGTGCCTCGAGGCGCGCGAGCAGCACGTGGCGCGATATCTGCCGGGTGACGAAGTCGTCGGCCCCGGCCGAGAAGGCCTCTGCGCGCAGCCGCGTGCTGCGGCTTACGATCACGACCGGCAACAGCATCGTCGCCGGATGCTCCTTGAGCGCACGACACAGCTCGAGCGCCGGCGGCTCGGGGCTGTCCGCGTCGAGAAAGATGAGATCGGGTGCGTACTCCCCGAGCCTCGCAACCACTTCTTCGGCCGTGGCGAAGGGCTGCACGTCGAACTGCACTCCGGGGACGGTGTCGGCGACGAGCGGTCGCACGGCCGCGCAGTCTCCGGCGGCAAGCACCCGTAGGCGCAGCGCGTGGCGCAGCAGATGGCTGTTCTCGATCAGGTTCTTCATTGTGATTTGCGTTGCGAGGAATCAGCAATCCGTGGGCAACTGCCGCCGCGCCTCCCCAGCGTTCGCGGATGGTAACCCAGAGCGCGAGTCGACGGTCTCCAGTCTCGCAATCAGCTGATCGACGAGCCGCCCCAAGAACTCGACCTCGAGCGGGGACATCGAGGAGAGCAGGAAGTCGGACATGCAGTTCATATCGGGCACGAACGCACGGCATGCCGCCCAGCCCTTCGGCGTCAGGCGCAGGATCTTGCGGCGCCGGTTCAAGGGGTCGCGCCGCTCGCTGATGCGCCCCTGACGGCGCAGCGCCGCCACCGAGCGGCTGACGTTCATCGGATGCATTCCGGTCGCATCGCACAGCTCGTGCGCGGCGGCCTCGGGGCTCGAAGCGAGGGTCACGAGCACGCGCGCGTCGTTGATGGTGAGGTGATAGCGCTCGGCATAGCGCGAGAAGAAAGGCCGATTGATGAGGTTGGTGAGCTTCATCAGTCGGTACCAGACGGTCTGCTGCGAGAGCGCCGCGCCGCCGTCCGCGGCCCGCCGCACCTCATCGTCAGGGGGTGATGACTCACGGAGCGCGACGCCCTCGCGGCCGCGCGGTGCCTTCCCCAAATCGACCCGTTCAGCTTTTCTCATCTTGTCAGGGTTCTACGACTTGGGGATTATACGTCGCTCCCTGACCGGCGCGAACCTATGAGCCCGCGATTTATCGGAAAAGCCACCGTCGTCATCGGGGGCAACAGCGGCATCGGACTCGCGGCGGCACGCGCCTTCGCGGCCGAGGGGGCGCAAGTTGCGATTACCGGTCGCGATCCGGTGAGCCTCGCCCGAGCCGCCGCGACCCTCGGCCCCGGAGCGCTCGCGATCCGCTCCGACATGGCGAACCTGCGCGAGATCGTCGGGCTGATGGAGGAGATCCGCCGTAAGCTCGGCCGGATCGATGTGCTCTTCGTCAATGCCGGGGTCGGGGCTTTCCTTCCCATCGAGGCGGTGACGGAGGAGGACTGGGACGGCCTCATGGCCGTGAATCTGAAGGGTGTCTTCTTCACCGTGCAGAAGGCGCTACCGCTCATGGCGCGCGGGTCCGCGATCGTGCTCAATTCCTCCATGGGCTGGAAGAAGGGAATTCCGACCGGATCGGTCTACTCCGCCAGCAAGGCGGGCGTGCGCGCGCTCGGAAGAAGCTTCGCCGCGGAGCTGGTCGGTCGCGGAATCCGCGTCAACGTCGTGAGTCCGGGACCGATCGAGACCCCGATCATCAACAGGACCGCCGGCCTCACTGCCGAGATGATTCCGGAACTGCGCCGGCAGATGATCGCGAACACACCGATGAGGCGCCTGGGTGCGCCCGAGGAGGTGGCCCGAGCGGCGCTCTTTCTCGCCTCCGAGGAGGCCTCGTTCGTCACGGGCATCGACATGCTGGTGGACGGCGGCGCAGCGAGCCTCTGAGCGGATCCCTCACTCCCCGGGAGACTCTCGGCCGACCTCGATCTCGCTCATTTGGGAAGAGCGAAGCGGCTCCGCAGAATGCGCTTCTGCACCTTGTCGCTCGCATTGCGCGGCAGCGCTTCGAGAAACTCGACCCGGCGCGGACGCTTGAAGGACGCGAGCCGCGCTCTGCAGAACTCCTCGAGCTCCGCGGCCGTGGCGTTGCGTCCCGGCCAGCGCACGATCGCCGCGCAGACCGACTCGCCGTAGAGCGGATCAGGAATGCCGAACACAGCCACCTCGCGCACGGCGGGGTGTGCGGCGAGCGCATTCTCGACCTCCTTCGGGTAGATGTTCTCCCCGCCGCTGATAATCACGTCGCTCCGCCGATCGACGAGCGTGAAGAAGCCTTCCGGCTCCACGCGGGCGAGATCGCCGGTGTAGATCCACCCGTCGCGAATGGTCTCGCGGGTCGCCTGCGCATTGCGCCAGTAGCCGATCATCCCCATGGTGCGCTGATTGACGATGATTTCCCCGATGCCACCCACGGGAACGGAGTTGCCTTGCTCGTCGACGATGCGGCTCTCGGTGAGGAGCGCCTGGCGCCCGGTGGTGTGGGCGAAGCGCTCGTGATCCTCCGAGCGCAGCGCGCTCACCATGCCCGCCTCGGTCGAGCCATACAGCTGATTGAAGCGCGCGTGCGGGAAGACCTGCCGCGCGCGCTCGAGGATCGGCGGGGTAATCGGCATCGATCCGTAGAAGATCTTCTCGAGGCTTGAAAGGTCGTACTCGGTGACGCGCGGGTGGAAGGCGAGCATGGCGAGCGTGGTGGGCACCAGGATCGCCAGGGTGATGCGATGGTGCGCGATGAGTCCGAGGATCGTCTGCGGGTCGAAGGAGCCGCGGTGGATGATGCCAGTCGAGCCCATGAACAGGCTCTGATGCAGGCACATGTTCAGGCCCGCCGCATGGAACATCGGCACCGCCACGAGGTAGACATCGTCGTGGCGCATCCGCGTCTCGACGGCGGTGGCGAGATACATCTTGAAGTAGGTGGCGTGCGAGACCAGAACCCCCTTGGGAAAGCCGGTCGTGCCGCTCGTGTACATGATCACGCACGCAGACTGCGGATCGACCGTGTGCGCGAGCGCGTCCGTCGGCTGATCACGCGCGAGCTCCGCGGCGCTCGGGAGCGCCGCGGGCGCTGTCGCGCGCGAGGCACCCGCAAGCCCTCCGTTCGGCGGCTCCGGCAGCAGGATGAGATCGGGCGCGGGCGCCCCGCCCGCGATCGCCGCGCGCGTCGCCTCCTCGAACGATGCCTCCTCGATGAGCATCTTCGGCTCCGCATCGGAAAGCACGTGGCGGATCTCCGCGGCGCCGAAACGAAAGTTCATCGGCACGAGCAGGGCGCCACACTTCGCGACCGCCTGGGTCACGATCGCGTAGTCGAGCCGATTGTGCGCGAGCAGTGCGACGCGATCTCCGCTCACAACGCCGCGCGCCGCGAGCGCATGCGCGAGCTGATTGGAGCGCCGGTCGAGATCCGCGTAACTGAGGGTCGCGCCGTCCATGACGAGCGCGGTCTTGTGCGGATAGCGCACGGCGTTGAGCCGCGAGAGGTCGCCGACGACAAGCATCTGCGGCCCCTGCTCAGCGGTCCGGTACGGCGAGCGGCAGCACAGCGCTCGCGGTCGCAACGACCGTTGCATCGCTCGCCGCGGTGAGCTCCGCATCGGCGAACAAGAGCTTCCTGCCCTCGCGCACCACGCGCCCGCGCGCGAGATAGCGCCCGACCGGGGCGGGGCGCAACAGATTCACCGTGAGCGTCGCGGTGGCAAACTCGCGCTCCGCGCGGGCGAGACGCGCGTGCGCCGCGAAAGCCATCGCGAAGTCGAGCAGCGTCGCGAGCACACCGCCCTGCAGCACGCCTGCGCCCTGCGCCGACCGCTCGTCCAGTGCGAAGGCGAGCAGCGCCGTGCCGCGCTCGGCGTCGAGCTCGATGAGCTCGCCGCGAAGCGCGCACGCGAGAGGATTGCTCGTGATCGGCAGCGGCCGGGCCGAACCCTTCAGAAACTCGAGCACCAGGGTGCGATCGGTATTCACTTGCCGGGATTATTCGTGATCTGGTAGAAGGAAACAATTGTTACGGTCGCTCGAGTGCGCGCGGCCGGGGAGTCGCACGGGTGCGCGAAGTGTTCGTTCTCGGCGTCGCGATGACGCCGTTCGGCCGCCATCTCGCCGAGCCGTGCGCCGAGCTCGGCAGGCAGGCGGCGCAGGCCGCGCTCGCCGATGCGGGGATCGGCATCGGCGACCTCGGCATCGTCTTCTATGCCAATACCGTGCAGGGCGCAATCGAGGGCCAGTACGGCATGAAGGGGCAGCACGCGCTCTTGCCGATCGGCGTCGATGGCACCCCGATCGTGAACGTCGAGAATGCCTGCACCGGCGGGAGCACCGCGTTCAATCTCGCCGTCGCCCAGGTCGCAAGCGGAGCGCTCGAGTTTGCGCTCGCGGTCGGCGCCGAGAAGCTCAATACCGAGGACCGGGCGCGTCGCCAGGCCTCCTTCTCCCAGCCGGGAGATCTCGCGCAGATCACGCAGTTCCTCGAGCGCTACTGCGAGCTCGTCGCGGACGTGAAGCCGCCCGCGGAGGCCGTCATCGACGAATCGATTCGCAGCCCCTTCATGGATGCGTATGCGCTCAACGCGAAGCTGCACATGAAGCGCTATGGCACGACCTGGCGCCAGATCGCCGCGGTGAGCGCCAAGAACCACCGGCACTCCGTTGGCAATCCGTTCGCGCAGTACCGCAAGCCCATGAGTGTCGAGGAAGTGCTCGCTGCACGGATCATTGCCTGGCCGCTCACCTTGCCGATGTGCGCGCCGATCAGCGACGGGGCTGCAGCCGCGGTCGTCTGCTCGCGCGAGGGCCTCAAGCGCTTCGGCGCACGGCGCGCCGTGCGCGTGTGCGCAAGCGTGATGCGCGGCAACCACCGCCGGCCGATCGAGGACTCCGCGAGTGGCGCGCTGCATGCGGCCGCACGCACCGCCTACGGCCAGGCGGGCATCGCGCCGAGCGATATTTCCGTGGCCGAGGTGCACGACGCCACGGCGTACGGAGAGATCGCCCATCTCGAGCTCACCGGGCTCTGCGAGGTCGGGCGGGGCGGACCGCTCGCCGAAAGCGGTGCGACGAGCCTGGGCGGACGCATTCCGGTGAACACCTCCGGCGGTCTGGAATCGAAGGGTCACCCGGTCGCGGCGACCGGACTCGGGCAAATCTTCGAGCTTTGCCAGCAGCTGCGGGGGGAGGCTCGCGAGCGAGGCGTCGAGGGGGCCCGTTACGCGCTCGCCTCCTGCGGCGGCGGCTTCTTCAACGTGGAGGAAGGCCTGTCGACCGTCACGATCCTCGGCCGGGTCGAGGCGTGAGCGGCGGCGGGCGCGATCCGGCGTCGGCGCCGCAGGACGAGCGCCCGTGCGCCTGATCGATTTCTTCGACAAGGGCGCGGCAATCGATCCCGCTCGTCCGTTCCTCATCGACGATCACGAGCGACGCAGCTACGCCGAGACGCAGGCGATGTCGCACCGCATCGTCAACGCCTTCGATCGTTTGCGGATCGGCGCCGGAACCAAGGTCGCGGTACTGAGCGGCAACGCCGCGCGGGCGTTCGAGTGCGTGATCGGCATCGTGCGCGCCGCGTGCGTGTGGGTTCCCGTCAATGCGCGCAATACCGTGCAGGACTCGATCTACGCGCTCGAGAACACCGACACCGAGGTGCTCATCTACAGCTCCGCGTTCCGCGACACCGTACGCGAGCTCGTCGCGGCGTGCCCGCGGATCACGCAGGCGATCTGCATCGAGGAGGACGATCCTCCGTATTCCTCACTCGATGCCCTCACCTGCGGACTTGCGGAGCGCTCCCCCGAGCGTCGCGGTGCGCTCGAGGACGTGGTCACGCTGTTCAGCTCCGGAGGAACGACCGGAAGCCCGAAAGGCGTCATGATGACGCACCTCGCCTGGCAGACGTGGATCGCGGCCTCGCAGCGTCTGCTGTGGCACGATCACGCGATCCACCTGGTCGTCGCGCCGATGACTCACGCCGCGGGCGGTGTGACGCTCATGATGTCGGCCATGGGGGCGAGCAACGTGATCCTGGCCGGCTTCGATCCGCTGCGGGTGATGGAGGCGATCGAGCGGCACCGCGCGACCCACCTGTTCCTGCCGCCGACGGCGGTCTACCGCCTGCTCGCCCACCCCGACGTGCGCCGCCACGACTACTCGTCGCTGCGCTACTTCAACTATGCCTCGGCGCCGATGGCCCCGGAGAAGATCAAGGAGGCGATCGATGTCTTCGGGCCGGTGATGATGACCGGCTTCGGGCAGACCGAGCTCGGTCCGAACGTGACATTCTTCTCTCCCGAGGATCATGCTCGCGTGCTCGCCTCGGGCGACGAGCGGCGGCTCGCAAGCTGCGGGCGCGCGACGCTGCTGGCGCGCGTGGAGGTCATGGACGAGACGGGCGCGCTGCTCACGCCCGAGACTCATGGGGAGATCGTGGTGCGGACGAGCGCGGTGATGAAGGGCTACTACCGCAATCCGGAGGAGACGGCGCGCGTCTCGGCGCATGGGTGGCATCACACCGGTGACATCGGCTTCAAGGATCGCGACGGCTGGCTCTTTTTGGTGGATCGCAAGCGCGACATGCTGATCTCGGGCGGATTCAACGTCTTTCCGTCCGAGGTGGAGAAGGTCGTCGTCACCCACCCCGCCGTGCAGGACTGCGCGGTGGTGGGGGTTCCGGACGAGGACTGGGGGGAGGCGGTCAAGGCGGTCGTGGAGCTCAAAGCGGGCGCGAGCCTCGAGGTCGCGGAGCTCGTGGAGTTCTGCCGCGGGCGCCTGGCGGGGTACAAGGCGCCGAAGTCGTTCGAGATATGGCCGGAGCTGCCGCGCAGCGCCGCGGGCAAGGTGCTGCGGCGCAAGGTGCGCGAGCGCTTCTGGCTGGGGCGTACGCGCAAGCTCTGAAGGGGAGGTCGCACGTGAACTTCAAACATTTGCTGCTCGATCATCGCGGACGAGTGTCCTGGCTGTATCTGAATCGGCCCCAGGCGCTGAATGCGATCTCCTACGAGTGCATGCGGGAACTCAAGGAGGCGTGGATCCACTTACGCGAGCGCGAGGAGACGCGCGTGATCGTGGTGTCCGGCAAGGGCCGCGGCTTCTGCGCCGGCGCCGATCTCACCGATGCGCCGAGCGCCACCGACTTGACCGGCCCCCAGGCTCCCTTCCTCGCGGCGGGAGAGCAGATGGAGGAAGTGCTGCTCGGGATGCCGAAGCCGGTGATTGCGGCGGTGAACGGCGTATGCTGCGGCGGCGGGCTCGAGCTCGCGATGATGTGCGACTTCATGGTCGCGGCCGAGTCGGCGCGCATCGGCGATGCGCACGCGAACTTCGGCGCGCTTCCCGGCGGTGGCGCGACACTGCGGCTGCCGCGCATCGTAGGGGTCAACTGGGCGCGCTATCTCATGTTCACGGGCGAGTTGTTCCCGGCAGCGGATATGGCTGCGATCGGGCTCGTTACCCGCGTGGTGGCCGATGGCGAGCTCGAGCGCGAGGTACAGGCCGTCGCGGAGCGGATCGCCGGCAAGAGCCCGCTCGGGCTGCAGCGCATGAAGATGCTGATCAACGACGGTCTCGACATGCCGGCGAGCCTCGCGATGAAGATGGAGAAGCTCATCGCCGCCGAGCACATGCGCTCGGCCGACGCAGTCGAGGGCGGCAAGGCGTTCAAGGAGAAGCGCAAGCCGGAATTCACGGGCAGGCAATAGTACACTCGGAGAGATTCGTTCATGGATATCCGCAACAGCGTGGCCGTCGTGACCGGCGGTGCATCGGGCCTTGGGGAGGCGACCGTCGAGCGGCTGATCGCCGGCGGCGCTCGGGTCGGCATCTTCGACGTGAACGAGCAGCGCGGAGGCGAGCTCGCCGCGCGCCATGCGGGCCGTGCGCTGTTCGCGCGCGTCGACGTGACCGACGAGGCGTCCGTGGCCGCAGGGATCGCCGCCGTCAAGGCGGCGTACGGGGCAATTCACATTTGCGTCAATTGCGCCGGCATCCCCGGCTTCGTCGGCCGCACGGTGAGCAAGAAGGGTCCATTCCCGCTCGCCGAGTTCAAGAAGGTGATCGAGATCAATCTCATCGGCACGTTCAACGTCGCGCGGCTCGCGGCCGCGGAGATGCTCAAGAACGAGCCGCTCGGTGCGAGCGGCGAGCGCGGCGTCATCATCAACACCGCCTCCCTCGCGGCCTTCGACGGCCAGATGGGGCAGGTGGCCTATTCCTCGAGCAAGGCCGGCGTGGTCGGGCTCATGCTGCCGATGACGCGCGACTTCTCGCAATTCGGGGTGCGCGTATGCACCATCGCGCCCGGCCTGTTCGAGACCCCGATGGGGGCAGGCGTGCCGCCCGAGGTGAAGGCGCGGCTCGTCGAGACGCTCGAGTTCCCCAAGCGCATGGGGGCCCCGTCGGAGTTTGCCTCGCTCGCGGCCCACATCGTCGAGAACGCATACTTGAACGGTGAGGTGATCCGCATCGATGCGGGGACGCGGGCTCCGCCGCGCTGAGCGGGGCATGTAAGATAGCCCCATGAGGCTCGCGAGCTTTCATGCGCGGGGCCGTGATCGGCTCGGGGCGGCGGTGACGGACGATGCCGTGATCGATCTCGCGGAGGCGGCCGCGGCCATGGGCGGGCACGGATCGGGTGCAGCCGCGCTTGGTGACATGATCGGGTTCATCGAGACCGGCGAGGCGGCGCTCGCTACGGCGCGGCGTGCGCTCGAGCACGCGCGGTCGCATCCGCACAGCGTCCCCCGCTACGCGACTGCCGAGATCGCCTGGCAGCCGCCGGTCCGCCGTCCCTCGAAGCTCGTCTGCCTCGCGCTCAACAACAGCGCGAATAAAGACCGGATCTTGAGCGGTCCCGATCATCCGGCCTCGTTCATCAAGGGCGCGAACGCGCTCCTGGGGCACGGCGAGCCGATCGTGATCAAGCCTGCCTACGGACGCTGCCACCCCGAACCGGAGCTCGCCGTGATCGTCGGCCGGCGCACGCACGAGATCCGTCCCGAGGACGCCTACGCTCAGGTCTTCGGCTACACCATCCACAATGACATCACCTCGCCCACCATGCGCGGTGAGGACACTTTTCACTACCGAGCGATCCATCCCGGCAAGTCCGATCCGTCGAGCATCGAGCACGTCGATACCTGGGTGAGCTACCCGGGGCGCTACAAGGGGAGCGACACCTTCTCTCCGCTCGGGCCCTGGCTGGTCACGCGCGAGGAGATCGCCGACCCGCACGCGCTCACCGTGGCGTGCCATCACCGCGGGGAGCTCGTCACCGAGGACAGCACGGCGAACCTCTTCTACAAGGTGCCCCAAGTGCTCGCGTTCCTCTCGCAGTACATGACGCTCCTGCCCGGCGATGTCGTCTCGATGGGCACCGCTCTCAAGCGCTCCGCTGCGGGGAGCCGCGCCGTGCAGAACGTCGAGCTCGACAAGCTCGGCGGGCCCGTCTCCGTTTCCATCAGCGGCATCGGCACCCTTTCGAACCCGGTGGAGATCCGCCGTTGAGGCGCCGTGCCGTGAGCCGCCGATGAAGCCCTCGGAGCGCGAATTCGCCCACCCCGCGCGCGGCACCTATCTGCTCACGGTCTCGCTCGCGCAGCAAGGCTACCGCTTGAGCGCATTCTGTCGCAGCCTCATGGGCGCCGAGCAGCGCGCCGCTTTCAAGGCGGACGAGGAGCGCTGCATGCGCGAGTTCGGGCTCGACGAGACCGAGCGGGGGATGGTCCGCGCGCGCGACTGGCTCGCCATGGTGCGCTACGGTGTCAACCACTTCCTGGTGTTTCGCATCGCCGGGGTGCTCGGCGTCGGACTCGTCGGGGCGGCCGCACAGATGCGCGGTGAGACGCTCGAGGAGTTCCGGCGCACGCGCCGGGTGTGGGAAGAGCGCTGATGGCGCGGATCATCGCCGGACTCGGCTCGCCGCACGCGCCCGCGGTCGGCGCCGCGGTGGACCGCCACGACGAGGAGAGCGCGTACTGGAAGCCGCTCTTCGAGGGCTACAAGCCGATGCGCGCCTGGCTCGAGCGTGTGCGGCCTGACGTAATCGTCCTGTTCTCGAACGATCACTTCACTTCCTTCTTCCTCGATGTGATTCCGACCTTCGCGCTCGGGGTCGCGGGCGTGCACGAGATCGCGGACGAGGGCTGGGGGAAGCGGCCGCTGCCGCCGGTGCCCGGCGACACCGAGCTCGCCTGGCACCTCGCCAAATCGATCGTCGATGACGGGTTCGATCCGGCGATCTGTCACCGGCTGCCCCTTGACCACGGCTGTCTCGCGCCCCTCTCGGCGCTTCTTCCCTGGCAACCCAACTGGCCGGTGCGCGTGATCCCGATCCTGGTGAACGTGCTGCATTTTCCAATCCCGACTCCAGCACGCTGCTTCGAGCTCGGACGGGCCGTGCGCCGCGCAGTCTCGAGCTACGAGGACGATCTGAAGGTCGTCGTGCTCGGCACCGGCGGCCTCTCTCACCAGCTGACCGGCGAGCGCTTCGGCTACGTGAACCCCGACTGGGACCACGAGTTCCTCGACCGCCTGGAGCGCGATCCACGATCGCTCGCGGAGCTCGGACATCGCGATTTCATCGAGCGCGGCGGCACGGAGAGCGTCGAGGTGATTCTGTGGCTGTGCATGCGGGGCGCGCTCTCGGCGCGCGTGCGCTGCGTGCACCGCAACTACTACCACGCGACGCTCACCGGCTACGGACAGGTGATCTACGAGGATCTCGAGGCCGTGGCGCCGGCGCCGGTCGCCGCGAATCGGGTCACGCACGCATGAGACTGAGCACCGACCGCATCCTCACCACGCACGTGGGGAGCCTGCCGCGCTCCACCGCGGTGACCGAGATGCTCCTCAAGAAGGAGCGCGGCGAGCCGTACGCGCAGGGAGAGTTCGACCGCATCGTGCGCGAGGCCGTGAGGGATACCGTTGCGCGCCAGGTCGCCGTGGGGATCGACGTGGTGAGCGACGGGGAGACCGCGAAGATCGGCTATGCCACCTACATCAAGGACCGCTTGAGCGGCTTCGGCGGGGAGAACGCGGCGAAGCCGCATCTTGACCTCCGTGATCATCCTGACCTGCGCCAGCGAATGACGGCGTTCACCGGACCGCAGACGTTCCGCAGGCTCTGTTGCATCGGGCCCGTCTCGCTCAAGGACTCGGATGCCGTAAGGCACGACATCGAGAACTTTCGCGCGGCGCTCGAGCGTACACCGGCCGTGGATGCGTTTCTGAACGCCGCATCCCCCGGCGTCGTCTCCTCGTTTCAGCCCAATCGGTACTATCCGAGCCACGAGGCATACCTCCAGGCGGTTGCCGAGACGATGCGGAGCGAGTACGAGGCGATCGTCGCCGCGGGCTTCGTGCTGCAGCTCGACTGCCCGGATCTCGCCATGTCGCGGCACACGGGCTTCCAGGACCTCACCGACGAGCAGTTCCTGAGCCGCGCGGAGCAGCACGTCGAGGTGCTCAACGCGGCGGTCGCGAACATCCCGGCCGCATCGCTGCGGATGCACATCTGCTGGGGCAATTACGAAGGGCCGCACGATCACGACATCGCCCTCGAGCGGATTCTGCCGATCGTTCTCAAGGCAAAGCCGCAGGCGCTTTCCTTCGAGGCCTCGAACCCGCGTCATGCGCACGAGTGGACGGTGTGGCGCACTCAGCGCCTCGCGCCCGAGAAGGTGTTGATCCCCGGTGTGCTCGACTCCTCGACCAACTTCGTCGAGCATCCGGAGCTGGTTGCGCAGCGCATCTGCACGTTCGCCGGCATCGTCGGGCGCGAGCGCGTTCTGGCGGGCAGCGATTGTGGCTTCGGGACGTTCGCGGGCTACGGCAAGGTCGACGCCGAGGTGGCGTACAAGAAGCTGCGCTCGCTCGTAGCGGGCGCCGAGATCGCGACGGCGCGGCTGTGGCGCTGAGGGGGCGAACCGCTCGGGGCTTGCGCGCGCTGCCCGTGAGCACGGGGACGCTCGCGGAAGCTCGGATCGCGCGCATCGAGCGAGTCTGCTCGCGGCTCGTGCTGCGCTCCATCCGCGCGTTCGACGAACGGGATTGGGACGGCTACGCGCGGCTGTTTACCCCGGACGGTGTCTTCATTCGCGCCACGGATCCGCAGGCGCCGCTCGTGGGACGCGCGGCCATTCGCGCGGCGCTCGCGGCGCGCCCGCGGACGCGCCTCACGCGTCATCTGTGCACCAACATCGAAATCGAGGTGCGCGATCGCGACCACGCGGAGGGCCGCTGCTACCTGCTGCTCTACGGCGGCGATAGCTCGCACCCGCACTCGCCCGAGGGCCGTCCGGCTGAGCCGGAGCAGCGAGTCGGAGAGTATCGCGATCAGTACGTGCGCACCCGTGAGGGTTGGCTGATCGGGCAGCGCGCCGGCACGCTCGTGCTCTACGCGCGCAGCGACCGCACCGGGCTTGCGCGCTGAGCCCGATCGCACCGATCAGGGCTCGGTCAGCTCGCGAGCCTCATCCTCGCGCATGCCCCAGCGCGCGAGCAGCTCGGCGGTCTCGGGGCCGCGTTGTGGCGCATGCGCGGTCGGCGTGACCGAGAAGCGCGGTGCGGCGGCCGGTACGGGCGGTGCCCCGACGAATACGCCGCGCGCGAGGTTGTGCGGATGCCGCGGCGCCTCCGCGAGCGTGAGCACCGGCGTCACACAGGCCTCGCTTCCCTCGAGCAGGCGCGTCCACTCGTCGCGCGTTCGCGTCCTGAAGACGGCTGCAAATCTCTGCCGCAGCAGCGGCCAGCCGCTGCGCTCGTGCTGGGGCGGTAGACTGCGCTCGTCGAGTCCGAGCGCCGCAAGCAGCGCGCGATAGAAGGGCGGCTCGAGTGCGCAGACGGCGACGTACTTGCCGTCCGCCGTCTCGTAGGTGCTGCCGAACGGACAGCCGCCGTCGAGAAGATTGGCGCCGCGCCGATCCTCCCATAGGCCGCGATTGCGCAGCGCGTAGATCATCGTCATGAGCGAGGAGGCTCCGTCGATCATCGCGGCGTCGATGACCTGACCGGCACCGCCGGCGCGGACGTGGAGAATCGCGGCGAGGATGCCGACCGCGAGATAGAGCGCACCGCCGCCGAAGTCCCCTACCAGATTGAGCGGAGGACAGGGAGGCGCTCCGGAATGACCGATCGCGTGCAACGCGCCGGTGAGGGCGATGTAGTTCGGATCGTGCCCGGGCGCCTGGGAGAGGGGGCCCGACTGACCCCAGCCGGTCATCCGGCCGATGACGAGCCGCGGATTGAGCGCGAGACACACATCCGGCCCGATCCCGAGCTTCTCGATGATGCCCGGCCGGAATCCCTCGATGAGCACTTCGGCGTGGGCGAGGATGCGCAAGAGGCGCGCGCGCTGCCGCGCGTCCTTGAGGTCGAGCGTGAGCCGGCTGCGGCCGCGCCACATCGGATCCTCGTGCTCGGGAATCGGGAACGCGGGCGGGCCCTGCGGCGGGGGCGCGATCCGCAGCACTTGCGCTCCCATATCGGCGAGCAGCATGGCGCAGAAAGGCGCCGGTCCGATGCCCGCAAGCTCGACCACGCGCAAGCCCGCAAGGGGGCCGGTCGCCTGCGAGGCGTCGCTCACACGCCTCCGGTTGCGCACGCCCGCGGCGGTTGATCCCGGGCGCTCCGCGGCGCCCTTTGTGCAGCGCCAAGTGTTATCGCACGCACAGTTCTTCCCGTGGTTTCTAGCCGGGAGGCGGCCCAACTGGAACACTCCCCGGGGATGGGCGCAACTGCCCGTTCGCCCGGGCGCAGGCCGGATACCTCTCGAGGGAGTTACGTCATGGTCGCAATGGTGGTCGCGCTGTTCGCGTTGGCGCTTCTCTTCGGGTACGCAGCCGCAATCTACAATGGCCTCGTACGCGCACGCAATGAAGTCAAGCTCGCGTGGTCGAATATCGATGTGCTGCTCGTGCAGCGGCACGACGAGCTGCCGAAGCTCATCGAGGTCTGCAAGCGCTACATGCAGTTCGAGAGCGACACGCTCGACCGCGTGGTGCGCGCCCGCTCGGCGGTGGATGCCGCCCGCTCCGCCGGGGACGTGGGCTCGGTGAGCGCCGCGGAGGGCGCGCTGCGCAGCGGTCTTGCGGGACTCTACGCGGTTGCCGAGCGCTATCCGGAGCTCAAGACGAGCACGCTCTTCCAGCAGCTGCAGAACCGCATCAGCGGCCTCGAGACCGCGATCGCGGACCGCCGCGAGGTCTACAACGACGCGGTGAACGCGCAGAACGTGCGCATCGAGACGGTCCCGGACGCCCTCATCGCGGGTCTCTGCAACTTCACGCCCGCGAAGCTCCTCCAGTTCACCCCCGAGCAGGCGAGCGACGTGGATGTGAAGCTCGCCTTCGGAGGCTAGCGATGCCCGTGCAGGCGGTGCATGCGTACTGGCTCATCGCGAGCGCCTCGGCGGCGGCAGCGACGTACGCGCTGGTACGCTTTCTCGCGAGCGTGCGCCGCGACCGCTTCATCGCCGACACGCCGCTCGCGAGGATCCGCTCCGCGGCGCAGGGCTACGTGCGCATCGAGGGCCGCGCGCGCTGCACCGCCGATCACGACGCGGCGGCGCCGCTCTCGGGACGCGAGTGCGTGTGGTGGGACTATCAGATCGAGCGACGCGTCGCGAACTCGCGCGGCGAGAAGTCGTGGCAGACGGTGGAGCGCGCACGCAGCGTCGCGCCGTTCATACTCGAGGACGGCGACTCGCAATGCTTGATCGGACCGGTGGGCGCGGATGTCACGCCGGCGTTTCATCAGAGCTGGTACGGCGACACCCCGCGACCTGCGCGCGTTGCGGTCGCGGCCGAGTTCGTCATCGGCGCCGATCGCGAATTTCGCTACACCGAGAGACTCATCGCCCCCGCCGTGCGCTTGACCGTGCTCGGTGAGCTGCGCTCGCATGCCGACACGGCAGAGACGGACGAGCGCGTGCGCGAGCTCATCTCCAAGTGGAAACAGGATCAGCCGAGCCTGCTCGCGCGGTTCGATCGCGACCGCGACGGACAGCTCTCGGCCGAGGAATGGGAGACGGCCCGCGCCGCGGCGCGCGCGCAAGTCGCGGCCGCGACGCTGAGGCCCGAGGGCGGCCGCTTGAGCGTCGTCGGTCAGACGACCCACGGCGAGCCGTTCCTGATCGCGCCGCTCGATGGCCGCCAGCTGGTGCGGCGCGAGCAGCTCTTCGCAACCGTCTCGCTGGTTGCAAGCGTGCTGCTCGTGGCGACGACGGTCTGGGCGATGCACAAGGCGCTCGTGAGCGCGAGCGCCGTTTCAGGGTAGCTCGGCCATCGGCCGATCTCCTCCGGGAGGGCTGGCGGCCGGGCTAGCCACGTTCGCGACGTTCGTGCTCCAATCGCAGCGGGAAATGCGCAAGGTTTCGATCGTGGCACGAGCGAGCCCGTTGACCATCCGCGACCGCATGGCGATCCAGGAGCTGCTGGCGCGCTACGCATGGGCGCTCGATACCGGGGACGTCGAGGGCTTCCTCGCCTGCTTCACGCCCGATGCGGTGGTGATCGAGGAGGTCTTCGAGGAGCCGGATCGCTGGGAGGGTCACGCGAACCTGCGGCGTCTCGCCGAGCACTACCGATCGGTACCCGACTTTCCCGGCCGGCAGCACCACGTGAGCCAGATCCTCATGCAGGGCGACACGCGGCGCTGCGCGGTGCGCTCGTTCACCTTCGTCACCGAGTGCCGCGGCGAGCCGCCGTATCTGCTGCGCTTCGCCGGCTATTACGAGGATCGGACGGTGAAGAGCGGCGCAGAGTGGCTGTTCAAGGAGCGGGTCATCCGCCTGTGGGACGGCCCCGTCCTTGCGCGTTTCCCGGGGCGCGATGGGAGCCGCACTCCACGGAAGCGGCCACCGCAACTCATCGTTCGGCGCTAGCAGGAGGTGGCCATGTCACGACCGCATCGAGTCCGCGTCTCGCGTCGCGCCGCCGAGGACGCCGTGCGCACGCTGCTGCGTTGGGCGGGGGATGATCCAGCGCGCGAGGGACTGCGCGATACGCCGAAGCGCGTTGTGAACGCCTATCGCGAATGGTTCTCCGGATACGCGGTCGACCCGCGCGAGTACATGCTGCGCACCTTCGAGGAGGTCGACGGCTACGACGAGCTCGTCGTCCTGCGCGATATCTCCTTCGAGTCACACTGCGAGCATCACATGGCGCCGATCATCGGGCGTGTTCACATCGGCTACCTGCCGAGCAACAAGGTGGTCGGCATCAGCAAGCTCGCGCGCGTCGTCGAGGGCTACGCGCGCCGCTTCCAGGTGCAGGAGAAGCTCACCGCGCAGATCGCCGGATGCATCGACGAGGTGCTCAAGCCTCGCGGGGTCGGCGTCGTCGTCGATGCGGTCCACCAGTGCATGACAACGCGCGGTGTCCACAAGCGCGGCGTATCGATGGTCACCAGCCGCATGACGGGTCTGTTTCGCAGCGACGCGCGCACCCGGGCGGAATTCCTGCAGTTCATCGACATCCGCGGCGCACGCCTCTAGAAGGGATAGTTGAGGCCGGTGAAGACGGCGAAGCCCTCGCTCCCGTAGCCCGCATCGACGTAGCCCACCACGAACGGCGGCGCGATGCCGCGCACGCCGAATCCCGCCACCTTGTGCAGCCGCGAGAGCGGATCGGTGCTGAGGGCGTTGAACACGCGGCCCATGTCGACGAACGGGGTGAGCTCGATGTTGATCTGTGTGGAGAACTCGTGAACCGTCGCCACCCGCTTGCGATACTCCAGGTTGACGACGAAGGAGTTGCGGTCGAGGAAGCGGTCGGTGCCGAACGCGCGCAGCGGTTGGTTGCCGCCCAGGTCCGACTCGTCGCCGCCCAGGCCGCTCAGCGCCCAGAAGGGGATGTTTCGCGTACGGTCGGTCCGCGGCATGTAGCGCAGCGCGACGTGCATGGCGAGCACCGCGTGGTTGGGGAGCGCGAAGAAGTTCCGACCGTCGAGACCCACCTCGCTGTAAAGGCTGGTGTTCGGCTGCAGGCTGGTGCTCGCCGCACCCGCGTAGGCGATCCACTCCGCGCCGCGGGTGGGGATGTTCACATCGTCCCGGGAGTCGTAGTTCACGTAGAGGCGGTTCAGGAATTCGCGTCGGTCGGCCTTGAGCACGGTCGTCGGATAGAGGTCCTGGATCGAAGGAACCCCGGGAATGTGCCCCGGCGTGATCGTCACCTCGCGCAGCCGCATCTCGTAACCGATCTGCCAGATGTGACTCAGGTTAAGTCCGAGGGTCGTCTGGGCGTACTTCTGCTGATCGGTGAAGTTGGTCTGATCGGCGAGCTGGGAGTCGTTCCCTACCCCGTAGAAGCGCGGACTGCCGTCGCGGTCGTAGATCAGACTCGAGCTGAACGACCAGCGCTCATCGCGCAGCATGCCGGTTGCGTACTCGCCGTCGAACTCGCTCTCGACGTGCTGCTTGGCCCCGCCGACGAGCGACCATTGCGTGTCATCGGAGGGGAAGTCGAAAAAGCGCGCGCGCGCGCCCCATCCGAAATACTGACTGTGGATCACATCCGGCGCGATGATCTGCTCGATCTGGTGCTGATCGTTAGTGACCAGCACTGTCGGGATCAGCCCGACCGAGGTGCCGCTGTAGGGATCCTCGTCGAGCTCCGGAACGGGGATGAACGGCAGCTTGTCGAGGTCGAGCCAGCTCGGGCCGGTGGAAGTCGGGACTGGCGCCGGGGCGCCGGCCACGGCCGAGGCCGGGGGTTGCGGTCCCACCTCGGGGAGCGGTGCCGGGTTCCCCTGCGCGAGACTCGTGTCCGCGCGCGCCGGAATTGCGTGCAGGACGATGAGCGCCCCGAGCAGTAGAGCGCTCGCGGGGCACAGCACTGACTGGACGACCATGCTGGACGCCCGCATCGGCATGGCCGAGGTCTCTCTCCAGATACCGCTTGAGGCGCGCGGCAGCGCGCAATGATAGCCTAACGAGCCGCGTGCGCCCTCGACTGCCCGAAATCACTTCGCGTCCACGCAGGCGACCGCCACGGCGAGCGCCGTGCTGCATTTGGCTGCTCGCCCTGCTCGTCGCCCTCGGGCCGTGCGCAGCGCGCGCGGGCGCGCCCAACGGTGACCCGCGCGAGCCGAGTGTTGCCGCGCTCGTCGCCGCGGTGCAGGCCGATGCCGAGCGCAGCGAGCATGCGTCACGCTCGTCCGAGCGCGCACGGCTCGCTGCGGATGCGAGCGACACCTCGCAGGCGTGTCTCGCGCGTGCGCCCCGGACCGCACCCTGTCACTACGCGCGCGCGCTCGCACTCGGGCTCCTGGCGCAAGCGCATCCGCTGCATGCCCTGTCGCTTCTGAAGCAGATGCTCGAGCAGCTCGCGCGCGCGGAGGCCGGAGATCCGGATTTCGATGAGGCGGGACCGGCGCGGGTACGCGCGCTCGTGTTGATTCGCGCACCCGGGTGGCCCCTCGGACCGGGCAATGCCGCGCTCGGGCTCGCGGCGGCGCAGCGCGCTGTCGCGCTGCACCCGGAGTTTCCGCCGAACTGGCTCGCCCTCGCCGAGGCGCAGACGAAGAACGGCGCGCGCGCGCAGGCCCGCGAGAGCTACGCGCGAGCCCGGGAGCGTGCGCTCGAGGCGCCCGCCTCCGTGGACCGCACCGAGTGGCTGGAGCAGGCCGACGAGGCGCTTCGCACTCGATGAGCCTCCTGCCGTCCGGATGAGCGATAATCGAGCGCTCGCGGAGCGGAGGAGGGGACTCATGAGCAAAGAGAATGACGGCGCGGGAGTGCGCGCCGAGCTCGAGCGGCTGGCACGCCGCGTGCAACGGCTCGAGGACGAGCAGGCGATCCAGAAACTGCAGTCGAAGTACGCTCACTACCTCTTCACGCAGCGCTACGCGCGCATCGTCGAGGAGTGCTTCGCGCGGCACACCGCGGACGTGACGCTCGAGTTCTCGGACAGCGGCGTGTATCGCGGACTCGAGCGCATCCGCGCCGTCTACCGGGATTTCGAGGCCGCGAAGGACCGCATTCCCGGATTCTTCATCCTGCACATGGCTGTCAACCCGTACATCGAGATCGCAGGCGACGGACGCTCCGCGCGCAGTCATTGGCTTTCCCCGGGCGCGGTCGGCAGCAACACCTCGGCAGGCTGGGTCTGGGGGCCGTACTACATCGATTACCTCAAGGAGGACGGCGAGTGGCGCATCGTGCATTCGAACCTCGCGCCGCTCTTCCGCAACCGCTACGATGTGAGCTGGGCCGAGGCCAAGGATCACGGCACCGTGCGCACCGCGCTCACGAGCCCGCCCGATGAGCCCCCGACGCTTTACCGGCCCTACAACGAGGTGAAATCCGAGCCGGACCTATTCAAGCGTCATCCGGACCTGCCTCCACCGTACTGAGCGCCTCGCTTTCCCGGGCGGCGCGTTTGCGCGCCTGCTCGGTGAGGAAGCGCTTGCGCATGCGGATGCAGAGCGGAGTCACCTCGACCAGCTCGTCATCCGCAATGAACTCCACCGCATACTCGAGCGTGAGCGGAATGGGCGGGGTGAGCAGAATCGCCTCGTCCTTGCCCGCGGCGCGGATGTTCGTGAGCTTCTTCGTCTTGATCGGATTGACGACCAGATCGTTATCGCGGCTGTGGATGCCAATGATCATGCCCTCGTAGAGCTTCTCGCCGGGGCTCACGAAGAGCCGGCCGCGTTCCTGCAGATTGAAGAGCGCGTATGCGACCGCCTCGCCGTGCTCGTTGCTCACCAGAACGCCGTTGCGCCGGTCGACGATGTCGGGCTTGACCGGGCCGAAACCGTCGAAGATGTGACTCATGAGACCGTTGCCGCGCGTGAGCGTCATGAACTCGCCCTGGAAGCCGATGAGTCCACGCGCCGGCACGCGATATTCGAGGCGCACCCGGCCCTGTCCGTCGAGGCTCATGTCGCTCAGCTCCGCGCGGCGCCGACCGAGCGCTTCCATGACGACACCCTGGTGTTCGGCGTCGACGTCCACGGTGAGGGCCTCATACGGCTCCTCGAGCGTGCCGTTGACCGATCTCATGAGCACCTGCGGCTTGCCCACCGCGAGCTCGTAGCCTTCGCGGCGCATGTTCTCGATCAGAATCGTCAGGTGCAGCTCGCCGCGCCCGCAAACCCGGAACACATCGGGCTCCTCGGTGTCCTCCACGCGCAGCGCCACGTTGCTCTGCAGCTCCCGGTAGAGCCGCTCGCGCAGCTGCCGGCTCGTCACGAATTTCCCCTCGCGCCCGGCGAGGGGCGAGGTGTTGACCTGAAACGTCATGGCGAGCGTCGGCTCGTCGACGCGGATCGGCGGCAGTCCCTGCGCCTGGAGCGCATCGCAGACGGTGAGCCCGATGTTCACCGCCTCGACACCCGTGATCGCGACGATGTCTCCCGCGCTCGCCTCGGCGACCGGCATGCGCTCGAGTCCGGTGAACGTGAGCACCTGGCCGATCCTCGCAGTGCCGCGGTCCTCCGCGCCGAGGCGCAGCGCGACCGTCTGGCCGGGACGCACCGTTCCGCGCCGAATCCGTCCGATCCCGATCCGCCCGACGTAGGAGTTGTAGTCGAGCGTGGAGATCTGCAGCTGCAACGGCGCGGCCGCATCGCTCGGCGGCGCCGGCACGTGCTTGAGGATGGCCTCGAAGAGCGCGGACATGTCGGGCCGCCGCTCGGCAGGCTCGGGGCTCGCCCAGCCCTGGAGGGCGGATGCATACAGGACCGGGAAGTCGAGCTGCGCATCGCTCGCCCCGAGCCGATCGAAGAGCTCGAAGGTGCGATCGACGACGTAGCCGGGCCGCGCTCCCGGGCGGTCGATCTTGTTCACCACCACGATCGCCCCGAGGCCGAGCGCGAGCGCCTTGCGGGTGACGAAGCGCGTCTGGGGCATCGGGCCCTCGACGGCGTCGACGAGCAGCAGCACCCCGTCGACCATCGACAGCACGCGCTCGACCTCGCCGCCGAAATCGGCATGGCCCGGCGTATCGACAATGTTGATTCGCGTGCCGCGGTAGTCGATCGCGCAGTTCTTTGCGAGGATGGTGATACCGCGCTCGCGCTCGATGTCGTTCGAATCCATGATGCGCTCGCCGACCTGCTCGTGCGCGGCAAACGTGCCTGACTGCTTGAGCAGACAGTCGACCAGCGTGGTCTTGCCGTGGTCGACGTGGGCAATGATGGCGATATTGCGGATCGGGCGGCTCATGGGCTCGAGGCTCGTACGGCAAAGGGCGCGAAGGGTAACAGAACCCCGCAGCGTTGGGGCGGCCAGTCCTCGATACAAGGGCCGCGCGGGCGGTCTGCGGGCAGCACGGCTATTCCAGGCGGCTGCCGATCCTCAGGTGCGCAGTGGCCACGCGCACTTCGACCAGGAAGACCAGCAGCGCCGCGGTCAGCGTGAGCATGGCGGCGACGAACACGATCGCGATCGCACCCGAGAGGTGCACTCCGAGCAACACGTGCGTGAACAGGAGCACCACGGTGAGCGCGACCAACAGCGCCGAGACGGTGCCGAGGACGATCGCCCGATTGATGTAACGCGCGCGCCGCGCGAGCACCCGCAGGCCATGGCGCAGCACCGCATTGAGGCCGTCCCGCGATTGCAGCTCCTCGAGCTCCCGCGCCCGATCGACGATGCGCGCCAGGCGGTTGGTGAACAGCCCGAGCGTCACGGCGATGCCCGAGAGCAGGAAGACCGGGGCGACGGCCATCTGAATGACGTGCGCGACATCGCCCGATTGGGTGTCCATTACTGCCATACTGAAACATGATGCCAGAGCTCGATACCGGGCGCCCGGAGGCCGTGCGCAGATGAGACCCCGGTCCGCCCGCCGCCGCCGCGCCGGAGTCGATCCGCAGCAGCAGCTGCTCGCGGACTGCCACCGCCGCGCCGTCGCGCTCCTGGAGGAGAATCTCACGGCGGCGGGGATGCTCGCCGCCTCGGTCACGGCCCGAGCCGAACGCCTGCGCTACACGACGATCTTCGGCCGCGACGCGGCCATCTGCTCGCTTGGCATGGCCGTCTCGGGCGATCGCTCGCTCACGCGCGGCGCCGCCGCCGGACTGCGAACTCTCGCTGCGTACCAGGCTCCGAGCGGGCAGATCCCGAACTTCGTGGATGCGCGGCGCGGCGAAGCGGACTTCTGGTATCTCGGCTGCATCGATGCAACGCTGTGGTGGCTCATTGCCATCGCGTTCCTGGATGATCGCGGCCTGCCACGGGGCCTGAAGCGCGCGCACCGGGCGGCGATCGGGCGTGCGCTCGGCTGGCTCTGCGCCCAGGAGCACCAACGGCTCTTTCTGCTGCAGCAGAACGAGGCGAGCGACTGGGCGGACATCATGCCGCGCTCGGGCTTCGTGCTGTACACGAACGCGCTGTGGTATCACGTGAAGAGGCTCTACGGGCTCGCGCGCGCGCCCGAGACACGCCGCAACTTCAACGCGCTGTTTCATCCCTTCTCCGGCCCGCCCGCGCGCGACCGGCGCGCGCGTCTGCTCGCGAATTTCGCGCACCGCACGGCGCGGCGTCGCGAGCTGTATCTGAGCTTCGTCAACTTCTCGTTCTTCGGAGAGGAGGGCGACGTGCTCGGCAATCTTCTCGCCGTGCTGCTCGGGCTCGCAGGCGTCGCGGCGCGCAACCGCACGCTGCGCGCGCTGCGCGCGGCGCACATCCACCGGCCCGCGCCAGTGCGCGTCGTGGTGCAGCCGATTCGTCGCACGGATCCGCTCTGGCGCCGCTACATGGCCCGCCACCGGCAGAATCTCCCGTGGCAGTACCACAACGGGGGCATCTGGCCGTTCGCGGGCGGTCTGTGGGTAATCGCCCTCGCCGCATTGGGACACCCGCGCGCGGCGCGGCGCGAGCTCGTGAGGCTCGCGCAGGTTTGCTCGCTCGGCAACTGGCGCTTCAGCGAGTGGCTGCACGGGCGGACTCTCGCGCTGCGCGGCATGCGCGGACAATCCTGGAACGCCGCCGCGTTCCTGCTCGCCGAGCACGCGCTCGCGAGCCGGCGCAACCCCTTCGCCGGCGCGAGGCCGATGAGGCGCTGATGGCGGCTCCCGCGCCGACCGCCAAGCATCCGCAGCTCAAGCGGCGGGCCGCCGTGCCGCTCGCCGCGACAGAGCCGGTCACGCTGCGCGGATTTCTCGGGGTATTCCGCTACAGCCGGCGGGCGCTTGCGCTCGTGTGGAGCACCAACCGGTCGCTCACGCTTGCGCTCGCGGGCCTCACCGTCGTAGCCGGGGTGCTGCCCGCCTCACAGGCTTTCGTCAGCCGCCTGATCGTCGACAGCGTCGTCGCCTCAATCCGCGCAAGCGGCGCCGACTCCGCGCGCGCGATCGGATTCGTGCTGCTAGAGGGCCTGATCGTCGCGGCCATCGCGGGGGCGCAACGCGGACTGTCGCTCAGTCAGTCGCTGCTCCGCGCGCAGCTCGGCCAGCGCGTGAATGAAATGATCCTGGAGAAGGCCCTCACGCTCACGCTCGCGCACTTCGAGGACTCGGAGTTCTACGACAAGCTCACGCGCGCGCGCCGCGAGGCCTCGAGCCGCCCGCTCTCGCTCGTGACGCGCACCTTCGGACTGTTGCAGAACGCCATTTCGCTCCTGAGCTTCGGTGCGCTCTTGGTGCGCTTCTCGCCCTGGGCGGTCGCGGTGCTGTTCCTCGCCGGGGTACCCGCGTTCGTGGCCGAGACGAAATTCTCCGGCGATGCGTTCCGGCTGTTTCGCTGGCGCTCTCCCGAGACGCGCATGCAGACCTATCTGGAGACGGTGCTCGCACGGGAGGACCACGCGAAGGAGGTCAAGCTCTACGGCTTGGGCCCGCGCCTCCTCGAGCGCTACCGCGCGATCTTCCGGCAACTGTACAGGGAGGATCGGGCGCTCGCGCTCAAGCGCGACGCCTGGGGCTTCGCGCTCGGCCTCGTTGCAACGGTCGCCCTCTACGGCGCCTACGCGTGGATCGTGGTGAGCACGGTGGAGCGGCTGATCACGCTCGGTCAGATGACGATGTATCTGATGCTCTTCCGTCAGGGCCAAGCGGCGGTGACGGCCATGCTCGCCGCGATCGGCGGCATGTACGAGGACAATCTCTATCTCTCGACGCTCTACGAGTACCTCGAGACCCCGGTGCCGGAGCCCTCCGGCGCCCTCGCGCGCGGACCGCGCCCCGAGGACGGCGTCCGCTTCGAGGACGTGAGCTTCACCTATCCCGGTGCGCACGAGCCGGCCCTCGAGCACGTGACACTGCACCTGGCACCCGGCGCGAGTCTCGCGCTCGTCGGGCAAAACGGCTCGGGCAAAACGACGCTCATCAAGCTCCTCACGCGGCTCTACGCCCCCTCGAGCGGGCGCATCCTGCTCGATGGCGAGGACCTGGGCGCCTGGGACGAGGCGGCGCTGCGCGAGCGGATCGGAGTCATCTTCCAGGATTTCACCCGCTATCAGCTGCTCGTCGGGGAGAACGTCGGCGCCGGAGACGAGCGCTTCTTCGAGGACGAGGAGCGATGGCGCGAGGCGGCGGCGAAGGGCAGGGCGAGCGAGTTCATCGAGACCCTCCCGGGGGGCTATCAGGCACAGCTCGGCAAGTGGTTCCGCGACGGGCGCGAGCTCTCCGGCGGTCAATGGCAGAAGATCGCGCTGTCGCGCGCGTTCATGCGCACGCGTGCGGACATCCTGGTGCTCGACGAGCCGACCGCGGCGATGGATGCCCAGGCGGAGGCCGAGATCTTCGAGCATTTCCGTCAGCTCTCGCAGGGCCGCATCACGATCCTCATCTCGCACCGCTTCTCGACGGTGCGCATGGCCGATGAGATCGTCGTGCTCGACCGCGGGCGGATCATCGAGCACGGCAGCCACGAGGAGCTCATGGGCCGCGGCGGGCGCTACGCGCACCTCTTCACGCTGCAGGCGCGCGGTTATCGCTGAGCGACCTGGCGCTTGCTCGCGAGGTCAACCGCGATGATCGCTCAGCCGATCGAGCTGGGCACGGATGGCCGCGGTTTCACGCTCGACCAGCGCGCGCAACTCGTTGATCCGCGACTCCTCGGCACGGTCGGCGCGCAGCCGCAGCAGCTCGAGCTCCTGGGTGAGCGTCCGCCGCTCGTGCCCCCAGGCACGGCGGGCAAATCCGAACGCGGCCAAGTCGATCACGAAGACGAGCGCCACGAGCAGCACGATGAGCAGACCGAGGGGTGCCCGCACGCGACCGACGAGGAAGCTCAGCTCTTCGGTTCGCGCGACCAGGTTCCAGTTCGCGAGCACGAAGACACCGAGAAGCACGAGCGCAATGAGGTAGGCGACGGAGCGGGGCTTCATGGCGAGGACTCATGTTCCAGCAACTCGCGCAGGGCAGCAAGGGGGATGCTCGCCCAGTCGGGACGATTGGCGAGCTCGTAGCGCAGCTCGTAGAGCGATCTCTGGAGCTCGAAGAGCGCGAGGAGCGGTGCCACTTCCGCGAGCGACTCGTATAAATGCGCCTCGCGGGCACGCGCATCGTACGCGGCGAGGAACGCGGCGCGCGCCTCGCGTTCCCATGCGAGAAGCAACGGCTCCCCGCGGACGGCATCCTCGTTGAGCTCCTCCGTGATGCGACGCAGCGCGGCGTGCCGTGCATACGTAAACGAGCACAGCATCCCGGCCACATCGCGCAGCGGAGAGCCCTTCTCGCGCCGCTCGGCGAGCGGCCGCGCCGGCTCGCCTTCGAAGTCCACGAAAATGAAGTCGTTTCGCTGCAGCAGCACCTGCCCGAGATGCAGGTCTCCGTGGTGGCGAATCTTCATTCCGCGAGACGGCGCGGTGAGCGCCGCATCGATTCGCCGCCGCAGCGTCTCGCGGGCGGCGGCGAGGTCGGCGGCGCCGGCGCGCACGCTCTCCGGCAGCTCCTCGGCGCGGGCGACGAGCGCAAGCGTCGATTCGAGCTCCCCGCGCACGCGGTCGCGCCAGCTCTTAAGGTCGTGGGCGCGGATCGGCTCGGGCGCGAACAGCGGATCCGCGGTGGGCGTGGCGAGCGCGCGATGAAGGTCCGCGGTACGCTCGCCGAGCGTGTGCGCGAGCGCGAGATAGGCACCATGCGCCTCGGCGTGCAGCGGTGCGCGGGTGCGGCGCTCCTCGAGGAAGCGCGCCAGGTAGTTGAGCGTGTAGGTCCAGCCGTCGCCCTGATTCGCGACGAACGCCTGCAGCAGAGCGAGCGTCGCGACCGAGCCGTCGCTCGCGAGATACTCGACCGCGCCCGCGAGCGGCACGATGTTGGCAAAGTGTGCGACCTCGGTGAGGAAGCGGCCGATGTCGAGCTCGGGGTTGACGCCCGTTTGGATGCGGCGGTAGACCTTCAGGAACAGCCGCTCGCCGATTCTGAGCGCGGTGTTGCTGCTCTCGGCGAGCGGCTGGCCGACGGCGAGCTCGGCCGCCGAGTCGGGGCGCAGCTCCGTGTAGGCACTCGTCGCCGTGAAGCGCAGCCGCCCGGCGGCAAGCGGCGCCTCTCCGCCCGCGCCGATCAGATCGACGAGCGCTCGGCAGAACGCATCGTCGGCGAACGCATCCGCCAGCAACCCGGTGCGTGCCTGCTGGCGCACGCGCGCGACGACCGCGGCCTGCAGGCGGCTCCAGCGCGGGCCCGATTGATCCTGAAACGCGAGCGTGAGCGGCAGAAAGTAGCGGGCGCTCGCGCCTGCGCTTTGCACATCGTACAGGCCGACGAGCCACTCCTCGGCTGGGCCGGTCCACAGGGCATGGTCGGCGAGCTGCGCGCGTCCGGTGACTGCGCTCTTGGCGGCGTACCAGCGCTGCGCGTGGATGAAAGCAGGCAGCACGCGCTCCTCGAGCTGCACGCGCAGTCGCTCTGCGAGTCCGCTGCGCCAGACCGAGACCTGATCGGGGAAGAAGCTCTTGCAGCGATCGATGAGCACGAGAACCGGGGCGTCCTCGGGCGGGGCGTGCTCGTGATGCCATAGCGGCGCCTCGGCCTCCCGGCTCAGGCGAAACCAGTAGAACGCGTAGCCCGGAAGGGTCAAGAGGTATGGCAGATCGCCAACCGGAGGGAACGGGGTGCGGCCCAACATCTCGATCGGGACCATCCCTTTGAATTCCGCGAGATCGAGCTCCACCGGCTGAGCGGAGCGCGCCAGATTCACGACGCAGAGGATCGTATCCCCGGCGTAGCTGCGGACATACGCGAGCACCTTGCGGTTGCCGGGCCGGATGAAGCGCATGCCCCCGCGCCCGAAGGCCTGCGAGGTCTTGCGCACCTGGAGCATCCGCTTCATCCAGTTGAGGAGCGAGGAGCGATCGCGGGTCTGCGCCTCGACGTTGACCCCCTCGAAGCCGTAGATCGGGTCCATGATCGGCGGCAGATAGAGCTGTTGCGGGTCGGCGCGCGAGAAGCCCGCATTGCGGTCCGGGCTCCACTGCATCGGCGTGCGCACGCCGTTGCGGTCGCCCAGGTAGAAATTGTCTCCCATCCCGATCTCATCGCCGTAGTAGATGACCGGCGAGCCCGGCATCGACAGCAACAGCCCGTTCATGAGCTTGATGCGATCCGGATCGTTGTCGAGGAGCGGCGCGAGCCGGCGCCGGATGCCGAGGTTGAGCCGCGCGCGCGGGTCGGCGGCATACATCCGGTACATGTAATCGCGCTCCTCGCTGGTCACCATCTCGAGCGTGAGCTCGTCGTGATTGCGCAGGAAAATCGCCCACTGGCAGCTGAAGGGGATGTCGGGAGTCTGGTCGATGATCTCGGTGATCGGGTAGCGATCCTCCTGGGCGATCGCCATGTACATGCGCGGCATCAGCGGGAAGTGAAACGCCATGTGGCACTCATCACCGACGCCGAAGTAGTCGCGCACGTCCTCGGGCCACTGGTTTGCCTCGGCGAGCAGCATGCGGTCGCCGTAGCGCTCGTCGATCAACTTGCGGAACCGCTGCACCACTGCGTGCGTCTCGCGCAGGTTCTCGTTGCTCGTGCCGTCGCGCTCGATGAGATACGGAATCGCATCGAGCCTCAGGCCATCGACGCCCTGATCGAGCCAGTACCTCATGATGCGGCTGATCGCGCGCTCCACGTGCGGATTGTCGAAGTTCAGATCCGGCTGATGGCCGAAGAAGCGGTGCCAGTAGTATGCGCGCGCGAGGGGATCCCAGGCCCAATTGGAGCTCTCGGCATCGGTGAAGATGACGCGCGTGCCCGCGTAACGCTCGGGGGTGTCGCTCCACACGTAGTAGTCGCGTTTGCGCGACCCTGGCGGGGCGCGTCGCGAGGCCTGGAACCACGGGTGCTGATCCGAGGTGTGATTGATCACGAGCTCGGTGATCACGCGCAGGCCGCGGCGGTGCGCCTCGCGAATGAAGCTGCGGAAGTCGGCGCGCGTGCCGTAGTGGGGATGGATGTCGCGGTAGTTCGAGATGTCGTAGCCGTCGTCCTTACCGGGAGAGGGATAGAACGGCAGCAGCCAGATCGCGTTGACGCCCAAGTCCGCGAGGTAGTCGAGACGGCGGGTGAGTCCGGGAAAATCCCCGATGCCGTCGTCGTTGCTGTCGAAGAACGCGCGCACGTGGCACTCGTAGATCACCGCATCGCGATACCACAGCGCATCCGCCGCCGCGGTGTGAGCGGTGCTCTCTCCCGGGAGTTCGGCGACAGACATGGGCCCGGCCCGCGCGCTCGTCCGTTCAGCCCGGCTCGAGGAATAGTGCGCCGAGCGGCGGCAGGCGCAGGCTCACGGAGTGCGAGCGGCCGTGGGCGCCCGCCGCCGTGGCGGAAACACCGCCCTGGTTGCCCTGCCCGCTGCCGCCGTATTCGTGCGCATCGCTGTTCAGGCGCTCGTGCCAGAAGCCCCCGCGCGGCACGCCGATGCGGTAGCTCTCGCGGACGACGGGCGTGAAGTTCAACACCACGAGCACCTCGCGCTCTCCCGAGCGCGCCTTGCGCAGAAAGGCGATGACGCTCGAATCGGCGTCGTTGCAGTCCACCCACTCGAAGCCCGCGGGCGAGAAATCGAGCTCGTAAAGCGCCGGTGTGTCGCGGTAGAGGCGATTGAGGTCGCGCACCCAACGCTGCGCACCCGCGTGCAGCGGATAGGCGAGCACGTGCCACTCGAGGCTCTCCTCGTGCTGCCACTCGCGCTTCTGACCGAACTCCGAGCCCATGAAGAGGAGCTTCTTGCCGGGATGACCCCACATGTAGCCGTAGAGCAAACGCAGATTCGCGAACTGCTGCCACTCATCACCGTGCATCTTGCCGATGAGCGAGCCCTTGCCTTGGGTCACCTCATCGTGCGAGAGGGGCAGGACGAAGTTCTCCGAGAATGCGTACCAGATGGAGAACGTGAGTGCGTGGTGGTGGTACCTGCGGAAGATGGGATCGGTCTGGAAGTACTTGAGCGTGTCGTGCATCCAGCCCATGTTCCACTTAAGGCCGAATCCGAGACCGCCCAGGTACGTCGGCTGCGAGACCATGGGCCAGGCGGTCGATTCCTCCGCGATGGTCTGGACGGCCGGATGCTCGCGATAGATCTCCGCATTCAAGTGCTTCAAGAACTCGACGGCGTCGAGATTCTCGTGCCCGCCGAAGCGGTTGGGGATCCACTCCCCCGCGCGGCGGCCGTAATCGAGGTAGAGCATCGAGGCGACGGCGTCGACGCGCAGCGCATCGGCGCGAAAGACGTCGAGCCAGTAGTGCGCGCTGCTGCCCAGGAACCCGCGCACCTCGGCGCGGCCGTAGTTGAAGATGGAGCTGTTCCACTCGGGATGATAGCCCTGGCGCGGATCGGCATGCTCGTAGAGGTGCGTGCCGTCGAAGTAGGCGAGTCCGTGCTCGTCGCTCGGGAAATGCGAGGGGACCCAATCGAGGATCACGCCAATGCCGCGGCGGTGCAGCTCGCTCACCAGGTGCATGAGGTCCTGCGGCGTGCCGTAGCGCGCAGTGGGCGCAAAGTAGCCGGTCACCTGGTAGCCCCAGGAGCCGTAGAACGGATGCTCCATCACGGGCATCAGCTCGACGTGCGTGAAGCCCATCTCGGCCACGTAGTCGGGAAGCTGCGCGGCGAGCTCCCGGTAGGTCAAGTGGCGATTCCCCTCCGCGGGCACGCGTCGCCAGGAGCCGAGATGCACCTCGTAGATCGACCAAGGCGCATCGAGCGCGTTCACGCGCGTGCGCTCGCGTTGCCACTCGGTGTCGCGCCATTCGAAGGCGAGGTCCCACACCACCGAGGCCGTGCGCGGCGGCAACTCGCAGCGGAACGCAAACGGATCGCTCTTCTGTACGACATACCCTCCGAGGCGCGAGCGAATGTGGTACTTGTAAAGCGTGCCGGGGCCTACGCCCGCGACGAAACCCTCCCAGATGCCGGAGCGATCCGGGCGGGGCTCGAGGGGGTGGCTCTCGACGTTCCAGCCGTTGAAGTCACCGACGACGCTCGCGAACTCCGCATTCGGCGCCCACACCGCGAAGCGAGTGCCGGCACGTCCCGCCACGCTCGCTCCATGCGCACCGAGCTTCTCGTAGGCCCGATAGAGCGTCCCCTCCTTGAAGAGGTAGATGTCGTCCGCGGTGAGCTCGGTCATGGAGTCCTCGAAAATCCGATCTGGAGGCGGCCGCGCGAGCCCTTAAGCTCATCCATCGCGCCCATCGTACACGGGCAGGTATCGCGGGTGGCGCCCCGCATTGAGTTTCGCGACGCCCGTTGCGATCATCGCGCCGTCATGTCCGCACCTCAACCGTCGACCGCACGCCGGCGTCCCGCAAAGAGGCCGCTGCCGATCATCATCGCCCATCGCGGCGCGAGCGGCTACGCGCCCGAGCACACCCTGCTCGCTTACTTCATCGCGATCGAGCAGGGCGCGGAGTTCATCGAGCCCGATCTGGTCGCAACCCGCGACGGCGTGCTGGTCGCGCGCCACGAGAATGAGATCGGCGCGACGACCGATGTGGCGCAGCGCGCCGAGTTCGCAAACCGCAGAGCGCGCAAGATCATCGACGGCGTCGCTCGCGAAGGCTGGTTCACCGAGGACTTCACCCTCGCCGAGGTGAAGCGGCTGCGCGCGCGCGAGCGCATCGGGGAGCTGCGCCCGGCCAATGCGCGTTTCGACGGGCAGCTCGAGATCGCGACGCTCGATGAGATTCTCGGGCTGGTGCGCGCGCTCGAGCGCGCGCGGGAAGCCGCCGCGCACGCGCGCGGCATCGCCCCGCCGGCGCCGATCGGTGTGTATCCGGAGACGAAGCATCCGACCTACTTCGCCGAGCAGGGTCTCGCGCTCGAGGGGCCGCTGCTCGAGGCGCTGCGGCGGCACGGATACCAAGGACGGGACGCGCCGATCTTCATTCAATCGTTCGAGATGGGGAACCTGCGGGCGCTGCGCGAGCGCACGCAGCTGCCGCTCGTGCAACTCATCGAGCGCGACGGTGCGCCGTACGATCTTCTGGCGCGCGGCGATGCGCGCCGCTACGCGCAGCTCATCGAGCCCGCCGGTCTCGATGAGATCGCGCGTTACGCGGATGCGGTTGGAGTGGAAAAAACGCTCGTGGTGCCGCGCACCGAGGACGGCGCGCTCGCCGCCCCGAGTTCGCTCGTCAACGCCGCACACGCGGCGGGGCTCGCCGTCCACGCCTGGACGTTTCGCGCGGAGAACGCCTTCCTCCCGGTACCGCTGCGCTCGGGGAGTGAACCGGGGGCGCTCGGGGACCTGAGCGGGGAGATTGCCGCATACCTCGCGGCCGGGGTCGATGGGCTGTTCGCCGATCAGCCGTTCGCGGCGGTGCGCGCGCGCGATGCGTTCATCGCCGCACACGGCGCCTGCGCGCCGCGGTGACGCTCAGCGCGGCCGGGTGCGCCGCGGCGTCGCAAACACCAGCGCCCGGTCATCGGGGCTTTCATACGTGATCACCTCGGATGCGGCGTTGAGCAGCTCGCCTGCGCGCTCGACGGCCGCCTGCGCCGCCTTCGGCGCCGCATTCGGCTCCACGGCGTGCGAGAGCAGAAAGCCCTGAACGCTCACCGGTCCGCAGCGGCTCAGGAGCTCGAGCTGCGCGGCGCGCTCGACGCCCTCCGCAACCACCTGCAGTCCCAGTCCGTGGCACAACGCGATGACGGAGCGCGCGATGGCCAACGATCTGGGGCTCGCGTCGATCGCCTCGACGAGCATCCGGTCGAGCTTCACGCGCGAGATCGGCAGTTGCTCGAGCGAAGTGAGCGAGGAGTAGCCGATACCGAAGTCATCGAGTGCGATCTCGACGCCCAGACGGCGCAGGCGCTTCAGTGCATCGATCGTCGCGGGACCGGTCTGCAGGACCGTCTCGGTGAGCTCGAGCTCGAGCGCGCTCGCGGGCAGCCCGGTGACGCGCAACGCCTCGCTCACGTGATCGACGAAGTCGCTTTCGAAGAACTGGGGAGCCGAGACGTTGATCGCGACGGTCGCGCGGTGCCAGCCGCTTGCGCGCCACGCGGTCACCGCCGCCGTCGCTTCGCGCAGCACCCACGCCGTGAGCTCGCGCATGAGGCCGGCCTTCTCCGCCACATGGATGAACTCCGAGGCCGTCGCGACCCGACCGTCGGGCTTGCGCCAGCGCAGCAGCGCCTCGACGCCGCTCGGCTCGAGGCTATGGAGCGCCACCTGCGGCTGGTACATGAGCAATAGCTCGCCCGCATCCATTGCGCGGCGCAGCGACTGCTCGAGCCGGAAGTGATGCGCCGCCGCATCGGAGAGCTCGGGGCTGTAGAGCGCGAAGCGATTGCGGCCCAGGTCCTTCGCCCGAAACAACGCCACATCCGCGGCGCGTAGCAGCGCATCCGCGTCGCGCGCGTGGTCCGGATAAAGGCTCGCCCCGACGCTCGCGCTCGTCACGATGACGCGGCTGTCAACCACGAGCGGACGCTGCAAGGCCTCGAGGAGCGTCGCCGCACGGGCGGCCACCGCCTCCTCCGAGACGGCATCCTCGATCAACACGGTGAACTCGTCTCCGCCGAGCCGCGCGATGAAGGCCTGCGCGCCGGCTGCGAGCTGCAGCCGCTCGCCGATTGCCTGCAGCACCCGATCGCCGAAGGTGTGTCCGAGCGTATCGTTGATCGATTTGAAGTTGTCCATGTCGACGAACAGGAGCGCGGCGCGTCGGCGCAGGCTGCTCGTGCGCGCAAGGGCGGCCGTGAGTTGCGTGGAGAGATGGCGCCGGTTGGGCAGCTGCGTGAGCGGATCGTGGTGTGCGAGATGGTGCAGTTGCCGGGTACGCTCGGCCACGTGCTGCTCGAGCTCGGCCTGCTGGCTGCGCAGCGCCTGCTCGACGGTCGCGATCTGATCGGCCATGGCGTTGAAAGACTCGGCGAGCTCGTCGAGCTCGGCGAGTCCGGCGCGGCGCGCGCGGGCGTCGCGGTGCCCGAGCGCGAGCCGGCGCGTCGCGACGGTGAGCCGGCGCACCGGCAGAATGATGCGCACGGCGAGCAGCACCGAGACCAGCAGGACCACGGCCACGACCGCGATGCCGGTCGCGGCGAGCGTGCGCTGAACCGCGGCTGCGGCCCCGGCGGCGTGCTCCGCCGCGTTCGCGAGTGCTGCGCGCGCGGGCTCCTGAAGCGAAGTCTGTGCGGCGGCGAGGAGCGCTGCGCCTTCCTCGAGATACTCGCGACGCGCCTGCGCGTCCGAGGCGTCGAAGCGGTCGATCTCGCGGCGCAGGTGCGCCGCCTCCTGGAAATCATCGGTGACGAGCTCGAGCCATGCTCGGCCCGGCGAGCGCGCGAGCTCGTCGTGATTGGAATCGAGGAGCGCGAGAAACCGGTCCTCGGCCGGGGCGGCCGCCGCCGCATCGCCCGCCGAGCGCACAGCGTTGATTGCGGCATCGAGGTCCGCGAGCGAGCGCCGCGCGATGATCTGGTTGCCTCCGACGTCGAGTCCCTGTCCACCGGCCGAAGCGATGCGGTGCGCGACGCCGCTCAGCAGCGCGTGCCGGCGAGCATCCCACTCGCGCCGCTCGCCAGCGTGATTGGTGAGGAGGCGTCCATCCTCGAGGTGCCGCGTAATCCGCGCCCGCAGCGCGTCCTGCTCGACTCCCTCGGAGAGAGACCCCGGCGTCGCGAAGTACCCCGAGACGGCTCCCGCAAGCTCCAGTTGCGCCTCGGTGAGCGAATGCGTGGGCAGCGGCCGGTCCGATTCGAGGTCTTCAGCCACCGCGCGGTCATACGCTTCGAGCTTCTCGATGATGCTGCTGGCGCGTCGTGCGAGCGGCTCGTAGCGCGCCTGGATGCTCTCCACGGCCTCCACGGCTGCGTGCGTGGTGTGGTGCGCGAGGGTCTGCCCGGTGAGCATGACCGCAACCACTGCAGCCAAGCCGAGCGCGAGGTGTCCGCCCACGCCGAAGCCGCGCCGGGCGGTGCCGAGCAGAGGCCGAGGGGCGAGCGTACCGGTGAGTCCTAGATCCATTTGCGCCAGGGCTCCCCGGCATGCAACATAAGCTCGAGCATGTAGGATAACGTGAAGCTGGCGCGCCGAGCCTGCGCCGTGACGAGTGCGGTGGTCAACGCACGGCGTCCCAGAACAGCGGGACCCGCGTGTGCGCCGTGCGCCATCGAGGCGGACAAGTTGCCTTATAATTTGGACCATGACAGAGCTCGCTGACAGCTTCGATTCGGCGTTCGCCAAGGCGGTCGATCTCGGCAATCGCCTTGCCGACAAGGACAAGGACGCCGATCTGTGGGACATCGCGGATGGACTGCTCGCGGGAGCGATCCAGTACTGGCTCTATTCGCGCCAGCCGTGCGGCGATCCTCGCTGTCAGGACTGCATGCCGATCAGCACTTCCGAGGGCCGCATGGCCGAGCTCAAGCGCCTGGTCGACCAGTTGGCCGCGGAGAGCGAGTACTTCCATACCCCAACCGACGCCAACGCCGGGCGAGCTTGAATACCGCAGTCTCGCAAAGCGCCCCAATACAGGCGGAAGTTCTCATCATCGGAGCCGGCCCCTGCGGGCTGTTCCAGGTCTTCGAGCTGGGCCTGCTCGGATTATCCGCCCACATCGTCGACTCGCTTCCGCGCCCGGGCGGCCAATGCGCGGAGCTCTATCCCGACAAGCCGATCTACGATATTCCGGCGCTCGCGGTGTGCGGAGCTCAGGAGCTGATCGATCGGCTGCTCGAGCAGATCAAGCCCTTCAACGCGCCGTTTCACCTCGGTCAGGAAGTGTGCGAGCTCGCGCGCCGCGACAATGGCCGCTTTCACGTGCGCACTTCCGCGGGCACGATCTTCGATGCGGGGGCGGTCGTGATCGCCGCCGGGCTCGGCTCGTTTCAGCCGCGCCGCATCGGCATCGAGGGCAGCGAGGCATTCGAGGGCGCGTCGATTCACTATCGCGTGCGCAACGCAAGCGAGCTCCACGGCAAGCGCCTGGTCGTCTTCGGCGGCGGCGATTCGGCGCTCGACTGGACGCTCGAGCTCGCCCCGCGCGCAGCGAGTCTCACCCTGGTGCATCGGCGCGGCGAGTTCCGCGCCGCACCGGCTTCCGTCGCGAAGATGCGCGAGCTCGTAGCGGGCGGACGGATGCGCCACATCGAGGGGCTCGCTCAGTCGCTGATCGCGCCGGACGGCACGTTGCAGGGTGTGCGGGTGAAGGCGGCCGACGGGACCGTGCACGCGCTCGAGGCGGACCGGCTGCTCGTCTTCTTCGGCCTGCACCCGAAGCTCGGCCCGATCGCCGAGTGGGGCATCGAGCTCGAGCGCAAGGCGCTCAAGGTGGATACGGAGAGATTCGCGACCAGCGTGCCGGGGATCTTCGCAGTGGGGGACATCAACACCTACCCGGGGAAGAAAAAGCTGATCCTCTCCGGATTCCATGAGGCGGCGCTCGCGGCCTTTGCCATCCAGCATCATCTGTATCCGCAGAAGAAGCAGTTCCTGCAGTACACGACCACGAGCCCGGTGATGCACAAGCGGCTCGGCGTGCCGGACACCTAGTCACCCGTCGCGCGGTGCGTGTCGGGGCAGGCTCGCGCCACCGACGCTCGCCTGCGGAGGCCCCGATGAGCGCCAATCGTCTCTCCCGTGCCCTCGTCCTCTGCGCCGCTGGCGCGATCCTCGCCGCGCTCGCGCCGGTGCACGCCGCCGGGCGGCTGTGCAAGCTCGAGATCTCCGCGAACGATCTCATGCGCTACGACAGGAAGGAGCTCCATGCGGCGGCGGATTGCACGGTGATTCAGGTGAAGCTCACCCACACCGGCAAGCTTCCCGCCTCCGCAATGGGGCACAACTGGGTACTGGTCGAGAGCAAGGATCTCGAGGGCGTTGCGAACGCGGGGGCGGCGGCGGGCTTCACGGAGAACTATCTCGCGCCCGGCGACCCGCGCATCATCGCGGCGACGCGCCTGATCGGCGGTGGGCAGTCGACCACGGTCACCTTCCCCGCCTCGCGACTGAAGTTGGGGCGCTCGTACATGTACCTCTGTACCGCTCCGGGACACAATGCGCTCATGCGCGGGATCTTTCACTACGGCGGTTGAGCGGCGATGGACCAGCGCATTGCGGATCTGATCGGTCTGCTCGAACTCGAGCCGCTCGAGGTGAATCTCTTTCGCGGTGCGAGCCGCGACATCGGCAGCCCCCAGGTGTTCGGCGGTCAGGTGCTCGGACAGGCGCTCATGGCCGCCTCGCGCACGGTCGAGCGGCGCATCGTCCATTCGCTGCACGCCTATTTCCTGCGCCGGGGCGACTTCGATGCGCCGATCGTCTACCACGTCGACCGCAGCCGCGACGGCCACAGCTTCTCGAACCGTCGCGTGGTCGCGATCCAGCACGGCGAGCAGATCTTCAACATGACGGCGTCCTTTCAGATCGAGGAGTCGGGCCTCGAGCATCAGTTCACGATGCCGGCCGTGCCGCCCCCGGAGTCGCTCGCCGACAGCTCGCGGGTACCCGCCGAGCTCCTCGCCCGGCTCCCCGAGCGCGTGCGGCGGCTGCTCGAGACGCCGCGCCCGTTCGAGTTTCGCAGCGTGCAGCAGATCGATCACTTCAAGCCGGCGACGGCGGCGCCGGCACGCGAGATCTGGTTTCGCGCGGTGAGCGCCGTGCCGGACGATCAGACCTTGCAGCGCTGTCTGCTCGCGTACGTCTCGGACTTCTACCTGCTCGAGACGGCGACGCTCCCGCACGGCATCTCCTCGCTGAGCGGCCGAGCGATCGTCGCGAGCATCGATCATGCGATGTGGTTCCACCGTCCGCTGCGCATCGACGACTGGCTGCTCTACGCGGTGGAGAGCCCGAGCGCCTCGGGGTCGCGCGGTTTCGCGCGCGCGAGCGTGTTCGCGCGCGACGGCCGGCTGGTCGCAAGCACGGCGCAGGAGGGACTCGTACGGCTCGTCGCACGGGGAGCGGACGACGCACGCTAGCCACAGGGTGAGCGCTCGAGTCTTGCGGGCACGCTCTCTGTGGTTAGCGTGCGTCGTGGTCGCGGTGTGGGTTGGACTGCCCGCGCGCGGCTGGGGACAGGTGCCTGCAGGAGATGATGAGCAGCCGCCGGTCGCCGCGCTCGAGCAGAGCTGGGTGGGCGTCTACGACGATCTCGAGCAGGTGATCTTCGACGAGCGCGGCCTCTCGCCGCTCGCCTCCGACGACAATCGACGCATCCGCACGATCGTGGCGCCCGTCGCGCTGCCGTGGCTCGGCAAGAACGTGCTCTACCTGGAGGAGTTTCCGCAGGGCGATCCCGACGATCCGCGCCGGGAAGTGCTTCTGTGGCTCGCGCCGGAGAGCCCGGCGCACCCGCGCACCGTGCGGGTGCGGCAGCTCACGTTCCGCGAGCCCGCGCGCTGGAGCCGCCTCTACGAGGATACCGAGTTGCAGAAACGGTTGAGCATGCGCGATTTGGCCTCGATGCCGGCCTGCGACTTGCTGCTCACGCAGGAGGGCGAGCAGTGGTCGGGCGGCACGGTCGGGCGCGGCTGCGTCGAGTCGCTCAGGCGTCGCCAGTACTATGTCGATTACCGATTGCTGGTGGGCAACGGGCTCAACTGGTACCGCAAGCGCCTGCGGCGCGTGGACGACAACGAGCTCATCCGCGAGACCGTCGCGTTCGACTGGTTCGAGCTGCATCAGGCGCGGCTCTACGCCTGCCGCGTGCGCTGGTCGCCGCCGGGGCGCGCCAACGGCGAGCGCACGCTTGCGGTGGTCGGCGTGCATGACCAAGGCGGGCGCTCGCGGTTTGTGACACCGGACGGAAGGAGCTTCCAGATCGAGCTGCACAGCGGCGACTGGCCCTTCGATTCCAACCGCGATGCACTGATCCTCATCCTGAGGGAGCTCGGCGCCGGCGCGCCGCTCGTCTCGAGCTGGGCGGGACTCGATGCGCGCGAGATCAGCGCGTCATTCGGCGGCGTGAACGTGACCTGTGGGCCCTTCGCTCCGAGCGGCGGCGGGGTCTCCTAGCCTCGCGCGGCGGGCGCCGCTGCCCGGCTCCGGCTCGCCCGCGAGCCATGCGATCTTTGCGAGCAGCATCGGGTTCAGACGCCGCGGATCCTCGAGCGTGAGGAAGGTGCCATCGCCCGGGAAGACCACCAGCGAGAAGTCCGGGACGACCCTGCGTACCCGGTTCACATCGGGCGGTGCCTGCAGATCGGAGTCCATCGCGACGATCGGCACGTGGATCCGTGCGAGGAGCGGCGCGTAGTCGAGCGTGTTCAAGCTCTCGAGCGCTCCGATCGCAACCTGCGGCGGCACGCGCGCCATCTCCGCGGCGACCAAATGCACGAAGCGCGGATCGGCTCGGCGCGTGAACAGTTGCGGGACCAGGCGCTGCATGGCGCCGAAGTAGTCGGTGCGGAACGGTGCGATCTGCTTCTCGAGTGCCTGCTTCGCAGGCGGCGGCAGCCCGATGCTGCGGAACGTGTCGATGCCGATGATACCGACCAGCCGCGCGCCGATGAGCGGCGCGGCCTCCAGGGCGACCGGGCCGCCCATCGAGTGACCGACCAGGATGATCCGCCGGTTCGGCAGCTCGCGCACGACGGCGGCGACATCCTGACCGAAGCGCGCCATCGACCAGTCAGTGCGATTGCGCCCCGAGCCGCCGTGTCCGGCGAGATTGAGGGTGACGGTCGTGTATTTCGCCGCGAGCGGCGCAATCTGCTCGCGCCAGAAGCCCGCATTGGCGGCCCAGCCATGGATGAGAACGATCGCAGGATCCCCGTGCCCGTAGACGCGGTACTCGATGTGCACCCCGTCCGCAGAGTCGGTGATGAGCGACGCTCCCGCCGGCGTGGCGGCCGCGGCGGCGGGTGAGCCCAGAGCCGCGCTCGCTGCCGGATTGGCCGATGGGGCCGGCGGCGCGGGCCGGTTCGCTCGACCGCAGGCGGCGAGTGCGAGGCACAGCGCGCAGGCGCCGATCGAGCGGACGGAGATCATGCGCGCAGCACCTTGCCGGGGTTGAGGATGCCGTTCGGATCGAATCCACGTTTGATGCATCGCATGAGCTCCAGTTCCACGGGCGAGGCGTAGCGCTCGAGCTCACCGACCTTCAGCCGCCCGATGCCGTGCTCGGCGCTGAAACTACCGTGGAACTCGCGCACGAGATCGTGGATGGCGCGCATCACCGTCGGGCCTCGATCGAGGAACGCCTGCGGGTCTGCGCCGGGCGCCTGGTTGAGGTTGAAATGCAGGTTCCCGTCGCCGACGTGGCCGTAGGCGACGAGTCTGCCGTCCGGCACGTGCCGCGCCACCCACTCCGCGCCGCGCGTGACGAACTCGGCGAGTCGCCCGATCGGCACGGACACGTCGTGCTTGAGACTCGCTCCGTCGCGCCGCTGTGCCTCGGGAATGTGCTCGCGCAGATGCCAGAACGCCTCGCGCTCCCGTTCGCTCTGCGCGAGCACCGCGTCGAGCACTCGACCGCCCTCGAGCTGCGAGGCGAGCGCCGACTCGAGAATGGCCCCGAGCGGCTCGTCCGCGCGCGCCGAGGTGAGCTCGCACAGCACGTACCAGGCATACGGCCGGTCGAGCGGATCGACCACGCCCGGGATGTGCTGCACGGCGAGCTCGATGCCGATGCGCGGGATGAGCTCGAAGGAGCTCACCCGGTCGTCGCTGCGCTCGCGCAGAATGCTGAAGAGGGCGACCGCGCTCTCCACGTCCGCGATCGCGACGAACGCGGTCGCGGAGCTGCGTACGCTCGGGTAGAGCTTCAGGCATGCCGCCGTGATCACCCCGAGCGTGCCTTCGGAGCCGAGCAGGAGCGACTTCACGTCGTAGCCGGTATTGTCCTTGCGTAGCGGGCTCAAGGCCTCGAGCACCCGTCCGTCGGCCAGCACCACCTCGAGCCCGAGCACGAGGTCGCGCATCATGCCGTAGCGCAGGACGGTCGTTCCTCCGGCGTTGGTTGCAAGATTGCCTCCGATCTGGCAGCTCCCCTCGGAGCCGAGGCTCAAGGGAAAGAACCGGTCGACCGCTTCGGCGGCGCGCTGCACGCGCTCGAGGACGCAGCCGGCTTCGGCAACGATCGTGTAGCTCGCAGCGTCGACCGAGCGGATGCGATCGAGGCGCGCCAGGGCGAGCACGATCTCCTCCCCGGACTCCCTCGGAGTCGCACCCCCGCAGTAGCTCGTGTTGCCCCCGTGCGGCACCACGGCGACCCGCCGGTCATTGCAGACCGCGAGAACCTGCGCAACCTCCGCGACCGAGCGCGGCAGCACGACGGCGCACGCTTTGCCGCGATACAGCCGCCGGTGGTCCGTCAGATACGGGGCGATCTCCTCCGGAGCGAGGAGCACCGACTGCGCGCCGAGCGCGCTCGCGAGATGCTCGGCGATGCCGGGCAAGGCGGCCGCGCGCTCGACCTACAGAGGGGCCGCACGGAGCGCCGCAATGCGCTCATCGAGCGGCGGGTGGCTCATCAACAGCCGGCGCAACCCTCCGCGGGAGCCTCCCGAGGTGATGCCGAAAGCGGCGAACTGGGCGGAAGGCAAGGGCTCGTGCGCAGCCTTCAGGCGCTCGAGCGCGGCGATCATGCTGTCTCGGCCCGCAAGGCGCGCGCCACCGCGATCGGCACGAAACTCGCGGTACCGCGAGAAGGCCATCACGATCAGGCTCGCGAGCGCGCCGAGCACCACCTGGGTGAGGAGCACGGTCACGAGGAAGGCCGGACCGCGACCCTTGGCGTTGCCGAACAGCGCGCGATCGACGATGTTGCCGATGATGCGCGAGAAGAAGATCACGAAGGTATTGAGAACGCCCTGAATGAGGGTGAGCGTCACCATGTCGCCATTGGCGACATGGGTGATCTCGTGCCCGAGCACGGCGCGCACCTCCTCGCCGTTCATCCGCTGAAGCAATCCGCTGCTGACGGCGACGAGCGCGTGGTCGCGACGCGCTCCGGTTGCGAACGCGTTCGGTGCCGGAGAGTCGAACACGCCGACCTCCGGCATGCCGATCCCGGCGGCCAGGGCGTGCGCGCGCACGCTTTCCACCAGCCACTGCTCGGCGGCGTCCGCCGGCTGCGCAATGATCCTCACCCCGAGCGCTCGCTTCGCGAGCCACTTCGACAGCAGCAGCGACAGGAACGATCCGCCGAATCCGAACACTGCCGCGATGAGGAGCAGTCCGCCAAGGTTGGTCCCGGCGCGCGCGAGATACGTATCGAGCCCGAAGAGCTCAACGACCGCCGAGAGGATGATCAGGATCGCGAGGTTGGTCGCGAGGAACAGCAGAATGCGCTTCATGAAGGCAAACCCGGCTCCGGGACAAGGGGAGCCTCGCTAAGAGATTCGACCGGCAAAGCCGGGCCGGAGTTCGATCAGCGGTCACTGTACCGGGGCATCGCACTCGCTGCCAGCATGGGGGCAAGCGGCTGATTTTCAAGCGCGCGCGTGCCCGAGCTACCCGCCGAGCGCCACGCCGAGGAGCCGCCCGACGAGGAAGCTCACGACGCCCGCACCTCCGCCGATCAGCACCATCCGCAGGCCGCCGCGCCAGGCGGAGCGGCCGGTGAAGAGGCTGAGAGCCATGCCGACGCTCAACAGCGCCGCCAGGGTGACGGTCGCCGCAGTCGCGATGCCGCGGCTGCCGGTGAGGCCCGCGACGAACGGAGCGAGCGGTACGACCGCACCGCAGGCGAAGGAGACGAACGAGGAAGCCGCCGCATTCCACGGCGAGCCGAGATCATCCGGATTGAGACCGAGCTCCTCGCGCGCGAGCACATCGAGAGCGTGCTCGGGCTGCGCGAGCAGCGCTCGGCTCATCTCGCGCGCCTGCTCGAGCGCCACGCCGCGTGCCTGATAGATGAGCGCGAGCTCCTCGGCTTCCTCCTCGGGGTACGCGGCGACCTCCTCGCGCTCGAGGGCGATCTGGTACTCGTACATCTCGCGCTGCGAGCGCACCGAGACGTATTCCCCGGCCGCCATCGACAGCGCTCCGGCGAGCAGGCCGGCCGTGCCGGCCAGAAGGACGTAGCGACCGCCCGCGCCGGCGCCGGCCACTCCGAGCACGAGGCTCGCATTGGAGATGAGTCCGTCGTTGACGCCGAACACGGCTGCACGCAGGTTCCCGCCGACGCTGCTTCGATGCCGCGCGCCGACCTGGGTCGCCGAGGTCGGCATCGCATGCCCGCCTGCGGCATGCGCCGCGGTGTAGACGGACAGACCGCGCAGCTTCATCGCGGCGAGTACGCCGCGCAGCGAGCGCGGCCCGAAACGACGCACCAGCTGCGCAACGATGCGCGCGCGCAGCGAGGGCTGGAACGAGCGCGCGGCGGTGCCGGCCCGAGCCGCAATGCTTTCCCAGTGCTGAGCCTGCTCCTCGGCCGCGGCCGCGAGCTTCAGAAATAGGTCGCTCTTGCGCGGATCAGGCTCCGCGCGCGCGACTTCGCGGTAGAGCCACGCAGATTCCTTCTCGTGGAACCAGCTGTCGAGGCCCGGGCTCAGAGCGGAGCGCCCCGGTCGCTGGGCTCAATACTCGCTCCGGCCCGCCTCTTCTTCGTCCTCGTCCCAGTCGTCATCCTCGTCGTCGTCTTCGTCCCAGTCATCGTCCTCGTCGTCCTCTTCTTCTTCCTCCTCTTCTTCGTCCTCGTCCTCCTCCTCTTCGGCCGAGCCAGCCCAGCCCTCCGGCTCCGTCGTCGGCTCGAGATCCATCTCGTGCCAGGTCTCGAGATCGACCTCCTCGACGTCGCCATCGAGATATTCGATCTCGACGAGCTCGGAGTCCTCGTCCACCGAAAGCACGCGGAAGGACTCGTCCTCCTCCAGGTTCTCGTACCACTGGCCCGCAACCGGCTCGTAATCTCTGCTCACCGCTCACAACCTCGAGGACGCACGCCACGCTCCGCGAGAGTTTACGGGCGTGCCCATGAACCGTCTATCCCGTATAGTTTTTGTCCATGGCCACGCGTCGACCCGGCTCTTCCCCGCTTTCGACGGCCCGCCGCATCGTGGTGAAGGTCGGCTCGGCGCTGCTCGTCGATGCGGATTCCGGGCGGCTCAATCGGGCCTGGCTCGAGAGCCTCGCCGAGGATCTGGTGCGCCTGCGCAAACGTGGACAGCAGCTGATCCTGGTTTCATCGGGCGCGATCGCGCTCGGCCGCCGCCAACTCGGTCTCCCGAAGGGTCCGCTGCGCCTCGAGGAGAGCCAGGCTGCGGCGGCCGTCGGCCAGATCCGACTTGCGCATGCGTACAAGGAGCTGCTCGAGGCGCGCGCGATCACCGTCGCGCAAGTGCTCCTCACGCTCGAGGACAGCGAGCGCCGCCGGCGCTATCTCAACGCCCGCGCGACGCTCGAGTCGCTCCTCGCGCTCGGCGCGCTGCCGGTCATCAACGAGAACGACACGGTCGCGACGGCTGAGATCCGCTACGGCGACAACGATCGACTCGCCGCGCGCGTCGCGCAGATGACCGGCTCGGACTGCCTGGTGCTGCTCTCGGACGTGGACGGGCTGTACACCGCCGATCCGCACAAGGATCCGGCCGCGCAGTTCGTCGATCGCGTGCTCCGGGTGACACCGGAAATCGAGGCCATGGCCGGCCAGTCTGCCTCGGCGGTCGGTTCGGGCGGAATGACGACCAAGCTTCTGGCGGCGAAGATTGCCGTGGCGGCCGGCGCCCATCTGTGCATCGCAGCGGGCCATTACCGCCACCCCGTACGGCGCATCGAGGAGGGCGCCCGCTGCACCTGGTTCGTGCCGAGCGCGAGCCCCCTCGCCGCGCGCAAGCAGTGGATCGCCGGCACGTTGAAGCCTGCCGGCGCGATTGCCATCGACGCGGGCGCGCTGCGTGCGCTCTGCGAGGGCAAGAGCCTGCTGCCAGCCGGAGTCGTGCGCGCGCTCGGTCGCTTCGACCGCGGCGACACCGTGAGCGTCATCGCGCCCGACGGCAGCGAATTCGCGCGCGGGATCATCGCCTACTCGGATGCCGATGCGGCACGCATCATGGGACGGAAGTCCTCGGACATCGAGGCCCTGCTCGGTTTCCGCGGGCGCGACGAGATGATCCATCGCGACGATCTGGTCCTGCTGCAGGTCGCCGCTCGCACTGCGGCGGCGCTCGAGGCGGCCCCATGACCGCCGCCTCCATCGGTGCGTTGATGGAGCGGATGGGGCAGCGCGCCTGCGCGGCCGCCGCGGTCCTCGCGCTTGCCGCGACCGAGCAGAAGAATCGGGCGCTCACGGTTGCCGCGACCGCGCTGCGCGCGCGCCGCGCCGCGATCCTCGACGCCAATGCGGCGGACGTCGCCGCAGCGCACCACAAGGGACTCAGCGCCGCGCTCATCGATCGGCTCGCGCTCGACGAGGCGCGCATCGAGGCGATGAGCGTCGGCATCGAGCAGGTCGCGGCGCTGCCCGATCCGGTAGGGAGCGTCGCCGCGCAGTGGGAGCGGCCGAATGGCCTGCGGATCGAGCGCGTGCGGGTCCCGCTCGGAGTCATCGGGATCATCTACGAGAGCCGCCCGAACGTCACCGCGGACGCCGGTGCGCTGTGCCTCAAGTCCGGCAACGCCGTGATCCTGCGTGGCGGCTCCGAGAGCGAGCACTCGAGCCGCGCGATCCACGAATGCCTCCTCGCCGGGCTGCGCGCCGCCGGGTTGCCGGAGGGCTGCATCCAGCTCGTTCCGACCACCGACCGCGCCGCCGTCGGCTACATGCTCTCGGGCATGACCGAGTATCTCGACGTGCTCGTGCCCCGCGGGGGCAAGGAGCTGGTTGCGCGCGTGCAGGCGGAGGCCCGCGTTCCGGTGATCGGGCACCTCGAGGGCAATTGTCACGTCTACGTCGATCGCGACGCCGACGTGCGCATGGCGGCTGCCATCGTCCTCAATGCCAAGATGCGGCGCACGGGAATCTGCGGCGCGGCGGAGACGCTGCTGATCGACCGCGCGTGCGTGGCAACGCATCTGGGTCCGATTCTTCACGATCTCATCGAGGCAGGCTGCGAGGTGCGCGGCGATGAGACCGTGCAGGCCGCCAACCCCCGGGTGCGGCCGGCTACGGAAGAGGATTGGTACACCGAATATCTCGACGCGATCATCGCCGTGCGGGTCGTCGACGGCGTCGATGCTGCCGTCGCGCACATCGCCAAGTACGGCTCCGCGCACACCGAGAGCATCGTCACGGAGAACGCCGCCGCCGCCGCGCACTTTCTCGAGCGAGTCGACAGCGCAATCGTCCTGCACAACGCATCGACGCAGTTCGCCGACGGCGCGGAGTTCGGCATGGGGGCGGAGATCGGCATCTCCACCGATCGGTTCCACGCGCGCGGACCCGTCGGCGTGGAGCAGCTCACGAGCTACAAGTACCTCGTGCGTGGCTCGGGTCAGGTGCGACCCTGAGGGAGGTGGCTCAGGCCGGCTGTGCGCGCCTCAGCCCCGCCTCGCCGCGCGGGAGAGAATAGGCCGCAATGAAGCCCCGCGCGCGCAGCACCTCGGCCGCCGCGAGACTGCGCTTGCCACTTGCGCAGACGAGCAGGTACTTCCCCGCGCGCTCGAGCGCCTCGCCGCCGCCCGCGCGGTCCGGCGCGGTCATCGCGAGCAGTGTCTGCAACGGGATGTGTCGCGCGCGCTCGACCGGCAGCGGGCTCATCGCGAGCTCCTCGGCTTCGCGCACGTCGATCACGCAGAAGCCCTCGCGCTCAGCCTGCGCGAGGCTCTCGAACTCCCGCTCGAGGAGCGCTGCGGATTGCGACGGCGGCGCGGCAGCGAGCCGCACGCACGGCCCGTCGCAGCACGCCGCCGCACGGCGTGCGCGCACGCGTGAGACCGTGTACGCGGTGAGATCGAGCACGAGCAGCTCGTCGCCCAGCTGACCGGGCAGATCGAGCAGGATTCTGAGCGCCTCGAGCGCCTGGAGACTGCCGAAGATGCCGGGAACGGGACCGAGCACGCCCGCCTCGGCGCAATTGCCCACCAATCCGTCGGGTGTCGCCTCCGGCCAAATGCACCGCAGGCATGCGCCCGCGCGATCCGCGCGCACCACCTGCAGCTGTCCCTCGAGCTGATACACGCTCGAGAGGATGACCGGCTTGCCGAGCCGCACGCACAGGTCGTTGAGCAGAAACTTGGTGGAGAAGTTGTCCGTGCAGTCGACCACGAGCTGGTAGGGCTCGATGAGCGCGGCGCCATTCTCGGCGCTCAGGCGCACGGGGTGCACGTGCACGTCGACATCCGGATTGAGTGCGCGCAGCCGGCGCGCGGCGAGCTCGGCCTTCGACTGACCCGCATCGGCGAGCGCGTAGAGCGTCTGGCGATGAAGGTTCGATGGCTCGAGCCGGTCACCGTCGACGATGCCGAGCCGCCCGATGCCGGCTCCGGCAAGGTAGGAGAGTACCGGCACGCCGAGACCGCCGGCGCCCACCACCAGTACGCGACTCGCGCGCAAGCGCGCCTGACCGCGAGCCCCGATCTCCTTGAGTGCCATCTGCCGCGAATAGTCGGGCACCAGAGCGGGCGCGTGCTCGTGACGGTGACCCGGATCGTGCGGTCGAGCCTCTGACGCGCGCTCCTGCGGCGCGGCGGCGCAGCGCTCGCAGTTCACCCAGCCCGAGTCGCCCGAGTCGTAATGCTCCTTCTTCCAGATCGGCAGCCGATGTTTGACCTCGTCGATGACGTATCGGCATGCCTCGAAGGCCTCGCTGCGGTGGCGGGCGCTCACTCCGACCCACACGGCGAGCTCGCCGATCGCGAGGTCGCCGATCCGGTGGACGCAGGCCGCGTGCTCCACGCCGAAGCGCTCCAGCGCTTCGCGCAGGATTCGCTCGCCCTCCTTGATCGCGAGCGGCTCGAACGCCTCGTATTCGAGGTGCGTGACGTGCCGCCCCTCGTTGTGGTCGCGCACCCAGCCCTCGAAGCTCGCATACCCCCCGCAGCCGCGATCCGCGAGCGCACCGCGGAGCGCTTCCGTGTCGAGCGGCTCGCTGCGAAAGGAGAAGCTGGCAATGGCCATGTGGACAGCCCTCAGCCGCCCGCAACCGGTGGGATGAAAACCACCGCGTCGCCCTCGCCGAGCGCCTGAGACCACTCGCCGAACTCCGCGTTGACCGCGACGCGCAGCACCTCAGGCGCAAGCGAGAACGGGTGCCGGCGCCGCAGCTCCTCATAGAGCTCGCGCGGCGTGCGCGCGCGGGTCTCGACCATCTCCTCGCTCCGCCCGGCCTGCTCGCGCAGGAGCGCGTAGTACTGCACTTTGACCCGTCGGGCCGCGCGCGCCGCTCCCGGCGCGCCGCCCACAGCTTCGAGCCGCGGCCCGCCGTGCAGACTCTCGATGACGGCGCCGTACTCCTCGGGCGTATTGATGTTGTCGAGCGCACGCGGATTCGGCTGCTCGAGCAGCTCCACATCCGCCTGCAGCAGAAACTTGCGCGGGCATTGCCGGCCGCTCGCGACGTAGGCTGCGAGCGCCGCGCCGCTCGCGGGCTCGTAGATCGCGCAGAGCGGCTCGGGCAGGCCATCGTGGGTGGAGCGAAATGCGGTGGCCTGTCGCTCGGGCCGACGAGCGCGCTCAAGCTCATCGAGTGTCGCCGCATCGAGCAGCGGGAGGTCGCATGCGACCACGAGCCACGCAGCGTGCGGAAACTCGGCCTGCGCCGCGAGCAGGCCGGCGATGGGCCCGAGTCCCTCGTGGGTATCCGCGATGCGCGCAAAGCGCGCGCGCACGGGGTCGGTGAGCTGGTCGCGGCGCACGGAGACGAACGCGCGTTCGACATAACGCTCGATGAGTGCCATCGCGCGCTCGAGCTCGCTCACACCCCGATACTCGAGCGCTGCTTTGTCGCGGTGCATGCGGGTGCTACGGCCCCCGGCGAGCACCAGCCCGTAGAGTGGGCACTGGGGCAGTGCAGAAGCGGTCATGGAGACGATTCTACGGCCGATGGCGGCGGGCGGTCGATCGACGGTGAAAATCGCGTCGTCCGCCCGATTTGGCCACCAGCCGAACCGTCGTGATCTCGATGTCGTGGGAAAGCGCCTTGCACATGTCGTAGACCGTGAGCGCCGCGGCGCACGCCCCGGTCAACGCCTCCATCTCGACGCCGGTGCGGTGATGAGTCGCCGCGCTGCAGCGGATCAGGAGACCCCCCGGCGCAGGCGTGATCTCGACGGAACAGTGCTCGAGACCGAGCGGGTGACAGAACGGGATGAGTTCGTGCGTGCGCTTGGCGGCCATCACGCCCGCGACGATGGCGGTGTCGAAGATCGGCCCCTTCTTGGTGCGATGTCCGCTGCGCCGCAAGGCCGTGATCACGGCCCGCGGCATGCGGACTCGCGCCTCGGCGGTGGCCTCGCGATGGGTCACCGTCTTTGCCCCGACATCGACCATTGCCGGACGGTTGCGCTTGTCGAGGTGAGTGAGGCCGGATGATTTCATGAGACTTCCGCGGCGCGCCGCCGCTGGCGCGCCGTGCCGCCTGCGCCTAACCGCCGATGTAGTACATCTCGATCTTGCGCTGCTCGCCCGGGGCGCGCTGCGGGCTCGCGCGCAGCTCGCTGTAGCGGTCGGTGCGCGCGGTCCAGGTCCGGCCGATGAGCTCGGCCAACTCCTCGTCGCTCGCTCCGGCGCGCATCACATCGCGCAGACTCGTCCCGCTGGTTGCGAAGAGGCAGGTGTAGAACGAGCCGTCGGAAGAGATGCGTGCGCGCGAGCAGTCCCCGCAGAAGGGCTGACTCACCGAGGAAATGAAGCCGATCTCGCCTTGGCCGTCGACGAACGCGTACCGCTCCGCGACCTCGCCGCGGTAGTTGCGCTCGAGCGGCTTCAGCAGCCACCGCTTGGACAGCAGTGCGAGCAGCTCCTTCGACGGCACGACCAGCGTCTGTTGCCAGTGGTTGCGATTGCCCACGTCCATGTACTCGATGAACCGCACGATGATCCCGGTGCCGCGAAAACGCTCGACGAGATCTACGACCGTGTGGTCGTTGACGCCGCGCTGAACGACCGCGTTCACCTTGATCGGGGCGAGCCCGGCCTGCTGAGCATGGGCGATGCCGTCGAGCACGTCCTCGATCCCCCCGAAGCCGCCGCTCATGCGCGCGAAGATCGCGGGGTCGAGACTGTCCACACTCACCGTGATCCGATGCAGCCCTGCGGCCTTGAGCTCGGCGGCGTAGCGTGCGAGGAGGATCCCGTTGGTCGTGAGCGCGACATCCTCCACGCCCGGAATGGAAGTGAGGTCGCCGATCAGATCGGCGAGTCCGGCACGCAGCAGGGGCTCGCCCCCGGTCAAGCGGAGCTTGCGCACGCCGAGCCGCACGAACAGGCGCGTGAGCCGCACGATCTCATCGAAGGAGAGGCGCTCGGTCGACTTCAGGAACCGATAGCTCTCGTGGAATTGCTCCCGAGGCATGCAATACGGACAGCGGAAGTTGCAGCGGTCCATCACCGAGATCCGTAGATCCCGCAGCGGGCGCTGGAAGCCGTCGCGCGGGCGCCGCGCGCCCAGGGGGACGATGATCTCGGGAGCACTCATGGCCCTTAAGCCTACCAGCGATACAGCCCGGTCACGAATCCCCTGGGAAAGGTGTTCGGACCCGGCGGGAGCTCGACGAAACCGTCCGTCCCGGCGAGCGCGGTGAAATCCCCCGAGCCGTTGGTCGGACAAGGCGTCGCCCAAGGCCTACCCCATTCGTCGATGTCGACGCGCGCAGGCACGAAGCAGGCGAGCTTCGAGGCAATCTCAATCGGGCCGCCAAGCGCGATTCTCTCGCGCGCCGCCGCCGCCGCGCCCATCGCCGCGTACAGCGCCGGAACGACATAACGCGTGAGACAGACCAGCGTGGAGACCGGATTACCGGGCAGCGCGAACACCGTCGAGCCGCTGCCCGCAACACCGAACCACAACGGCCGTCCCGGCCGCTGGGCCACCCGATGGAAGACCTCGCGCACCCCGAGCGCGGCAAGCGTCTCCGGGACGAGATCCAGACGCCCCGCCGAGACGCCCCCGCTCAGGATGAGCACATCGTGCGTGTCGAGGTGGAACTTGAGCCTGGCGCGCAGCAACTCCCGGTCATCGCGCAGGTGGTCGTCCGCAATGCGCTGGAAACCGTGGCAGCGGAGCGCTGCGACGATGCCGTAGGCGTTCGAGCGTCGCACCTGATGGGCGAGGATCGGCTCGCCCGGCTCGACCAGCTCGTTGCCAGTCGAGATGACGGCGATGGTCGGTTGACTGCTCACCCGCACCCGCGCCATGCCCGCCGATGCGACGATCGCGATCTCCGGCGCCCCGAGCCGCCCGCCGGCGGCGAGCAGGAGCGCACCCTGCCGGCTGTCGGAGCCACGCCGGTGAACGTGTTGCCACGGCTCGACGTCCGCTTGGGCGCCGAGCCGCGCCTCACCCGCGGCGACGGTGATCTGCTCGACCGGAATCACCGCATCGCACCCGCCCGGGAGGACCGCGCCGGTCATCACCTCGATGCAGGCCCCCGGCGAGTCGAGCGTGAGAGGGGAATCGCCCGCCGCCTGCATGGCCTCGACGCGCAGCCGCCGCGCGCCAGCGCGCACGGTGGCGCTCGCGACTGCGATGCCATCCATCGCCACCCGGTCGAACGGCGGCGCGTCGCGCTCGGCGTAGATGTTCTCCCGCAGCACCCCGCCGCCGCATTGCGCGAGCGGCAGGGACTCGATCGGCAGAGACGGCAGGTGCCGGGCAATCTGCTGCTCGGCCTCCGCGGGGGTCAACACGCGCGACTCCCCCCTGCTCGGGCGGTGCGCCCGCGCAAGAGTGCCCGAGCTACTTCTGGCCCTTCGTCTTGAACGCTCGCACCTGCTCGTTGAAGCGGTTCGTCACGCTCGTCGCCGCGTCGACCGCGGCGTCGTTCTTCTGGATGAAGACCTTGTCGAGCTCGGCGCGCTGCTCCTTGGTCATCTTCGTCGGGTCCGCCTTGGCGATCGCCTGATCGTGCTCCGTGCGCAGACAATCCGTGTACGCCTTGATCCCTTGGTTATAGGCGATGAACTGCCGTTGCGCAGCCACCATTTGCTGCAGGGTCGCGGTATTGCCATCGGGGATCTTGTCGGGAGGCTTGGGGTAAGTGCAGTCCGCGTAGGTGTTTCCCCCTGCGAACATCGCCACGATCACCGTCGCCGCTAACGCCATCTTCATTTTGTGGGTCCTCCTCGCGGCTATCTTATGCGATTTTCCGCGGCGTGCGGCAGCCCCGCGCTCCCCCTCGGGCTGCGCATCGCGGCTGCGCGCCGCTGCCAGCAAATACCGGGGACGGGCAAATCCCAGTAAGATGCCGGCGCCGCGCCCGTAGCTCAGTTGGATAGAGCATCAGGCTTCGAACCTGAGGGTCGGGGGTTCGAATCCCTCCGGGCGCGCAGCGCGTACGCGGTTCCCCACGCGGCCGATCCGGCATACTGGGCACCCGCGGGCGGATCCGCGATTTCGAGGAGTAGACGGCATGCATACGATCATCCGGGCGGCGCGGCTCGGCGCGGCGCTGGTACTGGCCGCACTGGCCTCGGCCGGGTCCTACGCGGCGGACGCTCCCTCGCAGCCCGGGTTCTGGCAAACCCCGGCGATCGAGGGGGTCGGCAAGATGCACCCGCTACCGCAGGCGGCCTATCGGCCGAACAAGCGCGAGACTTACAAGGTTGTCTTCTCAGTCACGCGCGGCGCGAGCAAGCCCGGGGAGATCAATCCCGGGCTCGAGCATGTCGCACGCGCCGTGAATCTATACGTCTCCGCGGGCGTACCGCTCGGGCACCTCAAGTTCGTCGCGATCCTCTACGGTCCGGCAACCGACGCGGCGCTCGATGATGCCCACTACCGCGAGCGGTTCGCCGCGGACAACCCGAATCTCGCGCTGATCCGCACGCTGCGCAAGACGGGCGTCGACGTCGCGGTCTGCGGGCAGGCCGTCGCCGAGCACGGCTACCATTACGACTGGATCGCCCCGGAGGTCACCGTGGCGCTCTCCGCACTCACCACCATCACCGTGCTCGAGCATCAGGGCTACGCTCTGATGCCGATGTAGGCAGCGCGAGCCCATGAGGCTGGCCGCAGCCGTCGCGGCGGCCGCGCTGCTCGCGCCGGCGTGCGGTGCGGCCGCGGCGCCGACTTACCTGCCGCCGTGGGGGCCGCCGCCGCCGGGCGCAGGTGTCGCCTTCGCCGTACCCCCCTTCGATCAGGTCGTCGATCTGTATGGCGACGCCGTCGATCCGCAACTGACGCTTTTTCTCGCGGGCAACCAGTTCATGGTCGTGCCGGATCTCATCGCGGCCTTCGAGCGGGCCTATCCGCGCTACACGCACGTGTTCGTCGAGACGCTGCCGCCCGGGAAGCTCGCCGCACAGATCGCATCCGGCGCGCTCATCATGGGAAGCTTGCGTATCACTGCGCGCCCCGATGTGTACGCCGCCGGCCGGCCGCGCATCGAGTCGCTCGAGCGCGAGCGGCACTGGTTCGTCTCGACGCGCGATTACGCCGCAAACCGTCTGGCCATCATGGTCGCGGCGGGCAATCCGCGCCACGTCCGCGGGGTCGCCGACCTCGGCTCGGCCCGCGTGCGCGTGAGCATGCCGAACCCCGCATTCGAGGGTGTCGGGCGCAGCATCGAGGCGCTCTATCGCAAGGTGGGGGGCGAGGCGCTCGAGCGGACCGTCATGCAGGGGAAGGTCGCGGACGGCACCACGATCCTCACCGAGATTCATCACCGCCAGTCGCCGCTCAACATTCTCGAGGGGCGCGCCGATGCGGCACCCGTGTGGTACACGGAGAGCTACTTCCAGCAGCGGCTGCTGCACCATGCGATCGCGACGATCGAGATCCCGGAAGCGGAGAACGTCCACGCCGTTTACACCGCAGCCGTGCTGCGGGCGGCCCCGCATCCGCGCGCGGCGCGCGACTTTGTCGCCTTCCTCACCACGCCCGCGGCGCAAGCGATCTTTCGCAAGTACCGGTTCGAGCTCCCGCGAGCGGCACGGCCGTGACGCGCGCCTGGCTCGCGCTGGCACTCGCTGCCTGCGCGGGCGCGCAGCCATCCGCGGTGAGCGCGCGTAACGCAATTTCGGCCGCTCTTACGCTCGGGCACGCGATCGCCGAGCACGGCACGCCGGCAGGCCTGCCGGCGTGCGCGAGCTGTCACGGCGCGCGCGGCGAGGGCCTCGCTGCGGCGGGGTATCCGCGCCTCGCGGGATTGCCGGTGTCTTATTTCGGCGAGCAGCTCGATGCCTATGCGCACGGTTCACGTCGCAGCGCCGCGATGCAGCCGATCGCCTCCCTGCTCGGCGCCCGCGAGCGCCGTGCGGTCGCGCTGTACTACGCCGGCCTGCCGCCGCCGCGGCAGCGGATCGCGACCGGCGCGCAGGCACTCCCGGTCGCCGCGGATCGTGGCGCGAGGCTCGCGCGAGAGGGACGCTGGAGTGAGCGCCTGCCGGCATGCTCACAGTGTCACGGTCCGGACGGAGAGGGTGTCGGTGAGCACATCCCCCCGCTCGCGGGGCAGCCCCTCGCCTATCTGCGCGATCAGTTGGGCGCCTGGCAGAGCGGCGCGCGGCCAGCCGGCCCGCTCGGCCTGATGGGCGTGATCGCCGGCAAGCTCTCGGCGGCGGATGTGGTCGGCGTGGCCGATTACTACGCGAGCGTCGGCCCGCTCGGCGCGGCGGCGCGGCCACCGAGCATCGAGCGTGGCGGCGGCGCGGGTCCCGCGAGCGCTCGCGAAGAGGCGGTGGCGGGTGCGCGCAAGTTTGAGCCACCGCCGCGCGGGTCGGAGCCCTCCGGTGAGCTCGGTCGGGTGATCGCGCGGGGTGAGCGTATCTTCACCGAGACGCCCCGCTACGCCCGGGCGTACATCGGCAATCCGTTACGCTGCGAGAGCTGTCACCTCGATGCGGGGCGGCTCGCGGACTCCGCGCCCCTGTGGGCGGCGTACGTCCTCTACCCCGCCTATCGCGCCAAGAACCATCACGTCAATACCTTCGCGGAGCGGCTGCAGGGGTGCTTCCGCTACAGCATGAACGGCCGCGCACCGCCGCTCGGCAGCCCGACGCTGGTCGCGCTCGAGACGTACGCATACTGGCTCGCGCGCGGCGCTCCGACCGGCGTGCGGCTTGCGGGGCAGGGCTACCCGCGGCTGAGCGAGCCGCCCCTTCCCCCGAACTACGCGCGCGGCGCCCAGCTTTACGCCGAGCGCTGCGCGCTTTGCCACGGGATCGACGGTGCCGGCCAGGCGAACGCCGCGGGCCAAGCGGTGTTCCCCGCGCTGTGGGGCAGGGCCTCGTTCAACTGGGGCGCCGGGATGGCCTCGATCGATCAGGCTGCCGGCTTCGTCGCGGCCAACATGCCGCTCGCGCTCGGAGGAACCTTGAGCGTCCAGCAGGCCTGGGACGTTGCGCTCTACCTCGACGCGCATGAGCGGCCGCAGGACCCCCGCTTCACCGGGTCCGTCGTCGCGACGCGCGCGCGGTTTCACGATTCCGCCGAGTCCATGTACGGGCGGGTGGTGAACGGCCACCTGCTCGGCAGCGGCGCGGCCGCTGCTCCACTCGCCCGCTGAGGTGCGGCGCTCGATTCGGACCGACGCCGATGGCGGTCACTCGGCGGTCGACGCGGCGAGCTCCGGGGCCGTCCGCTGGAGCATGCCGATGAATGCGGCGCACACGACGAGCACGCCGGCAATCGACAGAAAGAGCGCCGCCGAGCCGGGGGCGAGCTGCTCGATCCAGCCGCCGATGTAGGGCCCGAGAATGGCCCCGAGGCGCCCGACACCGAGCTCGACGCCCACGCCCGTGCTGCGAATCTCGGTGTCGTAGAGCGCGGCGGTGCGGTTGTTGAGCACCGTCTGCGCACCCATCACGAAGAATCCCGCGACGGCGAGCGCGGCCACGTCGGTCGCCGGGAGTCTCACGAGCGCGATGGCGGTGACGCTCGCCGCGCCGAGCAGCCAGCTTGCGAGCAGCGTTCGATCCCGTCCCGCCCGATCGGCGATCGAGCCGCAGCCGATGCCGCCCACCACCGCCGCAGACTGCAGCAGCGCTCCGTACGCGAAGCTCGTGCCGATGTGAGCGCCGCGCTCGAGCATGATTTGCGGCGTCCAGCTCGAGAGGCCGAAGATCGCAAAGAGCGACAGGCCCGAGCACGTCCACACGATGAGCGTGCCCCTGCGAACCGCCGGGGCGAGCAGCAATGCGAAGGACCCGCGATGCGCCGCGTCCTCGCCGGAGGAGAATTCGGCCTCGCGGTAGCGCTCGGCACGGCCCGCGCACAGTCGCGCCATGACCGCGCGCAGCTCGCGCTGCCGGCCGCGGATCGCGAGGAAGCGCGGCGACTCCGGCAGCAGGACGGCGGCGAGCGCCGCGACCGGGGCCGCGAGCGCGCCCACACCGAAGAGCGCCGTCCAGCCATGCGACGGGGCGAGCGCGAGACCGGCGAGCGCTGCCGCCACCCCACCAATCGACCAACCGGACATCATCCATCCGACGAGCGAGTTCGTTCGCGCGCGCGGGGAGATCTCGTTCACGAGCGTGACGGCAAGCGGAAGGATCATGCCGAGTCCGATGCCGGTGATCAGGCGCGCGGCGAGAAAGCGACCGAATGAGTCGGCCCACAGCGCGTTCGCGGCGTTGCCGAGCGCCGCGACCGCGAGCGCGCCCACCAGCACCGGCTTGCGCCCGATGCGATCGGCGAGCGCACCGTTGACGAGCGAGCCTGCCATGAACCCGATCAGCCCCGAGGAGACGAGCAGTCCGGCCTCGCTCGGCACGAGCCGCCAGCTGCGCATCGCTTGGGGAATGACGTAGGCGGGCACGAACACGTCGTAGCCATCGAACAGCGTCGCGAGCGCGAGCACCCCGACGATGAGCCGATGCGCCCCCCCGAGCGGCAACTGCTCGATCTCGCGGCGCAGATCGATCGAGTGCGACACGCGCGCAAGTCTAACGCGCACCGCGGACCCACGCGCAGCCGCCGCATCCGCTCGCGCGGCCACCTGCGCTACTCTTGCCCGCGACGGGAATGCTTAAGGGTGCGACCACGCCCGCGACCGAGGACAAGATGCTCCGCAGCCGCCGGCGCCGCACGCGGCGCCGCGGCGGATTCGCGCACCCGCGATGGCGCGACATGCTCGCCCGGGTGGCTGCGCGTGCCGCTCGCGACAACGTGGCACTGGTCGCGGCGGGTCTCGCGTTCAACGCGATGTTCGCGCTCTTCCCCATCCTCATCGTGCTGCTGTCGCTCTACGGGATGTTCGCATCTCCCGAGCAGGTGTCGCGGGAGCTGCGGCCGTTCTTGGCCCTGCTCCCCGGGGATGCGGCGCGGCTCATCCTGCAGCAACTTCGCTACATTGCCAGCCGGCCGCGCGCCGCCTTGGGGATCGGTGCGGTGGTGAGCATGACGGTGACGCTGTGGAGCTCGATTCAGGGCGTCCTCGCGCTCACCACCGCCGCGAACATCGCCTACCACGCGCGCGAGCAGCGCGGGTACGTGAGGCTCGCGGCGCTCGCGCTCGTGCTCACGCTCGGGGGAATCCTCGGCTTCGCCTTCATGGTCGCACTCACGATCGCCGTGCCGCTTGCGCTCGAGGGCGTGCGGCTCGGGCCACTTGCGAGGGACGTGGCGCTCGCCGTGCGCTGGGTCCTGCTCATCTCCTTCTCCTTGCTCGCGCTCGGCGTGGTCTATCACTTCGGGCCCTGCAGGCCGAAGACGCGCTGGCGCTGGGTGACGTGGGGGTCTGTCGCCGCCTCGGCGCTGTGGATCCTGGGAAGCGTCGTGTTCGCGTCGTACGTGACGAATTTCGCGAGCTACGGGCAGATCTACGGCACCCTCGGGGGAGCGATGGTGCTGCTCATGTGGTTCTATCTCGGTAGTTTCGCAATCCTGATCGGCGCCGAGATCAACGCAGAATGGGAGCAGCGGCCCGCGCAAGACGCGCGCACGGGCCCCCCGGGGCCTCCCGGGGAGCACGAGGCGGAGCGCACGCTCAGCCCCGCCCGAAGCGAAAGCCCGAGATCTGCCAACCCATCATCCGGCCACTGAACGCGAGCGCGCCCGGATCCTCCCCGGCCGCCCCGGCGGCCACCATGAGCGGGAGCAGATGCTCCTCGCGCGGATGGGCGATGCGAGCGGCCGGCGCGCGCGCCCAGCGCAGAAGCGCCGCGCTGCGCTCGCTGGCGCGCGGCGCGCACACGGCCGCTCGCAGCCACGCATCGAATGCCTCCGAGGCAGGAATGCGCGTGTTCTCGGGCGAGGCGATGCCGAGGTTGTGAAAGCTCATGCCGCTGCCGACGATGAGCACACCGCGGCTGCGAAGCGGGGCGAGCGCGGCGCCGATCCGCAGATGCTCCTCGGGGTCGAGACCGCGCCGCAGGCTCATCTGCAGCATCGGCACATCGGCGTCGGGGTAGATGAGCTTGAACGGAACGAACACCCCATGATCGAGACCGCGCTTCGCCTCCTCGCGGCTCTCGATCCCCTGCGCGGCGAGCAGCTCGCCCACTTCTCGGGCGAGCTCGGGCGCCCCGGGCGCCGGGTATTGCAGACGGTAGGTGTGCGCGGGAAAGCCGTAATAGTCGTAGAGGAGCGGCGGGTGCGGCTGCACGTTGAGTGCGACCGGATCCTCCTCCCAGTGGCCGGAGATCACGAGCACGGCGCGCGGCACCGAGCCGATCGAGGCCGCGAGGCCGCTCAGCCAGCCGGCAAGCCCGGTCCACGGATTGGGCGTCGGATACGGCCAGTCCATGAAAAAGCACGGCCCACCGCCGTGCGGGATGTAATAGGTCGGCAGAGGCTCGAAGGCGCTCGACATGACTGCGCAGGGGCTCGTGGCGCGAATCCGCTCATTCTAGCGTGGCCCACGCCCGCCCCATCCGCTTGACACCCGGACTTGCGGCTCGATAGCTTTCCGGGCATGTCAACGCGCTCGTCCCCCGCGGCCCGGGTTGCCGAGCCGCGCTTCGTCACCGGCGGCATCAACTACGCCGCGGCGATGTCGCAGCGGCCGCGCTATCACGCCAATGACAGCTCGCGGGACGTGCTGGTGCTCGATGCGCGCACGGTCGCGATCGAGGATGCACGCTGCCGCAGCGTACCCCCTGCGCTCGCGCGCGAGGGTCTGGCGCTCGTTGCCCATCGCAGTGCGGTCGCCGATTTTCGCGACGCGCGCGAGGTGGCGGCGGCGCATCCGCGCGAGATCGAGCGGCTCGTGCTCGAGCTCTCCGGCGCCGACGCGGTGGTCGTGAACGGCAGCGGCGTGCTGCGCTTCGGCGAGCGCTCCGCCGACTCCGGGCGGCACGACAACTCCCGCCCGGCGCGCTTCGTTCACGTCGACTGCTCGGATGCGACGGCGGCGGCGTTCGCCGAGCGCTCGCGCCCGCGCACGCCCGAGCGGGCACTGCGACGGTTCGCTCATTACAACGTGTGGCGCGTCTTCTCACCGCCGCCGCAGGATGTGCCACTGGCCGTCTGCGACGCGCGCAGCGTCGCGCCGCGGGATCTGGTGCCTGCGGATGCGGTGTTCGACGTGACCGGGCAGCCCGAATGGTCCTTCGAGGGCCTCGTGGTGCGCTACAACCCGGATCACCGCTGGCTTTTCTTCTCCGAGATGACGCGCGATGAGGTGATCGTCTTCAAGACTCACGATTCCGCGCGGGGCGAGCCGAGCCAGGTGCCGCACAGCGCCTTCAACGATCCCACTTGTCCGCCGGACGTGCCGCCGCGCTCGAGCATCGAGATGCGCGCCTGCGCGTACTGGTTCGCCTGACCGAAGCGTGGTTGCGCCCGCCGGGCGGGACGAGGGACGGCGGCACCCTCGCGCGTATTGATCAAGGGTGGAGTGCGGGCGGCATGGCCGACTCGCGAACGGTACGGAAGACGCGCGTGTTCGCCATCATCGGATATCTCTTCTCGCGCGAGCGCGCCGGCCTCAGGCGCTCGATCGCCGGCATCTATGCGCTGCTCGCGGCGCTCAACGTCGCGGCGTGGCTGTGGGCCCTGATCGTCTTTCACCGCCAGCCGCTGCTCCTCGGGACGGCTCTGCTCGCATACGGATTCGGTCTGCGGCACGCCGTCGATGCCGATCACATTGCCGCGATCGACAATGTGACGCGCAAGCTCATGCAGGAGGGCAAGCGCCCGGTCGCGGTGGGCTTCTGGTTCGCGATGGGGCACTCGAGCGTGGTGATCCTTGCCGCTGCCGGGATCGCCGCGGCCGCGACGGCGCTCGCACCGCGGCTCGCCGCGGCACGCGAGATCGGCGGAGTCATCAGCACGTCGGTCTCGGCGCTGTTCCTGCTGCTCATCGCGGCGATGAATCTCGCGATCTTCCTGTCGGTGTGGCGCACGTTCCGGCACGTGCGCCAGGGCGGCCGTTACGCGGAGGAGGACCTCGACCTGCTGCTCAATCGCCGCGGCTTCGCGGCCCGGATCTTCCGGCCGCTGTTCCGACTGGTGCGCAGCAGCTGGCACATGATCCCGCTCGGCTTCCTCTTCGGACTCGGCTTCGACACGGCGACGGAGGTGGCCCTCCTCGGGATCTCGGCGACCCAGGCCGCGAAGGGCGTGTCCATCTGGGCCATCATGGTGTTCCCGGCCCTGTTCGCGGCCGGCATGTCGTTGATCGACACGACCGACGGGGTGCTGATGCTCGGCGCCTACGACTGGGCGTTCGTCAAGCCGATCCGCAAGCTCTTCTACAACATGACGATCACGCTGGTCTCGGTCGCCGTCGCGCTGCTCATCGGCGGGATCGAGGCGCTCGGGCTCATCGAGGACCAGCTGCACCTCTCGGGTGAGTTCTGGAACTGGATCGGACGGCTCAATGGCAACTTCAGCAGTCTCGGATTCCTCATCATCGGCATCTTCGCGATCACCTGGGCCGGCTCGGTGATCATCTACCGCTACAAGGGCTACGAGGAGCTCGAGGTGAGAAGCCCCGTCGACTGAGCCCTGGGAAGAGGGGCGTGCGCGCCGCGGGTCTCGTCGAACAGCAGCAGACGGCCGGCGTTGCCGAGTCCGATGAAGGTGCTGAGATTGTGCAGCAACGCCGCGATGATCGGCGCCTCGATCCCGAGCACGCCCGCGCCCGCAAGCACCGTGAGCCCGAAGGTGAAACCCACGCCGATCGCGACGTTGACGTTGATCGTGCGCCGGCAGCGGCGGCTCAAGCGGATGCAGGTTCCGAGGCGGCGCAAGTCGTTCGTCATCAAAGCGAGATCGGCCGAAGCGAGCGCCACGTCGCCTGCACCCTGCGCCCCCATCGCGACGCCCACCGCCCCGGCGCGCAGCGCGAGGGTATCGTTGATACCGTCGCCTACCACCATCGGCCGGTAGCCCTTGCCGATCTCCTGCATCACGCAGTCCATCTTTTGCTCGGGCAGCATCTCGGCCTGCACATCGAGAATGCCGATCTCGGCAGCGACCTGGCGTGCGACCGCGGTGCGATCCCCGGTGAGCAGCACCACCCGCTCGATGCCGAGCGCTTTCAGGTCTTGAACGGCGGGGGCGGCGCTCGCGCGCAGCTGATCGAAGAACAGGAGCCAGCCGAGGAAGCGTCCGTCCAGGCTCACCCCGGCGATCGGCCCGCTATGCGCCGGCGCTGGCGGCGCCTCGATGCCGAGCCGGCCGAACAGATCGGAGCGCCCCAGCGCGGCGGGCCGGCCCTCGTAGCGGCCCGTCACCCCGAACCCGCCGAACTCGCGCGTCTCCTCGAGCGGCAGGCGCTCCGCGACGGGCACTGCCGCGGCGGCGGCGCGGCTCAGTGGGTGGTTGCTCGCCGCTCCGAGGCTCGCGCCGAGCCGCTTGAGGAGCTGCGGATCCACGCCCGACACGGCGCGCGCCTCCGCGAGGTGCAGATCCCCGGTGGTGAGTGTGCCGGTCTTGTCGAAGACGACGGAGGACACATCGGAGAGATGCTCGAGGAACGCCGAGCCCTTGATGAGAATGCCGTGGCGCGCGGCGACCGCGATCGCCGCAACGGCGGTGGCGGGCGCAGCGAGCACCAGCGCGCACGGACACGAGGCGACGAGCACTGCGAGCATCGCCGGGACGTTGCCGGTGAGGAGCCAGGTGCCGGAGGCGACGAGCAGCACCAGCGCCATGTACTGTCCGGCGTAGCGGTCGAGCAGGCGCGTCACGGGCGGCTTTGCGTTCTCCGCCTCGCGCATGAGCGCGATGATGCGGCCGACGGTGCTCTCGGCACCGACCCGGGTGAGCTCCACCTGCAGCAGCCCGTCGATGTTCATCGCTCCGGCGAGCACGGGGTGGCCCTCGCCGATCTCCACCGGAACGGATTCGCCCGTGAGCGAGGCCATGTCGAGCATCGAGTGCCCGCGACGCACGATCCCGTCGGCCGGTACGCGCTCGCCCGCGCGCAGCTCGATCAGATCGCCGACCTCGAGCTCGCCGCTCGGCACGCGCTCCGTGCTTCCGTCCGGCAGCAGGCGGCGCGTGTCGGCGTCCGTGAGGCGCGTGAGCGCGCGCACCGCCTCGTGCGACCCCAACATGCTGCGCTCCTCGAGCACGTGGCCGATCGTCATCACGATCGGCAGGAGCGCCGCGGTCATCAGGTCCCCGGTCGCCCACGCCGCAATGAGCGCGAGCGCCACCAACCGGTCGGTGATTCCATGCAGGCTCGGATGGCGCAGGCTCGCCCACGCCTCGACGAAGACCGGTACGGCGACGAGGGTCGCGGCGATGCCCGCGACGAGCTCGGCGACGCCCGCCGCCGACGGGATGAGCAGTCGCATCCCGGCGGCCACCGCGAGCACGCACAGCGCGGCGAGCGCGAGCGTGAGGCGCAGCCCGAGCACCAGCCGCTCGGCGCGATCGAGAAGCGCCGCGGGCTCACCCGCGGTCTCGCCGCCGACGAAACGTGCCGCCGCCTCGGCGCCGCCGCAGGCGCCCGCGCCCATCTCCGGTACGGTGCTCATTTGGTCGCCCCCGGTAAGACCAGACGTGTTCCCGTGCGCGGATCGACCAGTGTGGTCGAGCCGACGCGACTCATGATCACCGCGACGCGCGCGCGGTATTCGCGCAGCAGCAGGCTCGGACGTGTCTGCGGCGTCTCCTCGCGCGCGAGCGCGACGATCGGCGCCGCTGCAACCTCGGCACGGCTGATGCGCTCCGTGGCGATTGCCTGTGCGGCGCTCAGGAGCTCTTCACGCTCGCGGTCGGCCTCCTGACGCCGCCGCTCGGCGTCGGTGCGAGCCACGGCGACACCGCGGTCGGCCGCCTGGGTGGCGAGCAGCACCGCGTCGAACGCCGACTTCGCCTCGGGCGGCAGCCACGCCGTCGTGTCGATGCGCTCGATGCGCACCCCGAGCGGCGCCCCATCGGCGGCGAGCGCGCTCAGGCGCGCGTTCATGGAATCGAGCAGGGAGCTGCGCACTTCGCCGCGCAGCGCGATCAAGGCGCGTGCATCGCTCGGCACGCCGCCGCCCGACTGCACGACGAGGAAATCGTTGAGATTGCGCCCGGCGGTCACGTGCACGGTCGTCGCGCGGAACAGCCGATCGAGCGCCGCGGCGACGTGAGCGCGCGACAGTGCGTAGGCGATCGGGTCGCTGATTCGGTAGATGAGCGTCGCGTCGAGCAGCACGACGTTGCCATCCCCGGTGAGAAAGGCCGAAGCGTTCTGCGGTATGCCCTCCGTGGGCTCGAAGGGGCCGACCAGTGCGCGCGCCTTGTCGCTCCACGACGGGAGCGTCGACACATTCTGGCTCAGCTGCCGATCGGGCCCCGGGAGGAGCTCGATGCGCTCGATCGGGCGCGGCCAGGCGATGAGCAGTCCCGCCTCCTGCGTGCGCACGATGCGCCCGAACCGCAGCACCACCGCCTGACTGTCGGAGGCGATCTCGCGCACGTTGGTCATGAGCCAGATGAGCAGCGCGAGCACAGCGGCTCCGTAGACGGCGCGGAAGCCGATCGCGACCGACTGGGCGATGGGGCCGGGCGCGGGCAGGGGCGGCGGTCCGGCGGGCGCGGACGGTGCGGGGGCCCGCGGCGGGGGCTCGAGCGTCGCGCTCACGGGTTCGCCTTCGCGGTGTCGCGCGGAGCGGAGCGCGGCAGTGCCGCGCCCACCGGACCGTCGACGAGCACGCGGAACGGCGCCGCGTCCGTGCGCAGCACGACGCTGGTATTGCGGCCGACCATCTCGCTCAACGCATCGAGCGAGCGCAGCGTCGTATAGAGCCCGGGATCGCTGCGGTATGCCTTGGCGTAGATCCGCGCGGCCGCCTGCTCGGCATCCGCCTCGGTGTGCGCGGCTTGCTCGCGCGCCGTCGCCACGACTTCGCGCGCATCACGATCGGCATCGGCGCGGATCGCCGCGGCCTGGCGCAGTCCCTCGGCGGTGCGCTCGGCTGCGACCGTCTCGCGCTCCGCGCGCATGCGTGCGACGGTGGCCGCGAGCGTCTCATCCGGCAAGGTCATGCGCTCGATCCCGACCTGACGCACGTCGATGCCGTACACCTGCAGCATGCGCGGGGCGATTTGCGCCTGCACCTGCTCCTCGAAGGCATCCAGCCGTACCTTTGCCGGGTCGATGTTGACGAGATCGCCGAGCGCGAAGTTGCTGGAGGTGATGTGCAGGGCGGCATTGACGAAGCTGCGCAGCTGCCGCGCCGCCTCGTCGGGCTGGTTGCGCACCGAGCGCAGGAACTGACGCACGCGCCGCGGATCGTCCGGTACCTGCCACGCGACGTAGGCCTGCACCAGCACGCGCAGTCCGTCGCGCGTGCCCACGTCCTGAAGGCCGGTGGAGGTCGTGCGCAATCGCAAGTCGATCGGAATGCTGCCCTCGATCGGCGCCGGCAGCTTCCATGCGAGTCCGGGCTGAGTGACGACGCGGATGGGGTTGCCGAAGCGCGTGATGACGCCCGCTTCTCCCGCCGGCACCATGACGATGCACGCGGCGGCGATCGCGGCGAGCAGGATCAGCGCTGCGACGCCGATCCGCAGCGCGAGCGCAGCGCGCTGGTCCGCCTGCGCCGAACCCTCTGGTGTGGACTCGATGAACATGGTGTCTCCGGGTAGGCTCGGGAAGTGGGGTGAGGCGCCTCAATCCGGCGCATCGACCTCGGGGAGGATCGGCGGCTCCGTGCTGCCGGGAGGGACGGGATATCCGGTGCCGGCGCCGCTCGTGTCCGTTCGCGGGTTCACGCTCGCTGCCGGCGTGCGCAGATCGAGAATCGGCGGCTGCCCGCCCGCCAGGCGATGATCGATCAGCGTCAGGCGCGAATGGGCGAGCGCCGCCACGAGCCTGTCGAAGGTGTGCTCGATTAGGAACGGGTCCTTGTCCGCGGCATACGCGCGCCGATCGGCATCGAAGCGATACGCCGCCGCCGCCGCCGCGTCCACCGTCTCGGCAGCCTGCGCATCCGCCGCGGCAGTCAACTGATGGGCCTCCTCACGGGCGACTCCGGCAGTGCGCCGCGCGCGGCCGAGCTCATTCGCGATGCTTGCATTGGCGTTGATCTCGGCGGCCTGAACCGCATGGTAGGCCGCCGCCGCGCCTGCCGGAGGATGAATCTCCTCGATCAGCACCGAGACGATGTCCATTCCCGAGCGATGGATGGCGGGGTCGGCGGCAAGCTCGGCACGGAGCGTCGCCCCGACGCTCTGGCGCCGTGCGCCGAGCACTGCATCGAGCGTGCGCGAATTGAAGTAGCGCAGCACCAGACGGCTCGCGACGTCGCGGATGAGGGATGCGGGCTGCGCGACCGTATAGACCGATTGCAAGGCGGCGCTGTCGGTGAGACCGACACGATACAATACGTATATTTCCGTGCTCACACTCTGGAAGCTCTGCTCGGCCGTGCCGGCGCTCGGCACGAGGTAATGGGCCTGGTCGGGATGCGCGCTTTCCCACAGCCGATTGAGCGAGACGGGCGGCGTCGCCTCCGCCCCGATGCGCTCGGGGGCCTGCGGCTCGGACTGGTCGACGCCGATTGCCACGGAGTGGATCGCTCCATACTCGACCGTCCGCAATCGCCCGAGCGGCCAGGGCAGCAGCAGATGCAGGCCGGGGCCGAGCACGGCAACCGGCGCACCGAAGCGCTCGTAGACGCCGCGGTGCTCGAGATCGATCAGCTTGAGCCCGGTGAGCGCCCAGCAGAACAGCGCCGTCGCGCAGAGCGCCGGAAGGATTGCGGCGGAGAGAAACGCGAGCGCCCAGCTGCGCGCGAAGTCGAGGCCGAGATGCGTGCGCAGCAGGATCGCCGGCGCGCGCGGCCCGCCGGTGAGCGCCGCGGCGAGGATGCTCTCGGTGACCGCGCGAGCGTCGCCCGCCTCTGGCGCCGGCAGGAACAGCCGGCCGAGCGCGCGCAGCGCGAGCTCCGTCACGAGGAGTCCGGGGATGACCGCAAGCAGGTAGCCGGGCCAGCGCAGCCAGGCGAGCCCGGCCGCGCGCCCGAGCTCGATCGCGGCGGCGGCGGCGAGCAGCAGCGTCGCGAGCAGCAGCTGCCGGCGCACGGTCGGCGCCTCCGGCAGCAGCGCCGGCGGAAACGCGTTCATGACGCGCTCGGCCACGAGCGAGACGAATGCGAGCGCGAGCACGAGCGCCGCGGCGAGGTTCGCGGCGGTCGGTTGCGCCGCAACGGGCGCACGCGGCCACAGTGTGCGGATGGCGAGCCAGACGAGAAACGCGCCGGCAGGAGCAATGAGCGCCTGGCCCTGGCGGGCGGCGAAGCCCGGGTCGGTCCTGAGCCGCGCAGCGGCACCGGCCGACGGTGCGGTGCCGTGGGCGGAGAAGCCGAAGCGCGCCGCGGTGAGCGCGAGCGTGCCGAGGAGGGGGGTGAGGGCGGTGAGGAGCGCTCCGAGCACGCGGCCTGCGAGGCCGCCCGCGAGCGCCTCACGCGCGAGCGGGCCCAACGGCCCGAGCACGTGCACCGGCAGCAGCGCCGCAGCGAGCAGCACGGCGAAGCCGAGCGTCATCGCGCCGTAGAGCAGGCTCAGCTGACGGACGAGTCGCGCGGCCCGCGGCAGGACAGGCTCTTGGGAGGAGGCGGGAACGGAATCGGGGGGGCTCATGTCTCTGCGCTCGAGCGATGCTGACATCTAGGATGCTGCGTTGGCAATGGGTCGCGGCGGCGCTGATCGTAGCGCTCGCCGCGGGCGCCGTTGCCGCGGCCCGCGCTCACGGGGAGCGCGAACGGCTCGCCCGGCGCCTGCTCGCAACCCCGCCCGGGGAGGTGGTCGAGCACCCCACGCTCGTGCGCTTTGCATTCACCGAGGCGCGACCGCTCTTCGCGCAGCACTGCGCCGTGTGCCACGGCGCGGATATGCGCGGCACCGTGGCACTCGGTGCACCCGATCTCCGCGACTCGGTCTGGCTCTACGGCGATGGGAGTGTTTATGACATCGAGCGCACCATCCTGTTCGGCGTCCGTTCGGGCCAGAGCAAGTCGCACAACGTCACCGACATGCCGGCATTCGGCGCGCGCGGCATGCTGAGCGATGAGCAGATCCGTGACGTCGTGCAGTATCTGTTGAAGCTCAACGCCCGGCCGCATCAGGCGGAGGCCGCCGAGGACGGTCGTGTCGTCTTCTACGGCAAGGGCGACTGCTTCGACTGTCACGCATCGGATGCGCGCGGCGACTCCGATTACGGCGCGCCCGATCTCACCGTGAACGTCTGGGATAGCGGCGGGGACCCGGACTCGCTCTACCGCAGCATCTACTACGGGCGCCATCGGATCATGCCGGCATGGCTCGGGACGTTGAGCCTCGAGCAGATCCGTGCACTCGCCGTCTACATTCACGTCCTCTCCCATCCGGCGCGCCGCGGCTCGCAGGCCGCGGCGGGCTGAGCAATCCGCCGGAGCATGACGATGGCGCAGAGCGAATCGATCCAGGCTACACGGCCCCGCTTCGGCGCGCGTCTCGTGCGAACGCTCGCGCATCCGCGACTCGCCACCACGGTGCTGCCGGCGTGCGGCGTCGTGCTCGGACTCGCCGCCGCGGGGGCGAGCCTGTTCCGACCCGTGGCGCGGCCGCTCACGAGCGTGCCGCCCGGCTACGTGGCCCTCGTCGATCAGAAGGGCGTGCTGATGAGCGACTTCATCGCGCAGACGCAGAGCGAGACGGGCGCGGACTTTGCCGATACGAGCCCGCAGGAGCGCCGCCGCGTGCTGCGCGAGATGATCGATCAGGAGCTGCTCGTGCAGCGGGCGCTCGTGCTCGATCTGCCGGAGACGACCACCGAGGTGCGCGAGACCATGGCGTCCGCCGTGAACGCGCAGGTCGAGGCGCCGCTCCTTGCGCTCGAGCCGACCGACGCGCAGCTGCGAGCGTTCTACGATGCGCATCGCGCCCGGTACACCTTGGGCGGCACGATGACAGTGCACGATCTGCTGCTGCATTTCGGCGGTTACGCGGATGCCGATCAGACGCTCGCTCAGGCCGAGGTCGACGCGGCCGAGGCAGTCTATCAGCTGCGCTCCGGGGCACCGATCGACTACGTGATGGAGCACTACGGATTCGTCGACTCCGGCAGGGTCGACAACACCGAGCAGCTCGAGTTCGCCGCGAAGCTGCATCTCGGCGCGAAGCTGTACCAGGTCGCCACGACCCTCGGTGACGGGGAGGTCTCCGATCCGGTCGCGATGGCCGACGGCGTCCACGTTCTGGTGATGGACCGGCGCCGGCCGCCGCGGCCGGCGGACTTCGACTCGGTGCGCAACACCGTGTACTCCGACTACCGGGCCGCCGAGAGCGCACGCGCGCGTGCCGAGAATCTGCGCATCCTGCGCTCGCAGGCGCGAATCCTGCTCGCGCCGGGACAGTCCGAATGAGAGGGGCGCTGCGCGCTGCGCTCTTCTCATTGGCCTGCTTCCTCGGCGCGGCAGCGGGACCGGCGCTCGCCGCCGGCCCGAGCGTGAGCTACTCCACCTGGATCTTCTCCGGACAGAGCGTCGTCCTGCGTTACCGGCTGGCCGTCGCCGCCGCCCAGCGTCTGACCGGCGTCGATGTCCCGGTGCTCACCGTGCGCGAGCTCGGCGACTACGTGCTCGCACACACGGCCGTCACGGCGGCGGGTCGACCCTGCCCGGCGGCTGATCAGGGCTATGACCTCGGCAAGGTCGATCCGCTCGAGGTCGGTACCGGTCTCTACGGCTTCGAGATCGTCTTTCGCTGCCCCGAGCCGCTCGCGGGCGCGGTCGAGCTCGACGAGCGGGCGGTCTTCGACCGCGTGCCCACGCACGTCGATTTCGCGCGCGTCGAGATCGGCGGACGGTTCATCGATGAGTTGTTCACCGCGGGGCACGAACGGTTGCGGATCGCACAGCCGAGTCGCCTCGAGCCGGTGGGAGTCGCACGCTACGCGCGCCTTGGCGCTGCGCACGTGCTCGACAGTCCCGATCGGCTCTGCTTTCTGCTCGGCGCGCTGCTGCTCGTGCGCCGCCGCCGCGACCTCGCGGGCTTGGGGATCGCACTCGCGAGCGGCTATGGTCTCGCGCTCCTCGTGCAACGAGCGGGCCTGCTCGCACCGCAGATGCCGCTGCTCGAAGCGTTCGTCGCCGCGCTCATCGTGCTCATCGCGGCGCTCGTTGCGCTCTGCGCGCCGGGCGGCTCGCGCCGCATCGTGCTCGGCTGGCCCGTACTGCTCGCGATGCTTGCGGCCGTCGCGCTCGCGCTGCACGCACCCCGCACGGCGCTGCTGCTCGCCGGCACGGCGCTCTTCTCCGCGGCACTCATCGGGCTTTGCGCCGCCCGGCCGGCGCACGGCAGCGCCTGGCTCCTCCTCGCGGCAGTGCTCGGCTTCGTCGACGGCTTCGTGCTCCCCGCGCTCATTGCGCCGGTCGGTCTCGCGCCCCGCGCTCAGGTGTTCTTCGCCGCCGGCTACGATGTGGGCGCGCTCGGCACGCAGGCGGCGCTGGTCGCACTCGCCGCCGGTGGGTTCGCCGCATTGCGCCGCGGTGCACTCGTGCCGCGCGGGCCCGTGTGGGCCGGGCTCGCGGCGGCCTGTCTCGGCGGCGTCGGCGCGTTCTGGTTCGTGAGCCGTCTTCACCTTTAGCGCAGGTCGACGGGCTCGCGCAGCGCCGCCTCGAGACGCTGCCGCCCGCGACGTATCCGCAATTCGACCGCCTTGCGGGTGACTCCGAGGCGCCGCGCGACACGCTCTTGCGGAAGCTCCCCGAGCGCCGTGAGCAGCAGCGGATCGCGCATCTTCGCGGGCAACCGCTCGAGCGCCTGCGCAAGCGCCTGCACGCGCTCGCAGTCGATGAGCGAGCGCTCGATGCCGTGGGGATCGAGCGTGCCCGGCTGCGCCACGAGCTCCCGCTCGAGCCGCTCGAGCAGGCCCGCGTGGGCACGGCGATGGCGCAGCCAATCGCGGTATTTGTTGAGCGCGATCGTCGTGAGCCACGCCTCGAAGGGTCGCCGCGCATCGTAGTGCCCGAGCGCGCGCCAGATCGCGAGGTGAGTGTCCTGCACGATGTCGTGGAGGTCATTGGGATTGCGCAGCCGCGGGGCAAGCAGGCGGCGCAGGTGCTTGCCGTGGCGCTCCATGAGGCGCGCGAACGCCCGCTGCCCGCCGTTGAGCGCGAGCGTGACGAGCTCTCCGTCCGTCGGGCCCGCGGTGGAGCGGGCGCTCGGAGTCCGCGCCGCGTGGCAGACACGAAGCAGCCGCGCCGAGCGCGATGCGGCCGACGTACGCAGGCGCTGCGACTGCGGAGTGCTGCGAAATGCTGTCCCGGGTCCGCTCTGCACGTGATGAGGCCCCACTGCCTGAGCCTCGTGCACGGTCGCGGGGTGCGACCCGGGCTGTCACGTAAGTTACCGTTGCGGCGAGCGTTCGCTTACGTTAACGCGCGCGTTAAGCCTGTTAACACGCGCCGCCGCGGGGCGCGCTTGAGGCGCTGCGGTCCCCTACAATGCCCTCATGCCTGCGGCCGCGCCGAAGTCCGACGCCACCCACGCGCCCGATCCGGAGGCGCGGCTCGAGCGAGCCCTCGGTGTGCGCGAGCTTGCGGCCACGATCTTCAACTATACCGTGGGTAGCGGCATCTTCGCGCTGCCGGCCGTAGCCGTCGCGGAGCTCGGCGGCGCCGCACCGCTTGCCTATGTCGCCTGCGCACTCGTGATGGGATGCGTCGTGCTGTGCTTCGCCGAGGCCGGAAGTCGCGTGTCGCTCACCGGCGGACCGTACGCCTACGTGGAGGTTGCGCTCGGCCCGTTCGTGGGATTCATCGCGGGGGTGATGCTGTTCGCGACCGGCCTGTCGGCGGGCGCCGCAGTGGTCGTGCTGTTCGTGGATTCGGTGGGTGCGGCGAGCCCGCTCGGCGCCGCGTGGCTGCGCGGGACGCTGATCGTCGCGGTCGTCGTGGGGCTTGCGGCGATCAATCTACGCGGCGTGCGCCGCAGCGCGCAGGCGGTCGAGGTTCTCACCGTGGCGAAGCTCGTGCCGCTCGTGCTGTTCGTGGTCGCGGGTGCGGCGTTCATCCATCCGCAGAATCTTGCCTGGCGCACGACGCCGCCGCTCAAGGACGTGCTCGGCACGGCCGGTATCGTGATCTTTGCGTTCTCGGGGATTGAATCGGCGCTCACGCCGAGCGGCGAGGTGCGCGCACCCGCGCGCACGGTACCTCGTGCGTCGTTCCTGGCCCTCGGCGCCGCGACGCTGCTCTACCTTGCGATCCAATGGGTCGCGCTCGGCATCGAGGGCAGCGCGCTCGGGCGCACGGGCGCGACGCCGCTCGCCGACGCCGCCGGTGAGTTCGCCGGCCACGGCGGACGGCTGCTGATGATCGTCGGGGCGAGCGTGTCGATGCTCGGCTATCTGAGCGGCAACATGCTCGCCGTGCCGCGCTCGCTCTTTGCGTTCGCGCGCGACGGATTCCTGCCGCGTGTGCTCGCCGCCGTCGATCCGCGCTTTCACGTGCCGCACGTGGCCGTGGTCGTCTACGCGCTCGCGCTCGCCTGCCTCGCGCTCTCGGGCACGTTCCGCGAGCTCGCGGTGCTGTCGAATCTGGCCGCCTTCGTCCTCTACGCGCTCTCCGCGATCGGCGTGTGGGCGCTGCGGCGGCGCGACGTTCGCGAGGCCGGCGTTCCGTTCCGCATTCCGGGGGGGCCGACCGTGCCGCTCGCGGCGTGCGTGCTCAGCCTGGGACTCATCTTCGCGACGGCGCAGCGCCTCGAGCTCATCGGCTTGGGCGCGATGGCCGCTGTCGCCATCCTGCTCTACGCTGTCCGCACAGTGCGCACGCGGCGCGTTAGCGCAGCGTCGCTCGAAGGGTGATAATTCGCGCATGATGCATTCGCCCGAGCGCACGCTGCGATCGTGCCGTCATACCTCGAGGTGACGTTGCGGCGCGTTCGCCTCGAGCGGGGCGGGCGCACCGTTCTGGAAGGTATCGATTGGACCGTATCGCCCGGACAGCGCTGGGTGCTGGTCGGACCGAACGGATCCGGCAAGACCCAGCTGCTCAAGCTCCTCGCGGCAAGCGTGTGGCCGACGCCCGCGCCTGGGACGCTCCGTCGCTATCGCTCGCGCGGCACGCTCGCGCTGAGCGCGCGCGAGGTCAAGGAGGAGATCGCCTACGTGGGCGCGGAGCGTCAGGACAAATACGAGCGCTACGGCTGGGACTTTAGCGTCGCCGCGGTCGTGGGAACCGGCATCCACCGCACGGACATCCCGCTCGATCCGCTCGGACGCGACGACCTCGCGGCGATCGAATCGCTCCTCGCGAGCTTCCGGCTCTCCCATCTTCGCGAGCGCAGGTTCCTCGCCCTCTCATACGGGGAGCGGCGCCTGGTGTTGCTCGCGCGCGCGCTCGCCGCGCGGCCGCGGCTGCTGCTGCTCGATGAGCTCTTGAACGGACTCGACGAGGCAAACCATGCCGCAGCGCTCGGCTGGCTCGCACGCACCCGACGTACGCGTCTGCCATGGGTGCTCGCGACGCACCGTGCGGAGGACGTGCCGGAAAGCGCCACGCATGCGCTCGTGCTCGCGCGCGGGCGGATCGCCTATCGCGGCGCGCTCGAGCGCGCACCGCTCGCGCGCTGGCTCGCGGGCACTGCGCGCGCGCTGCGCCCGAGCGCGCATGCGCCGCAGGCGGCGCGCGGCGTGGCCGCGGCGCACCCGCGCAGGCTGCCGCTCGTGCGACTCACCGATGCATCGGTGTTCATCGACGGTCACCGCGTGCTCGAGGATCTCTCGCTCGAGATTCGCTCCGGGCAGTGCTGGGTGGTCCACGGCCCGAACGGCTCGGGCAAGACCACGCTCTTGAGGACGATATTCGGCGACCACACCGTGGCGAGCGGCGGCAGCATCGAGCGGGCCGGCATCGCGCGCGGCGTGCCGCTCGATGAGTTCAAGAGAACCGTCGGGCTCGTCGCTCCTCACCTGCAGGCGGCCTTCCTCGCGACGCCGAGTCTCCTTGCGCGGCCGCGCCGGGGCGCACGTGCGGGTGAGCCGCAGCCCGGAGATTTCACCGTGACCGAGGCGGTGCTCTCGGGCCGCCACGCGAGCATCGGTCTCGCGGCGGCGCCGGATCTCCCCGCGCGCCGCGCCGCGCGCCGCGCCCTTGCCGCCTTCGGGCTCGAGGGGCTCGGCGCGCGCGCCTTGAGCGAGCTCTCCTACGGACAGCTGCGGCGCGTGCTGTTCGCGCGCGCGTGGGTGAGTGAGCCCGCGCTGGTGCTGCTCGATGAGCCCTTCACGGGCATCGACACGCCGACGCGCCACGCGCTCGCGCTGCGGCTCGCGCGGCAGATCGCGCAGGGCGTCGCACTGGTCATCGCGACGCACCGGCGCCACGAATGGCCGGGTGGCGTCACCCACGAGCTGGAACTGTGCGCGGGCCGCAGCCGCTACTGCGGTCCGCTACGCGCACGGCGGCGCGTCGCAAACATTGCGTGAGGTCACCGATGCGCACTCCGCTCAGGATTCTCTTCTTCGTGTCGATGGTCGATGTGCTCGGCTTCGGTGTCCTCATCCCGCTCGTGCCGTATATGGGAGAGCGCTTCGGCGCCTCGCCCGAGCTCATCACGGCAATCCTCGGCAGCTACTCGCTCTGTCAGCTGCTCGCGGCGCCGCTCTGGGGACGCTTGAGCGATCGCTTCGGCCGGCGCCCGATCCTCATCTCGAGCCTCGCCGGTGCCTGTGCGTCGTACGTGATTCTCGCGTTCGCCCACAACATCGCACTCCTTCTCGCCTCGCGCATGCTCGCGGGCTTCATGGCCGGCAATCTGGCGGCGGCCTTCGCCTATGCATCGGATGTGAGTGCGCCCGAGGAGCGCGCCAAATCGATGGGCCTCATCGGCGCTGCGATCGGCGTCGGGTTCATGTGCGGCATCCCGGTCGGCGGCGCGCTCGCCGGCAACAATGCCGCGACCGCGAACTTCGTCCGTCCGGCGCTCGTTTCGGTGGGCTTGAGCCTGCTCGCGATGCTGCTCGTGAAGGTGAAGCTTCCCGAGAGCCGCTCGCTCGCGGAGCGGCAAGCGAAGCGCGAGCGCGGCCCGCGCCCGCTCACGCTGCTGCGCGAGCGCGGGGCGCTGCGCGCGATCGCCGGTGCGGCGCTTCTCGTCACCACGGCGCAGGGGATTCTCGAATCGATCTTCGTGATCTGGGCCTTCGCGCGCTTCGGCGCCGGGCCGCGCACCGTCGGGCTCGCGCTCTTTGGCGTGGCGCTCCTGAGCGTGCTCATGCAGGGCGGCTTCGTGCGCGCGCTCGCGCCGCGCTTGGGCGAGACGCGGTTGGGCTCGCTCGGCGCGGCGGTCTACGCGCTCGGCCTCGCACTCGTCGGCCTCGCGGGGCGCAGCGTGCCGCTCGTGGGCGCGGGGCTCGCGCTCGCGGGGCTCGGCTTGGGCGCCTTCACGCCGAGCGCCTCGGCGCTCGCCTCGAAGCAGTCGAAAGCCGCCGACCGCGGGGCCGTGATGGGCACCTACCAGTCGAGCACGAGCCTCGCGCGCGTCATCGGGCCGTTCGCATCCGGGTACATCTACCAGGCCGGAGGTCCGAGCGCACCGTTCCTCGCCGCCGCGTGCATCGCATTACCGGCGATCTGGCTCCTCATGAGCGCCCGGCGCCGCGCCGCCGAGCTCGAACAGCCCTCTACAGCGTGATCTGCGTCTGAAAGATCGTCACGGCCTGGCCGATGATCCAGACTCCGTCGAGCGCGCCGTCGCGGAACTCGAGCTCCACATCGACGCGCCCGGGCCGGCTCACGTGATGGCCCTGCAGTCCGCAGAATGCGGCGCGCTCGCCTTGGCGGGCGAGCAGCCGATAGTGATCGAGATAAGCGCCCAACAGCCCGTGGGCGTTGCCGCTCACCGGGTCCTCCGGGATTCCGAGCGCCGGGCAGAACATGCGCGACTCGGTGAGGCAGTCGGAAGCCTGCGGCGCGAGCGTGAAGACGAAGTACCCGGCCGCGCCGATCTGCGCGGAGAGCGTCGTCAGGCGCGCCAGGTCCGGCTTCAGCTGCTTCAGCTGCTCGTAGCCGCGCACGCCCACCATCAGGCGCGTGCCGCCGGCGCCCACGATGCGCAGCGGGCAGCGCGAATCCAGATCGTCCGAGGCGAGCGCGAGCGAGTCGAGCACGGCGAGCCGCTCACGCTCGTTGAGCTCGCGGCCGAGCGGTGGGCAGCGCTGGCGCACGGCGATGCGCCGCTCCGCGCCCGCGCCGCGAATCTCGATCTCCACGACGCCGGCGCGCGATCGCTGCCGCCGGCGCCCTTCGGTGCCGCGCTCGCGCGAGAGCACGTAATGCGCGGCGACCGTCGCGTGACCGACGAAGCCGACCTCGGTGCGCGGGGTGAAGAAGCGTGCGCGCACGTCGTGATCCGGGCCGTCGGGCGCCAGCATGAATGCGGTGTCGGCGTTGTTGAGCTCGCGCGCGATGGCGAGCATCTCGGCATCCTCGAGACCGTCGGCGTTGAGCACGACTCCGGCCGGATTGCCGGTGAAAGGCCGCGTGGTGAAGGCGTCGACCTGGTGGATCTCGATCTTGCGCGTCATCGCAGTACGTTCATGAGCCGCGGCGCCGCCCGATTCTAACCCTATACTGACCGGGCCGGCAGAAGGTGTATTGTATGGACATCGCAGTGGAAATCAGCCTCTATCCGCTCGCCGAGAGCTTCATTCCGCCGATCAAGGCGTTTCTCGGGCGGCTGCAGGGCGATGCGCGGCTCAAGGTCGTCACGAGCAGCCTGAGCACGCAGATCGTCGGCAAATACGAGGACGTCTTCGGCGCGCTCGAGCGCGAGATGCGCACGAGCTTCGCAGAGCTCGACAAGGCGGTGTTCATCCTCAAGGTCTTCGGGCCGCTCGCCGCGCCGGGAGCCTGACGCGCAAGCTCGCGCTGGCGCTTGCAGCGGGAGACCGGCAGACTAGCCGCTTTTACCCTGGGTGCGGAGCGAGTGCATGCCGTTGCTGCGAGTCGTCGATCGGGATGGGAGAGAGCACGAGGTCGAGGCGAAGTCGGGTCTCAAAGTCATGGAGACGCTGCGCGAGCTCGACTACGGCGTGGCCGCGATCTGCGGCGGGATGTGCTCGTGCGCGACCTGCCACGTCTACGTGGATCCCGAGTGGATCGAGCGGCTCCCTGCGGCCATGTCGGACGAGCGCGAGCTCTTGGCGGAGCTCGCGCACCACGAGCGCAACTCGCGCCTTTCCTGCCAGATCGAGTTCGGCGATGCGCTCGCGGGACTGAAGGTGACGATCGCTCCGGACGAGTGAGGAGCGGGACCTGGCGCGTGGCGGCCGGACCGCTCGCGTGGGGGTGATATGCGCTGGCTCGTGATCGTGTTCGTCGTCGCGGCGCTCGCTCTCATCGCGCGCGTCGTCTTCAAGCTGCGCAGGATCCGCGCAAGCGCGGGGGATGACTGGGATGCGCGGCAGATCGCGCAGCTGCGCGCGCGCGGCTCCGATCCCTTTAAGCCCCACCAGGTCGACTTCTTCTTCGGCCTGCCGAGCGAGTCGGCCTGCGAGGGGGTGCGCCGGGCGCTCGAGTCCGAGGGCTTCAGCGTCGATGCACGCCCGCTACCCGAAAGCGCCGACCAGCGCTTCAGCCTGCACGCATCGAAGCCCCTGCGGCTCTCGGTGCCCGATATGAAGGAGCTGAGCCAGCGCTTCTCCGAGCTCGCGCAAGCGAACGGCGGGCGCTACGACGGCTGGGCCGCCGCGATCGTGCCGCAGAGCCACGGCAGTGCCGCGTAAGGGCTGAGCGAGGCTCAGCGACGCTCGGTCTGCCGGCGCACGGCCTCCGCCGCCGCCGCGATCGCCTCGGCATTTCCGAGGTAGCGGCGCGCTCGCGGCTTCAAGTCCGTGTCGAGCTCGTACAGGAGCGGTGCACCCGTTGGAATGTTGAGCTCGACGACTTGGGACTCGCTCAACCCATCGAGCATCTTGACGAGCGCACGCAAGCTGTTGCCGTGCGCTACGACGAGCACGTTGCGGTCCTGGGCGAGCGCCGGGCAGATGCGCTCGCGCCAGCAGGGCAGCACCCGCTCGAGCGTGTCCTTCAGAGACTCGGAGCACGGCAGCTCCGCAGGGTCCACCGCTGCGTAGCGCGGATCGAAGCGCGGATGCCGCTCATCCTCCCGCGACAGCGACGGCGGCGGCACATCGTAGCTGCGGCGCCAGATCTTCACCTGCGCCTCCCCATGGCGCTCGACCGTCTGCGCCTTGTTGAGCCCCTGCAGTGCGCCGTAGTGGCGCTCGTTCAAACGCCAGGAGCGCTCGACGGGAATCCACATGCGGTCCATTTCGTCGAGCATGATCCACAGCGTGCGGATCGCCCGCTTGAGCACGGAGGTGAAGGCAACGTCGGCGTTGATGCCCGCGGAGAGGAGCTCGCGCCCGGCGGCGCGCGCCTCGTTGCGGCCGGCATCCGAGAGATCCACGTCCGTCCAGCCCGTGAAGAGATTCTCCACGTTCCAGATGCTCTCACCGTGGCGCACCAGTACCAGTTTCCCGCTCATGAGCGAGATTGTCCCTCAGGCGGCGAGTTTGCGCACCGTTTCCAGAGCGACCGAGAGCGTCGCGAAGTCCGCCGGTCCGCCCGCGCGCATCTCCGAGAGCATGCGCTGCCAGTGATCGAGCTCCTTGCCCGCGGCGCTCATCCACGCGGTGACGCGCCCGCCGGCCGCACCCGCTCGCCACCCCGCGAGCGCGCGTGCGGCGATCTGCCGCTGTGCGAGGTACACCCCGAGCCGCAGCTCCGTGCGTGCGACGGCCTGCCATGCGCCCTCGACCGGCAGCCGCTCGACCTGCTCGCGCAGCCAATCGAGCCCGACGCGCTCGCCCAACTCGAAGTACACCCGAGCGGTGTCGGCGACCGGCGCGCGCCGCAGAGCGGCGAGCTCCACGAGATCGAGCGCGGAGTTGAGCGCATCGAGACTCGCGATGCGCCCCGCGAGCTCGGCGGGCACGCCGGACTCCACGTGACGCCGTCGCAAGGCCTCATGGCGCTCGCGGGAGGCGCCCGTGAGGCTCGAGGCGATGTGGGCCTTCAGCTCGCGAACGCCGCCGCGGAATTCGGCGACGGCCTGGTCGATCTTGAGCTCACCGCGCCGCTGCGCGAGGAGCCAGTACGTCATGAGCCGCAGCAGGCGGCTGGTCTCGTACATCATGGCGTATTGCGTGGTCGCCGGTACGCGATTGTCGAGCGTCTCGATCTCCGCCCAGAGCTTGCGCATCTCGACGATTTCGCGCGCCGCGGTGTACGCGCGCGCGATTTTCGCGGGCGCGGCGCCGGTGTCCTCCTCCGCGCGCAGCACGAAGGCCGGGCCCATGCGATTGACGAGACTGTTCGCCGTGGCGGTGACGATGATCTCGCGACGCAGCCGGTGACGGCGGATGGCGGGCGCGAAGCGGCGCCGCAGCACCGCGGGAAAGTAGCGCTCGAGCTCGTTCGAGAGGTACGGGTCCTCCGGCACGTCGGAGGCGAGCAGGTGATGGCTCAGCCAGATCTTGCTGTAGGAGAGCACCACGCTCAGCTCCGGGCGCGTGAGACCCAGTCGGCGCTTGGAGCGCTCGGTAAGCTGCTCGTCGTCGGGCAGGAACTCGAGCGCGCGCGCCAGATCCCCCGAGCGCTCGAGCAGCCGGATGAGGTGCTGGTACTCGGGCAGGCGCTCAGCCGAGTGCAGCTCGAGCGTGCTCAACGCCTGGCTCTGCAGGTAGTTGTTGCGCAGAACGAGTTCGGCCACATCGTCGGTCATCGCGCCGAGCAGCCGCCTGCGCTCGGATTCGCGCAGCTTCCCGGACTCGACCAGCGGGTTCAGCAGGATCTTGAAATTCACCTCGACGTCGGAGGTGTTGACGCCCGCGGAGTTGTCGATGAAATCCGTATTGAGCCGGCCGCCGCGCAGCGCGTACTCGATGCGGCCGCGCTGGGACAGTCCGAGGTTACCACCCTCGCCCACGACCTTGGCGCCGAGCTCGCTCCCGTTCACGCGGACGGCGTCATTCGCGCGGTCGCCGATCTCGAGATTCGATTCGCCGGCCGCCTTGACGTACGTGCCGATGCCGCCGTTCCACAGAAGATCGACCGGCATGCGCAGGATCGCGCGCACGATCTCGTGCGGTGCGGCCGAGGTCGACGGCAGGCCGAGCATGCTCTGCGCCTCCGATGCGAGCGCGATCGCCTTCGCCGAGCGCTGGTAGACACCGCCGCCGCGCGAGATCCGGCGCCGGTCGTAATCCTCCCACGAGGAGCGCGGCAGCGCCGCGAGCCGCGCGCGCTCGGCGAAGGAGAGCGCCGCATTGGGCGCCGGGTCGAGAAAGATGTGCTGATGATTGAAGGCCGCGCGCAGCTTGATCTTGCGCGAGAGCAGCATGCCGTTGCCGAAGACATCGCCCGACATGTCGCCGACGCCGATGACCGTGAAATCCGTCCTCTGGATGTCGATGCCGAGCTCGCGGAAATGGCGCTTGACGCACTCCCAGCCGCCGCGCGCCGTGATGGCGAGCCGCTTGTGGTCGTAGCCGGCGGAGCCGCCCGAGGCGAACGCATCGCCCAGCCAGAAGCCGTACTCGGCGGCGATCGAGTTGGCGATGTCGGAGAAAGTCGCCGTACCCTTGTCGGCGGCGACCACGAGATAGGCATCATCGCCGTCGCGGCGCACCACCCGCGGCGGCGGTATCACGCGATTGCCGACGATGTTGTCGGTCACGTCAAGGAGGCCGCGGATGAAGATGCGGTAACAGGCGATCACCTCGGCCTGCACTTCATCGCGGCTGCCGGTGGGCAGGCGCTTGGGGACGAACCCGCCCTTCGCGCCGACAGGCACGATGAGCGTGTTCTTCACGTTCTGCGCCTTCATCAGGCCGAGGACCTCCGTGCGGAAGTCCTCGCGGCGGTCGGACCAGCGGATGCCGCCGCGCGCCACGTAGCCCATGCGCAGGTGCACGCCCTCGACCCGCGGGCTGTAGACGAAGATCTCGAACTTGGGGCGCGGCAGCGGCAGCTCGGGAATGGCGGCCGGATCGAGCTTGAGCGACAGATACGACAGCGGCTCGCCGTCGGGATCGCGGCGGTAGAAGTTGGTTCGCAGCGTCGCCTGCACGAGCCCGAGATACGCGCGCAGGATGCGGTCCTCATCCAGGCTCGTGACCGAATCGAGGCTGGCGCGGATCTGCGCGGCGATGTCCTCCGATGAGCTCCCGCTGCCGTCCGGCCGCTCCTTGCGCGGGCGCCGGGGGCGGCTCGTTACGGTCTGCGCCGCCGGATCGAGGCGGGATTCGAAGAGCCGCACCAGGCCGGCTGCGATCGCCGGGTTGGCGGCGAGCGTGCGCTCCATGTAGGCCTGACTGAAGGGCACGCCCGTCTGCAGCAGGTAGCGGCAATATGCGCGCAGGATCGTTATCTCGCGCGCCGTGAGCTCGGCACCGAGCAGCAGACGATTGAATCCGTCGTTCTCGGCATCCCCGTTCCAGGTCATCGTGAGCGCTTCGCGGAAGCGCCCTTCGATGCGGCTGATATCGATCGCGAGCCCGTCGCGGTGCTCCAGCTCGAAGTCCTGGATCCAGGCCGTGCCTCCCTCGGGCCAGGCGAGCTCGTACGGCCGCTCGGCGATCACCCGCAGGCCGAAGTTCTCGAGGATCGGCAGCAAATCGGAGATGGGCACCGGGTCGCCGATCCGCACGATCTTCAGATGCATCCGTGCAGGTTTCTGCTGCTGCGGACGATGCAGGCTCAGTCGCCGCGCGTCTGGAGCCGCGCGCAGCTGTTCGAGGTCGTCGATATCGACCAGCGCGTCGGCTGGCGCGACGTCCTCCTCGTATGCAAGCGGAAAGACCCGACGGTAGCGCATCGCGAGCGCGATGCCGGCGGCTTCGCCCCCGCGCGCCACGAGCACTTCCCGCAGGCGATCAGTCCAGGTCAGCGCCGCTTCGGCGATGCGCCGCTCGATGGCCCCGATGTCGACTTTGCGCGGTCCAGGCGGCTCGGTGCGCACCACCACGTGCACGCGCGCGTGGCTGGAGCCTGAGATCTGCACCTGACTCTCCACCGAGCGCCCGGCGAAGCCTTCCAGCACGATCTGCTCGATGCGCTGGCGGACCTCCGTGTTGTAGCGGTCGCGCGGGACGTACACGAGGCAGGAATAGAAGCGGTGATAGGGATCGCGCCGCGCCAGCAGACGCACGGTGCGGCGCTCGTACAGGTTGACGACGCCGCGCGCGATTCGGATCAGATCCTCCACGCTCGCCTGGAAGAGCTCGTCGCGCGGGTAGGTTTCCAGGACGTTGAGGACGGCCTTGCCGTCATGGCCATGGGGGTCGAGGCCGAAATACCGAATCACCTGATCGACTTTCCGCCGCAGCACGGGGATGTCGCGCGGGCTGCGGTGATAGGCGGTCGAGGTCCACAGACCCAGGAAGCGGTGCTCACCGGTGACCCGGCCGCGGGCATCGAAAGTCTTCACGCCCGCGTAGTCCAGATACTCGGCCCGATGCACCGTCGAGACGGAGTTGGCTTTGGTCAGGACCAGGAGCTCCCGGTCGCGGGCGCGGGCCCGGATGTCGCCCGTCAGCACGGTTGCGGCTGCCTTGCCGCCCGCGCCGCGCGTGCGCAGGATGCCGAGACCGCTGCGCGCGTCGGCCAGGAGGCGATCCTCGCTGGCGCCGCGCTCGAGCCGGTAATGACGGTAACCGAGGAAAACGAAATGACGCTCCTCCATCCAGCCGAGGAGCTGGCGCGCCTCCGTGATCTCTTCGGGGGGCAGGGGAGGCGGGTCGCGCTCGAGCTGCGCGATCAGGGAACGCACGCGCTCGCGCATCGCCGGCCAGTCCTCGACCGCGAGACTGACATCGGTAAGCGTCGACTCGATGTCGTTGCGCAG
>DATKPY010000004.1:0-17540 GCA_035523875.1 Steroidobacteraceae bacterium
GGCAGGCCGGTCGTGACCGTGAGCTGGCTCGATTGCGTGCTGAGGGCCGGCGAGGTGATGTTTGCCGTGACCCGGACGGTCGTGTGCGCGGTGCCCGAGCTCACGACGGTCTGCACGGTGCCGTCAGCGGCGGTGACGCCGCTCGCGGGCGCGAGCGACAGGCCGCCCACGGTCGTATCGAGACTGAAGTTGACGGTCGCACCGTTGACGGGCCCGCCGGTCGAGTCGAGCACCTTGAAGATGACCGTGGACGTCTCATTGAGACCGGTTCCCTTCAATCCGATGGACGTGGGCGTCGCGGAGACGAACTGGATCGAGCCGACCGAAGCCTGCGCGACCGTGACCGTGCCGGTTGCGGAGAGGCTCTGCGAGCCGATGGTCGCGGTGGCCGAGATGTCATCGGCACCGTCGCACCCTTGGGCGGTGTAGGTCGCGGAGGCGATGCCCGAGGTGGTCGTGACCTGCCCGGGCGTGGTTCCGCCTCCCGCGGTCGCCGTGATGGTCGCCGTGCCCGAAGCGACGCACGGCGAATTGAAGGTGATCGTCACGGGGGTACCCGTGTAGAGCGTGCCGTTCTGCGTCACGATCGACACCTGCAGACCCGTCGAGGCGCCCGCGGACAGGTTGGCCGAGCCGACGGCGATCGCACCCGCGGTGAAGGTGTTGCCGCTGCCGTTGCCCATCTGGTACGAGGTGCCGCTCGTCGCGGCGATGACGGCCACCTGCACGGTCGCGGTCTTGCCGCCCGCCGTCGCGGTCACCGTGATCGTCCGCAGGGTCGCGTCGCCGGCCGGGCTGAGTGTGGCGGTCGCCGCGCCGGTCGCGCTGGTCGTGCCCTGCGTGACGGCGATGCCGCCGGAGGAAGCGGAGAACGTGACGGCAACGCCCTCGACGAGGACGTTGCTGGCGTTCGTGGCGAGCGCGGTGATCGTCGCCGTCTGGGAACCGTCGTTCGCGATGGAGGGGGAGCTCGTCTCAAGTGTCAGCGCGGCGACGGTCGCCGCTGCGCTGCTGGAGCTGCTGCCGCTCGAGCCGCTGCTGCTCGAGCTGCCCGAGCCCTCGAACGGATCGCCGCTGCCTCCGCAGGCGGCGAGCGCCAGCACGGCCGCCGAGAGCACCAGAATCGATAGAGCTTTACGCATGACCCACCTTGAGATTCAGTTCCCTGTGCCGGTTCGCGTCTCCGCCCCGGCTAATAAACCGTCACGCCTTCGCGCACGATCTTCGGTGTCACGAAGATCAGGAGCTCGTCCTTGTCGTTCGTGTTGATGGTCTGCTTGAACAGATTCCCGAGGATCGGAATGTCGCCGAGGAATGGCACCTTGGTCTCATCGATCCGGTGCGTGGTCTCGAGGATGCCTCCGAGGACCACGGTCTGACCGTCGTTTACGACCACCTGGTTGGTGACTTCCTGAGTGTTGATCGAGGGCACGTTGACGCCGCCCGACTGGACGATGACGGTGCCCACCGTGTCGTCCTTCACGTCGAGATCCAGAATGATGCGATTGTCCGGGGTGATCTGCGGTGTCACGGTGAGCGACAGCACCGCCTGCTCGAAGCTCACCGTCGTCGCCCCGCTCGAGGCGGACTGCTGATACGGAATCTCCGTTCCCTGCAGGATGACAGCCTTCTTCTGGTTGGCCGTCACCACGCGCGGTGCGGATACCACGTCCGCGCGGGTCTCGAGCTGCGCGGCGGAGAGCTCGAGGTCGACCAGGTAGTCGGCGCCGAGCACGCCGAAGGAGATGGAGCCGCCGGCATCCGGCGTCGGCAAGTTCACGTTGTAGCGATTGAGCGCGCTCGCGCCCGTCGGAATCGACACCGGGTACGGGTTGCCGGTGGTCGCGAGATTGTTGATCGCAGAGGACACGATGGTATCCGTACCGACCGCGTTGCCGGTCGTTGTGAGGATGCCGTTCGCGCCGTTGTGCGCGACGCCCGTGAAGCCGAGGACCGTTCCCAGCTCGCGCTTGAAGTCGTCATTCACAATGACCACGCGCGCCTCGATGAGCACCTGGCGCACCGGGATGTCGAGCGCCGCGACCATGCGGCGGATGTCGGCGATGCGGTCCGCGGTGTCCTGGATGAGGAGCGTGTTGGTGCGCCCGTCGACGGATACGGCACCGCGCGGGGACAGGAGCGAGCTCGTCCTGTTCTTGATGAGGAGCGCGAGATCCGCCGCCTTGGCGTAGTTCACCTGGAGGAACTCCGAGCGCACCGGCTCGAGCTCCTGCACTTCCTTGTTGGCGGCGAGATCGGCCTTCTCGCGCGCTGCGAGCTCATCGGCCGGCGCGACGATGATGACGTTGCCATCGCGGCGCATGCCGAGGCCCTTGGTCTTGAGGACGATGTCGAGTGCCTGGTCCCAGGGAACGTTCTGCAGGCGCAGCGTCACGCTGCCGCGCACCGAGTCACTGACGACGATGTTCTGGCCACTCGCATCGGCCAGGAGCTGCAGTACCGCACGGGTCTCGATGTCCTGGAAATTGAGCGTCAAGCGCTCACCGGTGTAGTGGCGCTTCTCCTCCTGCGCCGCTTCGGCCTTGCGCTGCGGCTGCACCTCGACCACGTACTCGTTGTCGGACTGGTAGGCGAGCTGATCGTAATTGCCCGTCGCGTCGATCACGATCTCGGTGTTGTCGCCCGAGTGGGTCACGTTGAATCCACTCACGGGAGTACCGAAGTCACTCGAGTCATAACGGCGCAGCAGCGTGTCCGGCACCTCGGTGCCGCTGAAATCGACCACGATCTGACTGCCGATCTGGCGCAGATTGATCGGGGTGTGCGGATCGGTGAGCTTCACGACCACGCGCCCGGCGCCATCGGCGCTGCGGCGAAAGTCGATGCCGCGGATGGCGCGCACGCCCGCGGGCTCCTCATTGCTCGTGAAGCGCATGCCGGGACCGGCGGGCGCGGCTTGCGCCGCGGCGGCGGGGGAGGCTGTCCCGAGCGTGACGATCACGTCGTTCCCCTCGACGCGCGTGGTATAGGGCAGCATCTTCTCCAGGTCGAGCACGATGCGGCTGCGGTCCTTCGTCTCGGCGGCGAGAATCGCATCGAGCCCGTTTGCGTGCACGTCGATGCGGCGCGAGGGAAGCGCGAGGGTGGTGTCGGGCAGATCGATCGAGATCCGCGCCGGGTTGTCGATCGTGAAGGCGAGCGGCTGGGGCGCGGGACCCGTCAGATGCATTCGCAGCTCGAGCTGCTGCCCGCCGAGCGGCTGCACGGCTATCGACTGCAGTGCGTTCGAAGGTGCTGCGCGAACCGGCGCGGCGAGGATCCCGAGCGAGAGCGCGGCGACAGCTGATGCGAGAAGGCTCGCAGGCCGGGTCGACGGGCTATGGCGTTTCATGGATTCAAGACTCCCTGGTGCCGATCCGCTAGTTGTTCAGTACAAGTGCCGCGGGGCGCTCGACGTAGCCGCCCGTGCCGTCGGGAACGATCTCGCGCACGAGAATCTTCGCCGGCGTGATGCTGGTGATCCGCCCGTCGTTCTGGCCCACGTAGTTGCCGATGACGACGCGGTGGACCAGTCCGTCCTTGGTCTCGATGAGTCCGTAGCTGTCCCCGCCCAACTTGAGCGTGCCGACCATCCGCAGCGTGTCGAGCGAGTACTGCTCGAGGAACTCACGATTGCGCTTCGGATCCGGCCGCAGGTAGGAATTGCCGCCGCTCGGCCCATTGGGCACGAACGGGGAGCGCAGGCTCGAGGCCGCGTAGGTGTAGGTCTGGTAGGGCTTGACCTCCGGCAGGGGCTCCACCCGGCCGCCGCCCTCGCGCTTGGTTTGATCGATGAAGCGCTGCAAATCGTCGTCCGCGCTCGAGCAGGCCGCGAGGAGCGCGAGCTGCAGGCACGCAAGGAGCGTTGCGCCGAGCCGAACCGACATACTCATGTGAAGACCGCCCCGACGTGCATCCGTCTAGCTCCGTTCAGTGGCCCGGCCTGCGGACCTTGGTGCCCTTGCGCTTGTCCGCATCGGCAGCCGCGAGCTCCTGCTCATCGAGATAGCGATAGGTCTTCGCCGTCAGGTCGAGCGTGAGCAGATCGTAGGAGTCCGGTTTCTCCGGCTTGATCTCGATGTCGTGGAGCGTGACGATCCGCGGCAGCGCCGCGATGCCGCTCACGAACTGTCCGAACTGGTGATAGCTTCCGGTCAAGCGGATCCTGATGGGCAGCTCCGCATAGAAGTCCTTCTTCACTTCCGCGCCCGGCTCGAACAGCCGCTCCTGAAGTCCTGCGGCTAGGCCGGTCTGAGAGATGTCGACCAACAGGTTCGGCACCTCGGTCTTGCCCGGGAGCTGCCGCAAGAGCGCGCCGAAGGAGCGCTCGATGTCCTTCAGCTGCTGCTTGTAGACCAGCAGGTTTACCGCCTTGGCGTGCTTTTCCCTGAACTCGCCGCGCAGCTTCTGCTCCTCGCCCTGGGCTTGGTCGAGCTCGGGCTTGGTCGTCTGCCACGCGAACATGTAAGTGAGGAAACCGGTGAGCACGACGAAGAGGAGGGCCACCGCGCCCGCGCGCACCACGAGCGGCCAGCGACCGGGGTCGCGCAGATCGAGCGAGCGCAGCTCCTCGAGGACGTTCATGGCGCGTCTCCCGCGCGCGCGACGCGCCGCAGCGGGCCGCGGCCCGGTGGGGGGGTGTCGTCCGTGTCGGACTCGACGTGATTGACCTGCTCGGCGTCGAGCACGAACGAGGAGCCTTCGGTTTCGCCCCTCTTCGTCTCGATGACCTCGAGCGCCGGATTCTTGAGCCACTGCGAGGCGTCGATGTTGCGCATGAACGCCGAGACCCGCGTGCTCGACTGCGCGATGCCCTCGAAGCGCAGATGCCGGTCGGTCTGCTTCACGTGCGTGAGATAGACCCCGTCGGGAAGCGTGCGCACGATCTCATCGAAGAGGTGCACGATCTCGGGCCGCGAGCGCTGGAGCTTCTCGATGATCTCCATGCGCTCGATGAAGCGCTGCTTGTCGGCTTCGAGCCCGTTGATCTCCTCGATCTCCTTGTCGAGCACCTTGATCTCGTTGCGCAGGATGGTATTGCGATGAACCTGCGCGCTGATCTCGGAGTCGAGCATCAGGTAGGCGATGAAGCTCACGGCGACCGAGGCGAGCGCGGCGGCGCCGAGCGCAACCGCGAAATGGAGCTTGCGCTCGCGCCGTTGGGCCTCGCGCCAGGGAAGTAGGTTAATGCGCGGCATTAGTCGAAGCTCCGCAGGGCCAAGCCGCAGGCGGTGAGCAAGGCCGTCGCGTCGCGCTGCACGGCCTGCGCCTTCGCGCGCGAGGACAGCTTCATCTGTCCGAGCGGATCGCCCTTCTCGGCGGCGATGCCGACGCGGCTTGCGATCACCTCGGCCACGCCGGAGATGTTCGCGCAGCCCCCGCAGACCAGGATCTTCTCCGGCTGCTCGCGGCCCGAGCCCGATGCCAGATAGAACTGCAGCGAGCGGCTCACCTGCTGCGTCATGTCGTCGATGAAGGGATCGAGCACTTCGGACTGATAGTTGCCCGGCAGGCCACCTTCCTTCTTCGCGCGCCCGGCCTCCTCCATCGACAGGCCGTAGGTGCGCATGATCTCCTCGGTGAGCTGCTGACCGCCGAAGGCGAAGTCGCGCGTGTAGACGACCTTGAGGTTCTTCAGAACGCTGAACGTGGTGCTGCTCGCGCCGAAGTCGACCACCGCGATCGCCCGATCGATGCCGCCGTCGGGCATCTGGTGCGTCATCAGCTTGCAGGCGTTCTCGAGCGCGAAGGCCTCGACGTCGACGATTTTCGGCGTGAGCCCCGCCGCGTTCACCGCCGCCTGGCGCTGATCGACGTTCTCGGTGCGCGTTGCGACGAGCAGCACGTCGTTCGTGTCCGGGTCCTTCTCCGAGACGCCGAGCACCTCGAAGTCGTAGCTCACCTCGTCCATCGGGAAGGGGATGTACTGATCGGCCTGCATCTCGACCTGCGCCTCGAGCTCGCTCGTGCGCAAGGAGCGCGGCATTTGAATCACCTTGGTGATCGCCGCATCGCCGCTGATGGCGATCGCGACATCGCGGGCGCGCGCGCCGGAGCGCTTGACCGCGCGGCGAATGGCCTCCCCGACCGCGTCGGCATCAACGATGGCCTTCTCGTTGATCGCGTTCTGCGGGGTGGGCTCGGCCGCGTAGGCCTCCACCCGGTACTGTCCGCCCGACATCGCAAGCTCGATGAGCTTCACCGACGAGGTGGTTATGTCAAGTCCGACCAGGGGACGGTAAGTTCGCTGGAAGAGGTACATTTTTTCTTCCTTCTCAGTAGCTTGCGCAGTACCGCGCTCGCCCCCTGTAAAATTCCGGGCCCCTGTATAGCAGCGAGAAGTTAAGTCGAGCGTGAGAAGCCTCACGAAACGTGGCCGCAACGGCCGGCGCGCTCCCGCTCCGCTGTTGCAGACGAGAGATGGCGCACACTGCGAGGCGGGCGCGTCGCGGCGGGCGCGACAGCACGGCCTCTGGTGTCAACGAACTATTAAGCGCTCGGTCCAAGCATGCTTGGAGAGGCAAAGCGCGCTGCGGCGCGTGCAAGCCGAGGCAGGAGAGAAGTACGGCGCCTACCCGTGCTGCCCGCCGTGGCTGTTGGCGGGGAGATGGTTTAACGTTCGCGCCGGCAACCCCGCTGTCCTAGGCACTCACGCCCGTAGACCGGAGGCTTTGCGTCCCCACCTTTCGGTGAGTTTGCCCTTGCAGTCGGCGGCTACTATGCATAGCGGCCGAAAGCGAAGCAAGACGACCGAGCGCACTTGTGGAAGGTTCTGTAAAACAGTTCTCACATTTCGGTGCCGCTTGCGCCGCAACATATGCACTGCACGCAGCCGACGGGCGCGGCAGTTGATTGAAAGCGTGAGCTCGGCAAGTGCACGAGGCTCCGCGGGGCAGCGAATGCGGCCAGGCTCAATGACGAGGCAGCTGTGAAACGCAAACACATCCGGACACTCGGGCTCGCCGCCGGCGGCCTCACGCTCATCGCGCTTCTCGGTGCGTTCGGCATCGCGTGCTGCTACGTGTTCGTCGAGCCGTCGCTCCCCTCGGTACAGGCGATGCGCAACATCGACTTCCAGGTGCCGCTGCGCGTCTACACGCGCAGCGGCGCGCTCATCGCGCAGATCGGCGAGGAGCGGCGCATCCCGGTCGACTACGATCAAATTCCGCTCAGGGTCAAACAAGCGTTCCTCGCCGCCGAGGACGATCGCTTCTTTCAGCATCACGGCATCGACTACCTGGGCTTGCTGCGCGCGGTCGCGGTCGACCTCGTCTCGGGCGAGCGGCTGCAGGGCGGCAGCACGATCACCCAGCAGGCCGCGCGCAACATGTTCCTCACGCTCGATAAGACCTGGCGACGCAAGATCGAGGAGGCCTTCCTCACTTATCGCATGGAGCACGAGTTCACCAAGGAGCAGATCTTCGGGCTCTATTTGAACGATATCTTCTTCGGCGAGCGCGCCTACGGCGTCGCCGCCGCCGCGCAGACGTTCTTCGGCAAGTCATTGGGTGAGCTCAGCGTCGCCGAGACCGCGACCCTCGCGGGCCTCCCGCAGGCCCCTTCGCGTTACAACCCGATCGCCAACCCGCAGTACGCGAAGGTGCGCAGGACGTACGTGCTGCGGCGCATGCGCGAGCTCGGCTTCATCGATGCCGCGACCGCGGCGGCTGCGAATGCCGAGCCGATCGACGCGGGTCCGCACGGCCCGCAGTACGACGTGGAAGCGCAGTACATCGCCGAGATGGCGCGGCTCGAGGTGCGGCGGCGTTTCGGGCCGCGTGCCGAGACGGCCGGGTACAAGGTGTACACCACGATCGACGGGCGGCTGCAGATCGCGGCGAATCGCGCCGTGCGGATCGGGCTCATCGAGTACGACCGCCGCTACGGCTATCGCGGTCCCGTCGGCCACACCGATGTGGGCCGCGGGGATGATGCCGGGCAGCTCGAGGATGCGCTCGAGGAGTATCCGGCGGTGGGATTCCTCACGCCCGCCGCGGTCGTCGCGGTCGGTGATCGCTCCGCGCAGGTCTATGTGCGCGCGATGGGCATGCAGACGATCGACTGGGACGGGCTCTCCTGGGCGCGCAAGGCACGCAGCACCGGCGAGGAGCCGGGACCGGAGCCGAAGAGCGCCGCCGATGTGCTCGCGCGCGGGGACGTGATCTACGTCGTCGCCGACGGCCAGCATCCCGCGCAGCTCGCCCAGGTTCCCGAGGTGCAGGCGGCGCTCGTCTCCCTCGACCCGCAGGACGGCGCCGTCGCGGCGCTCGTCGGCGGCTTCGACTATTTCGCGAACAAGTACAACCGCGCGGTGCAGGCGCAGCGCCAACCGGGCTCGGGTTTCAAGCCGTTCCTCTACTCGGCGGCGCTCGAGGACGGCTTCACGCCCGCCTCGGTACTGCTCGATGAGCCGATCGTCATGCAGGGCGATGGGATGGAGACCATCTGGCGCCCGGAGAACTCCCACCACGACTTCCGCGGCCCGATGCGCCTGCGGGAGGCGCTCGTGTGGTCGCGCAACCTGGTCTCGATTCGACTCCTCAAGCGCATGGGCACGCAGTACGCCATGGACTACACCTCGCGGTTCGGCTTCGACCGCTCGACGATGCCGGACAATCTCACGCTCGCGCTCGGAACGCTGCAGGTGACCCCGCTCGAGCTCGCGACCGCCTACGCGACCTTCGCGAACGGCGGCTTCCGCGTGCAGAGCTATTTCATCGATCGCATCGTCGGACCCTCGGGCGCGGTCGTCTTTCAGGCGCGGCCCCTCATCGCCTGCGAGGTGTGCGAGCATCCGGCGGATCTTGCGAGCTTGAGCGCACCGGCGCCGAGCAGCCCGCCGCTCGGCTCACCCGCTGCGGCCACGGCCGGTGCGTCCGCCGCCGCCCCGTCGCAGCCCTCGGGAGCTAACTTCCTGAGCGCCGCCGATGCGCTGCGCGGGGGCGTTGGCTTCCTGCCGCGCGATCGCCTGGCCCCGCGCGTCATCAGCCCGCAGAACGATTATCTGATGACGAGCATGATGGCGGACGTGATCAAGCGCGGCACGGGCCAGCGCGCGCTCGTACTGCACCGGAGCGACCTCGCCGGCAAGACCGGCACCACCAATCAGTCGCGCGATGCATGGTTCAACGGCTTCACCCCGCGGCTCGTCACGACCGTGTGGGTGGGCTACGACCAGGAGCGCTCGCTCGGTGAGACCGAGGAGGGAGCCCGCACGGCGCTGCCGATCTGGATCGAGTTCATGCGGGCGGCGCTGCAGGGTGTCCCGGAGATCGAGCGCCCGATGCCGAACGGTCTGGTCACGCTCCGCATCTCGCGCGCGACGGGGTTGCTCGCGAGCGCGGAGAACCCGGACGCGATCCTGGAGACGTTCATGGTCAACCATCTGCCGACGGCGGCGACCTCGCCCGCCTCTGCCACGCAGCCGGGACAGAACCAGAACGCGGCGGCCGATTCGCTGTTCTAGAAGTTAAGATCGCTCCGTATGCCGAAACGTCACCCGATCAGGGCGGAGAACTTCCGCCGCGCCCTCGCGCAGGAGGCTGCGCGCGTGATGGCCGAGCACGGCGTGCGCGACTTCCTCGTCGCCAAGCGCAAGGCCGCCGAGCGCTTCGGCGTCACCGACGGCGCGGTGCTGCCGAAGAACACCGAGATCGAGGCCGCCCTCGCCGAGTACCAGCGGCTCTTCGGCGGCGACTCCCACGCAGCCTCGCTCGACGCCCAGCGCCGCGCGGCGCTGCAGGCGATGCGCACGCTCAAGGACTTCGAGCCGCGGCTCGTCGGACCGGTGCTCGCCGGCACGGCGACGGAGCATTCGGACGTCGAGCTGCACCTCTTCGCCGACAACCCGGAATCGGTCGCGTTCAGCTTGATGGATCAGGGGATCCGGCACGAGATCACGGCGCGGCGGGTGAAGATGAACGCCGATCGCGTGCTCGAGTGCCCCGGGGTGCGATTCCTCATCGACGATCAGGCGGTCGCCGCGACGGTGTTCCCGACCGATGGGATCCGCCAGGCCCCGGTGAGCCCGGTCGACGGCCGGCCGATGCGCCGGGCGGACGTGGATGAGCTCGAGGCGCTGCTCGAGCACTGAGCCCGCGCGCGGCGGCGCGGCTCTTCAGCTGCGCTTGCCGATGTCGAGATAATCGCGCCGCGTGGCGCCCGTGTAGAGCTGGCGCGGGCGGCCGATGCGCATGTGAGGGTCGGAGATCATCTCCTGCCAGTGCGCGACCCAGCCCACGGTGCGGGCGATCGCGAACATCACCGTGAACATCGAGCGCGGGATACCGATCGCGCTGTAGATGATTCCGGAGTAGAAATCGACGTTCGGATAGAGCTTGCGCGAGACGAAGTACTCGTCCTTGAGCGCGATCTCCTCCAGGCGCAGCGCAAGCTCGAACAGCGGATTGTCGGCGCGCCCGAGCTTGGCGAGCACCTTGTGGCACATCTCGCGGATGATCTTCGCGCGTGGATCGAAGTTCTTGTAGACGCGGTGCCCGAAGCCCATGAGGCGAAAATGGCTCGACTTGTCCTTCGCGAGCGCGAGGAATTTCGGGATGTTCTCGACCGTCCCGATCTGCTCGAGCATGGCGAGGACCGCCTCGTTCGCACCGCCGTGCGCGGGACCCCAGAGCGCCGAGACGCCCGCCGAGATCGCCGCGTAGGGGTTGGCGCCGGTGCTGCCCGCGAGCCGCACGGTCGAGGTGCTCGCATTCTGCTCGTGATCGGCGTGCAGGACGAAAAGCAGGTCGAGCGCCTGCGCCGCCACCGGATCCACCTGATACGGCTCGCACGGCACGGCGAAGAACATGTGCAGCATGTTGCTGCAGTAGTCGAGATCGTTGCGCGGGTAGATGAACGGCTGCCCGAGAGAGTGCTTGTGCGCAGCCGCCGCGATCGTCGGCATCTTGGCGACGATCCGGTGGGCGAAGATCTCCCGGTGGCGCGGGTTATAGATGTCCATCGAGTCGTGATAGAACGCCGAGAGCGAGGCGACCACGGCCGAGCTCATCGCCATCGGATGCGCGTTGTGGTGGAAGCCGTTGAAGAAGCGCAGCAGCGTCTCGTTGATCATCGTGTGATGACGGATGCTGCCGGTGAACTCCTCCAGCTGGCGCCGGGTGGGGAGCTCCCCGTGCAGCACCAGGTAGCACACCTCCATGAAGGTGCTCTTCTCGGCCAGCTGCTCGACCGGATAGCCCCGGTAGAGCAGCACGCCGGCATCGCCGTCGATATAGGTAATCTTGCTTTCGCAGGCGGCGGTGACGCCGAAGCCGGGGTCGAACGTGAAGACCTCGAAGTCCTTGTAGATCGACGCCACGTCGATCACGCTCGGCCCGATGGTGCCCGCCCGCACCGGCAGCTCGGATTTCGTGCCGGTGGCGCCGTCGCCAAGCTCGAACTTGCTCTGGGTCATGGGTCTTGCGCTTTCCGCGAAGGCTCGCTGCACACCCGATGTTGCGCGAACGATACCGAGACTTACACGGTCCGCGCGCGGAAGCAAGCGCCCGCGACGCAGCCGCGCGTCACGCGCTGCGCGCGCGCTCGAGTGCAGCGTGAGGAGCCCGCCGCGAGGTCAGCGCGCGGCGCGCGTGCCGGCGTATTTCTTGCGGAACTTGTCGACGCGTCCGGCGGTATCGACGATCTTCTGCTTGCCCGTGAAGAACGGGTGGCAGCTCGAGCAGACCTCGACATTGAGATCGTGGCCCAGCGTCGAGCGCGTCGTGAACGTGTTCCCGCAGCTGCAGACGACGTTGATGTCTTTGTACTCGGGGTGGATCGCGTCTTTCATGGTCGTGGCACTGGGCGGCTGAGCACGTGCGTGGCGCACGCGGGGCGCGGGAGTGTAGCGGCGAACGGCTCGGAGCTCAAGCGCCAAAGCACCCTGCGGCGAGCGGAGCGGACGGCGGGCGCTCGATGGCGCATTGCGGCCCTCCGCAGCGCTATCCATTATCCACAGAACCTGTGGATAACTCTGTGGATGCGGTCCGCCCGCAGCACACGAAATCCGCACCGGATTGCATTTTTGTTACCTTGGTCAAATTTTAACCAGGCCTTTTCGCCCTTTTTTTTCAATGTGATGCGAGTGTCTCATCGTGCGCCATGGGCGATATTGCGCGTAATTCACTCATTTACCTCTGACCCCGTCCGGGGCTGTGAATAAAGGCCACCGCGGACGGCCGCGTGGGGCTCTCTTGACAGCCCCACGCGCGCGGTGGCAGGCGCATCGGGCAGGAACCGCACGAGCAAATCGTTGAGGAATCGGGCGCCGAGCGGGCTCGGCTGCCAGCCGCTCGCGCTGCGCGTGACGAGCGCGGCGGCCTCGAGGCTCTCCATCACCGGCGCGACCACGTCCCAGCCGAGCCCGGTGCGCGCTTCAAACAGCGTTGACTCGAACCCGGCCGAGAGTCGCAGCGCGTTCAGCATGAACTCGAACGGCAGGTCCTCGGGCGCGACCGGCATGCCCGGCGCGGCGGCACCGCTCGCGAGATAGCGGCGCGGCTCGCGGACCTGCGCGGTGCGCACGATGCGGCCCCGCGCGGTCTCGGTGAGCTTGCCGTGCGCGCCGGCGCCGACGCCCAAGTAGTCGCCGAAGCGCCAGTAGTTGAGGTTGTGGCCGCACTGGCGCCCGGGCGCGGCATACGCGGAGGTTTCGTAGCGCGCGAAGCCGCTCTCGGCGAGCTTTGCCTCGCACGCGGCCAGCATGTCGGCGGCGACGTCCTCCTCGGGCAGCGGCGGCGGCAGGCCCGCGAACACCGTGCCGCTCTCGATGGTGAGCTGATAGTGAGAGAGGTGCGCCGGCGCGAGCGCCAGCGCTGCGGCCACATCCGCGAGCGCGCCCGGCACGTCCTGGTGCGGCAGCGCGTACATCAGGTCGAGATTGAAGTTGGCGATGCCGGCAGCGTGCAGCTCGGCCGCCGCGCGCCGTGTTTCCTCGGGTGAATGGATGCGACCGAGCGCCTCCAGTCGGCGCGCATCGAAGCTCTGCGCACCGAGGGAAACGCGATTGACGCCGGCGGCGCGGTACTCGGCGAAGCGCCCGCGCTCGACCGCTCCGGGGTTCGCCTCGAGGGTGATCTCGATGACCCCCTCGAACCCGAAGGTGCTCCGCGCACGCTCGAGCACTCGACCGATCGCATCGGGCGAGAAGAGGCTCGGCGTGCCGCCGCCGAGAAATACGCTCACCAGGGGCCTGCCGGCCACCTGCGGCGCGAGCGAGCGCATCTCCGCGCACAGCGCCTCGACGTAGCGCGCTTCGGGCAGCTCCTCGCGCAGCGTATAGGAGTTGAAGTCGCAGTACGGACACTTGCGCACACACCAGGGGAAGTGCACGTACAAGGCGAGCGGCGGAGTGATCAGTCCCATCCGGAATCTGCGGTTCCTAATTCCCGGGCGCACCGCGCATCCGTGCGAGGAGCGCGGCGAGCGCTTGCGCACGATGGCTCACGCGATCCTTCTCCGCCGGCGCAAGCTCGGCGGCGGTGCAGCCGAGTCCGCTCGGCAGGAAGATGGGATCGTACCCGAAGCCGCCGCTCCCGCGCGCCACGGCTGCGATCCGGCCCTCCCAGCATCCCTGAGCGATGACCGGATGCGGATCGTCGTGGCGCTCCACGTAGGCGATCGCGCAGCGGTAGCGCGCCGAGCGCCGCGCGGCCGGCACGCCGTCGAGCTCGCGCAGCAGCTTCTCGAGGTTCTCGCGGTCGCTCGCCCCCTCGCGCGCGTAGCGCGCGGAGCGCACCCCGGGACGCCCGCCGAGGGCATCCACCTCGATGCCCGAGTCATCCGCGAGCGCCGCGAGTCCCGCACGGGAGGCCGCATGTCGCGCCTTGATGAGGGCATTCGCCGCGAAGGTCTCCCCGCTCTCCTCGGCCGGCTCCACGCCGAGCTCGCTCTGCGCGCGCAGCCGCCAGCCGAGCGGCGCCAAGAGCGCGGTGAGCTCGCGCAGCTTCCCCGGGTTGGCGCTCGCGAGGACGACCTCCATCGGGGGCTCAGTGCGCGAACAGCGCCTGTGCCTGGATGGCGAAGAGCTGCGCGAGTCCGCCGGCCGCGAGGTCGAGCAGCGCATCGAGCTCGTGGCGTCGGAAGGCGTGACCTTCCGCGGTCCCCTGAACCTCCACGAAGCCGCCGCCATTGTTCATGACGACGTTCATGTCCGTCTCGGCCTCCGAATCCTCGGCGTAGTCGAGGTCGAGGAGCGCGATCCCGCCCACGATGCCGACCGAGACCGCGGCGATCTGCCCGTGGATCGGGGTCTCGGGGACGGTGCCTCGCTTGGCGAGCCGCTCGCACGCCTCGGCGAGCGCGACGTAGCCGCCGGTGATCGCGGCCGTGCGTGTGCCGCCGTCGGCCTGCAGCACGTCGCAATCGATCGTGACGGTGCGCTCCCCGAGCGCTCGCAGGTCGACCACGGCGCGCAGCGACCGTCCGACGAGCCGCTGGATCTCCTGCGTGCGTCCGCTCTGCTTGCCGCGCGCCGCCTCGCGCGGCGAGCGGGTGTGGGTCGCGCGCGGCAGCATTCCGTACTCGGCGGTGACCCATCCCTGGCCTTTGCCGCGCAGGAACGGCGGCACCGTGTCCTCGAGGCTCGCGGTGCAGAGCACGCGGGTGTCGCCAAACTCGACCAGCACCGAGCCCTCGGCGTGGCGCGTGTAGCCGCGCGTGAGCCGCACGGTGCGCAGCTCCGCGGGGCCTCGTCCGCCCGAGCGCGCCACGCTCAGTCGCCTCGCCACCGCAGCGCCGCGGCGGAGGTGTTGTCGCTCGTCGGACCGTTCGTCACGACCGCGGCCTGGCAGACCGCACCCAGCGTCTCGCGCAACGGCGCCCCCGGGGCCGTGAGCCGCGCCGCAAGCTCCTCGTCGCGCGCGCCGCTCCACAGCCCGTCGGTGCACAGGAGCAGCACGTCGTTCGGCTTGAGCGCGTGGCGGCGGCTGATCGCCATGTCCGGCAGCACGATATCGCCACCCAAGCAGCACTCGACGAAATTGCGCATGGGGTGCGTTTGGGCCTGCTCGGCGTTGATGAGACCCTCGCGCAGCAGGAGCTCCACGTGGCTGTGGTCGCGCGTGCGCGCGAGCACCGCCCCGGCGCGCAGGTGATAGATGCGGCTGTCGCCGATATGCGCCCACCAGGCGCCGGCCTGCTGCACCAGGCACACCGCGCAGGTGGCCCGCGGGCGCTGCTCGAGCGGCAGGTGCGCGCCGATCTTGACGACCTCCTCGTGCGCGCGGCCGAGCGTCAAATGAAGGAACCCGAGCGGATCGAACAGCGGCTGCGGGGTGTGCCAGAACGTCTCGAGCAGCACCTGCCGCGTGACCTCGGCGGCGCGGGCACCCTCGGCGTGCCCGCCCATGCCGTCGATCACGACGAGCAGGGCGGAGTGTTCAGCCACTGCCGCGGCAACGCGGTCCTGGTTATCGTCGCGACTGCCGAGAAGACTGAAGTCCGCGTGTTCGACCTGCAAGCAGGCTCCTGCTCATCTGCTACACTTCGCGCGCTTTATATCACCCCCGCACGGGACCGTTAAGGAATTCCCCGGCCCCGCGCGAGCGTGTCGCTCGAACTGCGCGGCACCGGCGAGGCACGGACTCACATGATCGCGAGCATGACCGGTTTCGCGCGCCGCGAATCCTCCGGAACCTGGGGCACGCTCGTCTGCGAGCTGCGCAGCGTCAATCATCGCTTCCTCGAGACCGGCTTCCGGCTGCCCGAGGAGCTGCGGAGCCTCGAGCACGAGCTGCGACAGAGCTTCGCGCAGGAGCTCAAGCGCGGCAAAGTCGACTGCACGCTCACGCTGCGTGGCGGCCTCGGTGCGGCGCGCGCGCTCGAGCTCGATCGCGAGGCGCTCGCGCGGCTCATCGAGCGCGTGCGCGAGGTGAAGGACGCAATCCCGGCCGGACAAGCCGCGCTGAGCCCGCTCGATGTGCTGCGCTGGCCGGGCGTGATCCGCGACGTCGATACCGGGAGTGATGAGATCCTGGCCGCTGCGCGCGCGCTGGTTGCCGTGGCGCTCGCGGAGCTCATCGCGGCACGCGCCCGCGAGGGCGCGCGGCTGCGCGAGCTCCTGGAGCAGCGCTGCACGGCGCTCGCAGGCATCGTCGAGCAGTTGCGCGCGCGACTGCCCGAGGCGCACGGCCGGGTGCGCGCGCGGCTCGATGAGCGCCTCGCCGAGCTCCAGGCGAACGTCGATCGCGACCGCCTGGAGCAGGAACTCGCGCTCATCCTGCAGCGGCTCGACGTGGACGAGGAGCTCGATCGGCTCGCGGCGCACATCGAGGAGATCCGCCGCGTTGTCGGCAGCAACGAGCCCGCCGGTCGCCGACTCGACTTCCTGATGCAGGAGCTCAATCGCGAGGCGAACACGCTCTCCTCGAAGTCCCAGGACCTCGAGACGACGCGCTCTGCCGTCGACATGAAAGTCCTGATCGAGCAAATGCGCGAACAGGTGCAGAATGTCGAATGAAATCCAGGGCCGTCCAGGCGCGTCCACGAATGTCAAGATAACCTTCTGAATTAATGACTGTTTTTGCCATAAACGTCCATCCCCCTCCAGACCCGTTTCGGGTACTCCTGTAGCTAGACGGGTAGCTGGGTGGTAGCTAGCTACGTAGCTACCATTCGACGAACAAGGTCGCTCACGCAATGCCTGAAGCACTGCGTGAGCGACCGAGAGAAGGGGGCAACATGGCACGCGCGAAGCTCACGGCGCTGGCGGTCGAGCGGGCACATCGATCGGGCGAGCGGGTGTTGCTCAGCGATGGCGATGGCCTCTACTTGCGCAAGCAAGCGCGCGAGGGCGCCTCGTGGACGCTGCGCTACCACTTCGTAGGGCGCGCGTGGGCTCAAACATCCGACCGTTCCGCGTCGGCACCTCAACAAGTACCTGCTGCCGAAGCTCGGTCGACTCCCCGCGCGCGACATCACGCCCGCGGAGATCGCGCGTCGGCTCGATGAGGTCAAGGTGCGCGCGCCGACCGCGGCGAACGATCTGCTGCGCTTCGCGCGGCGGATCTTCGCGTTCGGTGTGCGTCGTCGCTTCGTCCCCAGCAGCCCCGCGGCCGATTTCACGCCGCGACTCGATGGTGGCGGCACCGAGCGGCCGCGCCGGCGCGCGCTGAGCACGGATGAGCTCGCGCAGCTCTTTGAGAAGAACCGCGAGACACCGAATTTCGGTGAGAGCAATCTGCTGGCGATGAAGCTCCTGCTCGCGCTCTGTGCGCGCAAGGGCGAGCTGCTGGGTGCAACGCGGGCAGAATTTGATCTCGAGGGCGGAACCCAGATGGGCGCGGTCTGGCACTTGCCCGGTTCACGGACCAAAACGGGCGAGAGTCTCGATATCCCGCTCGTGCCGGCGGTGGTTGAATGGCTCAGCGCATTGCGGACGAGCGCGTCCGGCAGCGACTACGTCTTCCAGAAGCGACGTCGTGACCCGCGAGAGCGCGTGGCGCACGTCGGGCGTGACACGCTGAACGCCGCCCTCAAGCGCGTGGAATCGAGGGCACCTATGACCGGCACGATTACTTCCACGAGCGCCGCGCAGCGCT
>DATKPY010000005.1:0-125572 GCA_035523875.1 Steroidobacteraceae bacterium
CAGCGCCTCGCCGAGCATCCCGCCTCGCGCGTCACCGAGCTCACTCCGCGGCTGTGGAAGCAGCACTTCGCCACGAACCCCCTCCGCTCAGCCTTGCATACCCTCGCTGCGTAAGCCAGACGCCGCGGACTTATCGCTTACCCCGAAACTCCCGGCACGGGATCCACAACGGTTTGACGACGGCGCCCTTACCGTCGCTCCGTCCCCAGATCAGCCGGACGTCGCAGGCAGCGACAGCGAGGGGAATCAGGGGAGTGAGACCGAGGCGTCGATCGCTCAGCGCGATGAAACATGGCTACAGGAGAAGCTCGACTTTGAGGAGCGGGTCGAGAACGCTATCGCGGTCCCGACAGTCACTCGCAAATGGGATCCCACGATTGCGCAGTGCCGAGACGAGCTCGAAGAAGCTGCCGAGAAGCTGCGGGTCTCGAAGAAGGCGGCCGAGAAGGCTGAGAAGTGGCCGGAGTGGCGTAAGCGTACTCAATTCGATGAGGAAGGGTACGCATGGCGACACGTTAGGGATCGCGGGCAGCGCCTTTGGGACACGCACAAAGCGGTCTGCTTCCGCGTCTCACTGGGGACGTACAAGCGCGCCCTCTCGATTGCGAATACTTTGGCCTTGGCGGCACCGGCGCGCGGATTCACTGTGCGCGAGGACGACAAAGAAGGCCGAATCGTTTTCGCCGGTCACAATGCTGAAGTGCAGCTACGAGTGACCGAACCACTGGAGTCCAAGACTCGCCCGAGGACGCGTTACGACGGCAAGGTCGAGCAGGAAAAGTACTACGTGCCCACCGAGCGACTGCGAATCACCCTGCAGATCGACTATCGTGAAGGCCCGATCTTCGAAGATCGAGATTCACGTCCACTCGAATCCCAACTTAACCGAATCTTCTGCGGGATCTACAGGCAAGTCGTGCGGGCATGGCGAGAGGAGCGCAAGCATCAGGCATTCCATCGAAAGCTTGAAGAAGAAGCACGGCAAAGAGCTGAAGCAGCCCGGATTCGCGAAGAGCGAGAGCGAGCCTTGCCGAAGCGCGCATGCGTCGTCGGCGACTCGCGTCAGAGGCCAACCGCTGGACGCAGGCCAACCGGATCCGCGACTACATCGCGCACATTCGCAGCTCTGCCGGAGAGCGCGCCGATGCAGCGGGCGAACTTTCTGAATGGATGGAATGGGCGCTCAGCGTGGCGGCCACTCTGGACCCGACCGAGCGGCGCCTGGGTCAGACCAGGCCGGAATCCACCGAGACCTCGCGGGAGTAGCGTGCGGGCTCTACTATTTCTCTACCAGCGGCGAGCGACGCGTTGGCAAGCCGTTGTCTCTGCACGTGCTTTCTTCTTACCCAGATATTTGTAGGTATAGTCCCAGTCGAAGGTCAGTCTGAGCTTCCGCTGTCGCCACACTGCCCGTCTCTCCTACCCGCCCTTCCGCCTTTTTTCCAGCCGCCTCGCTGCCGCGTCGCGCATCAATTGCTCATATGTGGCCTTTGGAGTTGTCCGGAAGATACGCATTGTTCTGGTATTGATCCGCGCAAGCGCCGACATGAACGCTTCGCGGTTGTTCATCGGAGTGCCGTCTTCGTACGTGTACGTGTCCGATGAAATGCTCTCGTTCTGAAGACTGTAGGCTTGCGTAGCGATGTCGATCGCTCGGTTAGCTTCACGAATGGAAACAGAATCAAACTCAATAGGCGGGTCCCCGGGATCGACCCGCTCGGTCTCGGCTTTGAACTGGCGAAACAGCGGTCCGATACCGGGGCGATCGCGCCACTGACTCCGAAGAGTCTCGGTGAGCATCTCGCTCGGTACCCCAGAGTTAGAGCCGTCAACCTGCCTCTGTAATATCGGCTGACAGAGCGTCACGCACGATTTCATTAGCTGCGGGATCACCGGGTGAACGACTTTCCTGCGCTGCGTGAACTGCGCGAGAACGAGGGCTCCATGCACAGACTTGGAATGCCGGACAACTTTGGGATAGGGGAAGCCGCAGCGGCTGGCGCACATCCAGTCCCACGACGCATTCAGGAACAGGATGTTGTTGACCCGCAGAGAAAAGACAGAAGGCTTCCAGTGAAAGATTCGCGACTCCGCACCATAGACATTCAGTCCAAGCTGATGATCGCCAATCGTGTAGACGGCCACCATTCTGTCCTTGACGCCAATCCTAGAGTCGATCGCAAAAGAAGGTGGCCAGGTTGCTCCTTGAAGATATCTGTGCCCGAGCCAGAGCCCGATACGAACCTTATCCAGCCAGTCTAGGAGCAGAACGTAGTCGTCAGGACTCACTGCCTCCTTCTTGCAGATAGCCTCTACGACCTTTTTCGCCTCACCTTCGAAAGATGAATATCTAGCATTGCAGGCGCCGCAGGAAGGAAACTTGAATGAGTCGAATGAAAATTCGAACTGCTTACCTGTTTTCCAGTTGTACCCGTGGCTGACGACTCTGCTGGGATCGCCCGTCATTTCCAGCAACCAGCGGGGCAACGGGTGCTCGTTGTTCTTGTCTTCAGGCGGTGCACCGCAGAAAAGGCAAATTCGGCTGTTCTTCAGACCGTCACCCACAATCGCGTTCTGTGGTTCTTCGACTACACAAGCATTGATCCGCCCGGGTTCGTATCGAGGATTCTTCACCCGATATTATCGATGATAGTCGGCGCCGAAGTCGGAAATCTCACGAACGCCTTGATCGTTATATCCTCACAGGTTTGCAGTTGGTCGTCTTCCGGTAGACGTTGACGTCAATCCCGCGCCTGACCACATTGGACTCCATTGTGGCCGTCGACCAATACCAGCGGAGTCGACTCACGCTTTCATCTCGTCGGACGCGTAAGAGATCTTTGGGCTTGGCAGTGGATATGCCACTGCACCTCCGCCCCTGTGGAGGAACTGCTCCTGCAACACCCAGTGGTACAAATTGACGAGGTCGTCTGGGAATACCTTCAGTCCGGTTCCGCCGATGTGGTCAAACTTGTTCCTGATCAGCAGCTGCCGCACCAACGGGAACAGGGGCGCGGCATAGTCGTATGCTCCGCAAACCATAGCGGTCGTAATTCCGGTTACGAGATCCGCAAGCTGCAGGTGTCGGACAAGGTGCGAAGGCGTGGTCAAGACATTAAGGAGAACACGTTCAGGATCGACGTGCTGAGTACCGTTCTCGATCAGATCGAGAAACGCCTGCAGAAATTCGGTGTCCTCCCGCTGTCCGCCACTTGGTCGATCTGCAACGACAATGGCCTGGCGGTCATGGAAGTTGAGGTGCGTAACAACACGCTCGAAAAGGTAGCCGACACACCTCGCAAACGCTTCTCTGCCCACTAGGGTGGTTCGGCCGGTGTCCCAACACACTGCGAGGGCTCTGATTCGGTGCTGTATAGCTGCTTCCAGAAAACGGCTATAACAACGCCGCCGGTCTTCGCCGTGCAGTTTCTGATAAATCCAAGAGTCCTTGCGAGGAGACCACTTGATTTCGGTACCGGCTGGAATTCCTGCTTCGGCAGCTATGGCGTCAATCGCCGCAGCGAGCGGTCGAAGCGCAGCTTCCTCAACGAAGATGCCACCTATGGCGATTACTTGACCCATGCCCTCCCTGGCACCACGCTGGCTTGAGTCATCGGCAAAGAAGACATCCATGGGATGCGCAGCTGACGGAGACTCAGAGCGCTGACTCCCGGCCTTCCTTCATTCCACGCTCAGTCAGCTCCCACGTACCTCTGGGTGATGCCTGGCTGATCAGTCCGCGTTCCTTCAGTGCGTTTCGTCCCCACGCGATCGTGTTCTCTGCGCGTGTCTCGCCGGAGGAGACATGTACGCGGTCGGCGTTACCAACCAGCCCGCGGGATTCCAGAAGCTTTATGACCGCTCGGGTAACTTCCTGCTTGTCGCCTCGTCCCTTGAACTGCGTCGCCAACACGTGAAGCAGGTACTTCTCGTAGGTTGCCTGTGAAACCAGTCCGGCAACCCGCGGTTTCCCGATCGTTTTCCTTTCCGACGTTAGTGTTGGCGTCGGCTCAGCGGGTGGCGCGGAGTTACCGTCTTTCGGTATGGCCCCACGTTCCTGAAGAAGCCGTCTAATCACCGAGTTCGGTGTATCGGTAAACGGCTCAGCTAGCGACTTGAGCCCGTTGAATACATCGTCGTCGAGGCGAATCGTCGGCATCACGACACTCTCCTTCAGGTTCCGGTCCCGCAGCTCGCGCAGCGCAGACCGCTCAAGTGGAATACTGTTCCACTTGTGACTTTGTGTCAAGTGATAGCGGTGAGGACTGACGCACGAGGCGCCTTAAGGAATTTCTACTTCCGCGGTATGTAGATGAGTATAAGGCATTGATTACAGATGGTTTTTCTACTCACACGATACTTGCGGGTCAAGTCCACGGCAAACGACCGGCGCTCGCCGAGGGGGGAACAGGGGACTTCGTGCTCGGTACCAAACGCCCATGGCCTGGAACCGGGCAGCCGCCTGCCGTGACTCCCGGCGCCAACCCTGAGATCCCCTCCCTCCCTTCTGGTTTCCCCTAGGAGTGGTGTCGAGAACTGGCACTGCACGCGGCTACCACTCTGGATCCGATCGAGCGGCGTCTGCCTCAGACCACGCCGGAATCCAACGAGACATCGCAGAAGCAGCGTGCGGGCTCTACCATTTCTCTACCGACGACGAACGATTCGCCGGCAACTCGTCGTCTCCGGTACTGCCTTCTTCTAACCCAGATATTTGTAGGCGAAGTCTCCAACCAAGGCTCGACCGCCTGCTCAAGTGGGAGCCGGATGGTCTACGCCCAGCGATGGCAGTCCGCGCCTAGAATTTCAATACGCCGGTCGGTAGTCGATCGAAACGTGGCAGTCCGTCCCACGGAAGCTCAAAATGGTGGGGTATGGCCAAGAAAACCGCCTCGAAGCCAGCGAAGGCCGCCCGAGCCGCAAAGCGGTCGTATGTGAAGCAAACGGACGTCCCCGCTACGTCCCTGGACGACGCCCTGCGCATACCGAAGGCGATCTTTGAGAATTATGGCGGCGTGTCTGCCACGCCACTTCAGGTCGCCAAAGCACTGAACGTCGATCCAGGCGGAAGGCAGCTAAAGCTTCTATCAGGTGCGGCGATCGCCTTCGGTTTAATCGAAGGAGGAGCGCAATCGGCTTCGATAACGACCACTGATCTCTCCAAGAGAATCCTCAAGCCAAAAGAGGACGGAGAAGAGCTCAAGGCAAAGCGAGAAGCGATCCTGAAGCCTCGTGTGTTTGCCGAGTTTTTACAGAAGTACGACAGACACCCATTTCCCCGCTCTGACCTTGGCCAGAACGTGCTCGAAGATATGGGTGTGCCACGCGATAAGGTGGAAGAAGTCCTCGGCCAGATTGATGCCAGTGCCAGATCAGTCGGTTTCATCGAAGAGATCAAAGACAAGCTGTACGTCACCCTGCAAGGAATAACGCCAGCAGCAGTGCCGGATTCTCCTGATCCGGATAGGGACACTGAAGAAGATACTGGAGAGCCCGATCCAGCGCCGAAGCCCGCTGACGTTCCCAAGCCTGTTCCTCCTCCGACCGTGCAGCCGAAGCCAGCTGAAATGACGGCTGCGATTGCTGACGACGCTCGGCGCAAACGCGTGTTCATCACACATGGTCAGAACAAGGATTTAGTCGATCCGATAAAGAAGCTGTTGGAGTACGGGGAACTCGATCCCGTCGTTTCGGTTGAACGTACAACTGTATCGAAGCCAGTTCCGGAGAAGGTCCTTGATGACATGCGCTCCTGCGGAGCTGCCATCATCCATGTCGATGCCGAAAAGACGATCATTGAGAAGGGCACTGACGTTGAACACGTCATCTTGAACCCCAATGTTCTTATCGAGATCGGTGCCGCGATGGCTTTCTACGGGCGGCGCTTCATTCTTCTCGTTCGCGACGGCGTGAAGCTGCCATCAAACCTTCAAGGCCTCTTCGAGGTTCGCTACAAGGGTGCCACGCTCGATGCGGAATCGACGATCAAGCTCCTTGAGGCTATCAAGGACATCAAGAACCACACACTGCCTGCAAAAACTGCGTCACCGCTAGCCTGAGCCCAATGTGTCCCCGCCAGGGCCGGCATCGAGTGGTTGTTGGACTCCATGGTCAGCACTTCGCCTTCGCCTCGAACCATGGCTCCTGCTGAAGCGCTCGGCGCAGGGGCGTTTGCACAAACGCCGGAGCGCGTCGCAAAATGCGGGCCCATGGCGCGGAACGCGATCTCCGAGCAGTACCCGCTACTACGGACGATTCAGATGGCGCAGATCGGATATATGCGCGCTCTCACAAGGCATTCCTGAGCGCGCCGAATATCTCCAACTTTTTGGTATCCGATATAGCGTTTCCGTTCGGGAAGTAGTTTAAGACGAACTGGCTGTCGCAGTTGGGCAGGATGCACCCGCAAATACCGTAATCGAGTTCGCGCGTGAACCCCGCGTAGCGGTTCAGCGAGTCGCGAACCTTCGCATGGATGACGCACACAAACCGTGGCGCTAGTCGTCGAACGTTGGCGATGGCTCGCAGCACATGCTCCGGTGAGACCCGCACCTTTCCGCTTTGCGTTTGCACCAGGTCACCGACCAAGTCGATGACCCCAAATGTGGATCGGTTGTAGTTGACGGATGCGCTACCGAAGACGACTTCATCAGCACGTGACTTCGGTACGGCCTGCGTAATGAGGCCGCTCTTGAACAGGAGATCGTAAAAGCGAGATTGGTCTCCCGAGAAATAGTGCCCGTTCGTGTTCGACTGCGCCGGTGGGTTGAGGGCCAGAAAGACTACATCTAGGCCGGGGCGCACAAAGGGCATAAGGAGGACTGTTTTCATGGGACCGCTCAACTCCCCTTAGTCCCTCAATTCTTTCGCCGCGGATTATTCTACGGCCGGAATCTCGGTAGAATTCCGGTAGACGTCAGCGCCGAAAACAGCCGCCATTTTCCTGCAGAAATCCGCAGGGTCTTGATTCCCCCAACTGGTAACCCTCTGTCTTCCGGCAGGAAACAGGGTCACTTCGCAGCTTCTGCCTTCTCCCCCACCTGTAACCCCGCAGTATCAAACGACACCCCGCACGAGTGATCCGGGCAATACCCGCCGGGATTCTTCGCCAGGTACTGCTGGTGATAGTCCTCGGCGTAGTAGAACTGCGGCGCATCACGAATTTCGGTGGTGACCGCTCCGAACCCCGCCGACGTGAGCCGCTGCTGAAACAGGTTCTTCGATTCCTCCGCCGCGCGGCGCTGCTCGGAGGTGAAGGTGTAGATCGCGGAGCGATACTGCGATCCCACGTCATTCCCCTGGCGCATCCCCTGTGTGGGATCGTGGTGCTCCCAGAACTCCCGCAGAAGCTGCTCGTAGGAAATCTTCGCCGGATCGAATATCACGCGCACGACCTCGGCGTGTCCGGTCCGACCGGTGCAGACCTCCTGGTACGTGGGATTGGGCGTATGGCCTCCCGCGTAGCCGACGGCCGTCGAGTACACGCCGGGAAGCTCCCAGAAGTGCTTCTCGGCGCCCCAGAAGCACCCGAGCGCGAAGATCGCCTCCTCGAGTCCCACGGGAAACGGAGGAAGGATGCGCCGCCCATTCACGTGATGCGTCTCGGGAACCTGGAGCGGGGTGGAGCGGCCCGGCAGCGCGCTCTGCGGCGAGGGCAAGTCCGTCTTCGTCCGAAATAGGGCCATGGGTGCAAGCTCCTGCGTGAGCGCCATTGCTCGACAGTGTATCGTAGGCGATCGTTCGCTATGGTTGGCCCCATCGAGTCCGTCACGATCGAGGTCGATGACCTCGATTCAAGCCTGCGGCTCCTCCGCGAGGAGCTCGGTCTGAGCGTATTGAGCGACGCACGGGCTTCAGTCGGGCACCTCGGCGCATGGGACTGCCCGGTGCACGCGTCGGTTCGCCTCGTGGAGCTCGGAAGCGCGCCGCGACATCCAACGCTGCGCCTTGCCGTGGTCGAGGACTTGGCAAGGACCCCTGGCGGCGTTCGTGCTCCCCGCGTCGAGTGGGATGCACGACAAGCCCCGCGGTTCGGCCTTTGCGCGCTGGAGCTGCGTGCTGCCCCGGAGCTGGGTGATACGCCCACCTCGCAGGGGCCGCTCGAGGTGAAGCGCGGACCCGGCGGCCTGCCCCTGTTCGTCGCGCGGGCCGCGACGCATGGCGGCGCGTGCTCACTCGGATCGGTGTGGATCGCGAGCGCCCAGTGCGCCGCCTCGGTCGGGTTCTATGCGCAGGGTCTCGGCTTCACTCAACCGCAATCCGCCGCGATGCTCCCGGTGGGCGACGGCGCGGAACGGCCGATCTGTGAAGCGCTGCGCATCGACCCCAGGCTCCCACATCCCCTGACGAGATTCCGCTGCGCTGACGGAGCGGATGCGGGCATCGCGCTGCTGCGGCTCGATCCGGCGGACGGCTCGGATCCCGGCGCCGGCTCCGCGGCCGACAGTCAGCCGAGCATTCGCCTCCTGACCGCACGCTGCGACGATCTCGATGCCGCCCGCGAGCGGTTGCTCGCGCTCGGGATCGAGCCGCTCTCCCCGCCCACGCACATCGGCCTTCCGAGTGGCCGCCCAGGACGGGTCATGGTCGTGCGTGGTCCGAGCGCGGAGCTCATCGAGCTCGTCGACGCGGCGACTTGACGGCCGGTTCCTCGTGGATTATTGGATTGTACGGTACGCGGAACCCGATCCCCATGCCGTTCGCCGCCACCGTGATCCTTGCGCTTGCTGCCGCCTCGGTGCAAGGCGCCGTGCCGCCCGAGGGCGGTGCGGCGAGCGAGACGGTGATCGGTGCTCGGAACTCCCTGCTCGCGGATGGTGCGACGGCGTTGCGCGCGGGACGCGCAAGTGACGGCGTGCGCCTTACCCTCGAGGGTCTGAAGCTTCCGGCTTCGGTCGGCGACACTGCGGCGGCGCACTCGAACCTCTGCGCGGGCTACGTGCTGCTGCACCAGTACGATCAGGCGCTCGTCCAGTGCAACATCGCGATCGCGCTCGATCGGAGCAACTGGCGTCCGTACAACAATCGCGCCGCGGCTTACGCGGCGTGCGGGCGTTACGATGAGGCGCTTGCGGACGTGATGGCGGGACTCAAGATAGCGCCGGGCTCAGCGGTGCTGCTCTTGAGTCTGAAGATCATTCGCGATCGGCTGGCGAGCGAGCACGGCACCGGCCGCTCGGCCGCGACCGCCTGACAGCGCCGACATCCGCTCCCTTTTCGCCCCCGACGCGAACTCGCTAAGCTACGTACGATGGGCATCAGCCAGGCACACAATCTCCGCGACCCACCGGTCGAGAAGCTCAGACCCTACGGCGTGCGCATCAGCCTCCCCGCGGGGGACCCCTTCCGCAAGCTCCTCGGTCCCGAGTGGCATCGCACTCACTGGTACTCCTCGCCCGAAGAGCGCGACACGGCGCTCGCGGAGATGAGCATGCGCCACGAGTACTCCCGGGCGGGCGACCGGCCGTCCCTCGTGTTCGAGAAGGTGGAGAAGCTCGCGGAAAGTCGCGGACTGTGACGGGCGGCCCGCCCGCACCACGGGCTCAGAACGTGCGGCCGAGGTAGAGATAGAAGGCCTCCTGCCCGGTCTGGTCGAATCCCGTCGCGAGATAGAGCGGTCCGATGAGCGTGTCGATGCCGAGGAACACGCTCGCGTCCTTGTGGAGAGTGCCCCAGGCGATGTCCTCGCGATTCTCCCAGACGTTGCCGGCCTCGAGCGACATGCCGACGTACACCGGAAAGTCGAACCAGCCCTCCCCGCCGCGTCCGATCTTGCGGTAGAGCATCACTCGCGCAATCCCAAAGTTCGGTCCGGCGAGCGACTCGGCGGGAAGCCCGGAAAGATTGAACAGGCCGCCGAGCATGTACTGGCTGTGCAGGTCGAGCGCGGGCGTCTTGTTGAGCGTCATGCCGCCGGTCGCCCACAGTACGAGCGTCTCACGCCCGAACGTGTTCGCGGCGAGCCAGTTGAGCGAGACCTGCTGAAGCGGGTTCTGCGCGCCGCCCGCCCCGCCCGCGGCGAACCAGCTGTTCTCGTTGTTCCACTGCACCGTGGCGAGCTGTCCGGAGTGCGGAAAACCCACATCGTCCAGATGATCATAGGAGAAGCGCACGAAATACCCGTAGTCCCGGAAATGCGTGTCGATGCCCGGGGCGCCGATACGCACGTCCGTCGTGCCCTCATCGTGCAGCAGGCCCACGCGTGCTTCGCCCCAGTTACCGAGCTCGCGCCCAAAATCGAGTCCGTAGTCGAAGGTGCGCAGGCGAAATTCGGAGATCTCCTGCTCATCGCTCGTGATGAGCGGCACGTTGTTCGCCGCAAACTGGGCATTGGGCAGAACGAACCAAGTCCAGTAGTTGGAGAGCGGCAGGAAGAACTCCGTGTAGATGTGCGGCGAGACGCCCTCCTGCAGGTCCCAGACCCACTCGGAACCCTTCGAGTCGAGCTCCGAGAGAATGAGGCGTGCTTCGGCGTTGTAGAACGCATCGCCCTTGAAGTCATCCTGCATGCTCAATCCGAAGCGTACGTAGTCCGGACCATAGGAGTTGCGCTGCGCCGAGAGATCGAGGCCGGACTGCCCGTCCTGCTCCGTGACCCGGTAATCGAGCGTCTCCAGATCGCCGCGACCGTAGAGATCGGTGATGCGTCTGTCGATCGCGCCCGGGTCGAGCCGCTTGCCGATGAGATCGTCAAACAGGGCATGGAGCGGCGCGGCGTAGCGCTGTGAGTCCGGATTGACGTGCACGAACTCGATCTGCGGACGATTCTCGCGCGTCGCCTCGCGCCGTGCGACGTAGGCGGCATAGGCCTCGGGGGTGAGCGCAAGCCCGCGCAACCGCGGCGCGACCGCCTCCACGCCTTTTGCGCCGATCGCGATCGCGCGCTTGACGATCCCGAAATCGAACGACGAGGCATCGCCCAACTGCGGCGTGATGAGGATGTCCCGCGAGGTGAGCGTCGCCAGCTGACGCTGCGACTCGCGCCGGATGAGGATCGAGAGCATCTGGGTGGAGATGGTCGCTGCGCTTCCGAGCTTCTGGCGCGTGACGAGCGGAGCTCCCACGTCGACAACGATCAGCACATCGACGTGCATCTCGCGCGCCACGTCGATCGGCAGGTTCTCGGCGATCCCTCCGTCCACGAGCAGTCGACCCTCGCGCTCGACCGGAGCGAACACGCCCGGAGCTGAAAGGCTCGCGCGCATGGCGGTGGTGAGATCGCCGGCCCGCATGACCACCGGCTCGCCGCTCGACAGGTCCGTCGCGACGGCGCGAAACGGCGTCGGCAGATTGTCGAAGTCCTTGATGTGCGCGGCCGGGAGCGTCAGTCGGCGCAGCACGCGCGTCAGGGTCTCATCTTCGACGAGTCCCTCGGGGAGCCGGATCTTGTGACCGCGGATGCCGAGCGGCAGCTTCAGCAGGAAGTTTCGCTGCTCCTCCTTGCGGCGGAAGCTCAGCTGATCGCGCGGCGGCTCGTCGCTGAAGGCCCGTTCCCAGTTCATCGAGGTCATCACCTGCGCGATCTCGCGCGGGGAGAGCCCGCTCGCGTACAGCCCTCCCACCACGGCGCCCATGCTCGTGCCGGCGATCGCATCGATGGGCACGTGCATTGCGGCCAGCATCTCGAGCACACCGATGTGGGCGGCGCCGCGCGCGCCGCCACCGGAGAGCACGAGGCCGATCCGCGGCCGTGCCGGCGCATGCACTGCCGCGGGCGCAGCATCCGCGGCGCGCGCGCAGGCGCTGCCGATCACGAGGGATAAGAGCGCGAAGAGGGCCGCACCCAAGCCCTCGGCGCGCAGCGCAACCGACCGTGAAGCTCGACTCACGGGGCAAGAATACCAGCCCGGATCGCGGCTGCGGGCGGCACTGCTCAACGGCAATGGTGGCCGGATCGGTCGTGCAGGGAAGCGCGGTTGGAGATCGCAAGCCGCTCCCAGTAAGCTTTGCAGCCGGGATCGGCGAGGACTGGCATGTCACTGCTGCTCATCATATCCATCGTCATTCAGGCGTCGCTCATCATCCACGTCATCAAGACGGGACGTAACCAGATATGGATCTGGGTGCTCGCGCTCTTCTCCTTCGCGGGAATTCTCGCCTACGTCGCCGTCGAGCTCGTGCCGGCCCTGTTCAGGAGCGACACGGCGCGGCGCACGGCGCGTGGGATGAAGAAGGCGCTCGATCCGGGCGCGAACCTGCGCCGCTACGAGCAGGAGGCGCGGGTAACCGGCAACGTCGCGAGTCGCCAGCGCTACGCCGATGAGCTCGTTCGCCATGGCCGCTACGACGAGGCGATCGCGACCTACCGCCAGACGCTGACCGGGCTCTACGAGCACGACCCGAACCTGATGCTCGGGCTCGCGAAGGCGCAGTTCGGCAGCGGAGATCCGCGCGGCGCGCGCGCGACGCTCGATGAACTCATTGGCCAGAATCCGGATTTCCGCTCACCGGAGGGGCATCTTCTCTACGCGCGCGCGCTCGAGGCCGAGGGCAACGCGGCCAAGGCGCTCGAGGAGTACAAGGTGCTCGCGCCCGCCTATCCGGGTGCGGAGGCGGCGGTGCGCTACGCGCAGCTGCTCAGGGCCCAGGGGCAGAGCGAGGAGGCTGCGCGCGTGGCCCGGGAGCTGCTCGAGCAGGCGCGGATCTCTCCAGCCCATTACCGGCGCGCGCAACGCTCCTGGCTCGAGGATGCCGAACGGCTCGCGGCTGGACGCTGAAGCCGGCGCTGCGGCGCCTGACCACCACCGCAAGCAGCATTGCGAGGGCCGCGAGACTCAACCCGTCCATGGAGCCGCCGCCGCTCTTGACCGGGGCCGGCGGTTGGGTCGCGCTGCCGCTGCCCGTGCTCGCACTACTACTGCTGCTACTACTACTGCTGCTCGAGCTCGCGGCGTTCACCATGACCTGGGCCGAGCCACTGCTCGAGGGATCGGCGAGGGAGACCGCCGTCACCGTCACGGTCATCGGCGCGGAGAGCGAAGTCGGCGCCATGTACAGACCGGAGCCCGAGACGGTACCGGTCGCTGCGCCACCGCCTGCGGCGCCGTCAACCTCCCAAGTAACCCCCGTCTGCGAGGTGTTACTGACCGTCGCGGTGAACGCCTGGCTCGCACCGGCCGCCAGGGTGACCGAGGGTGGCGTCACCGTCACGGTGATCGGCGCGGAGAGCACGGTGAGCTGAGTCCAGCCCGAGCGGGAGGGTTGCGCCGCCGACACCGCGCTGACCGTGACCGTCGCTGGCGACGGTGGAGAGAGCGGCGGGGTATACACGCCCGAGCTGCTGATCGTGCCGACGCTCGCGTTCCCACCGGCGATCCCGTTGACCTCCCAGTTGACCGAGGTGTCGGTGGCATCCCCCACCGAGGCGACGAAATCGACGGTCCCAGAGCCTGCGATCACGTTCGGACCGTTCGGGGTGATCGAGACCACGGTGATCGGCGCGGAGCAGGCGGTGCTGCCGGCGCTCGCGGGCGCGGTGCTCGTGGCTCCGCTCGAAGTGAGCGTGACGGTCTCGGTATCCGTCCGCCCGGCTGAATCCGTGACGAGGAGCGTCACCGTCACCGGGCTGCCGCTGCTCGGCGCAATCACCGTCGCGCTGCTGCCAGTCGAGCCGCTGACGAGATTCGCACTCGGGTTGCTCGACCATTGGTAGCTCGCGATGCTGCTGTTGCACGCCGCTGCGCTCGCGGAGGCATTGAGTACGACCTGCTGCCCGGCCGTCACGCTCGCCGGGAGCTTGATCGCCCCGATCGGATTGAGCGCCGCAGTGACCGCCGCGGACGCGTTCGCCATGCCCGCTCCGCAGGTGAGTGTTTGGGGCGCATTGGTGCAGATGCACTCGACATCCTGCGAATCGTCGTTCGGGCCGCTCGGCTGATGGCACATCGGGGGTGCCGGAGAGCTCGTGGAAGTCTGCGGAAACGGCGTCGCGCTCTGCTCGAGGCGCGCGATGAGCTGCGCGCTCGTCAGATTCGCGTTCGCGGAGACCATGAGCGCCGCGATGCCTGCGACCATCGGCGCGGAGAAGCTCGTGCCGAGGCTCGGGTTGTTGATGAGATCCGTGGTGTATCCGTTCTGCGCGGGGCTCGTCGTGCCGAGATTGACGGTGGAGATGATCGAGTAGAGACAGGGTGAGCCCACGGTCGTATTGACGCAGTTTCCTGCCGGTGCACTCACAGTGACTTCGGTGCCGAGGTTGCTGTAGCCGACCTTCGTGCCCGCCTGGCGCAGACCCCCGATCGCCGCCACGCCCGGACAGTTGGCGGGCGCATCGACCGGCCCGCCCTCGTTGCCCGCCGAGGCGACGACGAGTACGCCCGCCGCGGTCAGCTGGCTGATGACATCCGTGTAGCTCGCCGGGCAGGATCCGGAGCCGCCCAGGCTCATGTTGATGATCTTTGCGGGGTACGGGTTCGCGGGGTAGCCCGGCACGGCGATGCCCCCGGCCCAGAGCATCGCGCTTTCGATGTCCGAGTCATTGCCGCCGCACTTGCCGAGCGCACGGAGCGGCTCGACCCAGGCGTTCCAGGTCATGCCGGCGATGCCCGCGGCATTGTTGGTGAGTGCCCCCAGAATGCCGGCCGTACGGGTACCGTGCCAGCTGCTGTTTGCGACGCTCTCGCCGCTGCATTCGGAGTTGCTGAGATCCGAGCTCGTCACCCAGTCGCCCGGGTCGGAAGCATCGGGTCCGGGGCAGGCGACGCCATTCGCGACGAACGGGTCGCTGATGAAGCAGTATCCGGACAGCAGTCGTCCCGTCGGAACCCCGCTCGATGAGCCGCCACTCGTGCCGGCGCCGAGCAGGTCCGGATGGTCGAAGCGAACACCGGTGTCGATATCGGCGATCACGATGCCGTTGCTGCCGCTCGTGACGCTCCATGCATCGACGGCGTCCACCGCGCTCGGGGTCCCATCGGCTCCGGTGAGCGGAGCCTGCTCGTACCATTGCTGCGCGCTCGCTCCGTCATCCGGCACGCCGACGTAGTACGGATCGTCGGGTGCGGCATGGATGTAGCGGCGCTGATCAGGCTCGGCGTATTCAACGTCTGGATCGCCGCGCAGCCGTGCAAGAGTCTGTGCGAGCGACTCGGCGCCGGAGGACCGCACGCGCATCACATGCAGACGGGTCATGATCTCGCGCGAGCTTTCGAGCGTCAGGCCCTCACGCACGGTGAGCGCGCGGATGCGTTGCAGCTCGGACTGCTGCTCGGCCTCACGGGCGAGGATTCCGGAGGGCGTCGCCGCGGCGGCGGTCGCGCGCAATTTCACGATGATCTGATCGATCGAGGCCGATGCCGGCGGGTGCGTCCGCACCGGATTGCGCTCGACGCTGAGCCCGGCCGCGCCGGCGCCGGCGGCGATCGCGATCAGAGCACAGCACACATATGCACGCATGAGAGCCCCCGCCGAAGTATCCCTAGCTCTGCGCCCTGCGGCGCATGTCGATCTCCGCCGATCTCACGCGTGGGTCGCGGCTCAAGCGCTCGAGCGCGCGGCGGCAGCCCGGATCTCGATCGGCAGAGCTCAACGCGAACGAATAGAGTCCCGCTCCGAGCGCCCGCAAGAATGTCAGGTGCACGTCCGTGGCGCGTGCGAGCTGCGTCACGAAGTGACGATCAGGGCTGCTCCCCTGACCGTGCGCGAGACGCACGATGATCTGGCTGTGACACGTGTCGCCCTCCAGAGCCGCGCCGACCGGCCGCACGAGACCCGCGCAACCGAGGAGCACGAGCACTCCCGATACGGTCGCGGTACTCACGGTACGCACCACCGGACTCCTTTCGCGAGCGGCCTCCACGGCGCAGCGGCTCAGCCTCGACGATACCCGGCACCCCGAGCGGTGCGCGCTGTCGGCGGTTGCCGACGTAGGCCGCGAGCGACGGCAGGCACCTGCTGGGTGAGACAGTGGATGTTGCCCCCGCCGAGCAGCAGCTCGCGCGCGGGGACGCCGACGATCCGCCGACCCGGAAACAGGCGCCTCAGGCGCGCAGCCGCGGCCCGATCCGTGCGCGCATCGAGGAGCGGCATGACCACTGCGCCGTTCGCCGGATAGAAGTTGACGTAGCTCGCCGCGAGGCGCTCTCCGGCGCGGCGCCGCTTCGTGCCGCGGCGGACCGCAAGTCCGCGGGCCTCCTTCGCGGTCATCGTGAGCGGGCCCGGCATCGGCAGGGTGTGCAGCGCGAGCTGTCGTCCGCGTGCGTCCCTTGCGGCCGCGAGCCGCTCGCGCGCATCGCGCGAGATCGCGGCTTGTGGATCGCGCCGATCCTCGGGCCAGTTGAGGCACACCTCACCCGGACGCACGAAGCAGGCGAGGTTGTCGATGTGGCCGTCGGTCTCGTCGTTGAACACGCCGCGCCCGAGCCAGATGATGACCTCAACGCCAAGATACGATCTCAGATGCGCTTCGATCTGTGCGCGTCGCAGATGCGGATTACGGTTCGCGTTGAGCAGGCACTCCTCGGTCACGAGCGCCGTCCCCTCCCCGTCCACGTGAATCGCGCCGCCCTCGTTGATGATGGGTGCGCGATAGCGGTCGCAGCCCTCGATCTCGAGCACCTTGCGCGCGACGTGGTCGTCGTCTTCCCAGGGAAAGTACAGCCCCTCGCGCTGCCCGCCCCACGCGTTGAATCGCCAGTCCACGCCGCGCAGCGTGCCCTTGCCGTTCACCACGAATGTCGGTCCGACATCGCGCATCCAGCAGTCGTCATGCGATATCTCGACGAGCCGCACTGCGGCAGGCAGCATCGCGCGCGCAGCATCGAAGTGCGCCGCGGAGACCCCGACCGTCACCGGCTCGAAGCGTGCGATCGCCGCAGCGAGCGCGGCGAGAGCGCCCTGCGCAGGTCGGGCCATCGCGCGCCAAACGTCGGGGCGCTCGGGCCAGAGCATCCAGCACCCGGAATGCCGGTCGAGCTCACTCGGCATCCGGAATCCGTCCTGCGCCGGGGTGCTGCCAAGCGTACGGGCCATGCGGCATTGTAGCCGCCCGCTGCTTGGTGCCCGGCGCTCATGGCGCTCCCCGATCGGAGCCGGCGCTCGGCGCACGCGTCGCGCACGCGGCACGGCGCCTCCTCAGGCGCCGCAGCACATCCGCGGTGGCGTACTCATCGGGCATCTGCGCAACCGGCCAGCGCAGCAGCGGAATCCCCGCGCACGAGCAGGCGGCAAGCCGCTGCGGTCGCGAAGGCGACCGCGAGTGCGCAAAGTAGCTGTGGGCTCATCACTCGGGGACCGCCCCACCCGGAGCAGGACCCTCGGAGCAAGGCTCATAACTGTATGTATATACAGTGCCCGACCGATCCCGTCACGGTCGCGACTCGGTTCCATCGGCTCGAGTCGCGATCGAGTACTCGCGCCGCGGCGCGGTCCGCTACTTCGAGCTCACGCGCAGCAACTGCTCGAATTGTGGCGGCCCGTCGAGGAGACTGCGCAGATCCGCCATGAGATGGCCCGCGTCCTTGCCGTGCGCCGCGACCGCCGCCTGATTCCGGTACTGCTCGATGATGACGTAGGTCTGCGGGTCCTTTGCGGTGACGTAGAGGTTGTAGTAGATGTTGCCGGGCTCGTTGCGGCGGACCTGGATCTCCATGCGCCGGAAGATCTTCTCGAATTCCGCGTTCTTTCCGTCCTTGACCTTGAATTTCACGACGAACGCGGTCGAGCGGCTCCCGCTGTCGACGAGGCCCGGCGGCCCGGATGAGGCGCGGGGCGCCCCGGCCGGGGCCTGGGCGTGAGCGGCGACGAATGCAAACGAGAGCACGAGGCCGGCAACGAGATTGCGAGAGCTCATGAAGCGGATCCCCTTCACTTCTTGCGGTGTTTGGCTGCGAGCATCAGTGCTCGCGCCGCCCCGAGTCAAGGGGCGGGCGCTCTCAGGGCAGGAATTCCGCCCCGGGCGGGCGGCCATCGGTCCAGAGCGGGGAGGAGTCCCAGTGCTCGGCAATCAGCCCCTGGGCGTTGAGGCGGAACATGTCGAACCAGGTCGTGTAGTAGATGTGGTCCGGGTGCTGCGGGTCCCGCATCTTGCGCACGGTCGCGACCGTCACGATATCGCGCTCCGCGGTGATGGCGACCACCGGCACCTTGATCCTCGATGCGATCGGCTTCGGCCGCCGCACTTTGCCGATCGTCGCGATGAACGCATCGCGTCCGGAGGTGACGTTCGGATTGTGCTGGATGTATTCCTTGGTCATGTACCGCGCGGCCTTGTCCATGTGTCCGCCCTCGAAGACGATCCGCCAGAAATCAAATACCAGGCGCTTGTTGCGAGCGAGCACCGGGTCGTCGCTCTTCAGCATCGAGAGCTGATCCGGATTCCCGACCGGGGGAACCTGCGCGTGCGCGATGCAGGCGAGGCAGTTGAGGGCGAGTACGAGGAACAAGCTTCGCTGTCTCATGAGGTTTTCCGTCGGGTGTGAGGCTGATGACCGAGCACAGTGCATTGTATGTCCGGCTGCGCGTGGCACGCGACGGCGCTGCTCGAGAGCTCACGTCCGCTCCTCCTTCGATTGCGATATCCTTGCTCGCGTCCGATTGCGGAGCGTGCACCGTGCGAGTGGTCCCGGGGGATCTCGAGGATCCTCAGATCGTCTCCCTCCTGGCGCTGCATGCGACCCGGGCGCGAGCCGAGACGGGGCGCGGCAGCGCGCACGCGCTCGACGTCGATCAGCTGCGATCGCCGGAGATGAGTCTCTGGGCAGCGTGGGAGGATCGCGTGCTGCTCGGCGTGGGCGCTTTGAAGCGCCTTGCTGCCGATCATGGGGAGGTGAAGTCGATGTACACCGCCGAGAGCGCGCGCCGCCGCGGCGTTGCATCGGCGGTGCTCGCGGCTGTGACTGCGGAAGCGCGGCAGCGGGGATTCGTCCGCCTCAGCCTCGAGACGGGATCCTGGGATTACTTCCAACCGGCCCGCGCCTTCTATCGGCGTCACGGCTTTATCGAATGTGCTCCGTTTGCGGACTACCGGCCCGACTGCAACAGCGTCTTCATGACGCTCGCGCTCTCAGCATGACGACCCGATCGTATGCCGAGCGCGGCCACGGGCCGATCGTCGCCGCGGTCTGCGCGTTCGCGTTCGCATCCATCGCGGCGACCGCGAGCGAGCCGGGTACGCGTGCGCCGCAGATCGTCACGAGCGGCACGGCCGAGGTTGAGATCCCCGCGACCACGGCCCGTTTCTCCATCGCGATCTCCGAGCGCGCCGCGTCGGCCGCGCAGGCGGGCTCGCAGAGCACCCTCACCGCGCGCGAGGTGTCACGAGCGCTCAAGGCGGCCGGGATCACCGGCGCGGAGATCGCCGCGTCGCGCCTCACCGTCGGACCGGTGTGGGCATACGACGAAAAGAGCGGCCGGCAGCGGCGGATCGCCTTCGAGGCGACGACCACGATGCAGATCGAAACCAACCGCCTCGAGCAACTCGGGACGTACCTCGATGCGGCATTGAGCGCGGGCGCGACGCAGATCTCCGAGATCGAGTTCTCCGCGCGAGATGTGGATGAGGCGCGGCGCCGCGCGCTCGCCGAAGCGCTCGCGCGGGCACAGGGGGACGCCCAGGTGATCGCCCACGCAGCCGGCGGCCACCTGGGCGCACCGCTCCTGCTCACGACCGAGCCCACCGCCGAGCCGCGCCCGATCGGCTTCCAGCCGCTCGCGGTCGCCGCCGCGCGCGGTCTGCGCGCGGCAGCGCCGCCCGACATCCTGCCGAGCCGGATCAATGTGACCGCGAGAGTCGTCGGTCACTGGGCGTTCATCGCGGATCGGTCGGCGCACTAGGGCCGATCCGCAATCTGCGCGCGCGCAGTCACCGCTTGCGCGGATCCTTCTCGCCGAGCGCCGGATAGAAGAGCGCCCGGTTGGGCAGCGACTCGTTGTACACCGTGCGCTTCTTGAACAGCCAATGACCGTGGCGCTTGACGAGCTCGTCCTCGTAATGCCCGAAGTAGCCGAGCTGCACGTCCTTCTGAGGCGTGTTGTTCGTCATCTCGAACCAGTAGGCGATCGTGTGGGCGGTGTCGCCGTTCACATCGATGACGTGGTTGAGGATCATGTGTTGCGTGCGGGGGCGTGAGGTTGCGCCCGCCGGAATGCTCGTGGGGCGAGCGCCGCCGAAGTTGGACATGGCCTTGCGGATCGCCGCCTTGCCGCGCTCGATGCCTCCGGCCCACACGAGCACGCCGTCGTCGGCCCAGGTCGCCATCACCGTCTCGATATCCCCCGCATCGACGGCGACCATGTATCGGTTCGAGAGATTCTCGATCTCCGCGCGATCGTCGGCGTAGCCGGCCGATGCGGTCCCCCAGACAGCGCAAGCGAGCACCGCGAGCGCCGCGAACAAGCCCTTCCTCATGAGTTTCTCCTGTGACTTAGAATGCATCGAGGCGGTGATCCGCCTGCGCGTGGCAGTGTAGCGCGCCGGGTCACCTCCAGCCGCACGCGGGAGAGCTCCATGTCGCAACCAGTCAGACGCGTGGTCACGGGCCACGACCGAACGGGCAAGTCGATCGTCCTCAGCGACGGGCCTGCACCCCAGCACCACCCCATGCACGGCGCCGCCGTCGGCGCGGACTTCTTCGAGATGTGGAACGTCCTCGCAACGGTCCCGCAGCTCACCGCCGTTGAGCCGCGCGAGCCGAACGAGCGCGAGTTTTCGATCATGCCGCCGAGCGGGCATCTCTTTCGCATCATCGACATCTATCCACCGGACGAGGGCGGCAAGCGCACCGTGATGCATCGAACGAGCACGCTCGACTACGTCGTCGTGATCGAGGGCGAGGTGGTCCTGGTGCTCGAGGGCAGCGAGACGCTCCTTAAGCAGGGGGATGTCGTGGTCCAGCGTGGCACGAACCATGCGTGGGAGAACCGATCCGCCCGCCGCGCGCGGATAGCGTTCTTCCATATCCATGCGCAGTTCAGCGCGGAGCTCCTCGCGGAGCTTCCGCAGCCCCTCGAGCTCATGCGCTGAAGACGATGGGGCGGTGCGCGACTGCGCTGCACTAATTTTTCTGCTTGTGGAATATTTCACCGAAACGTAAACTACTTGCCCGCATACGCTCGCCGAGGAATCCGCCATGGAGAATCTCAGACGCCGCCCGAGCTTGGGCTCCGCCGTCTTCTACAAGAATCCCGACGATGCGATCAGCTGGCTCGAGCGGGCATTCGGCTTCGAGCGCGCGATGGTCATCCACGATCGCGAGGGCCGCGTCGTCCACTCGGAGCTCAAGTTCGGCGACGGATACATCATGCTCGGCTCCGAGTGGGCGGACTTCGTGGCGGCTCCGTCCTCGGTCGGCGGCAAGAACACGCAGATGGTCCACGTCCAGCTCACACGCGAGCTCGATGCGCACTGCGAGCGGGCCCGCGCCGCCGGAGCGACGATCCTTCAGGAGCCCGCGGATCAGTTCTACGGCGATCGCACGTACCGCGCGCGCGATCCCGAGGGGCATGTGTGGACGTTCGGCCAGACGGTGCGCGAGGTGACGCGGCTCGAGGCCGAGCAGGCGAGCGGCCTGCGCATCGAAGGCTGGAGTTGAGCGCCGCGGCGCAGCTCGACCGCACACTCACGGCGCTCGCCGATCCGCGCAGGCGGCACGTGCTCGAGCTCTTACGGGAGCGTCCGCGGCGCGCCGGTGAGCTCGCGCGGGCCGTGGGCCTGCGCCCGCCGGCGCTCAGCCGCCACTTGCGCGTTCTGAAGTCGAGCGGCCTGGTGCGCGAAGCGCATCCCGGGTTCGATGCGCGCGTGCGCATCTATACGCTGCGGCCGGAGCCAATTGCTCAGCTCAAGACCTGGCTCGAGCGCACCGAGCAGCTCTGGGAGAGACAGCTCGCGGCATTCAAAGCGTACCTCGAGCAGCCCCAATGAGCTCGACGGTTCTCGTCTCGCTGCGGGTTGCGGCGACGCCTGAGCGCGCGTTCGAGGCGTTCACGCGCGAGATCGGGACATGGTGGCGCCCAAATGCGCTGTTCGGATTCACCTCGGGCACGCCGGGCCGCCTCGCCTTCGAGTCCGGCCTCGACGGACGCTTCATCGAGACCACTCCCGACGGCAGGATCTTCGAGATCGGACGAATCACGGCCTGGGAGCCGGGGTCCCGTCTTGCGTTCACCTGGCGGCAGAGCACTTTCGCTGCAGGCCAATGCACCGAGGTCGAGGTGCGCTTCGATGCGGTCGGCGCTGAGACCCGCGTGACCGTAGAGCATCGTGGCTGGGACAGCGTTCCGGACGGACACGCCGCACGGCACGGCTTTCCGGATCGAATCTTTCTCCTGCGTCATGCGGAGTGGTGGCGCGCCCTCCTCGAGAGCTTGGGCGAGCGCAGCGCAGCGCCCTGAAGCATGCGCTAGACTCTTCGCGGCACCCGCGCGCAGCGTGCGCGCATGAGCGCTCCCCATGAGCCGCCTGCTCGTCATCCTGGGCACCGTACTGATCGTCTGTGGGCTGGTGTGGCCCTGGATCAAGCGCCTGCCGCTCTTCCGGCTACCCGGTGACATCGTGATCGACCGTCCGGGGTTCAAGTTCTTCTTCCCCCTCACCACGATGCTGATCGTGAGCCTCGTGCTCTCGATCATCGCCTGGCTCACGCGCCGCTGAGCGCGCGCAGCACGTCCTGCTCGAGATCCTCCGGATCCTCGAGCCCGATCGACAGGCGCACCGTGCCCTCGGTGATCGCGGAGTTTCGGATCTGCTCGGGAGTGAGGTCCCGGGTCGTCATCATCTGCGGAGCGACCACCAGAGACTCGGTGGAGCCGAGACTCGGCGTGAGCGCAAAGAGCTCGAGCGCATCGACAAAGCGCGCCGCGGCGGCGGCCCCGCCGCGCAGATCGAACGTGACGATCGAGCCGCACTCGCGCATCTGCGCGAGCGCGAGGGCGTGCTGCGGATGGGACGCAAGGCCTGGGTAATGGACGCGCTCGATGCGCGGATCGCCGGCAAGGAGCTCGGCGATACGTTGTGCCGCTGCAGTCTGCGCGCGATAACGCACGAAGTAGGTCTTCAGCCCGCGTTGCACGAGATACGCCGCGTGCGGGTCGAGCAGGCCGCCGAGCGCACCGAAATCGTTGCGGAGGCTCCTGATGATCTCCGCCCGCGCGATCACCGCGCCACCCATCACATCTCCCGCCCCGGAGGCGAACTTCGTCAGACTGTGGACGAAGATGTCGACGTCGAACTCCCCGTGCTGATGAAGTCCCGCGAAGGTATTGTCCATGATGGTGAGCGCGCCGTGCGCGTGCGCGAGTCGGGTGAGCGCGGCCACGTCGGCGATCTTGGTCACGGGATTGGTAGGGCTCTCGAAGATGACGAGTCTCGTCGGCCGCTCCGCCAGCACGCGCTCGACGCCGGCGAGATCCTCGATCGAGAGCATGGTGTGAGTGACTCCGAAACGCCCGAGGAGCCGGCGTATCAGGTAGCGGGTCGGATTGTAGGTCTCGGTGAAACACAGGATGTGGTCGCCCTGCTTGGTGAGCGCGAGCAGCGCGTGGGCCATCGCCGCGACGCCCGACCCGGTCGTGAGGCAGTCCTCCCGCCCCTGGAGCTCCGCCAGTGTGAGCTCGAGCTGCCGCGTGGTCGGGTTGGAGGCGCGCGTATAGAAGAATCCCGGACGCTCACCGTGCAGATACTCGAGCGTCTGCTCGAGATCCTCGAACTCGAATTTCACCGATTGGTAGATCGGGGCCACCACCGGGCGATTGCCGGCCGGCAGCTCAACCACCGGCGGATGATTGACGCGGGTTTCTCGCTTCATGTGTGGCGCTCGGCGAAAGCCTTGAGCCGCGCCGCGGCGGCATCGAGCGTGGCGTCGCGCTTGGCGATGCACAGCCGCAGCACCTGAAGCGGTGGCGCGGTCTCGTAGAAGGCAGAGAGCGGGATGCTCGCGACGCCCGCCTCGGTCAGCAACCGCTCCGCAAAGGCCACGTCACCCGCGGGCGCGAGCGCGCTGAAATCGAGTAGCTGAAAGAACGTGCCTTGCGCCGCTGGGAGCTTGAAGGCCGTGCCAGCGAGTGCCGCGCGCAGTCGATCGCGTTTCAACTGGAAGAACCCGGCGAGCTCGCGCCAGACTGCGGGCTTCTCGGCCAAGTAGGCTGCGATCGCATGCTGCAGCGGGTGGGCAATACTGAACGTATTGAACTGGTGCACCTTGCGCAACTCGAGCGTGAGCGCGCGCGGCGCGACCGCATACCCGACCCTGAGCCCGGTCGCATGCAATGTCTTGCCGAAGGAGAAGATCGCGAAGCTGCGTCGCGCGAGCTCGGGTATCTCGAGCACCGAGACGTGCCGGCGCCCATCGTACGTCACGTGCTCGTAGACTTCGTCGGAGAGCACGATGATGTCGCGATCGCCGATGACCGCGGCGAGCGCGCGCAGATCCGCCGCACTCGCCATCGTGCAGGTCGGATTGTGCGGGCTATTGATGATGAGGAGCCGCGTGCGCGCTCCGATCGCCGCGCGCACCGCGTCCCAGTCGTAGCAAAAGTCCGGCGGCCTAAGCGCGAGACGTATCGAGCGACCTCCGGCGAGCCGTACCGCCGGCTCGTAGGAGTCGTAGGAGGGATCGAAGATCACGGTCTCATCGCCGGGAGCCACGATCGCCTGGATCGCCGAATAAATGGCCTCGGTCGCCCCGAGCGTGATCGTCACCTGGGACTCGGGATCGATCGTCACCGCGTATGTCTCGGCGAGCTTGCGGGCGATGCGCTCGCGCAAGGCGACATGCCCCTCCATGGGCGCGTACTGGTTGTGCCCCTCCGCCATTGCGAGCGCGACGAGCTCGGTGAGCCGCGGATCGATCTCGTAATCCGGGAACCCCTGTCCGAGATTGAGCGCGCCCAGCTCGCGGGCACGGCGCGACATGACGGTGAAGATCGTCGTGCCGACATCGGGAAGCTTGCTGCGGAGCATGTCCCTACCCTGCCGCGGCGAGCGCCGCGCCAACAACCCCCGCCTGCCCCGTGAACTGCGCCGCACGGATCTCCGCCGCGGCGCGCAGCAGGTGGGCGAACGCGCCAAAGTGCTCGGTGACCGCGCCGCCGAGAATGAACAGGTCAGGCCAGAAGAGGCTCTGCATGCGCTCGAGATAATCGTTGACGCGCTCGGCCCACGCGGGCCAGTCGAGCTTGAGCGCCGTGCGCACGTGGGCGGATGCCCACTTCTCGGCGTCCATGCCGTTTAACTCGAGGTGCCCGAGCTCGGTGTTGGGGAACAGCCGGCCCTCGATGAAGAGCGCCGAGCCGATCCCCGTGCCGAATGTGAGCATCACGACCGGCCCGAGTATCCCGCGACCGGCCCCGAAGCGCATCTCGGCGATGCCCGCCGCATCGGCGTCGTTCAGGAACGTGACCGGGCGGCCGAGCGCATGTGCGGCGAGCCCGGCACCGTCGGTCCCGATCCACGCGCGGTCGACGTTCGCCGCGGTGCGCACCGTGCCCGCCTTGACCACGCTCGGAAAGCACAGTCCGACGGGTCCGCTCGCAGGCAGCTGCGCGGCAAGCGCTGCGATGACGGGCATCAGCGCCTCGGGCGTGGAGGGTTGCGGAGTGGGCGCGGAGCGCAACTCGCCCGCGAGCCGGCCAGCCTCCACGTCCACGCAGCCCGCCTTGATCGAGGATCCTCCCACGTCGATGCCGAGAAGGATGCGCTCCATGATCGCGCTCAAGCTCACAGGTTGGCGGCGGCCGCGAGCTGCACGTCGTGCTCGCGGCGGCGCTCGCGGTAGCGGAGGGATGCGGTCGCGGTGGCGATCCCGAGTGAAACCGCGGCCACCATGAGCGTCGCGAGGGCATTCACGTCGGGACTTACCCCGAGCCGCACCTTCGAGAAGATCACCATCGGCAAGGTGCTCGCGCCGGGGCCGGCGACAAACTGGGTGATGACGAGGTCGTCCCACGAGAGCGTGAACGCAAGCAGCCACCCGGAGGCGACCGCCGGAAAGATGAGCGGCAGCGTGATGCGCCGGAATACCGTCGCAGGATGCGCGCCGAGATCCATCGCCGCCTCCTCGAGGGATCGGTCGAACCCGACGAGCCGCGACTGTACCACCACCGTCACGTACGCCATGCAGAAGGTGATATGCGCGAGCGCGATGGTGAAGGCGCCTAGACCGCGAGGCCAGCCGATCGCCTGCTCGAGCGCGACGAAGAGCAGCAGCAGCGCGAGTCCCGTGATCACCTCCGGCATGACGATCGGGGCGGTGATCATGCCGGAGAGGAGCGTGCGGCCACGGTACGGACCGAAGCGCGCGAGCGCGACGCCCGCGAGCGTGCCGAGCACAGCGGCGATCGTTGCCGCCGCGAAGGCGACGCGCAGTGAGAGCCAGGCAGCGTCGAGCACCTCGGGGTCCGCAAGGAGCGTTGCGTACCACCTGAGCGTCGGGGAGTGGGCGGTATCCCAGACGGTCACCAGGCGCGAGTTGTTGAACGAGAAGACGATCAGCGAGACGATCGGCGCGTACAGAAAAGCGAGCCCCGCAACGAGCATCGTGCGGGAGTAGGCTCCCGGAGAGCCCGGCGCTCTCATGGGCTCGACTCCAGCTCGCGCCGCTCGAAGCGCTGCAGCAGCATGATCGGCACGACGAGCAGCACCAGCATCACGATTGCGACCGCGCTCGCGACCGGCCAGTCGCGATTTTCGAAGAACTCATCCCACAGCACCCGTCCGATCATGAGCTGATCGGTGCGGCCGAGGAGCGAGGGCACGACGTACTCGCCTACGGCCGGTATGAACACGAGTAGCGCACCGGCGGCGATGCCCGGTACCGACTGCGGCAGCGTGATGCGCAGGAAGGCCGTCGCCGGATGCGCGCCGAGATCGGCCGCGGCCTCGAGAAGCGTCGCATCGTGCTTCTCGAGGTTCGCGTAGAGCGGCAGGATCATGAACGGCAGGTAGGAGTACACGATGCCCACGTACACGGCGAAGTCGGTCTGCAGCATCACGAGCGGCTGATGGATGAGGCCCAAGTAGATGAGAATATTGTTGATGACGCCGTCGCTCTTCAGCAAGCCGATCCACGCATAGACCCGCAGCAGGAACGACGTCCAGAAGGGCAGCACCACGAGCATGAGGAGCGCGGTGCGGCGCGCGGGCGGCGCGCGGGCGATCGCGTACGCCATCGGATAGCCGATGAGCAGGCAAGCGAGCGTCGAGACCGCCGCGACCTTGATCGAGTACAGAAACGCGCTCGCGTAGAGCGGATCGGTGAACAGGTAGCGGTAGTTGCCGAGGTGCAGCTGCGGCACGGGAAGGTGCCGGCGCCACTCGAGGAGCGGTGCGAACGGCGGCACCGCGAGCTCCATCTGCGAGAAGGAGATCTTGAGCACGATCAGGAACGGCACGAGGAAGAGGACGAGGAGCCACCCCGTCGGGATCCCCGCGACGAGCCGCCTGCCCACCTTGCTCACCGCGCGCGCCACGGCCATGCTCCTATTCCCTGAGCACGACCGGGCTCGTTGCGCGCCAGCTCAAGCGCACGCGATCCTCGCGCATGATGCGCCGTGCGCCAGGCTGCGCGACGTTCGGCCGCGTGACCCGCAGCGTCCGTCCCGACCCGATCGCCACCAGGTACACGGACATCTCGCCCATGTAGCCCACCTCCTTGACGACCCCCTCGAGCCGAGTGCGGCCGTCCGCGGGCGCATCCGCCGCGGCGTGCGGCTCGATGTCGATCCGCTCGGGACGGACCGCGACCCAGACGAGCGCACCGTGCGAGGGAGTCACGGCGCCGGCCTCGGCGTGCGGACGCACCACGCGGATCGCGCCTCCGAGCTCGGCGCATTCGATCGTGTGGCAACCGTCCTGCGACTCGAGCGCGCGGCCCTCGAACAGATTGACCGAGCCGATGAAGTCGGCGACGAAGCGCGTCGCCGGGGCCTCGTAGATCTCCGCGGGCGTGCCCACCTGTACGATGCGCCCGCGGTTCATCACGCCCATGCGCGAGGCGAGCGTCATCGCCTCCTGCTGGTCGTGCGTCACGACCACGAAGGTGACGCCGAGGCGCGCGTGGATGGCGAGCAGCTCGAACTGCGTGTGCTCGCGCAGCTTTCGATCGAGCGCCGCGAGCGGCTCATCGAGCAGAAGAAGCTTCGGGCGCTTGACGAGCGCGCGGGCGAGCGCCACGCGCTGTCGCTGGCCCCCGGAGAGCTGATGCGGCTTGCGCAGCGCATACGGCGTCATCCTCACGATCTCCAGGATCTCCCCGACCCGCCGCTTGATCTCCTCGCGCCCGAGCCGCTCCTGCTCCAGCCCAAAGGCGACGTTCTTCTCGACGCTCATGTGCGGAAAGAGCGCGTACGACTGGAACATCATGTTGACGGGTCGCCGGTGCGGCGGAATCGCGCTCATGTCCTCGCCGTCGAGATAGATGCGGCCGGCGCCCGGGCTCTCGAATCCCGCGAGCAGTCGCAAGAGCGTGGTTTTGCCCGAGCCCGAGCCGCCGAGCAGGCAGAAAATCTCCCCGCGGTGGATCTCGAGCGACACATCGTCCACGGCGGGGAAGTCCCCGAACCGCTTGCTCAGATGCTCGATGCGCACGTAGGCATCGCGCGGACTCCCCTGGGTCGACACGCTCACTCGCCGGTCTTGAAGCGCGTCCACATGCGGTTGAGGAGGCGCGTGAACTCCGCGGACTTCGCCCGTTCCGGGGTGAGCCGCGCGAGCACCTGCGGCGGCGGATAGATGCCGGGATCGTCCCGCACGCTGGGCGCGAGCAGCGGGAGCGATGCCGCGACGCCATTTGCGTACTTGACGAGGTTCGAGTTGCGCGCGGCCACATCCGGACGCAGCAGGTAGTTGATGAACAGGTGCGCATTCCTCGGGTGCGGCGCGTCCGCGGGAATCGCGAGCATGTCGAAATTGCGAATGGCCCCCTCCCGCGGAATGGAGTAGCCGAGATCGAGGTTCTTCCCGGCCTCGTGCGCTCGATCCCGCGCCTGCTTCACGTCGCCGGACCAGCCGAGCGCGAGGCAGATCTCGCCGTTCGCGAGATCGTCGATGTAGCGGGAGGAGTGCACGTAGCGGATGTACGGCCGGATGGCGAGCAGCACCTTCTCGGCCGCGGCGAGGTCATCCGCAGACTGGCTGTTCGGGTCCTTGCCGAGGTAGATGAGGACCGTTCCCACCACCTCCGAGGGCGCATCGAGGATCGAGACCCCGCAGTCCTTGAACTTCGAGACCACCTGCGGATCGTAGAGCATCCGCCAGCTGTCGAGCGGTGCGTCCGGCATGCGCGCGCGTATTTTCGCGCGATCGTAGCCCGGACCCGAGGTGATCCACATGTAATCGACGCCGTACTGGTTACCCGGGTCGTAGAGTGCGGTCGCGCGGGCAACCTCCGGATCGATGTTCTTCAAGTTCGGCAGCAGCGCCTTGTCGAGCCGCTGGTAGACACCCGCCTTGATCTGGCGCTCGAGGAACGGCCCCGAAGGAACCACCACGTCATAGCCCGTATGCCCCGTCAGGAGCTTGGTCTCGAGCACCTCGTTCGAGTCGTAGACGTCGTAGTTGACCTTGATCCCATATTCCTTCTCGAAGGCGGTGATGACGGCGGGGTCGATGTAATCGGACCAGTTGTAGACATTGACGATCCTCTCGGCGTCCGTCGCCCCGGCGCGCGCGCCCGCCGCGGCGCTCGCGCCGCCAGCCGAGGGGCCGGAGCCGGAGCAGCCGCCCGCCACGCACGCCGCAAGGGCGGCGAGAACCGCGGCCGCGTTGCGCAGACGATGCGGGAGGCTCACCTCGCTCACCTCAGACGTTGAGCAGCAGGTGCTCGCGTTCCCAGGAGCTGATGACCTGGAGAAACACCTCGTACTCGGCTTGCTTGACGATCGTGAAGGCGGCGACGAACGTCTCCCCGAGAAGCTCGACGAGCGGCTCGCTCGCCTTGAGCTCGCGCAGCGCCTCATCGAGGCTGCGGGGCAGCCCGAAGGGCAGATCGTGCGCGCTGCCGGTGATGGGATCGGAGGGCTGCAGCCCCTCGACCATGCCGAGATATCCGCATGCGAGCGACGCGGCGATCGCGATGTAGGGGTTCGCGTCGGCGCCCGCGCACCGATTCTCCACGCGCCGTGCATCGGGGCTCGACATCGGCACGCGCAGGCCCGCCGTGCGATTGTCGTAGCCCCAGTGCATGTTGATCGGCGCCGTCTGGTAGCGCGTGAGCCGCCGGTAGGAATTCACATTCGGACAGAAGAGCGCCATCGCGGCGGGGAGATAGCGCTGCAGTCCCGCGATGTGCGAGAAGAAAAGCGGGGTCGGCGTTCCATCGGCGCCGGAGAAGACGTTCTTGCGGGTCTTGCGATCCACCACGCTCTGATGGATGTGCATGGCGCTGCCGGGCTCCTTGGCGTGGGGCTTCGCCATGAACGTCGCGTACATCTTGTGGCGCATCGCCGCCTCGCGCGCCGTGCGCTTGAAGAGGAACGCCTGATCGGCAAGATCGAGCGGATGCCCGTGGATGAGATTGATCTCCATCTGCGCCGGTCCGTCCTCGTGGATCAGCGTGTCGATCTCGATGTCCTCCTCCTCGCAGAACTGATAGATGTCGTCGAAGAGCGGATCGAACTCGTTCACCGCCGCGATGCTGTAGGACTGGCGGCCCGGCTCGGCGCGCCCGGAGCGGCCGATCGGGGGCTTGAGCGGGTAGTCGGCGTCCGTGTTCGGCTCGACTAAGTAGAACTCGAGCTCCGGGGCGACGATCGGCTCCCAGCCACGCTGCGCGTAGAGCTCGATGACGTTCCGCAGGACGTGGCGCGGGGCCATCGATACGCGCCGGCCGTCGGCGTAGAAGCAGTCGTGAATCACCTGTGCGGTCGGCTCCGCGGCCCACGGCACGCGGCGCACCGACTTCGCATCCGCCTTGAGCACGATGTCGATCTCCGCCGGGCTCATCGCATCGCCGGTCTGCGTCGGATAGTCCCCCGTGACCGTCTGCAGGAAAATACTCTCCGGCAGCCGCATGCCCTCGTCCTCGGCGAATTTCTCCGCGGGCATGATCTTGCCGCGGGCGATGCCGGCCATGTCGGGGATGATCGCCTCGACCTCGTCGATGCTGTGATCGCGGAAGAACTGCTGGATGTCACTCGGCATGCTTCACCTTCCGTCCGCAGCGCGCTCGCGGCTCGCGGCGCCGAAGGCGGCGAAGAGCGCGCGTGAGAAGGAGTTGCTCATCACCTTCCACTCCGGGTGCCACTGCACGGCGAGCGCGAACCGCGGCGCGCCGCGCACGCGGAACGCCTCGATCAGGCCGTCCGGGGCGCGCGCCTCGACGATGAGCTCGCTCCCGAGCCGCTCCACGCCCTGCGAGTGGAGCGAGTTCACCCGCACCCGATCCGATCCGGCGAGCTCGCGCAGCAGCCCGCCGCGCTCGAGGGTGACATCGTGCGCCGGCCCGTACTGCTCCTCGAGCGCGAGCGACTCGTCGTCGCGGTGATCGAGCAGGCCCGCGACCTCGTGCACCTTCTGGTGAAGCGTTCCGCCGAACGCGACATTCATCTCCTGGAAACCGCGGCAGATGCCGAGCACGGGAATCCCGCGGTGCACGGCCTTCGGGATGAGCGCAAGGGTCGTCGCGTCGCGGTGCGGGTCGTGCAGAGTGCCCGGGCTGCTTGCCTCGCCCCGATAGTGCTGCGGCTCGACGTTCGAGGGACTGCCCGTGAAGAGAACGCCGTCGACGTGCTCGAGGACCGCATCGATGTCGAGCTCCTCCCCGAGCGAGGGAACGAGCAGAGGCAGCGCGCCCGCGGCATCCACCACCGCTCGGATATATTTCTCCCCGACGGCGTGAAAGGGATGCTTGCCGATCATGCGCCGGTCGGCGGGAAGCCCGATCACGGGTCGGCGGTCGGTCATATGGCGGTGCGGCGGAGCGTCATGCGTCCATTGCGCCCCCGGGCGGCTCGTTCCCGGTGCGCCCTTCAGCTGAGCGGCGAGGCGTATTATTACACCACAGCTCGGCCCTCTACGGCGCGCCGGCGCCAAGCGGGCACGATCACGCCCGGGTCGGCGCCGTTGGGCGAAGTTCGGCCCAGAACTCCGCTTACAATGGGCGGATGATCCACTCGGCGCGGATGCGCTCCTATTACCAGGCGACCGCGTTGTCCGCGCCGCGGCGAGCGCCGCTGCTCGAGCCGATCGAATGCGACGTGTGCGTGGTCGGCGGCGGCATCGCGGGCTGCTCTACCGCGCTGCACCTCGCCGAGCGGGGCTACCGGGTCGTGTTGCTCGAAGGGCAGCACATCGGCTGGGGCGCCTCCGGGCGGAGCGGCGGCCAGGTGCTGCCGGGCATCGCCGCGGGTCAGGAGGCGCTCGCACGGCTCGCCGGCCGCACGATCGCACAGGCCGTGTGGGAGCTTTCCGTCGAGGGCGTTGCGCTCGTCCGTTCCCTCATCGCGCGCTACGCGATCGCCTGCGACTGGATGAGCGGTCATCTGCAGGTCGCGCTGCGCGCGCGGCAGCAGGCGGAGATCCGCACCGGGCTCGCATTCCTCGAGCGCGAGTACGGCTACGCGAGCCTGCGCTATGTCGGCCCCGAGGAGTTGCGGTCGCTCATCGCCACGCACCGCTACCTCGCCGCGCTCTACGATGCGAACGCCGGTCATCTGCATCCGCTCAACTACGCGCTCGGCCTCGCGGCCGCCGCGGAGGGCCGCGGCGTGCGGCTCTTCGAGGAGAGCCGCGCGCTCGACTACCGCCGCGAGGGTGCCCAGCTCCTCGTCCGCACGGCACGCGCGCAAGTGCAATGCCGCTATCTCGCGCTCTGCGGCAACGCGCACCTCAAGTCGACCGCGCCGGAGCTCGCCGCGAAGATCATGGCGGTGGGCTCGTGCCTCATCGCCACGGCGCCGCTCGGCACCGAGCGCGCACGGCGGCTCATCACGAACAACGCGGCCGTTGCGGACATGAACTGGGTGCTCGACTACTTCCGCTTGAGCGCCGATCGCCGCCTGCTCTTCGGTGGACGTGTAACCTACTCCGGCTTCGACCCGCAGCGCATCGCGGCGAGCACGCGCCGCAGGCTGCTTGCGGTCTTTCCACAGCTCGCGGACGTGCCGATCGAGTTCGCCTGGGGCGGGTACCTCGACATCACGCTCAACCGCGCACCGCATTTCGGGCGGCTTGCGCCGAACGTCTATTTCCTGCAGGGTTTCTCGGGCCACGGCCTCGCCCTCGCGGGCATTGCCGGCAAGGTCCTCGCCGCGGCGGTCGCGGGTGAGGCCGAGCGCTTCGATGTCTTTGCGCGGATCCCGCATCGGGACTTTCCCGGCGGACCGCTCCTCAGGCGACCCGCTCTCGTGCTCGCGATGCTCTACTACCGGCTTAAGGATCTGCTATAAAACAGCGGCTGTTCGCATCGAGGGGGAACTCATGAGCTACTCGAGCCGGTTGAAGTTGATTGCCGCGATTGCGGCGCTTGCCGCATCGAGCGCCGCGCTCGGCGCCGAAAACTGCAATCGTGCGTGCCTCGAGGGATTCGTCGACCGCTACCTCGATGCGCTCATCGCGCATCAGCCCGCGCTCCTGCCGCTCGCCCCGGGCGTGCGCTTCACGGAGGACGGACAGAGACTCCTCGTGGGCGACGGCCTGTGGCGCTCGATGCGCGCGAAGGGTCCGTACCGGCTCTTCGTCACCGATGTGCCGGCCGGTGAGGTTGCCTTCTTCGGCTCCATCGAGGAGGAGAATCGCGACCCCAGCAAGGGCACGCCCGCGCTGATCGCGCTGCGCCTGCGGGTGAAGAGCCGGCAGATCACCGAAATCGAGCAAATCGTGATTCGCGATGAGCGCGCCGCCCAGCGCGTGAACGCGCGCAAGCCCGATCCGATCTATCTCGAGGAGGTGCCGCCTGCGGAGCGCATGTCGCGCGCGGCGCTCATCGCGACCGCCAACAAGTACTTCAGCGGCATGCAGCAGAACGACGGCAAGGGTGACTACCCCTTCGCCGCTGACTGCAACCGGATCGAGAACGGCATGCAGACGACCAACCAGCCGACACCGCCCGGCCAGACCCGGCCAGATCCGCGCACCTCGACCAACTACTCGGCCCAGTGGAGTTGCATGGAGCAGTTCCGCTCGGGCCTGCTGCATTTCGTCACGCGCATCCGCGATCGCCGTTTCGTCGCGGTCGACCAGGAGCGCGGGGTTGTCTTCGCCTTCGGATTCTTCGACCACTCGGCGGGCGCCACGCGCACGTTCGTGACCCCCGGCGGGCGCTCGGTGACCGCGGGCCCCGTGCAGCCGTGGACGTGGGAGATCGCGGAGCTGTTCAAGATCCGCGATGGCAAGATCCACCGCATCGAGGCACTGCTCCAGCGCGCGCCCTACGGCATGCGCTCGGGCTGGAGCACCTGGATTCAGGGGATGTCGAGCGAGCCGCACGACGTTACGATGGAGTGAGCTCGCTCCTCGAGATCGCGGTGAGGATGCCCTGAAGGATGCGCACCGGGCTCGGCGGACAGCCGGGCACCGCAACGTCCACCGGGATCACGTTCGAAACCCGCCCGCAGCTCGCGTAGTTCTCGCCGAAGATCCCGCCGGTGCAGCCGCAATCGCCGATCGCGACCACGAGCTTCGGCGCGGGCGTCGCATCGTATGTGCGCCGCAGCGCGCTCTCCATGTTGCGCGCGACGGGTCCCGTGACGAGCAGCAGGTCCGCGTGCCGCGGACTCGCGACAAAGCGGATGCCGAGCCCCTCGAGGTTGTAGATCGGGTTGTTGAGCGCGTGAATCTCGAGCTCGCAGCCGTTGCAGGAGCCGGCATCGACGTGGCGGATGCACAGCGCCCGCCCGAGCACGGCACGGATCTGTGCGTCGAGCGCCGCGCGCACGCGCAGCGATTCCTCGGGCGCGGGGGGAGGCTCCGAGACGATTCCGACTGAGGCGATCTTGCGCAGAGTCTTCAGCATGTCGTCACGCGCACTAGAGGTCCGCTCCGCTGTAGGAGAGGTTGAACGACTTATTGATGAGCGGGAAATCGGGCACGATATTGCCGAGGATCGCGTGCTCGAGCGCCGGCCAGTTCTGCCAGGACGGATCGTGCGGATGGCAGCGCCGCAGGGTGCCGTGCGGACCTGACTCGAGCGCCACGAACACCGGACCGCGCCAACCCTCGATGAGGCCGACGCCGAAGGCGCCGGCCGGCGGTTCCGAAGGCTCGACCGAGCAGGGGCCCGCAGGGAGCACTGCGAGGATGCGCTGCACGAGCCGAGAGGACTCGGCGAGCTCCTCGAACCGGACGGTGACGCGCGCCGCCACGTCGCCGGCGGCGCGGACGATCCTGAGCGGGGCGAGCTCTGCGTACGGCGCGCACGGCAGATCGATGCGCACATCGAGCGGCTGGCCGCTTGCCCGTGCGACGAGCCCCAGTACTCCGAGCCGCGCGGCAAGCTCCGGGAGGAGGACGCCGGTGCCGTTCAACCGGTCGCGCAGGCCCGAATGGTCCTCGTAGATCGCGCGCAGCGTCACGCTCTCCGCGGCGAGGGACTCGACCAGGCTCGCGAGCCGCTCCGCGCCGCCCGCCGACAGATCGACCGCGACCCCACCGGGTACGAGCGCGTCGAGGAGATAGCGCGCGCCGAAGGCGGCGTGAATCCCCCGCAGGAGCTGCTCCTTCAAGCGCGAGAACTGCGCGAGCCCGAAGGCGAAGCCGGCGTCGTTGCCGAGGGCGCCCAGGTCGCCCAGGTGGTTCGCGATGCGCTCGAGCTCGAGCATGAGCGCGCGCAACCAAAGGGCGCGCGGCGGAGGCGCGCACGCACAGATCCCCTCGAGGGCCTGGCAGTACGCCCAGGAGAACGCGACCGCCGAATCGCCGCTGACGCGCGCCGCGAGGCGCACACCCTCGCGCAACGAGAGCTCGGCGAAGCGCCGCTCGATGCCCTTGTGAACGTAGCCGAGATGCTCCTCGAGCCGCAGCACCTTCTCGCCGACCACGGAGAAGCGGAAGTGTCCGGGCTCGATCGTGCCCGCGTGCACCGGGCCGACCGCGATCTCGTGTACCCCCTCGCCCGCCACGCGCACGAACGGATACGGTCTCGAAGGCTCGGGTGAAGCGGCCGCGGTGCTCCCGGGCTCGGCCGGACGCTCGAGCGGGTGAAAGTCCACGGGCCATGCGCCGTGACGCAGCCAGCCGCGACGGTCCGGGTCGCTCGAGCGCACGCCCGAAAGATCGAACGCGGCGCGCTGCAGGCGCGCGGCCGCGGGAAAGGTCCCTTCGAGCCCCGGATACTGTGGCTGGTCGGCCCCCGGAGCGCGCAGCGCCGCGGAGCGCGCGTCCGTCAGCGCGAGCGCGAGAATCAGCACTCCCGGCTCGATCAGAAACGCGGCGTAGACGCTCTGCGCCGGCGGGCTTTCGTGCCGCTCGGAGGCCCAGAGACTGAGGAGCCGCCCGCCCCCCGCCGCCGCATCGCGCGCCGCCTGAGTCCACTCCTCGGTGCTCACTGCGAGCCCGCGCACCATCACGGCCCCGGGTACCTCGCGCGCCCGCTCCCACCAGCGCCTGAGCGGCACTTCAGGGACCTCCGACGAGCCGCGCGGCCGCGCGGTACCAGTCGGCCAGATAGGGCGGCACGTAGAGCCCGAGCACGAGCACGATTGCGAGGTGCACGAATACGGGCAGCAGCGCCGGTGCGTGCGGCAGGCGCCGGGCGCTCGTCTCGCCGAACACCATCGGCTGCACGCGGCCGAAGATCGCCGCGAAGGCGATGCCGAGCGCGACGAGCAGGATCGGCGCGGTCCAGGGCTCATCCCGCATCGCCGTGGTGACGATGAGAAACTCGCTCGCGAACACGCCGAAGGGCGGGAGACCGAGGATCGCGAGGGCACCTAACATGAGTCCCCAGCCGATCGTGGGCGACACCGTGACGAGCCCGCGGATGCCATCCATGAGCGGGGTGCCGCATTTCTGCGCGGCGTGCCCGACGACGAAGAAAATGGCCGACTTCGTGAGCGAGTGCACCGTCATGTGCAGGAGCGCCGCAAAGCTTGCGACCGGTCCACCGAGACCGAACGCAAAGGTGATGATTCCCATGTGCTCGATGGAGGAGTACGCAAAAAGCCGCTTGATGTCCCGCTGGCGCCACAGAAAGAACGCCGCCGCAACGAGCGACAGCAGCCCAAAGCCCATCAGCATGCGTCCCGGCACGGGTGAGTGGAGCGATCCCTCGACGAGCACCTTGCAGCGGACGACGGCGTAGATCGCCACGTTGAGCAGCAGCCCCGAGAGCACGGCCGAGATCGGCGTCGGTCCCTCGGCGTGCGCATCGGGCAGCCAGCTGTGCAGCGGCACCAGCCCCGCCTTGGTGCCGTAGCCGACGAGCAGGAAGACGAACGCGAGCGCGATCACCGCGGGCTCGAGCTCGCCCTTCACTGCATCGAGGTGCGTCCACAGGAGCGCTGTCACGCCCTCTGCGCCGAGAACCCTCTCGGCGGCGAAATAGAGCAGGATCGTCCCGAAGAGCGCCTGAGCGATCCCCACGCCGCACAGAATGAAGTACTTCCAGCCCGCCTCGAGGCTCTGCGGCGTGCGATAGAGCGTGACCAGCAGCACGGTGGAGAGCGTCGCCGCTTCCATCGCGACCCACAGCAGCCCCATGTTGTTCGTCGTAAGCGCGAGCAGCATCGTGAGCATGAAGAGTTGATACATGGCGTGATAGAGCCGCAGCCTCCCTGCGGTCACCCGCCCGTGTACCACCTCGGTGCGCATGTACGGCCGCGAGAAGAGCGCGGTCGTGAACCCGACGAATGCCGTGAGGGCGACGAGAAAGACGTTGAACGGATCGACGAAGAACTGCTCGTGCGCAAGCAGCACTTGCCCGTGACCGATGACGCGCACGGTGAGTGCGCAGGCCGCGAGCAGCGTCGCGAGGCTGCAGAGCGCGTTCAGCTCCGGTCCCCGGCGCCCGGCGCCGAAGAACGCCGCCACGAGCGCGCCCGCGGCGGGAAAGCCGAGCAGGAGCGAGAGCTCGATCACTGCCGCTCCCTCAGGCTCTCGAGATGGTGCAGATCGAGGCTGTCGAACTGCTCGCGGATCTGGAAGAAGAACACCCCGAGCACCAGCACGGCGACCAGCACGTCGAGCGCGATGCCGAGCTCGACCACCATCGGCATGCCGTAGGTGGCGCTCATCGCGCCGAAGAACAGCCCGTTCTCCATCGACAGAAACCCGACCACCTGCGACATCGCCTTGCGCCGCGTGATCATCATGAGGAAGGCGAGCAGCACCACGGCGATCGCGATGCCGATTCCGCTGCGCATGGTGGTGGCGGCCAACTGAGTGATCGGCTGCGCGAGCGCGAAGGCGAAAACGACCGTGAGAATGCCGACGAGCATCGTGCCGGAGACATTGAGCAGCGGCTCGGTGTCCCAGTAGACCTCGAGGCGGCGGATCAACCGGTGCAGCAGCCACGGGAGAAAGACCACCTTGAGGCCGAGCGTCAGTGCCGCGGAGACGTACAGGTGGCTCTGTCCCGTGCGCCAGGCGAGGAGCAAGGTCGCGCAGGTGAGCACCGCACCCTGCACGATGAGCAGATTCACCAGGCTCACGATGCGCCGTTGCGAGAGCATGGCGAAGGAGAGCAGCAGCAGCAGCGCCGCACAGGCATTGAGAAGTTGCAGGTCGAGCGGCGCGGTGAGCATGGCTTCAGGCCCTGAGCAGCACGTGGACGAGGAGCCCCAGAACGGCGAACAGGAACGCGGTCGCGAGAAACTCCGGCGCGCGCATCACCCGCAGCTTCGCCGAGACGGTCTCGATGAGTGCGAGCCCGGCGCCTGCGAGCACGAGCTTCGCCGCGAGCACGGGCACGGCGAACGCGAGTGCGAGCGGTCCGACCGTGCCGGTCGCGACGCCCCAGGGAATGAACAGCGCGAAGCCGATGCAGGCGTAGTTGAACAGGCGCAGGTGCGACGCCCACTCCATGAGCGCGAGGTGCCGCGCGGAGTACTCGAGCAGCATCGCCTCGTGAATCATCGTGAGCTCGAGGTGAGTCGCCGGATTGTCGACCGGAATGCGCGCGTTCTCGGCGAGCAGCACCAGCGTGAAGGCGACCGCCGTGAAGGCGAGGCTCGGATACAGCCCGAGCGACTGGGTCGCGAGATGCTCGGCGATGGCAGGCAGCGCCGTGGTCGCCGAGATGAGCGAGGCGACGAAGATGACCATGAGCAGAGCCGGCTCGGCGAGAAAGCCGACCATCATCTCGCGGCGCGCACCGAGCGTGCCGAAGGCGGTGCCGACATCCATCGCGGCGAGCGACAGAAAGACCCGTGCGGTCGCAAAAAGCCCCACCAGCGCGATCGCATCCGCGGCAGCAACGAGCGGCAGGCGCGTGCCCATCGAGGGGATGATGCCCGCCGCGAGCACCATGGTGGCGAAGACGATGTAGGGTGCGACGCGGAACAGCGGGGAGGCGCCCGCGGCGAGGACCGCCTCCTTCTCGAAGAGCTTGCGGATGTTGTCGTACGGGAGCCACAGACTCGGCGCCCGCCGGTTCGCGAGCCATGCGCGGCACTGGTTCACCCAGCCGGTGAGGAGTGGTGCGACCGCAAGCGCGACCAGGATCTCGATGAGCTGCGTGAGCAGCTCGAGGGGCTTGAATGCAACGAGACTCATCGCGCGCGCCTCAGACGATGAGCGCGAGCGCGAGCAGCACGACCAGGGTCGCGAAGCTGTAGAGCAGGTACACGGAGATCCGGCCCTGCTGCAGGATCGCGACGGCATCGGCGAGGCGCTGCACCAAGCTGCCGAGTGGCTGATACGCGCCGCGCCAGATCCGATCGACGATCGCGATCGAATAGCGCGGTGCTCGATCGAACGGCGTCGGCAGCTCCCGCTCGATGTGGAAGAACGACTGGAAGATGTTGCGGATCGGCTGACCGAACCCCTCCGCAGTGTCCTGCATGCGCGCATTCAAGCCGCCGAAGCCGCAATCCCAGGCAACGCTGCGCCGGACGCGCCGGTGGTAGAGGAGCCGCACGAGAAGCATCGTGAGCACGACGACCCCGGCTCCGGTTGCGAGCAAAACGAGCGGACCGTAGGAGATCGCCCTGCCCGGCACCGGTGCGAGCAGCCACCACGCCGCGCCCGAGTGCGGCACCGTCGCCCCGACGAGCTCGCGCGTGACGCCCGTGAGCGCGCCGATCACCTCGACGGGCGCGAGCCCCAGGGCGAGGCAGCCGAGCGCGAGCGAGGCCAACCCGATGCGCTCGAGCGCACCGCAGTCGTGTGCGCGGGCGAGCGAGCTCTCGCGCGGCTGCCCGAGAAAGATCACGCCGAAGAACTTCACCATCACATAGCCCGCGAGCGCGCCGGCGAGCGCGACCAGTGCCGCACCCATCGGAATGAGGAGATTGACGAAGGCGTGGGGAATCTGATCGGCGAACAGAAACGACTGCAGCAGCAGCCATTCCGAGACGAAGCCGTTGAGCGGCGGAAGCCCCGCGAGGGCGAGCGCCGCGACGAGGGTGAGCGCGGCCACCCAGGGCATGCGGTGAATGAGGCCCCCCAGACGGCCGAGATTGCGCTCGCCGGTCGCGTGCAGCACCGAGCCGGTGCCGAGGAACGCGAGGCTCTTCATGAGCGCATGGTTGAGGCAGTGGTAGAGCGTCGCCGTGAGCGCGAGCGCGGCGAGCGCCGGCATGTGCGCGCCGTCGAACACGATCGCGAGCCCGAGACCCGTGAAGATGAGCCCGAGGTTCTCGATGGAGGAGTAGGCGAGCAGCCGCTTCATGTCGGTCTGGACGGAAGCGAACACTGCGCCGTAGAGCGCGCTCAACAGGCCCGCGGCGAGCGGTGCGAGTCCCCACCACCAAAGCGGCGCACCGATCAGATCGAACGTGACGCGCAGCGTCCCGTAGACGGCCGTCTTCAGCATCACCCCGCTCATGAGCGCGGAGACGGGTGAGGGTGCGGCCGGATGCGCCTCGGGAAGCCAGACGTGCAGCGGCACGAGTCCGGCCTTCGCGCCGAACCCGGCGAGCGCGAGAAGAAACGCCACGGCGGCCGCGCTCGGCGCCAGATGCGCCGCGCGCATGGCGTCGAAGGTGAAGAGCCACTTCCCACCCTGGAGCACGCCGAAGGCAAGGAGAAGCGCCGTCGCCCCGAGATGCGCGATGAGCAGGTAGAGAAATCCGGCGCGCCGGATCTCGGCGATGCGGTGCTGGGTGGTGACCAGAAAGTACGAGCAGATGGCCATCGCCTCCCACGCGACCATGAACCCGTAGGCATCGTCGGCAAGCAGCACGAATCCCATGCTCGCGAGGAACCAGTGGTACTGCAGGCTGAGCAGCCCCGGAGCCGTGCCCTCTCCCTCGCGGAAATAGCCGGCGCCGAAGATCGAGACGCCCGCTGCGGTTGCCCCGAGGAGCGCGAGGAAGGCGCTCGCGAGCGGGTCGAGGCGCACGTGGAACGGCAGATCCGGAAGCCCCACCGGCAGCACCAGCCGCTCGGTGATGCCGCCGGCGAGGCTCGCCGCGGCGACCAGCGCGAGCGCGAGCCCGAGGAGGGCGCCGCAGCAGAACAGTGTCCGACCCCCGAACCGCACGCTCTGCGGCCGGATGAGCCCGGCGGCGCCCACGAGGATCCAGCCCGCAAGAAGCGCAAGGCAGGCGGCAAGGGGCGAGGAGAGGCTCGAGATCACGGGTACGGGCGAGAGCGCTGGGGACGCCATGGGCTCGTGTGCGCCCCATTCTCACTTCATTATCATTCTATTATCATAAGATGCAATACCGATGTGAAGCGAGTCCCCCCACCGTGGCGCCCGAATTACGCACCTCCCGGTTGACGATCCTGATCGACCCGCGCAAGAAAGCCGTCTTCGAGCAGCTGTGCGCGGAGGAGGACACGACCCCCTCGCAGGTCGTGCGGCGCCTGATCCGCGCCTATATCGAGGCTCGGCTCGGGAAGCCCTGGCGGCCCGAGGAGGTACCCAGGCCCGTCGCCAGCCGCAGCTCGAAGCAGCGGTGAATGCGCGGATTGCGCTCGAAGTCGCGCGGTAGCGTTTCTCTCGAGACATCGCGGATCGCGTAGCGAGCCCCGAGCCCGGGCTCCAGCCGGAAGCGCTGCGCGTTCGTCGAGAACAGGATGAGGCCGCCGGGGGCGAGGAGGCGCGCGCAGGCATCGATGAGCTCGGGATGGTCGCGGGCGATGTCGAGCACGCCACGCATGCGCTTGGAGTTCGAGAACGTCGGCGGATCGAGGAAGATGAGGTCGAACGGGCCGCTCGCCGCGGCGAGCCACTCGCGGCAGTCGGCCTGCACGAGCTCGTGGCGCGGGCCGTCGAGGCCGTTCAACGCGAGATTGCGCCGCGCCCATTCGAGGTACGTGCGTGACAGATCGACCGAGGTGCTTGCGAGCGCCCCGGCCGCCGCGGCATACGCCGTCGCAGTTCCCGTGTATGCGAACAGATTGAGGAAGCGCGCGCCGCGCGCAGCCGTGCGCAGCCGCGCGCGCGTCGCGCGCTGGTCGAGGAACACTCCCGTGTCGAGGTAGTCGTCGAAGTTCACGTAGAACTTGAGGCCCCCCTCCTCCACGACGTAAAAGCGGCCGCGTTCGGCGAGCTTCACGTACTGCTCGCCGCGGTGCACCCGCCGCCGAGTGCGCAGCCGCACCTGCTCCGCGGCGACGCCGCTCGCAAGCGGCAGTGCGCCGAGCGCTTCGGCGCGGCGTCTGCTCGCCGCCTCGCGCTCGATCTCGGCCGGTGCCGCGTACTCCTGCACGTAGAGCCAGACGAGCGGCGGGTCGAGCGTACGGTAGCGGTCGATCGCGAAGGCATACTCGGGCATGTCGGCGTCGTACAGCCGGTAGCAGGAGATGCCGCTCGCTTCGGCCCATGCGCCCAAGCGCTTCAGGTTCTTTGCAATCCGGTTCGCAAACATGCGCGCACCGGGCGTATCGCTCAGGTTCTGCTCGCCGCGGCCGAGCCGTCCGGGCTCGCGCACGCTCTCGGGGGAGACCTCGAGACGCAGCAGCCGGCACTCGATTGCGCCGTTCCAAACGGCATGCGTGCGATGCGCACGCAGGCCGAGCTCGATGCCGAGGTCGGGGGCGCCCGTGAGCACCGCGGCGTCCCAGCCGTGGAAGTGCTCGCGCAGCACCACGCCCAGCTCGCGATGCACGGCGCGCGCGGCCGCGCGATCCTCAAGCCGCACGCCGTACGGCGGATTGGTGCACAGAAGGCCCCGCGAGCCCGCCACGCGCGGCCGTGCATCGCCAAGAAGACCGACCGCGATCGCGACTTCTCCTGCAATGCCCGCCCGCTCCGCATTGCCTTGCGCCAGAGCGACCAAGCGCGGATCGCGATCCTCCCCACGGATCACGAGCGATGAGCGCGCGAGCTCCACGGCGCGCGCGGCCGCGCGCGCCGTCGCCTCGGCCTGCACGGCTTTCCAAAGCTCGCGGTCGTGCCCGCGCCAGCCGAGGAAGCCGAAATACTCCCGCAGGCGCCCCGGTGCGAGATCGGCCGCGATGAGCGCCGCTTCGATGACGAGCGTTCCGGAGCCGCAGAGCGGATCGAGAAACTCCGCGCCTCCTGCCGCGAGCTCGGGCCAGCGGGCGCGCAGCAGCACGCCGGCCGCGACGTTCTCCTTGAGCGGCGCCTCGCCGGCGCCGGCGCGATAGCCGCGGCGGTGCAGGCTCTCCCCGGCGAGATCGATCGCGAGGGTGATGTGCACACCGGCCGCGTGAGCGTGCACGCGCACGCCCGGCCGCTCGCGCGCCACGTCGGGCCGCTCGCCGGTGCGCGCACGCAACTCGTCGCACACCGCATCCTTGATCTTCAAGGCGCCGAACTGGGTATGCGTGATCGTGGGGTGGCGGCCGCTGAAATCGCAGGCGATCGTCGCGCCCGGCCCGATGTGGCGGGTCCACTCGAGCGCGCGCACGCCGCGGTAGAGCGCCTCGGCATCGGCAGCCTCGAAGCGCGCGAGCTCGAGGAAGATACGATTGGCGATGCGCGAGCCCAAGCAGGCGCGGTAACCGACCGCGAGCGCGCCGCGGAAGGCGACGCCGGTCGCGCGCTCGCGCACCTCCGTCGCGCCGAAGGTCTTGAGCTCCGCAGCGAGCAGGTCGGCGAAGCCGCGCGGGCAGCTCGCCGTGAACGCGAGCGCGTCAGGGCTCAAAGGACTCGCCGCTCTCGGCGCTCGCGCGCGCAGCCTCGAGACGCACGAGGTTGCGCCGCGAGACGTGGCGCAGGTGCCGGGTGAGGATCCGATAGACGTGAGGATCGAAGGGAGACGTGCGGTAGCCGCGCGCGACGCTCGCCGCAAGCAGATCGCGTCGCTCCGCGAGCGCCCCGTCGCCCTCGGCGAGCGTCCCGAGATGGCGCCAGCGATCGATGAGGTGCAGCTGCATCCAACCGTCGGCGTCGACCTCGCGCACGCCGATCGGGCCGTCGAACGGCCAGGGCCTCAGGCGGTGCGGAGCGAATGCGAGCTTGAGCCGCGCCGTGTGCAGCCGCAGCGGCTCCTTGCCGACGCACGCCCCGGCGCAGCGTCCGAGCTGGTACGCGAAGCACGAGCCGCGCGCCTGCTCGAGGCCGAGCGTCTTCAGGCACAGCCGGTGCTCGCGCGCGAGGCCCTCGAGCGCCCGGCGCGCGGCGACCTCGGAGCAGTACAGCCCGAAGTAATCGGTCGGCTCGAACCCGAGCGGCAGCTCATCGAGCGGCGCGAGCTGCGGCGCCGCGCCGTCGTCGCTCACCGCCCAGGCCCACGCCGCGCGCGCGCCGCGGAGCCGGCGATTGTGCAGCGGCTTGAGCTCGCGCACGAATCGCGCCTCGGTGAGCAGCGCGCCGAGCTCGCCCGCAGTGACGGTCCAATCGACGCGCCGCGTCTGCGCCGCGAGGCGCTGCGCGCGCGCGTCGCGGAGCGCCGCATGCCAGTGGGAGAACACCCGCTCGCGAATGTTCGTTGCCTTGCCGACGTAGAGGAGCGCATCGCCCTCGCCGAAGAAGCGATACACCCCGGGCCGCTCGGGGAGCTCTTCCGCGAGCTGCGGCGGCAGGTGCTCGGGGACCGCGCGCGCACCCACGATCTCATCGACCGCGCGCTCGAACTCTCCGAGACCGTGCGCGGCGGGCAGCGCCGCCCACAGCTCCCAGAGCGCCTGCGCGTCGGGCAGCGCCCGATGCCGGCGCGCGCAGTTGAGGCCGTAGCGGGCGATGACCGCATCGAGGTTGTGCTCGCGCGCCTGCGGCTCGAGCCGGCGCGACAGCTTGACGGTGCAGAGCACGCGGGCGTCGAGCTTGCGCCCGCACCGCCGCAGCTCCTGCTTGAGGAATCCGTAGTCGAAGCGCGCGTTGTGGGCGACCAGGAGTCGGCCGCAGAGCCGCTCGAGAACTTGCTCGGCGAGATCCTCGAAGAACGGCGCATCGCGCACCATCTCCGCGCTGATCCCGGTGAAGTGCTGAATGGCCGGGGAGATCGGCGTCCCCGGGTTGACGAGCGAGCTCCACTCGTACTCGAGCCGGCCGCGGTCGGCGGCGACCAGCCCGATCTCGATGATGCGGCTCGCCCCGGGCGTGCACCCGGTCGTCTCGAGGTCCACGAACGCGACAGGGGCCTCGTGCCAGGCACTCATGCGGGCATTGTAGCCAAGACGGGGACCGTTCCTTATCATTCCCGCCCCCTTGCGAGAAGCGAGCCGCCCAGCCATGTCGCACGCACCCACCCTCGATGCCTTCTGGATGCCCTTCACGGCCAATCGCCAGTTCAAGGCGAATCCACGGCTGCTCGCGCGGGCCTCCGGCATGCACTACTGGACTCCGGATGGGCGCCAGATCCTCGATGCGGTGGCCGGCTTGTGGTGCGTTAACGCCGGCCACGGGCGCCGCGAGATCACCGAGGCGGTGGCGCGGCAGCTCGAGACGCTCGACTATGCGCCGCCGTTTCAAATGGGCCACGCGGGCGCATTCGAGCTCGCTAACCTCGTCGCCTCGATCGCCCCCGCCGGGCTCGAGCACGTGTTCTTCGTCAACTCCGGCTCCGAAGCGGTCGACACGGCGCTGAAGATCGCGATCGGCTACCACCGCGTGCGCGGCGAGGGCGCGCGCACGCGGCTCATCGGTCGCGAGCGCGGCTACAACGGCGTCGGCTTCGGCGGCATCTCCGTGGGCGGGATCGCCCCCAACCGCAAGATGTGGTCCGGGGCGCTGCTCCCCGGCGTCGATCATCTCGGCCACACGCACGATCTTGCGCGCAATGCCTTCTCGCGCGGCATTCCCGAGCACGGCATGGAACGGGCCGAGGAGCTCGAGCGGCTGATCGCGCTGCACGACCCCTCGACCATCGCAGCCGTGATCGTCGAGCCGATCGCGGGCTCGACCGGGGTGCTGTTGCCGCCGCGAGGCTATCTCAACAGGCTGCGCGAGATCTGCAGCCGCTACGGCATCCTCCTCATTTTCGACGAGGTCATTACCGGCTTCGGACGCACGGGGTCGCCGTTCGCCTCACAGGAGTTCGGCGTCACGCCCGATCTCATCACCTGCGCGAAGGGGCTCACGAACGGCTGCGTGCCGATGGGCGCGGTGATCGCGAGCAACGCGGTGCACGATGCGTTCATGCAGGGTCCGGACGGGATCGAGCTGTTCCACGGCTATACATACTCGGCGCACCCGGTGGCCTGTGCCGCGGGAATCGCGGCGCTCGGAATCTACCAGCGCGACGGGCTGCTCACGCGCGCGAAGTCACTCGCGAAGGATTGGGAGGAAGGGGCGCACTCCCTGAAGGGACTGCCGCACGTCATCGACATCCGCAACTACGGGCTGATTCTCGGGCTCGAGCTCGAGCCGGTCGCCGGCAAGCCCGGCGCGCGCGGCTTCAGCGCGTTCCTCAAGTGCTTCGAGCGGGGGATGCTGGTGCGCCAGACCGCGGACATCATCGCGCTCTCGCCACCGCTCATCATCGAGCGGGCGCAGATTGAGCAGGTGTTCGAGACCCTGGGCGCCGTGCTGCGCAGCGTGTAGCGCTGCGGGACGGGCCGCTCAGTGCCCGTCGTGCCCGCGCTGAGCGCGTGCTCTCACCGCGATCTGCCAGGCGATGAGCCCCACGACCACGAGACCGATCGCGAGCGCCGCGAGGGTTGAGAATGCGAGCCCATGCTGGGCCGTCGCTTCGATGGTGACCGTTTCCATGACCGGACTCCGCTAGCTGCGGCACGGGATACGCTGCCGGCGGTCGCAAGCTCTCATGGTCGCGCGCGGCCGCAAAGCGCCCGCGCGCGGAAGTGCGGACCAGCTCTCCATCCTGCGGCGGACGCGCCGGGATTATGTCTTCTTGGAGAGTGCCGCGCGGCAGATGCGCTCGCACAGCTCCGGAAAACCGATCCCGACGGCGCGCGCCGCTTGCGGAAGCAGGCTGTTCGCGGTCATTCCAGGCAGAGAGTTCGCCTCCAGGCACCAAAAGCGTCCGTCGCGATCCAGGCGGAAGTCGATGCGGCTGTAAGCACCGAGCTTGAGCGCGTGGTGCGCGCGCACGGCGAGCGACTGGACCTCGGTCGTGGCGGCGGGCGCGAGGTCGGCGGGGAAGATCTCGCGCGCAGCGCCCTTCTGGTACTTCGCCTCGTAGTCGAAGATCTCCCCGGGCGTGATGATCTCGCCCACCGCAAGCGCCGCGCCCGCGAGGACCCCGACGGTGATCTCCCGACCGGGCACGAACCGCTCGATCATGACCTCATCGTCGAAGCGACGCGCTTGTGCGAGCGCCTCTGGGAGCGCAGCCCCCTCGCGCACGATCGACAGCCCCACGGTGGAGCCCTGCTTGTTCGGCTTCACGACCGCCGGCCAGCCGATCGCGCGCGCGACCTCCTCCGCGGTCACCGGCGCCATGAGCCAGTCGGGCGTCGCAACGCCCGCCGCGCGGAACAAGCGCTTGGAGAGATCCTTATCCATGGCCGTCGCGCTCGCGATGTGATTGCTGCCGGTGTACGGCAGCCCCGCGAGATCGAGCACGGCTTGGACGCGCCCATCCTCCCCTGCCCCGCCGTGCAAGGCGAGAAACACCACGTCTACACCGCGGATACTGGCCGCCTCGGAAGCGAGCGCGAGCGCCGAGCCGCCGAGCCGCGCCAGCTCCGAGCTCGAGGGAGGCGCCGTTGCCACCGAGCTCGCGAGCACCCGCTGCTCCGCGGCCGGCGCGAGCCGCCCGGTGGCCGTATCGACGCCGATCACCTCGTGACCGAGGCTGCGCAGCGCCGGAATCACCTGCGCCGCACTCGCGATCGACACGTCGCGCTCCTCGCTCGTTCCTCCAAAGAGCACTGCGATCTTCATGCAATGAGTTTGGCAGAACTCGATCGCGGCGTCGTGAAGCGCGTCAGCGTTGCACGAGCTCGCGCACGAGCCCCGGGCCGCGGTAGACGAGGCCGGTGTAGAGCTGAATCAGATCGGCCCCCGCGGCGAGCATCTCGCGGGCGTCCGCGGCCGAGGCAATTCCGCCCACGCCGATGAGCGGCATCCCCGAGGGCAGCTCCGCGCGCAGCGCGCGCACGGTGCGGGTGGCGAGCGGCAGGAGCGGCGCACCGCTCAGGCCGCCGCCCTCCGCGGCGTGCGCGAGCCCGGCGACCGCCGGTCGGCGGGTGGTCGTGTTGGTCGCGATGACCCCGTCGATGCCCGCCGCAGCGATGACGCGGGCCGTTGCGCCGAGCGCCTCGTCGTCGAGGTCCGGTGACAGCTTCGCGAGCAGCGCAACGCGCCGGTGCTGCTCCTGCGCGAGCCGGGCGCGCAGGCCGAGGAGTGAATCGAGCAGCGGGGCGAGACGCACCTCGCTCTGCAGCTCCCTCAGTCCAGCCGTATTCGGCGAGGAGAGATTGAGCGCGATGTAGTCGGCGTACGGATAGACCGCCTCGAGGCAGGTGGCATAGTCCGATGCCGCCTCCTCGAGCGGCGTCGCGGCGTTCTTGCCGATGTTCACCCCGCACACGCCGCGGAACCGCCGCAGCCGCAGTCGGGAGCACATCGCGGCGACCCCCTCGTTCGGAAAGCCCATGCGATTGATGATTGCCTGCGCCTGGGGGAGGCGGAACACCCGTGGACGCGGGTTTCCTGGCTGCGGCCGCGGAGTGACGGTGCCCACCTCCACGAATCCGAAGCCGAGCGCACCGATCGCATCGACGCAAACCGCATTCTTGTCGAATCCCGCCGCGAGCCCCAAGCGGTTCGGAAATTCGAGCCCCATCAGCTTGACGGGTGCGCGTGGTTCCGGGCGGGCGGTGAGCTGCAGCACCCCGAGCAGGTGGGCGGCATTGAGGAGTCGCAGCGTCCAGACGTGCGCGCGCTCGGCGTCGAGCCGGAACAGAAGCGGCCGCAGCAGCGCGTACATGGGGCTCTCTCGAGGACAGTCGGGCGCGCGATGGCGCTCATCTTAGCGCCACGCGCCGGCGTTGGCGCCCGGCGCCTCAGGCGCGCAGCTGCAGCGCCTCGGACTGGAACGTGACCCCTAGTGGCTCGATGATGACCCGCCGCGGGCCGGCCTCGACCGCACCGGCGAGCCGGGCATCGGTGCCCGCGCTGCGCGCGGCACTGACCGTTGCGGCCGCATCGTCGGCCGCCACCATGAGCGCGAAGCCGGCGCCCATGTTGAGGCTCCCGTAGGCGCCGCGCGCATCGAGCGCAGCCTCGCGCGCGAGGAAGGCGAGCACCGGCGGCACCGGCGGCACCTCGTGCAGGCGATAGGTGAGCGGCGCCGGATGGCGCATGAGCTTGCGCCACCCGTGCCCCGTCACGTTGACCGCGTAATGCGGCACGATCCCCGCCCGCCACACCGCCTCCAGGACCGGGGGATAGAGCACCGTCGGATCGAGCAGCGCCTCGCCGAAGGAGCGGCCGTCGCCGATGCGCGCCGCGTAGCCCTGCGGCAGCCGCTCGGCAAGCTTGCGCGCGAGGCTCACCCCGTTCGCGTGAATACCGCTCGAGGCGAAGAGCACGATCGCGTCCCCGGGCGCGAGCCGCTCCCCGAGCGTGACGCGCTCGCGCGTGGGCACCACACCCAAGCACGAGGCGGCGAGATCCACCCGCCCCGGCTCGACGACGCCCGCGAGCGCCGGAGTCTCCCCGCCGCCCCAGGCGACCTTGCAGGCCTCGCACGCAGCCTGCCAGCCGCGCACCAGATCCTCCATGCGCGCAGTGTCGGCAAACCACTCGCTGTCCCCGGCGGCCCAGTACGCTTGCACGGCGAGCGGCGTTGCGCCGACCGTGATCAGATCGTTCACCGCCATCGCCACGGCGTCCTGCGCGATCGTGTCGTAGTGCGTACGCCCGCTCGATGCGCGCACCGCATCGGCGACGAGCACCTTCGTACCGAGGCACTCCGTGACGGATGCGATGAGGAGCCCGCCGAGATCGAGCACATAGGCGGACTCACCCCGCGAGCGCTCGAGCTCGCGCACGCCGTGGACGGCGAGCTGGCGCGCGGTGGCCTGTGCCGCGCGCTGCGCATGGACCTTGAGTGCATCGAGGAGGTCGTAGCGAACGCCGGCGCTCGCGTAGTCGAGAGGTGTCTGGGACACGGGCATCACCCGCTCGGGTAGCTCGATCGCAGGCGCCATGCTAACCCAACCGACTGCGCGGCGCGGCGCGGCGCGCGATGCACAGCGACACGATGGCCTGATGCGGAAGGACTTCGCGGAGGCGATACCGAGCGACGGCGAGATGCTTGCCCGAGGTGAGCACGTCGTCGAAGAGCGTGATGAGCGGACGGAGCGGCCGATCGAGCTGTGCGCGATCCACTTGGGTGATCTCGAGGAGCTCCGCGAAGCTCGCCCGAGCCCCGCCGCGCGCATGATCGGCAACGGTGGCCTCGGTGTGCCTCAAAAGCGGGCGGATATCCGCATCCCACCCTGCAAAGGCGAGAGCGAGCGCGCGCTCGAGCCGGTCGCAGTAGTCGCTCGCCCCGGCGAGCGCCGACGGCGGGATCGGGACGAACGTGAGCTGCGTTTCCACCGTGAGCCGCGAGAACGCCCGGCGCAGCGCCCCCGCGACGGTGCGAATCGCGCGCGCCTTGCAGGCGGCGAGCGCTGCCGCATGCGCGCTCGCGTGGATGTGCGCCGGACTGCGCTTGAAGTCGGCGATGAGGCCGTTCATCGGTCCGCCGGCCCAGCCGCCGCGCGCACGATATTCGCCCAAGTACAGACAGTGGTCACCGGGTGCGAGGAGCGCATGCTCCGCGCGCGTGCGCTCGTCGATCCAGTGCCAGCGCTCAGGCGGCCAGGCGCTCATCGATCTCCTGCGGATCGCGCACGCGGATGGCGCCGCGCGCGAGCAGCCGCCGCGGCCATTCGAGATCGGAACGGGCGCAGCAGCGCTCGAGCACGAAGACCTTGCGGCCGCTCTCGAGCGCGTGGCGCGCCGCGATGAGGGCTCCGGAGCGCTCATCCGCCTCGACGATCACAGTCGCCGCGGCGAGCGCGGCCAGCGTCGCGTTGCGCGCCGCAAAGAACGCTCGATTGGCGAGCGCGCTCCCACGCGCGTAGCGCACGATGGGCACCTGCGTGAGCACGAGAAAATCGCGCGCGAGCCGCCGCTGCAGCCCGGCATTCGCCGCGGGATAGCAGGCCGTGAGCGGCGTGCCGAGCACCGCCGCCGTGCTCCCGCCGGCAGCGATCGCTGCCTCGTGCGCGGCGGTGTCGATCCCCGCAGCGAGTCCGGAGAGCACGCTGAAGCCGGCTCGCGCGAAATGACGCGCGAATCTCGCCGCGCATTCGAGCCCCTCGCGGCTCGCTGCGCGCGTGCCGACGATCGCGATGCAGCGTCGCTCGAGCAACCGCCAGCGGCCCTGGAAGTAGATGAGCTCCACCGGATCGCGCGCCTCGCGAAGCCGCGCAGGATAGTCCGGCATGCCGTGGACCGTGAGCTCCACGCTCGCGAGCCCGGCGGCCCGAACGAGCGCGAGTGCGCTGCGCCGGCAGCGCTCCGCGTGGGCGCGCGGCACGAGGTCGGAGGGCAGTGCTCCGCGACGCTCGCGAAAGACTCGTGCGAGGCGTGGGAAGCTCGCGCGCTCGGGGAGCCACAGTGCCTCGTACGCACCCAGCTCGCGCGCGGGCTCGATCGCACGCAGCGGCGCGAGCGTTCGGGCGCATCCGCCGAAGAGATCCTCCATCGCGGGAGTCTGCGCTCGCTCGCAGTGCGCGCCAAGCCGCGTGAGCCCAACCAGGGGCAGACCGCACCATCGGGCTGTGATACATAGGACGTCGTGACCTACCTCGCGCAACGATCGAATGACCGGATCGTCCTCGATCCGGGCACGGGCATCACGCCCAACGCCTGCGTGATCTGGCTGCACGGGCTTGGCGCCGACGGAGAGGATTTCGTGCCGATCGTCCCGGAGCTGCGCCTCGCGGCGAGCTGCGCGCCGCGCTTCGTGTTTCCGCACGCGCCCGTGCGCCCGGTGACCATCAACGGCGGCATGCGCATGCGCGCCTGGTACGACATCACGGGCCTGGCGCCTGGGGCGACCGAGGATGCGGTGGGAATCCGCGCCTCCGCCGAGCTCATCGAGCGGATGATCCGCGAGGAGCGCGAGGCGGGGATTCCTGCGCGGCGCATCGTGCTCGCAGGGTTTTCGCAGGGCGGAGCCATCGCGCTGCACACGGGCCTCCGCCACGCCGAGCAGCTGGCCGGAGTGCTCGCGCTCTCCTGCTATCTGCCGCTTCGATCGGCGCTCCGCGAGGCCTCGCCGGCGAGCCGCGAACTCCCCATCCTCATGTGCCACGGCCGTCACGATCAGGTCGTGCCCATCGACCTTGCCGTGCAGTCGCGCGACCTGCTCATCGCGGGAGGCTATCGGGTGCAATGGCGCGAGTACCCGATGCAGCACCAGGTGTGCGCCGAGGAGATCGCGGACGTCTCCGCCTGGCTCGGCCAGAGGCTCGCGCCCGGCCCACCCGCGGGCGCTTGAGCGGCCGCGGCGCGCGGCCCGCTTCAGCGCAGCGCGCGCCCGAGATCGAGCTTGAGATCCTCGCAGATCTTCACGGCCGTGGCGCGCCCTGCGCCGAAGACCCCGCCGCCCGGATGCTGGAACGGTCCGACGAGATAGAGCCGCTCGATCCCCGGGACCGTGTACTGACCGAGCTCCGGGATGGGGCGGTGCGAGCCCGACTGGTAGGTCGAGGTCGCGATCCCATGCAGATCGCCGTGCACGAAGCTCGAGGAGGTGCGCTCCATGTCGAGCGGGCTGTCACAGTGGTAGGCGACTAAGTTCTCGGCGGTGAGATTCGGCAGGAACCGGCGCGCGTGCTCGAGCATGCGCTCGGCGTACTCGTGCTTGCACTCGTCCCAGCTGCGCCCGTCCTTGCGCACGTAGGGAACGTAATCCCAGGCATGAAGGGTCGCGGCGCCCGCCGGCACGCGCGAAGGATCGAACTCGGAGAGCGAGCCGAGCCCGACGAGCGGATAGGGCGCGAGGTTGCCGTAGCGCAGCTCGTCGAACGAGCGGCGCAACGTTTCGTAATCGTTCGGCAGCAGCTCCACCATCACCGCGCGCAGCGGTGCGCCCGCCACGGTGTGCAGGGGTGCCCGCAGCGCCGCGTGCACCGTGATGCAGGCATTCGGCGAGATCTCCGTCGCCGCGGCCGCCGCGGCGATGCCCGGATCGATATTCTCGACCATGCTGCCCAGATGATGCGGGTGGATCGCTCCGATCACGCAGTCCTTCGCTTCGAGCTCGCGCCCGTCGCGCGTGCGCACGCCGCGCGCGCGACCGCCCTTCACCGCGATCTGCACCACATCGACTCCACTCAGCACCTCTCCGCCGTGATCGCGGATCGACGCGACGAGCGCGTCGGTGAGCCGCCCGCTGCCGCCCACCGCCACGCCGAAACCGTACGCCTCGAGAAAGCCCACGAACACGAACACCCCGAGCGCGGTCGCCTTCTCGTCCGGGGAGAGGAGATTCTCCCCGGCGACGCGCGCGAAATGCGCGCGCACGCGGTCGTGCTCGAAGTACTCGCAGAGCAGTTCGTGCGTACTCATTTGCGTGGTGCGCCACAGCGCCCGGCCCTCGCGGCTCTGATCCATGAGCGCCGTGCTGGCACCGAGCGGAGCGGGCGCCGAATACAGGCTCGATGCGATCATCGGCAGCCACTGCGCGGCCTGCTCCGCGAGACGCACGTAGGCTGCGGCATCGCGCGCCGAGAAGCGCGCGATCTCTGCGCGCGTGCGCTCGCGGTCGCGATAGAGCGCGAGCGTCGCGCCGTCCTCATAGAGCGACATCATCGGCATCTCGGGCACGATGTAGCGCAACCCGTACTTCGATTTCAGTGCGAGCTCATCGTTCTTGAGCAGCGGATTTCCCTGGATGAAGATGTGCGCCATCGAGTGCTGATCGTGGCGGAATCCGGGAACGGTGAGCTCGCGCGTGACGACGCCGCCACCGAACCACGCATTGCGCTCGAGCACGAGCACGCTCTTGCCAGCCCGCGCGAGATAGGCGGCCGCGACGAGCCCGTTGTGCCCCGAGCCGACCGCGATCACATCGTAGCTCCTCGCCATGAAGGTTTATGATACACGAACCGTCCGGCCACCCGACGCATGCAAAACGTTCTTGACGCAAGCGAGCTCTGCAAGAGCTACGGCAGTCTCGTGGCCGTCGACCACGTCAGCTTCTCGGTGGCCCGGGGCGAGATCGTGGGTCTGCTCGGCCCGAACGGGGCAGGCAAGACGACGATCATCAACATGCTCCTGGGGGTGCTTGCGCCATCCTCGGGGTCGATCCACATCGCCGGCCGCGACCTCGCGCTCGAGCGCGCGCGCGCGCTCGAGCGCACCAACTTCGCCGCGGTGTACGCGGCGCTACCGGGCAATCTCACCGTGGCGCAGAACCTGCGCGTGTTCGCTCTCATCTACGCCATCCGGAACGCAGGCGTGCGCGTGGACGAGCTCGTGCGGGAGTTCGACCTCGAGCGGCTCGCGCACACGAAGTGCGGCGTGCTTTCCTCCGGCGAGCAGACCCGCGTGGCACTCGCCAAGGCGATGCTCAACCGCCCCGAGCTGCTGCTGCTCGATGAGCCGACTGCCTCGCTCGACCCCTCCGCCGCTCAGGCCATGCGCGCGCACATCCGCGAGCTCGCCCGGGTGAGCGGCTGCGGCATCCTCTGGACCTCGCACAACATGTACGAGGTCGAGCAGGTCTGCGAGCGGGTGCTGTTTCTCTCGCGCGGGCGGATCCTCCTCGAAGGCGATCCGCGCCGCCTTCCGGCCGCGCACGGCTCGCGCACGCTCGAGGAGCTCTTCATTCATCTCGCGCGCGAGCCGCTCGATGCGCAGCAGGCGCGTGGCCCGTCATGAGGATGAGGCCCGTCGCGGGCGTGATGCTGCGCCAGTTCTACCTCATGCGCGGCAGCCCCGCGCGCGTGCTGCCCATGTTCGCGTGGGTGGCGATCGATATCGTGCTGTGGGGATTCATCACCCGCTATCTCGGGAGCGTTGCCGGCACGCGCGTCAACTTCGTGGCGAGCCTGCTCGGCGCGGTGCTGATGTGGGATTTCTTCACGCGCATCATGCAGGGCGTCACCACGGCCTTTCTCGAGGATGTATGGTCGCGCAACTTTCTCAACTTCTTCGCAACGCCGCTTGCGATCTCGGAGTATCTGACCGGGCTCATCGCCACCAGCATCCTCGCAAGTCTCGTCGGCTTGAGCGTGATGCTCGTGCTCGCCTCCACGGTGTTCGGGCTGTCGTTCTTCGCCCTCGGCCTCGCGCTCGTGCCGTTCCTGCTCATCCTGTTTCTGTTCGGGATCGCCCTCGGTGTCCTCGCGACCGCGCTCGTGCTGCGCCTCGGTCCGGCCTCCGAATGGATGGTCTGGCCGCTGCCGGCGCTCATCTCCCCGTTCGTCGGGGTCTTCTACCCACTCGCGACGCTTCCGGCGTGGATGCGCGCCGTGGCGCACGCGCTGCCTCCCTCCTACGTCTTTCAGGACATGCGCGCGATCGTCGCCGGACGCGCTTTTGCGGTCGGGCCGCTCATTGGAGGCATCGTGCTCGCGCTCGCGCAGATCGCACTGTGCACGCTCTTCTTCGTGCGGGTGTATCGCTACGCCGTGCGCACGGGTCTGCTCGCGCGCTACAGCGCCGAAAGCGCGAACTGAGCGCGGCGCGGCCGCTCACGTTGCGAAGAGCTGCTCCGCGATGTTCCGGAAGGACTTGAACTCCAGAGCATTGCCGGACGGGTCGAGCAGAAACAGGGTCGCCTGCTCACCCGCGGCACCCGCAAAGCGCACGTGCGGCTCGATCACGAACTCGACCCCGTGGCCCTTCAGGCGCGCGGCGAGTGCGTTCCATTCCGGCATCTCGAGCACCACGCCGCAGTGCGGCACCGGCACGCTGTCGCCATCGACCGGATTGAAATGAGAGGCGATGCGGCCGTCCTTGCCGAGATTGGGATTCAAGTGGCAGACGAACTGATGGCCGTAGAGATCGAAGTCCACCCAGTGAGCGGCACTGCGACCTTCGGCGCACCCGAGCACGCCTTTGTAGAAGCCGCGCGCTTCCGCAATGTCCCGCACCTGAATCGCCACATGAAACGGAGTGAGTGCCATGGATCGCCTCGTCGCCCGCATCTGCCGAGCCGCCGCAAAAGCATAGCCCATTCCTCGCAAGCCCGCGGCCGGCCCCCGCATGTAATATGCGGGCGGCATGAGAGACAGACACACCTTCCGCGGCGTGGTCCTCCGCGGCCGATCACGCGCGCCCTCTGCGACACCTGCCCCGAGCCCCGCGACCCGGGAGGCCGCCCGAGTGCGGGTCGCGCGCGAGGTCGCGGGACGCTCCGGCAAGGGCGTTTCGGTGATCTCGGGACTCCCGCTCGCGCCCGCCGAGCTCGAGGCGCTCGCGAGCCGGCTGAAGAGGCTCTGCGGGGCGGGCGGCGCGGTGAAGGATGGGACGATCGAGATCCAGGGCGATCACCGCGACCGCCTCGTCGCCGAGCTCAAAAGCCTGGGCTACGACGCAAAGCGCTCCGGCGGTTAGTCGACCGGAGCGTGCCAGTGCGCGCGGGCACGCGAGTCGCCGCATCCATCGGACCATGCTGAGATCCGCCCGATCGCTCGAGATTCTGCAGTGGCTGGTGGCGGTCGGCTTCTTCATGCAGACGCTCGATTCGACGATCGTCAACACGGCACTCCCGGCGATGGCGATCAGCCTCGGGGAGCGGCCGCTCAACATGCAGTCGGTCGTCATCGCCTATGCGCTCACGATGGCGATGCTGATCCCCGCCTCCGGCTGGCTTGCGGATCGCTTCGGAATCCGCCGCGCGTTTCTCACCGCCATCACGCTCTTCGTCGCAGGCTCTCTTCTCTGTGCGGCCTCGCGCAGCCTTCTCGAGCTCGACGGTGCGCGCGTGCTCCAGGGGGCGGGCGGGGCGATGCTGCTGCCGGTCGGTCGGCTCGCGATTCTGCGCGCCTTTCCCCGCGAGAAGCTGCTGCCGGCGATGAGCTTCATCGCCATCCCCGGGCTCCTCGGACCGCTCATCGGACCGACGCTCGGCGGCTGGCTCGTCGAGGTCGCCTCGTGGCACTGGATCTTTCTCATCAACGTGCCGATCGGGATCGCGGGCGCCGCGGCGACCTTCGCCTACATGCCCGACAACCGCGAGCGGCGCGTCCCGCGCTTCGATGCGACCGGCTATGCGCTGCTCGCGCTCGGCATGGTGGCGGTCTCGTTCGGCATCGACGGCCTCTCCGAGCTTGCGCTGCGACACGCGACCGTGCTCATCCTCGTGGTGTTCGGGCTCGCGAGCCTCTCCGCCTACTGGCTGCGCGCGCCCCAGCAGTCGCATCCGCTGTTTGCGCCGAGTCTGTTCAGAACATCGACCTTCGCGATCGGGCTGCTCGGCAATCTGTTCGCGCGGCTCGGCAGCGGCAGCATCCCGTTTCTGATCCCGCTCCTGCTGCAGGTGAGCCTCGGATACACGCCGCTTCACTCCGGGCTCATGATGCTGCCGACCTCGATCGGGGCGATCCTCTCCAAGCGGCTCGTCACCCCGCTCATCACCCGCTACGGCTACCGCCGCACGCTCGTCGTCAACACGTTCCTGGTGGGCGCCGCGATGGCGAGCTTCGCGCTGCTCTCCGCGACCGAGCCGCTCGCGATCGCGATCGTCCAGCTCGGACTGTTCGGCATCGTCAATTCGCTGCAGTTCACCGCCATGAACACCGTGACGCTGAAGGACCTCTCGGGCGCGAGCGCAAGCAGCGGCAACAGCCTCCTGTCGATGATTCAGATGCTCTCGATGAGCCTCGGCGTGGCTGCGGCCGCGGGGCTCCTCACGACATTCGTCGATGTCTTCAGCCGCGACCCCGCGCCGCGGCTGCCGGCATTCCGTGCGACGTTCGTCTGCGTGGGGCTCATGACCGCCGCCTCGGCGTGGATCTTCTGGCAGCTCGCAGCCGACCGCGGGGGGAGCGGCGGTGCGCTCGCGGCGGCCGAGGAGCCGGAGCTCGCCGCGACGAAAACGACCGAGTCTACGTAGCGCCCGCCGCGCTCGGCGCCTGAGCCGCCGCCGGTGACGGCGCCGGCGGCAGCGCGTAGCGCAGCGCGAGCGCGCGGTAGAGCGGCGGCGAGAGGATCTTCGACACGGTCGTCGCGACGGCCGCGGTGACCATGAGCGGCAGCACCATCTCGTGGCGCGTGGTCATCTCCATGACGATGACGAATGAGGTGAGCGGTGCCTGCGTGACGCCGGCGAGATAGCCGCACATGCCGAGTATCGCGAGCGGCACCGCGGTCGACTGCCCGAGCAGGTCGGCGACGAGCTGACCGAGGCCCGCACCCGCCGAGAGCGACGGGGCGAGCAGACCCGCCGGTATGCCGCTCAGATACGCCGCGAGCGTCGCGAACGCGCGCGCGGGCATGTAGAACCACGGGAGGTGGGCGTGCCCTTCGAGCACCGAGCGCGCCTCGTTGTACCCGGTCCCGTAAGTGAGTCCGCCCGCCGCCCAGCCGACCAGTGCGACCGACAGACCGCAGAGCGCTGCGAACAGCGCCGGCCGCTCGCGCTGCAGTTTGCCGAGCACGCTCGGCAGACCGGCGACGCTGAGCAGCGTCAGGCGGCTGAACAGCCCGCCGGCGAGCCCGCCGGCGATCGCGACGATGAACGTGCTGAGCTCCACCTGATAGGCGGCCGGGGAGACCTGCGGCTGACCGAAGTAGGTGTACTCCCCGACGAGCACGATCGACATCACCCCTGCGAGAACCACCGCTGTCAGCGTCGCGCCGCTCGCGCGCTCCTCGAACGAGCGCGAGAGCTCCTCGATCGCAAACACAATGCCCGCAAGCGGGGTATTGAAAGCGGCCGCGACACCGGCCGCGCCGCCCGCGAGGATGAGGGCGCGCCGCTGCGCGCTCGTTCCCCCGTGCGGGATCCAGCGGCCGAAGATGTGCGTGATGACCGCCCCGACGTGCACCGTCGGGCCCTCGCGACCGATCGAGCCGCCGCAGAACAGACCCACCGCCGCGAGTACCATGCGGCCGATCACCACACGCGGCCTGAGCAGCCGCGCGCCGGCCTCCCCCGCATCCGGGAGCAGCGTGAAGATCGTCTGCGGGATCCCACTGCCCTCGGCACCGCGGAAATAGCGCCGCGTGGCCCACGCGGCACCGCAGAACCCGAGCGGCGCGAGAAGCCACGGCGCGTAGGGCCAAACCGCGACCAAGCGCCGCAGCTCTCCCTGGGCCAGATCGGCGATCTTGGCGAAACCGACCGCGGCACCGCCCACGGCTGCGGCCGCGAGCCACAGCAGAAAGCGCGCCCTCCAGTGTCGCAACGACAGGAACGTGCGGCTCGCGTTGCGCATCACGGCGCCCGCCGGCTGCAGGGTCTCGTGCTCGGCCTCGAATGGATCGTGAGGGGTTGGAGTCATGGAGCAATGGAATGAAATTGTGCGCGAAACCGCTCGCGCAGGTTCAGTCGGGCGCGTGGCGCGAATGACGCGCACGCGTAGGCGCGCCCGCGGCGCCGGGCCGCGCCCGGCACCGAACGCAGCGGCGAGGGGCCGCGATCAGCGACTCTCCTGACCGGTACGACAGGCCTCGAAGAGGAACCAGGAGCGCCGCTCGGACTCGTCGATCCAGTTCTCGAGCAGGCTCGCGGTCGGCACATCCCCGTGCTCATCGCAGGTCGTGTGCGTGGCGCGCATGCTCGCGGTGAGCTGTCGGTTGTCCTCGCCGAGCTCGGCGAGCATGTCCTGCGGAGTCACGAGATCTGCGTCATTGTCGCGGATTCGCTGCAGGCGCTGGATGTGTCCGACGGAGTGCAGCGTCGTTCCGCCGATCTTGCGCACGCGCTCGGCAATGTCGTCGGTCATCGCGAAGATCTGTGCCGCCTGCTCATCGAGCAGCAGGTGATAGTCGCGAAAATGCGGACCCCACATGTGCCAGTGGAAATTCTTGGTCTTCAGGTAAAGCGCAAACACGTCGGCGAGCAGCGCATTCAGCGCTGCGGTGAGGTCGCGTGTTGCGGCGGCCGTGAGGTCCGTGGGGCTCGCGCTCAGCGCCTTGCGTCGCGCCTTCGCATCTTCAATGCTCATCTGCCGTTCTCCAGTTCGAAAAGACGATCGGATTGGCTCTCCGCGCGTGAAATATACGCCGATCCCCGCTCCGCTTCTTGCACGCCCCGCCCCGCGACCGCGGGCCGCCCGGCGGCCGCGCGGGTTGACGGGCCGATGCGCCGGGTCCCAGACTGCGCAACCGCAACCGCGCGCGCGGAGCTCGTAACCCCATGACTGTCAAGCAGGACTCCGTCGTCACGATCCACTACACGCTCAAGGACGATGCGGGCGAGGTGATCGACAGTTCCACATCCGCGGAGCCGCTCACCTATCTGCACGGACACGGAAACCTGATCCCGGGACTCGAGCGAGAATTACAGGGCAAGAGCCCCGGAGACCGGTTGCACGTGCAGATCGCGCCCGCCGAGGGCTACGGCGAGTACGACTCGAAGCTCGTCGAACAGGTGCCGCGCCGCGCGCTGCGCGGAGTGCCGAGCGTCACGGTGGGGATGCAGCTGCGCGCGCAGACCGAGCACGGGGCGCGCACCGTCACCGTGACCCGTGTCACCGGCGATCTGGTGACGCTCGACGGCAATCACCCGCTCGCCGGCAAGAGCCTCACATTCGACGTGGAAGTCACCGCGGTGCGCGAGGCGACCGAGGAGGAGCTCTCGCATGGCCACGTGCACGGGCCGGGTGGCCATCACCATCACTGAGCACGTTGGGTATCTATCAAAGTACGGGGGCCACCGAGAACGCGTGAGGAGCGGCTCGCGCGCTCACCTCACGGATTGCGGCTCAAGCGGCGATAGTACTCTGCGACCGCCTCGTCATAGCCGGCCGGGACCGGCATCGGCGGCCCCGTGCGGACGTTCCCCACGTCTCCGGGTCCGGAGTCGCGGCGCAACTGCAGCTCCAGGCGGTCCACTTCGCCGAGGACACGGCCTGAGAGCTCCGCGACCATCTGCGGATTTCCAGGAAACCGGCGCGGATCGAGCCGCTGCATGGAGCGGATGAGCGCCGCGACTTGGCTCTGCGCCGCGGGATCCGCGCCAACGGCCCGCTTCAAGCGCCCGAGCTCGCTCATCCCCTGTCGGTAAGTTCGCTCGGGATCGATCGCCGGGGCCGGTACCGACGAGGCTGCGGCCGCACGTCCCCCCGGGTAGCGATTGTTGCCCGTGTTCCAGCCGCCGTTCACCGATCCGTTCGTGCTGCCGCCGGCGCCCGTGACCCCGCCCGCGAGCGCGGCGAGACGGTTGCGCAGCTGGTCGACGGCATCGAGGGCGTCCTCGCCGGAGGGCGAGCGGTTCTGCGCGAAGGCCGCGCCGGCTTGGCCGAGCTGGTCGGCGAGGTGACGCAGCGCCGATTCGACGTCCGACTCGCCCGGATCCGAGGCCGGGTTGTAGCCCCGGCGCAGCACATCGGCGCTGCGCTGCAGGCGACTCTCGATCTCGTTCTCGTCGAGCTCGTTGAGCGCATCGCCGAGCTTGGACGCGGCCTCACGGCTTCCGGAAGCCGCGTCGCGCTCGGCGTCGCGCATGCGCGCTTCGAGCTGGGCGAGCGCATCGGCGAGCCGCTGCCGCTGCTCGATCATCTCCTCGGCATCGCTCGCCGTTCCGTTGAAGCCGCTCAGCATTCCCGGTCGCCCCGCACGGCCGCCGAAGGCTTGCAGCTCGCCCACCTGCCGATGCTCCTCGTCGGCGAGCCGACCTGCATTCCGGCGCAGCGCGTCGAGCTCGCTCGCCACCTCCTGCTGCTCGATGCCCCCGAGCACCCGCGTCGCCTCGCGCAGCCGCTCTGCGGCGCTGCGCGCGCCGGCTGCGTCGCGCTCGTCGACCGCGCGGCGCATGTCCTCCTCGGCTTCGCGCAGCCGCTCGAGCGCCTGGCGGACGTTGCGCGCCTCGGCCGCGTCCGGGGGCTGCGAGGTGTCCGATGGGGTCCCGGCTTGGGCGCCCTGCGCGCCGGTTTGCCTGCTCCCGGCGCTCTGCGCGAGTCGCTCGAGCTGCCGGCGCAGCTCCTCCGCATTCCGCCGCAGCATCTCCTGCTGCCAGCGCTCCTCGGCGCTTTGCGGCGCGGCGTTCCCGGACTGGTCGGCAAGGGCGTCCTCGCGCCGCGCGAGCTCATCGAGCTTCCTCAGCGCGTCGTCGACCTGATTGGTCGCAGGACCGCTCGCCGGCTCATCGCGGGTCTCATATTGATTCTTCTGCAGGTCGAGCTCCAGGTCGAACAGGCTCGCGAGATCGCGGCCCGCGGAGTTCGGGGCGCCAGAGCCTGCACCCATGCTCCCGTAGGCGACTTCAATCTGACGGAAAGTGGCCTCGGCGCGCAGCAGGTGCTCGAGCGCCTTCTGCTCCGAAGGCAGCGCGTCGTTCCACTTCCCGGCATCGAGCCGCTGCGCAGCCGGCTGCATCGCATCCGCCGCCGCGTTCATCTCCTGCTGAAACGTGCCGATCGCGTCGCTCGCCGCGGTGAGATCGCGCAGCTGCAGCCGCCCGGCGAGCGCGAGCGCCTGCGAGCGCAGCGTGTTCTGTACGTCGGAGAGGAATTTCGCCTGCTCGGCCGCCTGCTTCGGCGCGGCGTCCCTGAGGCCCGACTGCTTCCAGGTGGCGGTGATGATCTCCTTCTCGCGCTCGGCGATCTGCGCCTCGCCGTTCCCCATGCCTCCCCCGCCGCCGCCCGACTGCTGCGACTGGGAGAACTCGCGCTCGAACGGATCGATCTGGATGAACGCGAGATCCGAGCGCGAATCGGCGCGCGCGTCCTGAGCCCGAGCGTAGAAGCTCAGCACGTCCCCGGGCACGAGATGCAGATTCTCGAGCGCAATCACCGCGGCACCGCGTGCGCGCTGCGCTCCTCGGGTCCGCAGCAGCGCGACCGCCCGCTCCGGCCCGCCGTTGACCGAGTAATGCAACGTCAACCCCGTGAGCCCGAAGGGGTCCGACGCGGCGGCCTCGATCGTCACCTCCTCGATCGGGCTCGCGCGATAGTCGCGCGCCGGCCGCACGATCGCCACCTCGGGCGGCCTCACCTCTCCCGCCTCGATGAAATAGTCGTCCGAGATGCGCACCACGCGCGCCCCGTCGCGCTGTGCGACGTGGTATGCGCCATCGCGCTCGATGTCGATCGTGCCGCGGTAAGCATTGACGCCGGCGGAAGCGAGCGCGATCTGCCGCCCGTCGTCGAGCACCAGCGCGCCGCCGGCGAGCGCTCGGTTCGTGCGGATCTCGAGCTCGGCGAGCGTGCCGGTGACCGCGCGCAGGTCGCCCCCCGCGTCCTCCACCGTGGGGGCGCGATTCATCCAGGCGGGGTAGCGGTATGTGACTCTGATCCGCCGCACCTCGGGCACATCGGCCACCTTCAGGTGGTAGTGCGCGGATTCGAGCGGGCCCGCGCGCACGTAGTACTCGAGGTCCTCGGGAATGCCCGCGAACAGGAACTGGAAGCCCGAGGAGCGCGGCTGCGGCTCCATCGCAACGTGATCCCAGCGCGAAGCGCTCGCGAAGCGCGCGAAGATCTGCACCTGCTCGGGGGCCATGCCGAGCGGCTGCGCGACGATCAGCTGATCGCCGTGCCGTCGCACGACGGCATCACCGGGCGTGACGCGCAGCGCGTAGAGCGGACTCGTCGGTGCACCGGTCCAGAGCGCCGCCGCACCGTAGCCGAGATAGCCCGGTCCGGCGCGGATCAGCCAGATGAGCACACCCAGGCAGGCGAGACCGACGCCCGCAGCCGCAATCAGCGCGGCATCCGGAACGATCCGTCGCGGCTCGGCGTCACGCGCGATGCGCAGCGTATCGGCCGCGAGCAGCTCCAGGAACGGATCGGGTGCGGATTCCCGCTCGGCAAAGGTGAGCAGGCGCTGCTCGAACTCGGGCACGCGCTGCTCGGCGCGGTGCGCCGGCGCTCGGCGAGTGAGCCCCCAAAGCGGCACCACGATCCCGAGCGCCGCGCCGGCGCCGAGCACGAGCGCGAGCACGCCGCGCGCGCTCCACAGGCTCGGGGCAGAGAACGCAAAGCGATTGAGGACGAGGGTGAGGACGAGCGTCGCGCCGAGCGCGCAGGCGCAGATCAGCGCGAGCCCGCGCAACGTGGCGGCGAGCCGCATGCGCCGGCGCAGCTGATCGAGATAGGAACGCAGCTCGCCCGTCGCGCTCACGGTCCCTCCCGGGGCGTGCCGAGGTAGCGGCTGGCCAGAGCGGACTCCGCCACGCAGACCGCCAGAAGTACCGTCATAGCGTACCACCACAGATCGTAGGGTGCCGTCGCGCGCAACCGCGGCGCTCCGTGCGCCGTCGTCGCGCCCGGCACGGCCGCAGCGCCGCGCCACAGCGCGAGCACATCCCGCGGCACGGGCGCCAGGTCCGATTCGCGGCGGTCCGGGTTGACCGCGATCACATCCTGGCGGCCGTTCGCGAAGTCGACCTCGTAGAAGCCGGCGATCGTGAGCGGTAAGGATTCGGCGGTAGTCGAGGCACCGAGCGAGAGCGGACGGTGACCGTGCGGGTCGATGACCTCGACGCCCACCGCCGGATCGCGGACGCTCCGGAGCGCGAGGGACTCCCCGACTACGTGCGAGCTCACGCGACCTTCGCTCCCCGAGAGGTAGCGCGCCAGCCGATCGACGAACGCCACGAACACGGGATGAAGCGGCAAATCGTTGGTGAGGTTGTCGAATCCGGACGCGAACAGCATCACGCGGCCCTCCCCGAAGCGCCGCTCGCTGAGGAGCGGGGTACCGTCGGTGAGGCGCATGAGGACCCGCGCATCCGCCACCGGGAGCCCCGCGGCATAGAAGAAGCGCACCCCGTCCCAATCGGCTGTGCGACCGACCGCCGGGAAGGTGGCATCCGCCTCACCCACGGCCGCGAAGCCCGCCGGCGCTCGCGAATAGGCGTGCGCGGCGAGCGGCGGGACCGCGATGAGCGGCACGCGCGGCTGCTGCGCGGCCGCTGTGCCGAGCGCGATCAGCACGCTGCCGCCGCGCATCACGTAGTCGGCGAGTCGCGCGCTGAAGCGCTCGGGAAGTGCCGCGACATCCGAGAGCACCACGAATGCGTAGGCCGACGGATCCTCTTGAGCGACGTTCGCCGTCTCGACCGGGCTGATCACGAAAGCCGATGGGTCGGCGGCGCGCAGCGCCGCGGAGAAGTAGAGCGCCGAGCGGGTGTCGGCCGCCTGATGCACGAGAAGTCCGCGCCGTCGCTCGGCGCGCTCGATGCTGAAGAGGTACTCATCGTCCGCGGCGAGCAGGTCGGCCGGGTCGATCCGCACTGCGCAGCGGCTCAGTCCGTAGGGCAGCTCCGGCGCATCGAATTCCACGGTTGCACGCCCGGAGGCCGGCACCGCGACGCGGCGCGTCGCGACACTGCGGCCATTCACGATGAGCGTCGCCGTGCGCGTGGCGGCGGGAGTCCCGTAGCCGGCGATGACCGCCTGGATGCGCAGCGTTCGCAGGTCGAAGACTTGTCCCGGCGCAGTGACGCTCTCCACCGCCCAATTCGGCGCCGCGCCGCTCGCGACCGGCTGCAGCTCGAGCGCGGCATTCGGCGGCATCGCGAGCTCCGAGAAGCTGGGCGGCATCTGCGTGCGCTGCATGTCGCTCACGAGGTGCACCTCGAGCGGTGCACCGGCGCTTGCGCCGATCGCGCGCACCGCGCCCGGCAGCAGTGCGAAGCTCGCGCGCGAGTCCCCGGGCTCGATCCCCTCGACCGCGGCGCGCAGCACGCGCGGGTCCTCGGTGGCGCTCGTGAGCGCACGCACCTCGGCTCCGAGCAGGAGCACCTGGGCGCGCTCGCCGGAGGGTTTGCTTGCGACGAGCGCGAGCGCGGAGCGCTTGGCGGCGTCGAGGCGGGCGCCCGCGCGCATGCTGAAGGAGTCGTCGATGACGAGCAGCAGAAGCCTCTCCGGTCCCGCTCCGGCGAGCGAGCCCGGGATGAATGGCTCGGCGAATGCGAGCGCCACGAGCAGGATCACCGCGATGCGCGCGGCGAGCAGCAGCAGATAGCGCAGACGACGGCGGTGTGCGGCCACCGGCAGGCGCCGCTCGAAGAACATGAGCGAGCTGAAAGGTCGCGGCACACCACTCTGGCGGCGCAGCAGATGCAGGTAGAGCGGCAAGCCCACCGCGAGTGCGCCGAGCAGAAATCCGGGTGCGAGAAATCCCATGCGTGCCGCTCGTTGGCTCCGGTGCCGCCCTCAGTCGCGACCTTGTCTCACGGTCAGGTACTCGCGCAGGGCCGCATCGAGCGGTGCGTCCGTCACCAGCAGCCGGTAGCCGAGCCCGGCCGCGCGCGCCCGGGTGCCGAGCGCTTCGATGTGCGCACCGATGCGCTCCCGATAATCGCGCGCGGCGTACTCTGCGTTCACCTCCATGCGCTCGGCGGTCTCGAGATCGACAAGGAGCGCCGAGGCTCCGATGTCCGGCTCGAGCTCGGCGCGATCGAGAATGTGGAACAGCACCACCTCGTTGCCGCGGAATCGCAGCGGCTCGGCGGCGCGCACGATCCGCTCGGGCGTCGCGTAGAAATCCGAGAGCATCACGACGATGCCGCGGCGACGGACGAACCCCTGCACGTGCTCGAGCGGCGCCTCGTAGCGAGTGCGGGCGCGCGGCTCGGCGCGCTCGAGCCCGGCCAACACGCGGTGCATCTGTCCCTCGCGCGCAGAGGGCCGCACGACACAGCGCAGCTCGTCATCAAAGACGACGAGTCCGGCCGCATCGCGCTGCGTGCGGATCGCGAGGTAGGCGAGCGAGGCGGCGATGTAGCGCGCGTAGTCGAGCTTGCTCACGGCCCCGGATGCGTAGCTCATCGAGTTGCTCGCATCGATCAGCAGCGTGAGGAGACTGTTCGTCTCGCCGCGATAGCGCTTGAGGTAGGCGCGCTCGCTGCGCGCATAGACGTTCCAGTCGACGTGCCGCAGGTCATCGCCCGGGGTGTAGGCGCGGTACTCCGCGAACTCTTGGCTGAAGCCGAAGTCCGCCGAGCGATGCAGCCCCGCGACGAAGCCGTCGACCACGGTCTTCGCGACGAGCTCGAGCCCGGAGATTGCGCTGAGGACGGCCGGATCGAGAAAGCGCGGCATGCCACTCATCCCTTCGCGAGTGAGGCCCGGGCGATCAGGCGCCGGCGGGCGCCGGCACCGCCGCGATGACCTGCCGCAGGATCTCGTCGGCGCCGATCCGGTCGGACTCGGCGTGAAAGTTGAGCAGCACGCGGTGGCGCAGCGCCGGAATCGCGAGTGCCGCGATGTCCTCGAAGCTCACGTGATAGCGACGGTGGGCAAGCGCACGCGCCTTGGCGGCGAGCACGATGAACTGCGCCGCGCGCACGCTCGCCCCATAGGAGACGTATTTCTTCACGATCGCCGGCGCCTCGCTCCCCTCCGGGCGCGTGGCGCGCACCAGCTCGACCGTAAAGCGTGCGACCGACTCGCCGATCGGCACCATGCGCACCAGGCGCTGGAACTCGAGCAACTCCGCGGCGCCGGTCACCGCCTCGGCCTGCGGAGTGCTGGTCGTCGTCGTGCGATCGACGACGGCAAGCTCGTCCTCCGCCGAGAGATAGCCGAGCAGCGTATTGAAGAGGAAGCGGTCGAGCTGGGCCTCGGGGAGCGGGTAGGTGCCCTCGAGCTCGATCGGATTCTGCGTCGCGAGCACGAAGAACGGGCGCGGCAGCTCGTAGTGATTGCCTCGCACAGTGCAGGAGAGCTCCTGCATCGCCTCGAGGAGCGCCGACTGTGTCTTGGGAGGAGTGCGGTTGATCTCATCGGCGAGCACGACGTTGCCGAAGATCGGTCCGGGCACGAATGTCCAGCGGCGCCGGCCGCTCCCCGCGTCCTCCTCGATGATGTCCGTGCCCGTGATGTCCGCGGGCATGAGGTCCGGGGTGAACTGGATGCGGCGGAACTCGAGCCCGAGCGTGCGCGCAATCGTGCGCACCATCAGCGTCTTCGCGGTACCCGGCATGCCCGTGATGAGACAATGACCCCCGACCAGAAGCGCGGTGAGAATCTGCTCGAGCGCCTCCTCCTGTCCCACGATGACTGCGCGCACCTGGGCGAGAATGCCTTCGCGCACGGCGTGGAAGCGCGCGAGACGCTCCCCGAGATCGCGCGACTGCAGATCGATTTCGGCCATCGTGCTCATGGGTGTGTGCCTTCTACTGCTGTCTTTGACTGCGCTTCGCCCTGGAGCTTGAGCAGCAGCCGTTGCGCCGGGGGATAATCGGGTGCCACCTCGAGCGCGGCGAGCACCGCATCGTCCGCCTCTGCGCGCCGCCCGGCCGCGAAGTACGCCTGTGCGAGATCGAACTCCGCCGATGCTTTATCGAGCGGGTTGAGCGCGAGCACCGCGCGGTACTCGCGGATCGCGCCGGGGTAGTTCTTGAGCTCGATCCAGAGCGCGCCCAGGTGACGGTGCAGATCCTCGTCGTAGGCCGGATCGATGTAGTTGATGCGATCGAGCGTCGCGGCCGCCTCATCGGGATGGCCGAGCGCCTCCTCGAGCGCGGCGAGCTGCTTGAGCACTGCGGGGCGCCGCCCGCCACGATGCTCGTACTCGGTGAGCACGCCGGCCGCCGCGGCGCGGTTCTGCTTCACCAGGTACGCCGCCGCGAGGGTCTCGTACGCGTTGCCGTCGTAGACGTAGTCGGGATACATGCGGATCACGGCGTCCCCCTCCCGGATGACAGCGTCATACTGCTTGGAATGGGCGAGATCGCCGAGACGCGCGAGCCCCGTGCGCCATGCATCGAAGCTCCCGAGCGTCACCGCGAGGCTCGAGTACAGCCACGCCTGAAACTGCCGGTCGAGCCCCTCGGGAGTGAGCCCGAGGTTCTCGCGGATCGCCTGCGCGGTGGATTCGCGCGCGGCGTAGGAGTGCACCAGCCCATTCAGCTTGGCGCTTCCCCACTGCTGCGCGATGTAATCGCAGAGCTTGCCCGCCTCGAAGTAGGACACCTCCACCTGCGAGGGATACTCGGGCCGAACGAAGCCGCGGTCGAGGTCCGCGACCGGCAGGAGCCTCTTCTCGCGCAGCGCGACGATGTCCTCCGGAGTGATCGGGTCGCCCCACTCGGGGGACGCCTGGGTCTCCTCGTGCACCGCGAGGCCCTCGGTGAACCAGCGCGGCACGCGATGATCGGTCGCCGTGAGGATGAAGACGTGGCTCATTTCGTGGCGCAGCGTGCTCGCCCAGTGAAAGTCTCCCGGTTTGCGCCCCGAGGGACTGTCCATCGCGACCACCTCTCCGAAGGTCACGCCGAGCGCCCCCAGTCCGGGCATACCGAGCGTGCGCACCGCGAAATCCTCGTGATTCGGATAGACCTGCACCTCGACCGGAGCGGGAAGACGCATGCCGTATTTTTTCTGGTAGTCGGCGATATCGCGCGCAAGCTCCTCGTGGAAATAAGGATAAAGGAGGTCGGCCTCCTTCTTGTCGAGCTTGAGCACGCTCTCGGCGTCGCGGTAGGTCACGAAGTTCCGCTCGCTGTCGAGCAGACGCAGGCTGTTGACCGTCTCGGCATTGCGAAACCCCGCCTGATAGCACTTGACGAGCTCAGCGCGCGCTTGGTCGTCGTCCCCGAGGCGCATGAGATTGACTCCGAGCTCGGAGCGCGCGGACCAGAGCTGCGGGTCGAGCGCGACGGCCTTGCGAAAGTAGGCGATGCCCTCGCGGTAACGCAGGTGCAGGATCAAGTGGTGCGCGGCGATCGCGTACGCCTCGCCGTAGCCCGCATTGATCGCGCGGATCCGCGCGAACCAGCGCTCGGGCGAGCGGTCGGCGATGAGCTCGATGCTCGCGTGCACGGCCAATGCATCGAGCGCATCGGGGGAGATCGCGAGCGCCGCATCCGCCTCGCGCGCTGCCTGCGTCGCATCGGAGTCCTCGAGCGCGACGCTCGCGAGCAGCTCGTGCGCAGCGCTCAGGCGCGGATCGAGCGCGAGCGCCTTCTTCGCCCAGGCGACCGCCTGATCATCGAAGCCGTCGGCGCTCACGAGCGCGAGCCCGAGGTAGGCCTGTGCGTCCTTCGGGTCGCGCACGAGCGCCTCCTTGAGCAGCTCCTCCGCATCCGGGTCGTTGAAGCGCTCGTGCAGCAGCAGCGCCCAGCGCACGCGGTAGCGCGCGGTGCGATCGTCGGCGGCGACGGCGGCGCGGAACTCGCGATTGGCGGCGTCGTACTCATTGAGGCCCCAGTACGCCTCCGCGCGCAGAAAGGCCCCGGGGGCCCCGGGGAGCGCATCGCCCCGGCGCATGAGCGAGGCGTAGCAGTCTCGAGCTTGAGCGCGCTCGCCGTGCCGGCGCAGGGCGACGCACTGCTCGGGGGATACGACCGGGGCGCCGGTCGCCGTGCCGCCCGCGAGCAGCGCGAGGAGCGCGACAGCGCCCGCGAGGCGCGGTGCGGTGAGTGCCGCGGCGCTCACCGATCGAGCTCCTCGTCGACCTTCGCGAGCGCGACCAGCGCCGCGGTGAGCTCGCGCTTGTAATCCTCGGCGGACATCGCGGCACGGCGATACTTGAGCTCGTCGATCCGCTGCTCGAGCTGCTGCTTCTCCACGAGCAGGCCGCGCTTTGCCGGATCGAGCGCCGGGGAACTGCCGCTGGCGAAGCGCGTGAGCACCAGGCTCGCGAGCAGCCGCCCTTCCTCCGAGTCCTGCGCGACCGCCCGCACCGGCGTGCCGCGCCCGCGGTCCTCGAACACCGCGTGCTCGGTCGCAAGGCGCTGCTGCGACTGGTAGAACGCGGCCGTCTTCGCGCTCGCGTACTCGAACGCCTCGAGCGCGGTGATCGTCTGACTCTTGTCCACGTCTGCAGTCGGATCCTCGAGGGCATCGACGAAGAAGCGGGCGAACACGGTGGCGTTCTTCTCCGTCCCGCTCTTGGTCGCGGCGATGACCGCGCGTCCGCGGCGTGCGAGCGCGGCGATCGAGCCGCCGCTCGCGCTCGTCGTATTGACGATGAGCTGCCGGTCGGTGTGAATGCGATCGCAGAGCGCAGCGAGTGCGCGCGCCGAGAGGTCCGGACCGGGAAGGTTCACCTTGTACTCGACGCCGTCGTCGCTCCCGTGTCCAATGAGCACAAGCACGAAGTCATCCTGCGGGTGCGCCGCGTGCGCGATTGTCTCCATCGTGCTCGCGATCTGTGCGCGCGTCGCCGCCGGGCCCGAGAGCGTGTACACGTGGCTCGCGGCGCCGGTGCCTCTCCAGATGCGGTCGAGATCGGCGGCGAGCTCGCGAAAGCGCTGCTCGTAGTCGGGCTCGCCGCCCAAGCCGGCAACGGTGAGAAAGTACGTATCGGCGCGCGCATGCGCGCAGGCGAGCGCAAGCGGCGCGAGCAGGAATGCGAGCCGAGCGCGCCTCACAGGACTCCCCATCTGCGGCGCAGGAGCCACTCCGCGCCGCGCAGCGCGAGGAGCACCAGGAAGACGGCAGGCATATTCCAGAGCGCGCCGAGCTCCTCGACCGCGATGCCCGCCGCGGAGTAAGGAATGCGCGCAGCGAGCCGCGCGAGCTCATCGGGGCGCCAGTATTGACCGCCGGTGCTGGCGGCGAGCGCCTTCAGGAGCTCCCGATTCTGCTCGGTGTGGAAGCTCTCGGCGATCCCATCGAGGCGCTCGAACGTCAGCACGTCGCGACCGACCTCCTGCGCGCCCCGCTCGGCCGTCACCTCGGCCACGTACAGGCCGGGCGCTTCGGCCGACCAATCGGCCGCGAAGCGCCCGGGTTGCCCGGGGACCGGAGCGAGCTCGACCGCGCGCGGCGCACCGCCCGGTCCGATCACCCGGGCCGAGACGCGCGCATCGGGCGCGGGGAAGTAGTTGCGGTCGCGCACATCGGCGCTCAAGCGCACGTGAGGCTCATCGAGCAGGATCGGTGCCGGGACGCTTGCCTGCACCGGGCCCGGCGTCTCGGCCACGAGCCAGCGCAGCAGCTGCTGCCAAAACACATCGTGCGTGGGGTCTCCGAGCGGCAGACTCATCTGCCAGCGCCACGTGCCACCGGTCGCGAGCACGGCCGAGCGCCCGCGCCCGTAGCGCTGCGTGACGAGGAGCGGCATCGTGCGTCCGGCGTAATGCATCTCGGCGAGCACCACCGCACCGGGCTTCGCCCGGCCCGGATCCTCGTAGTCCATGAGATACGGGAGCGTCGCCCAGCGGCGCGCATTCGCTTGCGCATCGTCGAGCAGGCGACAGATGACACTCTCGGCACCCGCCTGAGTGAGGCTCACGGTCGCCGGATCGCGGTGGAAGGTGTTGCGCGAGTCGGGCAGCACGACCGGTAGGGCCTCCGCGACGAGCGAGCCGCCCCACACCCCATCGGCGAGCGCAGCGCGTCCACCGAGCATGAGAAGCCCGCCTCCACGACGGCTCACGAAATCGCGAATCAGCGCCTGCTGCGCCGGGGTGAAGTAGCCGGCGTCGACCGAGCCGATGATGAGCCCCTGATAGGTGAACAGGTCCTCGGCGCGCGTCGGGAACCCTTGGGCGAGCTCGTTCGGATCCTCGATCCCCTGCCGATAGATCTTGTTCTCGGTCGTGCGCAGGATCGACACCAGGTGCACCATCGGATCGTCGTCGGCCGCGCGGCGGATGAACTTGTACTCCCAGCGCGGCTCGCCCTCGAAATAGAGAATCCGGCGCGGTGCGGCCTCCACGTCGATGAGGCGTGCCATCGAGTTATTGAGCCTGTTCGCCTCGCCCGCGAGCGGCTCGACCGTGAACTGAAGCGTCTTTGCGCCGGCGGCACCGACATTGAAGAGAATGTCCTCGCTGCGGAGCGCACCCGCACCCGAGAGCGTGATGTCCCGCGCACTCAGGAGCTTGCCGCCGTCGCTCACCGTGAGGCGCGTCTTCGCCCCGTTGAGGCCGTTCTCCGTGAAGCGCACGCGCGCGCTCACGCGCGATCCGGCGAGCGCGCGCGCGGTCACGGTCACGTCCTCGATCTCAACGTCGGGAGAGATGCTGAGCGCGCCGAACCCCACCGTGTGCACCGGAATGCGCCGGCGGCGCAGCGCTTCGATGACCCCACGGTCGATACCGCCGGTGTTGTCGCTCCCGTCGCTCAAGAGCACGATCGCACCGATCGGGAGGGAGGCGGTCTCGGTCGCAAGCTCATCGAGCGCCGCACCGATGTGTGTCGCCGGGGCCGTGGGCGGTCCGAGCTCATCGAGACCCTGCACGCGGGTGAGGCGCGTATCGAGCCGATAGAGGCGCGTCTGAAAGCGGCCGTGCAGGCGCGGCAGCAGCCCGAGGCGCAGGGCCTGGATCGCCTGCTGCTCGCGCGTCGCCCCGCCGTCCGCGAGACTCATGCTGCGCGAATCGTCGACCAGGATCGCAACGATGTTCGCCTGCGGTTTGAGCTCGGGCACGGCGATCGCGGGCTGCCACAGCAGAACGAGCACGCACGCCGCCGTCAGGAATTCGAGGAGCCAGAGCGTCGCGAGCCGTCGCACCCCGAGCGCGCGCCGTGCTGTGCCGCGGGCGCGCAGGAGGATCGGCAAGCCGAGCGCGGCGACGAGAAGCGCGAGCAGCACACCGAGCGCCCACAGGGGCCAGGCGCCGAGGAGAACCACGTGGCCGTGCGCGAACGCCGCGGCCGGATACTTGAAGAGGAGGCTGAACATGGAGCGGCAGCGCGAGCGGCGGCGCGTTTCCCGTCCGTTGCCCCGCCGGGCCGACGGGGTCAGTGCGTCATGCCGTAAACGATGTAGTTCATTCCCACCCGGAACGCCATGGACGCGAAATTCTCCGGATATTCGGGCATGTCGGCCCACTCCCACGCGTCCCCGAGGTGCATGTTGTGGCAGATCGCGACGATGATGCGGCCCTTGGAATCACGGATCGCGCGCCACTTCGGCACGTAGCCGTCCTTCTCGTAGGTGCGGCCCGACCATACGTACTGCTCGCCCGGGACCTGAAAGCGGTTCCCCAGGTCAAAGAGGACGTGGAAGATCTCGTCGCTGTCGCGCAGATCCTCCACCGGCCGGTCCGGAAGCACCTGGCGCATGCCGGCCATGAAGCGCTCCCAGTCGACGGTCCCGTGGAAATCGTCCACCATCAGAAACCCGCCCTTGAGCAAGTACTCGCGCAGCCGCTTCGCCTCGGCGTCGGTGAACGTCCAGTTCGCGACCTGCACCGCGTAGATCCACGGGTAGTTGAAAATCTCGTCGCTGTCGAGATCGACGACCTGCTCGGTCGGGCGCATATCGATGCGCGTCAGGCGCTTGAGCGCCATCAGGAACTGGCGGTCCGCCTTGGGATAGTCGCGCGACCACCCGAAGAAGCCGTAGCCGAAGCCGTTGCCGTAGCCGAAACCATAACCCCCGGCACCGTAGCCGCTCGAGGTGTAACGCAGCCGCGACCAGTAGAACTCCGCCTTCTGGCTGCCCGCCTCATCGGTGTCCGGGAGCGAGCGCAGCTCCTGCGCCCGGGCGGCATGATCGCCCGCGAGCGCGAGCAGGCAGCCGAGGCTCCCGAGAAGGGCCGGGATCCCATATCGTCGAAGGAGCTCCACCCTATGCCCCCGATGGCGCCCGTGGCGCCCGTGCAGCCGCATGATCTCGCCCCGACAGTTAGTACCCGAGCCGAGTTGACGGCGCAACCCCGACACGAGAGTTTATCCACCCCCTCATGAGAAGGTTCGACTCGAGCACATGATCAACCGCCGGGATCTCATCACCGCCGCGGCGAGCGTCTACGGCGCCGCTGCGCTCGAGACGGTCCGGGGCGAGCCGGCCCCGGCCGGGACGCCTGCGCAGTCCGGCCCGGCGGACTACACCCTCGAGATCGGTCCCGCCGCGATCGAGGTCGCGCCCAGCCATTTCGTGAGCACGGTCGCGTACAACGGCACCGCCCCGGGACCTCTGCTGCGAATGCGCGAGGGCCGGCCCGTGACGATCGATGTGATCAACGATTCGCAGACGGCGGAGCTCGTGCACTGGCATGGCCTGTTCGTGCCCTCCGAGATCGACGGCGTGGAGGAGGAAGGCACCCCGCTCATCCCTCCGGGTGCCCGGCGCCGATACCGCTTCACGCCGCGCCCGGCCGGAACGCGCTGGTACCACTCGCATGCGATGGCCATGGGTGATCTCAACCGCTCGACCTACACCGGGCAGTTCGGCTTTTTGCTGGTCGATTCGGGAGCCGATCCGGGGCAGTACGACCAGGAGGTGTTTCTTGCGCTGCGCGAATGGGAGCCGTTCTACACCGATCAGCCCATGGACACGGACGATCAGGACACCCGCGGGCCGCAGCCCGAGCGGCCGGCCACGCTCGACACGCGGCCGAACGGCCTCGAGGCCACCTCGCAGCTCTTCTCGATCAACGACAAGGCGCTCGGCTTCGGGGAGCCGCTGCGCGTGCGCCAGGGCGCGCGCGTACTGCTGCACCTCCTCAACGCGAGCGCGCTCGAGAACCGCACCATCGCGCTTCCCGGCCACGAGTTCCAGGTTCTCGCGCTTGACGGCAATCCCGTTCCCCGCCCCGGTCCCGCGAAGGTGATCACGCTCGGTCCCGGCGAGCGTGTCGATGCGTTCGTCGAGATGAATGCGCCGGGAGTGTGGATTCTCGGCTCCACGTTCGATCCGCTGCGCACGGCCGGACTCGGCATCGTCGTTGAGTATGCAAACCATCATCGCGAACCGCGCTGGGTCGCGCAGCCCGGCGTGCAGTGGGACTACACGGCATACGGTCACGCGCCGGGGCAGGCGCCGCCGCGGCCCACGCCCGACCATACGATCGAGATGCTCTTCGAGAAGGTCCCGAGCGGCGCCGCACCTTTCAATCTGTGGACCGTCAACGGCAAGCCCTATCCGCACGCGAACGAGTTCGTCCTCGATGAGGGACGGCGCTATCGCATCCTCTTCCGCAACCGCAGCGACGATGCCCATCCGCTGCACCTGCACCGGCACACCTTCGAGCTCGTCGATGTGAACGGCCGGCCGACTAGCGGGGTGATGAAGGACACGGTCATCATCCCGGTCTATGGGCGAGTGACGGTCGATCTGGTCGCCGACCAGCCGGGTCTCAGCCTGTTTCACTGTCACATCCAGCAGCACATGGACTTCGGGTTCAAGGCGCTGTTCCGCTACGCGTGAGATGCGCCGCATGGCGCTCGCTGAGGCGGCCCGTCCCCTGCACCTGCATACGATCGAGTCGCTGTGCGCCGATCTCGTGAGCGGGCGTGCGGTTCTCGCCGGAGCGGCGAACGAGCCGATCCGGCTCGAGGAGCCTGCGGCGCGCGCAATCCTCGACTGGTACCGGACCCATCGGCGCAAGTGGGCGAGCGCCGTGCGCGTCGAGGACACCGAGGCGATCGTCGATGCCGCCATCGCCGGCACGCCGCCCACGTTGCCCGCCGTGACGGGGGGCGCCGCCGCAGAGGCGCGTCGCTTCCGTCTCATCGGGATCCGGGCGCACCGCTTCGCGGGGCTCCACGGCTACAGCACGGCGCTCGCACGGCCTGAGGATCTGCGGCTCGAGCCCGCGCCAGACCTCACGCTCATCGAAGGCGCGAACGGCTCCGGGAAGACTTCGATCGTGAACGCCATTTTATGGTGCCTGACCGGAATGATCGGCCGCCCGCAGCGACCGCCGGAATCGGGATCCGAGGAGTTTCGGTGCCGGATCGGCCCGCCTGATCACGACTCGACGAGCGACAGCGCCGAGCTTCTCGTCACGCCGGTCACACCGCTCCCCCTCGGGCGAGAGGACGCGCCGGGGTCCGGCGAGGGCGTCCTGATCGACACCTGGGTCGAGCTCACGCTCACCGACGATGAGGGCAAGACCCTCACGGTACGCCGCGCGCAGAGCCGCACGCTGCGCGGGAAGATCACCGAGCAGGTCACGAATCTCGAGCAGCTTGCGCTCGACCCGCTCGCGCTGCGCATCGGCACGCTCATGCCGGCGCTGCTCCCGCACATCCGCCTCGCCGACCCCTCGGAGCTCGGCCGCGCGGTGAGCGAGCTCACCGGCCTCGCCGAGCTCGGCGAGCTCGCGCGGCATGCCGCTCGCGTGCGTACGCGGCTCGAGAAGGATCTCGCCAAGGAGCAGGAAAGCCGCATCGCTCGGCTCGAGGAGGAGTTCGCGCGCCTCGCCGAGGATCTCTATGGCCGGCTCGAGGAGTATCCGGCCATGGCGCCGCCGACGGAACCGCCGCGCACCGCCGGCGATCCGCACACTCCGGAGCGGTTGCGCGCGCTGACGGATCACCTCGAGCACTGCAAGGCGCACGCGCTCGAGAGCGCGCGTGCAGCCCTCGGGGAGAATTTCGATCCGTACGACATCGATGCGCGGCTCGACCTCGAAGCGAGCATTGGACCGGCACGGGGCGAGCTCGCCGCCTCGAGCCGGCTGCCGAGCGCCGCGCGACTGCAAGGACTCGGCAGTCTCTCCGAGGCCGAGCTCCTCGAGACGGAAGCGAAGCTCGATGAGATCCGCGGCGAGGCGGACCTGCTCGCCGCGCTGGCGGCGAGCCCCGCGCTTGCGCGACGCAAGCGGCTCTATGCGCGCATCGCGGCCTGGCTCCGCGAGGCCGGCGCGGCAGCGCCCGATGCCTGCCCGGTGTGCGGGGGTAGCCTCGATTCCGCGACCGACCCCCTCACGCAGCGCAGCGTTCACGAGCACCTGAGCGAGGCGATGAGTGCCGACGCCGAGCTCATCGGCCAATCGGTCGGCGCCTGGTCGCGCGCCGTGCTCGGCACGCTCGCGCGCGAGCTGCCGCGGCCGCTTAAGGCGGAGCTCGACCTCGATCTGCCGGCCGAGCCGCGCGAGCTTGCGCGCGCGGCGCTTGCGAAGGAGCTGTTCGAGGCGCCCTGCTTCGCGCGCTCACTCGCACCGCTCGCGCGCCTCGCGCAAACGCTGTGCGAGCGGCACCTCCCCTCGCTCGCGGGGCTCGGGCGGGTGATCCACCGACCCTTCCCGCCCGCCCTCGATGAGGCGGCGTGGTCTCTCGAGCGGGCTTGCCGCCGCATCGAGCGGGCGATCGCATTCGCCCGCTGGCGAGGCGCCCACGATGGGGCGCTGCGCGCGCTCGTGAAGGCGGTCGTCGGGCCGAGCGGCGATCCCGCGGCGCCGGCGCTGGCAGAGCGATTGACGGCCCTCGCCGGCACGCTCGCCGGGAGCGCGCCGATCGATGCCGCGCTCGCGCTCGGTGCGCGGATGGCGCAGACGCTCGCCGAGCGCACGACGGCGATCGAGCGGCTCTCCGCCTACGCACGCACGGCCGAGGCGCTCGCGGCGGTGATCGCGCTCGGCGAGCTCGCAGAGCGGCAGGTGGAGAGCCTGCGGCAGCAACTGCGCGCGCGCGCGGCCTACTGGCGCGATGCGCTCTACCGCGGCGGGCACGGTTCCGCACTCGAGCTCACCCACGTGCGCATCGATGCGCGCGGCGCACTCGAGCTCTCGCTCGGCTGCGGCGCAACGAGCGCGCCCGCGCACCAGATCGCGAACGCCTCGCAGCTGCGCGCGAGCCTGCTCGGATTCCTCATCGCCTTCTTCGAGCATGTGCTCGCCGTCCGCGGCGGCCTGCGACTCGTGAGCCTCGATGACCCGCAGGAGATGCTCGATCGGGAGAACCGCGAGCGGCTTGCGGGCGCGCTCGCGCGGCTCGCCGCGGAGGGCGCCCAGCTCCTCGTGACCACCCACGACCGGGACTTCGCCGCGAGCGTCATGGCCCGCGTGCGCGAGCCGCGCGTCCTGGGCGTGAAGCATCTGCGCATCGCGCCGCCCGCGGCCGGCGAGGCACGCATCGCGCTCGAGCTCGCGAGCGGTTGATGGGTGTACCATGCGGGCGCAAAAATGAGCCCGGAATCCGCATTGCTCAGGAGACCCTTGCCCATGCTCACGCTCTACAGCTTCGGCCCCGGGGCCAACTCGCTCAAACCGCTGCTCGCGCTCTACGAGAAGGGGCTCACGTTCACGCGCCGGCAGTTGAATCCCGCGATCTTCGAGCACCACGAGGATTGGTTCAAGAAGATCAATCCGAACGGACAGGTGCCGGCGCTCGATCACGACGGCAAGATCGTCACCGAGTCGACGGTGATCTGTGAGTATCTCGAGGATGTCTTCCCGACGAATCCGCCCCTGAGACCCGAGGATCCGTACCTGCGGGCGCAGATGCGCATCTGGACCAAATGGGTGGACGAGTACTTCTGCTGGTGCGTCTCGACGATCGGCTGGGAGCGCATGGTGAGCCGCATGGCGCGCCAGTACAGCGACGAGGAGTTCGAGAATTACGTGAAGCGCATTCCGCTCTTCGAGCAGCAGGTCAAGTGGCGCCGCGCGCGCGCCGGCTTCCCCAAGGAGATGCTCGAGGAGGAGATGCGCAAGATCGCCTATTCGGTGGGTCGGCTCGAAGCGCGGCTCGCGCAGAGTCCGTGGCTCGCGGGTCCCGAGTACACCCTCGCCGACATCTGCAACTTCGCGATCGCGAACGGCATGGAGCGCGGCTTTGCGCAGCTCGTGAACGAGAAGGATACCCCGCGGCTCCTCGACTGGATCCGGCGCATCAACGAGCGCCCCGCGGCGAGGAAGATGTTCGCCGAGACGCCGCGCGAGAAACTGGAGCGTCCGGCGCAGCCGGCTGCCTAGGCGGAGTCCGAGGCCGGTCGCCATCTGCGCAGCAGCAGCGCGCTCGTGACGACACTCACCGAGGACAGCGCCATCGCACCGCCGGCGATGACCGGCGTCAGTAGCCCGAGCGCCGCGGCCGGCAGGCCGACCGCGTTGTAGATCAGCGCCCAGAAAAGCCCCTGACGGATCTTCTCGTAGGTGGCGCGGCTCACGGCGATCGCCTCGGGGATGAGGCGCGGATCGCCGCGCATCAACGTGATCGCGGCCGTCTGCATGGCGACATCGGCACCCGTGCCCATCGCGAAGCCTACGTCCGCCGCCGCGAGCGCCGGCGCATCGTTGACGCCGTCGCCGACCATGCCGACATGGCGCCCCTGCGCCTTCAGCCGTCGCACTTCGGCGGTCTTCTCCGCGGGCAACGCGCTCGCGATCACGCGCGAGATGCCGAGCTCGGCGGCGACCGCGCGCGCAGCGCGCTCGCCATCGCCGGTGACGAGCGCGGTGTCGACGCCCATGGCGCGCAGACGCTCGATCGCAGCGCGCGCCGTGGGCTTGACGGGGTCGGCCGCGGCGAGGAGCCCGAGCAGCCGCGGTTGCGGCTCGAGCCATGCCACCCACATCAGGGTGCGGCCCCGATCCTCGAGCTCGCCGGCGGCAGCATCGAGGGCCTGCGTCGCGACGCCGCGCTCCTCCAGAAGACGCCGGTTACCCACCACGAGCGCACGCCCGGCGATGCGCGCGGTGAAGCCGCGGCCCGGCAGACCCTCGAACTCGGTGAGCACGGGCAGATCGAGCCCGGCGGCGCGAGCGGCCACCGCGTGCGCAAGCGGATGCTCGCTGCCGCGCTGGCCGGCTGCGGCGAGCCGCACGAGCTCGCGCTCTGCGAGCTCGCTCGAGACGATCTCGGTCACGACCGGTCTGCCCTCGGTGAGCGTGCCGGTCTTGTCGAGCACGATCGTGTCGAGCCGGTGAGCGCCCTCGAGAGCCTCCGCGTCACGGATGAGGATGCCGGCGCGCGCCGCGGCACCGGTTCCGACCATGAGCGCGGTCGGAGTGGCGAGCCCGAGCGCGCATGGGCAGGCGATGACGAGCACCGAGACCGCACTCAGCACCGCGGCGGTGACATCCCCGCCGATCAGCCACCAGCCCAAGAAAGCCGCCGCGGCAACGATCAGCACCACGAGGACGAAAACCGCGGACACGCGGTCCACCAAGCGCTGCACGGGGGCCTTCCCCGCCTGCGCCCGATCGACGAGCGTGATGATCCGGGCGAGCGTCGAATGCTCGCCGATTGCCGTGGTCTCGATCCGCAGCCACCCGTTGCCGTTGATCGCGCCGCCGATCACCGGATCGCCCGGGCCCTTGGCAACCGGCAGGCTCTCGCCCGTGAGCAGGCTCTCATCGACTTGGCTGTGACCGCCCACCACGACCCCGTCGACGGGCAGCCGTTCGCCGGGTCGCACTGCGACCACATCGCCGAGCGCGACGCCCGCGATCGGCACTTCGACCTCCTCGCCGTCGCGCTCGACGCGCGCCCGTTCGGGGCGCAGCGCCGTGAGCGCACGCAGCGCCGCCGTGGTGGAGCGCTTGGCGCGCGATTCGAGCCACTTGCCAGTGAGGACGAGCGCGATCACCACCGCCGAGGCATCGAAATAGACGTGCGTGCCCGGTGGCCGCGCGAGCAGCAGGTACAGGCTGTAGCCGTACGCGGCGGAAGTGCCGAGCGCAACCAGCAGGTCCATGTTCCCGGTCCGCGCGCGCAGCGCCCGCGCCGCGGCCACGTAGAAGCGCGCGCCGAGGAAAAACTGCACCGGTGTCGCGAGCGCGAGTGCGAGGGAGCCCGGAAGCGCGACTCCGATCATCGGGAGCAGGAGCGGTGCGCCGAGCGCGCACGCCGCAGCGACGCGCCAGCTCTCGCGGCGCAATCGCTGCGCCTCGGCGGCGAGGATCTGCCGATCGCGCTGCGCATCCCCGGTGAGCAGCTCCGCTTCGTAACCGGCGCGCCGCACCGCGAGCACCAGATCGGCCGGCTTGATCACCCCCGGGATGCCCGCGACGCTCGCCCGCTCGCTCGCGAGATTCACCGCGGCGCGCGTGACGCCGGGCACGCGCCCGAGCGCCTTCTCGACGCGCGCGGCGCAGGTCGCGCAGGTCATGCCGCTGATTGCAAGCTCGCGCCGCTCCTCGGGAGCGCTCGCCGCGAACCGCTGCGGTGGCTCGCCCGCGGGGGCAGGCGGTTTGATCGCATCACTCTCGGCTGCGCCCACCCGCTCTCCCGCTAGGCCGCGTCGGAACCGGCGAGCTTCGCCTCGTACCCGGCCGCCTCGACCGCGCGCAGGAGATCCTCGATACGCGCACCGCCCTCGATCCGGGCGCGGCCGCTTGCAAGCTCCACCTGCGCGCGCGCGACGCCGGGAACGCTCGCGAGCACGCGCGTGAGCGTGCTCGCGCAGCCGGCGCACGCCATGCCCGAGATCGCAAGCTCGATCCCTGCGCTGCCAGCCTCCCGTTCACCCGTATCCGTTTCGCTCATGCTCGAATCACCCTGTCCTGCGCAGCCTGCGCCCGAGCGCGCTTGGGGGGGTCGCTCGTCAGCCTGCCGTGAGTCGCCGCAGATCCTGCGTGAATTTCGCGGCACCGTCGGTCTCTTGTCCGAGCAGCCGCGCCCGTCCGTTCACATCGAAGACGAACACCGCGCTGCTGTGGTCGACGGCGTAGTAGCCGTTGCGATCCGGCGGCTCCAGATGGAATGCCACGCGGTAGCGCTTGGTGAGGGCGGTGAGCGCATCGCCCGCACCGCGCAGGCCGACGAACTGCGGGCCGAAGAAGCCCACGTAGCGCTTGAGCACCTCGGGCGTATCGCGCGCCGGGTCGACGCTCACGAACAGCACGCGCGTCTTCGTCGCAGCAGGCCCGAGATTGCGCAGCGACTGCGCGAGCATCGCCAGTGTCGTCGGACACGCATCCGGGCAGTGCGTGTACCCGAAGTAGAGCAGCACCACCTTGCCGCGGTAGTCGTGCGCGCTCACCGGACGGTTGTCCTGGTCGGTGAGGGAGAACTTCAGCTGCGGCAGCAGGCCCGTCACGTTCTCGAGCGCGAAGGGGGCTTGCGCCGGGCTGCACGCGGTGAGCGCGAGCGCGATTGCCGTGAGCGCGAGCAGGCGCCGCAGCGTGCACGTGGGTGGGGGCTGCAAAGCCGGCGGAGCGCTCGTCATATCAGTCTCGGATCGGCGATCGGCGCGGTCAACGCGGACCGCGGCGGCGTGCGCTCGCCCTCCTCCTGGAGCAGGCGGCGCAGCACGACCAGCATCGCCACACCCGACATCATCGCCGCCGGAATCCAGGTGAGCAGGCCGCCGAGCTCCTGGTCGGTGAGCGGGCTGATGGCCCACGCGCGGCCGCAGATCCCGTACACGTCGAACAGCACCGTCGAGTGCAGCGCGATGTACGCCCCGAGCAGAATCTGCGGCAGCGCCATCAGGCAGACGATCAGGATCCGTATCGGATATCCGATCGCCGCGCGCCCCTGCGCGCGCCGCGGTGCGAGCATCAGCCACCAGAAAAGCAACCCGTCGACGCCCATGCCCCAGTTCATCAGGCGGTAGCGGCGGATATCGAGCATTGCGGCAAAGTGAACCGTGGGCGTGAGCCAGTAGAAGATGAGCCCGACGAACAGGAGCGGGGCGACGAGCGGGTGCTGCACGATCCGGAAGACGCGTCCCCCGGCGCCGAGCATGCGGCGCACGCTCGGGTGCTCCTCGAGCAAACGCGCCCAACGCGTGCGCCAGCGCTGCGGAACGCCCTCGATGAGGACCGCCCCGGGCGCCGCGAGCACGATCAGCACCGGTGCGAAGTGGTGCAGGATCAGATGCTGCAGACGGTGCACCCAGAACATGTGCTGGGCGAGGTAATCACAATAAGTCTGCAGGACGGCGTAGTCGAGCGTGAGGCCGATAAAGAACGAAAGCGGCTGCCAGAAGCCCACGCGCCCACCGTGCGCGCGCTGCGCCTTCAGCCCGCGCAGGTAGAGCACGAGTGCGCCCGCGCACACGAGAAACACCGTCGGTGAGAATTCCCAGGGCTCGATGTAGGTTAGGAGCTGGCGCATCCGCGGGGGTTCGGTTGGGGGCGCTCAGGGCGCCGTGACATACGGACTTTTCGCGAAACCGAATGGTTCCCGTGGCAACGCGCACCCGGCGCCGCTCGGCCTCGCGCCCGCACCTGCCATCCGCGGGCGCGGGCCCGGCATGTTACCGGGGTGCGGCCCGCCTGTACACGCGGCAATAAACGCGGCACGCACCCGGTCTTCCTCGAGACGATCGAGCGGCCGGACCGCGGCCTCGGTCCGTTTCGGTTCCCCTGCAAACCGCTGGAGCGCTCATGAAAGACCTCATCCGCTACCTGATCGACTGGCCCGAGTCGGTTGCGCGCCATCTCGCCCCGGTCGCGCCGCTTCTCGCGCGCATCACCGTCGGTTGGGTGTTCCTCTGGAGCGGCCTCGGCAAGCTCGAGTTTCTCCCGCAGGTGACGCAGAACTTCATCGGCTGGGGCATCCCGTTCCCGCAGCTACTCACTCCGCTCGTCGCGGGTGTCGAGTTCATCGGGGGTCTGTTCCTGCTCGCCGGGTTGCTCACGCGGATCTCGGCCGGGGCGCTCGGCATCGTCATGATCGTCGCGATCCGCGCGGCCAAGTGGAGCGACGTCGACTCGCTCGAGACGCTGTTGGGCTTCGATGAGTTCGAATACCTCGCCCTCTTCTTCTGGCTCGCAGTCGCAGGCCCCGGGGCCTGGTCGCTCGATCAGCTGCTCAAGAGCCGATGCGCGCGCGGCTTTTCGCTCGCTGCGCGCGCCGCGACGCGCAGCACGTAGTCGACGACGTTTGCGGCCATGCGCCGCGTGAGCGGCGCATGGCCGAACAGCGCGCGGTAGTAGAAGGGCGCCGTCAGCATGTCGATCACGAGCTCGATGTCGAGGTGCTCGCAGGCCTCGCCGCGCGCACGCGCGCGGGCGAAGGCTTCGCGCATCGACTTGCGCCGCGCCGCGAGCACGTCCCTGCGAATGGTGCGCGCGAGCTCCCGATCCTGCGCCAAGTCCGCGACCAGCCCCGCGAGCGCGTGCCCGAGGGGTCCGGCGAAGGCATTGAGCAGCGTCACGACCGCCCCTTGGAGGTCTCCGCGCAGCTCCCCGGTGTCGGCGGCGGGGTTCTCGCCCATCTCGCTCACCACCGCGTAGGCCACCAGGTGGCGCTTGCTCGGCCAGCGCCGATAGAGGCTGGTGCGGGCACGCCGCACGCTGCGCGCGATACCGTCGATGGTCACGGCGCCGTAACCGCGCTCGCCGAGCGTCTCGATGACCGCGGCGACCACCTCGCTGTCGATGCGCTCATCGCGCGGCCGCCCCGCGGCGCGGCCTGCAGGGGGCGCCACGCGCGCGCTCCTCGCCCGGGGAGCGGATGACCTCACCCTTGTGCGCATGCTCGGAACCTCCGCTCATCTCGATTGCCATATTACGCGACATACTGTAGCGTATGTCGCGCCGCCCGTGACGGCTGCAGCTCGGGCGGCGCCGGTACGGTGAGCACCCGGGAGCGGACGCCCGGGTCGGTGCGCTCCACGGACGGGTGCCGCGATGAGGAATCGGACATGAAAAGACTCGCAACGTTGGCGTTCCTGCTGAGCATCGTCCTCGCCGCATGCAGCTCGGCGGACTCGGACTGGCAAACGGCGAGCGCCAGCAACACCATTGCGGCCTATCAGGACTTCCTGAAGCAGTACCCGAACGGCACGCACGCGGACGAGGCACGCGCGAAGATCAGATCGCTGCGCGACGACCAGGCCTGGACGCAGGCGCAGAACACCAATACGCAAGCGAGCTACCAGCAGTACTTGCACGATGAGCCGAACGGCGCGCACGGGCAGGACGCGCGCGACAAGCTCACGGACCTCGCGCGCGCTGCAGCGTGGACGAGCGCTGCGGCCGCGAACACCGAGGCGGGCTACCAGGACTTCCTCAAGCAGTATCCCGCCGGGCCGGAGGCCGACGAGGCCCACGCCGCGCTCGCCAAGCTCGCCGGGGAGTATCGCGTGGAGCTCGGCGCCTACCGCAGCAAGAGGAGCGCCGCGCGCGAAGCGAAGCGCCTCGACGCCCGCTACGCGAGTCTGCTCCACGAGGTGACCGTGGTCGCGCCGGAGGCTTCCGGGAAGCTGAACCGCGTGCTCTCCGCCGCCATGACGGAGAAGGAGGCGCGCGCGGCCTGCGTTGAACTGCGGCACAAGCATCAGCACTGCGCGGTGGTGAAAGTATGAGGACCGGGGCGCACAACGCCACCCGCGGCGCAGCGACCGGCGCCCCCGGGGACTGATCCGGTAGATTGAGCCGGTCGGCTCGCGCGCGGGGCCTCGCGCGCGAGCAGTTTTCACTTGCGCGGCAGGCGCCCGCGTAGGACCATTTCGCGGACGCCGCTGGCCATCCCGCGGCCAACTCCCCTCAAGGACCCCGGGGCTCCGCGCTCATCGCGCGGCGTCGCGGCCTTCCCTGCCCGGCTCGCGAGTATGAAGACGAGAATTCTGCGCAACGCCCTCATCCTCGGGCTCATCTCCGCGATCGGCCCGTTCGCGATCGACATGTACCTGCCCGCGCTACCGTCGATCGGCCGCAGCCTCGGTGCGGGTGCCGGCGCGGTGCAGATGAGCTTGAGCGTATTCTTCATTGCGCTCAGCCTCGGGCAGCCGATCTGCGGTCCGCTCTCGGACCGCTTCGGGCGCAAAGCGCCGCTCTACGTCGGACTGTGCGTGTTCGCCGCCGCAACGCTCGGGTGCGCGCTCGCGCCGAACGTCACGACGCTGATCGTGTTTCGCTTCCTCCAGGGCGTGGGGGCATGCCCGGGCCTGGTGATTCCGCGCGCGGTGGTGCGCGACCTGCACACCGGTCTCGATGCCACGCGGCTCATGTCGCTCCTGATGCTGGTGTTCAGCGTCTCGCCGATCCTCGCTCCGCTCACCGGGAGCTTCGTGATCGAGTTTGCGGGCTGGCGCGGGGTGTTCTGGACGGTGCTCGCCGCATCGATCGTGGGACTCGGAATCTCGACGCTGCTCGCGGAGACGCGCGCCCGCGCGGCGCGCGCGGCGAGCAGCCTCGCGGGCGCGCTCGGCGCATACCGGCGGCTGCTGCGCGATCGGGCCTTTCTCGGCCTCACGTTCGTCGCGGCGTTCGGTCTATCGAGCTTCTTCGTCTACCTCGCGAACTCCCCGTTCGTGCTGATCGAGCACTATCACCTCTCGCCGCGGCTCTACAGCCTGCTCTTCTCGCTCAATGCCGCATCGTTCTTCGCCACGGCCCAGCTCAATGGCTGGCTCGCCCAGCGCATCGGACTCAAGCGCCTGGTGCGCCGCGCCGCGACCGGCTTCGCGCTCGTGATGCTCGCACTGCTCGCGCTCTTCGCCCTGGGCGTCGATCGCCTCACCGTGCTCGTCGCAATGCTGTTCGCCGGCTTCGGCTGCCTCGGAATGCTGCTGCCGACCGCGACCGTGCTCGCGCTCGAGGAGCACGGCAGCATCGCCGGCACCGCCTCGGCATTCATGGGCACGGTGCAGTTTGCGACCGGCTCGGCGGTAATGCTGCTCGTCGGTGCGCTCGCGAGCAGCTCGCCGGTGCCGATGCTCGCCGGGATCGCCGTGTGCGCGCTGCTCGCGCTTGCTCTGGAGCGAGCCACCGACCGTGCTCCGCACCCGCTGCTGCGCGCGACCAGCGGCGGCTGATCGCGGGCGCCGAGCGTGGCCGGCGCGCGCGCGGGGCTAGACGGCGGCGAACCGCCGCGCGTCCGCCGACCACGCCGGCGCTGCATCGAGCGCGCCCAGCACCTCCTCGGGCCCTGCGACCACCTGCCACATCGCCAGGTGCCGCTCATCCATGAAGCGCTCCGCAACCGCGTGCCGCAGCAACGCGACGAGCGGCTCGAAGAATCGCCGCGTATTCACCAGCACGATCGGATTGAGATAGAGCCCGAGCCGCTTGAGTGTGACGGCCTCGAGCAGCTCCTCGAGTGTGCCGGAGCCCCCGGGCAGCGCGATCGCCGCCTGGCTGCGCGTGAGCATGAGGTGCTTGCGCGTGCGCATGTCTTCGACGAGCTCGAGCCGCGCGATGCCCTTGTGGCCCCACTCGAGCTCCGCCATGAAGCGGGGCAGGATTCCGGTCACCTGCCCACCGCGGCTCAGCGCCCCGTCGGCAAGCGCGCCCATCGAGCCCACCGCCCCACCGCCGTAGATGATGTGGACGCCCGCGCCCGCGAGCAGGGCGCCCAGGCGGTAGGCGGCCTCGCGGTACTCGGGATGGGACGAGCGGCTCGATGCGCAGTACACGCAGACCGTCCGCGCGGCGGAGCGCCTGCGCCTTTTGCTGGGTCCGGCGGTGCTCACGATGGGACTCCTCGAGCGCACCGCGCCACGCGCCCGCAGTGGGTGCTAGACGGCGATGAGCCTGCCGCAGCGGGCGAGCACGCTGCGCAGATCGCGCAGCGCCGGGAACACCTCGTTATTCCAGTCCCCGCCCTGCAGGTCGTGCGCACGCTGCTCGTACTCCACGATCTCCTTGTCTTCGCGGAAGATGTTCTCGGTGAACCACACGACGAACGGCCACACCGCGTGGATGAGGCCGGGAATCGGCGGCTTCTTCACCGACAGGTATCCGAAGGTCCGGTTGGTGCGCTGCTCGGCATCGAGCGGCGTGTAGCACAACCACACGTCGAGCACCGGATCCTGCGATTCCTGGATGTCGCGCCCCACCCAGACCTTCAGGCTCTGGAAAGGATAGTCCGTGCGGATGCGCATGTGATCGGAGAATTCCTTGCGGTGCTGCGCGCGCGTGCGCACCAGATCGACGATGACCCGCTCGCCGACCGAGGATTTCCCGTCGGTGCGGCTGAAGGTGTACTCGACCTGCGCCCAGCTCTCCCCGTGCTCGCGCCCGAGGCAGCGCGCGCGGATGGAGCCCATCTGCTTGCGATGCATGAACTGGTGGTTCATGTCGAAGAGATTCTCGTGCATGAACGTGTAGTGGCAGGCCACCTCGCGATTGAGGCGCCGCGTCTTGTAGTCGCGGCGCTGCGAGGAGCCGAGCGGACCGGGCAAGCGCGCCTCCGCGAGCGCGGGATCCCCGGGAAAAACGAAGATGAGGCCGTCGATCTCGCGCACCGGGTAGCTGCGAACCCCATTCGGCAAGCGCTCCTTGCCGAGATACGGCACATCGACGCACCGGCCATGGCCGTCGTAGGTCCAGCCGTGGTAGTGGCACTTGAGCTCCTCTCCGCAGACGACGCCCAAGTGCAGCGGCACCTGCCGGTGTGCGCAGCGGTCCTCGAGCGCGTAGGCCGCGCCGGAGCGCGCGCGATAGAGCGCGATCGGCTCGCCCGCGAAGCGGCGGCCGAGCGTTCGCCCTGGGCGCAGCTCCTCCGACCAGGCGAGGGGGTACCAGTAATCCGGATGGGCACCGATTCGGCGTAGATCGAGCGCCTGCGGCGCCTCCGTCGCGCACGCGACAATCTGACCCGAGCCGTGGTCCGACATCAGTGAGCCTCCCCCCGCGAGTCGCAATGAGGCGCGAGCGTACCGCGACTGCAGATCCCATGTCGCGGAATCGGTGCACACTGCTCTGGGCCCGCCCGGTGCGCCGGCCGGAAAAAGGCGGCTCAGGCCCGGATCACCCGGCTCGCGCGCTGCGCACGGTGCCCTCCGGCAGCGCCTCCTCGCTCACCATGGTCAGGACGTCGTAGGAGGCCACCGTCTCATCGCTCTGGTTGGTGATTTCCGCGGCCCAGGTGACCTCGCCCCAGCCCTTTCCGGCCCGCGCGGACTTCGCCTTGCAGGTGACCCGCACCCGGATGCGGTCCCCGGGCTTGACCGGCTTCACGAAGCGCAGATGCTCGAGCCCGTAGTTGCCGAGCACCGGCCCGTAGGCGGGATCCACGAACAGGCCCGCAGCCGCGGCGATCAGGAAGTACCCGTGCGCGACCCGGCCGCCGAAGAACGGATTGCGCGCCGCCTCGCGCTCGTCCATGTGAGCGTAGAACCGGTCCCCCGTGAGCGCCGCGAACTGCTCGATGTCCTCGACCGTCACCGCACGCTCGCCCGAGACGAGCGTATCCCCGATCGCAAGGGCGTGGAATGGCTTACGGAAGGGGTGTACGCCGGGATCGCGCAGCCTGGCGCCGCGGACCCACCGCCCGCTGATCGCGGCGAGGGCATCGGGGGAGCCTTGCAGCGCCGTGCGCTGCATGTAATGCAGCACCGAGCGCAGCCCACCGAGCTCCTCGCCGCCGCCCGCGCGGCCCGGCCCGCCGTGGACGAGCGGCGCGAGCGGCGCACCGTGTCCGGTGGACTCCTTCGCACACTGACGGTTCGCGATGAGCACGCGTCCGTGATACGGAGCGAGCCCGAGCACGAGTTGCGTCGCGACCGCCTCATCGGCTGTGAACACGGAGGCGGCGAGGCTCCCGCCGCCGCGCCGTGCGAGCTCGATCGCCTGAGGCACCCCCGCGTAGCCGATGAGCGTCGCGACCGGGCCGAATGCCTCGATCTCGTGCACGGCACGCGCGCGGTCCGAGTCGCGACAACGCAAGAGCAGCGGAGGAACGAAGGCACCCCGCTCGCGGTCGGCTCCGAGCGGGCGGCACTCCTCGGGCGAGCCGCAAGCGAGCGAAGCTTCGCTCGCGAGCGCCGCGACCCGGGCGAGCACCTCGCGGCGCTGCGCGAGACTCGCGAGCGGCCCCATCGTCACGCCCGCGGCCCTGGGATCGCCCACCTGCACGGAGGCGAGCCGACGGGCGAGCGCGGCCGTCGCTTCCTGCGCGAGCGCCTGCGGCACGATCGCACGGCGGATTGCCGTGCACTTCTGTCCGGCCTTGGCCGTCATCTCGCGGCCGACCTCCTCGATGTAGAGATCGAACTCCGCCGTGCCGGGATGCGCGTCCGGGCCGAGGATCGAGGCGTTGAGGGAGTCCGTCTCGGCGATGAAGCGCGCGGCCCGCTGCGCGAACGCGGGAAGCCGCTTGAGCTGTTGCGCGGTCACGACCGAGCCGGTGAAGGCCACCACGTCCTCGCAGCCGAGGTGCTCGAGCAGATCCCCCACGTCTCCGCAGATGAGCTGCAGCGCACCCTGCGGAAGGAGCGCAGACTCGACGATGCGCCGCACGAGCCGCTCGGCGAGGTAGCAGGTCGTGGTGGCGGGCTTGACGATCGCCGGCATGCCCGCGATGAAAGCGGGGGCGAGCTTCTCGAGCATGCCCCACACGGGAAAGTTGAACGCATTGATGAGGACCGCGGCGCCCTCGAGCGGGACACAGATGTGCTGGCCGAGAAAGCTCCCCGCGCGCGAGAGCCTCTCCACCTCGCCCTCGACGAACACCTTCCCGTCCGGCATCTCCTTGAGCGCGCGGCTCGCGAGCGACAGCATGGTCGTGATTCCGCCTTCGATGTCGCTCCACGAGTCCGCACGCGTGGCTCCGGTGCAATAGGAGAGCTCGTAGAGCTCCTCCTTGCGCTCGAGCAGATGCCTGCCCAGATCCTTCAGGAGCTGTGCGCGCTCGCGGAAGGTCAACTCCCTGAGCGCGGGTCCGCCCACGCCCCGCGCGAACTCGAGCACCGCGCGCGGCTCGACACTCGCGGCGCCCGCATACGCGATGACCTCGCCCGTCGCGGCGTCGCGCAGCGCGGCGCCGTCGGCTGCCGCGGCGTGCCAGCCACCGAGCACGTAACTCTCGAGCTTCATGAGCGCTCCCCCGCTAGCGACCGCTGAACCGCGGCGCGCGTTTCTCGACGAACGCCGTGACACCTTCGATGAAGTCGCTCGTCGTACCGAGCTCGCGCTGCGCGTCGCGCTCGGCCGCGAGCTGCTCCGCGAGCGGTCGGCTTGAGCTTTCATACAGGAGGCGCTTGGTGAGCGCGAGCGCCCGCGCCGGCCCGGCGGCGAGCCCGCGCGCGAGCGCATCGACCGTCGATGCGAGCTCGCCATCGTCGACGCAGCGCCAGATGAGGCCCCATTCGGCGGCCTGCTCCGCGCTCAAGCGCTCCCCGAGGAGTGCCAGTCCGAGTGCACGCGCCGGGCCGAGAAGCCGCGGCAGGATCCACGTCCCGCCGCAGTCCGGCACCAGACCGATGCGGCAGAAGGCCTGCACGAACACGGCGGAGCGCGCCGCGATCACGAGGTCGCAGGCGAGCGCGATGTTCGCACCCGCCCCGGCCGCAACCCCATTCACCGCGGCGATCACCGGCAGCGGGAGCTCTCTGAGAGCGAGCACCAAGGGATTGTAGAGCTGCTCGACCGTCGTTCCGAGATCGATGCGGGGTGCTCCTTCGATCGGGGCGCGCTCCGCGAGATCCTGGCCCGAGCAGAACGCGCGCCCCGCGCCGGTCAAGATGAGTACGCGCGCGCCGCGTGCCGTGACTTCGGCGAGCGCGGCGCGCACCTCGGCGTGCATCTGCGCGGTGAAGCTGTTCAGCCGCTCCGGCCGATCGAGCGTGAGGCGGGCGATCGTCTCGTGCACCTCGAAGCGGATGGTCTGATAGCTCATGAGTCAGCTCCCGTTCTCAGGCGCCCCGAATTCTCGCGAGCGCCGCGATCAGCGCTCGTCATAGGTGAGCGTCAGCCGCTCGCTGCGCGGCCGCGCCTGGCATGCGAGCGTGAAGCCCGCGGCGAGCTCCCAGGGCTCCAGGGCGTATTGCTCTCCCATTTCGACCTCGCCTTCGAGCACCTTTACACGACAGGTCGAGCAGATTCCGCTGCGGCAGGAGTACGGCAGCTCGAGCCCGGCCGCCTCGGCCGCAGCGAGCACCACCTCGCCGCCGCGCGGCATCGAGAAGCCGCGGCGGCGCCCATCGACGACCACCGTCACTTCGGTCATCCCGGTCGTGGCGGCCGGTTGCGACATCCCAGCCGCCGCGGCGGCCGCAGCGCCCGGCGCGCGGCGCTCGAGCGCAAAGTGCTCGCCGTGGATGCGCTCGGGCGGTACCCCGAGGGACTCGAGCGCGCCCGTGAGCTCGGCGATCATGCCTCCCGGGCCGCAGAGGAGCGCGGCCTCGAGCTGTGTTGGATCGCAGAGCTCGGGCGCAAGCCGCTCGAGCCAAGGCCGATCGAGGCGTCCATTGAGCCAGGTGATCTCCTGCGGCTCGCGGCTCATCACGAACTGAAGCGCGAGGCGCTCGAGGTAGCGGTCCTTGAGCGCGAGCCAGTCCTCTACGAGCATCGCGCGCGCGAGGCAGCGGTTGCCGATGCACACCGTGCAGCGCGTCCGGGGGGAGCGCCCGAGCAGATCGCGCACCAGCGCGAACACCGGCGTGACGCCCGAGCCCGCGGCAAGTGCCAGGTAGTCGGCAGGAACGTCCGCAGCCGGAGGTGCGATGCAGAACCGCCCGCTCGGCGGTAGCACCTCGAGCGTGGCCCCCGGCTGCGCTTCGCGGGCGAGCAGCCGCGAGACGCGGCCCTGGGGGTGCACGCGGAATGCGATCTCGAGATGCTCGCTCCCGGGCTCGCTCACGAGCGAGTACGTGCGGCGCAGCGCCCGACCGTCCACCGTGGCGCGGATCGTCACGTGCTGACCCGGCAGGCCGCGGAATGCGGCGCGGGCGGAGCTCGGCAGCGCGAGCCGCAGCCGGACGGCGTCCTCGGCCTCGCGCACATGGTCGAGCACGGTGAGGCGGTGGAATTCGGGCATGGAGGCGGGCCGCTTGGGGGGGTGCCGCGCGCTACAGGCACTTGAAGTAGTCGAACGGCTCGCCGCACGCGCGGCAGCGGTAGAGCGCCTTGCACGGCGTCGAGCCGAACTCGCTCACGCATTCGAGATCCGCTCCGTGGCAGCGCGGGCAGCGGCGCGGGCTGCCGCGGGGATCACGATTCGCGCGCCGACCCGCAGGCGGTGCGATGCCGTAGGCTTCGAGCTTGCGCCGCCCCGTCGGCGTGAGATCCGCGCTGCTCCAGGGTGGGGTCAAGACCTCGATCACTTCGACTTCCTGGAAGCCGTCCGCGCGCAGCGCCTCCTCGATTGCACGGCGGATGAAGGCGCTCGCCGGACATCCCGTGTAGGTCGGTGTAACGCCCACGCGCGCACGGTGGTCGCTCGCGTCGACGAAGCGGATGAGGCCGAGCTCGTAGACGTTGAGAGCGGGAATTTCCGGGTCGAGAACGGTCTCGAGCGTTGCCCGCGCCCGCGCGAGCGCCTCGGCCGCACCAGTGAGCGTTGCGCTCACCACGTCGCCCCGGGGTAGGCCCGCTGCAAATACTGCATCTCGGCGAGCAGGTGACCGAGCGTCTCGCCGTGCTCCCCGCGCTTGCCGTACCAGCGATACGCCGCCGTGGGCGGGAGCTCGAGCCGCGCTTCGCTCAGCACGGTGCCGACGGCCGCGCGCCATCCGGGCTCGAGGTCGGCGAGGGGCGGCGCGACGCCCTCGCGTGCCATCGACTCATCGAGCGGATCGGGGTCGAAGAGCTCCGCGGTGTACGGCCACAACGCGCTGAGCGCGCGTGCGACGCGGGCGTGACTGTCCTCGGTGCCGTCGCCGAGCCGCACCACCCAGCCTCCGCTATAGCGCACGTGATAGCGCGTCTCTCGAGCGGCGTTCGCCGCGATCGCGGCGAGCCGCGCATCGGAAGAGGACGTGAGCGCACCGAACAGCTCGTGCTGATAGGCATCGAGCAGGAATTGCCGGACTATCGTCTGCGCGAAATCCCCGTTTGGCCGCTCCGCGAGTGCGAGATTGCGGTACTCCTCGGGATCGCGCAGAAACGCGAGCGCGTCCTCGGTGCGCCCACGTCCCTCGAGCTCGCCCGCGTAGGTGAGCAGCAGGCGCGCCTGGCCGAGAAGGTCGAGTGCGACGTTGGCGAGACCGAGATCCTCCTCGATCGCCGGTGCGTGCCCCACCCAGGCGCCGAGCTGCTGCGCGAGGATGAGGCTCGTGTCGGCGAGGCGCAGCAAGAACTCGGCGCGCGCGCTCACAGTGTCTTCACTTCGGGCGGAATGTCGTAGAAGCTCGGATGCCGGTACACCTTGTCGCGTGCCGGAGCGAATAAGGCGTCCGCCTCGGCCGGGTCGGATGCGGTGATCTCGCTCGAGCGCACGACCCACAGGCTCACACCCTCCTCGCGGCGCGTGTAGAGGTCGCGCGCGTGCTCGACGGCCATGCGGGCATCGGTTGCGTGCAGGCTCCCGACGTGCCGGTGCTCGAGCCCGGAGCGCGAGCGCACGAACACTTCCCAGAGGGGCCAGCGTACATCGCTCATGCGCGCGCCTTGGCAGCGTGGGCCGCCGCCGCTTCGCGCACCCAGCGGCCCTCATCGTGCGCCGCGCGGCGCGCCGCCAAGCGCTCGCGATTGCAGGGTCCGTTCCCACGCAGCACCTCGTGGAACCCCCTCCAGTCGATCGATCCGAAGCGGTAATGACCGCTCGCCTCGTCCCAGGCGAGCTCGGGGTCGGGAACCTCGAGGCCCAGATACTCCGACTGCGGGACGGTGAGGTCGACGAACTTCTGCCGCAGCTCGTCGTTCGTGAAGCGCTTGATCTTCCAGCGCACCGATTCGCCGGTGTGCGTCGAGTCCGCATCGCTCGGCCCGAACATCATGAGCGACGGCCACCACCAGCGGTCGAGCGCGCCCTGAGCCATGCGACGCTGCGCCCCGGAGCCGCGCGCGAGCTTGAGCATGATGTCGAACCCCTGCCGCTGGTGGAAGCTCTCCTCGCGGCAGATCCGCACCATCGCCCGGGCGTACGGTCCGTACGAGCAGCGGCAGAGCGGGATCTGGTTCATGATCGCGGCGCCATCGACCAGCCAGCCGATCGCGCCCACGTCGGCCCAGGTCGGAGTCGGATAGTTGAAGATGCTCGAGTACTTTGCGGCGCCCGAGAGCAGCTGCTCGATCAGCTCCTCGCGCGCCGCGCCGAGCGTCTCCGCCGCCCCGTAGAGGTAGGCGCCGTGGCCACCCTCGTCCTGCACCTTCGCGATGAGAATGGCCTTGCGCTCCAAGGTCGGGGCGCGGGTGATCCAGTTGCCCTCGGGTAGCATCCCGACGATCTCCGAATGCGCATGCTGGGAGATCTGCCGGATGAGCGTGCGGCGGTAACCCTCGGGCATCCAGTCCTTCGGCTCGATCTTCTCCTCCGCTGCCACGCGCGCGAGAAAATGCGCCTCGTGCGCCGCGTCGCGCTCCGCAGCTGCGGGAGATTCGCCCGGCTGGTCCAAGCCCTGAGAGTACATCCTCGAGCACCTCGCGCGGTCTGCAGCCGAATCTGACACTAACCGAACCACATTGCAATGCTCATTGTGTCACTTTGCGCTGCGCGTTCCTCGGTTAACATGAGCGTCACCGTGAGCCTCTCCTCCGCCGAAGGAATGCGCCTGGACCCCGTCGTGCGGACGCTGTTGCGCGCCGCGCACGCGGCGCGACCGCTGCGCTCCGGATCGCTCCTCCTCACGCTGTTCGGCGACTCGATCGCCCCGCGCGGAGGCGAGGTGGGACTCGGCCCGCTCATCGCGCTTGCGCATCCGCTCGGCCTCTCCGAGCGTCACGTGCGCACCTCGATCGGCCGGCTCGCTCGGGAGAACTGGCTCGAATCGACACGCATCGGCCGGCTGAGCTACTACCGGCTCACCGAGCGCGGCCAGCTAGACTTCGCGCTCGCGACGACACGTATCTATGGCCGCGCGGCGAGCGCCTGGAGCGGGGCGTGGACGATGCTCCTCTTGGGCGAGCTCGATGCCGCGGAGCGCGAGCGGTTGAGTGCGGATTTCCGCTGGCGCGGCTTCGGACGGCCGATGCCGGGCGTGCTCGTCTATCCCGGCGAGCGGCTCGAGGAGACACGCGGCGAGCTCGCACGGCACCACTGCGGCGCGCGCGTGGCCGCGCTTCGGGGGGCGACCGGCTCGCTCGATGCCGACCTCGAGCTCGCGCGCCGCGCCTGGGATCTCGGGGAGCTCGAGACGCAGTACGCACGCTTCGTGCGGCGATTCGCGCCCGTGGAGCGCGCGCTCGAGCGCGCGCCGGGGACACCGGTTGCGTGCTTCGTGGTTCGCACGCTCCTTATCCATGGCTACCGGCGCATCCATCTGCGCGATCCGCTCCTGCCGAGCGCGCTGCTGCCGGGGAGCTGGACGGGCTCGGCGGCGGCCGATCTCTGCGGCCGGCTCTACGGACGGGTATTCGCGGGTGCCGAGCGATTTGTCTCGGCCCACGCGCGCAACCGCGCAGGCCCGCTCCCCCCTGCGGCGCCCGAGGCCCTGCGGCGCTTCGGAGGCGTACGCTCACGCTGAGCGCGGTCAGCTGAGCGCCGGCGGCGCACTCCACTCAGCAAGCTGCCTGCCCTCCTCGGCAAGGGTTCTGATGAGCGGAGCCGCGCACCAGTACTGCGCACCGAGCTCCATCGCGTAAAAATCGGTGCGCGCAATCACCTGCTCGAGCCCGAGCGAGTCCGCATGGAACATCGGGCCGCCGCGCGCTCGTGGAAAGCCGTATCCGTTGCACCAGATCACGTCGATGTCGGCCGCTGCGCCCGCGAGGCCGGTCTCGAGGATGCGCGCTCCCTCGTTGATGAGCGCGAGCACGCAACGCTCGACGATCTCCTCGTCGCCCACGTGGCGCTCGCGCACCCCGAGGCGCCGAGCCTCGGCGCGGATGAGTGCCACCGCCTCGGCGCAGCTCTCGCGGCGCCGGTCCGCACCGCCGTACCGATAGAAGCCTTGTCCGCTCTTGCGGCCCAGATAGCCGTGCTCGACCAGCACCTCGCATGGGCGGAAGTAGCGCGGATCGGCCGGCCTGTCAGGCCACTGCGCGCGCGCCGCCACACCGATATCGAGACCCGCGAGGTCCCCGACCGCGTTCGGTCCCATCGCCATCCCGAACGCCTCGAGCGCGTGGTCGATGCGCTCGGGCGTCGCACCCTCGAGCAGCATGAGCTCCTTCTCGCGCCCGTAGGCGTAGAACATGCGGTTGCCGACGAAGCCGAAGCCGTTGCCGACCACCACGCCCACCTTGCCCAAGCGCCGCGCGACCGTGAGCGCGGTGGCAAGGGTCTCCGGGGCGCTCGCACGCAGGCGCACGATCTCGATGAGACGCATGCGGTTCGCCGGACTGAAGAAGTGCATTCCGATCACATCCGCGGCGCGCCCGCTTGCCTCGGCGAGCGCCTCGACGTCGAGCGTCGAGGTGTTGGTGGCGAGCACTGCATGGGGCCGAGCGATGCGTCCGAGCCGCGCGAAGATCGCCTCCTTGATCGCGAGATCCTCGAAGACCGCCTCGATGATGAGATCGGTCTCCACGACTGCGAGGAGATCCGAGGCGGCCGCGACGCGTGCGCGCGCTGCCGCATCGAGCGCGGCATCGAGGCGCGCTCCCCCCGCCTCAAGCGCCTCCTCGCTCGAATCCACGAGCACGACTTCGAAGCCGCTCTGCGCGAAGCTCGCCGCGATGCCGCTGCCCATCGTGCCGGCGCCGACGATGCCGACGCGCCGCACTTCGCGTGCACCCCGACGCGCGCGCGAGGAGCCGCGCTCGGCGAAGAACAGGCGCCGCAGCGCCGCCGATTCCCGCGACATCCGACACGCCTCGAACCGCGCGCGCGCAAGCGTCAGGGCCGCATCGAAGCTCTCGCGGACCGCGGCCTCCACGCACTCGATGATGCGCTCGCTCGCTGCGAGTGCGCGCGTGGCGCGCGGCAGCTGCGCGCGATAGGCGCGGAAGAATTCGGGTGTCGCGGCCTGCGCATCCGGAACCGGCCGCATGCGCACTCGCGGCGGCACGATGCCCGCCGCGAGCAGCTCACGCGCGTAGGCGACCGCGCCCGCTCGCGAGGGATTCGGCAGCGTGCGATCGATGAGAGCGAGTGCTTGGGCCCGCGCAAGACCGATCGGCTCGCCGCTCGTCATCAGATCGAGTGCGGCCGCGACACCGACGATGCGCGGCAGGCGCACGGTGCCGCCCGCGCCCGGGAGGAGTCCGAGCTTGACCTCCGGAAAGCCGAGCTCGAGATCGGCGGCCGCGCAGCGGAAGCGGCACGCGAGCGCGGTCTCCGCCCCACCACCGAGCACGGCGCCGTGCAGCGCCGCGATCACCGGCTTGACGCAGTCCTCGATCCGCTGCAGCACCTCCGCGAGCCCCGGGGGCTCGAGCGCGCGCTCGAACTCGCGCACGTCCGCGCCCGCGATGAACGCCCGCCCGGCGCCCTCCAGAATGAGCGCGCGAACGCTCGCGTCGCCGTCGAGCTGCTCGATCGCGCGCAGCAGCTGCGCGCGTACGGGCTGCGCAAGGGCGTTGACCGGCGGGTTGTCGATGACGACGATGCCGATCTCCCGATCGCGCTCGATGCGCACGAGCTCCTCCATGCGCCGCGACTCAGACGCGCTCGAGAAGCATCGCGATGCCCTGCCCCACCCCGATGCACATCGTGCAGAGCGCGCGCCGACCCCCGGTGCGCTCGAGCTGGCTCACGGCCGTCGCGATGAGCCGCGCGCCGCTCGCCCCGAGCGGATGCCCGATCGCGATCGCCCCACCGTTCGGGTTGACGTGCTCGGCATCGTCGGGGAGGCCGAGCTCGCGCAGCACGGCGAGCGCCTGTGCGGCGAAGGCCTCGTTGAGCTCGATGGCATCGAGGTCGCCCAGGGCGAGACCGGTGCGCGCCAGGAGCTTGCGCGTCGCCGGTACCGGACCGATACCCATGATGCGCGGCGGCACGCCCGCCACCGCGCTCGCGACGATACGGGCACGCGGCGTGAGCCCGTTGCGCGCAGCGGCCGCCTCGCTTGCCAGGATCAGCGCGCCCGCGCCGTCGTTGATCCCCGAGGCGTTGCCCGCCGTCACCGAGCCCTCCGGGCGCACCACGCCGCGCAGACGCGCGAGCGCCTCGAGCGTGGTCTCGGGCCGCGGATGCTCATCGGCCGTGACGCTCGCCGGCTCCTGCTTCTCCCGCGGCACGAGCACCGGCACGAGCTCGCGCGCAAAGAAATCCTGCGCACGGGCGCGCGCGTAGCGCTGCTGGCTGCGCAGCGCGAAGGCATCCTGATGCGCGCGCGAGAGTCCGCGCTCCGCGACCAGATTCTCCGCAGTCTCGGCCATCGAATCGACTCCCACGCGCGCGCGAAGCGCCGGGTTCACGAAGCGCCAGCCGAGCGTCGTATCCTCGAGCTTCAGCCCACGCGCGAACGGCGCATCCGCCTTGGCGAGCACGAAGGGCGCGCGCGTCATGCTCTCGACGCCCCCTGCGACCACGAGTTCCGCCTCGCCGGCGCCGATTGCGCGGGCGCCAATCGCGGCCGCCTCGAGGCTCGAGCCGCACAGACGGTTGACCGTCGCGGCCGGCACGCTCTCGGGGAGGCCCGCGAGGAGCACCGCCATCCGCGCGACATTGCGGTTGTCCTCGCCCGACTGGTTCGCGCAGCCGTAGTACACATCGTCGAGGCCGCCCCAGTCGACGCGCACATTGCGCTCGATGAGCGCCCGCAGCGGCACGGCGGCGAGATCGTCGGCCCGCACGCCGGCAAGCGCACCGCCATAGCGGCCGAAGGGAGTTCGGACGGCATCGCACACGAATGCATGGGCCACGGGTCGATTCCTTTGGCAGGATCTCCAGGAGGTTGCGCGCGCTCAGCCCGTGCCTTGGATCACCGAGCCGTCCGGCGTGCGGAACTCGTTCGGACGCTCGTCGCGGATCGGATGCTTGGCCGCGAGCGCCTCGTCCACCTCGATGCCCCAGCCGGGCTTCTCGCTCACCCAAGCATAACCGTCCTTGATCTCGAGATGTCCGGCGAAGATGTCCTGCACCAGCGGCGGATAGCCGAAGTGCTCGTGGATGCCGAAGTTCTCGTTCGTGAGATCGAGCGTGAGATTGGTCATGTGCCCGACGGGAGAGTTCGGCGCGCCGTGCCAGGCGAACTTCACCTCGTAGTTCTCGACGAACGCAGCGATCTTGCGTGCCGCGGTGAAGCCACCGATGTGAGAGACGTGGTGGCGCACGAAATCGATCTGCCGCTTCTCGACGAGCGGTCGCCACTCGTGCGGATTGTTCCACAGCTCCCCGATCGCGAGCGGCGTCGTAGTGAGCGCGCGCACGACGGCGTAGTGGCCCGCATCCTCGGGCGCGAGCAGATCCTCGCAGTAGAAGAGATTGAATGGCTCGACCGCCTTCGCAAACTCCACCGCGCGGATGCTGTCGAGGAGCGAGTGCACGTCGACTCCGAGCCCGATCTCCGGCGGCATCTCCTTTCTGAAGGTCGCGAATGCGGCCAGAATCTTGCGGATCTCCTTGTCCCGATCGAATGCGGCCGAGCCATCGTCGAAACGCGCCTGACCGTAAAGAGTTCGCGTCGCGCCATCGCGCAGGAACATCGCGACGAGGAGATTGCGGCAGCCGGTTGCGACGAGCTTGCGCGAGTTCTCGACGAGCTCGCGCCCCGGATCCTGCGCGCCCATGTTGACGTGCAGATAGATATCCGCGGCGTCGCGACACTTGCCGCCCACCAGCTGGTAGACCGGCATGCCGGCCTGCCGGCCCTTGATGTCCCAGAGGGCATCGCACACCCCGCCGATTGCGCAGTTGAGCACCGTGTCGTTCTTGTAGTACGAGCTCATGTAGGCAATCTGCCAGATCTGCTCGATCCGATCGACAGCGCGACCGGCGAGGAGCGGCTGCAAGTATTCCTCGACCGCCGCCTGCACCAGGCGAGATCGACCGCCAGGGAAGGTCGCGGTCGCGCAGCCCCAGCCGTAGAGGCCCGCCTGGTCGGTCGTCACCTTGACGACTGTCGAGTCGTTCGGTCCGCCACCGCCGACCTGGATCACCTTCAGCTCCGCGATGCGCGGCGCCGGCATACCGCGCGTTGCCCGCTCGAAGCGCGCGCACGCCGCCTCGTCCGTTGCGCGATCTGCAGCCTCGACGAGCGGAGATGCGAGAGCGCCCGCGAGCGCGGCACCGCCCCCCAGCATCGCCCTCAGGAGCGCTCGGCGGTCCTCGGTCGCGCCTCTCGTCGCATCACCGTACGCGCCGCACTCGGTCTTCTTCATGACGACATCCCCTCGGTTGAGCTTGCAAAAACGTAGAGCGAGCATCTTCGCGCGCGCTCAGCGCCCGCTCGCGTAGAGATCGGCGTACGTCACGCGCAGCGCCTCCTTGCGCACCTTCCCCATGGGATTGCGCGGCAGCTCCGCGACGAGGAACAGCCGCTTCGGCACCTTGTAGCGGGCGAGCCGCGGGCGCAGCGCCTCGATGAGCTCGACCTCCGTGACACTCGCGCCGGGGGCGAGCACGACGACAGCGGTGACCCCCTCGCCGAAGTCCGGATGGGGAACGCCGAAGACGGCGCTCTCGAGGACACCCGGTACGGCGTCGAGCTCGATCTCCACTTCCCTGGGATAGACGTTGTGGCCGCCGCTGATGACGAGATCCTTGGCCCGCCCGACGAGGTATACGTATCCGGCCGCGTCGATGCGACCGAGGTCGCCGGTCCTGAACCAGCCGTCCGCAGTGAACGCAGCGCGCGTCTTCTCCGGGTCGCGCCAGTAGCCTGCGAACACATTGGGTCCCCGCACCTCGAGGGCGCCGATCGCCTCCGGCTCGCTCAGCACCCCGCCGCTTGCGCGCTCGGTCACGCGCACTTCGACGCCGGGCAGAGCCGGACCGACCGAGCCCGGCACGCGGGGCCCCTCGTACGGATTGGAGGTGTTCATCAGCGTCTCGGTCATCCCATAGCGCTCGAGGATCCGATGGCCCGTGCGCTCGAAGAATGCCTGGTGCGTCTCGGCGAGCAGCGGCGCCGATCCCGATACGAACAGCCGCACGCGCGCGCTGGCGCGCCGGTCGAGCCTTCCGTCCGCGAGCAGCCGCGCATAGTGCGTGGGCACGCCCATGAGCACGGTCGCATCCGCGAGCAGCTCGATCACCGCTCCCGCATCGAACCGCGGCAGCAGCACCAAGCTCGAGGCCGAGGCGAGCACGGTGTTGATGGCGGCGAAGAGTCCATGCACGTGAAAAAGCGGGAGCGTGTGCAGGAGCACGTCCTCGCAGCTGAAGCGCCACGCGGCCGCGAGCGCCGCGGCATTGGAGACGAGGTTCCCGCGCGTGAGCATCGCGCCCTTCGATCTTCCAGTCGTTCCCGAGGTATAGACGAGCGCCGCAAGATCGTTGGAAGCGGGCGCGCGCAGCCGCGGCAGCCCGTACGCGACGCATGCGGCCTTCTCGGCGAATGTCCCCGCGCCGTCCGCTGCGAGCGTCTCCACGCACGGCACGCCGATGCGCTCGAGAAGCGGTGTGAGACTTTCGCGACTGGCGGGGCGGACCACCGCGAGCCGAGGACGCGAGTCCTCGAGGAAGTGCTCGAGCTCGCTGAGCGAGCTTGCGACATTGATCGGGACGAGCACGGCGCCGGCCGCAAGGCACGCGACGTACAGCACGATGGCTTCCGGGGACTTCTCCACCCACACTGCGACGCGATCGCCCGGCTGCACCCCGCACGCGGCGAGTGCAGCGGCGTAGCGCGCACAGTGCTCGGCGAGCTCGGCGTAGGTGAGTCGGCGGCCCGCCGGAGTGGAGAGGAACAGCCGCCGCGGCTGCGTGCGCGCGGCACGCTCGAGCCACTCGGCGGGATCGGCCAGGGAGGAGGTGTCGGCGGAATCGTTCACGGCGTCGAGGCCTGAAGCCCGACGCACTCTAGCACGTGAGCGCGCTAGCGCCGCGGAGCGGCGAAGAGCTGGTCCCAGTACAGGCCCGGACGCGAGCCGCGGCCCGCGGCGTAGCCGATTCCCATCTGCGCGAAGCGTGGATCCATGATGTTCGCGCAATGTCCGGGACTCGCGAGCCAGCCCTCGACAACCTCATCGAGGGTGTCCGGGCCATAGGCGATGTTCTCGCCCACCAGGCTCTCGGCGTAGCCCACGGCGCGGACCCGATCGGCAGGGGTCTCGCCGGCGAGGTCCACGTGCTCGAAGTAATCGTTGCGCGCCATATCCTCGGCATGAGCGAGCGCCACATTCGAAAGAGTGGTGGAAAGCGCGAGCGGAGGCGCGGGCTCGAAGCGATGTCCCCCGCAGCGTGCACCGGCAGCGCGCACCGCATTGACGAGCTCGAGCGCGCGCGCTGCGAGCGCGGGAGCCTGCATGGGAGGGGGATTCTGGTAGGCCGTGCCGACGACGATCCAGCGATCGAAGCCACGCGCGTAGATACCGATGTCACGGAGATTGCGGCCGGCGACCGCGCGGCAACCGGAGCGCCTGAGCAGCTGAAGGAGCGCGGAGTCGGGACCGCTCACGTGCACCCCTGCGATCGATTGGGCACGATACCCCACGACCTCGACCGCATCGGCGAGCGAGCGTCCGCGCGCCCAGGCGGCGGCGGCGCGCTCGAGCAGCAGGTCGAGGCGCAACGGGCGCGCGGCGGGTACGACTCCCCCGCAGCCGCCCTCCCGCAGCAGCTGCACGGCCGCAAGCGCATCGGCGTGCGCGGTGGCGCAGACCGCGGCGGCGGTGAGCGCTGGAACGAGCGCGAGCGCGAGACGGCTCAGCCACGTGCGTGAACGGCGGCTCATCGGAATGGCTCCGGAGGTTTCTCCTGCGACAACGCGCGCGCGGGGTGAGGGATGACGCGCGGCCGTGGAGTCGGTCACAGATCCGGCGCCGCGATGGGCCCGCGCTCAAGCGGGAGGCGCTCGGATCAGTTCAGCCGCTGCTCGGGGCGTCCCTCGGCATCGGCCGCGTCGTGGTTATTCTGCTCGCAGATGTACTCGCGCAGATGATCATCGAGACGTCGGTATCGATGCACCACTGTCCACGGCTCGGCGAGCACCTTGGGATCGAAGATCGTCTGGCGGATCTCGATCTCCTGAGGATCGATCTTGCGGATCCGCTCTACGATGTGCATCAGTTTGCTGTGGCTGACTCCGGGCGCGATGCGCGTATTCGGTACGAACCCCACGGTGTCGACGACGAGGGTGTCACCCTCCCAGTGACCAATCGAGTTACCCTGAAACGTCGGGTCGGGGTCGGGCGGATGCTTGCGGCCATCGGTGAAGATCGTGCGCTCCTGCTCGTACGCCTCGATCAGAACCACGACCTGACCCGGATTGAACAGGAACTCGATCGGATACGGCTGGATCATGATCTGCGGCATCCCCGGAGGCAGGCAGTTCGCCTGCACGGGCTGCAGATCCTCTCCCTTGCTCTGGGCCCTGACATAAGCCGCAAGCTTCGCCCTTGCAGCGGGGAGAAGCGCCGTCGGCGGCTTGAGAAAGATGCCAAACTCGGGCTGCCAGATGCCCTGCCAATCCGGAAGCTTGGCAATTTGCGCCCAGGTCCGCCCTTGGTCGCCGATCGCGGACGTCGCGGCCCCAGCGCTGCCGGCCGCCGCCACGCTCGATGCGCCTGCCAGCACCGTGGCTGCAAGCACCGTCCGCATCACCCAGGACGTTCTGCTCATAAGGTCCCGCCTCGACCCTTGATAGAGCGCGGTGCGCCCGATGAGTTCCGCAGGCCGGCCGCGGCGCGGCGGCGTGCCGAATCTAAAGTCTAGCACCGGCGTGCGGGCGGCGGCGCACTGCCGGTTGCGGCAGGCTCCCCGGGGCGAGGCGCTGCACGTCGCCCCGGGGAGGCCTCTGCTCAACCGTGATTGAGCGCCGGTCGATCGAGTGCGGTGAGCTTCTCGTTGTGCACGTCGTGCACGGCGCGAGCGACCGCCTGCCTCTGGCAGCTGTGGCTCATCTGGAAGCGGGCGAGGTCGCGGATGTCGGGCGAGCCGCACACCAGCGCGGCCGCCGAGACGATGCGGGAGTAGAGCGCCTCCACACCGGCTCGCGTGTCGAGATTCAAATCGTCGTAGCGAACGTTGACGGCGGGCTCGGACGCTGCCGAGATGCCGCCGGCATGCGCCGCACCGGCGGCGCAGCCGAGCGAGGCAATGAGTGCGAGCAGCGTGAGAGGTGCGGTTCCATTGCGAGGAGCTTTCGATACCGTGTTCATGATGCATTCCCGATAGGTTTGAGTGCTCAACTGTCGCCCCTGTGGCGATGTGCATATCAAACCTCTCCGCGCGCTCCGCGGCAGCAGGCCGCCGTCGAGCTCGTCCCGCGGCCCGACGACCCCGTACCACGGCGGCTCCCGCACCTCGCTGCCGCGCGAGCGACCGCGCCGCCGATAGATCCCGCGCATCCCGCGCTTCGTCCCCGCCGGCGACGGTTTCGTCCCGCAGCGAAACGGCGCGATCCTCTCCGAAGCGAAACTGGCGTACTCTGAGCACGCGAGTCTGGGCGCTCGAGGTGAATCGCGGTGAACGCAGCATGGCGTGAACGGTTGGAGCCGGGGAGTCCGGCGCTCGTTGAGGATGGCGCGCGCTCGGAGGCGCCGTGCGAGGCGGAGCCCGAGGAGTCCGCGCGCGCGGCGCTCTGGCCGCTGCCGGTCATTCTCACGGCGTTCTGGATCTACGTGGCGCTATCGAACGTCCTGTATGCACGCTCGATGTCGGCGAGCATGGACCCCTCGGGCACGCAGCATTTCTTCGCCGCGTGGAACGCGCGCGTCCTGCAGCACCTCTTTCTCTATCCGGTTCTCGGTGCCTGCATCTGGGGATCGCTGCGCATCGGCTGGAAGCCAGCCTGGCGAGCGTGGCCGGCGCAGATCGCGATCGGCCTCTTCTTTGCCGGACTCGGCACGCCGTTTCTATGGCTCGGCGAGACGCTTCTCGGGCACGACCACGGTTCGGGTCACGTGATGACCTGGACGCTCGGGCGCATGGTGGTGGAAGCCGGGCCGAACTGGATCGCGAGCACCACGAGCTTCGTGCTCGCTTACGGCTTCGCCCTCGCGCTCGCCTCGGGCTTCTCGCTCTACCGCCGGTACCGCGACGCGCAGCTGCGCTCCGCGGCGCTGCAGCGCGCGTGGACCGCGGCGCGCCTTGCGGCGCTGCGCATGCAGCTCTCCCCGCACACACTCTTCAATCTACTGCATACCATCCGCGGCGAGATCGTGTGGGATCCGCCCGCCGCACAGTCGATGGTGGTGCAGCTCGCGGACCTGCTGCGCAAGCTCCTGAGCGCCGGCGACCGCGAATTCACGCCGCTCGGCGCGGAGCTCGAGTTCGTGCAACTGTATCTGAAGCTCCAGCAGCGGCGCTTCGCCGACCGGCTGCGGGTCGAGCTGCCCGACCCGAGCGCGGCGCCGCGCCTGTGGGTGCCGAGCCTCATTCTGCAGCCGCTCATCGAGAACGCGGTGACTCACGGGCTCGCGGACCAACCGGGTCCGATCGAGATCCGCCTCGAGCTCGAAACCAGCGAGGATGAGCTCAACGTGCGCCTCAGCAACTCCGGGGCCTACGTTCCGGCGGCACGCCCGTTCGGGATCGGGCTTGCCAACGTTCGCGAGCGGCTGCTCGTGCACTTCGGCGAGCGCGCGGCCCTTGCGGCCGGACCGCGGCCGGAAGGCGGCTGGCTCGCCGAGATCCGCATGCCGCGCCTCGCACAGCCCCGACCGATGCCCGTGGGAGCGCCGGCGAGCGAGCGGCCGTGATCGAGGTGGTCATCGTCGACGACGAGCCGGCGGCGCGGCGGACGCTGCGCGAGTACTGCACGGCCGAGCCCGATCTGCGCGTGATCGGGGAGTATGGCGAGGCGCGATCCGCGCTCGAGGGGATCCGCTCGGCGCCCCCTGACCTGCTGTTCCTCGACATTCAGATCAATGCGGCGAATGGCATCGATCTCGCGCGCTCGCTCGATCCTGCAGCGCTGCCGATCATCGTGTTCGTCACGGCGTACCATCAGTACGCGCTCGATGCCTTCGAGGTGAGCGCAACCGATTATCTGCTCAAGCCCTACGACGAGGAGCGCTTTGCGAAGACGCTCGCGCGCGTGCGTCATCGCCACGAGGCGGAGCTCGCGACGGACCGGCAGAACGCGCTCTGCGCGGTGCTCGAGCAGTTGGAGCAGCGCGCGCGTGCGGCAGCGTGCGAGAAACACAAGCTCCTGGCCGAGCTCGGAGGGCGGATGTGGATGCTCGATGCGACCTCGATCGAGCTCATCGAGGCCAATCGCAATTACGTGAAGCTCACCGTCGGTCGCGAGATCTATCACGCCCGCAGCACGCTGCAGCAGACCGAGCGGGCGCTGCAGTCGCAGCCGACGCTGCGCATCAGCCGCTCGTGCGTGCTCAATGTCAACCATATTCGCGAGGTGAGCCGCACGCCGCGCGGAGATTTCATTTTTGTGCTCGCGGGCGGCGCCACGGTGACGAGCAGCGAGGGTTACCGGGATACGGTGCGGCAGTACCTCGCACGACTGCGCGTCGGCCAGAATCTCGATTGAGCGCGACCCGCCGCTCAGCAGTGCCGGTCGATGAACCGACGCACCTCCTCGCTCACCTCCTCGTTCTCGGGAACCGGGCCGAACCCGAAGCCGCCGTGCGGCATCGCCTCCCAGACGTGGAGCTCGGCGCCGATGCCCGCGCGGCGTAACTTGCGATGCATCAGCACGGAGTTCGAGAGAAACAGATCGCGCGTTCCCGATTGGATGAGCGTCGGCGGGAATCCGCGCGCGAAGTCGGCAAAGAGCGGCGAAAGATACGGATCCTCGAGTGCGTGCCCTGCCGCGTAAAGCGCATTGCATTGCGGCAGGCCTCTCTTCAGCGTCACATCGAGCAGCTCGTTGGTCCGGAACGTGTCGCCCGCCTCGGTCAGATCCACCTCGGGCGTGAGCAGCACGACCGCCCCGGGGAGCGGGAGCCCACGGTCCCGGATCATGAGCGTCACGGCCGCCGCGAGGTTGCCGCCGGCCGAGCTGCCGCCGATTGCGAGATGACCGGGCTCGTAAGTCTCGAGCAGCGTGCGGTAGACCGCGAGGCCATCCTCCGGGGCTGCGGGAAACGGGTGATTGGGCGGCATCCGGTAGTCGACCGACACCACCGTCACCCCGAGCTTCTCGGCCTGCACGGCGCCGAACGCCATCGCAAAGCGTCCGCCGCCGAAGACGAACGCTCCGCCGTGGAAATAGAGGTATGCCCGAGCTCGCCGCGGCTCCGCGAGCCCCGCGGGCGTGCAAAGGTACACCGTCGCTCCGCCCAGCGTTTGCCTCGCGACGGTGCTGCTGCAGCCGCCGAGCATCGCAGCGGCGATGGGTTCCCACATCGCCTCGCTCTCGGCGATCGCACGACGCCAGCCCGCGAGATCCTCGGGCGCCGGTCGCGCGACGGGCGGCGTTGCGGCACTCACCGAAAGTGCCGTGCGCGCCGCCTCGCTGATCGTCGCCGGCGGCGGAATGATCCGCGCGGGAAGCTCGACCGATGTGAGCGCTTGCGCGCGAGGTGTCGGATCGCTCATGGGTGCACCCTGCTCGTCGATTCCTGTCCGCGATGCTACGCTCCTGCAGCAAGTTGACGCACACTGCCCGAGAGGCTCAGTCTCGCCCTTGGATCGGGAGCCGGACCGCGTCATGACCACCCCACCCAGTGTGCTCATCTCCACTTGGAGCGGGGGTCTCTTCGCCGTTCGCTCGGGCGCCACCGCGCATGAGATTCCGAGCGGGGTCGTCGCCGGTCTGACCGCCGACGGATCGGGCGGCGCCCTCGCGATCGTCGGAGGCGGATCCCTCTGCCGGCGGTCGGCCACGGGCCGCTGGATCACGCTCGCGAGCAGCCCGGCGGAGCTCGTCTGCTGCGCGGCGCTCGGCGATGCGGTCTTCGCTGGGACCAACGATGCGCGGGTCCTGCGCCTCGATGCCGACGGTGCATTGACGCCGCTCGCCGGATTTGACCACGTCGCCGGGCGCGAGACCTGGTACGCGGGCGCCGCGCTCATCGACGGCCGCTGGGTCGGCCCACCGCTCGGCGCTCGCTCTATGTGCGCCACCAGCGATCACTCGACGCTGCTCGTCAATATCCATGTCGGTGGCATCCCGCGCTCGATCGATAGCGGGGAGTCGTGGACACCCACGATCGACATCGACTGCGACGTGCACCAGGTCTGCGCCCATCCGAGGCGACCCGAGCTCGTCGCCGCCGCGACGGGCGTCGGGCTCGCGCTGAGCAGGGACGCGGGTGCGACATGGACCACCGAGCACCACGGCTTGCACGCACGCCACTGCACCGCAGTCGCATTCGTCGGGGAGGACGTTTTCGTCTCGGCAGCGACCGATCACTTTGCCAAGGAGGGCGCAATCTATCGCCGTGCGATCGCGGGAAGCGCAACGCTGCAGCCCGTGGACGGCAGCCTGCCTCGGTGGCTCGATGGAATCTGCGATACCGGCAACATCGCCGCGCGCGACGGCTGCGTCGCCGTGGCCGACCGCGGCGGCCACGTGTACCTTTCCCACGACCGTGGGGGGAGCTGGGAGCGGGTGGCCGAAGGCCTTCCTCCGCCGAGCGGAGTGTTGATCTGCTGAGCGCAGGGCCCGGCGGCCGCCTCAGAAGGCGGGCTCGATGCGCAGCAGCGCGCCATCGTCCTCGTCGGTCACCACGTACAGGTTCCCGTCCGCTCCCTCACGCACATCGCGCATGCGCTGATGGAGCTCCGTGAAGAGCGTCTCGCGTCTGAGCTCGCCCATCTGCGCGTTGAGCACGATGCGCTCGAGTCCTCCGGTGCGCGGAATCTCGCCGCGCCGCGCGCTCGTGACGAAGAGATTGCCCTTCCAAGCCGGAAACCGCGCGCCCGTATAGCGCATCAGGTTTCCCGGCGCGATCGACGGTATCCAGACGATGAGCGGCGGCTCGATCCCCGGCGCGAGCGGTGCTTGCGAGATGATCGACCCGTCGTAATTGCGCCCGAAGCTCACCGTGGGCCAGCCGTAATTGCGGCCCGCGAGGATCACGTTGATCTTATCGCCGCCGTTCGGTCCTTCCTCGGTGTCGAGCACCGCACCGGACAACGGATCGACGATGAGCCCGAGCTGATCGCGATGACCATAGGAGAAGATCTCGGGCCGCGCACCGGCGCGTCCGACGAACGGGTTGTCCGCGGGCACCTTTCCCTCGTGGGTGAGCCGCAGCACCTTGCCGTAGACGCTGTCGAGGCGCTGTGCGCTCGTATCGAAGGGAGCCCCGGTCGTGAGGTACATCATCCCGTCGCGGTCGAATGCGAGCCGCGACCCGCCGCTGTATCCGGATTCGCCCGTCGTGAACACCTGCTCGATGTGGGTGAGCGCATGGCCGGAGAGCCGCCCGCGCATCACCGTCACGATTCCGAGTCGCCGCACCGGCCCCGGGCCGTGCGCCGGCGGCACCGCGCCCGGCTGGTTGAACGTGAAATAGACGAGACGGTTCCGCGCAAAGCCGGGATCGAGCTCGACATCCTGGAGCCCACCGCCGCGATACGCCGGCACGGGGGGCGCGATGCCGGCAATCGGAGTGGGATCGAGCACCGGCGCGCCGCTCGCACCCGCGGCATCGTGCACCAGCCGCAGCGCAACGCCGCGCTCCGAGATGAGTGCATCGCCATTCGGCAGCAGCGCGAGCGCGAAGGGATGCTTCAATCCGCGCGCCACCACGACCACGCGGACCTTGTGCTCTTCGGCCGTATCGAAGAGGTAGGAGTGCTCGCTCAGCGTGACCGGCGCAACGCCGATGCTCGGCTGCTGGGCACCGGCCGTGCCGCCGCCCACCGCGCAGAGCAGCGCGCAGAGCGCAAGTCCTTCAAATACGGTCGGCTTGGCATGCGGCATCTCGGTCTCCCAGCGGCTCTTCCGTACCAGCCATCTTATTCCCGGCGAGCGCTCGGTGCGCGCGGGCCAAAGACGTATGATCACCTCTGCCATGCAGATCGAGACCGCGCGCCTGATCCTGCGACCGGTGCGCATCGAGGACTTCGATGCCTGGGTTGCGCTCATGGCGGATGCGGAGGCCGCGCGGTTCATCGGCGGTCCGCAGCCGCGCTCGGTCGCCTGGCGTGGCTTCATGTCCGTGGCCGGGGCCTGGCACCTCACCGGCTGTTCCATGTTTTCCGTGCTCGAGCGAGAAACCGGACGTTGGGTCGGCCGCGTGGGCCCGTGGCGGCCGGAGGGGTGGCCCGGCCCCGAGGTGGGGTGGGCGATCGTGCGGGACTGCTGGGGCCGAGGCTACGCGACCGAGGCGGCCGTGGCGACGATCGACTGGGCGTTCGCCGCACTTGGCTGGAGCGAGGTGATCCATACCATCAGTCCGCAGAATGCGATCTCCCAGCGTGTCGCCCACAAGCTGGGTGCGCGCAATCGGGGCGCGGGCCGGCTGCCGCCGCCCTTCGAGCACGTTGCCGTGGATATCTGGGGCCAGAGCCGTGCGGAGTGGGATCGCACGCGAGCGGCGGCCGCCCGGCAATCGACCTCACGCTGAGTTACCGGGCCTCGAGCGCTCGCATCGGCGCCGTTCCGCCTGCCGCGGGATTGGGGGGCGGTGCCACCCGACCGGTCACGGGATTGCGGTAGTGGTACGGCGCGACGTAGAAGCTCGGATAGGTGAGGTAGACCGTGCTCGGCGGCAAGTCGGGCGGCGGGGGAAAGCTGTCCGGCCTCGTATTGGGAACCGCGGAATCCTTCCAGCCGCCCTTGTAGGCACAGTACATCGTGAACGGCGCCCGGAAGCTCGCCGCCATCCAGATCCCGTTCACCTTCACGTATGAATTCTCGTAGATGGCATCGCCCCACACGGCGCTGCCGTTGGCCGACCCACCCATGACCAGTGCGGTCCAGCGCCCGTGCGCGGTGCGTCCGTCGGGATCCACATCGACGATGCCCTGAAACTGCTGATGATCGAGGAGCTGTCCGGTGCGGCTCGCGATACCGATCGGGCCCAGGCCCGTGACGAGATACTCGAGCACGCGCTCGCCTCCGATGAACACGCCGCGGCCGCCGATCTCATACGTTCCCCGGGGCGCGAACAGCGCCGCGATGTCGGGCCATTGCGCCTTGTCGACGTAGTAGCCGTAGGCACGCTGGAGCTTTTCGATCTGCGCCTGATCCTTGAGCAGCTCCACCCGGTGCGCGAGCGCATTCGCGCGTGCCTCGAGCGCCGCGAGCTTCGCGGTGAGATCGCTGCCGCGCACGTCCTCCTCGAAGGAGGGCACCGCACCCGAGACCGGATTCGCGTAGTGGTACGGCACGAGGTGCTGGGCTGGAAGCGATGCATAGATTTCCGTCGGCGGTCGATCCGGCGGTAGATCGCGGCTCGGTCCGCGCATCGGCAGCGCTCCCGCCGCCCAGCCCCGGTCGTAGTCGGCGCGGAACGTCACGTAGTAGTGAAGCTTGCTGATCCGCCACGTGCCGTGCTCGTTCACGTACTCGTTCTCGTAGATACCGCCGCCCCACTCGCCGCGACCGTCGTTCGCGAGCATCACGTCGCTCCGCCAGCGCGCCTTCGCGGTGCGGTTATCGGGTGCCACGTCGATGATCGGCTGCAGCATCGGATAGTCGTTGAGCTGTCCTTCGTGCAGTCCTTCGGGTCCGAAGAGCGCGAGCGCGCTGCGGATGTGCCTCCGGCCCACGTACACGCCGCGCTGTCCGTACTCGTACGTGGCATTCGGGGCGAACAGCTCGCTCGCCTCGTGCCACAGGCCCTTGTCGATGTAGTAGCCGTACTCAGCCTGCAGGTCCTGGATCGCCTGCTGCGAATCGAGAATGGCGAGATCGTGCTCGGCGTGGTCGAGCGCAGCCGCGAGCCGCCCGAGCTCGTTGGTGGTCAGCGCGTGCGCGAGCGATCCGGGGCGCCACGTGCTTGGCGCCGGCGCGCCGCCCGCTGCGCTCGCGCCCGGTATCGCGTAATGGAAGGGCGGGGTGAAGATCTCGGGAAACGGCCGATAGCGAATAGTGGGCGGGCGGTCGGCGGGCAGCGCTCTGCCGACCGCGGACGTCCAATCGGACGGTAGAGGTTTAAGCCGGGCCCAGCCTCCCGCGTACGGAGCGCGAAAGTTCGGGAAGTAGTGCAGCTCGGCGATCATCCACACTCCGTTCCGCTTCACGTACGCGTTCTCGTAGACTCCTGTGCCCCATTCGGCGCGCTGGTGGTACTGACCGAGGAGCGCGATCTCGCGCCAGCGCGCGAGTGCGGTGCGTCCGTCGGGCGAGACGTGGATGACCGGCTGCAACTGCAGGCGTGTGTTGAGCTGCCCGTACGGCAGGCCCGGGCCCGGCTCACCGCCGCCCTCGGCCACGAGCCGTGCTCGGATATGCTCCTTGCCGACGTACACCCCATCGACGCCCACTTCCATCGTGGCATCCTCGGCGAACAGATCGGCGGCCTCGTCCCAGTAGCCCTTGTTGAGGTAATAGCCGTACGCGCGCTGGAGCTTCGCGACGGCGTTGAAGTCGGCGATCCGCTGCGCTCGTGCGCCGAGCGCGGTAATGCGCACGGCGAGCGCGTCGACCGGTGCAGCGGCTGCGGGCGCATCGGCCACGCGCGTGAGGCAAGCGCCGGCGAGAGTCGCGAGGATTGCATGCGCCGCCGGCCTCATTCGCCACGGTCGCTGCAGGGTCGTCGGCCCATCGCTCATCGTGCCCCCTCCGCTCACCCGTCGCGCACGTCAACCGCTCAGCGCTGCGGGCGCTTCGGCGGGATCATGCTCGGCTGCCAGTCTTCCTGTGCGCGCGCGATCAAATACGCGTGAATGGTCTCGGCCTGCCGTGGCGTGAGCAGGTCCTTGAAGCTCTCCATGCCCTGCTTCTTGAAGACGCCTCCGAGCACGACCTCGAGGAAGCGCTCGTGCTCGGGGGCGGTGAGATGACGCAGGTCCCGCACGCCCCCGATCGCATTCGGGCCGTGGCAGGTCGCGCAGTACTGGCTGTAGAGGAGTGCGCCCTGGGACACGGCCTGCTCGGGCTCCGCGGTAGCGGGAGGCGGTGGGATGGATCCCGGTGGAGGGGCCGGCGGAAGCGAGATGCCGTGAGCGTCGAGCGCGAACACGACGAGCCGCGCTGGGCCGACGGAGAACGGCTCGAGCGCGTGGACGATCGCACTGTTCCACCCGGCGTTCACCGCGATGTATTGCTTGCCGGCGATGCTGTAGGTCATGGGACCGGCAACCGGCACGGTCCCCAAGGGCATCTCCCAGAGCTTGCGGCCGTCGTCGGCGCGATAGATGGCGAGCGTCTTGTCGATGGTGCCCTCGATCAGGAGATTACCCGCGGTGACGAGCGTTCCACCGTTCCCAGGGTGCGGATACGGGATGCGAAATGCCTCGCGCTGGTGTATCGGATCCCAGGCGAGGAGATACCCCTTGTCGCGCCGCTCGGCCTCCGCGTTGAGCTTGCGGCGTAGCGCGGGGTCGTTGTTGACCCCGGCACCGAGCGTCGAGCGTCCGAGCTCGAACTTGAACTGCCCGTCGGGCAGGCGCGAGAAGACGAACCACTGCTCCATCGCCGGAATGTACGCAAGATGCGTGACGGGGCTGAAGGACATCGGATTCCAGTTGTGCCCGCCGCCGTAGCCCGGCGTCAGCAGATACGGCTTGACCGAGAGGAAGGCCGCGCGGTTGATGACCGGGCGTCCAGTCTTGAGGTCGACCCGACTTGCCCAGGCGTTCGGCACGTAGTTCCTGGCCGAGATGAGCGTCCCGGTGCGCCGGTCGAGCACGTAGAAGAACCCATCCTTCGGCGCATGGAGAATCACCTGGCGCGTGCGCCCGGCGATCTTCAGCTGCGCGAGAATGAGCGAGTTCGTGCAGTCGTAATCCCACTCCTCGCCGGGAATCTCCTGGTAGTGCCAAACGTAATGCCCGGTGCGCGCATCGAGCGCCACGATGGAGCAGAGGAAGAGATTGTCTCCGCCGCCGGGACTGCGGAACGCTTCGGGGTGGGGCGAGCCGTTCCCGGTGCCCAAGTAGACCCGATCGAGCTCGGGATCGTAGACGATGCTATCCCAGTCGTTGCCGCCGCCGCCGACCTTCCACCATTCCCCCGTCCAGGTCTTCGCCGCCATCGGCATCACGGAGTCGGAAGCTGCATGGTCCGGACCCTTGGCAGGGTCGCCCGGCACGATGTAGAAGCGCCAGGCGAGCGTTCCGTTGTCCACGTGGTACGCGGAGATGTAGCCGCGCGCGCCGAAATCCCCGCCGCCGTTGCCGATGACGACGAGATCGTCGAACACCCGTGGGGCACCCGTGATCGAGAGCGGCTGCCCAGTCACGAGCGTCTGTGTGCTCCACACCGGCTTGCCGCTCGCGGCATCGAGCGCGATCAGGCGCCCATCGAGCGTTGCGAGAATGATCCGGCCCTTCCAGGCCGCGAGCCCGCGGCTCACCGGGCCGCAGCAGGCGAGACGCGCCCATTTCAGCGGCACGTGCGGGTCGTAGCGCCAAAGGACCTTGCCGTTCGTCGCGTCGTACGCCGTCGTCACATCCCAGGCCGACACGTTGTAGAGCACACCGCCTACCTCGAGCGGCGTTGCCTCGACGCCCCGGTAGGTGTCGAGGTTCGCGTACCAGGCGATTCCGAGCCGGTGCACGTTGCTCGCGTCGATTGACCTCAGGGGGCTGAAGCGCTGCTCGCTCCAGGTACGGCCGACGGACATCCAGTCGCCCGGATCGGAATCGGCGTTCGCGAGACGCTGCTGGTCGACGGCGGCAGGCCCCTCGGGCGCGCTCCACGCGAGCGGCAACGTAAGCCAAAGGAACGCGAGGAGGAGCCACCTCATGGCTCGGCGCCACCCTCGGGCCGTACGTGGGCGGTCCAGGCCTGCGAGCTCAAGAGCCAGGGTGAGCGCATGAGGTAGGGCAGCTCACAGAAGACGGACTCGACGCGGTAGACCCGGCCCTTTCGGATCTTGAAGACCTCCATGAATCCGAGCGAGTTCGGCGAGAGGTACGGCGCGGTGCGCAACTTCCCATCGGTGCGCTTGAACTCGGTGATGCGCGCCGAGTGATCGATGTAGCCGGTGGCAACGACGACCCCGCGCTCGACGTCGACCAGCTCGTAGCGCCGCGCGCGCACCGCATCGTCATAGCGATAAAGCCCGAGCTTGAATTGCGCCTCGCAGCCCTGAGCGATGGCCGCCGAGCCGAAATGGCCAAACGTCGTCGAGATGCCGTTTTCCGTGCGTCCGCACTGTGGATCGAACCGCGTATGGATCGTGCCATCGTTCCTCTGCAGTGTGCTGAAGTAGCCGTTCGCGAGCGCGATGAGGCGCTCGCGCGGCACGCGCTCATCCGGGGTCAGCACCTCCTGGAACGCCGGATCGTGCACCGCTTTATCCGGATCGCCGAACGGACCCGGCTCGCCCTTGCCGTCGATCACGGCCTCGACCTCGCTGATCCGGCGATTCTCGACCTTCACCCTCATGGCGTAGTACGCCGCCTGTCCGTGCTCGCGCACCACACCCACCCACGCGACGTTGCCTGTCGCGGGATCCGCCGCATGGAGCGGACTCGGAGATGCCCAATCGACCGATCCCCACTGTCCATCGCCGATCATCATCGGCACGCTGTTCTCGGTGTACCGCACGCGAACGGCCCACGGCAGGCTTCGCGGATCGTGCGCGACGAGCGCCCTCATATACTCCTCGGCGATGCGGATCAGGCAGGCGCGATCGCAGTCGAGATGACTCGGGGCGGCGGGCACATCCGCCTCGACCGCAGGCGTTTGGGGCTCGAGCCAGGGCGAGGACATGAAATACGGCACGTAGGTGTACACGGCCTCCACCCGATAGATCCTGCCGTTACGGATCTTGAATGCCTCCATGAGAGAGAGCGAGTTCGGCCACTTGAGCAGCGTCTCGTGCAGCTTGCCGTCGGTCGTGCGGTACTGATCGAAGCTGTTGTCGTGGTCGAAGAAGCCCGTTGCGACCACGACTCCGCGCTCCTCGTCGATGATGGGAAACCGCCGCTCGCGCACGCGCTTATTGATGCGGAACAGGCCGAGCCTGAACTGCGCCTCGCACCCCTGAGCACTCCCCGCCGAGCCGAACCGCCCGCTCGTGGTGCTGATGCCATTCTCCAGACGCTCGCAGTCCGGGTCGAACTGGGTGAAGAGGTCCCCGTCGTTGCGCGCGATCGTGCTGAAGTACCCATTTGCCACGTCGCGCAGGCGTTCTCGACCGCGACGCTCGCGGGGCGCGAGCACGTCGGCAAACGCCGGATCGTGAATGAGCTTGGTCGGATCGCCGAATGCGGCGGGCAGGCCGGGCTTGCGCTCGATGACCGTCTCAACCTCCGTGATGCGGCGAGCGCGAATCTGGAGGCGCATCGCGTAGTAGGCCGGCGAGCCGTGCTCCTCGACCGTTCCGAACCACGCAACATTGCCCGTCTCCGTGTCGGCCGCCGTGAGCGCAGTGCTCGATGCGGCGTTGATCGTGCCCCACAGTCCGTCGCGTCCGATCGTCATCGGCACGTCGTTCTCGGTGAACCTCGCCCGCACGGCGAACGGCGCTCGCGAGGGATCGTGGTGCACCAGCGCATCCATGTAACGCCGAGCGATGCCGATCAGACATGCGCGGTCGCAGTCGCGCGGCCAGAGCGCGCTCGGCTCGCCCGGTGCCTGAGCCCGCGCGGGTCTCGCGAGCGCACCGAGCAAGCCGGCGAGCACGAGCAGCGTCACGGTCGAACGCCCGCGCCGGCGCCCGCCGCGCCGCGCCCGAGGCCGGTGTGCATCGATCCGCCCGGTCATCCCCTCTTCTCCTCGTTGTGACGGCCGAGCTTGCCCGAGCCGGCGCGCCTCACTGACGGGCGGAGATCTTAACAACGCTCGCGCGCTAATTCATTTGAAGATCGCGAGATCGATCGAGCGGGCGATCGCCCGGTAACCGGCGTCGCTCCCATGCAAGTGATCGCCCGCATGCAATCCCTGGGCGATGGCATCGGGATGGGCCGGATCACGCACGGCGGCGTCGAAGTCGAGCGTGCCGTCGAATGCTCCGCTCGTGCGGATCCAGGTATTGATCTCCCTGCGCACGGCGTTCCCCTCGCTCGAGTAGTAGGCCGCACCTTCGTACGGCGTGATGGTCGCTCCGATCACCTTGAGACCCCTCAGATGGGCACGATCGATGATCTGCCGGTAGCCCTCGATGAGCGCCGCCGCCGTGGCCTTGTGCGCCGGCACCAGACTCCTGAACCTCGCTGCAAGCGGTCCGGTGAAGTGGCCGTAGGAGATGCCGAGGTCGTTGACACCCTCGAAGACGATGACGTAGGCGGCGCCGGGAACGGACAGTACGTCGCGGTCGAGCCGCGCGAGCGCGCTCTGTCCGGCGCCGTCGCTCAGCACCTGATTGCCGCTGATCCCCATATTCACGATGCCCCACTCACGCGCGTGGCCCGGCCCATCGAGCCGGTCGGCGAGCAGATCCGGCCAGCGCCGGTTCGCCCCCGGCGTCGAGCCGATTCCGTCGGTGATCGAGTCCCCGAGCGCGACGATCGTCTTTGCCGGGCGCTCGCTCTGCACATCGACCCCGGAGATGAAGGCGAAGGACTGGAGCGTGCGCTTCGGCGTGAAATTCATCTGCGTGAAGTTCCCGGCATCCGAAACGTCAATCCTCTCCATGGCGACGGCGTGGCAGGTACACGGCCCGGTCTCCGCGGGCAGATAGAGGCTGACCGAGAGCGTTGCGAGCGGCGGGACAGCGAGATCGACCGGATCGCTGAGATAGGGCGAGGCGGCCGGAATGATCGCATCCGCGCGCCCGCCGAAGAGGACCGCGTGGCGCGTAGCCGCCACCACGGTGCCGTTCGCCGCGACGAGCGCAACGCTCGCCGCGCCGATGCGCAGCGGCTTCGTGCCGTAGACGTTCGTGAAGCGGATGCGCAGCCGCCGACCGCCCGCGGAGAGCCGCACGGTCTCGCGGATGGTCACGTCCGCGAAACTCGGTGTACCCGGCCCGGGGCCAAACCCCGGGCTCGGCGGCAGCGGCGCGCTGCCCCAGCTGCCGACCCAGGAGGCGGCCGCGGCAACTGCAGCACCGCATCCCGCGATCACTACGAACGCGGCTGCGACCCAGATCTTCCTCACCATGATTCGACCTCCAACACGCGTGGCCGCGCGCCGTGCACCACGGCCGCGAGGCGACGATTGTACGGCGCAATTGTTGCGTGCTACAAATAACCGGACGCGCGCGGATCGCGACGCGAGTCTTCGAAGCCAACGCCCGCGGCGACCGGGGTCCCGAACCGTATCTCCCGTGAAAACCAGGCCTAACTCGGCTGCAGACCCCCTCGATGGACCGCGGCGTCGCCGCTCGCGCGGCGTGGCGAGCGCTGGGAGCGGCTCGGGGCGCGCATCGAAGCGAACGGGCCAGGCGAGGCCGCTCCAAGTACGCTGCTTCGTGGAGACGATCGATACGCTCTGCGAGCTACTCACGCCCACGCGGCGACCGCAGGATCGGGACGAGCCAGAGTGCTCGCGCACGGAGCTGCGGATCCTCGCCGCGCTCGGCCGCATGCAGCCCCTCACGATGACGGCGCTTGCGGGGGCTCTGCGCATTCCGCTCAGCACCGCGACCCGGGCCGTCGACAAGCTCGTCGCCAAGCGCTTCGTCGAGCGCGGCCGCAGTCCGCGCGACCGCCGGCTCGTGCACGTCGTCTTCAGCCCGCGCGGCCGCCGCATCAATCTCTACGTCTCGCGGACGCGAGCGGCGCTTGCGAGCAAGCTGCTCGGGAGGCTCGGTTCGGCCGAGCTCGCCCGGATGGTGGCTTTGCTCACTCGGCTGACCGCACGGTAGTCGCGCGGAACGCGAGTCGCGAGGCGTCCCGGCCCCCGCCGGCTTGACACGCTCGGGCTCGAGCCCCTACACCTGCGCTGCACGGCCATTGCGAGGTGTACCCAATGCGAATCGTCCGCGCAGGTCCGATCCTCTGCCTCGTCGGCTTGGGTTGCCTGACTCCCTGGGCGCGGGTGCACGCAGCCACAAATCGAGCGCCGGGGGTCGCGGCACTCCACGCCCTGTTCGACCGGGAGTGGCTGCGCGATGCACGCGAGGATCCGGTCGAGGCTTCGCTCCGCGGCGATCGGCGCTTCAACGATCGCTGGCCCGATGAGAGCCTGAGCGGGATCGCCGACTCGCATCGGGCCGATCTCGCAGCCTTGCAGGATCTCGCGCGGATCGATCGGGCGGCGCTTCCCGCGGCCGAGCAGCTCAACTACGACCTCTTCGGCTGGAATTACCGCGACCGTCTCGAGTCCTGGAAGTACCACGAATACCTCTTTCCGCTCAACCAGCTCGATGGCATCCAGACATCGGGCGACCTCACTCAGACCTTGCGCTTCGCGACGCCCGAGGACTACGAGGACTGGATCGCACGCCTCGAGCGCTTCGGGGTCTACATGGATCAGACGCTCGCTCTCCTCGACCAGGGCGTGTCGGAGCGGCGCGTGCTCCCGCAAGTCGTTGTCGAGCGGATCGAGCCGCAGATCGCGATGAACATCGTCGACGATCCGCTCAAGAGCACGTTCTATGCGCCGTTCGTCAAGCTTCCGGCCTCGATCGACCCGGCAAGCGCCGAGCGCCTGAGGAGACGCGCGCGCTCTGCCATCGCCACGGTGGTCGTTCCGGCCTTCCGCCGCATGCAGAAGTTCTTCGCCCGCACCTATCTGCCGCACGCACGCCGGGCGCTCGCGGTCACCACGCTGCCGGACGGCCACGCCTACTACGTCTACCTCGTGCATCACTTCACGACCACCTCGATGAGCCCGGAGCAGGTCCATGCGCTGGGCGTGAAGATGATGGCGCAGATCCACGTGCAGATGCTTGCGGCGGTCCGGGATGCAGGCTTCCACGGCAGTCTCGATGAGTTCCTCCATTACCTGCGCTCGGATCCGCGCTTTCATTACGACTCGCCGAGCGAGCTGCTGATGGCGTACCGAGCCGAGGCCAAGACCATCGATCCGCTGCTCGTCAAGGAGTTCGGCCACCTGCCGCGCATTCCGTGGGGCGTGCTGCCGATTCCGGCCGATCAGGCGCCGAACACCTATCCGGCGTATTCCGAAGCGCCGGCGGCCGACGGCAGTCGTGCCGCCTACATGTTCGTGAATCTGTACAAGCCCGAGACCCGACCGATCTACGAGATTCCGGTGCTCACGTGCCACGAGGGACGGCCGGGCCACGCGCTGCAGCTGTCGCTCGCCGCCGAGCTGCGCGATCTTCCGGACTTCCGCCGCTTCACGTATTACAACGCCTACGGCGAGGGCTGGGCTCTCTACACCGAGACGCTGTGCGGGGAGATGGGGCTTTATGCGGATCCGTACGCGCGCTTCGGTGCGCTCTCCTATCAGATGTGGCGCGCGGTGCGGTTGGTGGTCGACACCGGGATCCACGAATACGGGATGACGCGTGCGCAGGCCGTCGACTTGCTGCGCACGAACACCGCGCTCACCGACCAGAACATCGGCACCGAGGTCGATCGTTACATCGCGTGGCCGGGGCAGGCGCTCTCCTACATGGTCGGCGAGATCAAGATCCGCGAGCTGCGCGAGCGGGCCGAGCGCCGCCTCGGCGCGCGCTTCGACGTGAGACAGTTCCACGATGTCGTTCTGGGGAACGGCTCGCTCCCACTCGATGTGCTCGAAGATGTGGTCGATCGCTGGATCGACGCTGAGGAGGCGAAGCCGCGACGCTAAGTGCGCGCGGCTGCCCACAGAGCCCGGGAGTCAAGGCGCCTGAACTCCTCGATCGCGATCACGCAGAGCACGAGGCGTGAGTAGCGCCACCGGCGGCACGAACCACCACCGACGTTCGATCCGTTTCATCCGACCTCCGGTGCCCTGATCGACCCTCCCGTCACGGCAGGTCGGTGTCCGCGCATCGCCCGCCGTCGTCAATTCACTCCGTGCCCTCGACGATGCGCAAGTCTCGGTCGACTCCATTCCCGAGCGCACGCAACGCTTCCTGGTACTCAGGACTCTCGTGCGCGGCAATCGCCTGGGCGACGCTGTCGAACTCGATGAGCACCGTGCGCTCGTTGAGGCCCTTTTCGTAAGCACGCGCGGGCAGTCCACGCGCGAGGAAGCGACCCCCGGCCGATTGGAGTGCCGGACCGGCAAGCTTCGCATATGCGGCGAGCGCGCTCTGATCGCGGATCGTATGGTAAACGGAGATCCAGTATGCCTTGGCCATTGTCATTCCCATTCGTCTAACTGACTCACCCTCGGCGGCGTCCGCCGCGACCCTTTCGCCGGACGATGCCGGCCGCCGGGTCAGTTCGCCGCAAACAGCTCGACCTCTGCGCCCTGCGGCGTCATGCAGGGACCTTCATACCGAAACCCGATCCGATCGAGCAATCGGAGAGAGCGCTCATTGCCGCGCCTCGTTACCGCGTACAGCCGCGGAATGCTCCATGTGGCTCTCGCATGAGACATCACACAACGAGCAGCCTCGGTGGCGAAACCCTGGCCTACGTACTCCGGCAGCAGTGCGAAGCCGAGATCCGGCGCGGAGAGATAGTCGCGCTTGACCAGTCCACAAATCCCGATGGGTATCTCGCGCGATTTGAGCTCCACGACATACATTCCGTAACCGGACGTTTCGTGCTGGGGCCAGATCTTGCTCCGGATGTAGCTCTCCGCGTCTGCCAGCGAGCGGACGCAGCGGTCGCCGATATTCTCCAGCCACGAAGGTTCATTCAGCAACCTGAGAAAGAACGATTCGTCCGGCAACGCGGCATTTCGCAGCCGCAATCGCGTGGTCTCCAGATTCCGAGTTCCGTCGTTCATCCCGGCGACCTGCGGCTCGCCTCGCCCGCGGTCAGGCCGAGTGCGCGCGCTCCTCGGGCGCCGATCGGGTTCCACGGTCAAACAGGAATGCTGCGAAGCAAACCGCTCCGAGACAAACAAGAAGAGCAGTCTCGACTCGATCGAGCCGCTCGTAGGCGTAGTGGGGTCGCGCAAACCACGAGTAGCACACCAACCAGAGGGGCCCAACCCCCGCAAGGATGTATCCGGTTGCCCTGCGTGAATAGACCCAGCCGCCGCCCACGAGCTCGCACAGTCCTGCCGCAAGCAAAGCCAGGCAAGCCCGCACCCAGTGCAGCTTCCAATCCGCAAGATTGAGACCCGTAACCGCCCCGCCGACAAGGCCCGCGATTCGCGCCGTCGCAAGCGCGCCGTATGCGCCCAGTGCCGCCGCAGCGACACCGATGAACATCAGTAGGACGCCGACAATCCGCGATGGAATCACCTGAACACCTCGCGTCTCAGTTGACCGGTTGATTCTCTAAGTCCGAGTATACGCCCGGTGTGCGCACGCGCAGATGCTTCGCGCGAGGGGGTCGTGAGCATCCGCGGAGATCTTGGTTCACGTGCCGTCGAGTCGCGACCACGGCGCCTACCGGATACGCGACACGTAGGAAAGGGATATCACTGTCAATTCCGCAGCCGACATGCGCTGCCGTATCGGCAAGTCAGATTGCCGTCGGCGCAGACGGGGCATTTTCAGATAGTGGCCGCAGGTTGCGCCTCTGGTGCTTCATTCGCTAATTCAAGCCATGATCGCCGGGAGTTGAGGGCTTGCCAGGCTTCGCTCTCGCATCATCTTTCTTACGGTAGATACTATGAGTTGAGCTCGAGATTTCGGTAGCCACTGGGCCATACGATTGGTTCAGCTCTCGCGGGTAGGCGGCGGATTCTTCGGCTCCTCAGGAACGCCAACCTCGAACCCGCGGGGAGCACGCACGCCGACCTTAAATTCCACTTCGCGCTGAATTTGCGGCCACCGAAGATTCTTGAAGTTCTCATTCGTGATCTGATCAAGTGGCACGCAGGTGAGCACGTCGAGCGCGTACTGACGACAGATCGAGGCAATCGTGTCGTTCGTCACGATGATCCTTATGCGCTCGATTTGGTTGAAAAGCTCTCGTTCCGTCCGGTGTGCAATGGTGTCGCGCAGACATGCCCCGGCAATACTGATCGCCAGTTCGGCCTGCGCCACGCCCTGATCGTTGCGCTTTTCCGGGATCTCGGCGAGGTTATGGAGCCTGCTGGCCAGGACATCCAGTGGGTGAAGGACGGTGACCACGGATCCGTCCGGGAGATCGAGTGGCACAGCCCTTTTGCGAACATCATCGGTGTGAAGGCTGACGATGGATCCCAGGAAGTCGATCTCCTTAATTCCGTTCTCGGTCTCGAGAGTGAGTTGCGCCGTGACGGAGCTCAGCGCGCCTGGCCGAATCTGCTCGAACTTCCAATCCTTGTTGCTCAGGCCACCCTTGACGATAAGCGCTGCGTCAGCGCTCCCGATGAAATCGACGTCTCGGGTCACATGGGCCGTCAGTACCGTAGGAATTGCCACCTGGTAGAAATTCGCCCAGATCGACAGCGCCTGCCCTCCGACGAGAATGGCGATGTTCTCGCTGGCGCGCAGGATCTCGGCCACCTCATCATCGGAGAGTGCGAGCTTTGGCAGATCACTCAAACGACACTTCGCACTCGGCAAACGCATTCTGCGGCCACCGCGGGACAGCCCCACGGAGCATCCGCGAGGGGATCATCAGTGTTTCCTCCGGCTGAAGTGTCCCGCTTGCTGCCTTTGCGTGGTCGGACGCCTGCAGGGCGCGCTTGCGCGCCCAGAACTGCTCCTCGGTGATCGTCCCGATTTTCACGTCACGCACCCCGCCGAGCGCCGTGCGGACCTGGAACGGCAGTTCCTTGTCATGAGCCACCCGGACCATGACCTCACGCAACACATCGGAGACCGTGAGACCCAC
>DATKPY010000006.1:0-2159 GCA_035523875.1 Steroidobacteraceae bacterium
GTGCATCTTTCGCGCCCCGAAGTGATCATCGGCGGCGAGCACTTGCTCCTCAAGCCTCACGCGCGCCTCTTTCCCGCGACGCCGTGGATCTATCTGCCCCACGCACTGACCGTCACGGACGAGTTCCGACATCAAGGACTGCCGCCCGTGCTGCGGGGAACGACGCTCCTCCTCTACCGCCACCTGCAACGCTGGGCGCTTGCGCACGCGAGCTGCACGGTGCGCTTCACGCGGATGGCGAGCGATGCGCTCACGCGCGCGTATCCGCACCGTGCGCGGCGCCTCATCGTCAATCCCATCGGAATCGACGTTCCGACAGTGAGCGCGCGGCCTCCGCGGGCGGGAAGCCCGCGTTTGCTCATCGTCGGCCAGTTGATTGCCCGCAAGGGCATCGACATCGCACTCAGCGCGCTCGCATCGCTCAAGGATCTTCCCTGGCATCTCGATATCCTGGGCGAGGGGCCGCTGAGGGCGGAGCTCGAGCGCACCGTGGCCACGCTCGGGCTCGAGGGGCGCGTCGACTTCGCGGGCCAGGTCGAGAGCCCGGCCCGGTGGTATTCGCGTGCCGACCTTCTTCTGTTCCCGTCCCGCTCCGAGAGCTTAGGGCTGGTCGCGCTCGAGGCGATGAGCTACGGCGTGCCGTGTCTCGCCTTCCGCGCCGATGGAGCGCAGTTCACCACGGTGAGCGAGGAGTTCATCGAGCACAGCCGCACGGGCCTTCTGGTCTCGAGCCTCCCCGAGTTCGGCCACGCGCTGCGGGCGGCCCTGCAGCGCCCCGAATCGCTCGCCGAGCTCGGGCGGGCCGCGCGCGCCACGGTGCAATCGCGCTATTCCTGGGAGAGCCACCTCGATCGATACGAGAGCCTGTTCGCGGAGCTGGTCGCAGCGCATCACTCGCCGCCACAATGAGTCGGCGCATCGCCTAAGCGAGCTCGGCGATGGCCGCTTCCGTCCGCGCTGTCACCACTCGCCAGTCGTGCTCGGCCGCCCACGCACGGGCGGCTGCGCCCATCCGCGCGCGCATCGGGGGGTCGGATGCCAGGGCTCGGATCGCTTCCACGACCGCCTCGATCCGCGTGCCATCGACGACGATTCCCGTCCGGCCGTCGAGCACCGCCTCGCGCTGACCGCCGCTGTTGCCGCTGACCGCGGGCAGTCCCGCCGCCGCGGCCTCGAGAAAGACGATGCCGAACCCTTCGATCATCTCACCGTGACGGATGGCGGGCATCGCATACAGATCGGATGCCGCATACATAAGGGCCTTCTCCTCTTCGGCAACACGCCCCGTGAACCGAATCCAATCGCCCGCGTCCAGGCCGCGAGCGAGCGCCTCGAGCGCGGCGCGCTCGGGTCCATCGCCCCCGCACACGAGGGCGATGGGCAGCCCCTCGGCGCGCAGCGCGCTCACGGCGCGGATGACGGCCGCGTGGTTCTTGCGCGGCTCCATCCGGCCGAGAACGCTCACGACCAAGGTCTCCGGAGGCCAGCGCCAGCGCGCTCGATACGCGCGCACTTCCTCGGGCGAGCGAACATACGCGCCCGCATCCACTCCGGGGTGAATGCACACCACCCGCGCGGTCGGGCAGAGACCTTGCACGATCTGGCGCGTGTTCTCGCTGTTCGCAATCACCAAGTCCGAGGCCGCATAAACCCGCTTCGCGAGGTACCGCAACTGGCGGCTGGTGAGTGCGACCAGAACCTCCTCGCCGTGCGCGTAGGTCACGAGCCGCGAGCGCTTGGGGTGCGTGAGTCGATAGAGATACGCCGCGATGCCTTCCGGGAACGCCCGCAGCGCATGCAGGCGGACGGTCTTTCCGCCCCCTTGACGCCCGGCGGCACCGGCGAGGTGCGCGATGCCGGCGCGGTGGCGCGCATAGGCACGCCAGCAGCGCGGGTCGAGAAGATCGAGCTCGCCGATGCGGAGCGCCTGCCGGTGAATCGTAAGCGCCCCGTGGTCGCCCGCGTCGAACGCCCGCTCCCGGGCCGCCTCGGCCGGATCGGAGTCGGGGCACGTGGTAAAGACGGCGACCGGTGCGTGCCAGCGACGATAGACCTGATAAAGCCAGGTGTGCGCACCGCCCAACTTGGGCAAGAAGTCGTAAGCGACGACGATGTCGCTCACTTGCGAAAGACGGTCAGCACGTCGCCCGCGTTGACGA
>DATKPY010000007.1:0-63847 GCA_035523875.1 Steroidobacteraceae bacterium
GGGGTGAACGGGGAGACCCTCACGCTCTCGGGCACGGGGACCTTGAGCAGCAAGGATGTCAGTGCCACGCAGAGCTTCGCCTCGCTCTCCGGATTCACCCTCACCGGCAACGGTAGCGCGCTGGCGAGCAACTACACCCTCATCGGCGGCACCGATTGGGTGGACATCACCCCGCTCGCCATCACGGTTGCCGCGACCGGGGCCAATAAAGTCTACAACGGCACGACGAGCGATCCGGGGCTGACGCTCTCGAGCAGCGGGGTGCTTGCGGGCGATGAGGTCAACTTCGCGGACACCTCGGCGACCTTCGTGAGCAAGAACGTGGGTACCGGGATCGCGGTCACCGTGGACGGCATCACGGCAAGCGGCGCGGATGCCGGCAACTACACGCTCAACAATGCGACTGCGGCCACGACGGCGGACATCACACCGAAGCCGCTCACCGTCGCGGCCACGGGCACCAACATCGTCTACAACGCTGGCGTCAATGATCCGGTGACGCTCTCGAGCAGCGGGATCGTCGCCGGGGACTCGGTGACCTTCGCGGACAGCTCTGCAATCTTTGCCAACCCGAACGTGGGCAGCGGCAAGACGGTCACGGTGAGCGGCATCACCGAGGGCGGCGCGAGCGCAGGCAACTACACCCTCAGCAACACCACCGCCACCACCACCGCGAACGTCAGTCCGGCGCCGCTCACCGTGACCGGCACGACGGCGGCGGGCAAGGTGTATGACGGCACGACGGTGGCCGCACTGAGCGGGGCGACGCTCGCCGGGGTGCTGGGGAGCGACAGCGTGACCCTCGGCAACGATACGACCGGGACCTTCGCCACCAAGAACGTGGGCAGCGACATCCCCGTCTCCACGGCGATGACACTCGGCGGGGCCGATGCGGGCAACTACACCCTCACCCAGCCAACGAGTATCGTTGCCGATGTCACGCCCAAGCCGATTACCGTTACCGCAACCGGCACCAACGAGGTGTACGACGGCAGCACCGCGGATCGGGTCACGCTCGCGAGCAACGGCGTCGTGACCGGCGACAGCGTCGGGTTCGTGGATGCCTCCGCGACATTCGCGACGCCGACGGTCGGTAACGACAAGCTGGTCACGGTGAGCGGCATCGCCCTCACGGGTTCATCCGCCGGCAACTACACGCTGATCAGCGACGTCGCGATTACGACCGCCAACATCACGCCGAACGAAGGCGCCCAGCAGACTGCCGTTGCGGTCACGTACCTCGAGGTCTCTCCCGATGACATCGCCACTCCCTACGGCTTGGCGCCATCGGAATCGCCCGGTGAGCTGACGAGCAACCGCAAGGCGCTGCATCAGTCGGTCGAGCGCAACGAGGAGCGTCGCGACTTCCAGCCGGGGCTGGCCCTCCAGATCGTCGACGGCGGCGTTCGCGCGCCGCCCGCGACCAAGTGACAGAGACCCTTCATCTTCAGTCCCGACCACAACCGATGAATCCGTCCCGCTTCTGCATCCCGCGCATCGAGGCGCTCGGGCTCCTCCTGAGTGTCGCTCTCGGCATCGAGGCTCCTGTTGCGGCATTCGGCCAGGCGCCGCCGCCCTCGGGTGGTCAGCTGCAACAGCAGCTGATACTGCCGCCGGCCCCCGCCAATGCGTCGAAACCCTCGCTCGCGATCGCGCAGCCCTCGGAGAGGCGCTCGGCGAACACGGCACCGATCGCGGTGAAGGTGATCGAGATCACCGGCAACACGTTGCTGCCCACCGCGCAGCTACACGCACTCGTTGCATCCGCCGAAGGGAAGACGGTCACGCTCGGACGGCTCCAGGCCCTCGCCGAGCGCATCACGAGGCTCTATCACCGCCGTGGCTACCTTCTCGCGCGCGCCTACGTGCCGGCGCAGCGCATCGAGAACGGTAAGGTGACGCTCGCGGTCCTCGAGGCGCGCTACGGTGCGGTGCGGCTCGACAATCACAGTGCGACCTCAGACAGACCGTTGCGCGAGACGCTCGCTCCGATTGCGAGCGGCGCACCGGTGAGCGAGGACAGCCTGGATCGCGCGCTGCTCCTCATGTCGGACATTCCCGGCGTCATCGTCAACTCCACGTTGCGCCCCGGCACGGCGACCGGTACATCAGACCTCGACGTCGATGTCACCTCGGGGTCGCGCTACGCGGGACTGATCGCCGCCGACGACTACGGCAACCGCTACACCGGCCGCGCTCGCGGCACCGGCCGCCTGGACGTGAACAGCCTGCTCGGCGAGGGCGACCAGCTCATCGTGAACCTGCTGACCTCCGGCTCCGGCCTGTCGTATGGACAGCTCGACTATCGTTTCCCGCTCGATGGGGCAGGGACCGTGCTCGGTGCCTCGGCCTCCGAGCTGTACTACCAGCTCTCGGGAGATCTCGCGCCGCTCGAGGCGCGGGGCACGGCGCAGGTGGACAGCGTGTACGTGAGTAACCCGGTGATTCGAACGGTCGCGGGCAATCTGTATCTACAGCTGCAATACGATCACAAGGATCTGCTCGATAGACTCGATGCGGCCGATATCCATGATTATCGCCTGACGAACGACGCGACCGTGACGCTCGCCGGCGATCGACGCGACGCCTACGGCATTACCAACTTCAGTGTCGCGGCCACGCTCGACGACGTGAGCTTCGAGAACGGCGCGGCCCGCGTCGCCGACCGCCTCGGCGCGGATACCGAGGGAGCGGACGAGCATTACGACTTCACGCTGGCTCGTCTGCAGCAACTCGACCAGCACGACGGTATCTACCTCGCCGCGACCGGACAGCTCGCGAGCCGCAACCTCGACCCATCGGACCAGTTCTATCTGGGCGGTCCCGGCAATGCGCGCGGGTACGACGTGGGCGTGCTCACGGGCGCCGATGGGTATCTGCTCACGGCAGAATGGCGCCGCTCGCTGCCGCTGCCGTGGCGAGGCGCGTGGCTCGCAAGCTTGTTCGTCGATCGCGGACATCTTCAGGTCTACAAAGAGCCCGTGACGCCAGGCCCGAACACCGCCACGCTCGCTGACGTGGGAGCAGGCCTGCAGTGGGACGGCCCGGGCCAATGGCAGTTGAGTCTGCAGGCCGCAACGCCCATCGGACCGTCCCCGCCGCTTCTCGGTCCGACCTCCGGCGCCCGCATCTGGGCTCAGATCCAGAGAGGTTTCTGAATCTCGCGCGTAATGCAGCCCGATGGCGAGTGACTACGCAAGAGCCTTGGCGAGCGGCTCCCAGTAGTGAGCTTTCCAACCCGAGGCCAGACCCTCCGCCTCGCCGTTGGGAAAGCCGGTGTGGTCGAAGACGATTCGGGTCCCCGCGCCATGTGCCACGAGCTCGAATCTCGCAATCGAATAGACCCCCGCGGGCCACTTGCCGGCGCGCCAGGCCTGCACAACCCGCGCGTTTGGCACGAGCTCGATCTGGCGTCCGGTGATGTATCCGCCGTAAAGCGCGAACCGGCCGCCTTCCTTCCCGCTGATCTCCGGGGGCTTATCCGGTAGGTGCATCTGTTCCAACGCTCCACTCAGCAAAATGACGCGCGCAAACTGCTTGGCATCAGTCAGAACTTCATAGACGCGCTGCGGGCTTGCCGCGAAAATGGGCTCCTGGTGAATAGACTCCGCATTATGGGATATTCCATCGGCAGATGCCGTCTCGGCAACCGCCGAGCTCAGAATCAGCCCACTCAACGTGCCCACCACTCCTACGATCGCCTGCCGCCGTGTCCGTCCGTCGTGCAGCACCGCAAGACCGACTCCATCGCCCATGACCGTCTCCGCCGATTCGGGAATCCCATCGCGATCACAGCACTGCCTTTAGAGATGTTCAAGATAATCTTTTGACCGGGAGAGCTCATGCCATACCCCGTCGGTCATCGTGCGGCAGTGCGCAAGCGAATCATTGCAAGCGCACGCAAGCTCTTCAATCGTCATGGCTTCGAGTGCGCTTCGGTCAGTCAGATCATGGCGGGAGCGGGTCTCACGCATGGCGTCTTCTATCGCTATTTCAGGAGCAAGAGCGATCTGTATACCGAGGTCCTCGGGTGCTTTTTCACTGACCCAGAGTGGAGCATCTGCTGGGAAGGCGTGCATGTGGATCTCTCGTCGACTGACGTGGGACGGCAAGTGGTCCGTGCTTACCTCTCTCGTCAGCATTACGAGGACGTGGAGAATTCTTGTCCGATGATCGCGCTGCCAAGCGACGTCGCGCGCAGCGGCATCCGCGCGAAGCGCGCCTTCGAGACGGTCTTCAGGGCAATGGTGAGCGTCTTGGAGCGGAGTTTGTCAAAGAAGGATCGCAAACCTCGCGCCACCGCTCAGTCCATTGCTGCGCTTGCCATTGGAGGCATGGTTCTGGCAAGGACCATGGTCGATCGCGCCCTTGCGGATGAATTGCGCTCCGCGTGCACCGCCGTTGCTCTCGAGCTCGGTGGTTGGGGACGAAATCGGACTCGCAAGGGCTGAATCGGTGAGCGACTTCGCGAGAAGACTCACCCCGCAAGGATGTCGGCGAGTCTCGCGACGCCGGCCTGGATCTGCTCCGGGCTACTACTGCCATAGCCCAAGATCAACCCACGCCGCGGCGGAGTTTCCAAGCAGCAGTTCGAGAGAGGAATCGTGGACAGGCCGACCGCGGCCGCCCTGCGAGCGACGAGCCGATCATCGACGCCGGGCGCCAGCAGCCCGACCAGGTGCATGCCCGCATCCGCATTCACAATCCGCAGCGTTGCGCCGAGGCGCGCGTTGATCGCGTCGACGAGCGTTGCACAGCGCTCCTGGTAGAGCATGCGCATCCGTGCGATGTGACGGGCAAAGTGGCCTTCAGCCATGAAATCGGTCAGCGCCGCCTGAAAGAGCCGGGGCGGGAAGATATCCGCGGCATCGCGAGTCGCGCGGAACGCGGGAACCAGATCCTGTGGTATCACGAGATAGCCCAGCCGCAGCGCGGGAAACAGCACCTTGCTGAAGGTTCCGACATAAATCACGCGTTCGTCGCGATCGAGTCCCTGGAGCGAGGCGATGGGACGCCGCGCGAAGCGGTATTCGCTATCGTAATCGTCCTCGATGATCCAGCCGCCCGAGCGGGTGGACCAGGCGAGCAGCTGCAGGCGGCGCGCAGCGTCCATGGCCATGCCCATCGGGTACTGATGCGAGGGGGTGATATAGGCGGCGCGGGCCTGGGGGGCGCGGCGAATCCCTTCCTCGACGTTGAGTCCACGGTTGTCGACGGGAACCGGAACGAGCTCGGCGCCTGCGAACGCAAACGCTCGCTGCGCACCGGGGTATCCTGGCTCCTCGATCCACACCCCATCGCCGGGGTCCAACAGCGTGCGGGCACAGATCTGCAAGCCCTGCTGCGATCCCGCGGTCACCATGATCTGCGAGGCGTCGCAGCGCACCGCGCGGGCCGCACCCAGGTACGAGGCGATCGCCGCGCGAAAAGGCTCGTGGCCCATCGGGTCGCCATACGCCATCTGATCCGCGCTCGGATTGCGGGCGTGACGGCGCACGAGCAACGACCAGATCGCGCTCGGTGATCGATCGAGCGCCGGACTGCTCACGCGAAACGCTCCGGTCATACGGATGGGTGGATCCTGCGGCATCGCGAGCAAGGCTCGAACTCCGCGGGAGACCGTGCGCGGTGCGCTTCGCCCCACGGGTCCGCGGAGTGATCCATTGCCGAGCTCGACCGGGTTGTCGGGAATCGCCGCTGCAACCCGCGTGCCCGCTCCGACGAACGTTTCGAGATAGCCCTCGGCCCGCAACTCCTCATAGGCCGTCAGAACCGGAATCCGGGACACGCCGAGGTCGCTCGCGAGCGCCCGCGTCGAGGGAATGGCCTGTCGGGGGCGCAATCTCCCGTCGCTGATCGCTCGCCGCAGCCACTCGTAGATCTGGCGGTGCAGGGGCGATCCCGGAGCCTCGAGGCTAATCGGCGGGAGGAAGCCGCTTCGGACACGTTTCATGCAGGTAAGTGGTCGCCGCGGTAGGGCCGAAGTGGCTATTGTGATCACCCACTTGACCATCGAACAATCCCGGACGCGATGCAAACCCCACGTCGCGAGTCACGAGGCGGGGTTCGAGAGGATCGAGTGTTGCGCTCTGCCGTTCTGCGCGCGGTGTGTGCCGCAGTGGTGTCGGGTGCCGCGAGCCTGAAATGCGGCGCTGCCGCCGCTCAAGAGCCTCCGGCGAGCGTGGCGCGAGAATCCCTGGATGAGGCCTGGTGGACCGGCCCCCTGCTTGCAGCGAACGCTTCCACGCTGCCGCAGGGCCACCTCTACCTCGAGCCCTATTTGTACGACAGCCTGCCCTACGCGCAGTTTGACTCCTCGGGCCATGGGCACAGGGTGACTCATGAGGACGATCTGGGCTCACTCACTTACGTGAACTACGGTCTGACGGATCGGATCACGGTCGGAATGCTTCCGCGCTTCGGCTACGACGACGTTCCGGGAGGCACGAGCAGCTCCGGACTCGGTATCGGTGACCTGACGCTCCAGGGGCAGTATCGGCTCACTCAGTTCCATCCGGGCGACTGGATCCCGACGATTGCATTCAACTTGCAGGAGACCGTGCCTACCGGTCGATACGACCGCCTCGATCAGGCGAGCGATGGCTTCGGTGCGGGCGCTTACACGACCACGGCGTCGGTCTATTCCCAGACGTACTTGTGGATGCCGAACGGACGGATCCTGCGCGCGCGGCTCAATGTGTCCTATGCGGCATCGAGTCACGTCAGCGTCGAGGATGCGAGCGTCTACGGCACCGTAGCGGGATTTCGCGGTCGTGTCGTCCCGGGGAGCTCCGCTTACGGCGATCTCGCATTTGAATATAGCGTGACGGACAGCTGGGTGGCGGCGACGGACCTCTGGTACGAGCGGGACGCGGCCACGCGTGTCACGGGCTCCTATCCGCAAGCGCCGGACGGGACTTCCTCTCCCGTCGCCGTCACGCTCGGTCCGGGCCGGGAGTTGATCGTGGCTCCAGCGCTCGAATACAACTGGAGCGCGCGGCTGGGCGTCATTTTCGGCGTCCGGCTCGTGGCCACGGGTCGCAATGAGACGGGCATCGTGACTCCCGTTGCGGCGATCAGCTACTTCCGCTAGACGCTGCGGCGCCCACGGCGCACCGGTTCGCTTCCAATCACGGCGCAGGCGGCCGATTGGAGAACCCGAGTCGCTCGGATCCTCGACAGGCGCCCGTCGCTCGTGAACGCACCGTCTATGAGGAGCGCGATCTGGTGGGCCACCTCGTCCGGCTCATTGCGGCCGATGCGCCCGATGAGGGCCTTCAGCCGCTCGAACATCGCCGCCTTGTGACGAGCGCGAATCTTGCGCGCGGGGTGAGCGGGGTCGGAGAATTCGGCCGCTACGTTGATCTGCGGACAGCCGCGATATCCGGCGCGGCCGACCCGCTTTCCGATCCAGTCGAGCAGGGCCATGAGCTCTCTCATTGCATCGCCTGCGACCGGCTTGACCGCTTGGTCCCATTGCATCCAAAACTCGCGGTCCTCGCGCTCCAGGAATGCCGCGATCAGATCATCCTTCGTGCGAAAGTGACGGTACAGGCTCGTCTTCGCCACGCCCGACTCCGCGACGATCCATTCGACGCCGACCGCACGGACGCCATGCGCATAGAACAACCGCGACGCCGTCGCAAGGACGCGCGCCGCGGTATCGAGCTCGTGGGCATCCACAGTCCTCACAGCGCCTCCTCGGGCAAGCGGCCTTGACAACGCTACCGATCGGTATCACCCTACGCTACCGATCGGTAGCGCACAAGGGTGAGCGATGCATGCCAAGCCGGTTGCCGTCTACGGCGCGAGGGGACATACGGGGCAGTTTGTCGTGCGTGAGCTCGAGCGTCGTGGCCGCTCGATCGTATCCATCGGCCGCAATCCAGTGCCGCAGTCCGCTGATCGTGCCGGGGATGGGCGAAATGAGTGGCGGTGCGCATCGTGCGACGACCCGGATGCGCTCGATGAAGCCCTTCGCGGAGCCTGTGCGGTCATCAACTGCGCGGGTCCGTTTCTCGACACCGCGCCCGCCTTGATCGAAGCGGCGCTACGAGCCGACATCCACTATTTCGACATCAGCGCCGAGCAGCGTTCGGTTCGACAGTCGTTGGCGACGTTCGACGAGGAGGCAAGAGCGCGCAGGACCGTGGTGCTTCCAGCGATGGCCTTCTACGGCGGTCTCGCTGATCTGCTCGCGGCGCAGCTCACCCGCGGGACGGAGTGCGTGGAGCGCATCGAGATCGGCGTTGCACTCGATCATTGGCACCCGACCGAGGGCACCCGAGAGACAGGGCATCGCAACACGGCGCGTCGCCTCATCGTCGCGGACGGGCAGCTCGCCCCGATGCCCCGGCCGGCGCCCGTGCGGGCTTGGACCTTTCCGAAGCCCTTCGGGGTGCAGGAGGTGGTGGCCGTCCCCTTATCGGAGATCGTAACGATCAATCGGCACATTGCGGTACGCAACGTGTGCAGCTACATGAACTCGGCGCCGCTGCGGGATCTCGCGGATCCCCGAACCCCGCCGCCCAAGCCGACTGACTCCTCTGGCAGATCCTCGCAACGCTTCGTCGTGGACGTCCGCGCGAGCGCGGGGAACAGTCAGACGCGCATCGCCGTCACAGGCTTGGACATCTACGCGGTCACCGCTCCGATGGTCGTCGAAGCGTGCCTGCGCGTAGTTGAGGATCCGCCCGCCATCGGTGGCGCCTATGCGCCCGCCGAGCTCTTCGATGCGGGCCAATTTCTCTCCACATTGGCGTCACAGCTCGCGATCATACGGCCGCTCGACTCCACGATCGGCGCACACGGTGAGTCGACGCGCCCCGTGCAGTGCGAGCGCGAGCCCGGGCCTGCCATTGAGCCTCGCTCACCGCAAAGAGATCGATCTGCGGAACCGCTCCGGCGAATTTGAGCAGCGCAACGATCCTGCCGAGCACCGCCACCGAGTTCGTCGTCCGGAGTCTCCCTGCGGTATTGCCGAGTGCGTTGAGGTCTAGTGGGCCCGCAGCGCTCGCGCCAGAAACTCGCGGATGCTCGCCGCGATCTCCGCGGCGTGGGTCTCCAGAGCGAAATGGCCCGTGTCGAAGAAGCGCACCAGCGCCTCCGGGATGTCGCGCCTGAATGCCTCGGCGCCCCGCGGTAGAAAGAACGGATCGTTCCTTCCCCAGGCGGCAAGCAGGGGTGGCCGGTGTGCGCGGAAGTAGCCCTGAAACGTAGGGTAGAGAGCGACGTTGCTCTTGTAGTCGCCGAATAGATCGAGCTGCACTTCGGCGACACCGGGGCGACTCAAGTAGAAGTTATCGAGCGAGTAGCCGTCGGGAGACACCGCGGTCGGATCCGCGACGCCGTGGGTGTACTGCCAGATCGTCGTCTCGGGCGTCAGGAACTGGCGCAGCGCCTCGCGATTGGCCTGTGAGGCGATCTCCCAGTAGGCGCGGATCGGACTCCAGCCGTCGCTCAAGCCTTCCACGTAGGCGTTGCCGTTCTGCGAGACGATCGCCGTGATGCGCTCGGGATGCTTGACAGCGAGCCGAAAGCCCGTCGGGGCACCATAGTCGAATACATAGAGCGCGTATCGATCGAGTCCGATCACCTCGGTGAAGCGGTCGATCGTGCGTGCAATTCGATCGAAGGTGAGTCCGCGGCCTTGAGACTCGGAGAGACCGAACCCGGGCAGATCCGGCGCAACGAGGTGAAACCGGTCCGCGAGCAGCGGAATGAGATCGCGGAACATGTGGCTCGAGGTGGGGAAACCATGCAGCAGCAGCAGCGTCGGTGCGTCACTCGCTCCGGCTTCGCGATAGAAGATGCTGGTGCCGTCGATGGGAATTCTGCGATAACGGACGGAGTTCATGGGTGGGCTCCTCGGCTCGCGCGTCGCGTCCTGCACGCTCGTAGGCGTTGCGCCATGCGCCAGGACCCCACTCACATCGCTCGCGTTCATCGCTGATATCCGGTTGCGGCGATCGCATGCACAGTAACCATGCTCATCTTATAAAGAAGGTTACTAGTGAGGCCATAACCTGTCAAGTATCATTTACGCGGTTATTGCTCTCGACTCGAACGGCTCATGCAGCACGCCCCGGCAATACTGATCGCCGATGCCCCGGCCCTCGACTTCCTCAATTCGGTGGCAACCCCATCCGATGCGGCTGTCGAGTGGCTGGACGATGGCGAGGGGTTGCTCGGCTGGTTACAGCAAGCACAGCTCGTGCCCGGGCCGGTACTCGAGCGCATGCGATCGCAGGCTCTGCCGGGCGAGCTCGACCGGGTGGCAGATCAGGCGCGGAATCTGCGCGAATGGTTTCGCGGCTTCGTCGAAGCGCATCGGGGCCGCGCCCTCAACCGCAATGACCTCGGCAAGCTGGAGTGTCTCAATCGTCTGCTGGAGCGCGACGATTGCTTCAGTCAGATCGCCGCGGCGCCGCCGAGCGGCGGGGACGGCAGTGCCCTCGCGCTGCAGGTGATCCGCAGATGGTCAACCCCCGAAACACTGCTGCTGCCGATCGGCGAGACTCTCGCGCGCTTTGTCTGCCAGGAGGATTTCACCCTGGTGAGGGCTTGCGAAGGGCCTGCCTGCACGCTGCTCTTTGTGGATCACACCCGCAGCCGAACGCGGCGCTGGTGCAGCATGGCCCTGTGCGGAAATCGTGCCAAGCAGGCGGCTCACCGGCGCCGGCTCAAACGGAGACGCTGACGGCCGTCTGCAGCGACGCGTCGCCGGGGCGAGGCTGCGGCGGATGCGAGCGCGCTCGGGGTCGCCGCGTTCCGTTGCCGCATGCCGCGATTCGGGATAGCTTGGGCCTCGCCCGAGAAAACGCAGGAGCCGCGTCATGAGCGAAGAGAACGTTCGAGGCAAAGAGGTGGTCGTCCACTTCAATGGACAGCGCTGCATCCACTCGCGCAACTGCGTGCTCGATCGTCCCGACGTGTTCGTGCCCAACGTCGAAGGCGAATGGATTCATCCCGACCGGGCCACGCGCGCCGAAGTGGTCGAAATCGCCCACAACTGTCCCTCCGGGGCCATCCGCTGCGAGTCGGCAGATGGGACGGCGCTCGAGACCGCACCGCGCGTCAACACGGTGAAGATCCGGGAAAATGGGCCGCTCGCGGTACGTGGACCGATCGTCATGGAGGGCCGCGCAGAGGGGTTCCGGCTGACGCTGTGCCGCTGCGGAGCCTCCGCGCACAAGCCCTATTGCGACGGGAGCCATGCGGCCGCGAATTTCGCGGCGAGCGGTGAGCTCGCCGCGGCGGATTCGAAACCCCTCGGGCAGCGCGATGGGCCGCTTGTGATCGAGCCGCTGCGCGACGGTCCCCTGCACGTGAAGGGAAACCTCGAAGTAGTGACCGGAACCGGGAAGACCGTCAATCGGGTGACGGAAACCTGGCTCTGCCGCTGCGGACAGTCAAAGACCAAGCCGTACTGCGACGGTAGTCACCGCGCGGCCGGATTTCGCAGCGGCTGACCGCCGGCAGGACTCAGGTGCCCGCGATGTCGCGCCGCTGCGTGGCTTTGCGGTGCGCGATCTCCTGCATGTAGATCGGGGTGCGGTACACATTCGGTCCATAGAGCGCCTTCGGCAGAGGCTTGAACGGAATCATCGATTCGAGCAGCGCGTTGCAGCGCGCCTCGACCCCGATGCGATACTCGGGCTCGGCGACGATGTAGAGGTCGTTGTTGAGAATTCCGTTGAGCACGAAGCGTGCCGCGACGAGCGGGTCCATCGGTCTGTGCGCCGCCGGGCTGCCTTCCGTGAAGGAGGGGAAGCGGCGGCGGCGGCGCGGTGCACCGGCTCCCGGGGCCGGCCGCGGCGCAACGCCCGGTGCAAGCGCCGGCGGACCCGCGTTCTTGAGCGACTCCGGTCGATAGTGCTCGCTCTGACCGATGTTGGTCGCGGTCAGGCCCGGAACGAAGCAGGAGGTGCCGATGTTGGTGTGCTGGAGCTCCAGGCGCAGCTCCTCCATGAGGCCCACCGCGGCGATCTTGGAAACGGTGTAAATGCCGGCGCCACTTCCGGGCAGAATTCCGCTCGTGGAGGTGGTCGTGACGATCTGCGTGCCCTGCTTACTCGCGAGCATGCGCGGCACGTACGTGTGGATGCCGTAGACGGGCCCCATCAGATTCACGCCGAGTCCCCACTCCCAATCCTTGTAGGTCCCGGTGCTCACTGGCGCCTGCAGACCGACGCCGGCGTTGTTGACGAGCACGTGAACCGTCCCGAACTTCTTCTCGATCTCATCGGCGACCCGCTCCCAGCGATCGCGGTTCATCACGTCGTGCTGGATCGCAAGCAGATTCGGATCGTCGGGGGGGAAATGCTTGAGCGCATCCGCGATGTGCAGGTTATCGAGATAGCCGATCACGACCTTCATCCCGGCCTCGTGGAACACGCGCGCGATACCGAGACCGATGCCGCTCGAGCCGCCGGTCACGTAAGCGACTTTGCCGGCGACGTCGGTGATCGTGGGCGCCTGCGACGGCCCGAATTTGGGAACCTCGGCCGCCCGTGCATCGCGCGCTCCGACCTGGGAAAGCAGGCCGGCTGCGCCGACCGCCACACCGCCGAGAACCTGCCGCCGATTCAACGTCTGCTCATCCATATCGGTACCCCCAGGGCTTCGTCATAGTGGTGCTCCCGCCTGCCGCGGCCATGATAGGCGCGCGAGGCGTGACCGGCGTTCCAGTTTTCAGAAAAACCAGTGTTTCCGATTGTATCTGTGCGCTTCGACAATCTTGGCGTCGCATCACAACCGTAGAGTGATTGCGATGACGATCTGAAAGGGTCGCAGGTGTTCATCTACGTCCGCGCCGTTCAGGGCGCCAATGCGCGCAAGCGCAAGGCCGATCGGAAATGGCATGCCGTCACGGTGTTGCCGGGGCCGAAGGCTTGCGAGGCCGTAGGGGCGCACACGGGCAAGCGTTATCTGTCCACCGAGGCACCGCGGCTCCCGGTCGCTGGGTGCGATGCCCAATGCTGCGATTGCCGGTACCGACACTTCGAGGACCGCCGCGGCGGTCCGCGGCGCGAGGAGGATGAGACCGGTCGCGCGCGCGCGTCTGCGAAGACGGAGCGCCGTGCGGGCCGTGGTCGACGCGCCGAAGACGCAACACGCTAGCGAGCGCTTCAGGGCAACGGCTGCAGCAGGGTGTTGAACAGAGTCGGGTTCTTGAAGTCCGTTCGCTCGCCCGCGCGCCGGCCGTAGTCGGGCTGCAGCCGAGCGGAGAGCGGCTTGTGCCACTTCCACGCGAGCGAGGCCACATCCCCGATGATGCGCGCAAGCTGCGCCTCGGTGATATCCCCGGGATACGGAACGGTGTCGAGCCCCGTGCCGCACACCGCGGAGTACGCGAGCAGCGAGTCCGTGTGGACGGCGCCCTCCGCCCAACGGCGCGCGAGCACCGGATCCTCGAGCACCGGGATCATCAGGCCTGAATAGCCGATCTGCCGAACGGGAACGGCCTTCACGGCCGTGGTGATGATGAGGGCCGCGGTCATCGTTCCGCTCGATCCGAATCGCGCGCCCGTGTAGGTCTCGATCGCCGCGCCGATCGATTCGTTCCCGGACGGCGCCGGCGTGGGATCGACACCCATGAAGGTCCACCCGGTCGCGGCGGCTACGCGCAATCCCACGGACTGCGCCACCTTCGCGTGAACCGTAAGCGCCTGGGTGAGCTCGGCGATCGAGCCGGCGAAATCCCCGCGAGTGCGTCTGAAAACCTGCTCGACCACGCCCGCGCCCTCAAAGCCGATCGAGAAGCGTCTGCCGGCTCCGTCGTGGTAGGCGCCGGGGAAGAACGGCCCGTAGGGCTTCAGCATCGCCGTTGCGGCGAAATTGAAATTGCCCGCGCTGCCGGGACTGTGCTCGGCAACGTAATGGACGAGCGCGGCGCTTTCCTTGATGACTTTCCAGTGAATGCCGTCCTCTCCCGCGACGATCGCACTCGCGTTGATGTGGGAAAGCGAGGTCAGCGCTCGTGCGAGCAGTCGCATCACGTGCGGATTGTCGCTGTCGTGCATCATCGCGGGACCGATGTCGAGTGCGAACCGCTCGTGCGCTGCGAGCGCATCGAGTGTACTCAGGTACGCGAGCGCATCGCTGTCCGAGCGGCCTGCAATGAGCTCCGCAAGCGGCTGGGTGACGATCCGCAGCGTCTCGACCTGGTAGCCGCGGCGCGCGAACTCGGCCCGCGCCGCTTGCAGCGTTGCGAGCGCCTGAGCGACTTGCTGCGCGGAGCGGGCGCCGTCCAGGCGCACGAATGCCGTGATGGCCCTGACCTTGGGTTTCGAGTCGACCTGCGCCTGCGCCGCGCCGGCGGCGGCCACCCCAATCAGCAGCGCGCAGATGGTTCGAGTCCAGGATGCGTGGGTCATGATGCCTCCTCGAGAATTCGCTCAATCGCCTTGCAGCTTCGGGATCGCGGAATTCACCTCGGCTGCGATCTCCGAGGCGTCGGCGTCCGTGATGGCGTAGGATTTCCTCCACAGCACCGAGCTCGCCGCGACCGCCGCAATCTCAACCGTGAGCGACGGCGTGCCCGAAGAATCGTCGACGATACCGTAGATCACGTAAGTTGAATGATGGGCGCGCCCGGCTCTCACGGCAGTGGAGAGATCGAGCGAGGACAGCGGCTGCTCCGTCAGGCTCACGCGCCCCTGGCGGGTGAGTGCGATTCTTCCGTAGAGCTGAGCGAAGGTCGAGTCGGCGAGCTTGCGCGCGGTCGCATCCCCGGCAGGCGCGCTGAAGGGAATCGCGAGCAGCGGAGCCGGATCCGGCCCGGCGTTCTCCGCGTCTGTCGACTTCGCTTCTCGCGCGATCTGCGCGGCGAGACTGACCAAGTCGGCGGAATTGGAGCTCGCGTGATCGCTCTCCGCGATCTCCTTGAGCTTGTTCGCCTGCGCGGGCGAGAGGCTCGCGGCGCGATGCTCCGAGGGCGTGCAGCCGCGGGCGAGCAGCACGACGGCGAGCCAGACGTAGGCGAGGACCCGCACCCACTTGGGAAGCCGACTGAACGCCCTCCACGCGGACTGGAATGCCCAGCCGATGACTTCGGCCCAGAACCGGACTCGCTGCCCGGGTTCCTCGCGTGGGAACTCGGGAAATTCCCGCCGAGGCCTTACTCGAGCAGATGCCGCGGGAGCATCCGGCGCCTTCGCCGGTGAGGGCAGCGTAACCGTGGTCCCGCTCGCGAGTCGCCTGCAGAGCGCCGCGAACGCCGGCGTCGGCTGACCGCCGGGCAGTCGCGACCACTGAACCGTGAGGAACCGATCCGGGACACGCGCCTGAGCCCCGCTCACCTCATCGATGACAACCGGCAGGAGGAAGACATGATCGTCGGCCATGTCGAGGGTTCGCTCGACCGCAAAGCGCCACTCCCTGCGGAAATAGCCCTCGTGGCGTGCCTCGGTCTGGGCGGAGATCACCGGCATGAAGTAGTCGCACTCGCGAATCTGGCGGCGGATCTTCTGATCCCATGCATCGCCGCCAATCAGGCCGCTCTCGTCCAGCCAGACTTCGAGGCCATAGGTCGGCAAGACGTCCCGGATGAGCTGCGCCGCCGCTCGATCCTCGGTCGCGTAGCTCAGAAACACCGTCGGCCGCGGACGCTGCGGGGGGGTTGGGTCGGGGCTCGACATGATGCTCTGAACGATCCAATCTCGCGCCGGGGGAGTCAACAGCGGGGCGTGCGAATCCGCCTCGAGTCCGATCGTGACGGGCGCGCGCGCTCGATTGGTGGGGCGGCGCCCCTCCCGGCAGAATAGGACGATCCGTCCCATCGGCTGGCGAGGGTGTCGCGTTGGTCAGGCTGATTCTCCTTCTCTGCGCGGCTGCGGCAGTCGTGCTGGGCGTAGTGATTGCCCGCAGTCTCCCGAGTCCCGATCAGCAGGCCGTCCGTTACCGCCAGGCGCTCATGACCGTCATCGACGGTACGGCGAGTCCTCTCATGCTGATGGCGCGCGCGGAGGCCCCGTACGATCCCGCGCTCGTGCGCCGCCGCGCCGCCGAGCTGCCGGTGCTCGCGGGCATGATCGCGGATGCGTTCGCGCGCAACACGAGCGCCGCCCGCAAGTTGCAGTCCGCCGCGCTGCCCTACGTGTGGACCGATCACGCGGCGTTCTTGATGAGCGCACAGCGGCTCGAAGCGGATGCGCTCGCGCTCAAGGGCGCAGCGGCAGGCGCGGATGAGGTGCGGATCGCGGCCGCGATCAACGCTCTCGGCGATGAGTGCGCGCGCTGTCATCGGCGATTCCGCGCGCGCTGAGCGGTCAGATCCGTTCGATGACCACAACCGGGATCTGCCGCGCCGTCTTCGTCTGATACTGCTCGTACGGTCGGTAGATCTCGACGAGCTTTCTCCACAGGCGCGCCCGCTCCTCGCCCTGCGCCGTGCGTGCGCGCGCCTTGAATTTGTCGGCCTTCACCTGGACTTCGACATCCGGCCGCGCCTCGAGATTGAGGTACCACGCCGGGTGGTTGGGTGCACCGCCCTTTGAGGCGATGACGACATAGGCGTCTCCGGCGCGGCCGAAGATGAGCGGTAGCGTGAGGGATTTGCCGGACTTCCTGCCGACGGTCGTCAAGAGCAGCGTTGGCACCATTCCCGTGCCGCCGCCGACGCTTGCGTCCCACAGGTAGCCGTCCTCGCCGTTCGTTGCGAGATAGCGGTCCAGGTGATTCTGGATCCAGGGCGGGAGCTTGGAGGTCTGTTGCGACTCGCTCATGGGTCGATTCCTCTCGGTGGATCTCATGCTCAGGGGAGGCTGAGGGCGATCAGCTCGCCCGGATGGTCCTTGGCGCCCGCGGCGAGGACGACGTACTGGCGCCCGTCGACCGCGTACGTCATCGGCACACCGGACTGATTCGCCGGCAGCGTCATCTCATACACGATGCGGCCCGTCGCTTTATCGTAAGCGAAGAATTTGTTGCCGCCACCGCCCGCGCGGTAGAGGCCGCTGCCTTCCCCCGCGAACAGGAGCGTCTTCGTCACGAGCATCCCAACCTGATCGAAGGAGCCGGTGCGCGGCAGCTCGATACCGCGGAGCGCGGGGTTCCTGGCGGCCCATTCGGGCGTGTCGCTGTTCGGAATCACCCAGCGCGTCTCGCCGGTGTCGAGGTCGATGGCCGTGATGCGACCCCAGGGCGGCTTGATGAGCGGCAGGCCGTCCGGCCCGCCGAGTGAGCCATTCGGGAATCCCTCGCCATAGACACCGATGTAACGCTCCTCGGACATGCCGGGATCGTGGCGCAAGCCGATCGGACAGACGGACGAGATCGAGCTCACGTACAGCACGTTCGTCGCGGGATCGAGCGCCGCGCCCTGCCAGTTGGCTCCGCCGGAGAGGCACGGCCGAAGGAGCGTCCCGAGGTTGCCGCCTTCCTGCACGATCGAGCCCGGAAGATACGGCGGCCCGTAGCGATAGCGACTGACGATCGCAAGCGCCCGCCGGTTCAGCTCCGCTGTGAAGTCGATGAGATCCTGCCTGCGCAGTCCTTGCGGCTCGAACGGGGCGGGAAGCGTGGGAAATGGTTGCGTCGCCGACGTCCGCTCACCGGGCACGTCCGACTGCGGCACCTTTCGCTCCTCGATCGGCCAGACGGGCTTCCCGGTGAAGCGATTGAAGACGAATGCCAACCCCATCTTCGTGACTTGCACGACCGCCGGGATTGCTCGTCCCCCGACTTTGATGTCGGCGAGCACGGGCGGGGCGGGCAGGTCGTAGTCCCAGATGTCGTGGTGGACGATCTGATAATGCCAGATGCGCTTTCCCGTCCGCGCGTCGAGGCACACGAGACTGTCCGAGAACAGATTGTTTCCCGGACGATGGCCGCCGTAGAAGTCCGCGGTCGGTGGCTCCATGGGGATGTAAACGTAGCCGCGCGCCGCATCGGCCGAGAAGGGCGCCCAGGCTCCCGTATTGCCGGTGTATCGCCAGCTCCCCTCGCCCCACGTGTCGGTGCCGAATTCTCGCCCTTGCGGGATGGTGTGGAAGGCCCAGCGCTCCGCACCGGTGCGCACATCGTATCCGCGGATCCATCCGGGCACCGCGACCTTGGACCGCGGCGCGCCGCTCGCGGCGAAGGAGGCGCCCACGACCACCACGTCCTTGACGATGAGCGGCGGGGTGCTCGAGCCGGGAGGCGTCTTCGGCAGATCGCCGACGCGCGGGAGACCGGTCTTCAAGTCGACGATGCCGTGCCGACCGAATGAGCGAACGGGACGTCCCGAGCGGGCGTCGAGCGCCACCAGCTGAAATCCCGGGGTGATCACGAACACCCTGGCCGGCTCGCCCGCGCGGCGGCTGCGCCAGTAGGCGACGCCGCGGCCGGAATTTCTGCGCGGTGCGATCGCGCCACGCTCACCCTCGTCCAGCCGGTACATCCACAGCGTCTCGCCCGTCGTGGCATCGATCGCGACCACGTCGCGCCGGATCCCCGCGCTCACGTAGAGCACCCCGTCGGCCATGAGCGGGGTGGCGCGGTAGTAGTACTCCGGGGTTGGACCGAAGTTGTCCGACTTCCAGCGCCAGACGATCCGCAGCTTCCTCACGTTGTCGCGGTTGATCTGAGCGAGCGGGGAGTAGCTCGTGCTCGCCAGGTCGCCACGATTCTCGAGCCATTCCGCCGGCGCGAGGGGCCGCTCACCCTGCCCGGCCGCGAGCAGCTCGGAGGCCGGCACTACCCAGCCATTGGCTCGACGAATGTGGGCGAGCGCGGCCGCATAGTCGGAGTCTCTCAAGGAGCCGGGGTTCGTGGGTGGCATCCGCTCGCGCACGAACTCATCGAGCGCGAGCGGCGGAAGCGCGGCCCAGCGCTGCTGGAAGCCGCTGCCGATCAGCGCCGGACCCGTCTCGCCCCCGCGCAGCTCGGGCCCGTGACAGGCCCCGCAGCTTCGCAAATAGGCATCGTCTACGGCGCGCGCGGGGAGCTGTGCCGCGCCGTCAAGGAGCAGGATCCCGCTCATCCACGCGAGCGTTCGGCGAGCGGCAACGGATCGGTGCATCGGGTCAGGCTTTCGCGCGACGGCTTTCGGACCGGGAAGAGTTGACAGCAGATCGGCCGAAATGGAATCGTCGCCGTATTCTGCCGGTGAGGCAACAGGGGTGGAGCATGACCGGATCTCTTCTGCGCATCTCGCGGCGTGCGGCACTCGCTCGGGCGCTGGCGACTGGCTTGTGCTCGGCGCTGCCGGCTCTGTACCGCGAGGCCGATGCAGCGAGCCTGCCGGTGATCCGCAAGCGCATTCCCTCGACCGGCGAGCTCTTGCCCGTGATCGGCATCGGCACGAACTCGTTCCGCGACGCCGAGTACGAGGAGCTCCGGCAGATCCTCGCGCGCATGCACGCGCTGGGTGGACGGCTCATCGACACGGCAGCCCGCTACGGAGAGAGCGAGGGCGTGATCGGCCGGGCGCTCGCGAGCCTGGATCTGCGCAAGAAAATGTTCGTGGCTACCAAGTTCAATGCTCCGGGAGTCAACCTGCCGTTCCGGCGGATGGGCCCGCCGGGCGGGGCGCCGGGCAGGATGGCGGGCGGACCCGGCGGACGCGGTTTCCGCGGTCCTCCGCCGGATAACGTCTACGGGCAGGCAAGCTTCGACCGCTCGCTCGAGCGGCTCAAGACCGATCATGTCGATCTGCTCTACGCCCACTTCATTCCAAGTGTCGAGCCGCTGATGCCGCTCATGCGTGACCTCAAGAGCGCCGGTAAGACACGCTACATCGGAATTACGACCTTCCTGCCGCAGCAGCACGACATGCTCACGGCGCTGATGCGCAAGTACCCGATTGACTTCGTGCAGGTCGACTATTCGATCGCGGATCGCGACGCGGAAAAGATGGTGTTCCCCGTCGCGATCGAACGGCGGCTCGCGGTGGTGGTAGACGTACCGTTCGGCGGGCGTTTCGGCTCGGTGCTGGCCAAGACCAAGGACAAGCCGCTGCCGGCCTGGGCGGCCGATATCGGCGCAACGAGCTGGAGCCAATTCCTGCTCAAATACGTGATCTCGCATCCCGCCGTGACGTGCGCGATTCCGGGCTCGACCCAGCTTGCGCATCTGATCGACAATCAGCTCGCTGGGCACGGTGTCCTGCCGGATGCCGCGATGCGCAAGCGCATGGAGAGCTACTGGGACTCGATCGCGTAGCGGGCACCGCTCTCCGAGGGCGTCGCGCGCGGGAAGGGCTCGAAGGGATGCCTCGATGCCGGCGCAGCTTCACGGCCTGACTCACGGCACCCGCGGCGTTGCGCTCGCCTACACGCTGGTCGTGCTCGCGATGCTGGCGGCGCTGATCCGCGCGCGCGCTCCGGTGGCGAAGCTCCTGATCGCTCTGCCGCTCGCCGCCCCGCTCACCGCGCTCGCAGGCCTGCTGGCAGCGCTCACGAGCATTCTCCTCGATGGCTCCGAGGGTCCGGTCGAGGGCTCCGCGGGCGAGGCGATCCTCGCCGGGTGGGGTGCGGCGATCTGCGCGCTGATCGGGTACGCGGCCGGCCGGATCCTCGCGGCGCGGGCTCGCTCGCGCGCGCCGCTGCATCTGCGCGGCGCGGTCGTCGCACCGGGCGGGGGCGCGGGTGCGCCGCCGCGCCCGTCTCCCGCGCCGCGCGATTCTCCCGTGACGCTTGCCGGTCTTGCCATCGCCGCGGAGGACGAGACCAAGCACTTCAAGCTGATCGGCACGACCGGCACGGGCAAGAGCACCGCGATCCACGAGATGCTGAGTGCGGCTCTCGCGCGCGGCGATCGAGCCATCATTGCCGACCCGGATGGCGGCTACCGCTCGCGCTTCTACGACCCGGCCCGCGGCGACGTGATTCTCAATCCATTCGATCGCGATGCGCGCAAGTGGGACCTCTTCGGTGAGATCAGCAACGACTACGACGCCGAGCAGCTCGCGCGCTCGCTCATCCCGGAGAGCGGGGACGCGGATCGCAGCTGGAGCGAGTACGCACGCACGTTCGTGAGTGCGCTCGCGCACCGGCTGATCGCGGGCGACAGCCGCGACGATCGCCTGCTCTACGAGCTCACGACGAGCGCGTCCGTCACGACCTTAAGGGAGATGCTGCTCGGCACCCCGGCCGGACCGTTTCTCGAGAAGGGAAACGAGCGGATGTTCGGCTCCATCCGCTCGATCGCGAGCTCCGCGGTCCGCGCCCTTCAATACACCACTCGCCAGCAGGCCGAGCCCATTTCCGTGCGGCAGTGGGTGCGATCGGGCGCCGCCCGGCGTTCCGGGGGGAGCGGCGGCGTGCTGTTTCTGCCGTACCGCGCGGGCGAGATCGCTGCGCTCGGGTCGGCGATCTCAGCCTGGATGCGTCTCGGAATCTTCGAGGCGCTGGACCGCGGTGAGGGCGATCAGCGCCTGTGGTTCGTGATCGACGAGCTCGACGCCCTCGGAGCGATCGATGGGCTGAAGGATGCGCTCGCGCGCCTGCGCAAGTTCGGCGGCCGCTGCATTCTCGGTTTTCAGTCGATCGCGCAGGTCTCCGGAACCTACGGCAGAGGTGTCGCAGAGACGATCGTCGAGAACTGCGGCAACACGCTCATTCTGCGCTGCTCCGCAAGCGAGCACGGCGGTACCTCGGAGTTCGCATCGCGGCTGATCGGCCAGCGCGAGGTGCTGCACACGACGCTCTCACGGACGCGCCGCTCCGGGGACCTCCGAGGTTCCACCACTGCGAGCGAGAGCGTGAGGATCGAGCCCACCGTCATGGCATCCGAGATCGAGCGTCTCGCCGATCTCACCGGGTTCCTGAAGCTCGCCTCGCTCCCCGACTGGCAGGCGGTGAGAATCGCGCCGCTGAGCGAGGGGCATTAGCCCCGCGCACGGCGCCGCGCCGCGGGCGCGTAAGGGGGCCCGGCACATGGACGCCGAGCTGCCCCGCTGCGCGCTCAGTCGTTCGTGACCACGATCAGCATGTCGGCCGAGAAGACGCCCGTCGTCGCGTCGTAGGGCCCGATCGCGTCGACTTGGAGCGCGGCATTCGTGCCGTTGAGCTCGGTCGTCAACCCGGTCACGAGATCATTGAACGACATGTACGTGTCGATCATGTGGCTCTTCATGTGAACGATCGCGAACCGTGTGTTCGTGCCCGCGGTGTCCGGGTCGATCTGAAGCCCCGTGGTGAGCGTTGCGGGATTGAGCGTGACGGATCCGACCTGAATCACGTCCTGTGCGCTCGCCTGGAGAGTCGCCTGGCTCAAGAGCAGCTCGCTGCTCGTGAGAGTTGCGAAGGGACTCGTGAGTCCCGGCGCGGCCCAGCGCACATGCAGCACCGCACTCGTCTGTGCATAGTTGACGAGTGTCGAGGCGCTGAAGTCGGGCGGCGCCATGCCGAAGGGTGCGACGAAACCGAAGAAGCTCGCCGGTGTGCCGGAGGTGAGCGAGGAGGTCGAGAGCGCCGGCGGCACCTCGATCGAGTACGCGCTTGCGCTCGCATTCGTGGTGCTCCCGGTACCGGCAAAATTGAAGCTGGAGGGCGGCAGCCGGTCGAGACTCTGCAAGTTCAGCGTGACCGTGCCGCTCGCGGCGGAGGTCACCGTGCCCACGGCCTGCGTCGCGATCAGTACCGCACTGCCGGCCGTCGCATCGAGCGTCTCGCTGCCCCAGAAGCTCGTTTGTCCGGCATTGCCCATACCGCTCATTGAGTTGCTCGAGCTACTGGAGCTACTGGAGCTACTGGAGCTGCTGGAGCTGCTGGAGCTGCTCGAGCTACTGGAGCTGCTCGAGCTACTGGAGCCGCTGCTCAGCGTGCCAAAGAGCTGAACATGTTGCCCGACGGAGATGTCGTTGATCGTGAAGGTGCCGGATACTCCGTTCTCGGTCACCATGGTGCTCGGGCCGACGTTGACGGTCACGGTGCGCTGGAATCCGGCGATCGCTGGCCCCACCGGGCAGATGAGCCCGTTCTCGACCGTAAGCGTATCGGCGCTGCGCGCGACCACTGTGCCCTCGACGCTATCGAGCCGCGCGCCCGCGACGCTCGATCCGGCGAGCACGCTCGAGGCGGTGAAAGCCTGCGTCGTCGAGTCCCACGTGCCGTAAGCGGCGGTCATCGTGCCGGCGGGCAGCGTCGCGAGCTGCGCAAGCCCCGCAGTGCCGGTGTAGGCGGTGCCGTTGATTGAATAGGTCGTCGTCGAGGTGGTAGCGACGGTGAGCTGTCCGTTCATACCGCTCGCGCTGAAGAACGGGCGCACGTTGACGACGTAGCTCTCCGTCGAGGTGTCGACGCTCGCGAGCGGACCGCGCACGCGCAGCTGCTGGGTGGTATCGGGGACCAGGCTCGCCGTCAGCACCGGGTTGACCGTGACGGTCGTGGGGTTGGTGTTCGACGGCGCGATCGTGTTGGAGGCGGTGAGATCGAAATCGAGCGCCAGGTGCGCGACGGTGCCCGGCGTCACGACGAGCGGGCTATTTGTCGGGAGAGAAAGTGTGACGGTGATCTGTGAATTCGGACTGACGAGCGGCTGCGAGTTAGCGCCGTTGATGATGTCGTCCTGGGCGATCGGGACGCCGGTCGTGCCGTTGTCCACGACGATCGTCGCGCCGTTGTAGTCGAGCGTCATCTGCGCCGAGACGTATCGGCCCGCTGGAATCTGCGCTGCGCTCAGGATCTCGGAGAGATTCACGAGCTGCGTGAAATCCACCTGGGTGGTGGCCGGAACGACTTCGACCACGGTGCCGTCGGAGCGCGTGAGCGCGAGGGAGACCAGATCGACCATGTAACTGTCGAAGTCGCCGGCCGCATCACCCATCGTGATCACGGTCGCGCCGCAGCTCCCGGTACAGGATGTGGCGCCTGCGGTACCCCCACTCGCGGGAGCGCTGCTCGAGTCCGTGCCGCCGGAATTGCCGAGCATTCCCGAACTGCCGGTTCCGCCTCCGCAGGCCGTGAGAGCCACTGTCGCGGTGAGCCAGAGTGCGGGTAGAAGCAGATGTCTCATCGTATTCGAGCGTGAGCGCCCGGTTTGATTGCGTGTCATGTCCGTTCCTTGCTCCGCGCTTCCGACCCATTTAACAGTTGCATTCGCAGCGGGTGCGGCGGCACCCGCGACGCTCCCGGTCGCAAACTTTACTGCCGAGCGCACGCTCGACCAAGATGTCTCCGGCCGACGACACGGTGTTTGATACGACCGCGCATTCCGCCATTCAAACAGCGCCCCCCGCGCATGCCGTTGCCCGCGGCACGCAGCATCGAGAGGGGCGTGTCATCTCGTGAGATCGCGAGATCGAGCGCGAATGCGGAGCAAGGAACGTACCGCGTCGTGGAGATGCAACCGGACGTGACCCTCAGGTCACGGGCTCAACGTCCTCGCTGGAATGATTCACGGTCGGTTACAAATGATTTCGGTCTGAAACAACCCCGAGCAAGGCGCGCTCAGGCCGCGTGCCCCGTATACGTCCATTCTCCGGCGATGGAGATGGTGGTGAGAACGGAGCTCGCGATGAAGCATTGCTCGTGCGCGGCGTGGTGGAGCCGCTCGATATCCGCCGCGGTCGGGGACTTGCTGCCGGAGAAGACGATTCGCGGCGCGAGCTCGACCGCGGTGATGGCCATCCGGCCCTGCTCGTTGCGCGACAGCGTACCGCGCGCGAGATCCTCGTACGAGTCGACAACGAAGCGCTCCTTCGCAGCAAGATACAGAAGTGTCAGCATGTGGCACGAGGAGAGCGCCGCCACGAACGCCTCTTCGGGGTCCACGTTCTCCGCCTTCGACCACGGCAACGGCACCGAGCTCACCGCGCTCGAGGCCGGCACGGCGACTCCACCGTCGAACTCCCAGAGGTGGGCACGGCTGTAGCGGCCGTCCGTGAACTTCTCGGCCGACTGACGCGTCCAGCGGATGCGCGCCTGGTGCTCTGACATGGTCTGCCCTCCGTGCTGCGGCTCACACGCGACGCCGCTCGCGAAATTCCCGGTACGCCTCGAACACTGCGCGATCGAGATTATCCGGACGCGCGGTGAGGGCGGCGGCGCCCAAACTGCGCAGCGCCCGCAGGTTCCCCGCGACGGTATTCTGGTACTCGAGCGCGGCGAGCGCACGGTAGGCTGCAATCGGCTCGGTCGCCTGAGCCTGCGGGAGCGCCGCGATCCGCGCACTCTCCACCGCGGCGATGAACGGAAAGTGCTTCGGTCGGAGCAGCCGCACCGCCGCGACGAGCTCTTCTCCGGCTGTGGCGTCCTCGACGGCGGTGAGCATCACGATGAGGCTGCGCCGTGCGGCGAGCCCGCGGATGCGGGCCGCGGCGAGAATGGGATTCGACTCACTCGGTTGCGCACGGCACGCTGCGAGAAGCGCGCGGATCCGCACTACCGCCGCATCGCCCCGCGCGGGTGCGATCGCGGCGAGCGGTTGCGCCGCGAACGCGAGCACACCGACGGCATCGTCGAGCTCGCATGCACGCTGCGCGAGGCGCGCCGCGATGTTGACGTACAGACTCAGGCGGTCGACGTCGCCCGCTCCGAGTGCGCTCGCGCGTCCCGCATCGATCGCAAGCATGATCTCCAGGTGTTGATCGGTGGAAAAGTCGCGGCTCACGAGCCGTCGCCGCCGCGCGCTCGCCTTCCAGTCGATGACGCGCAGCGGATCGCCGCGCCGGTAGTCGCGCAGTTCGAGAACCTCCGAGCCGGAGCCCCCGAGGCGGGTAGGCCGCTCGCCGGCACGATGTGCTCCGGCGATCTCATCGAGACGGCCGAAGATGTCGGGCATCACCGTGACACCGAAGCTGACCGTCCCGGGCCGCGACCACCAGGCTAGGCTGAACGCCCCACCGACTCGCAGCCGGGGCGCAGGCCAGGCAAAGTGACCCAATCGGCGCGCGGTTGCATCGAGGCTCGCCGAGCGTGCGACGCCGCGTCCAAGCCGCAGCGCGGCGACACGCGGTGTATGGGCGAAATCCTCCGGAGCATCGAGCGCCACCTCGACGTCGAGATGACGGCGCGCGCCCTGTCGAAAGGCGAATTCCACGGCTTGTGTGCGTCCGAGCGGCCAGCGCGCGCGGGCGCGGATCACGATCGTGAGCGTTGCGCGGCTCGCGGCGAGCGCCTCGTACGCGAGTGCGAGGAGCAGCAGCGCGGCAGGTGCGATCCACGCGCGCGCGAGCACCGCGTCCGCGCTCCACTGCCCCAGGACGCCGAGCGTGCCGGTGAGCAGTATCCACAGCAGCGCGTTTCGCCGCAGGCTCATGGGGCGCTCAGCGCGGCACGCTCACCCGCTCGAGCACCTCGCGCGCGAGCTCGCGATCGCTGCGGCCCTCGAGCGCCGCTTCCGCCGAAAGCGTGAGCCGGTGCGGCACGACCCACGGCGCGACGAGCTTCACGTCGTCAGGCGTGACGAACGCCGAGCCGCGCAGCCCGGCTGCCGCGCGTGCCGCGCGCAGCAGCGCGAGCGCCCCGCGGGTCGAGAGCCCGAGCGCGATCTGCGAATGCTCCCTCGAGGCCTTCGCGAGCGCGAGCACGTACCCCACGAGCTCGGGTGCGACGTGTACCCGATCGATGCCGGCGCGCGCGCGGTCGAGCTCGTCTGCACCGACAATGGCCTGCGCGCCGTCCGGGGCGGCTTGGTGCGCGGTCGCGGCCATCGTTCCGTATTGCTCGAGCACGGCCGTCTCATCGGCGGCGCTCGGATAGCCGATGTCGATGCGCATCATGAACCGATCGAGCTGCGACTCGGGCAACGGGTAGGTGCCCTCGAACTCGTGCGGATTCTGCGTCGCGATGACGAGGAACCCCGACGGCAGCCTGTAGGTCTCCCGATCGAGGGAGACCTGGCGTTCGGCCATGGCCTCGAGGAGCGCGGACTGGGTCTTCGGGCCCGCCCTGTTGATCTCGTCGAAGAGCAGTACCTCGGTGAAGATCGGGCCGGGCTGCAGGACGAACCGGTCGGTCGCCTGGTCGAGGAGGTGTACGCCGATGATGTCCGCCGGCATGAGGTCCGAGGTCCCCTGGATGCGCGCGAAGCGGCCGCCGAGGGCGGCGGCGAGCGTCTTGCCGAGGAGCGTCTTGCCGAGCCCGGGAGCGCCTTGCACGAGCACGTGGCCGCGCGCGACGATCGCGATCGTGAGCGCGCGGATCAGCTCGCGCATGCCGATCACGGTCTGCGAAAGGCTCGTTTGCAGTCGAGTCTCGAGCTCCTCGATCAGGCTCATTGAAGATTCCTTCTGATTTGCGCGAGTAGATTCTGTAGTCGCACGAGATCGATCCGCTCGCCGGCGCAGCTGCTCGCATAGGCCGCCTGCAGCGCGCGGCACTCGGCCGCGGAGACGCCCGCCTGCTCACCGAGCCAGTGCCATACGGAGACCTCGTGCTCGAGACCGAGCCGGCTGCGCAGCGCATCGAGAAAATCCTCGATCAGTCGGCGCGCGGCGTCGCTCGGGCGGACTACAGCGGCGAGATAGTTGGCGCTCGCCTGCACATAGGCCGCCTCATCGAGTAGCGATTGTGCGCGCCCTGCGGCCCGCAGAGGTTGCGCGCCGAGCACGAACGCAAGCCACAGGAGCACGATCCAGATCAGCGTTCGATGCAGCCGCGGATCGGCGAAGAAGGCGCCTCCGTCGTAGAAGGCGGTCGCTCCCTGATGGGCGTCGTCGAAGATCACCGCGCCACCGGGCGCACGCGACCATGAGATGATATTGGCCAGAAGCCGTGCGTTATCTCCGAGCCCGACGGCTGCATTGGAGAAGGGCGTCGCCACCGCGAGCAGCATGATCTGCCCCGCGCCCCGCCGCTCGAGCCACAGCGCCGAGCCGCCGCCATCAGTGCGCATCGCGAGCTCGAGCGGCGTCAGGTCGTCCGCCGCGCGGACCGTCCAACGGCGCGCGAGCGCGCTCGAAAGCGCGATCACCTGCCTCACGCCAGTGAGCAGCGGCTGTGCGCCCCGCGGCTCGATCTGCAGCCGATCGGGTGCGGCGGTCGTGAGATCGAGGCGCGAACCCTTGGCCGGAACTACGACAAGGCCCGTGATGCGTCCGATCCGTTCTGCCAGGAGCGGATCGGAGTAGAAGGTCCAGAGCGGTGCATCGTCGAGCGCGGCCATGACAAGCAGCGTGTTGCCGCGGTCGACCCAGTTCTCGAGATCGGTGAGCTCGGCCGCACGCACCGGGACGCGCTGGGGCATGCTGAGCAGAAGCAGATTTCCGCTCGGTCGCGCGAGAAGTCCGGGCAGCCGGTCGTAGCGGTATCGCAGGCTGAGCACCGGCACGTGCTGCTCACCGAGCCAGCGCCACACTGCGAGGTACCCGTCCGGCCCGCTCTCGCTCGAGAGCGGAGGCGCCGTACCGGCGGGTTCGGTCGCGGGCTTCGGCAGAAAGAGAATGTAGAAGAGGACGAGCGCGCCGATCGCGAATCCGAGCGCCTGCAGCCGCTCCCTCATGACGCGGCGAGCTCCGCGCAGAGCGTGCGCGCGGCACTCAGCACCTCCCGCGGGATCGTCGCGGGAGGCGCAGGGGGGCCGTAGGTCGCCTCTTCCGCGAGCAGCGCGACGGAGGTGAATCGCTCGCGCTGAAGCGGCGTATCGAAGCGGGCGTGCGCCGCAAGCTCACGGCAGGTGAGACCCCGGTCGCGCTCGAGGCGATGCGCCTTCGCGAGCGCCGCGATCAGAATCTGGAGCAGCAGTACCGGGCGCGCTTCCTCCGGCGCCGAATCGAGCGCAGCGAGATCGGGAGTTCTCTGCTCCGCTCGCGGTGCGCTCACCACTCTTCCGCGCTGCGTGCCCGAGGGCGTGCGCCGCTTGCGGTTGATGAGCCCCGCCGCTCGCAACTCGAACGCGATCAGGAAGGCCGCGGCGATCAGCACCAGGCCGATCGCCCCGACGGCGAGGAGGCGCATGATGCTCGCGCCCGACCTCAAGCCGCGGAAGGAGCGCAGCCACTCGAGCAGGGCACTGCTCGCCGGCCCGAGCCACTTCCGGATGAGGAATTGCACGCGCCCCCACCACGAAGACGGCAACGGAGGGGCGCGCAGTTGCGCCGCGATCGCGCGCAGTCTGGCCTCATCCGGGCGCACCGAGGCGGGCGAGCCAGCGTAACGCTCGGCGAGCGCAGCGAGGTCCGCGAGCCCCTGCGCGGTCACCTGCTTGCGCCATCCATTCGGCAGCAGCGCACCGGGTGCGATCGCGCTCGCCGCCTGCTCGATGCCGGGGCAGGCCCGGGCGAGATCGGCGAGTCCTCGAACGCCGGGCTGCACACGCTCGATGCAGCTCGCGATGATGTCGCGCGCCGCGGTGGTGTCCGCGCGCAGCGGCGGGGTGGCCGTGAGCACGAGCAACCCGAGAAGCAGCGGCCACCGCGGCGGCATCGGTCAGGCGCTCGGGAGCGCTCCCACGCGTGCAGCGAGATCCCCGCCCTCGCGCCGCAGCTTGAAGTCGTTGTACATCGCGAGCCACAGCGCGGGCGCCATCGGGAGCGTGATGATGTTGGTCGCGGCCGAGATCAGCTGCAGCGCATGTAGCCGGCCCGAGAGGCCACCGTGGCCGAACGCCGTGGAAAGCCCGGCGATGAGGCCCGCGACCGTGCTCAGCACGAACGAGAACACGAGAACGATGATGACGGCAACGGTGACGATCGCCGCAGCGCGCCACCAGTGTCCCCGGGTGAGCTTCCACGTCGTTTCGACCGATTCGAGCGGGCCCGCATCGTCGACGAACAGCGCCGGCATCCACAGCACCAGACGGCCAATGAGGTAAAGACCCGGGATGATCAGCGCTACCAACCCGAGCGTCACGATCAGCAGCAGGATGATGCCGGCCACCACCATCGAGGGGAGCTTGCGCACTCCGGTCGCGAGCGCGCGCGCGAAGGTGAAGGACTCATCGTTGCGTGCCACGGCATTCTGGCGTGCGAGCAGCGCCCCGTGGAAGAGGAGCGAGACCAGCAACAGCAGCAAGGAGCTGCCGAGGAACCAGGGCGAGCGCTCTACCGCAAGCATCTGCTCCAGTGCCTCGCGCCCATTCGCGAAACTCTGTGGGAGCTGCGGGGTGAGTGTGAGGCTCAATGCCACGCTGATCAGCGCCGCGACCAGCGCGATCGGCCAGCAGCGACTGAACGAGGCGAGGTAGAGCTTGATCGCATCGTCGATGACGCCCCCGATCGAAAGCGGCGCGGTCGGCCGGACGTACATGTTGACCCCCCTTAACGAGACTGCACCGAGCACTCGGCGTCGTTCGTGGATCTTCCTCGCGGAAGGTAGCAGAATAGCCGCAGATCGGACTAGCCAGCACACTAACTCAATTCGGCGCACCCGGTGGCAGCGGAAGAGCTCACCATAAGAGGGCTGACGGGCGTCGACATGACGCTCAAAGTCGCCGGTCCCGGCACTCGCAGCTACGCTTTCGTGATCGACTGGCACGTGCGCCTGCTGCTCGCGCTCGCCTGGATACTCTTGGGCCTCCTCGTGCGCCTGGAGCTTCCCGGCTCCTTTGGCGAGAGTCTCAACTCGACTGCGTTCGTGCTCGCTTTCCCCGCGCCGGCACTCCTTATCTACCTGCTCTACCATCCGGTGCTCGAGCTCGCGCTCCGCGGGCGCACTCCCGGCAAGCGCATGGCGGGCGTGCGCATCGTCACGCGCGAAGGCGCGACACCCGGGCCGGGGGCGCTGCTCATGCGCAATCTCTTCCGGCTGATCGACTCGCTGCCGCTCTTCTACGCGCTCGGTCTCGCCTGCTGCATGCTCACGGCGCAGCGCGTCCGCATCGGCGACTTGGCCGCGGGCACGCTGCTGGTGCTCGATGAGGGGGAGAAGCGGCGCTCGCTCGAGCGCGTGGGCGCGCTGCTGCAGCAATCGCACCTCGACCCGAACGTGCTCACCCTCGTGCAGGACCTACTCGATCGCTGGCCGGAGCTCGACGCGGCGCGTCGCGTGGAGCTGGCCCGCGCGCTTCTCGCGCGGATCGAGCCGCCCGCGGACACCGCGCGGCACGGGGCACTCGATGAGCCGGCGCTCCGCGCTCGGCTGCGGCTGCTTCTTGGCGGGGGGTAGCGAAAATCGCGATGCGCGCGCCTGGATCAAGGCGCGCGCTCCGCGCTGGCGAGCGCTTGCGGCCGAGGTGAGCGCGGGGGCGAGCCGCTCGCGCGCAACCACGGAGGAGGCGCTGCGGACCATGGAGAGCTACCGGACGCTCGCGCGCGATCTGGCGAGCGCCCGCGCACTGCTGCCCGGCAATGTCGCGACAGTCGCGCTCGAGAGCGCTTACGCGACGCTGCACGTCGCCGTGAGCCGCGAGCCGCGCTTCGGTCGGGCGCGCTGGCGCACGCTCTTCTGCGAGCGCATTCCAGCCGCGGCGCGCTCGGTGCGCGCGACTGCGCTCTGGATCGCGCTGCTTCTCGTCGCGAGTGCGCTCGCCGGAGGGTGGCTCATTGCGACCTACCCGGAGCTGATCGGGCTCATCGCGAGCGAGAAGATGATCGACGGCGTCGAGCAAGGGCATCTGTGGACGGATCAGCTTTTCAATATAGCGCCCTCCTCGATCCTGTCGCTGCGCATTTTCTCCAACAACGTCGCGGTGACGGCGGGGGCGTTCTGCGCGGGGCTCTTCTTCGGAATCGGGACGTTCTACATGATCGCGCTCAACGGACTGATGCTCGGGGGCCTGTTCGCATTCGCGTATCAGCACGGCCTCGCGCTGGGGCTCCTCAAGTTCATCCTCGCGCACGGTCCGGTCGAGCTCTCGGTGATCTGTCTCGCCGGCGCGGCGGGCACGGCGCTCGGAGAATCGCTGATCCGGCCGATGCTGCCCACCCGCTCGGAGTCGTTTCGGCGCTGCGCCGAGCGGCTCGGGCCACTTCTCATCGCTTGTGCGCTGCTCCTCGCCGGCTCCGGAGTCATCGAAGGGTTCATCTCTCCGGATCCGCGCTTCTCGATCGCGATGCGTGCCGCGGTAGGGCTCGGCTACTGGATGGTGATGCTGCTCTTCCTCAGCGGCAGGCTCTGGGCTCCGCTGCGCCACGCGCGGGGGTCGTGATGTCGCGCGTGTATACTCGGCCGTGGGCTTTCCGATGAGCGCACGATGTCACGCACCCGGCCTCCTCGCCGCCTTGGCGAAGGCGGGCGCGCTCTGCGCCCTCGCGCTGAGCGCGGCTCCAGACGCTGCCCGCGCGCACGGCTCGGCGCCGGCCGCACGGCACGACTCCGCTCCCTGCTTCCTGCGGCGCGACTGGAGCGGCGGCTGGCGCGCTACGGCGGATGCTCGCACGATCTACATATCCGTGCCGCCGTGGATCTATCGGCTCGACCTCGATCAGTCCTATCCGCTCCTGCGCTCGCCGTGGGCGGTGCTCGAGAATCTCGGCGGGAACATGAGTATCTGCACGCCACTCGACTTCAGGCTCTCGGTCACGAACCAGCTCGGGGTCTGGGAGGCGCCGATCGTGCGCGGTCTGTTCCGCCTCACACCCGCCGAGGCCGCGGAACTGCCGAAGCGCCTGCGTCCCTAGCCGTGGCGTGAAGCGAGGTGTGATGGCGAACGTCGACCGCGAACTCTGGAGCGAGCTCTACCGCCGCATGGTTCGTATCCGCACCTTCGAGACCGAGGCCGAGAAGGCGGGGTTGCGCGGAGAGATCCCGGGAGCGCTGCACACCGCGGCCGGCCAGGAGGGCGAGATCGTCGGCGCCTGCATGGCGCTGCGCAGCGACGACTATATGGTGGGCAACCACCGCTCCCACGGTCATCCGATCGGCAAGGGCGCGGCGCTGCGCCCGTTGATGGCCGAGCTGTTCGGCAAGCGCACCGGCGTATGCCACGGCAAGGGCGGCTCGATGCATCTCGCGGACTTCTCGATCGGCAGCCTCGGTGAGACCAGTATCGTCGGCTCGGGGCTGCCGGTCGCCGTCGGTGCGGCGCTCGGCTCCGCCATGCAAAAGAATGATCGGGTGACGCTCTGCTTCTTCGGTGATGGCGCCTCGAATGAGGGCACCTTCCACGAGAGTCTCAATCTCGCGGCGATCTGGAGACTCCCGGTCATCTTTCTATGCGAGAACAACGGATACGGCGCCACCACGCCCGCCGCAAGTGTGATGGCGGTGAAGGACGTGGCCGAACGCGCCAAGGCGTACGCGATTCCAGGCTCCATCGTCGATGGACAGGACGTGCTCGGCGTTTACCACCACGTGCGCGAGTTTGTCGAGCGGGCACGCCGCGGTGACGGGCCCGCGCTCATCGAGGCGAAGACGTACCGCTACGCCGATCATGCAGTGAACATGGGGGTCGCCTTCGGAACCGACCGCGGCGAGGAGCTCGAGCGCTGGAAGCGGCGCGATCCGATCGCGCTCTTTCGCGCGCGGCTCATCGAAGCGGGGATCGCCGAGGAGTCGGTGAGGGCGATCGAGGAGGAGGTGCGCATCAGCGTCGAGGATGCGCTCCTGTTCGCGCGCGCGAGCGAGTATCCGGCCTATGAGGAAACGTTCGACGACGTGTTCGCGGCGCGACTGCCGGTGAGCTAGATGTCGCGCAGGAGCTTTCTCGAGGCGATCCGCGATGCGCAGTTCGAGGAAATGAGGCGCGATCCGAGCGTCTTCATGATGGGCGAGGATATCGCCTCCAACCTCTTCGGCACGACCACCGGATTCGTCGCGGCGTTCGGCGCGGACCGGGTGCGCAACACCCCGATCTCCGAGGCGGGATTCATCGGCGCCGCCGCCGGTGCGAGCATGGTCGGCATGCGCCCGATCGTCGACGTGACGATCGCCTCCTTCATCTATCCCGCGATGGATCAGCTGATCAGCATCATCTCCAAGTCGCGCTACCTCTACGGCGGTCAGGCGCGGCTGCCGCTCGTGCTGCGCCTCAGCATGTTCTACGGCAATTCCACCGCCGCGCAGCACTCCGATCGGCCGTATCCGATGCTCATGGCCGTACCGGGGCTCAAGATCATCATCCCTTCGAACGCGCGCGACATGAAGGGCCTGCTCAAGGCCGCGGTGCGCGACGACGATCCGGTGTTGTCGTTCGAGGATGCCGCACTGTGGTCGACGAAGATGGACGTTCCCGACGAGGAGAGCTTTCTCGTGCCGCTCGGCAAGGCCGAAGTCAAGCGCGAGGGAACGGACGCGACGGTCGTCGCGCTCGCCGCAGCAGTTCCGCAGGCGCTCGCCGCGGCCACGGAGCTCGCCAAGGAGGGCATCTCCGTCGAGGTGGTCGATCCGCGAACGCTGGTGCCGCTCGATGCGGAAGCGATCCTTACGTCCGTGCGCAAGACCGGGCGTCTGGTCGCCGTCGATCCCGCCCATCGCACCTGCAGCGCCGCGAGCGAGATCGCAGCGCTTGCGGCCGAGCGCGCGTTCGGAGCGCTGCGCGCGCCCATCGTGCGCGTCACCGCGCCCGATACGCATGTGCCGTTCAGTCCGCCGCTCGAGGCGCGGCTCTTTCCAAACACGGAGCGCATCGCGGCGGCGGTGCGCCGAGTGATGAGCGGAGCGTAGCGGTGCCGCTCGTCGATGTGCTGCTGCCGCAGTTCGGGATGGGCATGAAGGACGGCGAGATCCTGCGCTGGCTGAAGAGCGTGGGCGATACCGTCAGGGAAGGCGAGATCCTCGCGGAAGTCGAGGCCGCCAAAGCCACCGTCGAGGTTCCGGCCCCGATCGACGGCGAGCTCGTCGAGATCATCGCCCGCGAGGGTGAGACGGTGCAGGTTCGCGCGCCGATCGCGAAGCTCCGCACCGTCTGAAGCCGAGCCGCGATCGTCAGCGGTGGCGCTCGTTGTCGGGGTGTTCGCCGTGACCGCCCGGTTTAGGTTTACCGCGCGCCGGGCGCTCGTGACCGCGTGCGTTGCCACGCTCCTGGTGCTGACGCGGTTCGGCGTGGCGCTGCTCGGGCCGGTCTGCTCGATTTTGCGCGTACGCTCGGCCACCCGCTCGCTCGGCGTTGGCGCGCGCGCCGTTGAAGTGCGCGCCGTTGAAGTGCGCGTTCTGCTGGAACCCGCGCGCGCGCACCACGCCGCGTCCCGAGAACTGGCCGGGCCGCGCGGTTGCGGCGATCGCGGGCCTGCCGCCATTCGCCGACGCGCGCAAGCTCGGGTTGCGCGCGGCGAGCTCGATGTGCTCGCGCTGCATGGAGGTGAACGCGATGTGACGCTCGTGCGCGGCGATCAGCTCGCCGCGCGTCGGACGCGCGATCACCCCACCCACGCCGCCGTTGAAGCTCACCTGTGAGACGCCGAAGCGGGCGACGACGGGTCGCGCGAATACGTTGACGTGGATGCCGCCGACGTTGAGTACTGCGCGGTTATAGAAGAACGCGCCGCCGCGCCAATAGCCGCCAGCGAAGCCGACGCCGGTGTAACCGAAGCCGTAGTTGATACCGCCGTAGAAGCCGACGTGCGGGCCCCAGTAGCCCGGATGCCAGAGGTAGGCCCCATTCGCCCATCCCCAGTATCCCGGTGTCCACAGATAACCGCTCACCGGTGGCTGCACCCAGGTGCCGGGCACCCAGTAATAGCCGGTGGGCGCCCATGCCCAGTACCCCGGTGTCCACAGGTAGCCCGGCGCCGGAATGGGTGGCTGCGTGTAGACGGGTAGCGCGGGGGGCGCGAAGCCCACCGATACCGACACGCCGATGCCCACGGCAGCGGACGCCGCCAGCGGTGTCGCAAACGGCGCGACCGCCAGCGTGAGCAGGAGGAGGCTGCGGCGAAGGAAGCTGAGCTGCATGGCGAGTCCTTTGCTGCTTACGAGCGCGAGAGGCGTCTTGCTATCGAGAACGCGCACGCGGCGGCCGCGTTGACCCAGGCTGTTTGAGAGGGTGTAGCCGTGCGGCGACATTGAATTCCGCGCCGCGCTCGCTCGCTCGGGTCAGCGCTTCGCGGTGCTGCGCGCATGCAGCAGCTGATCCATGCAAAACTCCTCGCGGATCTCCAGCCCCGGGCGGCGCACGTATTCGGCCTGCGCGGTCCAGGGCCGCGTGTAGGTTTTCGGGTCGTCGATCGTGAACAGCGCCTCGAGATGCTTGCGGTCGGCGCTCAGGCGGTACTGCTCGATGAGGCGTAGCGCGGTCGAATGCGGCAGGCCCGAATCGTCGAGAATCGTGCTGTCGTAGAACCCCGTGGAGTCGATGATGAGCGTGTCCCCGTCCCAGCGCGCGACGGAGTAGCCGAGCCACAGCGGGTCGGGATCCTGAGGCAGCTTCTCGCCGAAATACGCACGCCACGGCAGGCGATTGAGCTGATGGAGGAAGTACATCGCCTTGGGCCGCTGCAGGATCTCAAACGGCTCGTTCACCAGCATGAGCCGCGGCAGCCCGGGCGGCAGACAGCGCGTGACGCCGTCGAATGAGCGGTCCCCACGCGCAGCGGCCGCAAGGTGCTGCTCGTAGACGACCTGCGCCGCCGGTGTGAGCGGCGGGGTCAGCCCCTCGACGGTCTTGAGCACGTGCGGCGGGTTCACGATGGACCAGACGCCCGTGAGGTCGGGCGGCGCTGCCTGCGCGAGGCTCGCCGCGAGCATCCCTGCGGCAATCAGGCGCGCGGTGGTGAACGGCAGGATTTCGCGGAGGAGGGGGCGCGCGTGCTTCATTTCGCCACCGTGACGCCGTTGACGGGAAAATTGCGATTGTTCTCCTCGCAGATGTACTCCTCGGGGCGAACGTCCGGCCGCCAGTGATAGATCCGGCGGTAGCTGTACGGGTGCTCCAGGGTCACGGGATCCTCGACCGTCATGATGAGCTCGAGATTCGTGCCGCCGTCGATCTTGCGGTAGCGCTCGATGAGGTGCTCCTTCGAGGAGTGCGAGCTGCCCTCATCGTCGATGAAGCTCCGAGCGTCGATCCCGATCGTGTCGACCACGAGCGTATCGCCGTCCCAGTGCCCCACAGAATCACCGAGCCACGTGAGGCGCAGGTGCTTCGGGTGGGCCCGGTTCAAGTAGATGCGCCGCACCTCGTGCGCGACCTCGTGGAGGAAGGTGATCCGCCCGGGAGTCTGGACGATCTCGATCGGATACGGGCTTTCCATCAAGCGCGGCATCCCGTGCGAGAGGCACTGCGTCTCGCCGTCGGCTTCGGGCGTTCCGCGATTCTTCGCGCGGATGCGCAGCTCGAGGAGCTTCATATACTTGGGCTTGAGCGGTGGCGGCACCCCGGGGGCGGGGCCGAGGAGGTACTCGTAGCCGTGGAGCCACCAGACTCCCTCGAGATCACGCGGGTTCGGATTGGGTGGCGCGGAGCCCGGCGGGGCAGCCGGTGAGCCCCGCAGCGGCGGAGTGAGGGCCAGGGTGGGATCCCCGCTGTTGAACAGGGTCTTGGGACGCGGTGGTGCGGTGCCGTTCGCCGCGCCGGCAGGGACCCCCATTGCGAGGAGCCCCACAGCCGCAGTGCACAGCAGCATCCACCGGCCCGAAATGCGCCCGGACATCGTACCCCCTCGCTCCGATCGCGCGATCTGATGGTCGCGGAATGGCCTTATGGACTGCGCCACCGGCTACTGTCAAGAAACCGCCGCGGGCCCTCTACTGTGACAAACGGGCACGAGTTATGCCCACAGGCAAGAAATGGTCTTCCGCGAGTATGCTGTTGTATTCTCGATCGGCTTTTGAATCGACGATTGGGACTGCGGCACCCCGAGGCCATCACGGTCTTCAGGGGCCGCCGGATTGGTCTGAAGACCGCGCGACACCCGCGATCTTCAAGAGGGGTGTGTGCCACAGGTGAAGTCTCAGGGGGAACCCCCGCGCGCTTTGGCCCGCCCCGTCGGGGCTCGCGCCGCAGGGCTGCTCGGGACCGCGGTCATTGCGCTCGGACTTTGCGCTCCCGCGACCGCTGCGCCCGGACAGCTACCGGTTGCTGCGGAGCAGCATCTCCTGGATCACTACTGCCGCACCTGCCACAACTACATCGATTACACGGGCGGCGTCGAGTTCGAGACGTTCAACCCCGGTGCAGCAGATCAGAACCCCGAGCTCACGGAGCGCATGCTGCGCAAGCTGCGCTCCGGAATGATGCCGCCAGCCGGCAGACCCCGGCCCCCCTTCGACCTCGCTCAGAGTTTCGCGACGACCCTCGAGAACGAGGTCGACCGTCACGAGAAGCCCGATCTCGCGATGCCGCGTTTGCATCGTTTGAATCGCACCGAGTACCACAACGCGATCCGCGATCTGCTCGCGCTCGATGTCGACGTGACGAAGTTCCTGCCGCCCGATGACTCGAGCAACGGTTACGACAATCAGGCCGGGACGCTCACGCTCTCACCGGTGCTGCTCGAGGGCTATCTCACCGCTGCGGCGCGCATCAGCCGCCTCGCGCTCGGAACCGGCACGGAGCCCACGCAGGCGACCTACGCGGTGGCACCCGACACGACTCAGAACTATCACGTGGCGGGGCTGCCCTTCGGCACGCGCGGGGGTCTCCTCATTCAGCACACCTTCCCGGCGAACGGCACGTACACGTTGAAGGTGTACTCGGTGAATCTCGGCAACATGGGCAATTTCCGCCCCTTCGGTGAGATCCGCGGCGAGAAGCTGCTCGTCTATCTCGACGACCGGCGCATCGCGACGGTCGATTGGGACAAGGCGCTGCACGTCGATCACGCCTTCGACTCCGAAGGCGGCGGCAGGCTCCTCACGATCGACGTTTCCGTACCCGTCACGGCCGGTCCGCACCGGGTGGCGGTGACGTTCCTCGCGACGAATTACGCGCCGGGTCTCGACATGAACCATGCGTTCGATCGCAGCACGATCGAGACCGGCGGGCTTCCCGGCTTCACGTTCTATCCCCACATCGGCCGCGTGCGCATCGACGGGCCGGTCGACGGCAGCGTTGCCACCGCGACCCCGAGTCTTGCGCGCGTGCTCACCTGCGTGCCGCACGAGCTCGGGGAGGAACAATCCTGCGCGCGCGAGATCGCAACCGCGCTCGCGCGGCGCGCCTATCGCGGCAATGCGACTGCCGCGGACGTGGAAACGCTGATGCAGTTCTATGCGCTCGGGCGCCGCGGGGGCAGCTTCGATCAGGGAGTCGAGGCGCTCGTGCAGCGCGTGCTCTCGGACCCGAAGTTCATCTTCCGCGTGGAGTCGGCGCCGGCAGGACTGCCGCCGCACACCCCGTATCCCGTGAGCGATCTCGATCTTGCGTCGCGGCTTTCGTTCTTCCTCTGGAGCAGCATTCCGGACGAGCCGCTGCTCGAGGCTGCCCAAGCGCACACGCTGCACGAGGACGCGGTGTTGAGGGCGCAGATCCGCCGCATGCTCGCCGATCCGCGCGCGAGCGCGCTCACCACCAGCTTCGCCGATCAATGGCTGGGGCTGCGCTCGCTTGCGGCGTTCGACCCCGTGGTCGATCTGTACCCGGACTTCGACGACAATCTGCGCCAGGCGATGCGGCAGGAAGTCGAGATGCTCTTCACGAGCATCCTTGACGAGGACCGCAGCGTCCTCGACCTGCTGACCGCCAACTACACGTTCGTGAACCAGCGCCTCGCGATGCTCTATGGCATTCCGGGGATCAAGGGCAGCTACTTCCGGCGCATCGTGCTCGGTCCGTCGATGAGCTCGCGCTGGGGGCTGCTCGGCAAGGGCGCGATCCTCGCGATCACCTCGCACCCGGATCGCACCTCACCGGTCGTCCGCGGCAACTGGGTGCTCAAGACGCTGCTCGGTACGCCGGCCCCGGATCCACCTCCGAACGTGCCGGCACTCAAGCCACACGCGCACGATGCGGCCGGAAATGACCACGCGCCGACGATGCGCGAACGCATGGAGCAGCATCACGCGAACCCGGCGTGCGCGAGCTGCCACAAGATCATGGAGCCGATCGGCTTCGCGCTCGAGACATTCGATGCGATCGGCCGCTATCGCACCGAGGACGGCGATACGCCGATCGATGCGCGAAGCGTGCTGTACGACGGCACGCAGGTCACCGGCCCCGCCGGGGTACGCGACTTTCTGCTGCGCCACCAGGCACAGTACCTGCGCAACGTGACCGAGAACCTCATGACCTACGCGCTCGGCCGCGGCATCGAGTACGACGACATGCCCACCGTGCGCAGCGTCCTGCACGATGCGGGGCGGGATGACTATCGCCTGCGGAGTCTGATCGAGGCGGTTGCGATGAGCGAGGTGTTCCGCATGAACGTCACCTCGCGCACGCTGCCCGGACAGAAGCTCGCAGCGCTCGGCACCGGCGCGCCCGCCGCGCGCACGGGCCTCACGGCGAGGGAAGGAGACTGATCATGCCGTTCATCACCAATCGCAGGCTCCCGCGCAGGACGTTCCTCAAGGGTGTGGGCACGACGCTCGCGCTGCCGTTCCTCGAGTGCATGCTCCCGGCGCGCGGCGAGAACGCGTACGCCTCCCAGATCCGTCCGACCCGCTTCGTCGGCTGCTTCATCCCCCACGGCGTCGCGCCGGGTTGGTGGATCCCGAAGTCGAGCGAGCCCGGCTTCACCTACCCGTACGTGTACGAGCCGCTGCTGCCGCTGCGCAAGCAGGTGGTCATCACGAGCGGACTGTGGTCGCAATCCTCCGAGAATCCTCCGGGGGTCACGGGCGCCGATCACTTCGTGGCTGCCGCGTTCCTCACGGCGGTGAAGCCCAAGAAGACCACCGGCGCGGACATCGAGGTCGGCACCTCGATCGATCAGGTGATCGCTCGGAAGATCGGTCAGAACACGCTCCTGCCCTCACTGCAGCTCGCGATGGAGGACCCAGGCGCGAATTCCAGCAATTGCGGCGAGGGCTACAGCTGCGTCTACACGAACACGATCGCGTGGCAGTCGCCCACCCGGCCGCTGCCGATGGAGATCAACCCGCAGACCGTGTTCGAGCGCATGTTCGGCGACGGCAGTTCCCCGGCGCTGCGGCGCGAGCGCCGCGAGCGCGAGGCGAGCATTCTCGACTCCGTGACCGGCAGCATCGGCGAGCTGATGCCCGAGGTTCCACACGCCGACCGCGTCCGCCTCGAGCAGTACCTCGACGACGTGCGCGAGACCGAGCGCCGGCTCACGATCGCCGCGCGCGCATCGACCAGCGTTCCGGACATCGCCGTGCCGTACGGTGTGCCGGAATCGTTCCACGACGACGTGCAGATCCACTTCGATCTGTTGTCGCTCGCATTCCAGGCCGACATCACGCGCGTGGCGGCCGTTATGTTCGCGCGCGACCTGACGAGCCGCGTCTACCCGCGAAGCGGGACGACGATCAGCTTCCACCTGGGCTCGCATCACGGCGAGGATCCCGGGCAGATCGAGGTCTACGCGAAGTTGAACCGCTACCACGTCGAGATGTTCGGCTACCTTGCGCAGAAACTCGCCGCGATCAACGAGGGCGACGGCACGCTCCTCGATCATTCTGTGCTGCTCTACGGATCCAACATGGGCAACTCCAACCAGCACCTGCACTACGATGTGCCACACGTGCTGGTGGGCGGCGCCTCGGGGCGCCTGAAGGGCGACCGTCACCTGCACTACGCGACGCGCACCGTGCCGACGGGAAACCTGATGGTGAGCATTCTCGATATGTTCGACGTTCACGCCGACAGCTTCGGTGACAGTACCGGCCGGCTCGTAGGCATTTGAGTCGCTAGCAGAATGAGGAAAGGGGGGAAGACGTCCATGAAGTTGAAAGTCATCGTGGCCGCATCGATCGTGCTCGCCAGCGCGGGAGGCACGGCCTCGGCGCACCACTCGTTCGCCATGTTCGATCAGACGCAGACCAAGACGCTCGTCGGCACCGTCAAGCAGGTGCAGTGGACCAATCCGCACATCTGGGTCGAAGTGCTGGTGATGGACGATAAGACCAAGCTGCCCGTGCAGTGGTCGATCGAGGGTGGCAGCCCGAATGCGCTCGGGCGCATGGGATGGAAGCGCTCCTCGATCAAGGAAGGCGACGCCGTGGTGATGACGATCCACCCACTGAAGAACGGCACCAACGGTGGAAGCATGATGAAGGTGATGGTCAACGGCCAGTGGGTCGGAAGGCACTGAGGCTCGCGTGAGAGGCCTGCGCCGCACCTCATTCGCGCCGCTCGCCGCGGTCGCGGTGCTTGCGCTGCTGGTTGGCGGGCGCGCAGCGCTCGCCGCGAGCGCGGTGGCCGATGCGGTCATGCAGCAGGATGCGGCGCGTTTGCAGGCGCTGTTGCGCGCGCACGCCGACGTGAACGCCGCGCAGCCCGACGGCAGCACGGCGCTTCACTGGGCGGCCTACTACGGCGACCCCCACACCGCGGCCGCACTGATCGCAGCGGGCGCGCACCCGAACGTGCGCACCGACACGGGCATGACGCCGCTCACGCTCGCCTGCCAATCGGGCAATGCTGCGCTCGTCAAGAGCCTGCTCGACGGGGGTGCGGACGTGGGCGAGGTGCTCGCGAGCGGTGAGACCCCGCTCATGATGGCCGCGCGCACCGGCAGCGTCCCGGTCATCAAGCTCCTCCTCGCGCACGGCGCGAAGATCGATGCGCGTGAGAGGCTGCGCGGCACCACGGCGCTCATGTGGGCGGCCGCGAACGGCAACACGGACGCCGTGCGGCTGCTCATCGCGCACGGGGCGGACGTGAGCTTGCGCTCCGGCACCACTGCGCCCGGACGCAAGCCCTACCTGGCTGAGACCGGGCGCTCGCGCATCTCCCAGTTCGCGTTCGGCTACGGACTCGCCGGAGTGACGGTGCTGCAGAAATCCGCGGCATCCCGCCGCGAGGTGCAGGAGCAGATCCAGGCTGCACGGGCCGTCCTCGAGCGCTATCCGTTGCCGAAGCTGCCGCCGGCGAGCAAGACGCGCTGGGGAGGCCTCACCCCGCTCATCTTCGCTACGCGTCAGGGCGATTTTGCGACCGTGAAGGCGCTCCTCGCTGCGGGCGCGGACGTGAACGAGACGAGCGAGTTCGACTGGAGTCCCCTGCTCGTCGCCACGCAGAACAAGTACTACCGGATCGGTGAGTACCTGCTCAAGCACGGGGCGAATCCCAACATCGCAAACGGCGGCGGTTGGACCCCGCTCTACATCGCCACCGACAACCGCAATATCGAGGGCGGGGACTATCCGGTTCGTGCCCCCGACATGGATCACCTCGCGTTCATCAAGGAACTGCTGGCCGCCGGAGCCGATCCGAACCGGCGCATGAACTCGAGCACCGAGACTCGCACGGTCTTCACCAATCAGTGGCTCGTTGAGGACGGCGCAACGCCGTTCTTGCGTGCCGCGCAGTCCGGCGACCTCGTGCTCATGAAGCTGCTGCTCGCCCACGGCGCGAATCCGCACATTCCGACGTACATCAATGTGACGCCGCTCATGGTGGCAAGCGGCATCGGCTGGGTGGAAGGCGTCACCTACGAATGGTCGCCGCAGGAGACCTACGACGCGGTGAAGTTCCTGCTCGATCTCGGCGCGGATGTGAACGCTCAGGACTACGTCGATCGGCGCACTGCGCTCATGGGCGCTGCGCACAAGGGCCGCAACGACGTGATCATGCTTCTCGTACAGCACGGCGCGGATCTGTCGCTCCACGACATCGGCAGCCGCGACACCGTGCACGCGCTCGCCGGGGTCTCCTGGCAGGCGATCGACTACGCCGACGGCCTCGTGCGCGTGGGCGTGCAGTCGGCGATCCCGCATCCGGCGACATCGGCGCTCCTGCGGCGCCTGATGCTCGCGCAAGGACTGCCCGTGCCGCCGGCCGGTCGCACGCTCGCCTCGATCTGCATCACCGACATCTGCAAGTCGCGCACGCCGTGAGAGGCCGGGCCTCGGGCGGAGCGTCCCCGCCAGCCGCCAGCCGCTCGCTCACATGCGGTGCGTGTCGGTGCAGACGCTCTCCTTCAGGCTCATTCCCGGCAGCTTCTTGAGCGTAAAGCGCGTCGTCCAGGGCGCGGTGTAGAAGTCCGGATCGGTGATCGTCACAGAGCCCGCGATGCGCTCGGGCGTCGTGAGCGTGTAGCGCTCCTCGACCGTGAGCTTCACTCCGTGCGGCAGTCCCGAGTAATCGAGCCAGGTTAGGTCGTTGAACCCGATCGACTCGACGATGAGCGTGCGCCCCTCGATCCGCGCGATGGAGGACCCGAGCCAGGTGGGGTCGGGGTCCTCGGGAAGCTTTGGATCCCAGTAGATGATGCGAAACGTGTGGTTGACCTCGTGCACGAAGTCGATGCTGCGGGTGGTCTGCAGGATGAGGAACGGATACGGGGCGTAAAGCAGACGCGGCGTGCCGTGCATGAGGCAGCTCTCGATCGGGTCGATCCTCTTGTCGCCCGCCTTGAGCGCCGCCTGCCGTTGTGCGTACACCGTCTTCCCGGCCGCATTGAGCGGCGGCTCGCGGCCGCCGGCCGTCGTCATGCGCGTGATGCGCGGAGACATGATCCACTTGCCGGTGAAATTGGTGGTGCCGGGCGGCGGCTGCTCGAACAGCGGGTCGTCGAGCGCCGTACGGCTCGAGCCGCGAGACCATGCGGCCATCGGCGCAGCGACCGCGGCCGCAACCAGCGCGGCGGCTGCAACGAGCGGAAAGCGCCGAGCAATCACTTCGCCACCGTCACGCCGTTCTCCGGGGCGTTGCGATTGTTCTCCTCGCACGAGTACTCCTCGATGCGCACATCGCCGCGCCAGGGGTACAGCCGCTCCGCGGTCCACGGTCGGGTGTAGTGATCCGGATCCTCGATCGTGATCAGGTCGCGCAGCTCCACACCGCCCCATTTGTTCATGAATTTCGTGAACCGCTCCGTGACCTTGAGCTTCAGGCCGTGCGAGAGCGACTCCTCGTCGATCTGCGTGCGAGCGTTGAAGTGGTCGGTCACCACTACGAGCGTGTTCCCCTCCCAGTGGCCCACGGAGTAGCCGAGGAACGTGCGCGGGGTATCGGGCGGTGGCGGCCTGTCGTCCATGTGGATGAACCGCACGTTGTGCGCCACCTCGTGCAGGATCGTGATGAGACCAGGCGAGTAGACGAACTGGATCGGGTACGGCGAGGCCATGATCCGCGGCACGCCGTGGGGAAAGCAGCGTGTCGGTGCATCGGCGATCGGCGTACCGAGCTTCTCCATTTCGAGGTGGTGCGCGCGGCTCGCCGCCTCGAGCGGGGTGAGCGGCAGCAGCTTGGCCGACTGCGACGGCGGCAGCGGCGGATTCGTGACGGGACGGTAGGTGCGGTCATAGCCGCGCGTCCACCACACGCCCGAGAAATCCCGCGGATCCTTCGGCGCAGGATTGCGGTTCCATTCGGCGGCATCCTCCTGATTGCGCTTGTCGCGCGCCGCCTGGAGCGCGGCCGCCCCCCCGGCCCCCGGGGCCGCCGCGGTGGCTGCCGGGGACGCCCCGTTCTGCGCCGACGCGAGCAACGGCGCGCCTGCGAGCCAGGCAGCGGCGAGCAGACCGATCAAGCGCTCCTCCGGCAGTGTCGATCTATGCACGACGCCGAAGCCCCCCCTATTGGCGAATGCGGACATTTTGATGGCTCGAGGTGTCCGCTGCAAACCCGTTGCATTCTCAACGCCCCCCCGCCGCGCTCAGGCTCCGGGGTGGCAGCCGCGGCGGGGGATTTGCGACCCGGCGCCGTATCACGGTCGATTCGCAAGGCGTCGCGAGGGGCGGGAACCGCAAATGCACTTCCATCACCACCTGCACAGCTTCTGGCGCCTGCCCTTCGTCCTCGGTGCGATCGCGTTCGAGGTCTTCGTGTTTCTCGCCGTCCGGCGCCGCGACTACCCCTGGCGGGAGATGGTCACGAGCTTCGGCAGCTTCCTGCTGCGTCTGCCGATGCGGGTGCTGCGACCGTTCATCGTTGCTCCCGTGGCGCTCATCTTGTGGTCCCACCGCATCGCGACGGTGCCCGTGCATGGACTCGGAGGTCTCGCGGCGCTGTTCTTCGCCGTGGACTTGGCCTATTACTGGATGCATCGCTCCGCACATCGCATCCGTTGGATGTGGGCCTCCCACATCGTGCATCACACGCCCGAGCACCTGCACCTTGCGAGCGCCTTCCGCCTCGGTGCAACCGAGCTGCTCTCGGGCAGCTGGCTCTTCTACGTACCGCTCTATCTGCTCGGGCTCGATCCGCTCGCGGTGAGCGGCATGCTCGCGGTCAATCTCTTCTACCAGTTCTGGCTCCACACGGAGTTGATCGGCCGACTCGGTCCGCTCGAGTGGCTGCTCAACACGCCATCGCACCATCGCGTCCATCACGCGTCGAATCCCGAATACATCGACCGCAATTTCGGTGGCATCCTCATCCTCTGGGACCGGATTTTCGGTACGTTCGCCGAGGAACTGCCATCGGTACGCATCCGCTACGGCCTCGCGCATCCGATCGGCAGCCTGAACCCGCTCACACTCGTATCTCACGAGTGGGTTGCGATGGCGCGCGACGCGCTCTTGGCGCGAACCTGGCGTGAGCGCTGGCAGCGGCTCTTTGGGGCGCCGGAGGCGAGTGCGGCGGGAGTCGACTGAGGCGCCTATGGCACCGTGCGATGTGCCTGAGAAAGGACTCGAGCTCCAAACATGCGTGAGCGGACGCGAGCGGGTACGGGTCCCGGCCCCCCGGAGCGCGGCTATGTTGAGGCTACCGACGCCGACCTCATGGCCTGGGCGGGGAGGGGTGATCGGCGCGCATTCGATCAGATCGTGGGGCGGTACGCGGCCTACACGCTGCGTGTCGCCGCGCGTCTGCTCGGCGATGCCGGAGAAGCCGAGGACATCGCGCAGGAAGCACTGTCGCGCGCTTGGGAGAGTGCCCCCCGGTTCGATCCGCGTCGCGGCCGCTTCACGACCTGGCTCTACCGTATCGTCGCCAATCTGTGCACCGATCACTTCCGCCGACCGCATGACGCGGCACTGCCGGCAGATTTCGATGCCGCCGATCCGGCCGATGGGGCGTACGAGGTGCTGGAGGGGGAGCAGCTCGAGTGCGGTCTTTCCCGCGCGCTCGCGGAGCTGCCCGTGCGGCAGCGTGCCGCGATCATGCTGGTCTACGAAGAGAATCTCTCCGCCACCGACGCCGCCCACGCCCTCGGCACCACCGTGAAGGCGGTCGAGCGGCTTCTCGCCCGCGCACGTGAGCATCTGCGCGAGCGGATGCGTGTCTCTGATTGCTCAGTTGAGTGCACTTCGAGCGGAGAGTGCCCGGATGACAGCTAAGCAATTCAGGAAACTGCTCGCGGTGTACGGAGGCGACCTCGCACGCTGGCCGGAGGCGGTGCGCACGGAGGCGCAATCGCTCGCTCACACCTCACCGGATGCGCGCGCCTCGCTCCTTGCGGCGCGAGAGCTCGATGCGGCGATCGCGGCGGCGGCGGCGCGCGGAGATGCGCGCCTCTGGCAGGCGGGGGAGCTCGAGGCTGCCGCTTGGCGGGTGTGCGGGGCCGTGTCCGCGCGCACCGCACGCTCGAGCAGCCGAGATCGGCCGCCAGCGTCCGCGCCGCGTTACCCCCTCTCCCGCCGGCGCTGGCTCGGTCTTGCGATGCTCGGTATGCTCGCCGTGGCGACGGGCGTGCTCATCGGGATGCAATATGAGTCGCCCTCGAGCAGCGCCAATCTTCTCAACTGGGTGCAGCCGACTCCCGTGTACGTTCTTACGGAGTGATATGGCCACCAGCTCGACTCGCGAATTGCCGAGCCGATGGCGAAGCGTCGCGCTTCCGACCTCCATCGTGCTCAACTTGTTCCTCCTCGCGGTGATCGGCGGGCATCTCTGGCGCGCGCATACGGCGCGCGCGGTGCCGAGAACACTGATCGCGCGGGTGCTGCGCAACGTGCGAGCGGAGCTGTCGGCGCACGATGCCGCCGCCTTCGGCGCGGTGATCAGTCGCGACGAACCGCGCTTTGCAGGCTCTGCGCAGCAGCTGCTCGATGCGCGGCGCGAGCTCGACCGGCAGATCGAGGCCGAGCGCTTCGACAGGGCGGCGGCGACGCGTGCGCTCGCTGCCTGGCGCATGAGCTCGAATCTGTTCCTCGATCAGTTCGACAGCCCGCTGATCGATGCGCTGTCGCAGGTTTCCCCGCAAGGACGGCGCCGACTGGTCGAGCACGCCCGAGGTGCTCGCAGGGATCTCTAGGATCGAGGCCGCACGTGCTCGGCATCCACGGCTACCTGCTGTTCCTGCTCACCGGCGTGATGCTCAATCTCGCCCCCGGCCAGGACACCCTGTTCATCATCGGTCGCAGCCTCACGGGCGGTAGGCGGTTCGGCGTCGCCGCGGCATTCGGCATCGCGGCCGGAACGGTCTGCCACACGCTCGCCGCCGCAGTGGGGCTCTCTGCCATTCTCGCGGCCTCGGCGGCCGCTTTCACGGCGGTGAAGTTGGCGGGTGGCGCATATCTGGTCTTTCTCGGCGTGAAGCTTCTGCTCGCGCGCTCGGAAGGCGGAAACGCGCAGACGCTCGGTGGACCGGTTCCCGCCGGGGCTCGCGCCGTGTTTGCGCAGGGCATCGCGACCAACGTGCTCAATCCGAAGGTGGCGCTCTTCTTTCTCGCCTTCCTGCCTCAGTTCATCGCGCCGACGAGCGGCGCGAAGACGCTCGCGTTCCTCGCGCTCGGAGGCACGTTCATCGCGACCGGACTCATCTGGAGCCTCGTCCTCGCGGTCGGGGCGGCGCGACTGCAGGCGTTCTTCAGCCGCAATCCCAGCGTTCGCAAGCTCGTCGATCGCGCCGTCGGCAGCCTGTTTGTGGGCCTCGGTGTGCGCCTGGCCTGGGAGCGGTAGCCGCAGGAGGATCTTCACGATGCCACACGCTACATGTCCCGGTGGTCATCGCCGTCGCGGACGCGGAGGACAACTGGATCGGACTCGGTGAGGCCTCGACGCTCCTCATCTCCTCCGCGCCGACCCCGCGACGTTTCCGCAGCAAGTTCCAAGCGCACCGCGCGATCGCAGTCGCTCGCTTCGGCTATTGCGAATCGCTCCACACGTGACGCACGAGATTCGCGAACCGCGGATCGGCTCGGATCGGATCGAAGTACGGATGTACCTTGAGGAATTGCAGGATGTTCGATTGTTCGGCGTAAGCGTGTTCGAGCCATTGGAATGCCGCCTCGTGATCGTCGAGCCCCAGGTAGGCATTGACGAAGGCGGCCGCGGGAACGTAGCCTGCCGCCCGACGCCGTTTGAGAGCCGTCAGTAGGCGCACGGCATCGCCGCGCTGTCCTGCGCGGGCATAAGCCCTGATCAACACCCCGGTTGCGGCAGGGCTTCCCTTCGACAGGGACAGGACCTTCTCGAGTATCGGGACCGCTTCGCGGGCATGGTCCGTCGCGCTCAGCACGAAACCGAGTGTCGTCAGGGCCGCTACGTCATTGGGGCGCACGGCCAGATCGCTGCGCAGCTCCGCTACAGCCTCTTCGTAGCGGCGGGACTGAAACAGGATCCAGGCGACGTCGCCGCCGGAAACGGCCAGCGGATCGAGCTCGCGGCCGCGTCGCACCCAGCGCACCGCCTCGTCCGTGCGTCCCTGACAGAGCAACCACAAGGCGTACTCGGCGTGGGCGCCGGCATCGTTCGGAGTGAGATCGAGCGCGCGCCGGTACTCCGCCTGCGCTTGCGCCCAGTGCCATTGCTCCTGTTCGGTATTCGCGAGCAGCACGTGGGCTTCGGCGAGATCCGGGTCGAGCTCGAGCGCTTTGCGGGCTGCGCTGATGACCCTCGGGCGAGTTTCGTTCGGCGGGTCGCCCACGGCAACCAAGCCGAGCGAGGTGTAGGCCTTGGCCAGTCCGAGATAGGCCGGCGCGAACGTCGGGTCGAGCTGGAGCGCCCCCGCGAAATAGCCGACGCTTGCGTCGAGCCCGTCCTTGTCGCGGCTCTCACGAAGCGCGAACTGCCCGTGCAGATAGTTCTCGTAGACCTGCGGGGCCACGGTGCGCGACGCCGCGAGCCGCTCGCGCTCCTCGCCGGTGACGGTGACTTCTACTCTTTCGGCGATGGTCTGCGCGAGGTCGCTCTCGAGGTTGAGCGCATCCTTGAGCTCGCGGTCATACGTCGCGGACCAGAAGTGCTCATCGCTCGCCGCGCGCACGAGCTGCGCTGTCACGCGAACACGATCGCCGGCTCGCGTGACCGATCCCTCGACGATCGCATCCGCGCCGAGAATCCTGCCGATCTCGGGCAGCGAGATTTGCGGATTCTTGAAGCGCATGACCGACGTGTGCGAAACGACGCGCAGATCGTGGAGGTTCGCGAGGCGCCCGATCAGCGCCTCTGTCATTCCATCCGCCAGGTATTCCTGAGCCGGATCTCCGGAGAGATTCCTCAGAGGCAGGACGGCGAGCGAGCTGATCTTGCGCGCGGTCGGGTGCCCCCCGGGACGGAGATGAAGGGGGTTCTGGGCGACCCACAGCGCCCCTAGGAGCAGTGTGAGCCCGAGGAGGAGGAGAACGCCGCGCAACCAGGGTACGTCCACCCGCGTGCGAGCGACAGCATCCATGCCCGCGGCGCCCCCGGCCGCAGCGACGCCCGCCGGCGTCCCATCGGGGAATGGACCTGCAGGTGCCTGACTCGCACGCTCACTCGACTCCGCGCTTCGGCCGGCGCGCCAGGCGTCGAGCTCGGAAGCCAGTGCGTAAACCGAGCCGCGCTTGTCGTGTACGTGCCGGTGGACGGGCATGCTTTCGCGCCGTTCCCAACGCTGGGCGGTGGTCACGTCGCGCTTGAGATAGGCGGCGATGGCCTTCCAGGAATCCAGTCGCTCCGGAGCTGCCCGGGTGACCTGCCCTGCTCGGGGAAGCGGCTCATCCATGGCATTCTTCGATTCGATCCGATGCCTCCCAAGTCAACCCGCAGGATTCTAGCCCGCGAGGTGGGCACGGCAATAGACCGCATCTAGCGGAACCACACGTATTCGGCGCATTACCCTTTGACCCGGCGGTTCAACGCGTCCGAAGTCTCGAGCGGAGCTCGGGCGCGGGCCCCACCCCGGGGTGCGCGCGAACCGACGAAACTGGAGAATTTCCCATGAGAAGCAAAGAGTTGATGGGGGCCGCACGCGCCGGAGCGGTTCTGGTAGCGTCGGCACTCGCGTGCGCGGCGATCTCATCCGGCGGAGTGACGCGTGCCGCGGCCGAAGGTCTGTTGTCACTGCCGGCGCACTTCAGCGGTCTGCTCAACGACTACACCCCCGCGAGCGTCAACGGCGTCGCGATCAAGGGCGGTCCGTACGAGATGCACGGTAAGTGGGCCTTGGAGCTCAACGAAGAGCGGCGCACCGCGACCTTCGCCGCGGAGATGACGATGCAGACCAGCGAGGTGGTGAACGCCGATCCGACCTTCGATCCCGGCACGCTCGGCGCGCACACCCACCACATCAGCGTCACGGACGGCGTGGTCCACGATGGCCCCACGGACTGGATGGATATGTGTCCGACATTCAGTCCCGCGGTCACGGGTGGATTTGCCGTGACCGGTACGGCGTACGTCACCGGAAACGGCGGCAATCCGCCCTTCGGCAACCCCTCGCCGGTCACGATCTGCATCCTCGGCGGGACGAGCACGAACGTCGCGGAGACAGCGTCCGTTCAGTTCTCGAACTTCACGCTGTCGTTTGCGGCCGGGTCCCATGCGAGCACCCATTTCGGACCCCAGGCGATCCATGGGGTCGTCGTCAAATGCGACGGGACATGGCGGCATGAGTCGCAAGAGTGCGCAGTGACGGTCGAGGAATGAGCCGGTGCGCGGGTGGCCCATCCGGAGCCCGCGTGTCCGGCCACCCGCGTCACCCGCGCAGGATTCGGCGTGCGACATTCGAGGACGGATCAGCCATCCGCCAGGGGTGAGGCCGAGCGAACCGCTTGAACCGGGACGCCGAGGGACATCATGATGGCCGCTTGCGGGAATCGGCGGAGAAGGAGCGCTCACGATGATTCGCCTCATCAGGCTCTGGCGTCTGGCAGGCCGAGACCTGCGCGTTCTGTGGCTCGCGCTGTGGCACCCCCGGCGCCCCATCTGGCTGTGGCCCGCCATGCTGCTGCTCGCGCTCTACGTGCTCGACCCCTTCAATCTCGCGATTCCAGCGCTCGGCGTGCTCGACGATTTCGTGCTGCTGCCGCTCATCCTGCATCTGCTCGCGGGGCTCCTCCCGGCCGCGATCCGCGGTGGCTCCACCGGGAGCTCCGCCGTATTTCGCGGTTGAGCCGCCTGCTTACCCCTCGCGCAGCCCGGCGATGATCGGCATCCGCGCGGCATGCACCGCGGGGAAAAGTCCTCCGCAAAAGCCGAGCAGCAGCGCATAGCCGATTCCGCTCGCGATGAGCGCCGGAGTGACGGCGAATGCAAAGCTCACCTGGCTGAAACTCGCGTAGTTGAGCGTCGAGGCCTGGAATCCGTCGAACGCGAGATAAGCGCCCGCCGCCCCGAGCGCGCCCCCGATGAGCGCGAGCAGCAGTGCCTCGCCGATCACCGAGACGGCGACCGCGCACGCACCGAAACCGAGCGCGCGCAGCGTCGCGATCTCGGTGGTGCGCGCGGCCACGGCGGAGTACATGGTATTGAGTGCGCCGAAGACCGCGCCGACTCCCATCAGAAGCGCGAGGATCGATCCGGCGCTGCGCACCACCGTGGCGAGGGTCTGCGACTGGGCCGCATAGAACTGCCGCTCGGTGAGTACATTGACGCTGAGCCGCGGGTCCCGAATGAGTTGATCGCGAAATTCCGCGAAGCTCGCGGGCGCAACGAGCAGCGCACGCACGGTCTGGAAGGAATTGCCGCGCGCGTAGGCACCCTGGAGTACGCGCGCATCGGTCCAGATCTCCGACTCCGAAACGCTCCCGCCATCCGAGAACGTGCCGACCACGCGCCACTCGGTGTTGCCCCACCTCGCCGTTCGTCCAATCGCAAGTCCGCTGAGTGAGCTCTCCGCGGCGCGCCCGACGATCACCTCGTAGCGACCAGGCGTGAACATGCGCCCGGCAGTGAGGCGGAAGTGCTCGCGGGTGAGCACGCCTGCAGGGTCGATTCCCCGCAGCGGCGCATTCGCGGGCGTGCCGGTCGAGCGCTTCGGCTGGTCGACCGTCGTGAACAGCTCCGCCGAGACGACCGGTCCATCGGGTCCGCGCGCGATCCCGGGAGCCTGCTCGATGATCTGCGCCTCCTCCTCGCTGAAACTGCTCTCCATCTCCGCGGTTGCGCCGCCGCGCAGCACCACGGCAACGCGATCGGAGCCCGCGAGCTCGAGCGTACGGCGGAACCCCTCGCTCACCGAGAGCACGGCGACGATGATGAGCACGACCCCGGCGATGCCGATCACCGCAACGGCGGAGGCCGACGCACGTTGCGGAAGCTCGCGCACGTTCATCAAGGTCACCGCGACGATCTGGTTGAGCGTGCGCACGCGCTCGCCGCCCTATCCGCGCGCCAGCGCCACGGCGATCCGCAGGCGTACGGCTCGCGCCGCCGGCATCGAGCCGGCCGCGAGACCGAGCGCGATCATGAGCGCCACGCCGAGAGCGAGCGATCGCGGCGGAATGAGGAAGGCTGAGAGGTACTCGCGCAGCGTGTTGCCGATCCGGGTGACCACTGCAACCCCAATCGCCATGCCGAGCGTTCCGCCTGCGACGGTGAGCAGAATCGATTCGCCCAGCACGAGGGCGAGCACGGCGGGATTGCCGAAGCCGAGCGTCTTGAGCACTGCGAGCTCGTGCGTGCGCTCGCGTACCGACTGCGCCATCGTGTTGGCGCTCACGAGCAGCATGGTGAAGAACACTGCGATGCCGATCGAGGTGACGATCGTGCCGATATCTCCGGTCTGGGCCGCAAAGCCCTGTACGAACGCCTTCTCGGTCCCGGTCTTCGTCTCGGCCGAGGAATTGGCGAAGCGCGAGTCGATATCGGTCGCGATCCGTGCGGCGCGCTGCGGGTCCGCGATGCGCACGATGTACCAGCCGACCATTCCCTTGTCGACCACGCGCGCCTCGTCGAAGTAATCGTAGTGGAAGAAGATGCTGCTCACATCGCCCGAGGGATCCTTGTTGTCGTAGATCCCGTCGACGATGAAGTCCCAGGCATCGCTGCCGTCACGGCGGTGGTAGAACTCGGAACGGATCGGGATCTCATCGCCGATCTTCCAGCCGAAGGCCCGGGCGAGATCGCGCCCCACGATCGCGCCGCGACGATCGCGCAACCAGCGGGCCCGCTCGGAGGCCGGCAGGAGGTACTCCGGGTACATCGCGAGGTAGGATGCGGGCTCGACCGGGTAGGTGATGAGCATCGACCGGTCGTTCTGGTAGCGCCCGCCGAACCACGTCGCGTGCGTCACGAGCGTCACGCCGGGCACCGCGGCGATGCGTGCGGCGTAGCTGAGCGGCAAAGGCTGCACGATCGAGACCTTGTCCATCGTGATCAGTCGGTCGGCTCCGGCGAGCTCGACGTTCGCCTCGAAGCCGTTCTTCACCGCCGCGAGCAGGCTGTAGAGGAGAAAGGCGACCGTGATCGAGAAGAGCGTGAACAGGCTGCGGAGCCTCCGTCGTCTCAGGTTGGCGAAGATCAGTGGAATGAATCGCAGCATCGATGCCTCGGGCAGCCGCGACGCTCCTCACCCTCGAGCCGAAGCGGCCCGCTCAGAAGCGCAAAGGAAAGCGCGAGCAGAGGCTCCTCGAGAAGCTCGAGGAGATTTTCAAGCGAGCGCCTGTTTGAACAAAACGAGCATCCGGCTCCAGGCGCGCTCGGCCTGATCGTGATTGTAGACGGCGGTGTCCGGCGGGCACCACCCGTGCTTCGTGCCGGCATATACCTCGATTTCCGCATGCAGATGAGCCTCGCGGAACGCCGCGCGCAGCACGTCCTTCGCTTTCGGGTCCTGCATGTCGTCGCTCGCGGCGATCGCGAACAGGAACTGCGCTTTGATCCGCGGCACGAGCAGGTGCGGGCTGTCCGGGCCGTTCGTGACGAGACTCGCCCCGTGAAACGATGCGCCGGCACCGATGCGATCGGGAAACGCCGCCGCCGTTCGCAGCGTGAACGGTCCACCCATGCAGTAGCCGGTGGTCGCCATCAAGCGGTGCTTGTCGACGGAGCGCTGCCGATCGAGCCAGGGCACGAACGCGTGCGCGTCGGTCACGACCGTTTGCGGAGTGAGCGAGCGCATGAGCGAGATCAGCGCATTGCGCGTGGCCGGATCGCTGAAGTCGGGGTGCTCCGGCGCGGTCGGCGCCTTCTTGGTGCGATAGAACGGATTGACCACGAGCACGGCATAGCCGGACTGCGCGAGCCGGGTCGCCATCTGCTTGAAGGCGGGACGGAGCCCAAAGATATCCGGCCAGATGAGGACGCCGGGGTGAGCGCCGTGCACGGGATGCACGAAGTAGGCATCACACACGCCGTCCGGTGTCTTTACGTCCACGTCGGATCCCGCGACCTCGACCGCGCCGGCTACGGCCGGCAGGAGCGAGGCGAAGCTTGCACCGAGCGTGAGCGCACCGAATCCCCGGCGCGATACCCGAGCGGTCCTGAGCTCGTACTCGAGCATGTCGTCGAACGTATCGTTGTCGCACATGGTTTATCTCCACCAAAGACCGATTGCCACGAGCCCGCCGGGATTCCCGATCGCGCACCATGACTTCACGGGTGCCGCTGCGCATCGTGACGATGCCGACGTAGCCTACGCCGATGTCCGTGACGCGGTAAACCGGCGCGGCCGGCCGCTGCTCGATGACCTCGCCGCGTCGCCAGGAGGGATTGGCGAGTGGATCCTGCTCGAGCCCGAGCGCCTCGGGACTGGTTCTGAGCCTTGCCAAGCTCGCCCCCTTCGAGCCAGAGTCGGTCATTCTAATCCCAGCAACTGCCGCTCCAAGTAGGACGCCGCAGAAGGAGCACCGCATGGAGATCCCGGTCCAAACGCGAAGCACATCCCATCACGGCGCGCGGCTCGCACTCATCGTGCTCGCCTGCGCACCGATCGCGGCGCGCGCGAGCTGCGGCGAGGCGTGCCTCGATGACCTGGCCAACCGCTACCTCGCTGCGCTCCTCGCGCACGATCCAGCGCAGCTGCCCACCACGAAGGACGCGCGCTTCACGGAGAACACGATCCCGCTGCCTCTGGGGGCGGGTCTGTGGACGACGATCAGCAGGCTCAAGGCGTACAGGCACATCATCCCCGATCCCGATTCCGGGCAGGTTGGGCTCTATGCCGCCATCGAGGAGAACGGTGCCGGGGCGCTGCTCGCGGCACGGCTCAAGCTCCGGGGCGACCGCGTCTCCGAGCTCGAGACGATCGTGGTGCGGGCCGGAGACATGGGCAGCTTCCTCAAGACCGATGCGACGCAAGTGCAGCCGGGCTTCCGGGAGCTCGTCCCGCCCACGGAGCGTGAGTCACGGCAGGATCTGGTGCGCATCGCGAATCTGTACTTCGAGGGTCTCGAGCAGCGTACGGGGGAAATCGTGCCGTTCAGTGATCAGTGCCAGCGCTTCGAGAACGGCATTCAGACCGCCGGACCCCCGGGGGCGGGGATGCCGACGCGGCCGCCGATGAAGTTGAGCGGCGGGCGTACCTGGGCGATGCCGAGCGGCTGCCGGGCCTCGTTCGACACACGGATGTTCAGCTACATCACCCGCATCGATCACCGTCGGTTCGAGGTGGTCGATCGCTCGCGGGGGGTGGTGATGGCATTCGTGATGTTCCAGCACGAGGGTAATGTCAAGACGGCGAACGTCCCCGGCGTCGGGCCCGTTCCCATGCCGGCGGCGGCGCTGCGACCGTTTTCCGTCGTCATTGCCGAGACATTCGAGATCAAGAACGGCCGGATCCGAGATATCGAGGCCGACATGACGAAGCTCCCGTACGGGGCCGGCACGGGCTGGACGCCTTGAGCGGGCGGCTCGCTGCGGCGGCAGTCTGTTGCCATGTCCACGGCGGCGCCCATTGTGATAAAACGGGACCGTTTGGGGGTCCGATCCTCGTTCGTTCCGCTTCCGGGAGCGTGGAATGCGCAAGCTCACCCTGGCCGAGGCCGCCGCATCTCTGATCGCCGCGTTGTCGCTCGTTTCGTTCGTTCGCGTGGCGCATGCGCAGATCGATCCCAGCGGCAGTTATTCTCCGATCTTCGATGAGGATCAGCGCGAGCGCTTCCTCGGGGCTGAGATCGGCGACTACATGGGCTTGCCGATCAACGCAGCAGCGCTGCTGCGCGTGGAGAGCTGGAGCGCCGAGCTCATCGAGCTGCCCGAGAACCAATGCCGCCAGCATGGCTCGGACTACGGCTGGCGCGGACCCTCGGCATTGAGGATTTGGACGGAGGTGGATCGCGCCACGCAGCGCGTGATTGCCTATCACACGCATCTGTCGGCATATGGGGCCGAGCAGACCATCTGGATGGATGGGCGCCCGCACCCGCCGGATTATGCTCGCCACACCTGGGCGGGCTTCTCCACCGGCCATTGGGAAGGTGATCAGCTCGTCATTAACACCACGCACCTCAAGGAGAACTGGCTCGGCTTGAACGGCGTGCCGCGAAGTGATCGCGGCACGGCCGACGTTCACCTCATGCGCCACGGCGACTATCTGACGGTCGCCGTGGTCACCTACGACCCGGTCTACTTGAGCGAGCCGCTCGTGCGCACCGTCGATTTTCTCTACAACCCGCAGCAGCAGATGGCGCCCTGGCCGTGCGAGGTCGTGGACGAGGTGGATCGGCCGCCCGGGGTCGTTCCGGCGTATCTGCCCGGCAAGAATCCGTTTCTCTACGAGTTCGCCGCGCGCTACGGCGTACCGCCCCAGGCGGCGCTCGGCGGCGCCGAGACCATGTACCCGGAATACATGGAAAAGCTCAAGACGATGAAGCTTCTGCCACGGCCCCCGAAGCAGGCGCGTTGAGGATGAGCTCGATAGGGAAGGCACGGGCGGCCGTTCAATCCAACGCTCCCACGCCGAGCATCGCGCTCGCCGTCCTCGCGATTGCGAGCCTCTGCGGCCCCGCGCGGGCAGCGACCACCGGCGCCGAGCTGCCGGCCAACGTGAATGCCGTGCGGCTCCTCAACGCCAATGCCGAGCCGGGCGAGTGGATGGCGGTCGGGCGCACGTACGATGAGCAGCGCTTCAGCCCGCTCACCCAGATCAACACCGACAACGTCGGTAAGCTCGGTCTCGCGTGGTATGCCGACTTCGACAGCAACCGCGGCCAGGAGGCGACCCCGCTCGAGATCGACGGTGTCCTCTACGTCTCCACGGCCTGGAGCAAGGTGAAGGCCTACGACGCGGAGAGCGGCCGGCTCCTGTGGGCCTTCGATCCAAAGGTGCCCGGTGAATTCGCCGGTCGCGGGTGCTGCGACGTGGTCAACCGCGGCCTCGCCGCCTGGCACGGCAGGATCTACGTCGCAACGTACGACGGCAGACTCATTGCCCTCGATGCGCGCAACGGCCACGTCCTCTGGCATGTGCTCACGATCGACCACAGCAAGCCGGTCACCAGCACCGGTGCGCCGCGCGTCGTCAAGGGGCGGGTGCTCATCGGCAATTCCGGCGGCGAGTTCGGGGTGCGCGGCTACATCTCCGCCTACGATGCGGAGACCGGTCACCTTGATTGGCGCTTCTATACCGTTCCCGGTAATCCCGCGAACGGCTTCGAGCGGCCGATTCTCAAGACCGCGGCGCGCACCTGGCACGGCGATTTCTGGAAGCTCGGGGGAGGAGGCACCGTCTGGGACGCCATCGTCTACGACCCCGGCCTCAATCTTGTCTACTTCGGCACGGGCAATGGAACGCCGTGGAATCGCCGCTACCGCGGCTCCGGGGGCGGCGACAATCTCTTCGTCGCCTCGGTCATCGCGGTCAACGCCGATACCGGCGCCTACGTGTGGCATTACCAGGAGACACCGGGCGACGAGTGGGACTACGACGCGACCACACCGCTCATGCTGGCAACGCTCAAGATCGACGGCCGAGCACGCCGCGTGCTCATGCAGGCCTCGAAGAACGGATTTTTCTACGTGCTCGACGCGACGACCGGCACCGTCATCTCGGCGAAGCCGTTCGTCACGGTCAGCTGGGCGCGCGGCATCGATCCGGAGACCGGCCGTCCGATATTCAATCCCGAAGCCCGCTACGACCTGACCGGCAAGGTCGCTGTCGTGCAGCCGGGCGGGCAGGGCGCGCACGCCTGGCATCCGTTCTCCTATGATCCGCAGACCGGGCTCGTCTACTTCTCCGCGATCGAGACGAGCGGCACCATGAAGAGCGCGGCCCACTTCACGCCCGTACCGATGGGTGCGAACATCGGGCTCGACTTCCAGATGCCGTCGGACCGGGCGCGAGCGGCGCCGTCGCGTCCGCGCAGCCGGCTCGTCGCATGGGATCCGGTCGCGCAGCGCGCGGTGTGGCAGACGGGACTGCTTGGGCATATCGGCGCCGGCGTCCTCACCACCGGTGGAGGGCTCGTCTTCCAGGGCACGACGGACGGCGAGTTCGTCGCGTACCGCGCGACCGATGGGAGGCCGCTCTGGTCGATGCCGGTGCAGACGGGCGTCGTCGCCGCGCCCGCCACCTTCGAGCGCGACGGGGTGCAGTACATCGCCGAGGAGGTCGGCTACGGGCTCGCCGCGTACGGCGTCAGCAATCAGTCGCGGCTGCTCGTCTTCAAGCTCGGCGGCAACGCCATGCTGCCGCCGGCACCGCCGCCGCCGCCGCCTCCCGTGCTCGATCCGCCGCCCTCGACCGCCTCCCAGGCGACGATCGAGCAGGGTCACGTTCAATTCGCGGGCCACTGCGCGACGTGCCACGAGCCGATCGCGGCCAATCGCGAGGTCTTTCCGGACCTGCGCTACTCGCGCGCGCTCGGGAGCTCCGAGGCCTTTGACGCCATCGTGCTGGGCGGTGCGCTGCAGCCCTCCGGCATGGCCTCGTTCAAGGGTCGCTTGACGCGCGCCGAGGTTCACGAGGTTCGCGCCTATCTCATCTGGCGCGCCAACCAGGCCAAGAGCCCACCACCGGCGCCGCGATAGCCGCGCGCACCACGCTTTCTACGAGGTCATGACATGAGCACCGGGTCGTTGGATATCTCGGCCCATCCGGCTGAGCGCCCCGTCTCCCAGCGGCGCTCCTTCAGCGCCGTCTTCCTGATCGAGATGTGGGAGCGCTTTGGCTTCTACGGCATGCAGGTGCTGATGGTCACCTACATGATCAAGAGGCTCGGCTTCGAAGACACCCACGCCAATCTCGTGTGGGGGGCCGCGGCAGCCCTCATTTACGCCACCCCGGCGGTCGGCGGATGGATCGGCGATAAGCTCCTCGGCACGCGACGCACGATGCTGACCGGCGCCGTCGTGCTCGGCGTCGGCTACGCGCTGCTTTGGCTGCCGGTCAACAGCTCCCAAGCGCTCTACGCGGGCCTCGGCGTGATCATCGTCGGCAACGGGCTGTTCAAGGCGAATGCCGGCAACCTCGTCCGCAAGATCTACGAAGGCGACGAGACCCGCATCGACAGCGCCTTCACGCTCTACTACATGGCCGTCAACATCGGCTCCATGTTCTCCATGACGCTCACGCCGTGGGTGCGTAACTATGTCGGCGCGCTCTACGGCGACACGGCGGGTTGGCACACCGCCTTCGGCGTGTGCTCGATCGGTCTCGCGCTCGGGCTTGCGAACTACCTCCTCATGCGCCGCGCGCTCGCGCACATCGGCTCCCCTCCCGATGAGGCGCGCGTCAGCCTATCCCGCGCCGCAGCCGTCGCCGTGGGCGCCGTTGCGACCGTGGGAGTGTCGATTCTCATCCTGCAGAGCGAGACCGTGGCGCGCGTGTGCGTGTATGCCGCCGGCATCGTGATCCTCGGCATCTTCCTCTTCCTGATCCGCGGCAGCCGCCGCGAGGAGCGTGCCGGCCTGATCGCGGCCCTGGTCCTCGTCGTGCAGACGATCTTCTTCTTTATTTTCTACCAACAGATGTCCACGTCGCTCAATCTGTTCGCTCAGCGTAACGTGGATCTCGACTTCCGGCTGTTCGGCTGGCACCTCTTCACGTGGATCCCCGAGCAGTACCAGAACTTGAACTCCATCTGGATCGTGGTCTTGAGCCCGGTGCTGGTGCTCATCTACAACTCCCTCGGACGCTTCGGCAAGGATCCGTCCGTCGCGGCGAAGTTCGCCTGGGGATTCGCCGCAGTGGCTGCGGGCTATTTCACCTATGGTGTCGGCGCGCGCTGGGCCGTGCACGGACAGGTGTCCTCGTGGATCATGGTCTGGGGCTACGGGCTCTATTCACTGGGCGAGCTGCTGGTGAGCGGTCTTGGGCTTGCGATGATCGCGCGCTACGTTCCGGCGCGTATGGGCGGATTCATGATGGGTGCCTACTTCGTCGCCTCCGGCATCTCGCAGTATCTCGGGAGCGTGGTCGCGAACTTCGCGCACGTGCCGACGAGCATGACCGATCCACTGGTCTCGCTCCCGATCTACACGCGGCTCTTCAACGAGCTCGGCTTCGCCGGCATCGGTTGCACCGCGATCGCGGCGGCGATGCTGCCGCTCATGAACCGGCTGTCCGCGCAACATCGCGCAGCCGCGCCCGCGCATACTGCGCTCCCCGCCGTGCGGAGCGAGGAGCTACCCCCACCGTAGCGGCATCCGCGGCGTCCACAACCGACGCATAGTCGAGAAGCTTCAAACCTTGGGCCGCGCGGAACTTGCCCGCCTCGGACTGCGGTGCCTGATCGGCGGAACGCTCGACAATTGTTGGACCGCCGCCGTCGTTGGGTTGGTAAGCTAGCGGCCGCAGTCACCTCCGGAGATGAAGTCACTCATGGCGGCCGCCGCGCAGCCCGCGATCGATCTCACGCGCGTCCTCGACGAGCGCGCGATCACGCCGCTCCAGGGGCTGGTCGCGATCCTGAGCGGGTGCATTCTGCTCGTGGACGGCTACGACATCCAGGTGATCGCGCTCGCCGTTCCCGCAGTGGGACGCGAGTGGATGCTCGCGCCGGTGCATTTCACCTATGCACTGTCGGCTGCCGTGCTCGGGATGAGCATCGCCGGTGCGTTCATTGCGCCGCTCGGGGACCGCTTTGGCCGCCGCACGATGCTGGTCGGAGCGATGACGCTCATCGGCCTCGCGACGCTGCTCACGGCCACGGCATCGAGTCCGCTCGAATTCGTCCTGTGGCGGCTGCTCACCGGCGTCGGGCTCGGTATCAGCATCCCGAACTGCAACGCCTGGACCGCGGAGTACGTGCCGCTGCGCGCTCGAGCGACGGTGCTGGTCGCCCTCAACGCCGCGATCGGCATCGGTGCGTTCTCAGCCGGCATGATCGCTCCGTTGATCTTCGCGCACTGGGGATGGCGCGGCGCATTCTGGTTCGGGGGAGCGATCCCGCTCCTCATCGGCTTCCTGATCTTCGCCTTGGCGCCCGAGTCGCTCAAGTTCCTCCTCGTGCGCCGCCCGCATGATCCGCGTATCCCGCTCATCCTGGCGCGCATCGCGCCGGATGTGGACGGAGCAGGTCCGTTCGCGAGCCCCTCCGCGACTGCGCTCGCCCCGTCCCGCAGCGCCTGGTCCGTGGCGCAGCTGCTCGATTCGACCTACGCCCGGCGCACGCTCGTGCTCTGGGCTCTGGTCGCGGCCAACCTATTCGTGCTCTACGTGCTCATCAGCTGGCTCCCAACGCTTCTCAATTCCGCGGGCTGGCCGCTGCCGGCGGCTCAGCGCGGCGCGGCGCTCCTGCAGGCGGGGGGTGTCGTCGGCGGCCTCGTGCTGTCGTTGTTCGTGAGCCGCGGCAAGACGCGCCCGGCGCTGCTCGCCGCATTCATGACCGCGGCGATCTGCTTTGCGCTGTTTCGCGGCGCCTCGCCGCTTTTCGCCTTAGGCGCCGTCGCCCTCATCGGCTGCGGGACGAGCGGCACGCAACTGTCGCTCAATGCGCTCTCGACCGCCTATTACCCGCCCGCGATCAAGGCGACCGGAATGAGCTGGGCCGGCGTGGTGGGCAATGTGGCCGCGTTCCTTGCGCCCATTGCCGGCGGCTGGGCCATCGATCGCGGCTACTCCGCGATGAATATTCTCGCGATGCTGAGCGTGCCCGCGCTCGCCTGTGCGCTCGGGGCTCTCCTCATGCGCCGCGAGTGGCAGTGGAACTGACGGAGGATCAAGCCATGACCCGCGAAAAGAAACGCCCCGAGAGCGAGCGGAAGCAACCCGCGGACCCGTCGCGCCGCGACTTCGTCGCCGTCTCCGCGGCGATCGGAATTGCCGCCGCCAGCGGCCGGGCCGCAGCAGCGTCCCGTCGCGTGGTCGAGCGCGACGTGGAGGTGAAAACGAGCGACGGCGTATGCGACGCGGCATTCATCCACCCGGCGAGCGGCGCGCACGCGGGCGTCATCATCTGGACCGACATATTCGGACTCCGTCCCGTGTTCCGTGCCATGGGCAAGCGCCTTGCGGCGCACGGTTACTCAGTGCTGGTGCCGAACCCGTTCTATCGCACCGCGAAGGCGCCGGTGATCACCGACGTGCCGAGCTTCAATTTCCAGAATCCCGCCGATCGCGCGCGGATCCAGGCGTGGACCGGACCGATGAATGCGCCCGGCGCGATCGAGCGCGACGCCGATGCATACGTGGCGTTCCTCGATGCGCAGCGCCAGGTCGACACGGGGAAGAAGATCGGTACCCAGGGCTACTGCATGGGCGGCCCGCTCGTGGTCCGCACCGCCGCCCAGGTGCCCGACCGCATCGGAGCCGGCGGCTCGTTCCACGGCGGCGGACTCGTCACCGACAAGCCGAACAGCCCGCATCTGCTTGCGCCGAAGATCCGGGCGCGCATGTACTTCGCGATCGCGGCGAGTGACGATGCGCGCCAACCGGATGCGAAGGACAAGCTGCGCGAGGCATTCGCTGCCGCGCACGTGCCGGCGGAGGTGGAGGTGTATCCGGGGACGATTCACGGCTGGTGCGTGGCGGACATGCCGCTGCAGAACGGCAAACCGATCTACAACAAGCCCGATGCGGAGCGTGCCTGGCACAAGCTCGTTGCGCTCTACGCCGGCGCACTCG
>DATKPY010000008.1:0-29699 GCA_035523875.1 Steroidobacteraceae bacterium
CCCGGCTCCGATCGTGGCGCTGTCGATCACGTCCCCGACGTTGATCGCCACCGCAGCCCCGATCCCCACTCCGCTGCTGCTGCTGCCACTGCTGCTGCTTCCACTGCCACTTCCGGAGCCGCTCCCGCTGCTCTTGCCAACCGCCGTCCCGTCGGCCGTCGCCGCCACCGTGTCCGCCACCGTCGCGGCCACCGCGACCGCGCCGCTGGAGACCACCGTGATGCTCGGGGCAATACTCGCGGAGGTATCGGTCTGCGTGAGATTCACCGCCACGGCGGCTGCGACGTCGACCGAGGAGGAGCCCGAGGAGGAGCCGTTGGAGGTCGAGGCACTCGGGGTCGCCCCGGCGCCGCTGCTCGTGGACACCCCGGAGCGACTGCTCGCGGTGCTGTCCCCACTCGCCCGCTCCCCGGCGATCTGGTTGTTGACCCCGTTGCTCTGACCGCTCCCAGAACCGCTCCCCGGCGCGGACTGTCCGCCGCTCACGCTCGCGGTTGCCGTGGAAGTGGTCGCCTGCTGACTCGCCGAGGTGACCGAGAGGCTCGTCAGGGGTGAGGCCGCAGTCCCGGCACTGCGCGCAAGACTCGCCGTGGTCGTATCCGCCACGATCCCCACCGACACCGAGGCCCCGATCCCCACGCTGCTCGCGCTGGTGTTGCCCGTCGCCGTGGTGGTCGCCGTGCCGGTGTGCGTGGCAGCGATCGTCACATTGCCGGCCGTGAAGGCCCCCGTCCCCTGCACCTCGGCTATGGTCGTGAGGTTCGCCACCGTCACCGCCGCCACCGGCACCACCGTCACCGATCCGCCCGCACCTCCCGTGGCGCTGGTGGTGATCGCATTGGTGGAGGTGGCGGTAATGTTGACGTTGCCGCCGCTCGAGATCGTTCCTTGAGTCGATGGAGTGCTCGCGTCCCCGATCCACGCCTCGGTGGTCTCGTCGATCACGTTGATCGCAACCGAGGCTCCGATCCCGACGCTGCCGCTCGCCCCCGTGGCGCTCATCGGCTGCGCATTGGCCGTGTCGGCGGTGTTGCTCACCGCCTTGATCGTGATCCCGTTCGTTCCGGTGCTCGTGAGCGTGGCGCCCTGACTGACGTTCGCGTCGGTGACCACCTGCCCCAAGTTGATCGCGAGCGACCCGGCGATCCCAACGCTCCCGCCGCCGGCCCCGGAGGTCGCATTGGCCGACACGGTGTCCACAGTCGGGCTGGCAGGCAGCCCCGCGGTGACACTGATTCCAGCCCCGGTGATTGCGTCCCCCGCACCGATCGTGGCGCTGTTCTGGATGTCCCCGACATTGATCGCCACCGCAGCCCCGATCCCCACTCCGCTGCTGCCGCTGCTGCCGCTGCTTCCAGAGCCGCTGCCGCTGCTCTTGCCGACCGCCGTCCCGTCGGCCGTCGCCGTCACCGTGTCCGCCGCCGCCGAGGCCACCGCAACCGCACCCGCGGAGACCACCGTGGTGTTCGGGGCAATGCTCGCGGAGGTGTTTGTGACGCCGAGGTTCACCGCCAGCGCGGCGGCGACGTTGACCGAAGAGGAGCCGCTCGAGGATCCCGCGCTGTTGGCCGTGCTCGCGCTCGGTGTGGCTCCCGCCGCGCTACTCGTCGCGCCGCCATGCTCGGAAGCGACGGTGTTGCCGAGGCTCCGCTGTGCCGTGTTCTGCTTGTCGTTCTGATCGGTGTCGTTGGTGGTGCCGTCGTCGGAGTCTCCGCCCGCAGCGCTCGCTTTGGCGCTCGCGCTCGAGCTCTGTGTGCTCGTCGCGCTCACGTTGAGACCCCCGGTGAGCGCGAGCGAGCGGCCCAGGATGGCGCTCGTCGTATCGACCACCGAGCCGAAGGCGAGCGCGAGCCCGAGGCTGAGATTGCTTCCCGAGGCAGCCCCCGTGGCCGCCGTCGCGGCGCTGCCGGTGTGATTCGCGCTCACCGTCACCGATTGCAGCGTCAGCGCCGAGCCCGAATCGATCTCCGCGTCGGTATCGTGATTGGCGATGGTGATCGCGGCCGCGGGCGTGATCGCCGTCCCGCCGCTCGCGCCCCCCGCAACGCTCGTGGTCACCGTATTGTTCGAATTGGCCGAGACAGTGAGCGCCGAGCCGCTGCCGGTGAGCTCGGAGTTCGCCGCGACGAGCGCCTGCGAGGTCGTCGTCGCCACATTGACGGCGACTGATGCGCCGACCCCGACGCTGTTGCCGCTACCATCGAGCTTGGAGTTAGCGGTGGCGGCATCCGAGGTGGTGTCTTGCGATTTGAGCGTGAGCGGCGTGTCATTGAGGAGCGTGATGCTCGCAGTGCCCCCGATCAGCGCCTGCGCCTCCGTCACCCCAACGTTGATCGCGAGGGCACCGGCAACCCCAACGTCGCTCGCACCGGCCCCGGAGGTGGCCTGCGCGCCGAACTGCGCGCTCGTGAGATCCGCCTCCACCGTCAAGCCGGTCGCACTGAAGCTCGTCGCACCGGTGAGCTCCGCGAGGCTCGAAAGGTTGGACGTGTTGATCGCCGCTGCCGCGCCGATCCCGACCGCACCGCTCGCTGTGTTCGAGCCGTCCGCGACGGTCGTGACGCCGCCGCTCGGCCCCGCGAGCGTGGCGCTGCTCAGGAGGCTTGCGGCGCCGGCCGAGCTGATCGTTCCATCGGTACTCACATCGAGGGTGGTCGACCCGCTCACGTTCGTCACCGCAACGGCCGCAGCGACGTTCAACGCGCCGTCGCTCGTCTGCGCATCGTTGCTCGAAAGCGCCTGCTTCGACTGCGTATCGTTCGGCGTGCCGTCGTCGCTCGCCCCGCCCTGAGTCGAGATTGCGTGCGTCGCGATGGTCTTGCTGCTCAAGGCCTGGAGCTCGACCGTCGCGCCGTGCAACGCGGAGGTACCGGAGACGGCGGTCTCGGTGTTGCCGCTCACCGTCGTGACGGCGAGCACAGCGCCGGCGGCAGTGCCCGAGGAGGCGCCCGCCGAGCCATCCGCCGTCGTCGTCGCGTTCACCGTATTGGTCGAATCGATCGACAGATCGCCTGCTGCAGTGAGCGTGGCGGAGCCGCCGATCGCGACGTTCGCTGAGCTCGCGATCGTGGTCACCGCCACCGCGGCATCGAGTGCGGTCTGGTTGCTGGTCGAGTCCGGCGCGCTCGCAAGCGTGGTGGTCACATCCGCGCCACCCTCGATCGAGAGCGTGCCGCTCGCATCGATCGAATTCACCCCGGTCAGATCCACGGCGCTCGAAGCCGTGGCGTCCACCGCTCCGAGCTTCAGCGCCCCGCCGAAGAGGCCCGCGGAGCTGCTATCGAGGGTGATGTTCGATTCGGAATCGATCCCGATATTGTCTCCCGAGATCGTGGCCCCGAGCAGATCCACTGCCGTGATTGCGTTGGCGAGAATGAGCGGATTGCCATTGGCGTCGGTGCCCTGCAGCGCACCGCCCGCATCCACCTGCGAGTCGAGCACGATGTCGTCCGCCGTGATCGATGCGCCCGACTGCACCGTGATCTGGTTTTGCGCCTGGATATCGAGCCCGCCGCTCACGGTGAGCGCGCCTGAGACCGAGACTTGATCGGTGCTCGTGATGAACAGGCCCGCCGGCGAGTACGCCTTAGAACCCGAGGGCGCGATCAGAAACTCCCCGGGACTCGAAGCGCTCTCCTGACCGGCGTTGAAATCCACCCCGATCGCGTAAGCGGCGAACGTGTCGGCGGGATTGTTGTAGTTGAGATTGAGCGTGAGCTGATCGCCGAGGCCCGTACCGGTGATGGCGACCTGCACGTTCTGGTCGAGCACCTGCGATGCGAGCACGGTGCTACCGGAGACGAGCTCGAGCGTCGGACTGGGTGCTCCGGTGTCGACCACCTCCAGGGTCGCATGGAGCGGCCCAGTTGCATTCGACGGCGCCGTATAGGCAAGGGTCGCCCCGTAGGTCGGTTGCGGGAGCGGCGCCGTCGACAGCAGCAGCCGCGGCTCGAGGGTCTCGAGGATCGGCCGGGGCGACTGCGCGCGCGGCGGGTCGCCTGCCCCGCGCAGGAGCCGCGCAATCACTTGTCTCAGCGAGGGCGCCGCGGGCGGACCCTCATTGTGCGTCTCGGGGCGTGCTGCGCGGGACCCGCCACCGCGCTCCCCACCCCGCTGCCGCTCTTTCTTGGCCATGGCTCTCCTTGGCGATCGTCCCCGCGCCGGCCGCAGCCAGCCTCAGATATCTTTGCTGATGTTTGATCGCAGCGGCGCGGGTGCCCCGTGGCTCACGTCGCCGGGGCGCTCGCGCGCATCATCTTTTGTTTGAAACATCGACGTTCTACTTCTTCTCATCGCCGTCGGCGTTCGCCCCTTGATCGAACGCTCGATACGACAGCGTCGCGCCTCGCCAGCCGCTCGCTCCTGGGAGCGCGGCTGCCGATTAGTGTAGTCCTTCGGCGCGGATGTTTGAGTCTCGTTTCGCGGCTTGCGGATGGAGCCGCGCGTCGCGCAGGGCAGCGCGCAAGACGCCTGCTTTAGAGAGCGCCAATTACCATAATCTCGGGCCACGCTAACGGAATCGGCTCGGATACCGCACGCTCGAGCGAGCTCGCCAGCTGATCGTCACGTCACCCACCTTCCCCTTAAGTGGTAGAAGGCGGAAAGCAACGGGAAACTGGCTCAAGAAAAATGGATGCCGCACCCTCGCGGAAGTGGCATCAGGTGGGCGGGCGGTGCTTACTCGCCGAAGGGGTAGTAGCGAAAGCTCGTGAACACCATGTTCAGTGTGGCAACGGGCGCACCGCCCACGCCGGTGAAGGCGTCGAATTCGGTGTGCGAGAACTGCAGCCCCCAGCGCACGGCGCCAAAATCTCCGCGGTAGGGCTCGTACCACAGCCCGACCGTACCCTGCTCGACGCGCCGCAGATTCCCGACGCACGGCGCCTGCTCCCCCTGGCCGGCGCAACCGGCGTTCGAGTAGAGCAGATTCCCGTACCCGTAGGGCACGATGCTCGGAGTCGCACCGCTCGTGTCGGTGTAGTTGAATTGCTGCCGGCTCGCGCGCTCCTCCCCCGCGAACACGTACACGTCCAAGTTGTGCTGGGGATGCACCGTCACCCCCGCGAGCGCGATCAGCTCGCGAATCGGCTTGATGTTCCCGTTCGGATCGAACGTGACATCGGGGAGCTGCGCGCTGCCGTAGCGGCCGATGCCCCGGCCGTCCACGGCGGAGAGTTGCAGATCGAGCCGCCGCGGCACGACCGGAATCATCAACGCCCCGCCCGCAGCCTCGCCCGAGACGTTCTTGCTCGCGTAGTTGAGCTGCTCGTAGAAGCGCCGATACAGCCCAAAGCCCTCCGCGTGCACGGTCCACTTGCCGAACGTCACGTCATCGGCGAGCTTGAGCACCGCGTCGGGAACGTGGTCGAGCGAGAGGGTGTTCTCGCTGTTGTAGCCGAGGCCCGTGCCATGGGTCTCGTAGGTGACATCGACTCCCGCGGGCAGCGGATTCGCGCCGGTGTAGAAGGTCGTCTGCGGATTCTCGAGCGACAGGGCGAGCCAGAACTGCCGATCGATGTCCTGCGTCAGGCGAACCTGCGGCTGACGCGCCCAATCGAACCCCGGCATGTACTGACCATCGATCGTCGGGGGAATGACGACCGTCTCCGGAGTGATGCCGCTCGCATTGAGCGTCACCAGCGACCAAGCCTGGCCCGCGAGCAGGTGCAGATGCAGTTCGTCCCAATCGACGGCACCGTAGAGCTGCATGAGCCGGGGGTTGTAGGAATAGTCCTCCACCGAGTTCGCCGTCTGCGCGGCGCCCTGAAAGTCGATTTGCCCGAACGCACGGATGTGGGTTTGCGGCCCGGGATCGCCCGCAACGAGCGCCGAGAGGCTGCTCTGTCGCGCGCTGAACAGGCTCTGCGAGTTGTGCGCCAGGGGATCGTTGCCGAAGTAGTCGCCGTTGTACGCGGTGGCGATGTCGTTTGCGGTATCGATCGAGCGACGCACGTACTCGGCGGCGAGGAAGCCACCGAAGCTGATCGTCACTCCTTTATAATGGAGCCCCTCGCCCTGCGGCTTCGTCGCCGCGACCGCTCGTTTCACCTGCGCGGGGATCGTGGCCGCTTGCGCCTGGGCCGCGGCGGCCTGCGCCTTCGCCGCCTCGAGCTCCGATTTCAGTTGATCGAGCGCCTCGATCTGCGCATCGAGGCGGCGCTGCAACGCATCCAACTGGTCGCGCAGCTCGCGGATTTCCTGGTCCTTCTCGACCGCCGACTCCTCCGAGGTCTCTTGCGCCGAGCTCGCCTGCGCGGAACTCGCTTGCGCGAAGCACGTTCGCGCCTGCCCAAAGCTCATGATCGCGAGCGCGGTCGCGCCGACCAGCCCGCACTTGATCGCGTGCAACGTGTAGACCCCCTACTTCCGTTCGCGCCTCATCTTAACCTGAGCGCGAGCCGTACTGCCATGCAAAGAAGTGTGCGTAACGCCCGCTTAAGCCGCCCACCGCGAGAGGTCGCTGCGGACTCGCTCGACCACGCTGTCCCATTCCCCCGCACGCTCCTGGCGATAGATTGTGAGCGTTGGATACCAGGGGCTGTCGGTGCGACGCAGGAGCCAACGCCAGCAGGTGTCGAAGCGGTTGAGGAGCCAAACCGGCCTGCCGAGCGCACCGGCCAAGTGGACCGTCGAGGTGTCGACCGAGATGATGAGATCGAGATTGTCCATGAGCGCCGCTGTGTCCGAGAAGTCGCCCAGCTCATCGGCGACGTCGCGGATCGGGGGACCGTCCCAACCGCGCGCGAGGAGCTGCGCGAGCTCCGCTTGAGCATCCGGCCCCTTCTGCAGGGCGAAGAACTCGACTTCGCAGTGGCGCAGCGCTGCGAGCCGGGCGAGCGGAATATTCCTGCGCTCATTGAGGCTCCAGAGCTCCGGTTGGTCCGGCCTGAAGCCCCCCGACCAGACCAGTCCGACTCTTGGCCGGCGGTGCTCGCCCAGCCTCTGCTTCCAGTCGCTCACCTTTGCCGCATCGCTCTTCAGGTACGGCACGCGTGCCGGCACCGTGGTGAGCCGCGTGCCGAAGGCGAGCGGCAGGCTCATGAGCGGACAGTGAAGGTCGAACGCCGGCAGCGGCTCGCCGCGCACCACGAGCTGCGATACGCCATCGAGATTCGCGAGCAAGCGCGCGAGCAACTCCGGCACCTCGAGCACGACTGTTGCACCGAGGTCCGCAACCCAGCGCACGTAGCGACAGAACTGGAGCGTGTCCCCGAAGCCCTGCTCGGCGTGAATCACGATGCGCTTGCCCGCGAGCGGCTCAGCGCCGAGCCACGGCGGCTGAGCGAAGCGCTGGCGCTCGTGCCAGAGCGGGTCATTCGCGTTCTTCCAACGCCACTCGTGGCCCGCCCAGCCGCGCTCGAAGTCCCCGGCGAGCAACCACGCATAGGCCCGATTCTGATGCGCCCCTGCAAAATCCGGCCGCACGAGGAGCGCGCGGTGATAGCTCTGCACGGCCGCGTGCGGCTCATTGAGGTCGTACAGCACGGCGCCGAGATTGAGATGCGCCTCGGGGGATTGCGGGCGCAGCTCGACCGCTCGTTCGCAAGTCTCGAGCGCCTCCTCGCAGCGCCCGAGACGCCGCAGTACGTTGCCGAGATTGATGTGGAGCTCGGGGGAGTTTGGCTTCAGGCTCCGGGCGCGCTCGAGATCCTCAAGCGCCTCGGCGAGCCGTCCGAGCTGCGAGAGCAGATTCGCGCGATTGATGTAGGCATCCGCATAGGCCGGCCGCACGTTGATCGCCTGGGCGTAGCAATCAAGCGCCGCGGCGAAGCGCTTGAGCTCCTGCAGCGCGATGCCGCGGTTGTAGTAGGCCTCGGCCAGATCCGGTGCGACCTGCAGCGCCCGCTCGTACCGTCTCAACGCCTCCTCGAGGCGTCCGAGAAACTGCAGCGCCACGCCGCAGTTAAAGTGCGCCTCGGCATGATCTGCGCAGATCTGCAGCGCCCGCTCGAAGCTTGCGAGCGCCTCATCGAGCCGCATGAGGTTGCGCAGCGCCGCGCCGCGGCCGTTGTGCGCCTCCAGATCATCCGGGTCGATCGTGAGCGCACGCTCGTAGCTCGTGAGCGCCTGCTCGAACCGCCCGAGTCTGCGCAGCGTGTCGCCGTGCTCACGATGCGCTGCGCCGTCGTGGGGGTTTGCCGCCACGGCGAGTTCAAGCCGGTGCGCTGCCTGATCGAGCTCGGCCGTCACAGACTCATCGGTATCAACCATCGCGAAAAGCCGAGGTGAACATGTGTCATGAATTGGAAGCCTGATGGCATCACAAATCAAGGTGGGCCGAGCGAGGCGGTCGCCGCCCCGAGCCGTCTCGGCTCTGACGATGCGACATAAACGTTCACCCGGCCTACACAGTCTCCCCCTACCCGCTCGGGGGTTCTCTCGATACCGGCCTGGGCCCCACCGCCCTAGAGTGCGGCGCCTCCTCCGACTCGAGGGGAGCGCATTCGAGGGCGATCAGTGCAGAAGTCAACATTCGGCAGCGGACGATTCGAGCGGCGCGTGGTCTCCTTGGGGGAGATCGCGCGCAATGCGTATCCGCAGCTGCGCGAGGCGATCTCCCCGCGCGCGGAGCTGCGTCTGTCGGTCGATCCGGACGCTCCGCTCGTCTTCGTCGATCGCGCCTCGATCGAGCGCATGCTGCTGCACCTCGTCATCAACGCCGCGCGCGCAGTGCGCCAGCCGCATGGCGCGGTGGAGATCGGGGTCATCGGCATCGCCGATTTCGTGCGTCTGACCGTCGCAGACAACGGCGAGGGAATGGATGCGGCGTCGCTCTACGACGTGATGCGCTGGCTCCGCGAGCCCGCCTCGGCGCCGGCGAGCGTGGGCCTCGGGTTGCGCCTCGTGCGCGGCATCGTGCGCGCACACGCCGGGCGCATGTCCCTCGATGGGAAGCCGCGCGGCCCGACGACCGTGCGGATCGATCTGCCTGCGCTCGCCAAGGATGGCGCCCGCGATCCACCGCAGGTGGGCCGGGGGCCGAGTGAGCCCTAGGGAGCCCACGTGATCCAGAGCGAGCGCAACTCCGGCCGCCAGCTGCGGATGCTCACCGCCTGCCATCGGATCATCATCCGCTCGTTGAGCGAAACGGCGCTTCTCGATGGGATCTGCGCGGCACTGGTGCAGCTCGGAGGCTACACGCTCGCGTGGATTGGCTATCCCGCGGGCAGTCTCTCGCGGGCGCTCACGCCGATCGCGCACGCGGGCGATGGCTCCGGGTATCTCCAAGCCCCCGAGTTCGAGGCGGCGCTCGGCTCCGACGATCTGCCCGCGATCCGCGCCGTTTGCGACCGCGCGGCGCATGGGCTGTGCGTCGCCGGCACGCCGGCCGAGGACTCCGGCAGCTGGCGTGGCGCGGCGCAGCGGCGCGGCTTCGAGGCCGTGCTCGCCGTCCCGCTCCTCGCCTCGGGCGATTGCCTGGGCGTGCTCGAGATCTGCTCGCGGCGCGCGGACGCCTTCGACGGACCCGAGGTCGCGCTCATTCAGGAGCTCGCCGACGAGGTGGCCTACGGCATCGCCGCCCTGAGGACCCGTGCCGAGCACTGGCACCAGCAGCAGGCGATCCTCAACCTGACGCGGCTTCTCAGAATGCAGAGCAGCATCAGCGCGGCCGTGCTGCGCATCCGCGACCGCGACGAGCTGCTGAGCGAAGTGTGCCGAATCGCGATCGACCTCGGGCGCTACGACCAGGCGACCCTGTGGATCGTCGCGCCCGACGGGCGCAGCGCCGGCTACGCATTCCAGTCGAGCGCGCAGCGCGCCCCGCCGCACCCGCTGCGCCTGGAAATCAGCGACGGGAGCGAGCCCGATACGAGCCTCACCGGACGCGCGTTGCGGACCGGGGAGGTGACCGTGTGCCGCGACGTGAGCTTGAGCGAGGTCCCGATTCTCAACCGCGCGCAGCTGCTCGCCGAGGGTGTGCGATCGCTCGTGGCCCTGCCGCTGTCCATCGACGGGGCTCGCGCCGCCGCGGTCACGCTGAGCTCACGCGATCCGCTGCCCATTCGCGAGGAGGAGCTGCGCCTGCTCGAGGATATCGCCGCGACGCTCACGCACGCGCTCGAAAGCTTGCGGCGCGAGGACGCCGCCGCGTACCTTGCGAGCTACGACTCGACCACGGGACTTGCGAACCGCGCTATCTTCTGCGCCCGCGTCGATGAGCTCTTGAGCCGCGTCGCGCTGGGGCCCCAGAGTCCCGCGATCGTCGCGCTCGATGTCCATCACCTGCACGACATCAACGACATGTTCGGCCGCCACGTCGGCGATGCGCTGCTGCGCCAGGTCGCGGAGCGGCTGCGCGACTTTGCGGGCGATGAGAAGCGCGTCGGCTACGTCGGGGCGGGCACATTCCTCCTGGCCGAGCTCGACCTCGAGTCCACCGAGGAGAGCGTCGCGTCACTGCTGGAAGAGACGGTATTCAGCCGCCCCTACGAGGTGCCCAACCAAACGGTGCGGGTATCGTGCCGCTCCGGCGTCGCGCGCTACCCGGCCGACGGCGTGAACGCCGCGACGCTCACGCAGAATGCGGAGGCCGCGCTCAAGCACGCCAAAGAGGTGGGCGAGCGCTACCTGCACTACAAGCTCTCGATCCGCAGCGAGATCGTCGAGCGGCTCGCGCTCGAGCAGAAGCTGCGCGAGGCGATCGATCGCGAGGAGTTCGAGCTGCATTATCAGCCGGTGCTCGCCATCGCCTCCGGGCGCATCGAGTCGGTCGAAGCGCTGCTGCGCTGGCGGGACCCGGAGCAAGGGCTCGTGCTGCCGAAGCGCTTCCTGCCGATCCTCGAGTCCTCGGGTCTGATCGTCACGGTGGGCGCCTGGGCGCTCGAGCGCGCCGCGCGCGACTGCGAGCGCTGGCGCGCGATGGGCTTCGGCCCGCTGCGCGTGGCGGTCAACGTCTCGGCGGTCCAGATCCGCCGGCGCTCCTTCATCGAGGAGCTCCTCGAGCTGCTCTCGCGCGAGCTCACGAGCCCTCTCACCAACGGCATCGACCTCGAGATCACAGAGTCGATGCTCATGCAGGATCTCTCGGGCGCGGAGCGCCGGCTCGAGACCCTGCGGGCGGCCGGCGTGCGCATCGCCCTCGATGACTTCGGCACCGGCTACTCCTCGCTCGGGCTCCTCTCCCGGCTGCCGGTCGATGTGCTCAAGATTGACCGCAGCTTCATTCATGGCCTGCCCCACCACGCAGCGAGCCTCACGCTCACGCGCAGCATCATCGGGCTCGCAGCCGCATTCGGCCTGCGCACCGTCGCCGAGGGCGTCGAGACCCCGGCGCAGCTCGATCTGCTGCGTCGGCTCGCGTGCGACTGCGTGCAGGGATTCCTGCACGCCCCGCCGCTGCCCGCGGCCGAGCTCGAGGCGGCTCTGCGGCATCGGCGCGCGGGCGAGTCCTCAGCCCCGCATGCGCTCCTCGTCGCCCCGCCCAGGCGGGTACCGGAACCAAACGATCCGCTCGATTTCGCTGCGGATGCGACGGCCGTCGGGGGAGACCCGGCATGAGGCCACACGGCGGCTTCTTCTCGGACACCCAGGGGCGCGTGCGGCGCGGGCTGATCACACCCATGCTGTGGGTCTACGCGCTCGTACTCTGCGCTGCGGTGTGGACGTACTCGGGTCTGCACGCCCTGCGCGACTACCGCTCCACCCGCGCCTCCGAGGATGCGCGGCTGCAGAGCGTCTCGCGCACGCTCGTCGCCGAGATCCAGGCCATGCTGGGCGACGGCGTCGGAGCGGCCGTCGCCGCGGTGAACGAGCTCGACACGCAGGGCGGAATCGCACGCGCGAGCGACGCGCAGCTCTCGAGCACGCTCGCGCACATGCTGACCGGCGGGGACTACGTGCGCGCACTGTTCATCGCGACACCCAACCGCTTCGGCCTGATCGCGCGCAGCGGCCGGTGGATCGCGGGCGCACCGCCCGCCGACTGGCGGCTGCCCGCGAATCCGCCTGCGCGCGCGGCGGTCTGGGTCGGAGCCCCCGTCGCCGATCCCGACCATCCGCGCAAGCGCCTGGTCCCGGTCGCTCGCTGGGTGCGGCAGGGCGCCTCGGCGAGCGGCTGGGCGGGCGCACTCTTTTCCTTCGATGCGCTCGCCGAGGTGTACCGCCAACCCGCCTCCGAAAGCGGCGTCGGTCTCTTCGGCACCGACGGCGCGACCCTTGCGCTCGTGGCCGCGCCGGAGCGCCGTGCATCCGCCCCGGATGACCAGGGACGCCGCATCGGCACGACGCCGATCTTTCGCGATGCGCTCGCGCACCTGCCGCACGGAATGCTCGAAGGGCTCAATCCCTTTACCGGCCGCATCGTCCGTGCGTCGGTCGCATCCATTCCCGGCTATCCGATGTTCGTCGGCGCGGTGCGTGATCGGGCCGCGATCTTCGCGAGCTGGAATCAGCAGGCGCGCGAGCTCTTTGCGGTGGCCCTCGCGTTCACGACGCTCGTGGGCGTCGCGACGCTGCTCCTACAGCACTTCACGCACGCGCTCGCCGAGCGCGAGCAGCACTACCGCACGCTGTTCGACAACGCCGCCTTCGGGGCCTTCGTGCTCGAGGGTGAGCGCTTCATCGATGCGAATCGCACCTCCGCCTCGATGTTCGGCGTGGCCGACCCGCGCGAGCTCCGCGGGCTCACCCCCTGGGACCTCTCCCCGGCCTCGCAGCCGGACGGGACGCCCTCGCTCGCGCATGCCGGCCAGCAGATCGCAAGCGCGCTCGCTCATGGCTCGGCGAGCTTCGAGTGGCTGCACCAGCGGCTCGACACCGGCGAGCCGTTCCATGCCACCGTCGACATCTCGAGTCTCGAGAGCGGCGGGAGGACCCTCACGCTTGCCGTGCTGCACGATGTCACGGAGCGCAAACGCGCCGATGCCGAGCGCGAGCGCATGGTGCGGGAGCTGCAGGAGCTCGCGGGCGCGCTCATCCGGCTGCAGGACGATGCACGCCGGCGCATCGGCCGTGATCTTCACGATGCGACCGGACAGGTGCTCGCTGCGCTCGAAATGAAGCTCGATCGCGTCGTGCGAATCGCAGCCGGGAGCGCGCCATCCGTCCTGCCGCTCCTCGAGGAGTGCGCGCAGCTCGCGCGGCAGTGCTCGAGCGAGATCCGCACCGCCTCGTACTTGCTGCATCCGCCGTTGCTCGATGAGATCGGCCTGGTGAGCGCGCTGCGCTGGCTCGCGGACGGCTTGAGGCAGCGCAGCGGGCTCACGATCCAGCTCGATCTGCCCGCCTCGATGGCGCGGCTGCCGCGGGAGCACGAGCTCGCGCTCTTTCGCGCCGCGCAGGAGGCGCTCACGAATGTGCACCGCCACTCGATGAGCCAGACCGCCACCATCCGGCTGTGGCGCGATGCGGCTGCGGTGGTCCTGGAGGTCGAGGATACCGGGCGCGGCTTCGCCGCGGCCGCCGACGGCTCGAGCGAGCCCACCGCGAGGACGGGCGTCGGACTCGCCGGCCTGCGCGAGCGGATGCGCCAGCTCGGAGGCACGCTCACCGTCCACTCCAGTGTCGGCGGCACGCGCGTCCATGCCGAGATCGGGCTCAAGCCCACCGAGCCCACGTCAAACCGCAGCGCAGAGGCGGTGTGAGGTGAGCCCCGAGGGCGTGCGGATCCTCATCGCCGACGATCACGAGCTCATCCGCCGCGGACTCGTGGCGGCGGTCGCCGACCGCCCGGAATGGACCGTGGTCGCCGAGGCCGCGAACGGTCGCCAGGCCGTCGAGCTCGCCCGCAAGCTCAATCCGCACATCGTGATCCTCGACCTGACGATGCCCGAGCTCAACGGTCTCGACGCCGCGCGCCAGATCCGCGCGCTCGCTCCGGCGACGCGCATCCTCATCGTGACCGCCCATGAATCCGAGCAGCTGGTGCGCGAGGTGCTCGAGGCGGGCGCGACGGGCTATGTCCTCAAGTCCGATGCGGGGGGCGTGCTCGTGCGCGCGATCGATGCGCTGCTCGCCGGCCGGTCATTCTTCACCTCGAGCGTCGGCCGGCTGGTGCTCGAGGGGTACCTGCGCGGGGGACGGGTCGAGGAGCGCGCCGGCGAGCAGCGCCTGTCGCCGCGCGAGCGCGAGATCGTGCAGCTGCTCGCGGAGGGTCAGAGCAACAAGGATGTCGCGCGCATTCTGGAGTTGAGCGTGAAGACCGTGGAGACGCACCGCGGCAACATCATGAACAAGCTCGGCCTCGACTCGCTGGCCGAGCTCGTGCGCTACGCGATCCGCAACAAGATCGTCGGGCCTTAAACCGCAGGCGCCCGGCGACGCCGTAGGCCGAGGACGACGAGTCCGAGCCCGAGCGCACAGAGCGCACCGCTCGAGGGCTCCGCCACGGTCGGCACCGTAGGCGGAATCGGCACCAGGATCTCCTGGGACGCAGTGAGCGGGCTCGGCGTGTACACCTCGACACTGTCGCCCACGAACCCGGACCCCACGGCCGCGAACGCGGCGCCCAGGTCCACGTAGGTGGCCGAGCCGAGCGTCGCCTGCGTGCCGTCGAAGATGTCCCAGATGGCGAAGGACAGATCGCCCTGCGCGGTGGAGTTGGTCACATTGGCGGGCGCGAGGAGCTCATTCGCGAGGAACGAGGCCGCGTCGTACATCTGCGCCGTGCCATAGAGCGTGCCGCCGAAGAGGTAGGTTTCGCCGGCGAACTTCTCGGTGCCATTGAGGCTCCCCGCATTGGTCGCAGTCGCCTGCCAGGGAACGCCCACCGAGGTGTTGGCGAGAAAATCGTCGCAGATCACGTAGCCGGAGTAGATGACCTGGCCCATCGAATTCGTGATCGTGCCGTTGTAGGGGCCGTAGTAGTCGGTCCCGTTGTTCGCGCCGTCGCCGACGCCCGTGAGCTCGACGGTGTAGGGTGCCGCGAAGACGGGCGCGGAGAGGGCGAGGCACAGTCCGAACGCGGCGAGGCGCTGAATTCGATTCGACATATTACGACCGTCGCTGGACCCGCCGTACGGCCGGTCCTCCTTGGGAACACTTGAGTCAAAGGTGTGCAAGTTCCAAACCAACCCAGCTCAATCAATCGTTTGCACACGCTGCAGCACTGCTGGGCCGTGAATTCGTAAAGCCCGTCGACGCATCCGACCCCCGGCCCGCTCCGCAGGTTGGACAGCTTCGCAGTATGCACTCAGGGGAGGAGTCCGAACACCGCCACGCTGTTTGTGCTCGCGGCGAGCACCTTGCCGTCGGCGACCGTGGGTGCGATGAACTTGTTGCCCGCGCCGAACTGATCGCGCCCGCCGGGCGCCTGGTTGCTGTTGTAGAGCTCGATCGCGAGATTGCCGGCCTGGTAGGCGTGCAGGACCGCGGGCGTGGCGTTCTCGTAAGCCCAGACGATCGCATTCGCGGTCCCGTTCGCCGAGACCACGGGAAAGGTTCCCGGATAGACGAATTGGGTGGTCGTCTGCGACGAGGGGCTGCTCGCCACGCGCGCGCTCGCGACCGGGAGCGCCACGAGCGCGCCGCCGACCGGACCATAATAGAGTGTCCCGTTGAAGTAGGCGGGCGTCGAGAAGATCCCGCCCGGCAGCGCACCGTCGAGCTCCTGATAGATCTCATCCTTCGCGGCATTGAACTTGCCCATCGAGTCGCGATCGACGACGTAGAGATTGCCGTCCTTGCCGGCACCGACCGCCAGCTGCCGCACCGTCCCGCTTGCATCGGTGAGATCGGGCAGCAGCAGGATGCCGCCCGAACCGAGATCGGTATCGCTCGTCGACTCGGCGACCTCATCGGACATCGTGAAATAGTCGCTCACGGCGAGCGCGCCGTCCGCGGTGGCGATCTTGACGAAGGAGTTGCCGTAGTCCCCGCCGCTCGGGAACCCGTTCGCCGTGAGGGTGGTGTCGAAACGGCCGTTGCCGGTGAGGACATAGACGTTGCCCGCGCTGTCGGCCGCGGGGCCGCCGCCACTCATCCAGATCGCCGGGCCCTGGTTCTCGAATCCCGATCCGCTGGCGAGCGGGGCGACATTGAGCACCCCGGTCTGTGCGAGCGTGGCTTCGTTGTAGGCGATGAGCCAACCGCCGTACGGGGCCGCATCACAGTGCGAGGTCCAGCTCGTATAAATCGTCCCGTTGAGAAGCAGGAGCGCCGCCCGCTCGGCGTACTGCCCCGGCGCAAAGCTCGTCGCCCCGAAGCTCGCCTCAACGGTGACCGGGCTCCCGGCGAGCTCCGCGCCGGTCGTCACGTCGAGCGCGTGCAGTCTTTGGTAGTACACCCCGGAGGCGTCCTTGGTCATCGCGACGAGAAAAATCGCCCCGTGCGCACCGGCGCTGCGGTCGATGACGGGCGTCGCGGTCACGCCGATCTGCGGGGTGATCTGGCCGCAGCCGTGATCGTCGCTCGGGGTCTCACCGCTGGGCGCGAGCGAGACGTGCCACAAAGCCGTGCCCGAGTCGGCATCGAAGGCGTACACGGAATCGTTCTCCGTGGCGACGAACACGGTATCGTGGGTCGCGCCGCCGATCGCGAGCTGGGAGAGGTAGAGCGGCTGCGCATCGACCGCGCCGTCGACTGCGAGGTTGTGCAACAGCCCGAACGACGCCGAGCTCACGTTCGCAGGCGTGAGTACGGTCTCCGTGGCGTCGAGCCCTGAGCGCGCGACGTCATACTTATACGTGATCACGTCGGTTCCGGTTCCCGTAGGCGGCGAAGTCGAAGTCGACGTTGAGCTCGCAGCGGTCGGGCTCGAGGAGGGATTTCCGCTGCTGCAGGCCGAGAGCGCGATCGCGACGCAGAGAAAGAAGAGAAAGAATAGGTGCAGAGGGTGCGGGCGCGACCGCGGCATCGGGACTCCTCGGGAGGGCTGAGCGGGGCGCGTTGGATTGTAGTTCACGGTCCGGACGCCCCGACCGCGCGATGGAACCGGCGGGCGAAATTCGCCACCATGCGCAGATGACACGGCAACGCTTCGGCTTTCGATGGCTGCTCGCAACGGCCGCCGTGCTCGCGCTGCTCATCGGCGTCCCGGCCATCCGGGACCGCGCGCTGCGGGCCGCGGGCTGGGCGCTGGTCGCCGAGGATCCGCTTGCGCGCGCGGATGTCATCGCGATCGCGAGCGACTCGTACGGCTCCGGCGTGCTCGAGGCCGCGGATCTCTTCCACGCGCAGATCGCCCCGCGGGTGCTGGTGTTCTCGCTCCCCGTCTCGCCGGTCGCGCGCGAGTTCGCGCGCCGCGGCGTGCAGAACCCGGACAGCGCTTCCCAACAGCTCGAGAGGCTGCACGCGCTCGGGGTGGTTTCCGCCGAGCGGCTCACGCCGCCGGTCGCCGGCACGCACGATGAGGCGCGGGTGCTCGCGAGCTGGTGCCACGTTGAGCACTGTCGCATCGTCGTCTTCGTGAGCACGCCCGATCACTCGCGGCGCACCCGGCGCATTCTGCGGCGGGTCTTCAAGGCCGACGCCGTGAGGGTGATCGTGCGCTATCCGCCGTACTCCGAGTTCGACCCCAACAGCTGGTGGCGCTCGCGAAGCGGCACGCGCACCGAGATCGTCGAGCTCGAGAAGCTCCTGGTCGAGCTCCTCGGGCATCCGCTGGGGTGAGCACGCGGGTGATACACTGCCGCGGGCGGTCATGCAATTCACGATGCTTCAGGCGAAACTGCACCGCGTGCGCGTGACGCACGCGAATCTCGACTACGAGGGCTCGTGCGGGATCGACGCGGCGCTGCTCGCGGCCTCGGGAATTCGTCCGCATCAGCACCTGGAGATCTACAACGTCTCGAGCGGGGATCGCTTCTCCACCTACGCGATCGCCGCGCCGCAAGGCTCCGGGGAGATCTCCTTGAACGGCGCCGCGGCGCGCCTGGCGGCGATCGGGGATCTCCTGATCATCTGCGCGTACTCGCTCTACGGCGAGGCGGAGCTCGCCGCGCATCGTCCGGCGATCGTGCTCGTCGATGAGCACAACCGCGTGCGGCGGCCTCCGAGCGGCTGATCGGGCCTCAGCCCGTGTGCGGATCGCGCGAGGATCGGCGGATACGGGTGTGCCAGACCTCGAAGGGATCCCAGCCGTCGCGACGCCGCAGCAGCTTCGCCTCGCAATCCGGCTCCGGGGGCGCGGATGACTCGCTGAACTGCTCGTCATTCGCTGCGTCGCGCTCGCGCGCGTAGTCCGTCAAATTCCCAGGGCTGATCTTCATCCCACTGGTCCTTGCTTTTCTTCGCTGCCTTCCCCGCAGCGCCGGCGGATTGTAGCCGACGGTACCCTCTCGGTACATGTCAATAATCTGCTACAAGAATATGTTAATGCAGTGCTTCCGTGCTCACGGCGGCCGTCGCGGCTGCCCACCGGGGTCGGCGTGCGACGGTGCGGGTGCCTGGAATCCTCGGAATGCGCGGGCAACCTTGAGGCTAGCGCCGCGGCCCGACGGAGTGGTCCAATGCGCGACTCGATTTTTTCGGCGGACGCGACGCGCGTGCTCGAAGACACCGACACTCCCCCAAAGAGGATCGACCCGTTCGGGTTCGCGCGCGAGCTCGCGACGCGCTGGGACATCGTCGCGCTCGTCCTCGTGCTCGGGCTCGTCGTTTTCCTCGGCGAAGCGAGCCGGGGGCTGTTCGAGCCGCTCGCGAAACTGCAGGCGACGCCGATCTCGCTTGATCCGATCCACCTCCCGTTCTACGCGGCGCGCACGACGCTGCGCATGTTCGCGGCGCTGTTCCTGTCGCTGGTGTTCACGTTCACCTATGCCACCTGGGCCGCCAAGAGTCCGCGCGCCGGCCGGCTCCTGGTGCCGATTCTCGACATTCTCCAGTCCGTTCCGATCCTCGGGTTCATTTCCATCACGGTCGTGTTCTTCATGTCGCTCGCGCCGGGGCGTGTGCTCGGCGCGGAGTTCGCGGCGATCTTCGCGATCTTCACCAGCCAGGCCTGGAACATGGCCTTCAGTTTCTACCAATCGCTGCGCACCGTGCCGGTGGAGCTCACCGAGGCGGCGGCGGCGTTCCATCTCTCCCCGTGGATGAAGTTCTGGCAGGTGGAGGTCCCGTTCGCACTTCCCGGGCTGATCTGGAACACGATGATGTCGATGTCCGGAGGCTGGTTCTTCGTGGTGGTCTCGGAGGCGATCCAGGTCGGCCACACCTCGGTGGCGCTCCCCGGGGTGGGCTCCTACATCGCGCTCGCGAGCGAGCGCGGCAATCTGACCGCGATCGGCTGGGCGATCGCCACCATGGCCGTCGTCATCCTGATCTACGATCAGCTCATGTTCCGGCCGCTCGTGGCGTGGGTCGACCGGCTGCGCTACGAGCAGGAGCCGAGCACCCGTCCGCCGCGCTCCTGGGCCCTCACGGTGATGCAGCGCTCGCGGCTCATCTCGGCGGTCACGGAATCCTTCTACGCGGCGGTGCGCTGGACGAGTTGGGCCATGCCGATTGGCCCGCGCGCGCCGCGATCGGAGCACCTCGAGCGCGGTGAGCGCTCCCACTGGCTCTGGATCGGTGGGGTGGGCGCACTCGTGGCACTCGGGTTGTGGCATCTCGCACGCGTGCTCATCGGGGACACCACGATCGCGGAGGCCGCGAACGTCTGCTTGCTCGCACTCATCACGATGCTGCGAGTCTTCGTGCTGATCGCGCTCGCGAGCGTGATCTGGGTACCGATCGGGGTCTGGGTGGGCTTGAGGCCCCGGGCCACCTCCATCGTGCAGCCGCTGGCACAATTCCTGGCGGCATTTCCGGCGAACCTGCTCTTTCCCTTCGTCGTGTACGGGATCGTCACCTGGCGGCTCAACGCCGATGTGTGGCTGAGCCCGCTCATGATCCTCGGCACCCAGTGGTACATCCTCTTCAATGTGATCGCGGGCGCCTCGGCGATGCCCGGAGAGCTGCGCTATGCCGCGCAGAACTTCAATCTGCGCGGGTGGCTGTGGTGGAGCCGGGTGGCGATTCCGGCAGTCTTTCCCTACTACGTGACCGGCGCGATCACTGCCTCGGGTGGCTCGTGGAATGCCGCGATCGTGGCCGAGGTGGCGAGCTGGAAGCACACCGAGGTGCGGGCGCACGGGCTCGGCGCCTACATCGCCGATGCCACCGCCGCGGGCGACTTCCATCGGATCATTCTCGGTATCATCACGATGAGCCTGTTCGTCGTGGCGATCAACCGGCTCTTCTGGCGGCCGCTGTACTATTACGCCGAGCGCCGCTTCCGGCTCGGGTGACCCACCAAGTCGCATGAACACCGCACCGCTCCTCCAGGTTTCCGAGATCTGCAAGGCCTTCCCGCGGCCCGACGGCGACGGCGAGCTCGTCGTGCTCGAGGGCGTGAACCTGCAGGTGAGCGAGGGGGAGATCGTGGGGCTCCTCGGGCGCTCGGGCTCGGGGAAATCGACGCTCTTGCGCCTGATCGCGGGGCTCTCGGTGCCGAGCGGCGGCACGTGCACCTATCTCGGCGCGCCGGTCGCGGGGCCCGCCCGCGGCATCGCCATGGTGTTCCAGAGCTTCGCGATCTTTCCCTGGCTCACCGTGTACGAGAACGTCGCGCTCGGGCTCGAGGCGCTGCGGCTGCCGCGCGCCGAGATCCACCGTCGCTCGCTCGCCGCGATCGACTTGATCGGTCTCGACGGTTTCGAGTCCGCCTACCCGCGCGAGCTCTCCGGGGGCATGCGCCAGCGCGTGGGCTTCGCCCGCGCGCTCGTGGTGCACCCGAACATTCTTTTGATGGACGAGCCGTTCTCCGCACTCGATGTGCTCACGGCCGAGACGTTGCGCACGGATTTCCTCGAGCTGTGGACCGAGGGGCGCATGCCCATCAAGGGCGTGGTGCTCGTCACGCACAACATCGAGGAGGCGGTGCTCATGTGCGACCGCATACTGGTATTCGCGAGCAATCCGGGACGGATTCTCACGGAGATTCGCGTCACGCTGCCACGACCGCGCAGCCGCCTCGACCCGAGCTTCCGTGCGCTCGTCGAGCGCATCTACGTAGAGATGACCGCGAAGCCGGCGGAGGCCCAGGGCGGGCGCGCCGAGCGCACCGTGGGCCCGGGGGGCATCGGGAGCGTGCTGCCGCGCGTGGGCTCCAACCTGCTCTCCGGCCTCATCGAGACCGTCGCCGCCGCGCCCTTCAACGGCACCGCGGACTTGCCCAAGATCGCCTCCGACCTGCAGATGGAGATCGACGAGCTCTTCCCCGTCGCCGAGGCGCTGCAGATGATGCGGTTCGCGGAGGTGGCCGGCGGGGATATCAAGTTGACCGAGGTGGGTCTCGCCTTTGCGAACGCGGAGCTCGATGAGCGCAAGCGCATCTTCGCGCGCCAGCTCCTCAACTACGTGCCGCTCGCGGCGCACATCCGCCGGGTGCTCGATGAGCGCCCGAGCCACGGCGCGCGCAAGAGCCGCTTTCTCGATGAGCTCGAGGACTATATGAACGAGGAGCAGGCCGAGCAGACGCTGCGCACGATCGTGAGCTGGGGCCGCTACGCCGAGGCGTTTGCCTACGACGACGAGAACGCCACGTTCAGTCTCGAGAATCCGAGTTGACCACCGCGCTGCGCCGTTCCAAGGAGACCGCGATGTTGTTCCCGACCACCCTCGTTGGCAGCTACCCGCAGCCGGAGTGGCTGATCGATCGCTCGAAGCTCGCGGGCCGTTTTCCGCCACGGGTGCGGGTGCGCGAGATCTGGCGCATTCCGGAACCCTATCTCGCCGAAGCCCAGGACGATGCGACGCTGCTCGCGATCGAGGCGCAGGAGGAGGCGGGGATCGACATCGTCACGGACGGGGAGATGCGCCGCGAGAGCTACTCCAACCGCTTCGCCACCGCGCTCGCCGGGATCGACATCGACAATCCCGGTACCGCGCTCGACCGCTCCGGGCATCCGAATCCGGTGCCACGCATCGTGGGTCCCATCCGCCGCAAGCACCCGGTGCAGGTGGAGGATGTGCGGTTCCTGCGCCGCCACACGCGCCGAGCGATCAAGATGACGGTGCCCGGCCCGTTCACCATGGGGCAGCAGGCGCAGAACGACTTCTACCCCTCCGAGGAGGCCGCCGCGCTCGCCTACGCGGAGGTCGTCAACGCGGAGATCCGCGACCTCTTCGCTGCGGGCGCGGACATCGTGCAGATCGACGAGCCTTACATGCAGGCGCGCCCGGAGAAAGCGCGCCAGTTCGGCCTGAAAGCGCTCAACCGCGCGCTCGAGGGCATCTCCGCACCGACCGCCGTGCACATCTGCTTCGGCTACGCGGCGATCATCCACACTCGTCCCTCCGGGTACTCGTTCCTGCCCGAGCTCGCGGGCTGTCACTGCGCCCAGGTCTCGATCGAGACGGCGCAGTCGAACCTCGACTGCGCGGTGCTCGAGCGGCTCGAGGGTAAGCAGATCCTGGTCGGTGCGCTCGACCTCTCGAGCACGGAGGTCGAATCCCCGCAGCTCGTCGCCGAGCGCGTGCGCCGCGCGCTCAAGTACGTGCGCCCCGAGAACGTGATCCTCGCGCCCGACTGCGGCATGAAGTACCTGCCGCGCGAGGTGGCGTTCGGGAAGTTGCAGAGCCTGGTCGGCGGGGCCGAGATCCTGCGCAAGGAGCACAGCGCGCGCTAAAAAGGGCGCGCACCGGCTACTTGGGGAAGGTGAGCCGATCCTGGATCGCGAGCAGCACGTCGCGCCGCGTGACTTCCCCGACGAGCGAATTGCGCCACGTGCCGAGCGTCACCGGCAGCACCGTCGCCTGCTCGCGCAGAAACCCATCGAGCGCCGTGCCGAGCGCCATGTCGGGGGAGAGCACGAAGCTCACCGGATGAGCGACGCGCTCGACCGGTGCATCCGGATCCACCGTGCCCTTCTGCACCTCATCGAGGATGTGCCGCGGCTCGAGCCACGCGATGAGCTGATCCCCGTCCACCACATAGGCGCGCTCGACCGGGCGCTTGGGGAGCCGCTCGAGGAGCTCTCGCACCGTGGTCGTCCGCGACACCATCGCCGCGGGCGACTTCACGAGCGGCTCCACCGTGCGCAGCCGCCAATCATCCGGCTGGGCCGCCACCGCCGCCCGGGCGAGCGAGGCGTGATAGACCGATTCGCCGCGCCGGTACACCTTCGCCGTGTAGTGCGCCGTGACGCATGCGAGCATGAGGGGCAGCACGATCTCGTAGTCCCCGGTCATCTCGAAGACCATGAGGATCGAGGTGAGCGGCGCATGGGTGGTCGCGGCGAGAAACCCGCCCATGCCGATGAGCGCGTAGGCGGCCGGGACCGAGGTGATGTGCGGGAGGGCGGCGTGCAGGAGCTCCCCGACGGCCGCGCCGACCGCGCAGCCGATGAAGAGCGTCGGGGTGAAGATGCCGCCGACGGCGCCCGAGCCGACCGTCGCCGCGGTCGCGAGCACCTTCGCCCCCAGGACCTCGAGTAGCCGGGTGCGATAGAGCTTGGCCTGCAGAATGTCGCCAACCACGCTATAGCCGTTGCCCCACACCTGCGGCACGAAGATCGAGATGGCACCGACGATCACTCCACCGAGCCCCAGCTGCCAGTACGGCCGCAGGCGCAGGCGCACGAAGCGCGATTTCGCGAAGTCGATGAAGCTCAGGAAAGGCGGGGCGAGATGACCGAGCAGGACTCCGAGCATCACGAAGAAGATGAGCTCGACGTTCGAGACGAACTGCACGTGCGGCACGTCGAACACCGGACCGTAGCCGAGGAAGCGGTGGATCGTCGCGTTCGAGGTGACCGATGCGACGACCAGCGGCCCGAAGCTCTCCATCGCGGTGTTGCCGAGCACGATCTCGGAGACGAACAACGCCCCCGAGATCGGCGCGTTGTAGGCGGCGGCAATGCCGGCCGCGGCCCCGCAGGCGACCATGAGCCGCAGGCGCGGGATCGAAGCCCGCGCGAGCGCGCCCACCTTCGATCCCAGCATCGCGGCCATCTGCACCATCGGACCTTCGCGTCCGATCGAGCCGCCGGAGGAGATCGAGCAGAGCGAGGAGAGCGAGGTCATGAGCGTCGTACGGAAGCTGATCCGCCCGTCCCCGACGAGCACGGCCTCCATGTAGTCGACCGCCCTCGGTGCGGTGAGCACGCGTCCCGCCCAGTGGAGCACCGCCCCGGCGAGCAGTCCGCCGCCGATCGGGATCAGCATCCGATGCCACCACACCAGGTCGAGGGCCGCCTCGACCAGACCCTCCTCGTGGTGACCGGTGAACAGGCCCTCGAGCATCCGCGTGCCCTCGCGGAAGGCCACGCTCGCGAGCGCGCCGAGCACGCCCGTGAGCGCGGCCCAGAAGATGATCCCGGCGAGATCCTCGTGGCCGAACAGCAGCAGCCGCAGCCGCGTCAGGAGCGACAGCGACAGTTGCGGTAAGTCCCTGACGTGATTGGCCATGCGCTGCGGGGCAGATTGCTCGAGCGCGTAGCATAGCGGCCCGGGCACCCCCCGGGGGTGTCGCGATCGCGACGCTCGCCGCGACGGGAACCCTCGCCCTGTGTGGAGCGTCTCCCCATAGGGCGCGCTCCCCGCCCGCTGCTGCCGCGCAGCAAGCACGCTCCGAGGATCGCCATGAGCATCGCCTGTTCCCAGTGCGGGACGCTGGTGGAGCTCGCGCCGCTGCGGCCGGGCACGCGCGCTGAATGCCCGACCTGCGCCAATCCGCTCGAGCGCACCGTCGGGCGCAGCTTGAGCGCCGCGCTCGCCTGTGCGCTCGCCACGTTCATCCTGCTCTTTCCCGCGAACATGCTGCCGCTGCTCAGCGTGGCGATGCTCGGCATGCATCGTGAGAGCCGCCTGCTCTCGGGCATCACGATGCTGTGGGCACACCATTGGCCCATGCTTGCGATCCTGATCGGCGCATTCGCGTTCGTCCTGCCGTTCATCCGCTACGGACTGCTCGCGCTGGTGCTCGTGTTTGTGCGGGTCGCGCGCCGCCCGCCCGGGCTCGGCATGGCGTTCCGCTGGGCGATGGCGCTCGATCCGTGGAGCATGCCCGATGTCTTCCTCATCGGCCTCGCGATCGGCTACAGCCGCGTCGCGGCGACCTTGAGCGTGCGGCTCGAGTGGGGTGGACTGTGCTTCATCGCCGCGGCGCTCCTCGCGATGGTGGCGCGCGCGACGCTCGATCCGCGCACCGTCTGGCGCGCAATCGGGCCGGAGGAGAGCGGGCCTGCGCCCGCGCAAGCGACGATCTCCTGCACGGCGTGCGATCTGGTGGTCGCCGCCGCCAATGAGGGTTCGCGCTGCCCGCGCTGCGCGCTCACGCTGCATGCGCGCAAGCCCGATTCGCTCGCGCGGACGATCGCGCTTCTGGTCGCGGGCTTCGTGCTCTTCATCCCCGCGAATGTCTACCCGATGACCACCGATCTCGAGCTCGGCGCGTATGTGCCGCACCGAATCGTCGATGGAATTCGTGAGCTCTACGAGGCCGGTCTCTGGCCGCTCGGGATCCTCATCTTCTGCACCAGCATCGCGATTCCGTTCCTGAAGCTCGCCGGGCTCGGCTGGCTGCTCGTTTCCACCCGGCGCCGCTCGGTGGCGCATCTGCGACTGAAGACGCGGCTCTACCGCTTCATCGAGGAGATCGGCCGCTGGTCGAGCACCGATGTATTCACGATCGCGGTCTTCCTGCCGCTCATCCAGTTCGGCGCGCTCGCGACGGCGCGCGCCGCGCGCGGCGCGGTGGCGTTCATCCTGGTGGTGATTCTCACGATGCTCGCTTCGCGCGTGTTCGATCCGCGGCTGATGTGGGATGCCGGGCTCGAGAATGAGCGTGAGCGGCGAGTCTAGCAGCGCCGTGCCGGTGGCCCGCACACTCGCGCGCGTCGTGCGCAGCGCATGGCCGGGATGGATCTGGGCGGTACCGATCGCAGCGATCGGGATCGTCGTATGGCTGATGCTCCGCGCTCTCAGCAGTCGTGGGTTCGAAGTGACGCTCATCCTCGCCGATGCCGGCGGGTTGAGCGTCAACAACACCGCCGTGATCTATCGCGGGCTCAACGTGGGCACGCTGATCGGCCTCGCGCTCGCCCCGGACGGCCGGCACGTGCTCGCGCGGCTCGATATCGACGCCGACATGGACCGCTACGTGCGCCGCGGCACACGCTTCTACATCGAGGGCCGGGAGCCGAGCATCGCCAACCTCGCATCGTTGCGGGCGCTCATCGCCGGGCCGGTGATCGAGCTGGTTCCGGGCGCCGGGGCGCGCAGCCGGCGGTTCGTCGCGATCATGGGCGCGCCTGCGCAGCACTTTGCCGTCTCGCTCCCGTATCTCGTGCGCTTCACGGGCGCCGTCGGCGCGCTCCCCATCGGCGCACCGGTGACCTTGCGCGGCTTCACCGTCGGGGAAGTGGTGAGCGTCGCGCTGCACATCGATCCGCGCAGCGGCGCGATCGACACACCGGTCGTGCTCGACCTCGATCCGACCCGCTTTCATCTCGAGGAGGCGGCGCCACCGAGCGGCGACTGGTCGGCGCCCCTCGATGCGGCGCTCGCGAGACTCATCGCACGCGGCCTGCGCGCGGAGCTCGCACAGGCCCCGCCGCTCATCGGCAGCGAACAGGTCGTGCTCGCGACGACACCGAGCAGTGGAGAGGCGACGCTGCGCCTCGGGGGAGAGTACCCGGAGATCCCCGCCGGGAAAGGCACCGGGCTCGAGGCGTTCGTCACCGAGCTCGACCAGCTCCCGTTGCCGCAGATCGCCGCGAACGTCCGGGACGCCTCCGCGCGCTTGCGCACGCTCGCCGCCTCACCGCAGCTCGATCAGAGCATCGCTCACCTCGACCACGCGCTCGCGGAGCTCGATCGAACCCTGTACAAAGTGGGTCCGGAGATCCCCCCGACGCTTGAGAGTGTGCAACAGACCGTGGCGAGCCTGCGCACGACGGCAACCGAGATCGATGCGACCGCGGCAGCGGCGCGCAGCATCATCACGGGCGGTATGGCAGCTCCGGGCGAGCAGTTCCAGCAGGCGCTCGAGGAGCTGACCGATGCGGCGCGGTCGATCCGCTCCCTCGCCGACTATCTCGATCAACATCCGAATGCACTCATTCGCGGACGCTGAGGTAGAGAGCATGCACCGCTTAGCTCAGTCCACTCTTTCTCCTCACGGCAACGGACCGCGCGCCGTCCGGCCGCACTCGGCGGCGATCGCCCTGCTCGCCCTGGTCGTGAGCGGCTGCGTCTTCTCGAGCGCGCCGACGCACTTCTATTCACTCGCCTCGGTGGCCCCCACGGGCAGCACGCGCCCGAGCCTCAAGGCGCCCGTCCAGGTGGTCGTGGTGCACATTCCCTCGTTCCTCGATCGTGCGGAGATCGTACGCACCGGCGCGAACATGAGTCTCGAGCTCGCCGGGGATTCGCGCTGGGGCGCGCCGTTCGGGGAGATGGTGCAGCGTGTGCTCACGCAGGATCTGCTCGAGCGGCTGGCGGCGGGCGATGTCGTGCTGCCGGAGCAGCCCGCGCCGAGCAGCACCGAGGCGCTCGTGTTGACGATCCTCGAGTTCCAGTCGGATCTCGCCGGCAACGTGGTCTTCTCCGGCAGCTGGTCGCTGTTGCCGCCCGGCGCCAATCATCCGCGCTCGAGCGAGTACGTGAAGCTCACGGCGAGCGCGAATCCGAGCGATTACGGCGATCAGGCGAAGGTCATGAGCGAGCTTCTCGGCGAGGTCGCCGACCGCATCGTGCACGCACTGCCCGCGGTATACTGAGTCTCGCGCGCACGATCACGCGCGCTCTACCCACGAGGAGCCTGAACGATGAGGAGTCGCCGCCCCGAACGTCCCTTCGAGCCCCGCAACCGCTCGCGCCGCCAACTGCTCGGCGTGCTGCTCGGAGTGGGATCCGCCGCGCTCGCAGGGCTCGAGAGCCCGCGCGTGCATGCGCAAGCCCCGGGCGGTCCACTGCCGCATCTTTCCCCCTCCGAGCCGCTCGCGAAGGCGCTCGGCTACACCGACAATGCCGCAACGGTCGATCGGGCCAAGTTTCCGACGTACAAGCCGGGGGACCGCTGCGCCGAATGCCGCTTCTACAAGGGGGTGTCCGGCAAGACTTGGGGTGCGTGCCAGATCTTCGCCGGCAAGGACGTGAACGAGCACGGCTGGTGCGCCTCGTTCTCGAAGAAGACCTGAGGGGCGGCGCGCGCGCCGTCGCGTAGCGGACCGGCGCATTCAGCCGGGCGGGTGATGGTGGAGCCAGGCGGGATCGAACCGCCGACCTCTTGCATGCCATGCAAGCGCTCTCCCAGCTGAGCTATGGCCCCACTTGCGACGCGCCCGCCGTCGACTCGCCCGTCGGCCCGCCGCGAAAGGGCGGCCATTTTCGGCGCAAAGCCGCCCCTATTGCAAGGCGTGCCGCGGTTCAGCTCGCTTCGCGCTGAGCCCACTCGATCGCACGATCGATGCGCTCGAGCACTCGCTCGCGACCGATGAGCGCAACCGTGGCATCGATCGGCGGCGACACGGCCGCCCCCGCGACGGCCACGCGCAGCGGCTGGGCGACCTTGCCGAGCCCGACGGCGAGCTCGGCGGCGATCTCGGCAAGCCGTGCGTGCACTGCCGCCGCATTCCAATCCTCGAGGCGAGCCAGTGCCTCGCGCACCCGCGTGAGGGTCGCCACGCTTTCTGCGGTGAGATGCTTGCGCGCAGCCTTCTCCTCGAGCTCGATCGTGCGCACGAAGAAATAGCGGCTCGCCTCGGCCATCTCCTTGAGAGTGCGCGAGCGCTCGCGCTGCGTCGCGGCGACTCCCTCGAGGAGCTGATCATCGCTGCACTCGATGCCGAGCCGGGAAAGCTGCCCGCGGAGCATCGCCGCGAGCCTTCCGAGCGGCGCACGCATCATGTGCTGCTGATTCACCCACAGCAGCTTCTCGGGATTGAAGGCGGAGGCGGCCTTGTTCACATCGGCGATGTCGAACTTCGCAATCATCTCCTCGAGCGTGAACAGCTCCTGGTCCCCGTGCGACCAGCCGAGCCGCGCCAGGTAGTTGAGGAGTGCCTCGGGTAGATAGCCCTGCTCGCGGTACTCGAGCACGCTCACGGCCCCGTGGCGCTTCGAGAGCTTCGTGCCGTCCGGCCCGAGAATCATGGCGACGTGCGCATAAAGGGGCGGCTGCGCGCCGAGCGCGCGCAGCATATTGATCTGGCGCGGCGTGTTGTTGAGGTGATCGTCGCCGCGGATGACGTGGGTCACGAGCATGTCGCGGTCATCGACGACCACGCAGAAGTTGTACGTGGGGGTTCCGTCCGAGCGCGCGATGATGAGGTCGTCGAGCTCGGCGTTGCGGAAGATGACCGGACCGTGCACGAGGTCCTCGACGACCACCTCCCCGTCCAAGGGATTGCGGAAGCGGATGACCGGGTCCACCCCGGCGCGCGGCTCGGTGCGGTTGCGGCAGCGCCCGTCGTAGCGCGGCTTCTCCTTGCGCGCAAGCTGCTCGCCGCGCAGCCGCTCGAGCTCCTCTTTGGTGCAGTAGCAGAGGTACGCATCCTCCGAGGCGAGCATGGCGTCGAGCACTTCGCGATAGCGCGCAAAGCGCTGTGTCTGGTAGTACGGACCGTCGTCGCAGTCGAGTCCCAGCCAATCCATCCCGTCGAGAATCACCCCGACGGCCTCCTCCGTGTGGCGCTCCCGGTCGGTGTCCTCGATCCGCAGGATGAAACGCCCGCCGTGGCGGCGCGCGTAGAGCCAGCTGAAAAGGGCGGTGCGGACGCCACCGATGTGCAGCAGCCCGGTCGGGCTCGGTGCGAAGCGGGTAATGACGGTCATGG
>DATKPY010000009.1:0-55006 GCA_035523875.1 Steroidobacteraceae bacterium
ACCCGCCCGCCTCGGCGAGCCCCGACCCCGCCGGTTGATCGGCCGCTACCGCCGGCCGGCGGGACCCTCGGAGGGGGGGAGAGAGGGTCCCGCGCGGCCGGCGCCCGCTCAGTGCTGGTAGGGGTAGTAGCGGAAGGAGACCATACCCTCGGATACGCCCGTGCGCGGGGAGCCCCCCACCCCGTTGAACAAGTCGTCCTGGTTATAGGCGAGCTGCAGTCCGAGCTGCAGGTTGCCGAGCCGACCCTCGTAGTACTTCCACCAAACGCCGGCGCTCACCTCGTCGGACTGCGCGACGTTGCCCTGGCACTTGCCGCCTAGCGTGTAGCAGCCGGAGTTGTTGTAGAGCGGGTTGCCGTAACCATAGGCGTAGGGCCCGTCGACGACCCCAGCCGCGGTGATGGTCGCATCGAAATAGTCCGCGCTCGCCTTGTCGCGGCCGAAGTACCCGTAGATCTGCAGTTGCGGGACCGGGTTGTACATCAGGCCGAGCAGCACGTCGTACTCTTTGATCGGCGAGAAGTCCCCATTCGGCTGGAGCGTCACGTCGGCGAGCTGCGAGGAGCTGTAGCGGCCAATGCCCTTGCCGTAGAGCCCGCTCACCTGGACCGACAGCACATGAGGGATGAGGGGCAGAATGGCGCCGCCGCCGATCCCTCCGCCGGTCACGGTGTTCTCGCTGGCGCTCGCTCCGGGGATGGCGGTGCGGAACCAGCGTCCCAGGCCATAGAGCTCGTAGTGGCCCCAGCCCGGGTCGAGCGCTGCTTTGAGCACGACGTCCGGGGCGATGTCATAGGTATAGCTCGTGGCGTTGTCGAGTAGGCCGCCCGCACTGGAGGGGGTGGTGGAGTAGAGCAGCCCCGCCGGATAGGCACTCGAGGCCAGCGCCGAGGGCACGGTGTTGCTTGCGTTGACCACCGTCTGCGGGCTCTCGAGGGAAAGCCCGAGCGAGAAGGTTTTGCTGAACTCCTGCACGATGCGCACCTGGGGATTGCGCGTCCAATTGAAGCCCGATACGTACTGTGCATCGATCGTGAGCGGAACGTCCTCGTTGCGCGCCTGCAGACCCTGCTTGTACAGCGTGGCGAGCGACCAGCTCTGGCCGGCGAGGAAGTAAAGCCCGCCGTCGGTGAGGAAGTCGGCGTAGAACACGCGCATGCGCGGGTTGTAGCTGTTGCTCTCGCGCGAGTTGGCGGTCGGGGCGGCGCCGAGGAAGTCCATCTCGAAGTACGCCTCGGGCGTCAGGCCGAGGAAGTGCTCACCCTTCGCGAGCAACGAGAAGCGGCTCTGGCGCGCGCTCTCGCGAAACTCCGAGACGTAGTAGTTCGAGGCCGTCGGAAAAGGCAACGACCCATAGGACACCGACCCCACATCCGCGAATTCCGTGCGATTGCGCCAGATGGTCGCGAGTTCCGTAAAGCCGCCGAAGTCGAGCGTGACGGGCCCCGCCTGAATGGCGGGGCTGGTGGCCCCGGCCTGACCCTGACCACCCGGCGCGGTCTGCTGGTCTTGCGAGCCGGAGGATTGCGCCATGGCAGCCGGCATGCCAATCACACCGATCGCCAACACCGCTGCCACGGCGCGCGCAACGCTCCCCCGTGCCGGGTGAGAACCGGTGATCCGCGGTGCATTCGAGTCGCAACGAGTCTGTGTCATCGTCAGGCTTCCTGTTCTTGGCTGAGGGAGCCCGGAGCGGCCGGCCGACCAGCGCTATCAGTGAGCGCTTGCGGGCACACGGAATCGGTCTCCCTTGCCGATCCCCAGGCCGCGCCACTGTGATGCAGTTGTATGACAGCCAGAGGTCATGAGGATGACAGTTTTGTTGCGGCGGAAAACCATTCTCAGGCCGGCGTGGGGGCTTGGCCGACTGGGTGAACTCCGCTGCGAACCGGTCGCGCAGCGGGCACGCCGCGGCGCTCATAAAACTGTCATGTAGGTGGGCCGAGCGGCGGTCCGTCGCTGCGGCCAAAGCGGGCGGGCGCCTGCCCGAGTAGAGGCGGGGCGACTCGGTCGAGGTTCGCGGCGCGAGAGCGAATCGCATTGCTGGATGCTGCGACGCATTAGTGGCGTCCGCGCACGCGGCAACCCCCACGGCCTCATCGGACACAGATCGCGCCGGTTGAGCTTGTCGACGCCGATCGCAGCAGCGCGTGCGGAACACGCTCACTCAGCGCCGGTCATACGACAGACCGGATGACCAGTGCCCTGCGCAGTTAGGGCCGCATCGGTCGGCGCTCCATTTCCGACGATTTCAAACAGGTAGCCTGTTGCGCAACGTTACAAAGACGGGCCGCACCCGAGACTTGCCGCACCGATACACGGCGAAACGCGCTGAATTCAATCTGAGAGATGAGTGGTTGAATTGGCAACGATCGCATCGCAGAATCCTGCCGCGACGTGATGTCCAGAGAATCTTCGCGGTCCCACCGCGGCGCGCTGTCGAAGGGCGGGCAAGCGCGCGCCGGAGAGCACACTCTCAAACCGGCGACGAGGATTTCCTCCGGCGCGGCGGAAAGCCGGAATTCGAACCCGGAACAGCGCCTCCTGTGTGCGAGCGTCCGGGGCGAAATGCGCCCGGGCGCGCGCCGACGCGCATCCACGAGTGCGTGGCTTGCGGTGCCCAACGGCGACGCTGACGCGGAGAGAACCTGAATGTGGATCGTGCAGGTTGCGCTGAGAAGGCCCTACACCTTCGTCGTGCTGGCGCTGCTGATCGCACTGTTCGGCGTGCGCGCGGCTCTGACGACGCGAACCGACATCTTCCCGAACATCAACATTCCCGTGGTGAGCGTCGTGTGGACGTACAACGGGCTCCTGCCGAGCGACATGTCCGGGCGCATCATCTACTTCTACGAGCGCACGCTCACCTCGCAGGTCTCGGACATCGAGCACCTCGAATCTCAGTCCCTCTCCGGGTACGGCGTCGTCAAGGTCTTCTTCCAGAAGGGCGTCAACATCAGCGCGGCCATTGCGCAAGTCACCGCGGCCTCCCAGACGGTGCTCAAGTACCTGCCCGCAGGCATCACTCCGCCGTATGTCCTCAGCTACAACGCCTCGAGCGTCGCGATCCTGCAACTCGCCCTCTCCAGCACCCAGCTGCCGCAGAAGGAGCTGTTCGATGAGGGACAGAACTTCATCCGGCCGCAGCTTGCGACGGTCGCCGGCGCGGCGATCCCCTCACCCTACGGCGGCCGGGTGCGCGACGTGCAGGTGGATCTCGATCAGCAGGCCATGCAGGCGCACCAGGTCTCGGCGAACGACGTGCTCGACGCCATCAGCGCACAGAATCTCATCCTGCCGGCCGGTGACGAGAAGATCGGTAAGTTCGACTGGAACGTCGAGCTCAATGCGAGTCCGATCCTTCTCAATCGCATCAATGATCTGCCGGTCAAGAAGGTGAACGGCACCGTCATCTACGTGCACGATGTGGCCTACGTGCACGACGGTGCGCCGCCGCAGATCAACCTGGTACGGGTCAACGGCGCACACGCGGTGCTCATGTCGATCTTCAAGGGCGGCTCCGCCTCGACCCTCGACATCATTTCCGGGATCAAGGCGCTCCTGCCGCGGGTGGAGGCGAGTCTGCCCTCGAGCCTGCACCTCAATGCCGTCGACGATCAGTCGATCTTCGTGAAGGCCAACATCTACGGCGTCATTCGCGAGGCGGTGATCGCCGCGGTGCTCGTCGGGCTCATGATCCTCCTCTTCCTCGGCAACTGGCGCTCGACGGTCATCATCCTGATCGAGATTCCGCTCGCGATCCTGTTCTCCCTCACGGCGCTCTCCTGGCTCGGCGAGTCGATCAACGTGATGACACTCGGAGGCCTCGCGCTTGCCGTCGGCATCCTGGTCGACGACGGCACCGTGACGATCGAGAACATCAACTACCACCTCGAGCTCGGCAAGCCGATCGAGCCCGCGATCCTCGACGGCGCGCAGCAGATCGTGATCCCGGCGTTCGTGACGCTCCTGTGCCTCTCGATCGTGTTCGTGCCGATGTTCCAGCTCGGCGGGGTTGCCGGATATCTCTTCCGTCCCATGGCCGAGGCGGTCGTGTTTGCCCTGGTGGGCTCCTTCACGCTCTCGAGGACGCTCGTTCCGACCATGGCGAACTACCTCCTGCGGGGCCATACCGCCTCCCACGCACACGGCGCACACGGTGAGGCCCCGCCCGCCTCGCGCAATCCGCTCAAGCGCTTCCAGCTCGGCTTCGAGGGGCGCTTCGCGCGCATCCGCGACGGCTATCGAGCACTCCTCACGCTCGCCCTCGCGCATCCGAAGCCGTTCCTCGGCGGCTTCATGGGCTGCGTGCTGGTCTCCTTCCTCCTCATGCCGCTGCTTGGCAAGAACTTCTTTCCGACCGTCGATTCCGGAGAGATCCTCTTGCACGTGCGCGCCCAGCCCGGCACGCGCATCGAGGAGACGGCACGGCTCTTCGATCTGGTCGAGCACGATATCCGCCGCGTGATCCCGCCGCGCGAGCTCAACAACATCACCGACAATATCGGGCTGCCCTTCAGCGGGATCAACATGGCCTACCAGAACACCGGGACGATCGGCCCGGAGGACGGGGACATGCTGATCTCCCTCAATGAGAATCACGGCCCGACGGCCGTCTACGTGAAGGATCTGCGCACGATCCTGCCGCGGCGCTTCCCCGGAGCGACGTTCTCGTTCCTGCCGGCCGACATCGTCTCGCAGATCCTCAACTTCGGCCTCCCTGCCCCGATCGATCTGCAGGTGATCGGCAACCAGCAAGCGGCCAACTACGCCTACGCGAGCGCTCTGCTCAAGCGCATCCGCCGGGTCCCCGGCGTCGCCGATGCGCGCATTCAGCAGGTGTTCGATTACCCGCAGCTCAACGTCAACGTCGACCGCACGCTCGCGGGCGAGGTGGGGCTCACGCAGCGCGACGTGGCCGACAGCCTCCTCGTCACGCTCTCGGGAAGCGGTCAGGTGAAGCCGAACTTCTGGCTCAACACCGAGAATGGCGTGTCCTACCCGATCGTGGCGCAGATGCCGCAGTACCGCATCGACACCATCTCGGATCTGGCGGACGTGCCGGTCACCTCGACCCTCACCAAGAGCCCGCAGTACCTCGGCGGCCTGGCGCGCATCACGCCGGGTCCGAGCCCCGGGGTGGTCTCGCACTACAACGTCCAGCCGGTCGTCGATATTTACGCAGCCACCCAGGGGCGCGATCTCGGTGCCGTGGCGAGCGACATCGAGCACATCCTGAGCAGGACCAAGGGCGAGCTGCCGCGCGGCTCGTTCACGGCGCTGCGTGGCCAGGTGCAGACGATGCAGAGCGCTTACAGTCAGCTCTACCTCGGGCTCGCCTTCGCGATCGTGCTCATCTATCTCGTGATCGTCGTCAACTTCCAGTCCTGGACCGATCCCTTCATCATCATCACCGCGCTCCCCGCGGCGCTCGCCGGCATCGTGTGGATGCTCTTCATGACCGGTACCACGCTCTCGGTGCCGGCGCTCACCGGAGCGATCATGTGCATGGGCATCGCCACGGCGAACAGCATTCTCCTCGTGAGCTTCGCGCGCGAAGGGATGGCCATGGGCCAGGATGCGGCGACCGCGGCGCTCGAGGCCGGCTTCACGCGCTTCCGTCCCGTGCTCATGACGGCACTCGCGATGATCATCGGCATGGTGCCGATGGCGCTCGCGCTTGGGGAGGGTGGCGAGCAGAATGCGCCGCTCGGACGGGCGGTGGTCGGCGGACTCACCGTCGCGACCGTCGCGACGCTGTTCTTCGTGCCGACCGTCTTCAGCGTCCTGCACGGCAGGAGCGCTGCCCCCGTTGCGGCCCCGTCGGATGCGTTGGCGAGCGGGCCGAGCGCATAACTCCGGAGTAGAGAAACTTGGTCGATACACGTGAGGGCGAACAGCCGGTCGGGAGCGCGAGCGGCGCTGGGCCGGCAGCCACACCGGTCCCTTCGCGCACGCTCCGCAGGGCGGGCTTCGTCGCGCTCGCCGCGGCACTCCTCGTGGCCGCGCTCGGCATCGCAACGCGCATCATCCACGAGCGACAGGTCGCCGCGTGGACCGATGCGCAAGCGACGCCCACCGTCTCGGTGATCGCGCCCGAGCGCGGCGTCACCGGGCAGGAGACGATCCTCCCGGGCACCATCAAGGCGTGGTACGAGGCACCCGTCTATGCCCGCGTGAGCGGCTATCTCAAGATGTGGTACTTCGACTACGGCGCGCACGTGAAGAAAGGGCAGCTGCTCGCCGAGATCGAGGCACCGGACCTCGATGCGGATCTCGCCGCCGCCGAGGCCAACCTGAAGGCCGCTGATGCGCAGGTGAACGTGCGTGCGGCGGAGATGGAGTTTGCGAAGACCACCTATGAGCGCTGGCGCGATTCGCCCAAAGGGGTCGTCTCGGACCAGGAGCGCGAATCGAAGAAGGCCGACTACAACAGTGGACTCGCGCGCTACGAGGCGGCCAAGGCCACGGTCAACGCCGATCAAGGTCTCGTCAACCGGCTCGAGGCCTTCGAGCAGTTCAAGCGCGTCGTCGCCCCCTTCGACGGCATCGTGACCGTGCGCAACACCGATATCGGTGATCTGATCAACGCGGGCAGCGGCGCCGGCGGCGGCAGCGCGCCCGAGCTGTTCCGCGTCGCCGACGTGCACGAGATGCGGGTCTTCGTCCAGGTGCCCCAGCGCATGTCGGCCGGGGTGCGGCCGGGCCTCGTGGCGCAGCTCGATCTGCCGCAGTACCCGCAGAAAGTGTTCAAGGCGACGGTGGCGACCACCGCCGAAGCGATCAACCTCGATGCCCGCACGCTCCTCGTCGAGCTGCATGCGCCCAATCCCGATGGGCTCCTGCAGCCCGGCACGTTCGCCGAAGTCCACTTCGAGCTGCCGGGCAATCCGAGCGTGCTGCGCATTCCAACGAGTGCGCTCATCTTCCGCGCGCAGGGAATGCAGGTCGCGGTGCTCGCTCCCGGTGATCGCGTCGAGCTGCGCGATGTGACGCTCGGGCGTAATCTCGGCACCGAGGTCGAGGTGCTCGACGGTCTCACGGCTTCGGATCGCGTGATCGCAAGCCCGTCCGACTCGCTCGCCGCGGGCGATCTGGTGCAGGTAGAGGGTGAGAAGCGCTCAGGGGCGGCCGCGGAGGCGCTGGCCGGCGCCGATCGCAGCGCCGAGTCCGCCCAGCCCGTACCGGAGGCGCTGGCGCCGCCGTCCGCACAAGCGCTGGGAGCGAGCCGCAACTGAACGGGGAGAGCGAGCCGATGGAAATGTCCACACCGGGCACGACGGTGCACCCAGCAATCACTCGCGAGCGGTCGAGTATGGAGCAGACACCTCATATCTTATTCGTCGAGGACGATGCGGAGATCCGCACCCTGGTCGCGGATTTCCTCAATGCGAACGGCTTTCGAGTGAGCGTTGCGCGCGAGGGCCGGGAGATGGACCGGGTCTTGGGCGCAAGCCGCATCGATCTGCTGATCCTCGACATCATGCTGCCGAAGGAGGATGGGCTGTCGCTCTGCCGGCGCGTGCGCTCGACGAGCCATCTGCCGATCATCATGCTGACCGCGCGCGGGAGCGAGGTCGAGCGGGTGCTCGGGCTCGAGATGGGCGCCGATGACTATCTCACCAAGCCGTTCAGCACCTACGAGCTGCTCGCGCGCATCCGCGCGGTGCTGCGCCGCGCCCAGGGCGTCTCGCGTGCGCCACCGCAACAGCGCCGCTCGGTCTTGACCTTCGCCGGCTGGCAGCTCGATCTCGGCACGCGGCGGCTTCAGGCCGCCGACGGCACGCGCGTGCCGCTCACCGGGGGCGAGTACGAGCTGCTCGTGGCGTTCTGCGAGCATCCCAATCGCGTGCTCACGCGCGACCAGCTGCTCGATCTCACGCGCGGGCGGGCGCCGACGCCGTTCGAGCGCAGCATCGATATTCAGGTGAGCCGCCTGCGACGCAAGATCGAGGAGGACCCGAAGGATCCGACGCTCATCCAGACCGTTCGCGCCGGCGGCTACATCTTCACTCCGCAGGTGGCGGCGCTTTGAGCGGCAGAGGAGGCCCGACTGCCTTGAACAGGTTTGGTCGGCGGCTCTTGCAGGCGGGACTGCGCGGCCAGGTCGCGGGCATCCTCCTCCTGGGACTCGCGCTCTCGCAGGTGATCGCACTGATCCTGTACGTGTTCCTGCTGCCGCGCTGGCAGCAGGTGCTGCCTCCGAGCGTGGCGGTCGAGAAGGTCGGCACGATCGTGCAGCTGCTCGACTCGGTGGCTCCCGCCCAGCGACCGGGATTTGCGCAGGTGTGGACCACGGCGGACTTTCGCGTGGCCTACGCCCCGCAGGTGCGAACGCTCGCCGCATCGGATGCGCTCAAGGGCGATCCCGACCCGGAGCTGCGCGCCGAGCTCGCCGAGCGGCTCGATGTCTCACCGCGCAAGGTGCGCGTCGTCACCGTCTCGAGCGGGCGGCTCTCGCACGGCAAGCGCATCCAAGTGCTGCTGAAAGGCGGTGGCCTGCTCGAGATCGTGAGCTCCGTCGGAATCCAGCACCGCTTCGGCCTCCTCGAGCAGATTGCGAGCGCCGCGTTCCTCTGCTTCTCCACCGTCGGGCTGTGGATCTGGCTCACCTGGACCGTGAATGCGCCGCTCATGAAGTTCGCGCACGCCGCCGAGCGCGTCGGGCTCGATGTGGACGCACCGCCGCTCCCGGAACAGGGCCCCGCGCAATTGCGGCGGGTGATCCACGCCTTCAACGAGATGCAGGTGCGGCTGCAGCGCTTCTTGAGCGATCGCACGCGCATGCTCGGTGCGATCGGACACGATCTGCGCACGCCGCTCACGCGGCTGCGGCTGCGCATCGAGACCGGCCGCGTCGCCGAGGAGAAGGCGAAAATGCTCGCCGACATCGAATCGATGGAAGGCATGCTGAGCTCTGCGCTCGCGTTCATTCGCGGCGTCGAGGAGGTGGAAAGCGCGGATGTGGTCGATCTCGATCTGCTGCTGCAGACGGTCTGCGACCTGGTGTCCGATCTGGGCGGTGAGGTGGGCTACAGCCCGGTCGCGCGCTGCCGCTACCGCTGCAAGCCGCAGGCGATGCTGCGCGCGCTCACCAACGTGGTCACGAATGCGGCCAAGTACGGCGAGCGCGCGCACGTCGCGCTGCGGAGCATTCCCGGAGCGGGCTATACGGTCGAAGTCGAGGATGAGGGAGCGGGCATCCCCGATCCCGAGAAAGAGAAGGTGTTCGAGCCGTTCTATCGGACGGCCTCCGCGGTCGAGACGGATAGCCAGGGCATGGGCCTGGGCCTCGCGATCGCGCGCAGCATCATCCTCGCGCACGGCGGCACGATCCAGCTCCTCGATCGCAAGCCCCACGGCCTCAAGGTGCGAATCTTTCTGCCCGAGGCGTCCGCTCCGCTGCTGGCCGCGACCGCGCCGCCGGCCGCGCGTGCGGCTCCCGCCCCGGGGGAGGCGACACCCGAGCGAGCCCCCGCCGAGCGTACTTGATGGATCAACCCCGGGTTCTCGAGATGCCCATTTCACCCCCGCACTCCGCTCGCCCACAGCGCGCAGCCGCAGCCCTCGCCTCGGCCGCGGTGAGCCTCGCTGCCCTGCTCGTGGCCGGCTGCGCGGTGGGCCCGGATTACCACACCCCGCGGGTGCGCATGCCGGATCACTACGCGGCGGTGCCCGATGCGCATGCCACCGCGAACCCGGGTCCGGCGCCACAGCCGGTGGCGCTCGCAAGCTGGTGGCGCGCGCTCAACGATTCCGAGCTCGACTCGCTCATCGAGCGGGCCGTGCGCGGCAACCCCGATGTGCTGATCGCGCTCGATCGGCTGCAGGCGGCGCGCACCTACGAGGCGGGCCTCATCGGCACGGCGCTGCCCGAGGTCGACGCGAGCGCCGCCTACGGGCGCGGCACCGGCCACGACGTGACGAGCGGACGGGCGAGCGAGCCGCTCGAGTCGGCTGACGACTCTCACAGCCTCACCCAGATCAACGAGATCGGCGGCTTCGATGCCGTCTGGGAGATCGATGTCTTCGGGCGGATCCGCCGCGAGATCGAGGCCGCACGCGACAGCGCTCAGGCCGCCTTGGATGCGCGCAACGCCGTGCTCGTCGCGGTGATCGCGGATGTGGCGCGCGCCTACGTCGACCTGCGCGGCGTGCAGATGCAGAGCTCGGTGCTGCACGCCGCGATCGGCGTACTCGAGGAGTCCTACCGCATCGTGAGTATCCGTTACCAGCGGGGCCTCACCAACGAGCTCGACGTGACGCTCGCCGCGCGTGAGCTCGCGACGCTCGAGGCGCAGGTGGCGCCGGTCGACGCCCAAGTGCGCGCGGCGCAGTACACCATCGCGACGCTCCTCGGGGTCTATCCGGAGGACATGATGCAGGAGCTGTCACCGCCGGGGATGGTGCCTGCGGTGCCGGCAAACGTGCACACGGGGCTTCCGCTCGGTCTGCTCGAGCGCCGGCCCGACGTGATGGAGGCCGAGCGCCTGCTCGCGGGCAGCAACGCCGAGATCGGTGTGACCACCGCGATGCTGTTCCCGCAGATCATCGCGAGCGGCGCGGTCGGCTTCCAGCGAGCGGATCTGTATTCCCCGCCCGCGGTCGCGCGGCACATCTGGTCGGCCGGTGCGGGAGTGGTGTGGCCGCTTCTCGACTTCGGCGTGCTCGATGCCCAGGTCAAGATCGCGAACTTGCAGACGCGCGCCGCGCTCGAGAACTACAAGCGCCTCATCGAGAGCGCGGTGCTGCAGGTCGACTCCGCGGCCGATGCGTACGGCGCGGAGCAGCAGAGCGTGAAGAACTTGGGCGATGCGCTCGTCGCGAGCAAGCGCGCGGTGACGCTCGCCAACGCGCGCTACAACCGCGGGCTCACCGACTTCCTCAACGTGGTCGATGCCGAGCGCGAGGAATACGCGATCGAGGAGCAGTTGGTGGGCGCCGAGACCGCCGTCGCGGAGCAGTTCGTCGAGCTCTACAAGGACCTCGGAGGCGGGTGGCAGGGCTTCCAGAACGTGCCGCGGATCAACCGGCCGCTGCCGGAGGTGATTGCGATCTTCCGCGACACGCTCGGCCGGAGCGATGCGCTCAAGGACCCGTGAGCGCTCCGCGCCGCTACTGCGACATCAAGAGCGGCATGCGCATATCGAGGAGCAGATCGCTCGTGACGCCCCCGAGGAAGCGCTCCTTCAGCCGCGGCTGAGCGAACGCGCCGGCGACGAGCACATCGGCGCCGAGCTCGCGCGCTTTCACCTGCAGCGTCGGAGCGATGGCCCCGGCGGCCACGTTCTCTAGCTGCACGGCCTCGACGGCGGCGCCGTGACGCTTCAAGTGCTCGACCATGTAGGCGGCCGGCAGTGCGCCGTGGCGATCGATGAAATCGGTGGGATTGACGGTGATCACGGTGGTGCGCTCGGCGCGCTCGATGAGCGGCAGCGCGTCGTTGACCGCGCGCGCCGCCGGGCGGCTCGAGTTCCAGGCGATCGCCACGTGCAGGCCGAGGACGGTCGAGGTCCACACCGGTGGCACGAACATCACGGGGCGTCCGACCGTGAACAGCATCTGCTCATCGAAGCTGTAGTCGATCGAGGCGCGGTTGGCGGGCACCTCGTGTCCGAGGATGCACAGATCGGCGTAGCGGGCATGCTGGGGCGCGATCTCGGCCAGCGTTCCCTGCGCGGTGCGCCACTCCGCTTGCACCCCGCACTGCCGCGCGAGCGTATCGAGCTCGGCCTTCAACTGCTCCGCCGCGATATCGATCGAGGCCTCGATGCTCTTGTCCAGCCGGCGTACCTGCTGCGCGGAGGCGAGGCCGAGCTCGGCGGCCTTGCGCTCATCGAGCTGCATCTGGTCGCGCTCGCGCACGAAGAGCGCCGTGAGGTAGCTCCCGTGGCGGCGCGCGAGATCCATCGCGAGCCGCAATCGCCCCCGCGCGCGATCGGTCTGATCGACGTAAAGAAGGATGTCCTTGAGCGCCACACCGAACTCCCGCGGTCTACGGGCGGCGCCGCGCGGCCACCCGGGAAATCATGGGGAAATTCTAGTGCGAGTTAATGGAGCGTGCACTGCGCGCGCGCGCGCTCGTCCGATCGCGTCACAGAAGACTGTGTAACGGTGTGCAACGGAGTCGCGCGCCTCCGCGGTCAGTCGCTCTCCCGCAGGAGCTCGTTGAGGGAGGTCTTGGCGCGCGTCTGCGCGTCCACCTTCTTCACGATCACCGCGCAGTACAGGCCGTAGCGGCCGTCGGCTGCAGGCAGCGTCCCCGGCACGACCACCGAGCCCGCCGGCACGCGCCCGTAGAGGATCTGGCCGTTGGTGCGGTCGTAGATGCGCGTGCTCTGCCCGATGTACACCCCCATCGAGATGACCGAGCCCGCCTCGACGATCACGCCTTCGACGATCTCGGAGCGTGCGCCGATGAAGCAGTCGTCCTCGATGATGGTCGGGTTCGCCTGCAGCGGCTCGAGTACCCCACCGATCCCGACGCCTCCGGAGAGGTGTACGTTGCGGCCGATCTGTGCGCACGAGGCGACGGTCACCCAGGTGTCGACCATCGCGCCCGCATCGACGTATGCGCCCACGTTCACATAGCTCGGCATCAGCACCACGTTCGGCGCGATGTAGGCGCCGCGGCGCACGATCGCGTGCGGCACGATGCGCGCGCCCGCGGCGCGGAACTGGGCGTCCTCGGTGTGCGCGTACTTGAGCGGCATCTTGTCGTAGAAGCGCGCGTAGCCCGCGTCGAACACCACGTTCTCGCGGGTGCGAAAGGCGAGCAGCACCGCCTTCTTGAGCCACTGGTGCACGACCCAGCCGCCGTCGCGCTTCTCCGCGACCCGCACGCTGCCGCGATCGAGGAGCTCGAGCGTCTCCTCGAGCGCGGTCGCAAGCTCGTGGGGGACGGCTCGGGGTGTGAGCTCGGTCCGGCGCTCGAACGCTGCATCGATGATGGCCTGGAGAGTCTCTCGGTCGCTCATGCGGGTGCCCGGTGGGTGAGGAAATCGCGGATGCGCTCGCTCGCCTCGATGCATTGCGCGGCGCTCGCGGTGAGGGAGATGCGCACGCGCCCCGAGCCGGGATTGCGCGCGTCGCTCGGCCGTGCGAGGAAGCTCCCCGGCAGCAGCGTCACGTTCTGCGCCGCATACAGCTCGCGCACGAAGCGCTCGTCGTCCGCGCCCACATCCGGCCAGAGATAGAACGCGCCCGCGGGGCGCTCCACGGCGAGCGCATCGCGCAGGATCGGCAGCACCGCGTCGAACTTGCGCTGGTACAGGCGACGGTTCGCGGTCGCGTGCGCATCGTCGTTCCAGGCGGCGATGCTCGCGAGCTGCACCATCGGGGACATCGCGCTGCCGTGGTAGGTGCGATAAAGAAGAAACGGCGCAATCAGCTGCGGATCGCCCGCGACGAACCCCGAACGCATCCCCGGCACGCTCGAGCGCTTGGAGAGGCTGTGGAAGACGATGCAGCGCTCGAAGCGGCCGCGGCCGCTCGCCTGCGCCGCTGCGAGCAGGCTCGGCGGCGGTCGGGTCTCATCGAGATAGATGTCGGCGTAGCACTCATCGGCGGCGATCACGAAGTCGTAGCGCTCGGCGAGCGCGAGCGCCTCCTGCAGATACTCGAGCGACAGCACCGCGCCGGTCGGATTGCCCGGACTGCAGAGGAACAGAACCCGGCAGCGCTCGAGCACCGCCGGGCGCGCGCCCGCAAGATCCGGAAGGTAGCCGTTCCCCGCGGTGGTCTCGAGGTAGTACGGCTCGGCCCCGGCGAGCAGTGCCGCGCCCTCGTAGATCTGGTAGCCGGGATTCGGCATGAGCACGAGCGGCCGCTCGCGCGCATCGACCGCCGCCTGCACGAAGCTGAAGAGTGCCTCGCGGGTGCCGTTGACCGGCAGCACCATGGTGCGTGGATCGAGGCTCTCGCCGGGCAGCCCGAAGCGCCGCTCGGCCCAGCGTGCCGCCGCGGCGCGCAGCTCGAGGCTCCCGATGGTGGGCGGATAGCTTCCGAGGCGCGCGATTCCGGCGCGCAGCGCCGCGAGCACGAGCTCGGGCGGTGCGTGCTGCGGCTCGCCGATCGACATCGCGATGGGCTCGAGGTGCGCCGGCGGCTCGCTCCCCGCCTTCAGTCGCGCGAGCTTCTCGAACGGGTAGGTCTCGAGCCGAGCGAGCCCGGGATTCATGCCGCCTCGCGCCGGTCGAGCGCCTGCGCGAGTCGCTCCCGCAGCCGCTCGGCGGCCGCCTCGGTGAGCGGGCGATGATCGAAGTCGGTGAGGTAGAACACATCCTCGGCCCGTTCGCCCACCGTCATGATCTTCGCGCCCTGCAGCTCGATGCGCTCCTGCATGAGGACGTTGCCCACGTCGCAGAGCAGCCCCGGGCGGTCCCCGGCGACGAGCTCGAGGACCGAGCGGTGGTTGCGATCATCGACGCTCAGCAGGATCTGCGTGGGCGTATTGAACATGCGCACCTGCCGCGGTGCGCGGCGCGAGACCGCCGGCAGCGGCGCATCGCGCCGCTGCAGCGAGCGCCACAGCGCCCCCTCGATCTCCTCGAGGCGGTCGGGATCCGCGATCGGCGCGCCGTCGTCCTCGAGCACGTGGTAGAGGTCGAGGCTGAAACCGTCGCCCGTGGGGGTGATGCGGGCATCGACGATGGTGAGCCCGAGCTGGTCGAGCACCGCGGTCGTGCGCGCGAAGCCGTGACGGGCGTGCGGCGCAAAGGTGAGCACGGCCGTCGTGCCGCGCACGCTCTCCGCCTCGAGCGCGACCAGCGGCTCCCCGGAGCTCGGCTCGCGCTCGGCCAGGAGCCGTGTGTGCCAGGCGACCTCCTCGGGCGTATGGCGCAGAAAGTAGGCCGCCGAGAAGCGCGTCCAGGCGCGCTCGACTTCCGGTTCGGCGACGCCACGCTCGGCGAGCAGCGCTCGCGCGGCGTGCTGGTTCTCGCGCACGAGCTCGTCCTGATCGATCGGGCTTTCGAGCCCGCGGCGCAGCGCACGCTTCACGCGCGCGTAGAACTCGTGGAAGAGCGAGGCCTTCCACGAGTTCCACAGCTTCGGGTTCGTGCCGCGCACATCGGCGCAGGTGAGCACATAGAGGTAATCGAGGTGCGTCTCATCGCCCACGCGGCGCGCGAAGGCGTTGATGACCTGCGGATCGGAGATGTCCTGCTTCTGCGCCGTGAGCGAGAGCTCGAGGTGGTTGCGCACCAGCCAGGCGACGAGCCGCGCATCGTAGCGCGACAGCCCCTGCTCCAGGCAGAACGCCTCGGCATCCACCGCGCCCAACTCGGAGTGGTCTCCGCCGCGGCCCTTGGCGAGATCGTGGAACAGCGCCCCGAGGTAGGCGATCTCCGGCTTCGGCAGCTGCTGCATGATGCGCGAGAGCTCCGGGAGCTCCTGGTCGTAGCGCGGAATCGCGAGGCGGCGCAGGTTGCTCACGACGAACAGCGTGTGCGCATCGACCGTGTAGGCGTGGAAGAGGTCGTACTGCATGCGCCCCACCACCCGTCCGAACGCGGGGATGTAGCGTCCGAGCACGCCGTAGTTATTCATCCTCCGCAGCTCGTGGGTGACGCCCACGGGTGCGCGGATGATCTCCATGAACAGCCGGTGATGGCGCGGATTCTGGCGGAACTCCTCATCGATGAGCCAGAGGCTGCGCGCCACGGCGCGCATCGTCGAGGCGCGCACGGCCTTGATCTCCGGATTCTGCTGCAGCATCACGAACAGCTCGAGGAGCGCGGAGGGCGTGCGCGCGAAGACATCGTCGCTGCGCGCTTCGAGGGAGCCGTTGCGGACCTGGAAGCGCGCGCTGAGCGGCCGCGGCGGCTCCTCCTCGGTGAGAATCGCCTCGCGAAACAGCTGCAGCAGGAGCTCGTTGAGCACGCTCACGTCCATCACGGTGCGGTAGTAGCGCTGCATGAGCTGCTCCACCGCGAGCGTGTAGGAGGCGTCCTCGTAGCCGAAGGTCTGCGCGAGGCGGATCTGGTGGTCGAAGAGCAGCCGGTCCTCGCGCCGCCCGGTGAGCACGTGCAGACCGAAGCGCACCTTCCACAGAAACGCCTGCGCCTGCTTGAGCCGGCGCAGCTCCCCCGGGGTGAGAAACCCCCGCTCGGCGAGCCCGTCGAGGGAATCGGCGCCGAAGTGGCGCTTGGCGACCCAGCCGATCGTTTGAATGTCCCGCAAGCCCCCGGGGCCGGTCTTGACGTTCGGCTCGAGGTTATAGGCGGTGTCGTTCGCCTTCAAATGCCGCTCGGACTGCTCGCGCAGCTTCGCTTCGAAGAACTCGCGCACCGGCCAGATGTGCTCGGGCGCGAGCGCGGCGCGCATCGCGTGGAGCAGGCGCTGCGAGCCTGCGAGCAGGCGCGCCTCGAGGAGCGTAGTCATCACGCTTACGTCGGCCGCACACTCCTCGGCGCACTCCGCCACGGTGCGTACGCTGTGGCCGACCTCGAGCCCGATGTCCCAGAGCAAGGCGATGAAGCGCTCGAGCTGCGTGCGCTCGAGCGCGCTCGGGGGCGACTCCACCAGCACCGCCAGATCGATGTCCGAGCACGGATGCAGCTCGCCGCGTCCGTACCCGCCCACCGCAACCAGTGCCCAGCGCTCCTCCTCGCCGGCGAGCGTATCGCGCCACGCGTGGCGCAGCACCGCATCGACGATCTGCGCGCGCCCCTGCACGAGCGTCTCGACCGGCTCCTCGGCGAGAAAGCGCGCCTTGAGCTCCTCGTCGGCCTGCTTGAGCAGCTCCCGGCAGCCCTCGCGCGTGCCGCCCCGAGAGGCGAGGAGTGCGGGAAACCGCGCGAGCAGCGGCCAGTCGGGCGCCGTGGGCGCGGGCGGCATCAGCGGCTCGTCGATCGCCTCGGGGTCGGTGCTGGACATGCGAGCGGGCGGCGGCGCGGGCGCTCAAGCGCCCGCGGCGGCGCCGAGCGTGAGCACATCGACGCCCGACTCGGTGACGAGCACCGTGTGCTCCCACTGTGCGGAAAGCGAGTGATCCTTGGTGACGACCGTCCAGCCGTCCGGGAGCAGCCGCACGTGGCGCTTGCCGGCGTTCACCATCGGCTCCACCGTGAAGGTCATCCCGCTCTTGAGCTCGAGCCCGGTGCCCGGCTCCCCGTAATGCAGCACCTGCGGATCCTCGTGATAGATCCGGCCGATGCCGTGCCCGCAGTACTCGCGCACCACCGAGTAGGAGAGCTCCTCGACGAACGACTGGATCGCGTAGCCCACATCTCCGAGCCGCGCACCCGGGCGCACCGAGCGGATCCCGCGCCACATCGCCTCGTGGCACGCCTCGGTGAGACGCTGTGCTTGCACGGAAGGCTTGCCCACGAAGTACATGCGGCTCGTGTCGCCGTGAAAGCCGTCCTTGATCACGGTCACGTCGATGTTGACGATGTCGCCCGCCTTCAGGCGCTTGTCGTTGGGGATTCCATGGCACACGACGTGGTTGACCGAAGTGCAGATGGTCTTCGGGAAGCCCCGATAGTTGAGATTGGCCGGGGTCGTGCGCTGCACGCTCACGATGTACTCGTGGCAGATCCGGTCGAGCTCCTCGGTGGTGACGCCGGGAACCACGTACGCGCCGATCATGTCGAGTACTTCGGCCGCGAGCCGTCCGGCGACACGCATCTTCTCCTGCTCTTCGGGGCTCTTGATGGTGACGTGCATGCGCGCGGCGTGACCGTGTGTAAGGCATTGTTCGGACGGGATGTTCATGGTATAAAGCGCCGCCCTCGTTGGCAACGAGGAACCCCACACGCGTATCGACACCGGGCGGCTGGGTGTTCCGGGTGCTCGCGCACGACTGCGAGCCGCCTGGAATGGCAGTCCGGGATACGCGGAGGCCCAACCCGAATTTGAGGAGCATTCATGTCCGGCGTGTCCATGCGACAGATGCTGGAGGCGGGAGTCCATTTCGGACACCAGACCCGCTTCTGGAACCCGAAGATGGCCCCGTTCATCTTCGGTGAGCGTAACAAGATCCACATCATCAATCTCGAGAAGACGCAGCCGCTCTACGCGGAGGCGGCGCAGTTCATTCGCGGCGTCATCGCCGACGGTGGCCGCGTGCTCTTCGTCGGCACCAAGCGCTCGGCACGGGACGCCGTGCAGCGCGAGGCCGAGCGTTGCACCATGCCTTTCGTCAACCAGCGTTGGCTTGGGGGCATGCTCACGAATTTCAAGACCATACGCCAGTCCATCAAGCGCCTGACCGAGCTCACCGAGCTCTCCGCGAGCGGCGCGCTCGACAAGCGCGGCAAGAAGGAAGCGACCCAGCTGCGCCGCGAGATGCAGAAGCTCGAGAAGAGCCTGGGCGGGATCAAGACCATGGAGTCGCTCCCCGATGCCCTGTTCGTGATCGACGTGGGCCACGAGCGCATCGCCGTGCACGAGGCGAAGAAGCTCGGTATTCCGGTCGTCGCGATCGTCGACACCAATTGCTCGCCCGAGGGCATCGATTACGTCGTGCCCGGCAACGACGATGCGATGCGCGCCATTCACCTCTACACCGCCGGGATGGCCGATGCCGTGATCGAAGGCAAGGCCTCGGTGCCGGCGGTGGCGGTTGGGGAGGATGAGTTCGTCGAGCTCGACGAGTCCGGCCAGCCGCGCAAGAAGACGGCACGCGGGCGCCAGCGTCCACAGCCCACCGTGCGCAAGAAGGCCCCGGCGCGCCGCCGGACGCTCCCGGTCAAGGCGCCCGTCGAGGTGAGCGGGGACCTGGCGGGCGACTTCGACGATCTCGAGGAGCCCGAGGAGTCCGAGGAGTCCACCGCCGCCGCCGCCACGGCCGCCGCCGCCACACCCGCCGCCACACCCGCCGTCGCCGCCGCGCCGGAGGCCGCCGTGGCCGCTCGCCGTCCCGGCCCGGGCGCCGGCCGGCGCAAGCGGGGCGCGGACGAGGGCGAGGCGGGCCCAGCCAAGGTCGACTGAGGCGCCGCGCTCAAGTGGGTCGTCCCGCCCGTGCGGGGGTGCGGTACGTCGGCCCCCCGCGGCCCGCTCGCTCCATTCGCCCCGCGGACCGCAGCCTTTCCGGAGAATCTCACGGTGAACATCACAGCAGACGCAGTCAAACAGCTTCGCGAGCGCACCGGCGCCGGCATGATGGAGTGCAAGAAGGCCCTCGTTGAGACCAAGGGTGACCTCGACTTGGCGGCGGAGCTGATGCGCAAGCAGGGTCTCGCCAAGGCCGACAAGAAAGCCGCGCGCGTCGCCGCCGAGGGCGTGATCGTGATCGAGCGCTCCCCCGATGGGCGCGCCGCGGCCATGGTGGAGGTGAACTGCGAGACCGACTTCGTCGCGCGCCACGCGGATTTCCGCGCGTTCGCCCAGGATGTCGCCGCCAAGGCGCTCGCCGACCGCCCGGACTCGCTCGAAGGTCTGCTCGGGCTGCCGCTTGCGAGCGGGGAGCGCATCGAGGAGCGCCGCCGTGCGCTCGTGGCGACGATCGGTGAGAACATCGGCGTGCGCCGCTTCGCGCTCCTCGCGAGCCCGGGGCATCTCGGGGCGTACGCGCACGGCACGCGCATCGGCGCGCTGGTCGCAGTGCGCGGCGGGGACGCGGCGCTCGCGCACGATCTCGCCATGCACGTCGCCGCGAGCGCTCCGAAGTACTTGAGCGCGGCGGAGGTGCCCGCCGCCGTGATTGCGAAGGAGCGTGAGATCCTCACCGAGCAGGCGCGCACCGAGGGCAAGCCCCCGGAGATCGTGGCCAAGATGGTCGAAGGGCGGTTGCGCAAGTCGCTCGCGGAAGTGACGCTCGCCGGACAACCCTTCGTCAAGGATCCGGACCTGAGCGTCGAGAAGCTCCTGAAGGGGGCCAACGCGACCGTTGAAGCCTTCGAGCGCTTCGAGGTCGGCGCCGGAATCGAGAAACGGCAAGGCGATTTCGTGGCCGAGGTGATGGCGCAGGTCAAGGGCAGCAGCGACGAGCCCCGCAAGCACTAGCCGCCTGCCATGAACAGCTCCGCACCCGCCCGCTACGCGCGCATCCTCGTGAAGCTCTCCGGCGAGGGGCTCATGGGCAATGCCGATTACGGCATCGACCCGGCGATGCTCAAGCGCATCGCCGGGGAGTTTCTCGAGATCACGCAGATGGGCGTGCAGGTCGCCGCGGTGATCGGCGGGGGGAACATCTTCCGCGGCGCCGGGCTTGCGCGCGCCGGCATGGATCGGGTCACGGCCGACCAGATGGGGATGCTCGCGACGGTGATGAACGCGCTCGCGATGCAGGATGCGCTCGAGAGCCTCGGTCTGCAGTCGCGCGTGATGTCCGCCATCCGCATCAATCAGGTGTGCGAGGACTACATCCGCCGCCGCGCCATCCGCCACCTCGAGAAGGGTCGGGTGGTGATCTTCGGGGCCGGCACCGGCAATCCCTTCTTCACCACCGACACCGCCGCCTCGCTCCGCGCGATCGAGATCAATGCGGACGTGCTGCTCAAGGCGACCAAGGTGGACGGGGTGTACTCCGATGACCCCGCGCGCAACCCCGCCGCCGTGCACTATGCGCGCCTCACCTTCGACCGGGTGCTCACCGACAAGCTCAATGTGATGGATGCGACCGCGATCGTCATGTGCCGCGACAATCGCCTGCCGCTGCGCGTGTTCAACCTCAACAATCCGGGGGATCTCACGCGCCTTGCGCGCGGCGAGGACGTAGGCACGGCCGTCACGTTCGAGTAACGTTGCGTGGCCTGAAGAGGGGCTCCGTGTATGCTGGACGACGTGAAGAAAGATGCGCAGGCACGCATGGTGAAGTGCCTGCAGGCGTTCCAGGCGGATCTGAAGAAGCTGCGCACCGGGCGGGCTCATCCGAGCTTGATCGAGCATCTGAAGGTCGACTATTACGGCACCGAGGTGCCGCTGCAGCAGATCGCGAGCATCGCCGTCGAGGAGGGGCGCACGCTCGTCATCTCCCCGTGGGAGAAAGCGGTCGTGCAGGCGGTGGAGAAGGCCATTCACAAGTCCGACCTGGGGCTGAATCCCATCACCGCCGGTGCGGTCATCCGCGTTAACATGCCCCCGCTCACCGAGGAGCGCCGCCGCGACATCACCAAGCTCGTGCGTCACGAGGCGGAGAACGCACGCGTCGCCGTGCGCAACGTCCGCCGCGACGTGATGAGCGAGATCAAGGAGATGCTGAAGGAGAAGCTCATCTCCCAGGACGATGAGCGGCGCGCGGAGACCGAGGTTCAAAAATTGACCGACAAGCACGTCGCCGAGATCGATCAGACCCTCGCCGCGAAGGAGCGCGAGATCATGCAGGTGTGAGCGGCCCGGTGCGCTCAACTCCTGCGCGGCGTCTGTCTTGCGTACTCCATTGACCGTTCCCCAGCACGTCGCGATCATCATGGACGGCAACGGCCGCTGGGCTGCCGCCCGCGGCCTGCCGCGGCACGCGGGGCACCGTGCCGGCCTCACCGCCGTGCGCGCCTGTGTCGAGCGCGCCACATCGCTCCCGATTGCCGCGCTCACGCTGTTCGCCTTCTCGAGCGAGAACTGGTCGCGCCCCGGGGCCGAGGTGACCCAGCTCATGGGCCTGTTCGTCGATGCGCTCGAGCGCGAGGTGGCGGAGCTGCACGCGAACGGCGTGCGCCTGCGCTTCATCGGCGAGCGTCGGCGCCTGAGCGTGCGGTTGCAGACGCGGATCGCCGCGGCCGAGTCACAGACGCAGGAGAACCGCGGTCTCAAGCTCCAGATCGCGGTGAGCTACGGCGGGCGCTGGGATCTGCTCGCCGCGGTCAAGCGGCTCGCCGCGCGCTGCGCGCAGGGGGCGCTCAAGCCCGAGGAGATCACCGAGCGCCACATCGCCGCCGAGCTCGAGCTCGGGGGCCTGCCCGACCCGGATCTGTTCATCCGCACGGGCGGGGAGCGGCGCATCAGCAACTTTCTGCTGTGGAACCTCGCCTACACGGAGCTTTACTTCAGCGAGCTCAACTGGCCGGACTTCGACGGCCCCGCCTTCGATGTGGCGCTCGATTTCTACGCGCAGCGCGAGCGGCGCTTCGGTCGCACGGCCGAGCAGGCGCGGAGTCCGGCGAATGCTTAGAACCCGCATCGTCACCGCCGCGGTGCTGATTGCGATCCTGCTCGCGGTGGTGCTGTGGATGCCGCCCTTCGCAACCACGGTCGCTCTCACGCTCGTGGTGCTCGCAGGCGCCTGGGAGTGGTCGGCGTTTCTGCGCACACCGCCGCCCGCGGTGCGTGCGCTCTACGTGGCCGCGGTGGCCGCACTCCTGCCCGTGATCTGGCAGTTCGCGGCGCTCCCCGAGGGCACGGTGACGGTGCTCGCGATTGCGCTCTTGTGGTGGGTGGTGGCGCTCCTGTGGGTGATCTTCGCGCCGCGGCGCGCGGCACGCTGGTCGGCCGCGCTCGCCGGGGTGCTCGCGCTGGTGCCGGCGTGGCTCGCGCTCATGCACCTGCGGCTCGCGGTGCCGCGCGGAGCGCAGTGGCTGCTGTTCGTGCTGCTGCTCGTGTGGGTCGCGGATATCGGCGCGTTCTTCGTCGGGCGCCGCTTCGGGCGCAATCGGCTTGCTCCGGAGGTCTCCCCGGGCAAAACTTGGGAAGGCGTGCTGGGCGGGGTCGCCGTGAGCGCGCTCGTGGCGCTCGCCGGCAGCGGATGGTTCGGCGTTGCCCCGATCGTTTTCGTGCCGCTGTGCCTGGTGGCCGTCGGCTTCTCGGTCGTGGGCGATCTCACCGAGAGCCTGCTCAAGCGCTTCGTCGGCATGAAGGACAGCGGAACGCTCTTTCCCGGGCACGGAGGGGTGATGGATCGCATCGACAGTGTAACGAGCGCGGCACCGATCCTGGTGTTCGGACTGCTCGCCCTCGGAGTGGGCACGTGATCGGCGTGGCAGTCCTCGGCTCGACCGGCTCGGTCGGCGTGAACACCCTCGATGTGATTGCGCAGCATCCGCAGCGCTTCCGCGTCGTCGCCCTGGCCGCCAACCGCAACGCCGCGCGGCTCGCCGAGCAGATCGAGCGCTTCCAGCCGGATTTCGCGGCGCTCGCCGATCCGCACGCGGTACGCGAAGTGGAGGCGCGGCTCGCCGGTGTCCGACCTCGCACGCGCTTGCTCGCCGGGGCGGGCGCCCTGGAGGAGCTCGCCCGGCTCGATGCCGTCGACTACGTGATGGCGGCGATCGTGGGCGCGGCGGGATTGAGCTCCACGCTCGCCGCGGCGCGCGCCGGCAAGCGCCTGCTGCTCGCGAACAAGGAATCGCTCGTGATGTCGGGCGCGCTCCTCATCGCCGAGGTGCGTGCTTCCGGCGCGCAGCTGCTGCCGATCGACAGCGAGCACAATGCGATCTTCCAGTGCCTGCCGCACGGAGCCCGCGCAGGCGAGGCGCCCGCGGGCGTGCGCCGCATCCTGCTCACCGCCTCGGGGGGGCCGTTCCTCGATTGGTCGCGCGAGGCGATCGCCGGAGCGACCGCCGAGCAGGCCTGCGCCCACCCGAACTGGGTGATGGGCCGCAAGATCTCGGTAGATTCGGCAACACTTATGAACAAAGGGCTCGAGCTCATCGAGGCGGCGTTCCTGTTCGGGCTACCCCCCGAGCGCATCGAGATTCTCGTGCACCGCCAGAGCATCGTGCACTCCCTGGTGGAGTACGTCGATGGCTCGCTCCTCGCGCAGCTCGCCGCCCCGGACATGCGCACGCCGATCGCCTATGCGCTCGCCTGGCCCGAGCGCGTGCCCGCCGGGGTGGAGTTCCTCGACCTGCTGCGTGCAGGACGACTGGATTTTTGCGCACCAGATACCGTTAAATTCAGGTGCTTGGCGCTCGCGCAGCAGGCGGCGCGCGCCGGGGGGGTGGCACCGGTGGTGCTGAACGCCGCCAACGAAGTGGCAGTACAAGGGTTCCTTGAGGGTCGATTGAACTTTCCCGATATCGCGGCAGTCATTGAGACGGTGATGGATAAGGCCACAGGGGGGCAGATCCGCAGTCTCGATGACGTGCTGCAGGCCGATTCCGAAGCGCGCAGGCTCGCTTCCGAGAGCTCAGAGCGCCGCCGGAACGACCGGCGCAGCGCTTATGCCTGAGCGCAGCGCCGGCCGAACGCACATTCCAACCAAATCCTGTTCTTGATCTCCTCGATCGGCGGTCCGAATGCTTCGCTATGGTCTCCTCCTTCTGCTCGCAGTCGCTCTCTATTGTGGTCCGGCTCTCAGCCAGGACCTCGACGTCCCGGAAAGCCCGGGCGAGGTCGCGGCGCGCAACGCCCGCAACGAGTCGTTCACGGTCGGGGATATTCGCGTGGTGGGTCTGCAGCGCATCTCCGAGGGCACGGTATTCAACTACCTGCCCATCAACATCGGGGATCGCTTGAGCCCGGTGCGCATCCGCGAAGCGATCCGCGCCCTCTACAACACCGGCTTCTTCCGCGACATCCAGTTCCGCCGCGACGGCAACACGCTCATCATCGCCGTGCTCGAGCGACCCTCGATCGAGAGCTTCGAGATCAGCGGCAACAAGGACATCAAGACCGAGGATCTGCAGAAGTCGCTCCGCAACGTCGGGCTCGCGGCCGGCAAGATCTTCGACCGCTCGGTCCTCGAGGACGTACGCAGCTACCTCACCGACCAGTACTTCAGCCGCGGCAAGTACGCCGTGCGCATCGACGAATCGGTGCAGGACGAGCCCGGCAACCGGGTGAAGATCAAGGTCACGATCAACGAGGGCAAGCGCGCCAAGATCCGTGAGATCAACGTGGTCGGCAACCACCGCTTCACCGACAAGGAGATCATCTCGGGCTTCGAGCTGCATATGCCGAACTGGCTCTCCTGGTACAAGCAGGACGACCGTTACTCGCGCGAGTCGCTCCAGGGGGATCTCGAGAAACTGCGCTCCTTCTACATGGATCGCGGTTACGCGAACTTCCAGATCGACTCCACGCAGGTGCAGATCTCCCCCGAGAAGGACGACATTTTCATCACGATCAACATCGAGGAAGGGGAGGTCTTCAAGATCTCCAAGGTCAAGCTCGCCGGGACGTTCGTCGTGCCGGAGCCGGAGCTCGCCAAGCTCGTGCTGATCGCGCCCGGCCAGATCTTCTCGCGCAAGCTCATCACCGCGAGCCAGGAGCTCATGCAAAACCGCTTGGGCCAGGACGGCTACGCGTTCGCCAAGGTCGAGCCGGTACCGACCGCGAACGGCTTGACCCACGAGGTCGCGCTCACCTTCTTCGTCGATCCGGGTAACCGCGTGTACGTGCGCAACATCAGCTTCTCGGGTGTCACGAAGATCAACGACGATGTGCTGCGCCGGGAGCTGCGTCAGCTCGAAGGGGGCTGGCTCTCGAACGCCGAGCTCGAGCGCTCCAAGCAGCGCATCCAGCGGCTGCCGTACGTGAAGAAAGTCGACTCCACGACCACGCCCGTGCCCGGCTCCCCGGATCAGGTGGACGTGGACTTCAAGATCGAGGAGGGCCCCGGAGCGCAGATCTCGGGGGGCGTCGGCTACTCGCAGCTCTACAAGCTCACGCTCAACGGTAACTACACCGATGCGAACTTCTTGGGCACCGGGGAGCGCTTCTCGATCGACCTCGAGGGCGGCGCGTACAACAAGGTCTACAGCATCTCCCAGACCGATCCGTACGCGACGATCAACGGGCTCGTGCGCACCATCAGCGTGAGCTACCGCGACGTGAGCCAGTTCATCGCCACCTCCTCGCAGTTCTCAACGAAGCTGCTCACCGCCGGGTTGAGCTTCAGCTATCCGCTCTCCGAGTACCAGTTCGTGAGCTTGGGCGCCGACGTCCAGGACGCGCAACTCGTCGCGGTCGCAGGCTCGAGCAGCATCCAGGCGCAGCAATGGGTGCTCGAAAATGGGTCGCCGTATCGGGCCGAGGGCGCCTACGGCACGGTGTTGAACCCCTTGTTCGGGGCTTATATCAGCAACGCCTTCGACGTCTACGGCACGCGATTCGTCGTTCCGGAGATCACCGGCGGGTGGACCTTCGACTCGCGCAACAAGACGCTGTTCGCCGATCGCGGGACCTTCGTGCAGCTCTCCGGCACCTACGTGCCGCCGACCGGCAACGTCCAGTACTGGAAGGGGGCGTTCAACTTCCTGCAGTACATTCCGCTCATCGGCAAGATCAACGCGGACCTCAACTTCCAGTTCGGGTACGGTCAGGGTCTCGGCAACACCACGGCGTTGCCCCCGTATGCGCTCTTCTACGGGGGCGGACCGGATTCGGTGCGCGGCTTCTATCCGGGATCGCTCGGGCCCAGGGACCAGTTCGGCAACCCCTACGGGGGCAACATCAATGTGCTCGCGCGCGCGGAGGTGATCCTGCCGATGCCCGAGAAGTTCGAGGCGAGCGCCCGGGTGAAGCTATTCTTCGACGCCGGAAACGTCTTCTCGAGCTCCCGCTGCGTCGAGCGGGATGGACAACAGATCTGCGGTCCGCAGTTCTACGGCCCCCCGCAGGGCCTCGGCGCGGGAGATGTCCTCCTGGGCGGGCTCGGACCCCTCACCAACTACAACTTCAGCTACAATCACCTGAAGGACTCCGTCGGGGTCTCCGTCGAGTGGCTCGCGCCATTGGGGCTCTTCCGCTTCAGCTTTGCGGTGCCGCTCAACGCGCGGCCCGAGAATGACGAGCCGTCGAATGGTCCCATCACCTGGGGCGACAACGTCGAGCGGTTCCAGTTCGATATGGGCCAGGCGTTTTAGGGGTCTCGAGCCGCTCGGTAACGCTTTCGGTGTCGCGCACGGCGCGCCGGTGACGAATATCTGGCCGCAGGCCATGAGGAGAGGGTGTGTTCAAGTCAATGATGTGGGGCGCTGTCGCCGCCGTGGCGCTCGCCGCCAGTCCGGTCTGGGCAGAGCTCAAAATCGGATATGTTAACTACTCGCAGCTCCTGCAGGACTCGCCCCAGGCGAAGGACATCGCGGATAAGCTGCGCGCCGAATTCGTGCCGCGGCAGCGCGAGATCGAGACCCGGCAGGATACGCTCAAGAGGCGTGCGGATGACCTGCAGAAGAATGCGGCGACGATGACCGAAGAGCAGCGCGATGATGCGGAGAAGACGCTGCGTGACGGGGACCGCGACCTGCAGACGATGAAGCAGGAGCTGCAGGATGACTTCAACGCGCGGCGCAACGAGGAGCTCTCGCGCCTGCAGCGCGAGCTCATCGAGCAGGTTCGGGTGTACGCCAAGGCGCAGAACTACGATCTGGTGCTCGCCGAGGGAGTGATCTACGCGACCAATGCGATCGACATCACCCCGGCCATCCTCAGCCATCTCACGCAGTCGCACGCGGGCGGCCCCCGGCCGAGCGGCTCGGACGATCACTGAGGGCGCACCGACCCTGAGCACGGAGCTCGCGTGAGCATCTCGCTCGGCGAGCTCGCCGTGCGCTTCGGGTGCGAGCTGCGCGGGGACCCGCGCACGCTCATCGACAGCGTGGCACCCCTCGCGGAGGCGCACGGGCGTGCGCTCAGCTTCGTGGCCGACCCCCGTCACGCCCGCCAGCTCGGGGCCACCCGGGCCGCGGCCGTGGTGCTCGATCGGGCCACCGCCGAGCGCTGCCCGGTGGCCGTGCTCATCGCCGAGAATCCGCGCGCGACCTATGCGCGCATGGCGGCGCTCCTGCATCCGGCGGAGCGGCCCGCGGCGGGCGTGCATCCGACCGCGGCGATCGCCGCCGATGCACGCATCGCGCCGAGCGCTCACGTGGGGGCGTTTGCGAGCATCGCAGCGCGCGTCACCGTCGCCGCGGGCGCGGTGGTCGGTCCGCACTGCTCCATCGAGCGCGAGGCCGAGGTCGCGGAGGATGCGTGGCTCGTCGCGCGCGTGAGCGTCGGGCGCGCGGTGCGGATCGGCGCCCGAGCGCTCGTGCATCCGGGCGCGGTGATCGGGAGCGACGGCTTCGGATTCGCCCCGGATGCGGGCGGCTGGGTGAAGATTCCGCAGCTCGGGAGCGTGCGGATCGGTGCGGATGTCGAGATCGGCGCGAACACCACCATCGATCGCGGCGCGATCGGGGATACCCTCATCGAGGAGGGGGTCAAGCTCGACAATCTCATCCAGATCGGACACAACGTGAGGATCGGCGCGCACACGGTGATCGCCGGGTGCACGGGAATTTCCGGGAGCACGACGATCGGTGAGCGCTGCATGATCGGCGGTGCGGTGTCGGTGAGCGGCTGGCTCAGCATCTGCGACGATGTGACCATCGGGGGGGCGACGATCGTCACCCATTCGATCTCGCGACCGGGGGTATACTCCGGCGCCGTCCCCTTCGAGGATGCGCGCACCTGGCGCAAGCTCGTGGCGCATTTCAAACGGCTCACCGCTCTCAACGATCGAGTCGCGGCTCTCGAGCGCCGCGATCGCGACGCGCGCGGCGGGGAACGGGGTGAGAAAGATGACTGAGACCCTCCAGATGGACATCCTCGCGATCCTGAAGCAGCTTCCGCACCGCTATCCGTTCCTGCTGGTCGACCGGGTGCTCGAGCTCAACGCCGGGCAGAGCATCCGCGCGCTCAAGAACGTCACCATCAACGAGCCGTACTTCTCGGGGCACTTCCCTGGGCGGCCGGTGATGCCGGGCGTGATCATCATCGAGGCGCTCGCCCAGGCCGCCGGCATCCTCGCGTTCGTGACCGGCGGGGTGATTCCGGATGACACGACCAAGTTCTATTTCGTCGGCATCGACAAGGCGCGCTTTCGCAAGCCCGTCGTGCCGGGCGATCAGCTGGTGCTCACCGCGCGCGTCGAGCGGGTCATGAAGGGCATCTGGCGCTTCTCCGCGATCGCCTACGTGGGTGAGGACGAAGTGGCGAGCGCCGAGATGATGCTGGTGCCCGAGGCATCGAAGTGATCGATCCGCGTGCGGCGGTTTCCCCGCAGGCCGAGCTCGCCCATGATGTGACGGTGGGACCGTTCGCGGTCATCGGCCCGCACGTGACCATCGGCGCAGGCACGGTCGTCGGTCCGCACGCCGTGGTCAACGGACCCACCCGCATCGGGGCGGACAACCGCATCTTTCAGTTCGCCTCGATCGGGGACGCCCCGCAGGACCGCAAGTACCGCGGCGAGCCCACGCGGCTCGAGATCGGCGACCGCAACGTCTTTCGCGAGTGCTGTACGATCAACCGCGGGACCGTGCACGACAAAGGGGTGACCTCGATCGGCAGCGACAGCCTGTTCCTCGCCTCGAGCCACGTCGCCCACGATTGCGTCATCGGCAATCACGTCGTCTTTGCGAACTGCGCCTCGATCGGCGGGCACGTCGAGGTGGGCGACTGGGCGCAGCTCGGAGGACTCTCGGCGATCCACCAGTTCGCGAAAGTCGGCGCGCACGCCTTCGTGGGCGGCGGGGCGATCGTGAGCCGCGACGTGCCGCCCTACGTGATCATCACCGGGAACCCGGCGGTGCCGCACGGGGTGAACGTGGAAGGGCTCAAGCGGCGCGGCTTCACCCCCGAGCAGATCCGCCACATCCGCAACGCCTATCGCATCCTCTACCGCATGGAGCTCAAGCTCGAGGAGGCGCTCGAGCGACTGAAGGCGCTCGCGCGCGAACAGCCCGAGCTCGAGCTCCTCGTGAGCTTCATCACCCGCTCCGACCGCAGCCTCACCCGCTGAGGTGGCCGTGAGCGCGCCCGGTGCGAGCTCCTCCGAGCCCCTCGAGGTGGGGATCGTCGCAGGCGAGGCCTCGGGCGATCAGCTGGGCGCGGCGCTCATCACGGCCCTCGCCGCGCAGGTGCCGGAACTGCGCACCTACGGGGTGGCAGGCCCGCTCATGCGCGCCGCGGGCTGCGAGGTGTGGGCCGCGGCGCACGAGCTCTCCGTGATGGGCCTCATCGAGCCGCTCAAGCACCTGCCGCGGCTCATGCGCCTGCGCCGCACCCTGCGCTCGCGCTTGCGCGCCGCGCGCCCGCGCGTGTTCGTCGGCATCGACTCCCCGGCGTTCAACATCGGGCTCGCCGCACGGTTGCGCGCCGACGGCTTGCGAACCGTGCAGTACGTGAGCCCGCAGGTCTGGGCGTGGGCCCCGGAACGGGTGCGCAAGATCGCGCGCGCCTGCGACCTCGTGCTGTGCGTGCTGCCCTTCGAGGCGGAGTTCTATGCCGACCACGGCGTGCGGGCGCTGTTCGTCGGCCATCCGCTCGCCGATCAGATTCCGCTCGATATCGACCGCGCGGGTGCGCGTGCCGAGCTCGGCATCGAGGCGGGCGTGCCGCTCGTTGCGCTGCTGCCGGGGAGCCGGCTCGGGGAGGTCGAGCGGCTCGGTGGGGATTTCCTCGATGCCGCCCAGTGGCTGCGGGGGCGGCGCCCGGCGGTGCGCTTCATCGCCCCGATGGCCTCGGCCGCGGTGCGCGCCGTATTCGAGCGGCAGATGGCTGCGCGCAATTGGCGCGACGTCGAGCTCATCGAGGGTCGGGCGCAGCGCGCGCTCGCGGCGGCGGACGTGGCGCTCGTCGCCTCCGGCACGGCGACCCTCGAGACGCTCCTGTGTAAGCGCCCCATGGTCGTCGCCTACCGCTTCAACCCGCTCACCGCGTTTGCGATCCGGCGGCTCGGGCTGGTGAAAGTGCGCTACTTCTCGCAACCGAACCTGCTCCTCGGGCGCCCGCTGGTGCCGGAGTTCCTCCAGGAGGAGGTCAAGCCGCATCTCCTCGGCGCCGCCCTGCTCGGCGAGCTCGACAGCCCGGAGCGCGGTGCCGAGCTCGAGCGGGAATTCCGCCGGGTCCACGAGAGCCTGCGGCGCGGCGGCGCGGTGCGCGCCGCGAGCGCCATTCTCGAGCTCGCGCACGAGGAGCGTAAATGAGGCCGCCCGCGCAGCCGTGGGCGGCATGGCGGCGCGTCGCGGGCGTCGATGAGGCCGGTCGCGGTCCGCTCGCCGGCCCGGTCGTCGCCGCCGCCGTGGTGCTCGATGCGCGCCGGCGGATCGATGGTCTTGCCGACTCGAAGCTCCTTGCGCCCGCGACGCGCGCAGCGCTCGCGGTGAGGATCCGCGCGCGCGCCGCCGCCTGGGCGGTCGCCTGGGCGGACTGCGAGGAGATCGACGCACTCAACATCCTGGAAGCGACGCTGCTCGCGATGCGCCGCGCGCTGCTCGCCCTGCCGCTCAAGCCCGCGCACGTCCAGGTCGACGGCAACCGTGTGCCCGCGGTCGTGGACTTGCGCCTCGGGTGCACCGTGGAGGCGATCATCGCGGGGGACCGGCAGGTCGCGGCGATCAGCGCCGCCTCGATCCTCGCCAAGACGTTCCGTGACGAGATGATGCGGCGGCTCGATGCCTGCTACCCGGGCTTCGATCTCGCGACGCACAAGGGCTATGCCACCGCGGCCCATCTCGCGACCCTGCGGCGGCTCGCGCCCTCACCGATTCACCGCCGCTCCTTCGCGCCGGTAAAATGCCGCGGCACCGTCCCGGGCTGAAGCTCACGATGCCGCAAGGGTTCGTACACCTCCGCCTGCACACCGAGTACTCGCTCATCGACAGCGTCGTGCGAGTGCCCGAGCTCATGCAGGCCGTGGCCGGCGCCGCCATGCCCGCGGTCGCGCTCACCGACCACGTCAACTTGTTCGCGATGGTGAAGTTCTATCGCGCGGCACTCGATGCCGGCGTGAAGCCCGTGATCGGCGTCGATCTGCTGCTCGCGGAGTCGAGCGAGCGCCAGGCGCCCGCGCGCTTCGCGTTGCTCTGCCAGTCGCAGGAGGGGTACCGCAATGTCACCCGGCTCCTCTCGCGCGCCTATCTGGAGGGTCAGCGCCGCGGCGTGCCGCTCATCGAGCGGCGCTGGCTCGCCGCCGAGGATCTCACGGGACTGATCGCGCTCTCCTGTGCCACCGAGGGGGACGTGGGGCGCGCGCTCGCGCACGGACGCGAAGGGGAGGCCGACCGGGCGCTCGAGTGCTGGCTCAAGCTCTTCGGCGAGCGCTTCTACATCGAGCTGCAGCGCGTCGGGCGTCAGGAGGAGGAGGCGTATGTGCCGGCCGCGGTGGCACTCGCCGCGCGGCGCGGCGTGCCGGTGGTCGCGACCAACGATGTGCGCTTCCTCACGCCCGCGCAGATGGAGGCGCACGAGGCGCGCGTGTGCATCCAGGAAGGTCGGCTCCTCGCCGATGCGGCCCGTCCGCGCCGCTACACGCCGCAGCAGTACCTGCGCACGCCCGCGGAGATGGCGGCGTTGTTCGCCGATGTGCCCGAGGCGCTCGCGAACTCCCTCGAGATCGCCCGCCGCTGCAGCCTGGTCTTGAAGCTCGGGGAGGCGCGCTTGCCCGAGTACCCCGTGCCCGCGGGCAGCACCCCCGCCGCGCACCTGCGCGCGGAGGCCGGCAGCGGCCTCGCGGCGCGGCTCGCGGCGAGTGCGCACCCCCCTACGGACATGGCGGCTTATCACACCCGTCTCGCGAGCGAGCTCGAGGTGATCTGCAAGATGGGGTTCGAAGGCTACTTCCTCATCGTCGCCGATTTCATCCGCTGGGCGCGCGCGAACGGCGTTCCGGTCGGACCGGGGCGCGGCTCCGGAGCGGGCTCGCTCGCCGCCTACGCGCTCAAGATCACCGACCTCGATCCGATCGAGCACGATCTGCTGTTCGAGCGCTTCTTGAACCCCGAGCGCGTCTCGATGCCGGACTTCGACGTGGACTTCTGCATGCAAGGCCGCGACCGCGTCATCGAGTACGTCGCGCACAAGTACGGGCGCGAGCGCGTCTCGCAGATCATCACCTACGGCACCATGGCGGCGAAAGCGGTGGTGCGCGACGTGGGCCGGGTGCTCGGCATGAGCTACGGCTACGTCGACCGCATCGCGAAGCTCATTCCCTTCGAGCTCGGCATCACCCTCGAGGATGCGCTCGCCAAGGAGCCCGAGCTCAAGCGGCTCTACGAGGCGGAGGAGGAAATCCGCAACTTGATCGATCTCGCCCGCTCGCTCGAGGGACTCACGCGCAACGCCGGCACCCATGCGGGAGGCGTCGTCATCGCCCCTTCGGTGCTCACGGACTTCGCGCCCCTTTACTGCGAGGAGGGCGCGACCAGCGTCGTCACTCAGTTCGACAAGGACGACGTGGAGGCGGCGGGCCTCGTCAAGTTCGACTTCTTGGGCCTGCGCACGCTCACGATCATCGCGCACGCGCTCGCCACCATCAACCGCATCCGCACGGAGCGCGGCGAGCCGCCGCTCGCAATCGGGGCCATTGCGATGGACGATGCGGCGACCTACGCGCTGCTCAAGAGCGGCCGCACCACCGCGGTCTTCCAGCTCGAATCGCGCGGCATGAAGGACCTGATCCGCCGCCTGCAGCCGGACTGCTTCGAGGACATCGTCGCCATCAACGCGCTCTTCCGTCCCGGTCCGCTGCAGTCGGGCATGGTCGATGACTTCATCGGCCGCAAGCACGGGCGCATCGAAGGTCCCATCGACTACCTGCACCCGAGCTTGAAGCCCGTCCTGGCATCGACCTACGGGGTCATCCTGTATCAGGAGCAGGTGATGCAGATCGCCCAGGTGCTCGCGGGCTACACTTTGGGCGGCGCCGATCTGCTGCGCCGTGCGATGGGCAAGAAGAAGCCCGAGGAGATGGCGAAGCAGCGTTCGGTGTTCGTGAGCGGAGCGACGGCGCGCGGCGTCCCCTCGGCCGAGGCCGCCCACATCTTCGATCTGATGGAGAAGTTCGCCGGCTACGGATTCAACAAGTCGCACTCCGCGGCCTACGCGCTGCTCTCGTACCAAACGGCCTATCTGAAGGCGCACTATCCGGCCGCCTTCATGGCCGCCGTGCTGTCGGCGGACATGGACCACACCGACAAGGTCGTGATGCTGATCGAGGAGTGCACGCAGTTGGGCCTCGAGGTGGAGCCGCCGGATGTGAACACCTCGGCCTACCAGTTCGCGGTCGCCGATGCGCGGCGCATCCTCTACGGGCTGGGCGCGATCAAGGGCGTCGGGCTCGGGGCCGTCGAGGCGCTCATCGCCGAGCGCGAAGCGCGCGCAGCGTACGCGGACCTCGCCGAGCTCTGCCGTCGCATGGATCTGCAGAAGCTCAACCGCCGCACGCTCGAGGCGCTCATTCGCTCGGGGAGCCTCGATCGGATCGGTGCCAACCGCGCGACGCTCATGCACGGACTCGCCGCGGCGATGCAGCTCGGCGATCAGAGCTCGAGGGCCGTCGAGGCCGGTCAGAACGATCTGTTCGGACTCGCCGCGCCGCGGGCCGCAGCGGCCGGCCCCGCCGGTGAGCCGCAGTCGGCGAGCCTGCCTGAATGGAGCGAGCAGGTGCGCTTGGCCGGGGAGCGCGAGACCCTCGGGCTCTACCTCACCGGACACCCGATCGACCGGTTCGAGGCCGATCTGCCGCGCTTCGTCTCGGCGCGCATCGCCGAGCTCGTGAGCGAGAAGCCGCCCGCGCCGAGCGAGGGACGCAGCTTCACTCCCGGCCGCCCCGCGACCGTGGTCGGGCTCATCGATGAGGTGCGCAAGCGCGGAGCGCGCGTGAGCATCGTGCTCGACGATCGCTCGGGCCGGCTCGAAGTGACGCTCTACGAGGAGATCTACCAGCAGTTCCGCGATCTGGTGGCGAAGGACGCGATCGTGCTCGTCGAGGGCATGTTGAGATTCGATGAGTTCGCCGATGCGTGGCGGCTGAGTGCGCGCCGCATCGCGGACTTTCATCAGCTGCGCGAGCAGCAGGCACGGCGCCTGGTGCTCAGCTGGCCGGATGAGCGCGAGGGCGGCGCGGTCGTCGAGCGGTTGGCCCAAGTGCTTACGCCGTGGCGCGGCGGGCAGTGCGCGGTCACGCTGCAGTATCGCGCGCGCGGGGCGAGCTGCGCGCTCAGCTTCGCGCCGGAGTGGAGCGTGCGCCCGACGCGCGAGCTCCTCGAGCACCTCGAGGGCTTGGTCGGGCGCCACGGCCTGAAGCTTCTCTACGGGGCGCCGACGGCGCAGCCGAGTTTCGGGGCGGGCGGACACTAGCGCCGCAAGCGGGGACTGGACGCCTTCCCCGCCCGCCCGTAACCTCCGCCGGTCCACCCCCGAGGCAGCAGCACCCCGCCACATGGCCGTCGCCTTTCTCGACTTCGAACAACCCATCGCCGAGCTCGAAGCGAAGATCGAGGAGCTGCGCCACGTGGGCTCGGACTCCGAGGTCAACATCAGCGATGAGATCGCGCGGCTGCAGGCGAAGAGCCGGCAGCTCACGATCAGTATTTTCGCGAGCCTCACGCCCTGGCAGATCACGCAGCTCGCCCGCCACCCGCAGCGCCCGTACACGCTCGATTACGTGAATGCGCTCTGCACGGAGTTCCACGAGCTGCACGGGGATCGGATGTTCGGCGACGATCTCGCGATCGTCGGGGGGCTCGCGCGCTTCGAGGAGCGCACCGTCATCGTGGTCGGGCACCAGAAGGGCCGCGACACCAAGGAGCGCGTGCGGCGCAACTACGGCATGCCGAAGCCGGAGGGCTATCGCAAGGCATTGCGGCTGATGCATCTGGCCGAGCGCTTCCATCTGCCGCTCGTGACCTTCATCGACACGCCCGGCGCGTATCCGGGCAGCGGCGCGGAGGAGCGCGGGCAGAGCGAGGCGATCGCCCGCAACCTCTTCGAGATGTCCGTGCTCAGCGTCCCGATCGTGACGGTGGTCACCGGCGAGGGCGGCTCGGGCGGGGCGCTCGCGATCGGCGTGTGCGACCGCCTGCTCATGCTCCAGTACGGCACCTACTCGGTGATCGCCCCGGAGGGGTGCGCCTCGATTCTGTGGAAGAGCGCCGATAAGAAGGAGGCCGCGGCGGAGGCGCTCGGCCTCACGGCACCGCGGCTGCACCAGCTCGGTCTCGTCGATGAGGTGCTCGACGAGCCGCTCGGTGGAGCGCATCGGGATCCGACCGCGATGACCGCGACGGTGCGCGCGGCGCTGCTGCGACATCTGCAGGAGCTCGAGAAGCTTTCGATCGATGAGCTGCGCGCGCGGCGTGCCGCGAAGATCGCCTCCTACGGGGTCTATTCCGAAGAGGAGGAGAAGGAGTAGCTCGGCGGAGTCAGCGCGCGAGTGCGGAGGATGCGCCGCTCGAGCGGCGCATCGAGGCGGCGCTCGCGGCGCTCGTCCCCGAGTACCCGCGCGTTGCGCTCGCGGTCGCATTCAGCGGTGGAGTCGACTCGACCGTGCTGCTCGCCGCGCTCAGTCGGCGCCGCGGCCGGCGCCGCTTGCGTGCGCTGCACGTCGACCACGGGCTCGCCGCGGGCGCGGCGGCCTGGGTCGTGCACTGCCGCGCGTTCACCGAGCGCATCGGCGTGCCGCTCGAGGTCCTCACCGTGCAGGTGGAGCGCACCGCAGGCGCCTCGCTCGAGGCGGCGGCGCGCGAGGCGCGCTATCGCGCGCTCGCCGGGGCGCTCGGCGCAGGCGAGGTGCTGCTCACCGCACAGCATGCCGATGACCAGCTCGAGACGGTGCTGCTGCAGCTGCTGCGCGGCGCGGGCTTACCCGGCATCGCCGCCATGCCTGCCGTCGCGCCGTTCGCCCGCGGGCGTCTCGCGCGGCCGCTCTTGGGCTTCGAGCGCACGCAGATCGAGGCTTGGGCGCGCGCGCAGGGCCTCGAGTGGGTCGAGGACTCGACCAACGCCGATGAGCGGCGCGACCGCAACTACCTGCGCCGCCAAGTCACGCCGCTCCTGCGCGCGCGCTGGCCCGCGGTGAGCCGCGCCGTGGCGCGCAGCGCCCGCCACGCCGCGGAGGCGCAGCGGCTGCTCGAGCTCATGGCGAGCGCGGATGTGGCGCACGCCGCCGTCGGTGGCGCCTTGAGCGTGCAGCGCCTGCGCCCCTTGAGCCCCGAGCGCCGGCGCAACGCGCTGCGGTTCTGGATCGGCGCGAACGGCCACCCCTTGCCGGATGCCCGGCGGCTGGGTGAGCTTGCCGGGGCCGCACTCGATGCGCGCGCGGACGCGAATCCCGAGGTGAGCTGGGAGCGCACGCGCGTGCGCCGTGAGCACGGCCTCCTCAGTCTGGAATTGCGCGCCGCGCAGGGCGCGCTCGCGCCGCTCCTGTGGGACTGGCGGCGCGCACCGGTGCTCGAGCTCGCCGCCGGGGCGGGGCGGCTCGAGCTCATCACCGATCCTCACGGGCCGCTCGACCTCGATGCGCTGCCCTCGCCGCTCACGGTGAGCGGGCGGCGCGGCGGCGAGCAGCTGCGACCGCGCCCCGGCGGCCCGCGCCGCACCGTGAAGGCCCTGCTGCAGCAGGCGCGCATTGCGCACGCCGAGCGCTGGTCGCTGCCACTCCTTGCATCCGGCGGGCAGCTCCTCGCCGTCGCCGACCTGTGGGTGGATGCCACGGTGCAGGCGGGCGCCGCCTCGGTGCGCCGCGGGCGGCTCATCTGGCGTCGCGGCGCGTGAGCGGCAGCGCGCGCGCCTTAACCGCCGCGCGTCCTTGTGTTAACCTGTCCGCCCGTCGATGCTCCGGCCGTCGCGCCGCCATCTCGAGTTCCGACGGGGATCCCTCTCAAGAAGTCGCTCATGAGCCGTTTCGTTTTCGTAACCGGCGGTGTGGTCTCCTCGTTGGGCAAGGGGATCGCTGCGGCGTCCCTGGGCGCGATCCTCGAGGCGCGGGGGCTCAAGGTCGCCATGGTGAAGCTCGATCCGTACATCAACGTGGATCCGGGCACCATGAGCCCGTTCCAGCACGGGGAGGTGTTCGTCACCCACGACGGCACGGAGACCGACCTCGATCTCGGGCACTACGAGCGCTTCGTGCGCACCACCACCGGCCGCAACAGCAATTTCACCACCGGGCGCATCTACGAGCGGGTGATCGCCAAGGAGCGCCGCGGGGACTACCTGGGTGCCACGGTGCAGGTGATCCCGCACATCACCGATGAGATCAAGCGCAGCATCCAGTTGGGCGCCAACGAGGCCGACGTGTGCATGGTGGAGATCGGCGGCACCGTGGGCGACATCGAATCGCTCCCCTTCCTCGAGGCGATCCGCCAGCTCGGGGTGGAGCTCGGTCGCAGCAACTGCGTGTACATGCACCTGACGCTCGTGCCGATCGTAGGCGGCCCGGGCTCCGGGGAGATCAAGACCAAGCCCACCCAGCACTCGGTGAAGGAGCTGCGCGGCATCGGCATCCAGCCCGATGTGTTGCTGTGCCGCTGCCGCCAGGCGCTCCCGGAGGAGCAGCGGCGCAAGATCGCGCTCTTCACCAACGTCGAGGAGCGCGCGGTGATCTCCGCGGTCGACGCGGACGACATCTACAAGATTCCGATCCTGCTGCACGAGCAGGGGCTCGATGAGATCATCGTCGATAAGCTGCGCCTCGATGTGCCCCCCACCGACTTAGTCGAGTGGCGCCAGGTCGTCAACAGCAAGGGCAATCCGGACGGCCAGGTCGACATCGCGATGGTCGGCAAGTACGTGCAGATCCGCGATTCCTACATCTCCCTCAACGAGGCGCTCACTCACGGGGGCTTGAAGACGCGCACGCGCGTGAACCTCCACTACGTCGAGTCGACCGACATCGAGCAGTACGGCACGCGCGCACTCGAGGGGATGGATGCGATCCTGGTGCCCGGGGGGTTCGGCGAGCGCGGGATCGAGGGGAAGATTCAAGCGGTGCGCTACGCCCGCGAGAACCGCGTGCCGTATCTCGGCCTGTGCCTCGGCATGCAGGTCGCGGTCGCCGAGTACGGCCGTCACGTGCTCGGCTTGAGCGATGCGAACAGCACGGAATTCAACCGCTCGACCCCGCACCCGGTGATCGCGCTCATCACCGAATGGCAGGACCAGGCGCACGGCGCGCAGCAGCGCGATGAGCGCTCGGGCAAGGGCGGCACGATGCGCTTGGGCGCCCAGGAGGTGCTGCTCGCCGCCGGATCGCGCGCCCGCGAGCTCTACGGCCGCGACGTGATCCTCGAGCGCCATCGCCATCGCTTCGAGTTCAACAACCGCTATCTCGACCGCTATACGCACGCGGGGATGCGCTTCGCCGGATTCTCGCGCGACGGACTGGTCGAGATCATCGAGCTGCCGAGCCATCCGTGGTTTCTCGCCACGCAGTTCCACCCGGAGTTCACCTCGACGCCCCGCGACGGCCATCCGCTGTTCAGCGCCTTCGTGCGGGCAGCGCGCGCGCACCGCGCCTCCGAGCTGCCCGTTGCCGCCGGCGCATGAGGCTCGAGCGCTGGCTCGTCGGGCTCGATAGGCCGCTCTTTCTGATCGCCGGGCCGTGCGTGATCGAGAGCGCCGCACTCACGATGGAGATCGCCGGGCGGCTGAAGGAGATCACCGCGCGGCTCGGCATGCCCTTCATCTTCAAGGCGTCCTTCGACAAGGCCAATCGCTCCTCGCGCGCGAGCTACCGCGGCCCGGGGATCGAGGCGGGACTGAAAGTGCTCGAGAGCATCCGCCGCGAGCTCGATCTCGCGGTGCTCACCGACGTGCACGAGGACACCCCGCTCGGGGAGGTCGCCCAGGTGGTCGACGTGCTGCAGACCCCCGCATTCCTCTGCCGCCAGACGAACTTCATCGTGAACGTCGCCTCGCAGGGGCGGCCGGTCAACATCAAGAAGGGACAGTTCCTCTCGCCGTGGGAGATGCGTAACGTCGTCGAGAAGGCGCGCTCGACCGGAAACGCCGCGATCCTCGTGTGCGAGCGGGGCTTCTCCTTCGGCTACCACAATCTCGTCTCCGACATGCGCTCGCTCGCGGTGATGCGCGCGACCGGCTGTCCGGTCGTCTTCGATGCGACCCACTCGGTGCAGTTGCCCGGCGGGCAGGGCGGTGCTTCGGGCGGGGAGCGCGAGTTCATTCCGGTGCTCGCGCGCGCGGCGGTCGCGGCCGGCATCGCGGGGCTGTTCATGGAGACTCACCCGAACCCGGCGCAGGCGCTCTCCGATGGGCCGAACGCCTGGCCGCTCGCGCGCATGGAGCCGCTGCTCGCGACCCTGCAGGAGCTCGATCGCACCGTCAAGGCGCGCCCGCTCGAGGAAACGCTGCTCGCAAAGGAACCCCCATGAGCAAGATCACCGCCATCCGCGGCCGCGAGATTCTCGACTCGCGCGGCAATCCCACCGTCGAGGCCGATGTGCTCACCGACTCCGGCGGATTCGGCCGTGCGGCGGTCCCCTCCGGAGCCTCCACCGGCACCCGCGAGGCCGTGGAGCTGCGCGACGGGGACACGAGTCGCTACGGCGGCAAGGGAGTGCTCAAGGCCGTCGAGCACGTGAACGGGGCGCTCGGCCAAGCGCTCATCGGCCGCGACGTGCGCGACCAGACGGGTCTCGATGCCCGCATGTGCGAGCTCGACGGCACCGACAACAAGGGGCGGCTCGGCGCGAACGCGATCCTCGCTGTCTCGCTCGCCGCGGCGCGCGCCGCCGCGGACGCCGAGCGCATGCCGCTCTACCGCTATCTCGGGCGGCTCGCGGGCGGCTCCCGCGAGCCGGTGATGCCGGTGCCGATGATGAACATCGTCAACGGCGGCGCGCACGCGAACAACAGTCTCGACATCCAGGAGTTCATGATCCTGCCGGTCGGCGCGCCGAGCTTTCGCGAGGCGCTGCGCTACGGGGCGGAGGTATTCCACGCGCTGAAGAGGCTCCTCGCGGCGCGGCATCTGTCGACGGCGGTGGGCGATGAGGGCGGCTTCGCCCCGGATCTCGGCTCGAACGAGGAGGCGCTCGGCATCATCCTCGAGGCGATCGCCGCAGCGGGCTACCGCGCCGGCAAGGACATCTATCTCGGGCTCGATGCGGCGAGCTCCGAGTTCTACAAGGACGGCGCCTACGAGCTCGCTTGCGAAGGGCGACGCTTCAGCGCGGCCGAGTTCGCGCGCTACCTGGCCGATCTCGTCGCCAGGTACCCGATCGTGAGCGTCGAGGATGGCATGGCCGAGGCGGACTGGGATGGCTGGATCGGCCTCACGCGCCTGCTCGGGGAGCGCTGCGAGCTGGTGGGCGACGACATCTTCGTCACCAACACCCGCATCCTCAAGGAGGGCATCGAGCGGCACGTCGCCAACGCGATCCTGGTGAAGCCGAACCAGATCGGCACGCTCACCGAGACCCTGGCCGCGATCGAGATGGCCGAGCGCGCGCGCTACGCCGCCGTGATCTCGCACCGCTCGGGCGAGACCGAGGACTCCACCATCGCCGACATCGCCGTGGCGAGCGCGGCCACGCAGATCAAGACCGGCTCGCTGTCGCGCTCCGACCGCATCGCCAAGTACAACCAGCTCCTGCGGATCGAGGCTGAGCTCGGCACGGTCCGCTACGCCGGACGGGACGCCTTCCCCGTGAAGATTTGAGGCGTGCGCTCGCCAGATCGCAAGCACCGGGGTAGGCTTCGCCACCCATGAAGTGGCTCGCCGCATCGCTCCTCGTCACCGTTGGGTTGCTGCAGTACCGCATCTGGATCTCCCACGACGGGGTGAGCGAGGTGGCGCGGCTGCGCGCCGCGGTCGCGGCGCAGCGGAGCGAAAACGGACGGCTCGGGGAGCGAGACCGCGAGCTCGCCGCGGAGGTCCACGATCTCAAGAACGGCCTGGCCGCGCTCGAGGAGCGGGCGCGCAGCGAGCTCGGCATGATCGGCTCGAACGAGACCTACTTTCAGGTGGTGCCGCGCGGCAGCGCCCCGAGCGTCGAGCCGCCGACGGAAACGGCGCAGCGCTGAGGGCTGCGAGCGGAGCGCGGCTGCGATGCATTACTGGCTCATCATGCCGGCGGCCGGCTCCGGACGGCGCTTCCGCGAGTCCGCGGCCGCGCACGCGGCCACGCCCGCGGAAGGTGCCGGCGCCGAGCCGGGCAGTGCCGCGCCCGCCGAGTGGCTGCCCAAGCAGTACGCGCAGATCCTCGGACGCACGCTCATCGAGTGGGCGCTCGCGCCGTTCGCCGCGGATGCACGCTGCGCCGGAATCGTGCTCGCGCTCGCGCCCGAGGATCCGCACTGGCCACGGATCGCGAAGCGCGTGGGGGTCAGGACCGAGACGGTGCGCGGCGGTGACGAGCGCTGCCACTCGGTGCGCGCGGCGCTCGCCGCGCTCACCGGGCGTCTCGCCGCGCAAGAGTGGGTGCTGGTGCACGATGCCGCGCGACCGTGTCTCGCGCGCGCCGATATCGATCGGCTGCTCGCCGAGTGCGCGGAGCAACCGGCCGGGGGTCTGCTCGGTGCGCCGGCGGCCGATACGCTCAAGGTGCGTGGGCCGGACCGCGAGGTCGAGCGCACGCTCGATCGGCGCGGGGTGTGGCGCGCGCTCACCCCGCAGATGTTCCGCTTCGGTCCGCTCTGCGCGGCGCTCGATGCGGCGTTCGCGACCGGCCGGCTGCCGACGGACGAGGCGCAGGCGCTCGAATGGGCCGGGGCGCGTCCACTCATCGTGAGCGGCTCGCCCTTCAACATCAAAGTCACGACCGCGGAGGATCTATCGCTCGCGGCCGCGTTGCTCGCAGGTCCGAGCCGGGAGGCGGCGGCCATGAGAATCGGGTCGGGTTTCGACGTGCACGCATTCGGGCCGGGCGACTTCGTGATGCTGGGCGGCGTGCGCATCGCTCACACGCACGGGGTGGTCGCGCACTCCGACGGCGATGTGGTCCTGCACGCCGTGTGCGACGGCCTGCTCGGCGCCGCCGGGCTCGGGGACATCGGTCAACACTTCCGCGACGATGATTCCAGGTGGCGCGGCGCCGACAGCAGCGGGTTCGTGCGCGCGGTGCTCGAGATGGTCCACGAGCGCGGGCTGCGCGTGGTCAACGCCGATGTGACGGTGCTCGCCGAGGCGCCGCGGGTTGCGCATCACCGCGAGGCGATGGTGACGCACCTCGCGCGGCTCCTGCAGGTGCCGAGCGCACAGGTGAACCTCAAGGCGACCACGACCGAGCGGCTGGGCTTCTTGGGCCGCGGTGAGGGTCTCGCCGCACACGCGGTGGTGCTGCTCGAGTCCACGCGCCCGAGCGGCTGATCAGCGCGAGCGCGTGGCCGGGGGCCGCCCCGTGGGGGGCGCGCCGCGGGCGAGGAGCGCGTAGAGGGCTCCGGTGCCGCCGTCGACGCTGCGCGCCGAGACGAACGCGAGCACCGGCGCACTGCGCTTGAGGATGCCCGCGACGGCTGATTTGAGCACCGGCCCGCGCGGCCCCGAGCCGAGCCCCTTGCCATGCACGACCCGCACGCAGGTGAGGCCGCGCCACAGCGCCTCGGCGAGAAATTCGCGCAGCGCCGACTTCGCCTCGCCGACCGTGAGTCCGTGCAGGTCGATCTCCGCCTGCACCCGGTAGTGACCCCGGCGGAGCCGGCGCAGCACCGATGCCTGCACGCCGCTGCGCGCAAAGGCGCTTGTCTCGCCCCCGGCGATGCCCGGATCCTCCGGTGCCGGATCGAGGCTCTCCGCGAGGATCGCGAGCCGGTCTGCGCGCGCGAAGCGCGCCCGGGCGGGAGGTCTGGCGTGCTGCGGAGGCTGCCGGTCGTGCGCGAGCGGGCGCACATCGCGCACCGCCTCGCGAAAGAGCGCGGCATCCTCCCCCGGGGTTTCCTCATCGGCACGCGGGACTGCCTCCCGCGCTGGGCTGCCACCCGCTATATTGACGCGCCGCTTCGCTCCGGCCATGCCCTATACCATAACGTGAAGATTCTTCTGAGCAACGATGACGGCTATCGCGCCGAGGGTATCCTCCATTTGAAGGCGGCGCTCGCGCCGCTCGCCGCGATCACCATCGTCGCGCCGGACCGCAATCGCAGCGGCGCGAGCAACTCGCTCACGCTCGATGTGCCGCTGCGGGTGTTCGAAGCCGAGCCGAACGTGTACTACGTGATCGGCACGCCGACCGACTGCGTGCACCTCGCGATCTCGGGCCTCTTTGACTTCGAGCACGACATGGTGGTCTCGGGCATCAACGACGGGGCCAATCTCGGTGACGACGTGCTCTATTCTGGCACCGTCGCGGCGGCGGTCGAGGGGCGCTTCCTCGGGCTTCCGACCATTGCGGTGTCGCTGTGCACGGAGAGCGCGAGCGGGCGGAACTTTGCGAGCGCCGCGCGCGTCGCGCGCCTCCTGGTGGAGCGGCTGCTCGAGCGGCCCCTCGACAGCACGCTCATCCTCAACGTGAACGTGCCGGACGCGCCGTTCGATGAGCTCAAGGGATTTCGCGCAACCCGCCTGGGCTATCGGCATCGCTCGGAGGCCGTGATCCGCGCGCACGACCCGCGCGGGCGTCCCGTCTACTGGATCGGCCCTGCCGGGCCCAAGCAGGATGCCGGTCCCGGCACGGATTTCCATGCGATCGGGGTGGGTTACGTCTCGGTGACGCCGCTGCAGATCGACCTCACGCGTCACGGCGCGCTCGACGGCGTCGGGGCGTGGCTGGATGGGCTCAATGACTGATCTGCGCATGGCCGGGATCGGCATGACCTCGGCGCGCACCCGGGACCGTCTGGTGCAGCGTCTGCGCGAGCAGGGGATTGCGAGCGCGCTCGTGCTCGAGCGCATCCGCAACGTCCCGCGGCACATCTTCGTCGATGAGGCGCTGAGCAGCCGCGCCTACGAGGACACGGCGCTGCCGATCGGATTCGGGCAGACGATCTCCCAGCCCTACATCGTTGCGCGCATGACGGAGGCGCTGCTCGAAGGGCCGCCGCTCGCGAGCGCGCTCGAGGTGGGCACCGGATGCGGCTATCAAACCGCGATCCTCGCCCCGCTCGTCGGGCGCCTCTACACGATCGAGCGCATCGAGCCGCTCATCAAGCGGGCGCGGCTGCGCACCAAGGAGCTCGGATTGAAGAACGTTCGCTTTCGTCACGGCGACGGGAGTCTCGGCTGGAAGGCGCACGCGCCCTACGACGGCATACTCGTTGCGGCCGCGCCGCTCACGGTGCCGGAGCTGCTCCTGCAGCAGCTCGCGCTCGGCGGGCGACTGATCGTGCCGGTGGGTCCGGAGGGCAAGCAGGAGCTCGTGCGCTTCACGCGCAAGGAGCAGCGCATGGAGCGCCAATCGCTCGGTCCGGTGTCGTTCGTGCCGCTCCTCGCGGGCACCACCTGATGCGAACATTAATGAGCTTTGAAGCTTAAATAATTGATTTCAAAGTCCGAGCGTTTGGAGCGCGCGCGGCGCGCCCCAGCGATGGGAAAAGAGCGAGGGCGCGCGTGGGCGCCCGGCAAAAATCAAGCCCAGCGAGCGACTTGCGCGATACTCATCGACATGCTTACCATGTCTTCGAACGGAGACAGGCCCTCGGAGGAAGGCACAGGGCGGAGAGACGGCGGAAAAGCAATAAGAAGGCGAGCAATAACAATAAGGTAGAGCCAATTGTTCGAGTCTGTCAGCTTCGAGCGATTGACTGATTCGGTGGATGTCTCTCCTCCTGTGTCTTCTTCGGACGGCTTGTCGAGGCTGAAGGTTCACTCCACGTAGAGCAGCGCCACCACGCGGCGCTCCTCCTGGACCAGAATGTTGTAGGTGCGGCACGCCGCGCCCAGGTCCATGGCCTCCACACCGATTCCGCGCGCGGCGAGCGTCTCGCGCAACGCCGCGCTCGGGAAGCGCTGCTTGGCCCCGGTCCCGAGAATCACGATCTCCGGGTCGAGCGCGAGCACCGCGCCGAGATGCTCGGCGCCGAGCGCCTCGATCCGCGGCGCCTCCCATTCGGTGATCAGCGTCTGTGCGGCGACGATGCAGCTCGCGTGCACCACGCGCTCGCCGATGCGCACCGCGCCGGCGCCATAGCCGCGCACGAGATTCACGTCCCTGCGCGCATCGAGCGTGAACTTCATTGCCGGTACGATACGCCGCGTGAGCGAGCTCGTCATAGTGGCCACGGACCTGTATCTGCCCGCGCACGCGCCGCTCCCCACGCTCCCCGGCAGTACCGCTCGTGCATCGGAGCCGAGCGGGCTCGCGCACCTCGCGCGCTTCGGCACGCCGCGGGCGCTGCGCGCGCGCGGCTGGCGCGCGTGGCTCGCGGCGCGCCTGGGTCACGATGCGCTCGCCGCGCTCGCCCCGGGCAGCGTCGCCGCCGCCGCGGGACCGGCGGAGCCCTCCGCGGGGGAAGCGGTCCCGCGGTTCGCGTGGATCGCGACACCCGTTCATCTGATCGCCACGCTCACGAGCGTGTATCTCGATCCGCTGGGCCTCCTGCGGCTCGCGCCGGCCGAGCGCGCCGAGCTCGTGCGCGCATTCAATGAGAATTTCGCGGCACTCGGCTGGCGCTTGGTCGCGACGCGCGCGGGTGCGCTGATCGCGAGCGGACCGGCGCCCGACGGAGCGGTTGAGACGAGCGAGCCCGAGCGCTTGCTCGGAGCGAGCGTTGCAGCGGCGCTGCCGCGCGGCCCGGGCGCGGGGCCGCTGCGCCGCCTCGGCTCGGAAATCGAGATGTGGCTGCACGGTCTGCCGCTCAATGCCGCGCGGGTGCGCGCGGGCGTGCCTCCGTTGAGCACGCTCTGGCTCTGGGGCGGCGGCCCACTCGCGGCCGCGAGCGCGGCATCCTCGCGCTCTGCACCCGATACGGCTCCCGCGCGGGCGGTGCTTTTCAGCGATGATGCCTACGTGGAAGGACTCGCTCACGCTACGGCCACGAGCTGGCAGCCGGCACCGCGGAGCCTCGCCGCGGTCCCCGTGGGCGCGCCGAGCACGCTGGTCGCCGTCCCGGCATTGCAAGCTGAGGCGGCCCCGCCCGAGTCGGGCGCTCTCCCGGCTCAAGCGCACGAGCTCGAGGCATTCGACCGAGTGTGGATCGCCCCGGCGATCGAGCGGCTCGCCCGCGGGGAGCTCACCCGGCTCGCGGTGGTGGCGAATGACCGCTGCGCGCACCTCACCGCGCGCGACCGCTGGAAGCTCTGGCGCCGTCCCGCGCGCACGGCACTCCTCGCATGGCGCTGAGCCGGCGCATCCGGCACCGCGCGGGCGGCGTGCACACCGCTCTCGGCACCGGCGTGCACCCGGTGCTCGAGCGGATCTACGCGGCGCGCGGCGTGCGCAGCGCCGCGGAGCTCGACACGAGCCTCGAGCGGCTCGCGCCCGTCGGGTCGCTCGAGGGCGCGGAGGCCGCCGCCGAGCTCCTCGCGCGCCACGGCCGCGCGGGCCGCGTGCTCATCGTCGGGGACTTCGATGCCGATGGCGCAACCGCCAGCGCGCTCATGGTGCGGGCGCTCCGCGCCTGGTCGTTCGCCGCAGTCGACTTTCTGGTGCCGAACCGCTTCGAGTTCGGCTACGGGCTCACCCCGGAGATCGTGGCACTCGCCGCGCAGCGCGCGCCCACGCTCATCGTGACGGTCGACAACGGGATCTCGAGCTGCGCGGGGGTGGCTGCGGCGCGCAGCCGCGGGATCGATGTGATCGTGACCGATCACCACCTGCCCGGGGCAACGCTCCCGGCTGCGAACGTCATCGTCAATCCCAACGCGGGCGCGAGCCGCTTCGCGAGTCGCGCGCTCGCCGGTGTCGGTGTCGCCTTCTACGTCGCCGCGGCCCTGCAGCGCCGGCTCGAGGCGCACGGCGCGCTCGCACGGGGCGCACCGGGCATCGCGCGCTACCTCGATCTCGTCGCCCTCGGCACGGTCGCCGATCTCGTGCCGCTCGATGCGAACAACCGCGTTCTGGTCGCGCAGGGCTTGAAGCGCATCCGGGCCGAGCGCTGCGTGCCGGGCATTCGTGCGCTGCTCGAGATCGCCGGCCGCCGCCGCGCGGATCTCACCGCCGCCGATCTCGCCTTCGGCGTGGCACCGCGCCTCAATGCCGCCGGGCGACTCGATGACATGACGATCGGCATCCAGTGTCTGCTCGCGGAGGATGCGCCCACCGCCGCCACGCTCGCCGCGCAACTCGATGCACTCAATCACGAGCGCCGCGCGATCGAGGCGCGCATGCAGGCCGAAGCGCTCGCGGCGCTGCGCGTGCTCGGGGACGCCGCGCTCGAGCGCCGCGAGCGCAGCGGCCTCACGCTCTTCGATGAGAGTTGGCACCAGGGCGTCGTGGGCCTGGTCGCCGGACGGATCAAGGAGCGAACGGCACGACCGGTGGTGGCGTTCGCGCAGGCGGGCGGGGGCCTGCTGCGCGGTTCGGCGCGCTCGGTCGCCGGGGTGCACATCCGCGACGTGCTCGATGCGGTCGCGGTGCGCCACCCCGAGCTCATCACGCGCTTCGGCGGCCACGCGATGGCGGCGGGGCTCACGCTCGAGCGGGCGCGGCTCGATGCCTTCGCGCGCGCCTTCGACGAGGAGGTGGCCCGCTGGACCGGGGGACTCGAGGACGCCGATTGCATCGACACGGACGGGGAGCTCGCGGTGCACGAGATCGCCCTCGAGACCGCCGCGGCGCTGCGCGGTGGCGGGCCCTGGGGGCAGGCATTCCCGGAGCCGTGCTTCGATGGGCTCTTCGCGCTGAAGAGCGCCCGGGTCGTCGGGGAGCGGCACCTCAAGATGTGGGTGGAGGTGCCACGCAGCGGCCGCGCCTTCGATGCGATCGCCTTCAATCATCTCGAGCGGCCGCAGGAGCCATTCACTGCGCCCGCAGGTCTCGCGCGGCTCGTCTATCGGCTCGACGTGAACGAGTATCAGGGCGAGCGGCGTCTGCAGCTGCTCGTCGATCACGTTCTGCCGCCGTGACTGCGCCACCCCGCCGTGTGGGTCGAGCGGCGAACGTGCTAACATCGCTCCCCTTTTTGCAACGCATGACCGCGATGGAACTCAACCAGCTCAAGCGCCAGCTCAAAGATCTCGAGGAGCGTGCCCTCTCCCTACGGGGGTTTCTTTGAGTACGACCGCAAGAAGGAGCGTCTGGAGGAGGTCGCTCGCGAGCTCGAGGATCCGGCCCTGTGGAGCCGGCCCGAGCGCGCGCAGGAGCTCGGGCGCGAGCGGGCGAAGCTCACCGCGGATCTAGAGCAGCTCGACCGCGCGGCGAAGGGCGTGCGGGATGCCGCGGAGCTGCTCGAGCTCGCAGAGTCCGAAGGGGACGAGGCGGCGGCGCGCGACATCGAGCGCGATGCGGGCGGGCTCGAGAGCGAAGTGCGCGGACTCGAGCTCAAGCGGATGTTCCGTGGCGAGATGGACTCCCATGGCGCGTTCCTCGACATTCAGGCCGGCGCCGGCGGAACCGAGGCGCAGGACTGGGCGCAGATGCTGCTGCGCATGTATCTGCGCTGGGGTGCCGATCACGGCTTTCGTTGCGAGGTGATCGACTCCAATCCGGGTGAGGTCGCGGGCCTGAAGAGCGCGACGGTCGAGGTGACGGGGGACTATGCGTATGGGTGGCTGCGCACCGAGACCGGCGTGCATCGGCTGGTGCGCAAGTCGCCGTTCGACTCCGGCAACCGTCGCCACACCTCCTTTGCCTCGGTGTTCGTATCCCCCGAGGTCGACGAGGACATCGCGATCGAGGTCAATCCCGCCGACCTCAAGGTGGACGTGTACCGCTCCTCGGGCGCCGGCGGTCAGCACGTGAACAAGACCGAGTCCGCCGTGCGCATCACCCATCTGCCTACCGGGATCGTCGTCGCCTGCCAGAATGAGCGCAGCCAGCACAAGAACCGCTCCACGGCGATGAAGATGCTCAAGGCGAAGCTCTACGAGCTCGAGGTCAACAAGCGCAACGCCGCTGCGCGCGTGCTCGAGGACTCGAAATCGGACGTGAGCTGGGGCAACCAAATCCGCTCGTACGTGCTCGATCAGTCGCGCATCAAGGATCTGCGCACCGGCGTCGAGGTCGGCAATACCACCGCGGTGCTCGACGGGGACCTCGATCAGTTCCTGGAGGCCTCACTGAAGGCGGGGTTGTAAGTGACCGATCACGACGCGGATAACGAGAACAAGCTGATCGCAGAGCGCCGCGCCAAGCTCGGCGCGCTGCGCGCCGCGGGCCGGCCGTTCCCGAACGACTTCCGGCGCGATGCGCTCGCCGGACAGCTGCACGCGGCCTACGCCGAGCGCTCGGCCGAGTGGCTCGATGCGAACCCGACCGCGGTGAGCGTCGGCGGGCGCATGCTCTTCAAGCGCGTGATGGGCAAGGCGAGCTTCGCCAAGATCGCCGACCGCACCGGCCAGATCCAGCTGTATCTGCAAGCCGAGACGCTCGGTGCGCACTACGAGGAGTTCAAGGGCTTCGACGTGGGCGACATCGTGGGGGCGCGCGGGGTGCTGTTTCGCACGCGCACCGAAGAGCTCTCCGTACGCGTCACGGGCCTCGAGCTGCTCGTCAAGTCGCTGCGGCCGCTGCCGGATAAGTGGCACGGGCTCACGGACACGGAGCTGCGCTACCGCAGGCGCTACGTGGATCTCATCGTCAATGAGACCGCGCGCAACGTCCTGCGCACGCGCGCGCGCATCATCCGCTATCTGAGGGACTTCCTCGATGCGCTCGATTTCCTCGAGGTCGAGACCCCGATGCTGCAGCCGATCCCGGGCGGTGCCGCCGCGCGGCCGTTCATCACGCACCACAATGCGCTCGACCTCGAGATGTATCTGCGCATCGCCCCTGAGCTCTACCTGAAGCGTCTGGTGGTGGGCGGGCTCGAGCGGGTCTACGAGATCAACCGCAACTTCCGCAACGAGGGCCTCTCGACGCAGCACAATCCCGAATTCACGATGCTCGAGCTGTACCTCGCCTACGCCGATTACCGCGACCTCATGGACTGGGTGGAAAAGGCGATCCGGGGACTCGCGAACGCGATCCACGGCTCGACGCGCATCGAGTACCAGGGGCGCAGCTACGACTTCGGTGCCCCGTTCGCCCGCATCACCGTCGAGCAGGCACTGCTCGCGGCCAATGCCGACATCGATCCCCTGTCGCTGCGCGATCTCGCGTACCTGCGCCGCTACTGCGAGCGTGCCGGGATCCCCTTCGATGCCAAGGACGGACCGGGGAAGCTGCAGATCGAGCTCTTCGAGAAAACCGCCGAGCATGCGCTCAGCGACCCGACCTTCATCTGCGCCTATCCGGCCGAGGTCTCTCCGCTCTCACGGGCCAACGATGCCGATCCGTTCGTGACGGACCGCTTCGAGTTCTTCGTCGCCGGGCGCGAGTTCGCGAACGGCTTCTCCGAGCTCAACGACCCCGAGGAGCAGGCGGCTCGCTTTCGCGAGCAGGTGGCGCGCAAGGAGCGCGGCGACGAGGAGGCGATGTTCTACGACGCCGACTACGTCCGCGCGCTCGAGTACGGGATGCCGCCCACCGCGGGGCTCGGCGTCGGCATCGATCGGCTGGTGATGCTCTTCACCGACTCGCCCTCGATCCGCGACGTGATCGCCTTTCCGCAGATGCGGCCCGAAGCGTGACCGGCGAGGCGCACCGCCCGATCGGGGTGTTCGACTCGGGGATTGGCGGGCTCACGGTGCTCCGTGCGCTCATCGATGAGCTCCCGCACGAGCGCTTCGTGTATCTGGGCGATACCGCGCGGCTCCCCTACGGCACCAAGGCGGCCGAGACCGTGGCGCGCTACAGCGTTCAGGCCGCCGATGCGCTCATGGAGCACGGCGTCAAATGCATCGTGGTTGCGTGCAACACCGCCGCCTCCGTCGGCCTGGAATCGATCCGCGAGCGGTTGCGGCCGCTCCCCGTGATCGGGGTGATCGACCCGGGGGCGGAGGCCGCCTGCGCGACGAGCCGCTCGGGTCACATCGCCGTCATCGCGACCGAGCGCACGGTGAGCGGCGGCGCATACCAGCAGGCGATTCTCGCGCGTCGCCCGCAAGCGCGCGTGAGCATGCTCGCGACGCAGCTGCTGGTCGCGCTCGCCGAGGAGGGCTTGAGCGACGGGCCGATCGCCGAGAGCGTCGCCCGTCACTACCTCGAGCGGCTGTTCGGCACGGCGGGCGCCGACGGCGCGAGCCCCGATACGCTGGTGCTCGGCTGCACGCACTTTCCCGCGCTGCTCGAGCCGATCAGGCGAGCGCTTGCGCCAGGGGTGAGGATTGTCGACTCCGCGGCGACCACCGCGCAGGCGCTGCGCCGTGAGCTCGCCGCCCGCGAGCTCATCGCACCCCACCGCGGCGCAACCGCCGTGCGCTTCGTCGCAACCGACGGGGTGGAGCGTTTCGCGCGCGTCGGCGGCCGCTTCCTCGGCCGCCCGATCGTGCCCGAGGAGGTCGAGCTCATCGACCTGTGAGGGCGCGCGGCCTCAGCGCGGCAGCGCGTAAGGCAGCGCGAGCGGCTCGGCCTCGAGCCGCGGCTCGGCGGCTCCCACGGGCGGCGGCTCCGCGGCGTCCGCGGCGCCCTCACTGACCTCGGCGGCCTCGGCGCCCTCGGCCGCCGGCGGTGCGAGCGCCGCCACGGCTAGGAACTCTGCGCGGCCGTCGGGGAGCGGTGCCACCTCCACGACTTTGAATCCGCGACCGTCGGCGAGCACCCCGCTCTCACCCGCTGCAAGCGCGCGCGGCGCGAGCGTGCGAAAGCGCTGCATGCGGCGCTTCACCCGACCGCGGTAATGCGCTCGCGCGATCACCTCCTGACCCGTATAGCAGCCTTTCGCGAAGGCGATGGCCTCGAGCAGATCGAGGTTGAGCATCTGCGCGAGGAACGCCTCCGAGGTGCTCGCATACACCTGCGGCAGGCCGCACGCCACGTCCCAGCGCCGCCAGCGCGCGCGCGCCTCGGCCGCCTGCTCCGTACTCACCGCCGCGGCGCTGCGCTCGCTCACAAGGAGCCAGCGCCCCGGGGACTCCGTGAGGCGGGCGGCCTCGGCGGCCGGAGCCGACTCATCGACGGCACCGAGGACACGCAGGCGGGCCGACTCGTCCGACAGCCGCGCTTTCGCGCGCAGGATGAAGCGCTCGAGCCGGCCCGCGACCGTGGCAACGAGCTCGCGGGGCAATACCGCGAGGATATCGTCCTCGGCGCGCTGCACCAGCCGCAGGATCGCGATCGCGCGGCCCTGCGGATTGTGGTAGCCGGCGAGGAGCGTGGCGCCCGGCGCGAGGCGCGTCAGATCATTCGAGAGCTGCCCCTGCAGAAAGCGCGCCCCGTCCGCGCCGCGGATGCGCATCACACCGAGCTCGGGGAGCTCGATCGGAGCGGTGGAATGCGGCATCGTGCTGATTTTCCCGCGGTTTCGTAGCTGCGAGGGGCGAATTCTGGCAGACTTTCGCCACTCCCGGGGAGCACTCATGCGCGCAACACAATCCGGCGGCCAGGCCGTGCGCGAGCGACCGCTGTCGCCGCACATCACGATCTACCGGATGAGCCGCTACAGCCTGCTGAGCTCGATCTGCAATCGGGCGGCCGGTCTCGCGCTCAGCCTCGGCCTGATCCTGCTCATCGCCTGGCTCATGGCGGTCGCGAGCGGTCCGCGCAGCTACGCGGCGGGGATCGCGGTGCTCGCGAGCGAGCCGCTCAAGGCTTGCTACGCGCTCCTGCTCGCTGCGTTCGCCTATCACTTAGTCGCGGGCATCCGCCACCTGATCTGGGACAGCGGACGCGGGCTCGAGCGGCGCCAGTCGCGCGTGAGCGCCGCATGGGTGGCGGCGGTCGCGCTGCTCCTCGCCCTTGCGCTCATCCTGTGGGCGTTCCTCGCGGGAGTGGGTCCGCGATGACCCAGCGCTCCCCGCTCGGGCAGGTGCGCGGCCACGGCTCGGCGAAGGAGGGCGTTCGACACTGGTGGGCGCAGCGCCTGACCTCCGTCGCACTCATCGTGCTCGGCTGCTGGTTCGTGGTCTCGCTGCTCGCGTTGCCGGGGCTCGACTACTCGATCGTGGCCGCCTGGATGCGCACCCCCGCCACCGCGGTTGCCCTGATTCTCTTCGTCGCGGTCGCCACCTGGCACTCGCAGCTCGGCGTGCAGGTGGTGCTCGAGGATTACGTGCACGAGGCGGGCATGAAGACGCTCCTCCTCGCACTCGTCACCTTCGCGCACGTGGCGCTGGCAGCGGCCGGGGTCTTTGCCGTGCTGCGCGTCGCCTTCGGAGCGCCAGCGTGAGCGCCTACGAGCTCATCGATCACACTTACGACGTGGTGGTGGTCGGGGCCGGCGGGGCGGGGCTGCGGGCCACGCTCGGTCTCGCCGAGGCGGGGCTCTCGACGGCGTGCATCAGCAAGCTCTTCCCCACGCGCAGCCACACGGTCGCCGCGCAGGGCGGCATCAGCGCGGCGCTCGGCAACATGAGCGAGGACGACTGGCGCTGGCACATGTACGACACGGTCAAGGGCTCGGACTGGCTCGGCGATCAGGATGCCATCGAGTTCATGTGCAAGCAGGCACCCGCGGCGGTGCTGGAGCTCGAGCACTACGGGCTGCCGTTCTCGCGCACCGACGATGGGCGCATCTACCAACGCCCCTTCGGCGGCATGACCACCCACTTCGGCAAGGGCATCGCCCAGCGCACCTGCGCGGCCGCCGACCGCACCGGTCATGCGATGCTGCACACCCTCTATCAGCAGTCGATCCGCCACCAGGCCGAATTTTTCGTCGAGTACTTTGCCATCGACCTCATCATGGAGAACGGTGAGTGCCGCGGCGTGATCGCGCTGGACCTCGCCGACGGCAAGGTACATCGCTTCCGCGCGCAGATCACCATCCTCGCCACCGGCGGTTACGGACGCGCCTACTTCTCGTGTACCTCGGCACACACCTGCACCGGGGATGGCGGCGGCATGGCGCTGCGCGCCGGGCTGCCCTTGCAGGACATGGAGTTCGTGCAGTTCCATCCCACGGGCATCTATGGATCGGGCTGCCTGATCACCGAGGGGGTGCGCGGGGAGGGCGGCTATCTGACCAACTCGCTGGGCGAGCGCTTCATGGAGCGCTATGCCCCGAATGCCAAGGACCTGGCCTCGCGCGACGTGGTCAGCCGCGCCTCCACCATCGAGATCCGCGAGGGGCGCGGGGTCGGCGAGCACAAGGACCACGCCTTCCTCAACCTGATGCACCTCGGCCCCGAGGTGATCCACGAGCGCCTGCCGGGCATCGCCGAGTCGGCGCGCATCTTCGCCGGCGTCGACGTCACCCGCGAGCCGATCCCGATCCTGCCCACGGTGCACTACAACATGGGGGGCGTCCCCTGCAACATTCATGGCGAGGCCGTGACCGTGCGTGACGGCCAGCCCGACAGCGTGGTGCCCGGCCTGATGGCGGT
>DATKPY010000010.1:0-72859 GCA_035523875.1 Steroidobacteraceae bacterium
CGCGGCCTTCTTCTCGAAGTCCGGATCGTTCGAGGCCATGTAGCGCTCGATCCGATGCGGCTTCAGTCCATGCTTGCGCCACACCCGCGCCACCATCATGTGGCTCACCCCCAGGTGCTCGCCGAGCTTACGCGTGCTCCAGTGAGTCGCACCGTCGAGCCGCGGCCGTCGCGTCACGTCCAGGATCCGCGCCTCCAGCTCCGGGGTCAGGACCGTCGCCACCTGCCCGAGATGCCGACTGTAGAGCCCCGCAATCCGCTGCTCCTCGAAGCGCCGCGACCAGCTCGCCAGAAACCCCCGGCTGCACGGCACCCGATCGCAGGCCTCATCCCATGTATGGCATTCCGCAAGCAGCAAGATCGCCCGGGCCCGCCGCGCGTCTTCCGCGCGTCCCGTCCGACTCGCCACTCGCCGTTCCAGCTCCATACGCTCCGCTTTCGTCAACGTGATGGTGTTCGTCATGAACACCATTATAGTCTATTAATAGTTGTTACAGGCTACTAGCGTCAGAGGAATCTGGTTCGCGGTCAGGTTTGCCCGTAGCAAGTCGGTCAATGTGTCTACGGTTGCGGCGTCGATTTCCGTCCACCACTCGCTATAGATCCAACGGGCAACCGTCGGGAGCAGATCCGGGCGTTGTGAGAGTTGTTCAATCTGCGGCGGCACAAGCTTCCTCGATGGTGGAGGACAGGGGCACCATTTTAATCCGAAAGCACCCTGCAGCCGCTGGGAGCCGGATGTTGTCGAGTCTTGGCGTCGCAGATCAGGTCAGGCCGCGAGGGACCAGCGCGCTTGCCCGATCAAACATACCACGCCGTGCACGCGGGCGCGGAAGCTAAAGGCCTGGTCACACAAGCCGAAAACGAGGCCCTCCTAGAGCTGATGCAAACCACCCCGATCGGCATTGATGTGGCGACGGCGGCCGACGCGCTCTCGGACACTCGGCACGGTGCACGTCGTTACCGATTGGCTTCCCGCGAAGCTTCTTACGTGGCGTTGGCGCTGCGCCACGGGCTAGGCCCGCGAGGTCGCAGATCCCGGTTCCAGCCGCGCGGGCCGCTCTCTCCGACGATGCGATCGTCGCTGTTACGGTTGTACCTGCGAAGGCTTCGCGGGTCGTAGGTGAGCGTCTTCGGATCGCGCGCGCGTCCTCTGCAGCCTCGCAGTGATAATGCTCCGGCTCTCGGCCCTTCCCCTGTAGATCATCTTGTCATAGCCAAATACAGGACCTTTTTCATCGAGCACGTACTCGGCGACCTCGCCGAAGGCGTTGGCGAACAGGTCCGGATCGCTCAGGTCGAACCCCAAATTAGCTCGGCTCACCACTTCTTCGATGGCCTCCCGATCCGCGAGGCGCTGAGACGCAGCAGATTGGTGCGGCGCCTGGGTCGCGCAGCCCGCGATCGCGGCCGTCGCAAACAAGGCCGCTCGGCACGCGACCCTCCCGATGCACGTGCGCATGGTGATCCCCCTACCTGTGGTACGAACCCGGTAGACCGTAGTGCAGTCCGATGTTCCGGCGCGGCGCAGCCGCATCGCCGCGGAGCGTTCACTGCCCCGGATTCGGGAGTTGGGTTGTAAACGGGAGCCGAAGACTGACAGGCTCAATACACGATGCGGTTATGAGGATATCCGAGGATGGCGTTACAATCGAAACCCAGAGAGGCATAACTTTCAATCAGCCGGGACGGGATTTCATTGACCCCGGCACGGGGAACGTAGGAGATCCGACTCCAACTCCAGCAGGAGGGTTTTCGGCATGGAACAAGAGGCGTTCGAAGCGCTCATAGCTCGAACTGAAGAGCTGGCCGCCCGTAACCCGAGGGCATATCGCTGGCGCGTCTTGGGCCTTGCGGCGCTCGGCTACCTGTACCTTGCCCTCGTCGTCGTGCTGCTGTTCGGGCTGCTCGGCGCCGTCATCGCTAGCCTCACGTACTCGAAAGCGTTTGGCGTCAAGCTCCTCATACTGGTGGGAGCCCCGCTCCTCATGGTGCTGCGGGGCATGTGGGTCAAACTTACGCCACCGGCAGGCGTATCTTTGACGCGCGAGAGTTCGCCTGTCCTCTATCAGATACTCGATGACTTGCAGCAGCGCTTGAAGACACCGCGCTTGCACCAGGTCCTTCTGACTCCGGACTTCAATGCTGGTATCAGTCAAATTCCGCGACTGGGTCTTCTTGGCTGGTACCGGAATTACCTGCTGATCGGGCTCCCGCTTATGAAGACGTTGACCGTGGAGCAGTTCCAGGCCGTGCTCGCCCACGAATTCGGGCATCTCTCCGCTGGGCACGGTCGGGTTGCGAATTGGATATACCGCCTGCGGATCATCTGGCAGCAGCTAAACCGATCGTTCTCCGCGAATCGGCATTGGGGATCGGTCCTGATCCAGCCGTTCGTAAAGCGCTACATCCCTTACTTCAACGCCACATCCTTTCCGCTTGCGCGTGCCAACGAGTACGAGGCCGATGCCGCGTCCGTGCGCGTCACCTCAGTGCGCAGCGCGGCGCAGGCGTTGACCTCCATCAACGTTGCAGGCGCGTACCTCACCGAAAAATACTGGCCGTCGATCAACCTGGCGGCAAAGGAGACCCCGCAGCCTGCCTTCGCGCCTTACAGCGCCTTCCAGGCGCAGGAGATCAGGGACCTGCCGATGGAGGTCCTCAAGGGCTGGCAGGATAAGGCGCTCGCGAAGAAGACTTCCTACGCCGACACTCATCCCTCTCTCGCCGAGCGGCTTCAAGCCATCGGAGCGGAGGCGGAGTTTGCACCGCCGTCGTCGGGGGAGAGCGCCGAGTCCTTGCTCGGTCCTCAGCGAGCCGAGTGGGAGAGTGAGTTCGATGAGCGCTGGCGCACGAAAGTGGCCGAATCCTGGAAGCGGCTCCACGAGCGTACTCAGGTCAATCGGGCGCGGATCGGGGAATTACGCGCGAAGACCGCGGTAACCGAATTGGATGAACCCGCTGCGATCGAGCTTGCAAACCTCGAGGAGGAAGTCGGCGACGGTCCCGCGAGCGCGCTTGCCATGCGGCGCGCCCTCATTGAGAAGTATCCTGGTTCGCTGCCCCTTCGATTCGCGCTCGCCCGCCAGCTGCTACAGGCTGGAGAGTCCGAAGGCGTAGCGCTCATGCAGTCGATCGTCGCCACTCACCACGAAGCGATTTTTCCTGGTACGCAGATTCTTCGAGACTTTTACGCCCGTCAGAACCAGATGTCGCTCGCGGCACGTTGGCATCAGAGATACCTCGAGCAAGCCAAACTCGTCGAGGCGGGCCAGCGGGAGCGATCGCGGTGGCTGCTGTCGGATCAGATCGTGCCCCATGGGCTCACGTCCGACGATCTTGCCCGTCTCGTCACTCAACTCAAGGCCGTTACCGATTTGAAGCGGACGTACCTCGCCCGCAAGCTCACGCGCTACCTTTCGGAGCGGCCCCTATACGTGCTTGCGTACGCATCCAGCCCGTGGTGGAAGATCGAAGGCAGCGCGAAGCGGCATGCCCTCACGCAGCAGATCCGTCAGGAGGTGACGTTCCCAGGCGACATGTTAATTGTCGCTTTGGAGGGATCCAACGGGAAGTTTCTGCAAAAGATTCGACAAGTGAAGGGAGCGAGGATCGTGTAACGAGTGGCGACACCCGGGGAAGCCGCTGCGCTGAATCCCGCCGTCGTTGCAACGGCGGACACGACGCTATCCCCTCTCAATCGAACGCCCCTGATCTCAGATGATGGATGCGCTCACTGCGGCGGCGGCCTAGTTCCATCGCCTCACTCCTGTGACGCGGAATACAGACAAGTTCCAGGCGTCGGTGAATTCTCTGCTCAAGCCCTGGACGTAGTGCGGCGGCGCTGTGCGACTCCCTCGCGGTCCTCCGAGTAGATGGTGACGCCGATCAAGCCGCAGCGCGATTCGGTTGGGAGGAGGTCACGAGCGGTCGGTCAGGGGTGTACACCGTGGTTGCCGGTCAGACCGATCTCGGCGCCAATCGTCGATACTCGCAGAGTGCGCACGATGTGCTCTCGAAGCACACTGGGCAGGCCGCGCGTCGCGAGGTCCGGAAACCATGCGACGCCGCGCACACGGTCCATTCGCGCAGTGTCGATCGGGTATTGAAAAGCAGAGCCCCGGAGTCTCAAGGTGTCGTCACGCAGGACCCGTGCGAATTGGGTCGCGGGACTGTCCGCACCGGCGCTTTGGGCAATCGGCTCCCGATGATGTAGATCTTTTCGACCGGAATGGCAAACTGATCCGATTGCCCGCTCGGGTCCAGGCAATACACGAACCCGAGCCGCCATCGGCGGAGCGCGTCCGAGCGTGACCAATTGCTTGGCAGCGTAAACTGGGCGGCCTCGAGAAACGAGACGGCGCTCGACTCGAAAACGGGGTTTTCCGACCAGATGACGGAGACGTTCTGAGGAAGTCCCTTGTCCGAAATATCGAAACCGACCAGGACCGTTCCCTCCATGCCTTCCTGTCTTGCCAATGTCGGATACCACTCGCGATCGACCGGGTAGTTGCCATGCGGCAATTTGGGAAGCTGCCACGCGCTGTCCACGCTGGGACTGGACGGCGCCGCCGCGCAATACGCGCCGACGAGGAGCACAGCGATTGCCTGTACGAACATCCGCATGAGTGTCACTCCTTGGCGAGCGTCAGAGTTCCGCAGCGCCGTCGAGCGTCGAAGTTGAGTGGCCGCCCAACGCGGCCGGATCGGACGTGTGAAGCCACAGCAATTCCCGGCTCGCGTTGCAGCTGACTCCCGTTCAAGGTCCGCTCCGGAAAGTTGGATATCACCTGTTAATGCTCCGATCGAGGTTAAGCGAAACCGTGTACCGTCGAAAGACATGCGCGGCGCGCGCATCGGCACATCCGATCGTCGGCTCCGCTAGCGCGTCTTACTCAGACGCTCGGCCATCCGGGTCTGCCAGCCAGGCCCTGTCACTTTCCAGCGCGCGATCACATCGGCAGGAAGTCGCAGCGAGATGAGCTTCCGCGGATTGGGTGAACGCGGTCGCCCCCTTTATTCTCACTTTGGCCGGCGCAAGTATATCGGAGTCGAGCGGCGGGAGATCCCGATACGCGAGGGTGCTCGCGGTAGGCGCGTCCACCCGAGCCGGATCGGATTCCAAAGTGCGGCGCGAGGCATTCTTGTTCGCGGCCATCGGCTTACCTCATGCCGTAAATGTGGCGATTGCTGCCTCGCGGGTCTCACGCTGTTCACATGGATTCTTGTAGCGACTATAACCTCTTTGGACAAGCTGCGGTTGGCGCTTGGGCTCGGCGCCGCCGGTCGCAAGTTATCCCCCGAAACGGTGGATAAGGCTGTGGGCAATCCGGGTAGCCGACCGCGATGTCCTTGGCACTGCTCGCATTCCGCTCGAACGATCCGGAAATCGTCGGGAGGTCGCCTTCCCGAGAGCTGTCACAGTTCCGACGGCGCGTTTATCGCGGCTGGCCGTGCGGAGAGACGTGGGCGGCGTCAGTGGTCTCGTCAAAGTGCTTGTGCCGGACTGCTCTGAGCGGCTTTATCGGCCGATGAGTAGCAAATACCCATGGTTCGACGCACCATTTGATCTGCTTGATAGCGAGGTGGTGCACGCCGGTCCCGACGATAGCCAGCCAATGCTCCTGTTAAAAGTGTGCGGAGCGCGAGGCACGGCGCGGTCCACACTCTGGAGACGTGATCGTAAATCGTGTCCTCCGCTCTCGGGCCCATACGAGATATGGCAATGGCAACCGGCTGCCAGTGATTGACTCTGAGATGGCAGAGATCCCGCTACGCATGGGCTTGTGGCAGCCAGGTGACCCGCTGCCTGCGCCAGCCGGGTGCACTCACCCGGTACTGCTCCATGGCGAGGAACGGTGCCGGTAAGATGCCATCGGTGCACCGTTGTGTCTGACAGTTGGTATCGTCCACAGCCAGCCGGTCAATTCGGACGCAGGTCTTCGGCGAAGCAACGCCCATTCGGATACCGCACTGGAAGATCAACTCAACCGGGGATCCTGGCAAAGCGTTCGAGCTCTGCCCCGAGACGCACCCGGGGCCGAGCGTTGTCGCAGTAGATCTCCGACCGCGGGTTCACTCGGTCGCGGTCATCCGGCGAGCCGGCATTCGCCGTCGCGATCCCCGGCTGCGCATCCGCACGGTAACGCAGGCTGCCGCACAGGCGACCACCATGAGCAGCGGATCGCTTCGACCGCGAGACCGAAAAAAGCCGGAGCCAAAAATAGAGCCGCTCGCGAACGCGCAAGATTGCGGGCCGCGCGCATCGGGCAGGGCCACACCGTGGCCTACCCGGAACCGCTCGTTCATCAGATGCCGCTGCGGCTTGGGTGGTTCTCGGACGTTTCCTATGAGGCGTTGAGGCGCCTACGGCCCTGCATTTCTGGCCACGAGGGATGAGCTTGGGTCTTGAGCGCGATCTGTCTGACCTACCTCGAACCGCTCAACGCGCCGGTCGCCCCGATAACCTCGTCGAGCCGGTTACGTGACCCGGCGGTAACCCACGACGGCTCACCTCAGTAGTCGCTCTTCCCACGCTGGCTGGCCGCTTAGCGTCGTGAGCGAACGCAGCCGTCTCGACCCATTTCCGTCGCCATTCAGCGGCGCTGCGCGCGTGCCCGCTTGATCGACTCGCTCAGGCGGCGCATGTCGTCGAGGGTCCGGCGCGGCGTGCGCTCCCGGATGCCACAATGTGGCCCGTCGGACTGGTACGGGTCGACGCCGATGTCTGCAGCCGTCTCGTTGAGAAATTTCTGCTGCAACTCCGCCAATAGAGGGATCCGCACCGTATCGTGCAGCGAATCCCGTGGAGATTCTGTCGAACTGAGTCGCGTCATGAGATGCTCCGTTCTGTGGCTCAGCCTGCTCCGACGCCTGTCGCTCATCCAGGACGCGGCTCACGTCTGCGCAAGGCAACCGCTCGAACCGGTCCGACCGTCGCCGGTCAACGTCGTCGCCAGCCACCGACAGCGGTGCGGGAACATCACGACGGCGCCATCGCTCGGCGCGTACTCGGCCCTGGCCGACTTTCCGTCGGTTGCCACTTCCGACGACCGGAGCTGCGGTGTTGAGGTGATTGCCGCCGGTGGGTCGCCGAGGGCGCACCGACACTAGCCGTAAGAGGCGATAGGAGGTAGCGGAGGGGCCGATAGATTGACTAGGCGGATGCCGTCAACGAGAAATGTCATGGCCTTCGTCGTGTGGGGTCCGGTCCTCAGCCGTACTTCAAAGCGCAATTGTCTTCCGTCGAGACGATGTCTGTAGTCGGCGCCGAACATCGTCCCCAAAAGCACCAGGCGGTCTTCGGTCACCCGCAAAACGTAGAAAGGATAGTTACCGTTCGACGAACGTAATCGGCTGTGGCCGCCTTGATCGAGCACATCGGCCTTGATGACGAGAATCGGATCAGCTGAGCCATCGTGCACCTGCACGACCCGACTGCTCGCGGCAATCCGTTTTGTCAACTCGGAGTCATTACGAGCTCCAAGCCCGCGCGATTGGGCGATGTACCCGTAAAGGTCCGACAGATCCGAAAAGGTGATGGTGATCGGTGCCGGTACGATTGCTGCAGTGTGTCTGATGCCCAGAGGTGATCCGAACGCGAATGCGGCGTTGGCGATCAGAATTGAAAGAGCCGGAACAAAGGCACGGCGGATCATGTGAACCACGCCTGCGGACAACCTGTGAACGGAGCCAAGTATAGAGTAGCCCTCCCGTGCGCCGCCAACGCAGCCTGCCGCCACGACTTGCCGGCGGCGAGTGGGCTCGGTTCGGCCGGAAGCGGAAGTAGGCGCTCTCGAAATGCTCGCCCGCAACCGCTCGTCCGCGCGCGCGCGTTCTACGACACCTCGACCGGTCGGCGAGAGCGTGAATCCAAATGTCAATGATGTCGCGCGCTCGGCGCGACGCGCGTCAGCCCGCCTTGACGTAACGCGCCGACGGAGGCGAAGTGCGAGCGACTTCGCGGTGCGAGCGGTGTCTCGCCCAGAACATGTACGCCTGTTGCTCGCAATGGAGGCGCCATGAAACTCATCGACTCGGCGATCCGTGCATTCGCTCCTTCGCTTGCGCTCACCACGGAATGGATGAGAGAGGAGCTGGTGCGGTGTGGCGTGACGGTTCACCTCTCTGACGGGTGCCTCGAGGCTCTCGCCAGCAACGCGCGCGATGCGGCTCGACGCACGCACACGGCGGATGAGCCGCACGTGGCGTGTGTGAAGCGGCAAATCGCGGCGCGCGCGCGCTTTGTTCAGCTGTGGACGGGCACGGACGAGAAGTTTGATCGCGCTGAGTGGAACGAGCTCATCGAGATCTGCCGGCGATACGTGCTCCCGCGTCCGTGGAAGGTTTCCGAGCCGGTGGCGCGGGAGGTGAGTGAGGTGAGTACCGGCTGAGCGCGGGGGAATGGTCGGCGACGCCCGCGCAGCTCGGTGCCGGGGGTCCGGCTCATCACTGCCACCGCCGATCCCAGTCCGCGGCGGGACTCACGGCCCCAGCGTGACCGGGCCGTCCTTGATGACGAGGAGAGCGCCGGTGATCAGCCCGTCCGGGCGCAGAATGATGCGGCAGCGGAGCGTGCCGTGCTCGTGATGCAGATCGTAGACGTCCCAACCTTGGCTGCCCACGCCCTGAAACTGTATCGATTCGATTGCACCGAGCGGACCGCTCATGGCGCGAAGCTGCGGCAGCTGCCAGCGGGTGGCGTAGGCGAGGGCGGGGTGCATGGCCTCGTAGGGGGGCTCGCCGCACAGGATTCCCGCGACGAGCCGGCGCACTGCCGCCTCGCTGCCGCTCAAGGGCGTGGCATTCTGGATTCGCGTGGCGAGCCGGGCGCGAACCAGGTCCGCCGTCGCGGCGTCGATGCGTTTTGCCGCCATGTCGCCGCCTTTGACGCGCAAGCGGAGCCCTGTGACGTTACCGTGAGTGTCCCGGTCGATTGTCACGGAGAAACCGGCGGGGCCGAGGCAATCGAAATCGCACTCGCTTGTCGCGCGCAGCTCGAGGGGCTCGCGGCCCGCAAACTCCAATAGGAGTCGCGTGTCTTCACGCCGCAGCGTGATGACACTCCATTCACCTGCCTGATACAGGCCGGTGTACTGGTCGAGGGTGGCGACATCCAAGGTTGGCGAGTCAGGCTCGCCAGGGCGGGCCGTCGGCGATTCGGGCGGCTGGGTCATTTCGAGACTCCGGATGAGATTGCAGAGATCATCGACCGTCAACGTGCGATCGGAGGCGAGTCGCGCGAGCGCCGCCTCGGCGATCCGCTGCCCGCGCTCGGCGTCCGCGCGGCGCGATTTCCAGCTCTGAAGCTGGAGGGTCAACAGCTCATTGAGATTGGGGGGCTCCTCGACCGAGCGGGTGACCGCGGCGATCTGCACGAGGGTGAGGCCGGCGGTCTTCAGGAGCGCGATGACATTCAAGCGCACGAGCTCAGCGGCGCCATATTGGCGCCAGCCGCTCGCGCTGCGGCGCGGGGTGAGCAGCCCGTGCTCCTCGTAGAGACGCAGCGCGCGGGTACTCAAGCCTGTGCGGGCGGCGCACTCGGCGGCGCTCAGAAGAGTGAACGAGTCGGGCGGATCCACGGTTGATCCTTGCGCTGGTGAGGAATTGCTCACTCTAGGGTATGACGCAGGGGAAGGCGCAAGGCGCGAGCCAGCTCGATCGGCGCCGCCGCAACCAGAACCGGCTCTGGGGTGGCGACGCAACGGAATCCGTGCTCGCGCCTTGTCCTTACGTGCGCCCATGAGGGAGAATTCGGAGAGCTTTAGGATCACCTGAGCTATCCTCCGGCGAACGCACGGTTCACGTCCAAGATGGCGCGGGTCACGGCCGGCGAGGCCCCAAGCTCGGGCGTACCTCAGCCGACGCAGCGTACAACGCGTTCCGGAGTCGTAAGCGAATGAAAACTCAAATCAAGGGCACCACGATGCCCGTGCTCGAGATCGGTCTCGAACCGAGCGATCGTATCGTCGCCGAGCCGGGCGAGTTCTCGTGGATGACCGAAGGGGTGCAGATGCGCACGACCGCTTATACGGCCGGGGCGCGTGGCATCTGGGGCGCGATCGGACGTGCCTTCTCGGGGGGCGGGCTGTTCATGACCGAGTACTCGGCACCCTCCGGCCGAGGCGTCATCGCCTTCGCTGCGAAAGTCCCGGGCGCGATCTTGCAAGTCGATGTCCCGTCAGGCCATTCATATCTGATTCATCGCCACGGTTTTCTCTGCGGCACCGAGGGATTGCAGCTCGCCACTGGGTTTCAGCGCTCTCTCGGGGCGGGCATCTTCGGCGGCGATGGGTTTCTGTTGCAGCGCCTGTCCGGTCCGTGCATCGCGTGGGTTGAGCTCGGGGGCGAAGTGGTGACCTACGACCTCGCTCAGGGCGAGACGCTGCAGGTGCATCCGGGCCACATCGGCATGTTTCAGGACAGTGTGAGTTTCGACATCACGTTCATGCGCGGCTTTGCCAATGCGCTGTTCGGGGGTGATGGCCTGTTCGTGGCGCGGCTGACCGGACCCGGCAAGGTCTGGCTGCAGACCCTGACGGTGCCCAGTCTCGCGCACGCGCTCGCGCCCTATCTCAGCGCCCACGTGGCGCAGAACGTCGAGAGCGGCACGGCCGGCGGGATTGCCGGTGCGGTATTGCGCGACATGTTCGGCGGCAACCGTTAAGCGCTACGGCTCGACCCTACTTTCAAGGTCAAGGGCGCAGCCATGACCTGGAGTTTCCGTCCGTGTTAGATTCTCTCGAGCCGGGAGACTCGGTTTCAGCTGCGCCTACACCGAAGCTGCTCAGGAGGTCCAGCATGCTCAGACCTGAACAGAACGAGCTTCTGACCCGCGTTGGGCCGGACACGCCGATGGGCGAGTTTCTGCGCGAGTACTGGGTGCCGGCCTGCCGCTCGGCGAAGCTTCAGGTCGACGGCGCGCCCGAGCGGGTACGGCTGTTCGGCGAGAACTTCGTCGCATTCCGCGCGACCGACGGTCGCGTCGGTTTCATGCAAGAAGCCTGCCCCCACCGCTGCGCGAGCCTCGCGCTCGCGAGGAACGAGGCAGGCGGCCTGAGGTGCATCTTCCACGGCTGGAAGTTCTCGGTCGACGGCAAGTGCGTCGACGCGCCGACGGAGCTGCGTGCCGGGCGCGAGCGGTTCGCCGCCAGCGTTCCGGTGCGTAGCCATCCGACTCACGAGGGCGGCGGCCTGGTGTGGGTCTATCTCGGCAAGAACAAGGCGAACCCGCCGAGGTTCCCCGACTTCGAGTTTACCAGCCTGCCAGACGATCAAGTGTCGCCGCGCCGCGGGATCATTCACTGCAACTGGCTGCAAGGGCTCGAGGCGCTCTTGGATTCTGCGCATGTGAGCTTTCTGCATGCCTCCAATATCGGCAGCTCGGCCGGACGGCAAATCTTCAAGGTTGAATCGGATTACATGCTCGACAACACGGCGCCCACATTCGAGTTTGTCGCCAAGCCGTATGGCTTCCGCGAGGGAGCGCTGCGCGAACAGACGAACGGGCGCTGTTATGCTCGCATCCGCGAGGTCGCTCTGCCGTTTTTCTCATTCATCCCGTCGACTCCCGGCGGGCCAGCGCTCGCGTGCTGTTCCATCCCCATCGACGATGAGTGGACGGCACAGTGGTATATCGGATTCAACGCTCATGGGCAGATGCCCGTCGACCGCATGGGTCTTTACGGCTCCGATTCGGGCGACCCCGACTTCTTTAATTCCGATATGGGCAGCCGCGACAACATGTGGCACCAGGATCGAGAGGCGATGAAGCGCGGTCACTGGAGCGGGATCGTCGGGCGCGGCAATGCCTATGAGGATTTCGTCGTTCAGGAGTCGATGGGGCCGATCGTCGATCGGAGCAAACAGCACCTGGGAAGGTGCGATCTGGTGATCGTGCGCGCCCGAGGCATGTTGCTGCGGGCCATCGAGGCCTACAAGGCCGAAGGTCAGATCGCATTCGCTGGAGAGGATGTCGACTTCACCAAGATCCGCGCGATTTCCCTCGCGTACCCGCAAGGGGAGGATTGGAAGGAGATTGACACGTTCAATCCGCCTTCCCTCGAAGTCGCATGAGTCTGCGCTCGAGCCTGGGCGCGTCGCAGAGGGACCTCATCACTGAGCCACCGACGGCCGCGATCGCAGACAACGCCTCGCGAATGCCCTCGGCAGCTTACCAAGGTACCGTGCGGCCGAGATAATCGAGGTATCGCAGCCCGGGCGTTCCCCGAGCCGCCAGCAGTGTGCTCACGACGCTCGGGACGCTCTCCTCGATGCTGAGCGGCGCATCGGGACCGCCCATGTCGGTGCGAACCCAGCCCGGCGCCATCAGCACCATGGCACGCCGGTCGGCGAGGTGGCGTGCCGCGAAGCTGCGCATGAGCATGTTCAGTGCCGCCTTGCTTGCTCGATACACTTCCCGTTTCCCGTTCGCGTTATTGGAGACGCTTCCTTGTCCGGACGACATCACCCCGAGCGTGCCGTCCGTGGCGACGAGGTCATGCAGGGCTTCCACCACGCGCATCGGACCGAGCGCATTGGTGACCATGACGCGAACGAACTCCTCCGTCGACACTTCGCCGATCGTCTCCTGCGGATTGTTGGTGATGCCCGCATTGACAAACAGCATGTCAAAGTTTCTGGCGGCCAGACGAGACCGCAGAGCGCCGATCTGATCTGGCAGCGTGATATCGAGGACCTCGATTTCGATTCGTCCAGCCGACTTCGCGGAGAGTTCGTGCAGTCGGGTGCGCGCCCCACCGCGAACGGTGCCGACGACGCGCCACCCGTGCTGCAGAAATTCCTTTGCCATCGCATAACCGAGGCCGCGCGAGGCGCCAACGAGCAGCAGCGTCCCTTCCGATTGCGGGACGGGCATGGCTAGGTCTTCATACTGAGCTCAACGTCGTGAGCGAACGCGACGGAAAGATACCCGCGAGCAGTGTCGCGGACGCTGGCAACGTACTCCGCACATTTGTCGGCGTTGTCGGCCACGAGCAGCGCGCCAGGTCGCAAGCGGGACTCGAGCAGCTCGAGCACCCGTGGATACAGACTCTTGGCTCCATCGAGAAGCACGAGATCGACTGTTTCCGGCAGGTCGCGCGCGAGCGTCTCCAGAGCATCGCCCACCCGAATCTCGACGAGATCGTCAAGCCCTGCCGCGACGAGGTTCGCCCGTGCCTGAGCGACCTTTGCGGGCTCGAACTCCGTCCCAATGAGCCGTCCACCGCCGTTGTCGCGCAGCGCCGCGGCGAGGTGCAGCGTCGAAACGCCGAACGATGTGCCAAATTCGACGATCGAGGTCGCGCGACACGATCGGGCGAGCATGTAGAGCAGCATCGCGGTTTCGCGCGATACCGCCAAGTAAAAGTCTTTGAGACTCGCATAGAGGGCGTGATAGTCGTCGTTGCTTGCCTGCAGGCTCGCCCACTCGTTTGCGGGGAGGGCACGCCTTCGCTCGTGGAGCTTCGTATCGCTTGCATCGGCTTCGGCGAATACTCGGGCCACCACGGTAGCGCAGGGAGGGGTCGTCAATGTCGTCATGGGATTTCTCAGTCCTGAGCGATCGCACAAATGGGCGAGGGATCTAGAATACGAATAACGAGTCGCATTGACTATTCGCGCTGCGAGGTGGCCCATATCGTGCAATTCGGCGGGGAGCGGAACTCGGTCGCGTTGAAATGCGCTTCCGCAAGCAGACGTGGGCTCTGCCAGAGCGTCAACCAGGACGTTCGTGCGGTCTGGTGCGTTCCGCAGTTCCGGCAAGCAGCGCTCAGTGTGATGACGATCGGGCGAGCGGCCAATAGACTTCGGTGCGCCAATCGGCCGGATCCGGGTGTCCGGCGGGATCGGTGACGTAGGATTCCCATGGCGGACCCGCGACCTGGTAGCCCTGTGCTTCGATCCAACGCTCGATCGCTGCGTGGGTATCGGGGAGTTGCTCGTACGCGCCTACGTGGACCGCGCATGCGGTGGGTCCGGCCGGTAAGCTTCCCGGCTGCATGTCGCCCGAGGCCGCAGCGGGCGAGGCGAGCGGCATGGCGGCCTCGACCGTCCACAGGCCGGGTCCCATCGAAACGTAGCGGGTGAGCGGCCACCCCGCGATCGGGAGTCCGCTCCGCTGCCCGTGGGCGAAGAGCGCGCCGAAGCACTGAGCGAGCATGCTCTGAAGCTCGCCTCGAGCGATGCGACGGCGGATGAGAAGGATGGGCTGCTCCGGGCAGTCCTTGACGGTAATCTCGAGCGACATCGTGGGTGGCCTCGGTCGAGGGTTGGATGGGATGTGGAAGAGGCGGATGCAAGGGCCTGCCCGTGCAACGATCGCACCGTGGCGCGACCATTTGGCCGCGCGGATCCCCGCGAGCGCCTGCGCACGGTAGTCGCCGGGCGTGGTGCCGAATTGACGACGAAAAGCACGCGTGAAGACCTCGTGGCTGCGAAAGCCCGCCTCCCCAGCGATCAGTCTCACTTGCCGGCGGCTCCCGAGGAGTTCGCATGCGGCGCGCTCGAGCCGCAGGCGCAGTGAGTACCGCTTTGGCGTCTCGCCAAGAAGCCGACGCAACGTGCGGTGAAGGTGGTAGGCGGACCATCCGGCGCGTTGAGCCAGCGTATGCAGGCTCGCCGGCCGACGGACCAAACCCGCAACGACGCTCAGAAGCTCGTGCCGGCGCATGGAGAGATCATAAACTCGGCCAGCTTCGGCGCTTGATGTTTCTTGCCGTCGGCAATGGGCCGGGCTGCGGAGTCGTTTTCGCCGACGTGAAGCAGGGCTTCGCCGGCAACGGCGCCCAATACGTCGCATCGGGATAAAGGTTGCCAGGCTTTCCCGGCACCTTAGATGGTACGAGGAACCCGCAATGGATCTCGAGCCGCTCGTCCAACGTGCCCGTCAAGGGGATGTGAAAGCCTTCGTGGAGCTGACCCGCAGCTATCAACACCTTGCCTTCGGCTCGGCGCTCGCGTTGGTCCATGATCTGCAGCAGGCCGAGGACGTGGTTCAGGAAGCGCTACTCGCCGCCTGGTCGGGGTTGCCGAAGCTTGTGGATCCGCAGGCCTTTCCCGCATGGCTGCGAAGCATCGTGCGGCACCATGCCCATCGGGTGTTGCGGCGACGCAGCGTGCAAGGCGCACCGCTCCACGAGGCGTCCGAGGTTGCGAGCGAGGCACCGACGCCCGATCGCACGCTCGAACAGCGCCGTGAGGCTGCGACGGCGCTCGCGGCAATCGCCGAGCTGCCGAGATCGCTCCGTGAACCGGCTGCGCTGTTCTTCATCCACGAGTGCTCTCACCAGGACATTGCGGCGTTCCTCGGCATCCCGGCGACCACCGTAAACAACCGGCTTCACCGGGCCCGATCGCTGTTGCAACAGAGGATACCGACCATGACGGAAAGCACACTCCGGTCGCACGGATTACCCGATGATTTTGCAAATCGCATCGGCCGGCTCGTGGCGGCGCGCAGCGGGCTGGTCGAGGTCGTATTCGACCCGGTGGCGCTGCCCGACCTGTTGAGCGAGCTCCTCGTGAGCGACGAGGCCAACAAGCGTGCCGTGAGCGTCCAGGTCGTCCAGCGCACGGACGCTGGCTTGGTCCGTGGCATCGCGACGACGGCAGTCGACGCCGTGCCACGCGGTGCCACCGTATTGAACACGGGGCAGCAAACGCCAACGCCCGTCTGCGAGATCGGCTTCGAGCGCGTTGCACCCCTTCTGATCGGCAATCATCCGACAGCAGGCCCTCGGGAGCTCAGGCTGATCGAGACCGGCATCAAGGTCATCGATGTGATGTGCCCGCTCGTTGCCGGCGGGAGCATCGTGCTCGTGGGAGAGCTCGGCACGGGGCTCATGGTCGTCATGGAAGAGCTGGTGCGACGCCTGAGCGGCGGCGCCAACCCCTTGTCTCTGTTCGTGTTGATGCCGCCGTTCTCGCCCGAATGGCCAGGCGCGAGCCGCCAACCCTTGTCGATCTCGGGTTCGCTCAAGCAGGAAGGCTACAGCGAGGGTACCGTCGGTGCCGTTCAGACCTTCTTCCTGCGGGGCCAGACGGAGCCGTGGACCGCGGAACGCCTCGAGGAGTTCGCGACGGCGGACGTCGTGATTCATCTCTCCCGCGAAGTGGCGCAGGCGAAGATCTATCCGGCCCTCGACCTGCGGACGTCTCGTTCGCGGCTGCTCGAGTCGGGAGCCGTCGGCGAGGCGCACGGGACGGTCGCTGCGCAGGTGCGTCAGGCGCTGAGCGCGGCATTGTGGAACACGCGCGAGCCGTCGGAACTGGCCGGCGACCCACTGATATACGCACGCGCCCGCAAGCTCCAGAACTACTTCGCGCAGCCCTTCTTCGTCGCCGAGCCCTTCTCGCATCGTCCCGGTACCCATGTCTGCGTTAGCGAGGCGCTCGGCACCTGCCGCGACATCCTTGAAGGCCGATACGACGACATCGCTGAAGAAGCGTTCTACTTCGTGGGTGGAATCGAGGAGATTCGCAATCGCCCCGCCACGGGTGAGTGAATCTGCGGAAGCGGCCAGTCGGATACGCTTGCTTACAATGCGGTCGAGTGCAGTCGGAATAAAATGAAATCGAGCCGACGGCAATGATCTGCGGCTCGCGAATTCCCGTGCTGCAGAAGGGTCTACTTTGAGGGGGCATCCATGATCTACTTTCTCGCGCTCATCCCCGCGACCGGCCTGGTGATTGGCGGATACTTGGCTTTCTACCTCTCCGGCCGCAGCGAAGGGGGCATGCGGACATTTGGCAAGTACCTCGGCTTTTGGGCGTTCACGCTCGCCGCCTTGGTGATCCTCGGAGCGATATTTGCCGCCGCCCACGGCCGCCGTCACCGCATGATCTTCATACGAAGCGGCGTTCAGGGTTATATGCGCGGGGGGCCATGGCCGGGTGGGCCTGGATTCTTCGGACCCCCCATGGGTCCGTATCGCTACGGCCCCGGTCGTGTCGGCCCGAACGGATCGATGCCACGGCCACCCGGCGCTGCCCCGGATTCCTCCGGATCATCGAGCTCCACGTCGACTCCCGCCCCGTAGCTCCGGGCCTCACGAGTCGATTCTCCAAGATCCCCACGCACCGCGCCGGCTTCGGCGCGGTGCTGTGGAGCGTCGCGCCTTGGGAGCTGCCGAGCGGCGGGGTGATCGCGGAGCGATGTTTGCTGCGCTCAATCGCATCCGGTGCCATGCTCGGGTGGTTGCAGGGCCGAGGCGGAGAGAAGCGCATGAAGAGATTCAAACACGAGGCCGAATTGTTCAAAGCAGCCTTGCTCGCCGGCGTCAAATATGCCGAGGGCCGCAAGGCGGTCGAGTTCGAGTCGACCGACTCGGCGAGCAGCAAGGCGCTATACGTATATCGTCTGCTCGTGCATGACAAGGTGATTTCGCCGATGCCCGAGGACCAGGTCAGCGAGAAGACGATTCGCCACCGGCTCGCGGCCTGGTATGCGCATCAACTGCCGGAGGGGCATCCGCTACTCGATTAGACATCGTGCGGCATCCGCAAGTCGTGCGCGCGATTGGGACCGCAGCAAGCAGCCAGGGAGCGGTGCTGATGCCGACTCTGCATACAGTACCTTCGGTCCCACATCTACTGGATGGACTCAAATCAATCGATCGGGCAGGATTGGGGTGACCGAAGGAGGCTACCATGGCCGCTACGCAACCGATTACGCTCTTCCACTGTCCCCAAACACGATCGTCCGGTGCGCTGGCGTTGTTAGAAGAGCTCGGAGCACCGTACAAGCTGCATGTTCTGAACATGAAGGCGGGAGAGCAACGCCAAAGCGCGTACCTGACCGTCAATCCCATGGGGAAAGTTCCGGCGATCCTGCACGGCGATGCGCTCGTTACCGAACAGGTGGCCATTGGGATCTATCTTGCCGACCTGTTTCCAGAGGCGGGCATCACGCCAGCGATCGGCGACGCATTGCGTGGACCGTATCTGCGCTGGTACGTCTTCTACGCCGCATGCTTCGAGCCAGCGCTCGTCGACAAGGCGATGAAACGCGAGCCCGGTCCGGTTGCAATGGTTCCTTACGGCGATCTTGCCACAACGCTGAACACGCTGATCGCAGAGCTCAGCAAGGGACCGTGGTTGCTTGGAGATCGATTTACCGCGACGGATGTACTGTGGGGCACCGCCCTCACGTGGATGACGGGTTTCGGTCTGGTGGATGCGGTCGCACCCATCAAGGCGTACGTCGATCGCTGGAATTCGAGGCCGTCGGTGAAGAAGGTGGCGCAGATCGATTCTGATCTATTGAAGGCGCAGGGTAACGCGTCGAGTGGAGCGCGATGACCCGTACGACGGTCTCGCGATAGTTTCGAAATCCCATGCGTTCATAGAGCGACCGCGCGGTCTTGTTGGCGGTCATCACGTGCAGGAAAGGTGTCTCACCCCGCTGCATCTGACGACGGATCAGTTTACTCGTGAGCCGCCGCGCGAGGCCGCGACCCTGAAAATGCGGATGGGTGCAGATGCCGCTCACCTCGCGCAGCGTGCCGGCGGTAGTCCGCTCGCCCGCCATGGCAATCAGCCGCGAGCCCTCGAAGTATCCGAAGTACTCGCCAAGCTCGACGGTGCGCAGCCCGAAGGGTCCGGGATTGGTCAGTGCCGCGAGTTCCACGGCTTGCTCGGCGTGCTGAACGGTGAGTGCAATCGCATCGGGGGCCTCGTCCACGGCCGGCACCGGACCCTCCCACAGCATCTTGATCATCGTGGCCTCCCGCAAGATCCGGCAGTCAGCCGGGGCAGGTCCGGACCAGATGTCGCAGTAGAACTGCTCGTTCGGCTCGCAGAACGGGGCGAGCGCGGCAAGGTCCGGATGCTCGGGGTCGCGGAAACCGACGATGGGAGAGAAGCCGCGGGCATAGCGGCGCGCTGAGCCGGCGCCCGCGGCAAATTTCGCGTGCGCGCCGGTGAGCGCGTTCCACATGATGTTATCGAGAAGCTCTCGCATCGATACGTCGCGAGCGACCGCGATTCGCAACGCGCCGGCCGCGCGCATTCGCCTGATCGGGACGGCCCCTACTGATGCAGTCCGGTTTGCGGCGAAGCTTCGCCGGCGGTGGGCGCGGCTCGCTGCGCGCCGGGCGTTGCACCCGGGGGCGGGCCAAAGCATCGGCCCATCCCGCCACGGAATCGCCTGCCAACGGGGGGTTCTGCCTTCGCCTCGTTCGCCAGGTGCACCACATAGGCCCGGATCGCCTCGGCGTCCTGGGGGGTCACCACCTTGCGAAACGACACCATACCGTCGGCCTGCAGTGCGCCGTCGATCACGATGGCATTGAACGCCGCCGAGTTCGAAAGTGCACCCGCGTAGCGCAAATCCGGGAACAGGCTGCTCACCCGCCCGTTGTTGCCGTGGCAGCTGGCGCAGTGCGCATCGTACTGTGCCTCGCCGCGCGCACGCAGCGCCGCGTCGCCGAAGTCCGCCGGCGGGTCGAGCACCGGGGGCGTGTAGGGAGCCGGCGCAGGAAGTGTGACCTTGCCGCCGAGCTTGTAGACGAGCACGCGTGCGTAGGTCGGCGCCCAGTAATCGCCGAAGCTGCTCGTGCCGGCCACGACGGCGACGTATTGCTCGCCGTCGACCATATAGCTCGCGGCGCCTCCGGCGATGACCGCCTGGGTGTCGGTCGTCCACACCCGCTCGCCGGTATCGGCACGGTAAGCCGAAAAGTGTGGCGGCGCAGCGCTGCCAAATGGGGGCGTTGCGCCCTGGAACACGAGATTGCCGGCGGTCGTCATGACGCCGGCGCGGCCGCTGCCTTCGGGTTGCTTCCAGGCGGCCTTCATGGTCACGGGGTTCCACGCGAGGAGGTACGACCCGGCGCCTTCGAGCTTCGGCGGCGGATCCTTGGGACACTTGGCGACGTTGATCGAGAGCAGCTGATTGCCCATTTTTGCGCCTGCCTCGGCCACGAGCGGAAAGCTGCCGTAATTGGTGGGGATGTACATGAGCCCGGTGCCCGGGTTGAAGGCCATCGGGTACCAGCTGTGCGCGCCGCCCGAGGCCGGCACCACGTAGAAGCCGCGATTTGTCCGACCGTAGTTGGCCTCGGGATTGAGGATCGGTCTGCCATGGGCATCGAGCCCGGTCATCCAGTTGACCGTCGGCACGTAGGGCTTGGCGGCGAGGAGCTTTCCGGTTCGCGCATCGAGGACGTAGAACATGCCGTTCTTCGGGGCATGCATGACGACGTGTCTCTTTTTGCCGTCGATGACGAGATCCGCCGTCGTGATCTGCTGGGTGCTGTCGAAGTCGAAGCTGTCTGCCGGGGTTTCCTGGTAATACCACCGGAACTTGCCGGTTTTCGCATCGAGCGCCACGATCGAGGAGGTAAACAAGTTATCGCCGCCACCGGGCGAGCGGACCCACGCCGGCCACGGCGCGCCGTTCCCCGTCCCGACGTAGACCATATCGGTGACCGGGTCGTAATTGATGCCGTCCCAAGGGGTTCCGCCGCCGCCGGCAATCCACCATTTGCCGGTCCAGGTCTTCGCGGCCCACGCAAGCTCGGGCTGCTCGAAGGGATGCGACGGATTTCCGGGCACCGCCCACCAGCGCCACAGCTCCTTGCCGGTGGCGGCGTCGTAGGCGGCCATATAGCCGCGCTGCTCGAACTCGGAGCCCGCCTCGCCGATGAAGATGCGGCCATTGCCGATCCGCGGCGCGCCGGTGATGGACAGCGCCTTCTTGGGGTCGGTCGCCTGGACTTCCCAGATCTTCTTGCCGCTCCGCGCGTCGACTGCGATCAGACGCCCATCGAGCGTGCCCCAGATCACCTTGCCCTTCCAGACCGCAACGCCGCGATTGACGATGCCGCAGCATAGATTCACGGCCCAACGGCCCGGAACCATCGGATCGTACTTCCACAGCCGCTTGCCGGTCCGTGCGTCGAAGGCGTAAACCTTGCTCCAAGGGCTCGTGACGAAGAGCTCACCGTCGACGGCGATCGGCGTCGTCTCGTAGGCGCCGCCGCGCTCGGCGAGATCGGCGTACCAGGTGAGGCCCAGTTGGCTCACATTCTCAACGTTGATCTGATCGAGCGGGCTGTAGCGCTGCTCACTGTAATCGCGGCCGTAGGACATCCATTGGCCCGCATTCGCCGGCGAGTCGGCTGCCCGTAACCGCTGGGCGTCGACCGCCCCGGAGGCGCTGGCCGCCGCCGATGGCGGCACGAGAAGACCCGTCATCGTCGCAAGCGACACCGCGCCGAGCGCTGCAATGATCTGACTACGCATTTTCTGACAAACCCTCTGCGCGCTCGGCGCCTGACTCCACCCGCTGTGAGTCCCACCGAATGGGGCTCTGGCGATCACGGCTCAGCTGGTCGACGGCGACCGGCTACCCCCGCAGAGGCCAAGGGTCGCGGCACCTTACCTAAACCGATCACCCGCTGTCGACATCGGGCTTCCGTGGCCCGCGCGGGGGAAAGGTTAGCCGATTATTGCCCCGATGAGTGTCAAGAGAGCTGTTGCCAAATCAAGGCGGGGCGGGGAAAGACGGCGCGCCGCTTGCGGCCTTGGCAGCGCGCGAGCGCCGAGTCAGGCGGTCGCGCGCTTGCGTGCGCCCGTGCGGCGCTTGGGCCGACGGACGGCCCGCACCTTGCCGCTGCCGCCACCTCCGCAATAGAACCGATCGCCACCATCGGACTCGAGGCCGGAGACGCCGACTCCGGTGGGCATCTCGAGGCGCTCGAGCACGGCCCCCGTTCGCGCGTCGATCCGTCGCAGCTCGCTCTGCTCACCTTCCCAGCTGCCGTGCCAGAGGTCGCCCTCGATCCAGGTGACGCCGGTGACGAAGCGGTTGGACTCCAGGGTGCGCAGAATCGCCCCGGTTGCCGGATCGATCTGATGGATCTTTCGTTCCCGGTACTGCCCGACCCAGAGCGTGCCGTCGGCCCACGCGAGCCCCGAGTCACCGCCCCCTCCCGGCGCGGGAATCGTGGCCACGACTTGGCCGGTGTTGGGGTCAATCTTGAGGATGCGGCTCTCGGCGATCTGATACAGATGCTCGCCGTCGAAGGCGGTGCCGGCATGCGAGGCGACATCGATGGCGCGCTGGGTTGCGCCGCTCGCCGGATCGAGCGCGCTCAGCTGGTCACCGGAGGCAAACCACACATACCGGCCGTCGTACGTCACCCCATGCACGCGCTCGATGCCCGGAAAGGGTCCGTACTCCTTCAGAATCGTGGCCTTCGATCGACGCATGGCGGCATCCTAAGCGCTCGGGAGCGGAGCGGGGAGTAACAAGGTCGTCGTGAATCCCGGGAGGGAGGGCGACATCCAGCGCCGAGCGCGTCCGTGACCGACCCATCGCACCTTGCCGGATGCGACCAGCGAGTCGAGTGCCCGCTGCACGCTGCGTTGACTGGCTCCGAGCGCGAGCGCCATGGCGGAGCTCGACCACGACTCTCCATCGGCAAGCAAGGCGAGCACGCTCGCATACTTCTCGTCGACCGGCCGCGCGAGCACCCACACCTCGCGTGCCCCGTGCGGCGACAGCACGAAGCCGCGTTGCGTCGCAGTCACGCGCGCGAGCGTGCGCAGCAGCGAGCGAAGCCGCCCGATCTCGACTCGCAGGCGCGCCCGATGCGATTCGTTGGCGCGTTTGGCGCGGAACGCTCGTGCGATGAGCGTGTCCCGCGGCACATCCGCCGGCCACGCCTCGGCGAGCGCGCGCGCAAGCGTGAAAAGCACCGGGCGGCTGGCGAGCGAGACCACGTTGCGTGCTCGTCGCACGGCGTAACGGCAGGCGTCGACCACCAACGCCGGCGATGCGAGGACCGACTCGACCTCTCCGAGGAGGAGCGGCCGCTCCTCGCCACGCGCGAGCAGTCGCGCGGCGGTCGTGGTGAGAACAGCCGCTGCACTTTCCACCTCCGCCGTGAGCGCGGGGACACCCGACTCGCGCGCCGCGGTGGCGGCCCGCGCGAGCGCCGCGTGCGCGGCCCGCGTGTGCAAGCGTCGCACGGCGATGCCCGCAACGACCAGCTCGTGCGCAGTCCTCAAGGCCGGCGGGAGAGGCGCGCGAGCGAGCTCCGAGAGCTCGCGCTCCGCCTCCTGGAGCCGTCCGATCAGGAGCAGGCGGCGCACCGCGAGATAGCGCGCATGGGCCGCGTTGATGCGGTCGCCGTGCTGCTCGAGCGTCAGCCGCGCCGCAGCGAGCATCCGCGCCGACCCGTCGAGTTCGCGCGAGGCGAGGGCGATCTCGGCCTCGGCGACCAGGCACCGCGCGCGCGCGAGCGGCTCCTTGGAGCCGAACGCCCGTGCGGCACGCCGCAGAAGTGCCTTCGCGCGCGCGAGATCGCCGAGCTGCGCCATCGCGATGCCGCGGAGCGCGACAGCCGGCGGGTCCTCGCGCAGGGCCACGCGCTTGAGCGCACCGAGCGGATCGCCGAGGGCGAGCGCCCGCGCGGCCGCCGTGATCAGTGAGTCCATCGCAATCCCGCCACACTTGTCACTCCCCCGGCTCGATCGGTCTGCCCTAAGGTGTCGCGCCACCAGCAACCCACCCGTCGTTTCGACCCACGAGCGAGCGGCGGACCCCAGCGCAAACGGAGGCGACTGCGATGACGACTCACCTGATCGGGACGCGTGACGAATGGCTGACCGCCCGGCGCGAGCTGCTCGAGGCGGAAAAAGAGCTCACGCGACGCAACGACGAGCTCGCGCGGCGGCGTCAGAGTCTGCCCTGGGTTCGGATCGAGAAGAACTATCGGTTCGACACCGAGTCCGGGAGCGCGACGCTCGCAGAGCTCTTCCGCGGACGCTCTCAGCTCCTCGTTTACCACTTCATGTACGGACCGGACTATCGCGCGGGCTGCCCGTCCTGCTCGCAGATCGCAGATGGCTTCAATGGGTTCGCCGTGCACCTCGCGCAGCATGATGTGATGCTCTGGGCGGTGTCCCGAGCACCGTTTGCGAAGCTGCAAGCCTACAAGCGACGGATGGGGTGGACGTTTCCCTGGGCCTCTGCGCACGGCAATGACTTCAACTTCGAGTTCAATGTCTCGTTCACCGAGGAGCAGCAGCGTGCAGGAGCTATCGAGTACAACTACGTGCGCGGCCGCCACGCCATGGATGCGACGCCCGCCCCGAAGCCTGTCGCCGAGTTCGCGGCGAGCTGTGGATGCGACGCGCCGACCTACGCGCGCGATCGCCCGGGCATGAGTGCCTTCGTGCTCGAGGAGGGTGTTGTCTATCACACGTACTCCACTTACGCGCGCGGACTCGACGCGCTCTGGGGGAGCTACCAGTGGCTGGACCGCGCCCCGAAGGGGCGCAACGAGCGCGGGGTTTGGTGGCGCCGTCACGACGAGTACGGTGCGGCCTGAGCGCGGTGGCGGTGGTGAACGGAACACCCGGAGGACCCAACATGTCACGCGCGATGCTCTGCGAGGTTGCCTCGGAACGCGCCTTCCTCGGCACCGTGGCGATGATCTTCGCGGCGGGCGCGGCAGTTACGATCGTCGGCGGCGCATCGATGTCGGCTGGCGAGGGAATGGCGATGCCCGGGGAGTGGACAATGTCGATGGCCTGGATGCGGATGCCAGGTCAGTCGTGGCTCGCCGCCGGCGCCTCGTTCCTCGGCATGTGGGCTGCGATGATGGTCGCGATGATGATGCCTTCGCTCGTGCCGATGCTGCAGCGCTACCGCGATGCCATCGGTCGGGCGGGCGCACGTCGCCGGGGTCGGCTGACCGCACTCGTGGGCCTCGGGTACTTTGCGGTCTGGCTGCTCCTCGGAGTGGTCGTCTTTCCGCTGGGCGTCACGCTGGCCGCGGCGCTGATGCGGCGGCAAGCACTCGCGCAGGCCGTTCCGCTCACCTGCGGCGCCGTGGTGCTGGTGGCCGGCGCTCTGCAGTTCACGAAGTGGAAGGCACAGCGGCTCGCGTGCTGTCGCGAGGCGCCGCGGCCCGGCAGCGCGCTGCCGGCGAACGGGTGGACGGCGTGGAGATGCGGACTGCGTCTCGGCCGGCATTGCGGGCTCTGCTGTGGGGAGATGACGGCAATCCTGCTCGTGAGCGGGGTGATGGACCCGCGTGTGATGGCGCTCGTGACGGCCGCCATCACCGCCGAGCGGCTCGCGCCCGCCGGGGAGCGCGTCGCGCGCGCGATCGGAGCGGTCGTCGTCGCCGCTGGGGCGTTCCTCATCGCGCGGGCGGCGGGCCTCTGAGGGTCTTTCGCCGAGCGTAGGGCTCGACCCGCTGCGCCGTGCGCGCTGGCACGGGCGACCCTGCTCGGCATCGGCCGCGGTCGGCGCGCTCATGGAGGTACTGTATACGGAAAGGGTCGATCGCGTCGTAAGATGCCCGAGGTGCGCCGCGCGGGCGGCGTGAGGTTGTCCAGAGGAGTCGATGAAGAGCCGCTGGAGGGATCTTGATGCCGAGGGCTTCCCGGGCGACCTCGGGCAGCGCGTTTACAGCTCGCGTCTCCTCGGCGCCGATCCCGCGCTCGTCATGCACGGCGGTGGCAACACGTCGGTCAAAAGCGTGGTTCCCGATCTGTTCGGCGAGCAGCAGCCGATTCTCTACGTGAAGGGCAGCGGTTGGGACCTCGAGACGATCGAGCCGGCCGGCTTCTCACCCTGCCGGATGGAGCCTCTGCTCGCCCTCGCGCGGCTCGAATCACTCTCGGATACGCAGATGGCCGCAGAGCTGCGCAAGAGCCTCACGGATCCGAATGCTCCGGCTCCGTCCGTGGAGGCGATCCTGCACGCCATCCTGCCCGCCCGCTTCGTCGACCACACGCATGCGGATGCGATCCTCACCGTGTGCAATACGCCGGGGGGTGAAGCGCGCATCCGCGAGATCTACGGCGATCGCGTCGTGATCATCCCGTATGTGATGCCGGGATTTGCGCTCGCGCGGCGCTGTGCCGAGCTCTTTCCGGCGCAGTGCGGCGCCCGCACGGAGGGCATGCTGCTCCTCAGCCACGGGCTCTTCACCTTCGCAGAGACGGCCAAGCGCGCCTACGAGAGGATGATCGAGCTGGTGTCGCTCGCCGAGGAGTATCTCGCGCGACATGGCGCCTGGACGCCGACGGGGAGTCCAAGGGAAGCGTCGCGTGGGGCGGGCGGCGGGCAACTCGCGGCGGCTGCCGTCCCGCGTGCGCAGATCGCGGATCTGCGTCGCGCGGTGTGTGATGCAGCCGGGATACCGATGGTGCTCAGCGTTCATGACGATGAAGACTCCGTGAGCTTTGCGCGCCGCTCGGACGTACGCGAGATCACGCAGCAGGGCCCGATCACGCCGGATCACGTGATCCGCACCAAGCGCGTTCCGCTCCTCGGGCGCGATGTCGCCGCCTACGCCGCGGCCTATCGCGACTACTTCGCTCGTCACGGCTCTGCGAGCCTCACCATGCTCGATCCGGCTCCGCGGGTGGTCCTCGATCGCGAGCTCGGTCTGTGCACGATCGGGCGGACCGTGCGAGATGCGCGCATCGCCGAGGACATCTACCGTCATACGATGCAGGTCATCGCCCGCGCGGTGGCGCTCGGAGGCTGGAGGGCGCTGCCCGAGAGGGAGATCTTCGAGGTGGAGTACTGGGACCTCGAGCAGGCGAAGCTCAGGAGGAGTGGGCCGCCGCCCATGTTTGCCGGCGAGATCGCCCTCGTCACCGGCGCCGCCTCCGGGATCGGGAAGGCGTGTGTGGACTCGCTTCTCGGCCGCGGCGCCGCAGTCGTGGGTCTCGACCGTTCCGAGGCCGTCACGGAGCTCCACCGCCGCGCCGACTTCTTGGGCCTCGAGTGCGACCTGACGGACCCGACGCAGGTCGAGCGCGCGCTCGATCAGGCGACCCGGGCCTTCGGTGGGCTCGATCTGCTCATCCTCAACGCGGGAATTTTTCCTCCCAGCGCCGCGCTCGCGACGCTGTCGATGGCGACTTGGCGGGCCGTCATGAGCGTCAATCTCGATGCCAACCTGCTGTTGATGCGCCTGTGTCACGGGATGTTGAAGCTCGCCCCCAGGGGCGGGCGCGTGGTCGTCATCGGCTCGAAGAATGTCGCGGCGCCGGGTCCTGGTGCCGGGGCCTATTCGGCCTCCAAGGCCGCACTCCAGCAGTTAGCTCGTGTCGCGGCGCTCGAGTGGGCGGAGGACGGCATCCGCGTGAACACGCTCCATCCCCATGCCGTATTCGATACCGGGATCTGGACACCGGAGGTGCTCGCATCGCGCGCCGCGACCTACGGCATGAGCGTCGAGGAGTACCGGAAGAACAACCTCCTCAGGCTGGAGGTGTCGAGCCGGGACGTTGCCGAGCTCGCCGCGGAGCTGTGCGGGCCGCTTTTTGCGCGAACGACCGGAGCACAGATTCCCGTCGACGGCGGCAACGTCCGCGTCGTCTAGCTCGTAGGCCCGTCCGCAGTCCCGCGGCCGGTCGGTGCTGGAAGGATTGCCCGTCCGGGCGCACCTATGTAGACTTGCTACTATGGGTAGGCGGGCCGGCGACGTGCGGATGTCCCTGCAGACGCTGCGGGTGCTCGAGGCATTCCTCGAGCAACCGGCGGAGGAGCTCGCCGGTGCCGACGTGCAGCGGCGCAGCGGCCTCGCATCGGGCACGCTCTATCCGATCCTGCTCCGGCTCGAGTCGGCCGCGTGGTTCGTGAGCCGTTGGGAGCGCATCGACCCGATGAGTGCGGGACGTCCGCGGCGCAGGCTCTATCGGCTCACGTCCGGCGGGCTCGCGCGCGCGAGTGCGGTCTTTGCGACTTTTCGCCCAGGAGTTCCGGCATGAGAGCGCGGGAAACTCGGCAAACGCCCCGGCCTCAAGCGCCTTCAGGCGATTCGGCACCGCTCGGTGGGCTTGCCTGTCGGCTGATCGAGCGCGCGGCGCGGCGTACGCCGCTCTCGCTCTGCGCGCGTCTGGAGGAGGAATGGCTCGCGGAGCTTGCGGTGCGTCGCGGGCGTCTCGCGCGGTTGCGCTTGGCGCTCGGTTGTCTCTGGGCAAGCCAAATCATCGCGCACGCGGATTGGCACGGCAGCGGCGCGGTTGTGGGCGCGGTCGCGGGGCATCGGGCGCATGCGGGGTATCTGCCGCCCGATGCGGATTGGGTGTCGCGCCGCACGGCCACCGTATTGTTGATCTTTGCGGTGCACGCGGCGCTGATTTACGCACTTTGGGCGGGGCTTGCGAGCAAGATTGCCGCCGTGATTCCGGAATCGATCGACGTCACGTTCTCTCAGGAATTGCGGCCGCATCCGCAGGCATTGCCCCCGCCGACCCCGAAGATGGTCACTCCGCAGATCGCGATGCCTGCGCCGCAGGTCAAGCTCGATCTCCCAGCCGATCCGACGGCAATCCAGACCTTCGTGCCGCGGCAGCAGCGGGCTCCCGTGCCTCCTCCTCCGCCGCGCTCGATTCAGCACCCGGAGATACGGGTTCTGGGCGGCCCCGGACCGGGATTCCCGGACTCGGACGATTATTACCCAGCCTTCGAGCGGCGTCTCGGGCGGTCCGGAGTGACCACCGTGTCCGTCTGCGTCGACCGCGAGGGGAAGCTCACCACGACGCCGACTATCGCGCGCTCCTCCGGCCGCCCCGGAATCGATCGCGGCGCGCTCCTGCTTGCTGAGGCCGGATCGGGACACTATCGACCGACCCTCGACGACGGCCGGCCGGTCGACTCCTGCTTCGACTTCCTGATCCGATTCATTCTGCGCGATTAGCTCGTCGCGATCGGTGCGGCGCTCGTGAGGGATGCCGCCATTCGCTGATCGTTGACGACGACATTGAACGCGAGCAAGCCCACGCCTCGCATCGTCCCGGCGATGATCAATCGGCCGAGATCCGGCGTGCTGATTCGCAACGTCGCTCCCTGTCAAATGAGCGCATACACGCCCCAGAGGAGCGCGGCGAGCGCGATGTTGAGTAGACTCGGGGAAAGGATCTTCATGGTCGCGCTTCAATCGCTCGCGGGGAATGAGTGTGCAGATGTTACCGCTTCTCGCGCGCGCGCCCGTTGCCGGACCTCGAGCGCGTCGCGTATAGTCTCGGACGTTGGTACGTTCCGCGCAGGCAATGCCCGCGCCCGACGGGATCATCGATCAATCGACGCGGCTGCGTACCCTGTCGATCCTGAGTGCGCTGCCACTGACGACGCTCGAGCACGGCGGGTGCGTCGGGATCGAGTACTGAACTGAACTGATGTGAGTGCTCTCAAATATGTATTCGCGAGTCGTTTCTCGAGTTCTCCCGCCGGTCATGGCCGCCTTGCTCGCCGCAACACTGATGTCCTGCGCCACGACTCCGACGCGCCCCGTCGTCGTGCTACCGAACGACTACTACCTGCAACCCGATGACGCCATGCAGTCCGAGATCGTCAAGCGCGGCGGCCAAATCGTGGTGCCGGCTCCGATCGCGGCCTACGCAGTCTCAGGGGATCTTGTCGCGGGCGCATCGGGTGCGGCTCCCGCGGCGGGCCATCTGTTTCCCGATCGCGCGTTTACCGGGAATGCGAGCACACGGTATTTCATCCTCGACACCGGAAGTGGCCGACTCGAATCGGACTTGGACCATGCGGATTGGAAAAAGCGCCTGAAGGAGCTCCAGGTGCCCTCGGATTTCGAGATTCTGCCGCCCCTGCCTTGGCAGCCCTAGTCGGTGCAGCCTTGGCGGCGTGCCGCGGGTTTCGCGGCGCAGTCGACGAGCGGCTCAGGCTGCCTTGGAAACGGACAGTGCCCGAACGAGCACGGTCTGTGTGAGCGGCGCGCTTCCCTGGAGCTCCATCAGCAGTGCGCGGCAGGCCGCCGCACTCACGGGCTTGCTGTAGAGATAGCCCTGCGCATAATCGCAACCGAGCTCGAGGAGCAGTACCGCCTGCTCGGCGGTCTCGACCCCTTCCGCCACGATCTTCAGCTGCAACTGTCGCCCCATGTCGATCACGGCATTGATGACGGGGAGTCTCGCGACAACCTGGCCCAGCTCGCGAACGAACGTGCGATCGATCTTGAGCACGTCGACGGGGAGTGCCGTGAGATAGCTCAGGCTCGAGTAGCCGGTCCCGAAATCGTCGATCATGATCTTTGATCCGAGCTCGCGCAGCCGCTTGAGCGTCGTCACCAAGCGGTCGGGCTCTCGCATTGCGACCGCCTCCGTGATCTCGAAGGCGATCAAGCGCGGCTCGACGCCGAGTTCCTTCGTGAGGCGTTCGACGAGCGCGGCGAAGTCGGTGCGTTCCAGCTGCACCGGCAGGACATTGAAGCTCACCGGCACGACGGGCACTCCGGCGTCGATCCAGGCGCGCAGCTGCGTGAGGACCTGGCGCAGGGCGTGCTCGCTCAAGCGCACGATGAGCCCGGCGCGCTCCGCGATCGGAATGAAGCGGTCCGGCGGAATCAATCCCTCCGTGGGGTGCCGCCAGCGCATGAGCGCCTCGAGCGATGCGATCCGGCCGGTGAGAAGCTCAACGATCGGCTGATACTCCATGAATATCTGCTCGGTACCGAGTGCCTCGTAGAGTGCCTGCTCGAGAGTCGCCTGCTCGGTGACCTGCCGATCCATCTGCGCGGCGAAGAAGCGATGACAGTTTCGTCCGGCATTCTTCGCGTGGTAGAGCGCAATGTCCGCGCACTTGAGCAGGGTGTCTGCGTCGCGGCCGTCGTCGGGAAAGACGGCAATGCCGGCGCTCGCCGTTACCGAGAGCGAATGCGACCCGAGCACCAGCGGTGCAGCAACCGCCGTTCGCAGGCTGAGTGCGAGCTGCTCGATCGCGGACTTATCCGGCATCAGAGGGGCGACGACCAGGAACTCGTCTCCGCCCATGCGCACCACCACGTGCTGTGCGGGGAGCGTCGCGCGCAGGCGACTTGCGATGATTCTCAGCAGTTGGTCGCCCTGCGGATGTCCGCGGGAGTCGTTGATGTGCTTGAAGTTGTCGACATCGAGGCAAATGAGCGCCAGGAGCCGTCCGCTGCCGGCGACTTTCTTAAGAACGTGCGGAAAGCGAGTGGCGAGGAATGCGCGGTTGGGCAGGCCGGTCAGGGCGTCGTGCCGAGCGATGCGGATCAGGCGGCGGCGGCTCTCCCGCTCGCGGCGCTCGGCGTTCTTGCGCTCGCTCACATCCCGTGCCACGAAGGCGACGAGTGGGCGGCCATGGAGGTTGATCCCATTGGCAGCGATCTGAGCCTCCGTCCAGGAGCCATCCCGCCTACGCGCACGCGAGATGAGAACGCTGAGCTCGGAGGAGAGCGCGAGCCGCTCGAGCGCCTGGGCATCGATATCCGGGAAGAAATCACGGACGCCGAAGCGGCCGAGGTCCGCGTATGAGCATCCGAGTGCCTGGAGCGCGGTCTGGTTGGCGTCGATGATTCGGTCTGCCCCCACGTCCACGAGCAGGATCGATTCGGAGAGCTGCGCCCCGATCAGCCGGAAGCGCTTCTCGGCGGCATGGCGCGCGCGCCGGCTGTCGCGAAGCCGCCTGATGAGCCACAGGAGCGAGACGGCAAGCGCACCGGCGAGCACGGTCGCGGTGGCTGCGAGGGAAATGTACAGCTCGTCGGCGCGCTGGAGGGCTCGTGAGGCTCCTCCCGCGAGGAGCGAGCCCAGAAACACCCGCACGATGAGCAGCGCTGCCATTCCGAGGGTCGCGAGCCCGACGATGCACGCGAGCAGGAGAGGCGCGAGATCCGTGCTCTCGCGTCGAGCGGGCCGATTGGAGCGATCCTGGCTCATGACGCTGACTTGACTCCGGCGCCGCGGCGCCTCGTTCCGAGTGGTGTGCAGCATATTCAAGGAGGGTTGGGCGCGACCGTGCCTTCTCTCACGGATCCTTCGCTCGCGGGTCACGCGCTCATAGGTACATTCCGCACGCCGCGTGGAGAAACGCGCAGCAGTGCGTCGCGCGGCGCGCGGCCGTGATGCAGCACGATGCGCGCGAAGGGCAGGGCATGTTACAAAGGATCCTCGGGCCAGTCCGGGGCAAAGGGCGGAAATGGTGGTTCTTCGCGCAGCGAGAGTGAGTGTGTCGCCCGTGAGTGTGTCGCCCGGCACCGCAGAGCCGTGGCGCTAGCCGCGGGAACGAGTCTCGCGGCTTCCGCCACGACGCGCGCGCGCTGGGCGCTGGTCGCGCTCCTATCGCTCGCGATATTCATCAACTACATCGACCGCGGCAATCTCGCAACCGCGGCACCCCTCATCCAGCGCGATCTCGGCCTGACGACGCTGCAGATCGGCCTCCTCACCTCCGCCTTCTTCTGGACGTACGTACCGGGCCAGATGATCGCCGGTTGGCTCGTCGATCGGCTGGGCGGGCACCTTGCGCTCACGCTCGGCTTCGCGCTCTGGTCGCTCGCGACCGCGCTCACCGGTCTTGCCGGGGGCTTCGTCGTGCTCGTCGGGCTGCGGGTGTTGCTCGGTCTCGGCGAAACGGTCGCCTTTCCCGCCCTCTCCAAGCTCTTCGCGGAAGCCGTGCCGCCGAGCGATCTCGGCTTGGTGAACAGCATCGCGGTCGCCGGTATCTCCCTCGGGCCCGGCGTCGGGGTGCTTGCCGGCGGCTTCTTGATTGCCGCACTCGGCTGGCGGCCGATGTTCTTCATCTTCGGCGCGATCGCGCTCCTTTGGCTTCTCCCCTGGAGCGTGTACGGTCGTGCGCGGGCCGGTAGCGGCCGCACAGAGGCCCCGGCGCCGCCGGCTTATCGTGCGATTCTGTCCCGTCGCGTGCTCTGGGGCGCCACGCTCGGCCACTTCTGCAATCTTTACGGGCTTTACTTCGTCCTCTCGTGGATGCCGCTGTGGCTGGTCGGCCAGCGCGGCTACTCCGTCGTTGGCATGGCGAAGCTGCTCTCCGTCGTGTACACGGTGACGGCGCTCGGGACGATCTTCTCGGGGTGGTTGTGCGATCGCTTGATCCGTGCGGGGTACTCGATCAATGGCGTTCGCAAGAGCGCGTGTGTGATCGGGCATCTGGGCGGCACTGTGGGACTGCTCGGTTGCGCGCTCGCGGATCCGCACACCGCGATCGCGAGCCTCTTCCTGGGGGCGATCTGTCTGATGATGGTGCAGATCTGGCCGGTCACGCAGATTCTGGCCGGTGCGCGTGCCGCCGGGCGCTGGGTCGGCGTGCAGAACTGTCTGGCGAACACCGCGGGGATCATCGGTCCGACCGTCACCGGGTGGATCGTCGATCGGACCGGCAGCTTCGATGCCGCCTTCGTGCTCGCGGCCGGCGTCGTGCTCGTTGGCGCGCTCGGCTGGGGCGTGGTGCTCACGCGCGTCGAGCCGGTCGCGTGGGCGAGCGCCTGAGGCTCAGCGCCCGCTTGCGGCCGCGGGGCGCCTCAGTAACCGATCGCCTCGCCGTCCTTGCGCATCTCCGAGGCACCCCAGTAGACGTGATTCTTCGCGTCCCACTCGATTGCCTGGTAGCCGCCGAAGGAGCCGGTACCGGGCGCGATGCGATAGCCGCGGCGCGCGAGCTCCTGCTTGACCGCCGGGGCGAATCCCGACTCCATCTCGACCGTTCCGGGACCGCTCGATCGGGCGCCGGTGACCTCCGTGCCCCCCGCGTGATACCAGCGCGCGGCATCGCCTGCGTCCTGCACGTTCATGCCGAAGTCGATGATGTCGGTCAGGATCTGTACCTGGCCCTGCGGCTGCATGTCGCCGCCCATGACGCCGAAGGAGAGGAAGGGCAAACCGTCCTTCATGACGAATCCCGGAATGATCGTGTGGAATGGACGCTTGCCGGGCGCATACACATTGGCTGCGTGCGCATCGAGCGAGAAGAGCTGCCCGCGGTCCTGGAACATGAAGCCAAGATGGTCGGGCACGAGCCCCGAGCCCATGCCGCGATAGTTCGACTGGATGAGCGAGACCATCATCCCGTTGCGATCCGCGGTGGTGAGATAGATCGTCTCCCCGCCGGCGGGCACGGGATTTCCAGGCCCCACGTTCTCGCGCGCGTGATGCGGATCGATGAGACGGCGGCGCGCATCTGCGTACGCGTTCGAGATCAGGGCCTGCATCGGCACGTGCACGAAGGCCGGATCCGCGTACCACTTGGCGAGATCCTCGTAAGCGAGCCGCTTCGCCTCGAGCATCACGGTGATCGCATCGGCCGATCCGGCCCCCATCCTCCGTAGATCGAAGCCTTTGATGAGCTGCAGCATCTCGAGCACTGCGCCGCCCTGACCGTTCGGCGGCAGCTCGTACACGTCATAACCGCGATAGTTCACGCTGAGCGGCGTGACCCATTCGCCATGATGGGCCGCGAAGTCCGCGTAGCGCAGATCGCCGCCGATACGCCGGAAGTACCGGTCGATCGTGCGCGCGATGGGCCCCCTGTAGAACGCGTCGCGGCCGCCGGCGGCGATCTCCGCGAGCGTTCGCGCGAGATCCGGGTTACGGAAGATTTCGCCCTCGGCGGGCGTGTGGCCATCGACCAGGTACGTCGCTCGGGCGTTGTCGAGCTTGCCCGCGAGCATCCTGTCGTGCTCGAACGCGGCCATGTTGGCCTTCCAGTACTGCGCGATCAGCTGCGTGACCGGAAACCCCTCGCGTGCGTAGCGAATCGCCGGGGCGAGGTCCTCGGCCATCGGCAGCTTGCCGAAGCGCTCGTGCAGTGCGAACCACGCATCGACCGCGCCCGGCACGGTGATGGGGAGCGTGCCGTGAGGCGGGATGAGCGGCCGATTGGGCAGGCCCGCCTGGGCCCAAGCCGCTTCCACTTCGGCTTTCATTTTCGCAAGATCGCGGCCCTTGGCGGAGCGACCCGAGCCATTGTAGCCATAGAGGTGTTTCGTCGCGGGATCCCAGACGATCGCGAACAGGTCTCCGCCGATGCCGTTCAGTACCGGCTGCATCAACCCGATCGCGGCGTTGGCCGCGATGGCCGCATCGACGGCACTGCCGCCGCGCTTGAGAATGTCGACCGCGATCTCGGAGGCGAGCGGCTGCTCGGTAGCGGCCATCCCATGCTGGGCGAGCACGGGCGAGCGCGTCGCCCAGGGAACCCCGGAGTAGCGATCGCCGCGCCCGAGCTGTGCGCGCGCCGCTTGAGGTACGAGCACGAGCGCGAGCGTGATCGACACGCCTGCGAGCAGCATCCGGCCGAACGGTCTCATCGCGTGGCGCATCGTTCAATCCCCAGCGAGCCGGCTGCCTCATCCGCAGCCAGGACAGAGCATACGCGCGGCGTTGCGCCTGCTGCGAGCCCGACCTGCACGGACGACTATTCTACGACGCGTCGGGTCGGCTGCCTGCGGGCATGCCGGCCGCTGCCGCGCCGATCATGCGCACCTCACGCTGCGGGAACGGCATCACGACACCGCGCCTGCGGAACGTGGCGAGCAGCGCGGCGTTGATCTCGCTCGTAGCGCCGCCGAAGTCGGCCACGTGGACCCAGGGCCGCACGCCGATCGTCACGGACCATTCCCCGAGCGAGGCGGTCTGCACGAGAGGCGGCGGGTCCTTGAGCACGCGGGGACTGGCTTCGAGGATCTCCCGAACCGTGGCGAGTGCGGCAGCGAGATCGGTGTCATAGGCGACCCCGACGGTCAGGTCGATCTGGCGGATCGAGCCGTAGTTGTGAAGTATCTCCCCGGCAATCTTGCGGTTGGGGATGACGATGCGGGAGCGATCGGGATGCAGGAGTGTCGTGCTGAAGAGGGTGATGCTCTCAACGGTGCCCTCCTTGCCGACGACCTCGATGTATTCACCGACGCGGAATGGCTTGGTGAAGATGATCGCGAGACCTGCAACCAGATTGCTCAGCACCCCTTGCGTTGCGAGCGCGATGCCCGCGCCCGCGACGCTCAGCCCGGCGATCAGCGGCAACAGCTCGACGCCCAAGTTCTGCAGCGCGAGAACCAGAAAGAGCGCAAACGAGAGGACCCAGACCACGCGGGCGATCAGGGTCCGCACCGGCGGTTCGAGCTCCAGGCGGCCCAAGCCGCGGGCCGCCCAGTGACTCACCGAGCGGCTCACGATGATTCCGACGAGCAGGATGAAGACCGCAACGAGGAGTTTCGGCCCGAAGCGCACGGCGAGGTCGATCAGGGAGTCCTTGAGGTGGCCGGCCGAGGCGAGTTGCTCGTTCATGCGCGTTCCCCCGTTTGAATTCTTATGCCGATTGCTCTACGGATGCCGCAATGCCTTGCACGACTCGAGAAATCGGTGCCGATCTTCCTTCGAATCGAGCTCGGCGGTGAGCTTGTCGAGGAGTTGGTCGAGATTTCCCGCATTGCGCGCACTACGGTCCACGAGAATGCGCGCAATTGGCCCGATGAGTCGTGCCAGATGGAGCTCGATCTGCTCGAGCTGCGCGGGCGGCAGACACGGATCGTGCGGCGTCGGCGCGGCCACCGGGTGCCCGGCTGCCGAGGCGCCCGCTGTCCCCCCCGTTGGCGCCGCGGTCGCGCCGTGCGCACTGTCCCCCTCGGCGAGAAGCGACCGCAGGTAGGTGCAGAGCCGCGCGTAATGTGCCCGCCGCGGGGGTGAGAAGGCATCGAGCCAGTGCTGGGCACTGAGGAAGTACTCGAGACTCCGCGCCGGCATCACCTCCTCGATGCGAAACGGCAGGACGCGCAGCTGCTTGTGAACCGCGCGCTCGACCTCGCGGCGCACCTGAGAGGATTCGTTGCTGCTCGCTGAAAATACGAGCACCATGACTCGCGCTCCCGAGATGGCATCGATGATCTCCTCGGCCCAGTCGGCCGAGGGCGATACGTCCCGCGGTGCGATCCATACTGCGAGCCCGTTCGCCTCGAGGTGCTCGGCGAGCTCGAAGGCGCACTCCCGGTCGGGTTGCGAGTAGCTCACGAAGATCTCGCGTGCCACGGCTTCAGCCACCGACCATCTTGAGCGCCTTCTCCACACTCTTGCGCAGCCGCTCGAACGCCTGCGCGAGCCCCGCGATCTCACCGCTCTTGGCGGCGGGCTCAAAGGTTATGCTGGTCAGACGCCCCAAGCTCACCTCATCGGCGTGGCGGGCCATGCGCCGCAGCGGACGCACCACGATCGCGAAGAGCGCGAGATTGACGAGGAGGAGCAATGCGGTGAGCGCGCTCGCGGTGGTGATCACGATGCCGCGTAGCACGCTCGCTGCACGTGCGCTCGCCTCGTTGAATGGGGCCGAGACGATCTGCGCCCCGACGACCTCGTTCGCTTGCCAGCCGAAGCCGTTGTCGCGGCCGTAGCGCGCGAGAAGCGCCGCCGGTGCTGCGGAAGCGAGGCCATGGCAGATCAAGCACTCCGGCTCGGCGCGAATGGGCCGTGCGAGATACAGTGCATGTCCCATCGCGCCGTCGCGCTCGCCCTCGATCTGACCGAGGCCCGCGTGATTGCGAAACTGTTGGATGATGTCCGCCTCCCAGTCGGTCGCGCGGTCGCGCGGATTGGTCGGATTGAGGGTTGCCTCCTTGTAATAGAAGTCCGGGTGTCTCTTGCGCAGCACGAGAAAATTCTGCGTCGCGGCGTAAAAAGGGATGCTCTGGGGCACGAATCGGTCGTGCATCTCTGCGGCGAGGAGCGGATCGATCTCGTTCGCCGTATAGGCGCGGCTCGCGAGCGCACTGTCGAGCATGAGAGAGGCCGTGCCGAGAACCTCGCGGCGTGCATTGGTCTGCAACAGGGATTGGCAGATGTACGCAACGGCTGTGCCGGCGAGCGCGAAGCCCACGACGAGCACGATGTTCATTCGGACGAGTAGGCTCATCGGTCCTCGCGCGGGCGGCGGGAGACGCATCACGCACTCCCGAGCGCGAAAGTAGTGGATTGGGGGGCGTCGACGCAAGCCAGGTAGCCGGCGGCTGCACGGCCGGCGCGCAACGGCCTTGTCGCCTTCTCTCCGGTCGGGGAGAATGCGTCCGCCCTCGCAGTATTGCCGAATCCGGAGCGCAGCCGTGAAGACGAAACCGACGCGCGCACAGTCGATCGCCATGCTCGCTTTCCTGCTTGCCTCGGGCGTGGCGCTCGCAAGCGCGCCGCTGCAGAGAACCCAGGCCCCCGGCTATTACCGCTTGATGCTCGGGGACTTCGAGGTGACCGCGCTATCCGATGGCACGCTGCCGTTCAACGTGGGAGCGCTACTCAAGCACGTCACCCCCGCGCAGCTCGACGCGGACCTCGCGCGCGTGTTCCTCAAGGAGCCGGTCGAGACCTCGGTGAATGCGTTCCTGGTCAATACCGGCGCGCGTCTGGTGCTCATCGACACCGGGATTGGCCCATCGGGACCGCCTTCGGCCGGCAGGCTGCTTGCCAATCTGCGCGCCGCCGGCTATCGGCCGGAGGAGGTGGATGACATCCTCATTACCCACATGCACGGCGATCACATTGGTGGCCTGAGCCGCAACGGGCAGGCGGTGTTCCCCAATGCGATGGTCCATGCGGCGCGTGCCGAGGCGGAGTACTGGCTGAGCGAGGCGAGGATGAATGGGGCACCCGCCGCGCGTCGCGGCGCCTTTCGTGGCGCGATGGCGGCGCTCAAGCCCTACGTCGATGCCATGCGCTTCGAGACATTCGACGGCGATGTGGACGTCGTGCCGGGAATTCGCGCTGTGGCGGCGCCGGGTCACACTCCGGGACACACGATGTACCTCGTCTCGAGCCGGGGCGAGCAGCTGCTGCTTTGGGGTGACCTCGTGCACGTGGCCGCGGTGCAATTTCTCGATCCGTCGGTCACCATCAGCTTCGACAGCGATTCGGCGCAGGCGGCGCGGGAGCGTCTCAAGATCTTCGCCATGGTTGCTGCAAAGGGCTATCTCATCGGCGGTGCGCATCTCTCGTTCCCGGGTCTCGGTCACCTGCGCGCAAACCGGGGAGCGGGCTACACGTTCGTGCCGGTGTCGTACACCTTGCCCCGCACGGCTTCGCACTAGGGGGTCTGCGGGCGGGATCGCTCCGCATCGACCGCGACCAGGAGCCTCTCACATGGCGATCTCCGAGTATTTCAGTGGCGATTACGCCGCCGCGAGGATTCGCTTTCGCGCTGCAGCCGAGCGCGCCGGCGCAACGCTACGCGATCACCCGCTGCCGCAGCGGCTTGGCGCGCAGGGCGAGCCGCTCGCCATGGACGTTGCGCGACTCGGAAATCCGCACGCGGATTGCGCGCTCGTCGTGATCTCGGGCACACACGGCGTCGAAGGATTCTGCGGTTCGGGCTGTCAAGTGGGACTCCTGAGCGATCAGCTGTGCGAGGCGCTGCCGCAGTCCGCCTGCCTCGTGCTCGTGCATGCGCTCAATCCGTTCGGATTCTCCTGGAGCCGTCGCGTCAACGAGGACGGCGTGGACCTCAATCGAAATTTCGTCGATTTCTCGCAGCCGCTGCCGTCATCGAATGCCTACGAGCCGCTGCACGAGCTGCTGGTGCCGGTCGACTGGCACGGCGAGGGGAGGCGCGCGGCCGATGCCGCCCTGGCCGCGCTCATGCAGCGACAGGGCCCGCGGGCTGTGCAGACAGCGATCACCGGGGGCCAGTACAGCCGCCCGAGCGGCCTTTTCTACGGCGGCCGTCGCGCGAGCTGGTCGGCGACGACGCTCGAGCGGGTGCTGAAGGAAGCGTTGCCCGCGAGCGTTGCACGGCTCGCAGTGCTCGATCTGCACACCGGCCTCGGACCTGCCGCCTATGGCGAGCCCATTCTCACCGCGAGCGGTCCCGGCGATCTCGAGCGTGCGCGCCGCTGGTACGGACCGGAGGTGAAGGATCTGGATGCCGACGAGTCGGTCTCGGCGCGGGTGGTGGGCTCGGTCGCCGATGGGGTGCGCCGGGCACTGCCACGGGTGGATCTCACGTTCCTCGCGCTGGAATTCGGGACGATTCCCCTGGAGCGGGTGCTGAACGCCCTGCGCGCCGATCACTGGCTGCACGCGCATGGCGGGAGTGATGAGGAGCTGCGTGCGCAGATTGGCCGCCAGATGCGCGAGGCGTTCTTCTCGCAGAATCCGGCATGGCAGGCCGCCGTGTACGGGCGTACCGTGGATTTCGCGTATCGCGCCGCACGCGGTCTCGCCGAGCGCCCGCGCTGAGGCACAGCACTGCGCGCCGGGGTCAGCTGCGACCGCGCGCCCACCCCCGGTAATGAACTTCGATGCGCGCACCGCGCTCACCGCACCTGCGGCAGCGGAAATGGCGGCAAATCTCCCCGAGCGTCGCGTTCGCTCCGAAGCGCTCGAGGAGGCGCGCGAGCTCGAGCTCGCGGCGATTTCCGCATCCCGGACTGCGGCAGCGGGCGGTAAGCGTGTAGCCCTGGGCGTATGCGGCGAGGGCATCGCAATCCCGTCCCCACAGTCTGCTGCGCTCGGGATTCTTTCCTCCCATGACCGCGAGCGTAGTGACGGCGCTGTCAGGCTGTCCATGCAGTACGATTAGAGACAGGGGACTGTATGTGCGGACGTTACATCCTGCGACAGGCAGCCGCTGCGGAGCGTGAATTCGCTCTCGCGCGCGTGAGCTGGCAGTTCACCGCGAGCTACAACATCGCCCCGACACAGAGCGTGCCCGTCGTCAGGATGACCGAGGGCGTGCGCGAGGGGGTCGCACTTCGCTGGGGACTCATCCCGTTCTTCGCGCGCGGCGAGCCTCCGAAGTACTCGACGATCAACGCGCGCATCGAGACGATCGCGAGCGCCGCCTCCTACCGCGGACCCTGGAAGCGCGGCCAGCGCTGCATTCAGCTCGCCTCCGGATTCTACGAATGGCACCTCGATGCGCAGGGAAGCAAGATTCCCTACTTCATTCATCTCGTCGATCAGGAGCTGTTCGGTTTCGCGGCGCTCTGGGATCGCTCGCTGCGCGCGGACGCGACGGCCGTCGAGAGCTGCGCGCTCATCACGATGCCCGGCAATGCGCTGATGCGCGACATCCACAACACCGGAAGCAATCCGCACCGGATGCCGGCGATCCTGCGCCGGGAGTCCCGCGAGGCCTGGCTCAGCGGCACTCCCGAGCAGGCGCACGCGGCGCTCGAGGCGTATCCCGCGGATTTGATGGTTGCCTACGCTGTCAGCACTCGCGTCAACTCGCCCAAGAATGATGAGCCGAGCCTGATCGAGCCGCGCTCAGCGTGAGCCTCGCGGCGCAGCGAGCCGCCGCATCGGCGGAGCGTCTACGGCCGCACGAACACCACCGGTGCCGGAACCACGACCATCGCGCGGGGGTGGTAGTAGTAACCGCGAGCCGGTACCACGACGCATCCGCTCAAGGCGAGGAAGCCGAGAGGAATCAGGAGCATGAATAGCCGCTTCATGGGGGACCTGCCGTAAGTTTGTTGTCCTTGCCAGTTACAACGCGCGGCGAGCGCAGCGGCTGACAGCACCCGAGTGTGCGCACGGCGTGGCCCAATCTGCGTCCCCCGATACGCATAAGTCACGCTGTCCGTGGGTGCGTGCGGGCTCTAGACTTTACGCGAAGACTTGGAAACCCCAGGTCGCGGGTGCACTGGACATGTCAACTCAATGGCACGGCTCGGATGTCGGCAAGGCGATCGCGGCGCGAGCGCACTACGCGACGGTGCGGCGGCGCGCACTGGGCATGCGATGCGCGCTCGGGTTGCTCGTGCTTGCGCCGGCGCTCTGCATGGCACTCTCGACCGAGAGCTCGGAGCTTCAGGCCGCCCTCCATGCCACGCCGCATCTGGATCGCGGCGCCGAGCTCTTCGACACGTGCGCGGCCTGTCACGGAAGCGACGGGGGCGGCACGTCCGACGGGACGGTGCCCTCGATCGCCGGTCAGTACCAGAGTGTGCTCGTGCGGCAGCTGATCGAGTTTCGTCACAGTGCCCGGCTCAATATCCGCATGCAGCACTTCGTCGATCGCCATCACCTCACGGATGCGCAGCAGCTCGCCGATGTGGCGGCATATATAAGTAGTCTGCCGCCGCGGGCCGTGCCACCCGGCGGGGCGGTGGCGCCGCTGGGAACGGCCGCCATCTACGCGCGCCTGTGCGAGTCGTGCCATGGCCGCAACGGCGAGGGCGACCCCGCCACGCAGGTGCCGCGGCTTGCCGGGCAGCATCCCGAGTATCTTGGCGAGCAACTGCACGATGCCGCCGAGGGCCGCAGGCCGAGCATGCGCGGGCATGCGCGCAGGCTCCAGACTCTGAGCGGGGAGGAAATCGACGGACTCGCCGTTTATCTTGCCGGGATGCGCTCCGCACCGGGTGGCAATTGAGCGTCAAGCGCGCCACCGGAGATGTCGCGGTCGGACCGGGCGATCATCCGAAGCCGTGGCCCGGGATCTCGAGCGCCATGCGATACCTGGAGCCCCACAGTGCCGAGTGGTTTGCGGCGCTCGAGTCGGACCAGCCGGTGCAGGCGACGCTGACGCGGCGGCACGTTGCGGCGGCCGGCACGGTCGAGATCTGCTCGCTCTGTGGGAGCGCATCGGCGCGAGATTACTGGGTCGTGGCACGAAAGACGGACCCGAGTCCCGTGCCGACGCTGCGACTGTGCGCGGATTGCGTCGGTGTGCGAACGACCGTGTTCGGCCAGAAGCTGCTGCCGATCAATCCGGAGGAGAGTCGCTAACCCCCGGTCGCGCTGGTCGTGTCCACCGGCGCGCAGTTCGTGCGGCCCGACATCACGCAGTCCTGGAGCTTGGCCGCCCGGCCCAGCACATGCACCAGCAGCACGCTGCCCAGGATCAGCAGCAGCGTGAACACCAGTCCGACGAGCGCTGCGCGGCGCGAGTCCGGAGGCGGCGGTTCGGGATCCTCCGACTGCCGCGGTAGGAGGTAGGCGGTCGCACTCCCGAAAAGATTGAGTCCAAGACGCCTGCGCTCGATGGTCATTTCGGGCGATCCATCTTAAAGAGCGCATCCGCGCCGATCGTGAAGTAATCCGCCGGTCCTCCGCCGCGCACGACCGGTTGTGCGGCCGCTGTCACGTAGAAGCCCCCGGCGAGGAATCGGCGCTCGATGTGGACCGCGACGATTTCCCCGAGCGTGAGCCAGGTTTCCACGGCTGCACCGGCGAGATTCCGCAACTGCACGATTTGGGTAACGCGGCACTCGAAGTTCACCGGGCTCTCCGCGACCCGCGGTGCACCGATCTTTGCCGAGGCTACCGGCGTCAGCCCGGAGAGCGTGAACTCGTCGACCTCCGGGGCGACCGTCGCGCTGGTCGCATTCATCCGCTCGGCGAGTGCTCGCGTGACGAGATTCCAGGCGAACTCCCCGGTGCGCTCGGCGTTGCGCACGGTGTCCTTGTGGCCGATGCTTGCGAACCCGATGATCGGCGGGACATAGTTGAACGCGTTGAAGAAGCTGTAGGGCGCGAGATTGCGGTGACCGGCGCCGTCGTGGGTGGAGATCCAGCCGATCGGGCGCGGAGCGACGATCGAGTTGAACGGATCGTGAGCGAGTCCATGCCCGCAACGCGGCTCGTAGAAGTACTTCTCTTCGCTCGCGCTCATACCGCGCTCTCTCCGGGAGCCCGCGTCCGTTACGGGTGTTCGCGGGTAAGTACCGGCCACAGCGTCGCCGTCGAGATGCTCACCTTGAGATACCCGAATGCGCGATCGTTGACCCCCTTGAGGACAACGCTCACGGGATGCCAGACCCCGGGACGGAGCGATCCCGGAACCGACTGCACGTGCTCTTTCAGGCCCTGCTGCCAGCTGGCGAAGCGGTTCGCGTAGTCCGGATCACCGACCTCCGGCTTGGGCGGCCCGTAGGTGAGCTTGAGCACGGCGCCTGAGATCGCCACCGAGGTCACATTGCCGAGGTTGAGCTGAACGCGCACGCCGCCCGGGATGCTGCGGACGTACTGCACGAAGACCACGAACGGACCGAGCGCGGGCTGGGCCTCGACCCAGCGCACCGTCGTGTCCGTCGGAATGAGTTCTGCGACCGCCGAGCGGTGCGAATCGGCCTCGCGCCGCAGTGCCGCGAGCTCCTTCGTGGCCGCGCGCTCGCTGGCATCGAGCGCGGCCACGCGGGTATCGAGCCGCGCCACTTCGCTTTGCAGTGCGGCAAGCTCGGCGGGGTTCGCGATCGAGGGGGAGCGCCCGCATCCGGCGACCGCGCTCAGCAGGAGAGTTCCGACGAACGCGATTCGACCGGTCATGAGCGATCCTCAACCAGGGCGCCAGGGACGGCGCTGCCGCCGCGGCGATAGCCTAGCAGTCGCGCTGCGCCGCTGGATAGCGAGGAGCGGGAGCCCTTCCCGCGCTCGAAGGCGAACCGCGCGCCAGCCTCCGACGCTCAGGGTGAGCGACCGGTCGAGCCGAGCTGCGCGAGGATCGAGCTGCAAGATCCGTAGAACTGTGCCGACTCGTGCTGGAGCGCAGCGCCGTGGCGAGACATGACCGCGATGAAGTGTCCGGCGGTGTCGAGGGCCGCGAAGACGCTCGTCACGACCAAGTCTCCCCGTGGCGTGAAACCGGCAAAATGCAGCCCCGTCGGCGTCGCAACGACCCGCACGTCCGTCTCGCCGGTCTGCGAGCCCGTGGCCCCCTGGGTTCCCTCCATTTGGGCGCTGCCCGCGTGCGTGTCGATCGAATCGTAGGTGATCGGGCCGCCCTGCCACGAAGCGCCGTGGACCGTCATGTTTCCGCCGGGCCATTCACTGCCGTTACCGGGATCGAACTGGCACGAGATACGGACCGAGTCGAGCAACGTATCGAGAGGAGAGGGGTGCGCCGAGGCGGCGGCTGATGACGGTGGCTCCGCCCCAGCGGGGATCGGGAGCGGCGGAGGAGGGGTGGCCGAGGCGATCGCGGCATGCTCCACAACGGCGCTGCCCGCCGCAGCCCCGCGCTCGGTGTCCCCCGTGGAGCCGCTCCCCGGCGCGGCCGCGCTCAGTTCGGGCGCGCGTCGGGCGACGGCGGGACCCTCGGCGCGAGCGTCAGCGATGCGGGCCACGCGCGATCCGGGGGCGGTGACCTTCCGCACCGGCTCGGACCGCTCCCAGCGGGCGAGCCAGACGAGCGCCACCCCAGTCGCGGCCGCAAGAAGAATCGAGCCCGCATGCCGTCCCATTTCGCATCCTGCGCGTGCGCTTCGGAGCACACGTTGGGCGCGAGCATACCAAAGCGGTTGCCGGCGCCGCTCAAGCGGCGAACGCCGAGCGCGCCGCGGGTTGCGGGCACCCCTGCCGCGGCGGTACGGTGCCGCATGATCAAGGTCCTGCTGTGGCTCCTTCTGTTCGTGCTTTGCTGGCCGCTCGCCGTCCTGGCGCTGCTGCTCTGGCCGCTCGTCTGGCTCTTGTCGATTCCGTTCCGGCTGCTCGGGATCGCCCTCGAGGGTGTTTTCCAGCTGCTGCGAGCCGTGATTCTTCTGCCCGCGAGACTGCTCGGCGCACGCCGCTGATCCGCGGCCCCGCGATTGCGTACCGCCACCGGGTCGGCGCTGACCCGAGAAGAGCAATAAGAATCCGTCGTTGACTGGATTTCACGTGTGCTCGATGCCTCGGTCCTCGCCCATCCACTGTGGCCCGCGCAGGTCGCGCGCGGGCTAGCGGAAAAACCTTCCCCCTGCACGAAATCCGTGCGCGCCGAATCAAACGCGGCGTGCAAAGACGGGGCACGCGCGTGCGCGCGCCAGCGCCTTTGCACTCGCATGAAGCGCCGCTCGTGCTCCGAATGGATCCTCGGATGATGGATTTGCGCACCGATTCGATCCACCTCATCGCCGCATGACGACCGTTCAATCGATCGCACGAGGCAAATTCTACGGATTCCTCGGCGCTTCGCGGAGGCCGCCTCGGTGGCAAGCGCTTGTCGCGGCTGCAATTTGCGGGTGGGCCGGCGGCGATCTCGTATGCGCGCGGCGCGGATGCGTCCACGCACGCATTCGCTGGCCGATTTATTGCAATACCCCTGCTGCACGGAGTCGGAGCACTCCACGGACCGTTCGCTCATCGTTGAGCAGGACGAGCCGGCGCACTCCTCTGGGAGAAGGGGCTGTGTAACAAAGAGTGCCTTTGCGTCGGAGGCGTTCTCCGGCGCGGGGTTCAGATCAACAAACCTGGGAGAGCCCGAGATGTTCTATCGCCGTCACTGCGCGCCGAGCCATGGCGCGGCGCTTACCGCTGCATTGAGCCTGCTGCTGTTCTGTGTACCGTTGCACGCCCAGAGTCCGGCGCCCGCCGCTTCGGGCTCCGCGGGGGAGTCCTCCGCATCCGCGATCGAGACGACTCAGGAGGTCATCGTCACGGGCACGCGCCAGAAGGGGATCGAGGCGGCCCAGAGCGCGGCACCGATTCAGATCATCAGCGCTGCGGATCTCAAGAACACCGGCCAGACGAACCTCATCAACGCGATCGCGCAGCTCGTTCCCTCGTACGTCGCCCAGGGATTCGGCTTCGACATGGCGAATCAAACGCTGCAGGCGCGGCTCTACGGATTGAGCCCCAACGATGTGCTGATTCTCGTGAACGGCAAGCGCCGCCACACCACCGCCAATCTCGCCGTGGATGGCGGCCCCTATCAGGGTGGCGCGGGCGCGGACCTCAACTTCATCCCACTCGATGCCATCGATCATGTCGAGGTGCTCACGCAGGGTGCAGCCGCGCAGTACGGCTCGGATGCGATCGCAGGCGTCGTGAACATCATTCTCAAGAACAGCTCATCGGGGGTCGACGCCGATGCAACCTACGGCGGCTATTTCGACGGCGGCGGAGACACCTCGCAAGTAGGCGCGAACGCCGGATTCGAGCCGGTGGAAAACAGCTACTTCAACGTGACCGCCGAGGACTACAACCACGGGCACTCTGACCGCGGCGACGTGGATCCGCGCGTGGTCTATCCCGGCTACATCGATCCGGCGGATGGTGGAACGTATCCGCTCACCAATATGCCTCTCGCGCCGGGCTGGCCGAACCTCAATCTCATCGACGGCGATGGCGAGTCGCACATGAAGCTGGTCGAGTACAACGCAGGCTTCAGTCTCGGGGACGGGGTGCAGTTCTACTCGTTCGGCACCTATGGGTACAAGAACGCCGCGTCCTACGAGAACTACCGAGTGCCGACGGTCGCTTACTACACCGATCCGACCACCGGTGTCACGACCTATCCGTTTCCCTACGGCTTCAATCCGCTCGAGCAGGGCAAGGAGACCGACTACCAGTTGAACGCGGGCTTCAAGGGTGCGATCGACGAGTGGACTTGGGACCTCGCAACCGGCTACGGCGAGGACCAGTTCCACGTGTACACGATCGATTCGACGAACCCGCAGCTCTATATCGATACCGGCGCCTCGCCCGAGAGCTTCTATGACGGCCAGTTCGTCTCGAGTCAATGGACGACGTCGCTCGATGTCGCCAAGGATTTCGAGGTGGGACTTGCGGGACCGCTCAACGTCGCATGGGGCGGGGAGTACCGGCGCGAGGGATACAAGATCCTGCCCGGGGACGCGAGCTCCTACATCGATGGCGGCGCCGCCTCATTCCCGGGATACGCGCCCTATAACGAGGTGGACGCCTCGCGCAACAGCTACGCGGGCTACGTCGATCTCGCCGCGGACGTGATCTCCGGCTTGCGCATCGACGCTGCCGGTCGTGTCGAGCACTACAGCGATTTCGGCGGCGACCAGGTGGGCAAGCTGACGGCGCGCTGGGATGCGACCTCGCAGTTCGCCGTGCGCGCTACCGTGAGCAGCGGCTTTCGTGCTCCGACGCTCGCCGAGGAGCACTACACGGCGGTCAACGTGGGACCGAGCACTGCGTTTGGACAGCTCGCGCCGAACGGACCGGGCGCATCGCTCCTCGGTCTCGGAAGCGGGTTGCATCCGGAGCGGTCGACGAATCTGAGTCTTGGGCTCGTCTTCCGGCCATTCGAACGTCTCGCCGCAACGCTCGACACCTACCAGATCATCCTCTCCAACCGCATCGTCGGGAGCGGTGCGATCTTCGGCACGATCTACGGCGTGCCGTATCCCGGAGCATCGGATGTGAACGCGGCGATCGCCGCGAGCGGCCTCAGCATCAATCCCTACGTGCTCGCCACCGGAACGACCGGTATCAACATCTTCACGAACGGGATAGACACGCGCACGCGCGGCGTCGACTTCACCCTCACCAGCCCCAACGATTACTCGTTCGGGCACATCGACTGGTCGATCTCGAGCACCTACAACTACACCGTCGTCACCGGCCAGATCGCCTCTCCGGCGCAGCTCGGAGGCCAGCAGCTCTTCGGCCCGACGACGCTCTCGGATCTGACGACCGCCTCGCCGCGCCTGGTGCTCAATCTCGGCATGCACTGGACGCTGAGCGAGTTCTACGTCGATCTGCACGAGATCGTCTACGGACCGAGCTCGGAGTATGACAACGACGACGGCGACAACGCCTCGGGAATCCCCGTCTATTACAAGGAGTCGATCGGTACGATTCCGGTCACCAATCTGGAGCTCGGCATGCATCTCGGCAAGCCGCTTACGCTCGCGATCGGCGCGGACAATCTCTTCGATCGCTATCCGCCGCAGATCAATCCGCTGCTCACGGAGGCGTACGACGCGTATCAGGACAATAGCGCGGTACAGAAGTACCCGACGTTCTCGCCATTCGGTCAGGACGGCGGCTTCTACTATGCACGCTTGACTTACCGGTTCTGAGTTTCTCAGACACGGACGGCGCCGGTGCTCGCACGCGCGAGCACCGGCCGCTCCACCCATCCGCGCTGCTCAGGCCCGGGGCACGCGCCCTTGGGCGAATGGCTCCTTGCACCGATTCGGATCGCACGCCGTGCTCTGTTTTGCGCTCGATAACTGACCTCAGTGCACTGAGTTGAATCACCTGAAGGCGCGTGCTGCGCGGCCGGCCACCACCTCGTGGCGATCTCAGCACATTGATCGCTACGCAAATCAATCACGCCCGCGATGCTCAATTCGCTGAAATCAGGGCACTTTCATACCGAGCGTGGTGATCGGAGCGCCGGCGTTGAGGCGGACGCGCTACGGATTCGAGGTTGACTGGCTAATTTATTGCAAAGACTCTTGCGGCGCGGGACGGGGCATGCACAGATGGCGAGGCTCAAACAGTGGGCAGCCTCACCGGGTGCAGGTTCGGTCCATTGAGAGGGGGCGCAGCGGTGACAGCGCCGAGCGAGGAGCGAAAGACTCCGCCGACGCTGTCGCAATCCATCACCGTGGGAGAGCCTCGAACATGTCCGACACGCCATTTAGATTGCCCATCGCGACGGCTGTGGCCGCTGCGCTGGGTCTGGTCCTCGTCACGCCCGCCGTGCGCGCCCAGAACGCAGCCGCCGGACCGGCGGCACCCCCCACGGCCGCCGCCCAGCAGCCCGAGCAGGAGGTGATCGTCACCGGTACGCGGCAGAAGGGCATCGAGGCCGCCGAGAGTGCCGCACCGATCCAGATCATCAGCGTCACGCAGCTCAAGAACACGGGTCAATCGAACCTGGTCAATGCGCTCGCGCAGCTCGTTCCGTCCTACGTCGCGCAGGCGTTCGGCGGGGACATGAGCAACCAGACGCTGCAGGCGAAGCTCTACGGCCTGAGCCCGAACGACGTGCTCATTCTGATCAACGGCAAGCGCCGTCACACGACGGCGAATTTGGCCGTCGACGGCGGCCCGTATCAGGGCGGAGCGGGCGTCGACCTCAACTTCATTCCCGTCGATGCGGTCGATCACGTCGAGGTGCTGACCCAGGGCGCCGCCGCCCAGTACGGCTCGGACGCGGTTGCCGGGGTCATCAACATCATCCTCAAGCGCAATTCCTCCGGTGGTGCGGCGGACGCCACCTACGGCGGATACTTCGACGGCGGCGGCGACACCTCGCAGGTCGGCGCCAACGCGGGCTTCGAGCCGCTCAACGATTCGTACTTCAACGTGACGGCCGAGGATTACAACCACGGCCACAGCGATCGCGGCAACGTCGATCCGCGCGTGACCGATCCGCATAACATCGATCCGGCCGACGGCGGAACCTACCCGCTCACGAACATGCCGCTCGCACCGGGCTATCCGAACCTCAACCTGATCTCGGGCGACGCGGAGGTTCACCGCAAGCTCCTCGAGTACAACTCGGGCTTCAGTCTCGCCGACAGCGTCCAGTTCTACAGTTTCGGCACTTACGGGTACAAGGACGCCGCATCCTACGAGAACTATCGACTGCCGACGGTTGTGCATTACCTCGACCCGACCACCGACCAGACGATCTATCCCTTCCCCTATGGATTCCAGCCTCTCGAGCAGGGCCGGGAGACCGACTATCAGCTGAACGCGGGCTTCAAGGGAATCCTCGAGGATTGGACCTGGGACCTCGGCACCGGCTACGGCGAGGACCAGATGAAGGTGTACACGATCGACTCCTCGAACAATTCTCTCTACGCCGCCACTGGCGCCTCCCCGACAGACTTCTATGACGGAGAGTTCCTCGCGAACCAATGGGCGACTACGCTCGATGTCGCGCGCGACTTCGACGTGGGACTGGCAGGGCCGCTCAATGTCGCCTGGGGCGGGGAGTACCGGCGCGAGTCGTTCAAGATTCTCGCGGGCGATGCCGCCTCGTACTACGGGGGCGGTGCGCAGTCGTTCCCGGGGTTTGCGCCGTACAACGCGACCAGCGCCGCGCGCAAGAGCTACGCGGGCTATGTCGATCTCGCGGCCGACGTGGTGAGCGGATTGCGCCTCGATGCGGCCGGGCGCTACGAGCACTACAGCGATTTCGGCAGCAACGAGGTGGGCAAGCTCACGGGCCGCTGGGACTTGGATCCGCAAGTCGCGGTCCGTGCCACCGTGAGCAGCGGATTTCGCGCCCCGACGCTCGCCGAGGAGCACTACACCGCCGTCAATGTCGGTCCGACGACCGCGTTCGGCCAGCTCGCCCCGGACGGCCCGGGAGCCGCATTGCTCGGACTCGGCACCGGGCTGCAGCCGGAGAAGTCGACCAATCTGAGCCTCGGTCTCGTATTCAGGCCCCTCGAGACGCTTGCGGCAACCGTCGACGCTTATCAGATCCTCGTCACGAATCGCATCGTCGGGAGCGGCGCTATCTATGGACAGATCAACGGCTTGCCCTACCCCGGTGCGGGTGATGTGAACGCGGCGATTCTCGCGAGCGGCCTCAGTATCGATCCCGAGGTGCTCGCGACCGGCACGCTCGGCATCGAGCTGTTCACGAACGGCGTAGACACGCGCACGCGGGGCGTCGACTTCACGCTCACCAGCACCCAGGACTACCCGGTCGGGCAGGTCGACTGGACGGTGGCGAGCACCTACAACTACACGGTGATCACGCGGGAGATCGCCTCACCGTTGGAGCTCGGCGGTCAGGCGCTGTTCGGTCCGGGCACCAACTCGGCCCTGACGACGGGCTCTCCACGGCTCGTGCTCAATCTCGGGGCGCATTGGACGGTGAGTCGCTTCTACGTCGATCTGCACGAGATCATCTACGGGCCGAGCTCCGAGTGGGCGAACGACAGCGGCGATAACCCTACGAACATTCCGATCTATTACAAGGATTCGGTGGGAACGATCCCCACTACCAACGTCGAGCTCGGCATGCACCTGCTGCAGCGCTTGACGCTCGCGATCGGCGCCACGAACGTCTTCAACCGCTATCCGGAGCAGGTGAACCCCGCGATCATCGAGGCCTACGAGACCTACTACAACAACGGCGCGGTCGGGAAATACAACACCTTCTCGCCGTTCGGATTCGACGGCGGCTTCTACTACGCGCGGCTGAGCTATGCGTTCTGAGGGGATTCGTGTCATGTCGAGGGCGGCGCGTCGCCCGCCGAGACGATCTTGGTGCGGTAGCGCGCACCTCGTTGGCCATGACGCACCAGCGGCGGGCAGTGCTCGAGGCGCGCGAAGCGATCTCGCGCGCCTCGAGTCGCGGCTCAATTTATTTCACCTTTGAATGACCGATTTTCAAATGTTGCGCCGCAGACAACCATCGCGGGTCTGATTAAAGTAACAAAAGGCACCGAACGAAGCAGGAGAGGGCTGATGAGCACTGAAGTTCTCGACGATCAGGCGACCGACGATCTCATCGCCCGCGGCTTCTCGCGCCGGCAACTGCTGCGGATCGCGGCGGTGTTCGGTGCGGGGGCGGCCGTGGCGACGGCCGGCCGACCCGTATGGGCCTCGGCGGGGTCGCCCGATCCGGCTCCCGTCGCCAAGGTGCGCCTCGGCGCGAACGAGTGCTGGACGGGACCGTTTACCGCAGGGCAGGTCGCCGCCGCCGAGATCATCGCTTCCTCGAACCGGTATATCCCGCGCGACGAGCGCGACGATTTCATCAGGGCGGTCATGAAGGTCGAGCGGGTGCCGTATGACCACGTGGCTCCCTGGCCGGGATCGAGCGACCCGCTTTCGCGTTCGGTCGTCACATTCTGCTCGCCCACTCGCGGGCTGGTGACCGCCAATCCGACGTTCGAGCTCACGTGGGGCACCGCGGAATGGCTCGGAGTGCCGGTCAAGCGCGTACCGGTCAAGTCCGATTACGCGCACGATGTGCGGGCGATGGTCGCGGCCGATCCGAATCCGGGGCTGTATTACATCTGCACGCCGAACAATCCGACCGGCACCATCACACCGCTTGCGGACATCGAATGGCTGATCGCGAACAAGCCGGCGGGCTCGAAGGTGCTCATCGACGAGGCGTACATTCACTTCGCCGGCACTCCCACGGCTTCCCACCTCGCCGTCGCGCACCACGATGTGATCGTCTCGCGCACGTTCTCGAAAATCTTCGGCATGGCGGGCATGCGGATGGGCTACATCATGGCCCACCCGGATCTGATCAAGAAGATGTGGCGCTACGACGGCGGGATGCAGTCGGGCGCATTGCCGATTCCCTCGCTCGTGTGCGCGACCGCGAGCCTCACCCAGGCGAGCACGATCCTCGCACGCCGCCGCGAGATGCAGGCAGCCCGCGCGATGACGTTCGAGCACCTGACCAAGCGCGAGGTCGCGTTCATTCCGAGCAACGCCAACATGTTCATGATCGACTGGAAGAGCCGGCCGGCGAAACAGATGCAGGCCGCCTTTCAGGCGCAGAGCGTGGAGATCGGGCGGTCGTGGGCCATCTGGCCGACCATCTCGCGCGTGACGGTCGGGTCCATGGCGGACATGGAAGCGTTCTGCGCCGCGCTCGATCGGGTCTGGACCTGAGCGCGCGCAGCCGCGTCCTCGTGCGTCGACCCAGGCCTTGCGCCGAGGGGTCGCTGTCCTTTGCACTCAACTCCCGGGTGACCTAAATCGTGAACGGATACGCATTGATGGCAGGCGGGCTCAGCTCGACCACCGTGGCCGCACTGGTGATCATCCTCGGTGCCTCGGCCCTGATGAGCGGTCTCTCCGGATTCGGCTTCTCGGCGATCGGAGCGCTCTGCCTGTGGCTCCTGCCACCGAAGCTCGGGGTTCCGCTGCTCATGGGGCTCTCCACCGCCAATCAGCTGATGTCCATCCGCCAGTTGAAGTCCGACATGATGCCGATCCGCGAGTGGTGGCCGAATGGTCCCGGCCCGTACCTGGTGGGCGGCTTTCTGGGCGTGCCCATGGGGCTCACCATCCTGCACTCCCTGCCCACCAAGACGCTCATGGCGGTGTTCGGCGCATTTCTGGTGATCTATGCCGCCTACTCGATGCTCAAGCCAGAGCGCTTGCGCGTGACGCTGAAGCACGATTCCTGGTTCCCCTCGTCGATCGTGGGATTGATCGGTGGCGTGATCGGCGGGTTTACGGCCTTTCCGGGCGCAGCCGTCGTGGTCTGGAGCGGATTACGCCATCTGCCGAAGAGTCACTCGCGCGCGATCGTGCAACCGTACATTCTCGGAATGCAGGTCCTGTCCATCTCGATGCTGGCCTTGCGGCATCCGGAGACATTCAGCCGCACCTACTGGACGCTACTTCTGGTGACGCTGCCGATCGTGCTTCCCGGCACGCTTCTCGGTGTATATCTGTATCGCTCGCTCTCGGACATCAATTTTCGGCGGGTTACTTACGTCCTCCTCGGCACCTCGGGTGTGGGTCTGCTGGTCAAGTCGGCCGGCGCAATCGCTCTGCTCGCGGCTGCCGTCGCGGGCGTCACGCTGATCAGCTCGCACTGAGCCGCGCGACTCCGCGGCCCTTCGAGCCACCTACTGCCGGGTCTCTCTCGAGCTGGCCTCGCGCGGCGCGCTGCGCGCTGCGCGCTGCATGCTGCGTGCTGCGAAGTGCGCACGGCTGCTGGCTCGGGCTGCGCCAAAGTGGTGCGTCAGCCTCAATTGCGACTGTCCCAAGCTCCGCGCAAGGCGTCCGGTGTACAGCGCGGCGTTGCATGCGCCGGACCGTGAAAATAATTCACCCGTGATGCGGGTACGCTATAAATCAAGGCATTTCGCCACTCACCGCGGCGTTTGCGAAATGCGGCCGGCGCGCGCTTTCTCGATGGTGACTTGAGCATTGTGCTGATATAGTGCCCAGCGCTGACACATCGCACCGGGACTGAACACCGGCGCGCAGGTAAACGCGTGATGGGTTTCGAGAGAGGGGCAATCATGTCAATCAAGTCAACGTCGCTCCGCACGGCTGTCGCCGCAGCGGTTCTGGCAATCGCATCCACGGCGCTCTATGCCGAATCGGCGCCGATCGCGGGCGTCCAGCTGGACGCCGTCCAGCACTCGACGGCGGTGCGCTACTCGGATCTGAACCTCGCTCTGCCGAGCGACGTGGCCGAGCTTTATCGGCGTATCAGTATTGCAGCGGACCAGGTCTGCGGACCGCGGGCGCTCACCGGCTCGTATTCGGCCTCGGCCGGCTATACGCGCTGCTTCGATCGCGCCGTGGAGCATGCCGTGGCGCACGTCGGCCAGCCGGCGCTCACCGCCTTTTATCAGGAGAAGCTGCAGCGCTCGGGACCGCACGAGCTCGCCGTCGCCTCGCAGTAAAGCCGACCTGCCCGCGCATCCCGGTGCCGGGCTCACGGGGCGAGCAGTCGCTGCTCGCCCCGCTTTGTTTATGTGCGCCGTGCGATCAATGCCTCGGATGCGATGAGCTCGGCGACATCGCCTGCCGGCGTGGCGAACCGAGTCATGAGCTCGCGGACTTCGTCGGCGAGCTGAGCGGCCCGCCCGCCCAGTCGGGCCGGGGCGGTGCTCGACATCGAGAATGCCCGCTCGACGAACATCGCGACGGGCGTGAGGCGCTGCTCGATGACCGTGACGCGCTCGAGCGTGCCGAACGGGGAGCCGAGCAGGACGTTCTCATGGGACTGCCACTCCGGTGCCGCGCGCTGCGCGCGCCCCGCATCATCGACGGCGAAGCGCTCGAGCACCGCCCGATACGGCTTGACCCAGCCGTTCGCGCCGTACTCCTCCGGATGGCGATCGCCGAACAGGACCACCGCCCCTTCGGGCTCGATGAGCGCATCGAGGCGGGCGAGCGTGCGGGTGCGGTCCATCCAATGGAATGCGCGCCCGATCGTGACCAGGCGGAACGTTCCGAGGGAGGGCTCGAGATCCTCGCCGCGCGACTGCACGAAGCGCACGCTCACGGCAGCTCGGGCTGCATGGTCCGCGGCGACTGCGAGCATGGCGGGTTCCGGGTCGACCGCGACCACCTCGCGCACGAGCGGCGCGAACATGACGGCAAGCGGCGCGGGACCGCAGCCGAGATCGAGGAGTCGGTGCGAGGAATTGAGTCCGCAGAGCAGGCTCACGTCACCCACGAGCCGTCGAGGATACTCGGGGCGGCCGCGCAGATAGTGAGCCGCGGCGGACTGAAAGCGGCGCGAATCGGTCGCCGGCGTGGGGGCTCGCGGTTGCGAGCTCGACAGTGGCGCGTCCATGTCGCGAGGATCCCGCGCGCGGCCGTCCCTCGCAAGCGTTGCAGGAGCCCGCGATGCGCCCCGCGCGTCCGCTCGCTCGGGCACCCGCCACCGCCTACGCCGGCGGCGTGTTGACACGCTTCGGAGGGCTCCCTAGGCTCTGGCGCGCCGCCCGCCGTCGCCGCGGCGCGCAACGCGGAGCCGCGGAGAACCATGCATGATCATTCGTGATGAACTGCAGCTCACCGAGGCGGTGCTCGCCGAGACCGAGCGTACGACCGATCCGCGCCTGAAGGAGATTCTTAAGTCCCTCGTTCGCCACCTCCACGGCTTTGCTCGCGAGGTGCGGCTGACGGAGAAGGAGTTCGATCAGGCGATCAATCTCGTTACCGCCCTCGGACACAAGACGACCGAGAGCCACAACGAGACGCGCCTGATCGCCGGGAGCCTGGGGCTGTCGATGCTGGTGTGCCTGATGAACAATGGCGAGCGCGGCAAGCGCGAGACGTCGGCGAACTTGCTCGGTCCCTTCTGGCGCGCGGGCGCTCCGCAGATGAAGAACGGTGCCTCGATCGTGCGGTCTGCGACTCCCGGGCCGCCGCTTTTCTTCACCGGCCGGATCGTCGCTCTCAACGGCAGTCCCGTAGCGGGGGCGCGCATCGATGTCTGGCACGCTTCCCCCGCCGGCCTCTACGAGAACCAGGATCCCTCCCAAGCGGAGTGGAATCTGCGCGGCACGTTCACGAGCGACGAGCACGGTCTGTTCTCCTATCGAAGCGTCAAGCCCTCCGGGTATCCCGTCCCCATGGACGGTCCGACCGGTGCGCTCCTGCGGGCGCAGGGGCGGCATCCGTTCCGCCCCGCGCATCTGCATTCGCTCATCTACAAGCCCGGCTTCAAGACCATGACCTCCCAGATCTACAGCCACGACGATCCGCTCCTCGAGACGGATGCACAGTTCGGCGTGACCCAAACCCTCATCGGGCACTACGTGCGCCACGAGGGTGAGCCGGCGCCGGACCCGGACGTAAAGGAGCCCTGGTACAGCCTCGAGCACGTGTTCGTGCTCGAGCCAGGCGAGGCCTGGCTGCCCACTCCGCCGGTCAGCGCGAAAACGCGCCGCACCGCGACCGAGGAAGTGCATTGAGCGCCCCGCGATGAGCGGGTCGCAGACGCCGGCCGGAGCGCTCACGGCCGAGAGCATGGAGGCGGCGATCCGCGGTTACTTCGCGGCGTGCAATTCCGGGGACATCGAGCGCATCGCGCGCTGCTTCGAGCCGCAGGCGGTCCATTACTTTCCGCCGGGCATGTACGAGGGTCCCTTTCGCGGTGCGCGGGTGATCGCGCGCAGGTGGCACGAGGCGGTGGCCACGCTCGGCTCGTTCTGGACCGTGGATCAGGTGCTGTGCGAGCCTGCCACGCGCCGCGCGGTGATCGAATGGACCCACTTCAAGCGCGTACGCGGCGTGCTGCTGCGCGGGGATGAGTGGTACCGCTTCAGCGCCCGGGGGCTCATCGAGGAGATTCGCGCCTACTATGCCTCGCCCCAGGACGGCGCGCTCGAGCGCCTCGAGCTGGCGGGCTTCGACTACGCCGGACGGGGCTATCCGCTCGTCCCGCCCGCGGATGAGTGACCGCGTTCGCCCATGAGCGTGCAGCCGCTTCTCGAGACGCGACGGATCCTGCTCGATGGCGCTGCGGTCGAAGTGCGGCGCGAGGGCGACCGGCTCATCGCGCCCGGCGGCCGCAGCCTGCCGATCGATGAGGCGGCGCACCTACCGCCTGTCGTCCCGACCAAGATCCTCTGCGTGCACCTGAACTACCGCGGCCGCGCCGCGGAGCTGCACACGGCGCTGCCTACCGCGCCGAACTACTTCCAGAAGCCGCTGTCGTGCCTCAACGCGCATCGCGGCAGCGTGATTCGCCCGCGCGGATGTCGCTATCTCAACTACGAGGGGGAGGTCGCGATCGTGATCGGGCGCGCGGCGCGCAACATTCGCCGCGACGCGGCCGCCGCCTACGTCGCAGGCTACACGCTCGCGAACGATTTCGCGCTGCATGACTTCCGCGATGCGGACCGCGGTGCGATGCTGCGCGTGAAGGGCGCCGACACGCTCGGGGTGGTCGGTCCGGGGCTGGTACGCGGCTGGACGCCGCGCGATCAGGTGCTGAGGACGCGCGTCAACGGCATGCTCGTACAGGAAGCGCCGCTCACCGAGATGATCTTCGATATCTCCTACCTCATCGCTGACCTCGCGCGCACGATGACGCTTCTCCCCGGCGATCTGATCCTGACCGGAACCCCCGCCAACTCGAGACCGGTCGAGCCGGGTGACCGGGTGAGCGTCGAGGTGGAGGGACTCGGATGCCTCGAATGCCGGATCGACGAGAGTGAGACACCGCTCGGGACGGAATGCGGCTGGCCCCCTTCGGCGAGCGAGAAGGTGCTGGGCGTCGCCCTCGGAGAGGCGCTGCGCGAGTAGCGCACCGGCAGCCGAGGCAGGGGCGCCTCAGCGCACGATCGCGGGGTACAGGCGCGAGCACAGCGCGACCAAGCCGATGAGCGTTGCGGCGAGCACGGAGAAATCGACACCGAGCCCCAGATGGGCGACGGATCCGCCGGGCAGCAGGCACGCACGCAGACCGTCGATCTGATAAGTGAGGGGATTCACGCGCGCGACGGCGCGCAACCAGTCCGGCATCAGGCTCGTCGGATAGATCGCATTGCTCGCGAAGAACAGCGGCATCGTGAGCACTTGACCGACGCCCATGAACCGCTCGCGCGTCTTTACGATGCACGCGACCGAGAGCGAGAAGGACGAGAACACCATCGCCCCCAGGATCACGAGCAGGGCCGCGCCGATGAGGTCGATCGGGCTCAGATTCAAGCGCACCCCGAGCACGATCCCGAGCACGAGCACGACGAGCGCTTGGATCAACGCACGCGCGCCGCCGCCGAGCGCCTTGCCGAGCACGAGCGCGGCCCGCGGCGTCGGGCTCGCCAGAAACTTGTGCACGATGCCAAGATCGCGCTCCCAGATGACCGAGATGCCGTTGAAGATGGCGATGAACAGTACGCTCTGCGCGAGCACCCCGGGTACGAGGAAATCGATGTACGGCGTGCGGCCCGTGTCGATCATCCGGGCGCGCGCCATCACTTGACCGAAGACGGTGAGCCAGAGTATCGGTTGAATCGCGCGCGTGGCGAGCTCGGTGGGATCGCGCGCGAGCTTGCGCAGATCCATCTCGGCCACGGCGATTGCCTTGGGTACGAGCGCCGCGGCGGCCGACAACGGCGCGCCGTTCGCTCGCTCAGCCGAGACGCTGGGCGACGCGACGGGTCCGGGAGGTCTCATCGTAAGCTTCCGCGGTCTCGGGCTCGGACTCGGTGTAGTGCGCGAAGACGCCCTCGAGCGTAGCGCTGGCACCGATGGAGCGCTCGAGCTCGGTGGGTGATCCAAGCGCCGCAAGTCTACCCCGGTGCAGGATCGCAATCCGGTCGCACAGCCGCTCCGCCTCGTCCATGTAGTGGGTGGTGACGAGGATGGTGCAGCGCGCGCTCGCCTTGAGCTCGTCGATGTGATCCCAGACCATCTTGCGCGCGAGCGGATCGAGTCCCACGGTTGGCTCGTCGAGAAACAGCACGCGCGGCTCATGCAACGTCGATTGCGCGATCTCGAGGCTGCGGATCATCCCGCCGGAGTAGGTACGGACCAACCGCGCGGAGGCGTGCTCGAGTCCGCCGCGCCGCAGCGCTTCACGGATGCGCACCGCCCGCTGCTTGCGCGGCACGTCGTAGAGCTTCGCCATCACGAGCAGGTTCTCGTATCCGGTGAGCTCCGCATCGGCCGAGAGAGCCTGCGGCACGTAGCCGATCGCGCGCCGCACCCGCATCGGCTCTCGTTCTACGTCGTGACCGCACACCCGCGCCGAGCCGCTCGTCGCGGGCAGCAGCGTCGTGAGGATCTTGATCACGGTGGACTTGCCCGCACCGTTTCGCCCGATCAGTCCGCACACCGACCCTGCCGCGACCTCGAAGCTCAGATGGTCCACCGCCGTGATGGCGCCGAAGCACCGCACGAGATCCTCAATGACGATGACGGCATCACTCACGAGCGAGCATCCGCCATCGGCATGAGTCGCTGCATTTCTCTAAGGTGCCCCGGCCGCGCTCGGGGTGGCGTTCCACCAGCCCCCTCCGAGGGCAACATAGAGCGCCACGGTGTCCTGATAGCGCACCGCTACGGCCTGAAGGTCGTTGACGACCGCCTGGTGATATTGGCTGTCGGCATTGAGCACATCTAGATAGGTCGCGATGCCGGCCTCGTAGTTCACCTGGATCAGGCGCAGCGCCTCTCTTGCGGTCCGCAGCGCCTCGTCCTCGGCGCGCAGCGTGGCGGCATCGTGATCGAGCGCACGCAGCGCGTCGGCGACCTGCTCGAATGCCGTGAGCACGGTCTGGCGATAGAGCAGCACGGACTGCTGGTAGGTCTGCACGGCCGCCTTGCGACGGTACCACAGCGTCCCGCCCTCGAAGAGCGGCGCCGTCACGTCTGCGCCCGCGCTCCAGGTTCGCCCGCGGCCGGCGAGGAGCGTGCTCGTCTGCGTGCCGTTGGCGGAGTAGCTGCCATCGAGGGTGAGGCTCGGCAGCATCTGGGCTGTCGCCACCCCGACGCTGGCGCTCGCGGCATGAGCCGTCGCCTCGGCGAGGAGAATGTCGGGGCGCTGCCGTACCAGCTCCGAGGGCAGGCTCACCGGCAGCTCGCTCGGCAATTTGAGCTCCTGGAGCGTGATCTCGGGGGGATTCCAGTCGGCGGGAACGCGCCCGACGAGGGTCGCGAGCAGGTCGTCGGCCTGCGTGAGCTTCTGCTCGAGCTGCGGAATACTTGCCTCGGAGGCGGCGAGTCCGCTCTGCAGACTGAGCAGGTTCGAGTACGGCTGAGTTCCCGCCTGGTACTGCACCTGCGCGATCTTCACCTGTGCGCGCTCAAGCTCGATCAGTTGCTGTGTCGCGTCGACCTCGGCGCGATAGGCGGCACGCGCGACGACCGTGTTCACGATGTTGGCGAGGAGCGTGAGGTAGGTCGCCCGCTCGGTCGCGCGCTGCTCGTCGGCCTGCGCTCCGAGTGCCTCGAGTGCTCGGCGCTCGCCTCCGAAGATATCGAGCGCGTAGCTCGCGGACGCGGAGAGCGTGAACAGGTTGAAAATGCTCGCCGGCACGTTCTCGCCGAGTTGCAGCGCGGTGAAGCGCTCGCGCGTCGCCTGTGCATTCGCCTCGGCCTGCGGGAAGAAGATCCCGTAGCCCGAGCGCAGACTCGCCTCGCTCGCACGCAGGCTCGCCTGCGCCGCCGCAAGTCCGGGATTGGCGGTAAGCGCCTCGGCCACGATTTGCGCGAGCTTCGGTGAGCCGAACAGCCGCCACCAGTCGCCTGCGACCGGCTCGCCCGGCGCGAAGCGCTGCGCAACGCCCTGGGCCTCGGCGGTGCTGCGCGGGTCGCCGCCATGCGCGTAGTGCGTGACGCGCGGTGCATCGGGACGGATGAAATTCGGACCGACGGCGCAGCCCGCGAGCAGGGCGCAGATCACACTGGCGCTCGCACCCGCGCTCACGAGGCTGCGGACCGCACTCACCTCAGCGGGCCCGCACATAGACATCGACCAGCTGCCCGGGGTAGAGGTGCAGCGCCGCCGGATTGTCGAGGCGGAAGATGACGGGCAGCACGCGCACATCGACGAGCTCCTGACGCTCATCGGAAAGCTCGATCTTGGGGGAGATGTAGGGCTGGTAGCGCACGAACGTGAGGGGCACATGCTGGTTGGTGCCGCGAATGAACATTTCCGCCTGCATCTGCGAGGTGTCGGGCAGCTCGTGAATGAGGATCTCGTCGATGTAAGCGCGCACCTCGAGTTGGCTCTGCGGTGTGCCCATCACGATGAGCGGATCGTAGCCTTGGGTGTAGGAGTCGTAGGCGCCCTGCGTCGAGACGTAGCTGCCGCGCGTCGCCTGCACCGTGAGTACCACCCCGTCGCTCGGGGCACGGACGGTGTACTTCGCGAGCAACGCGGCCGCCGAGCGGTAGGACTGCTCGAGCGCCGTGTAGGTCCTCTCCTGGTTCTCGATGTCGTAGATCCAGGCGCCCGCCTTGGTGAGCTCGAGCTGCTTCTCGACGACCTCGAGGTTCGTGGCGGCAATGCGCTCGGCATTGATCGCGTTGTCGAGGTCGTTCTTGCTGACCGACCTCGGTTCCATCGCATAGGAGCGCTGCTCCTTGTCGAGCTGGTCGCGCGCGTTCTTGAGGGTGGCGCGGGCGTTGTCGACTTGCGCGACCGAGACCGCGAGGGTCTCGGGGCGCGGCTCCGCCTTGAGCTCGCTCAACATCGCGAGTGCGGCGGCGGCCTGAGCCCGCAGCTGATCGGTGGTGGCGCGCTGCACCGAATCGTCGATCGTGAGGAGCGGGTCGCCCGTGCGGACCTTCTGGCCCTCCCCGACCAGCACCGCCGTGATCGGTCCCGGCACCTCCGGGTAGATGTTGATGTTCTCACCCTCGCGCTGCGAGCTCTCGATCATGCCTTCGGAGTAGATGCCATGCGCGTAAGGGTCGGCCGTGGGACTGAAGAGCGGCCCCTGTGCCTTCGGCTGCTCATTGAAGATGAGGGCGCTCACGGCTGCCAGGGCGAGTCCGATGCCCGAAGCGACGAAGACGGCTCTATTGTGCATCGAGTTCGCTCCTGATCGCCGCCGTGACCGCGCCGTCCTCCATCTTCATCACGCGGTCGGCGAATTCGTAGATGCGGCTGTCGTGCGTCACGATCACGATGCAGCGCTTGTCCGAGAGGAGATGCTCGCGCACGAAGCGCACGATGTTGCGTCCGGTGTCGCCATCGAGGGAGGCGGTCGGCTCATCGAAGATCATGAGATCGGGGCGGCTGATGATGGCGCGTGCGATCGCGACGCGCTGCTGCTCGCCGCCGCTCAGCTTGACTGGAGGAAGATCGGCGCGACTCTTGAGGCCCACCACCTCGAGATTCTTCTCGGCCTCCGCGATCGCATCCGACCAATCACGGTTCTGCAGGATGAGCGGGATCGCGACGTTCTCGGCCGTCGTGAGGCGCGGGAAGAGGTGGTAATCCTGGAACACGAAGCCGATCTTGTGCAGGCGAAACTCGGCGAGCTCATCGGGCGGCAGGCTCCAGATGTCGGTGCCCTCGATGCGCACGCTCCCCGAGCTCGGGCGCAGGATCCCCGAGATCATGCTGAGGAGAGTCGTCTTGCCGCTGCCGGAGGGCCCGACGACGTAGACCATCTCCCCGAAGCTCGCCTGGAAGTCGGCGTCCTTCACCGCCCGGGTGCGTGCCTCGCCCTCGCCGAACCACTTGTTGATCCCCGCTGCCTCGATCGCGACGTTCGCCATGGTCAACCCCGGAAGATGTCGAACGGCTCGATGAGCAGCACGCGGCGAACGCCGAAGTAGCTGGAGATCGCCGCGATGATCACCACCATGACGAAGGCGAGCCCGAGATTCGCGAAGGTCACGATGGCGGCGTAGTCGGGCAGGTGTGCGCGTGCGAGCCAGATGATGGCCGAGCACAGGCCGACGCCGAAACCGTAGCCGGTGAGGGCGACGAAGCTCGCCTGGAACAGGATCATCGCGACCAGCTCGCGCGACTTCGCGCCGATTGCCTTCAATGCTCCGAAGCGATCGAGATTCTCGAGGATGAATGAGTAGAACGTCTGGCCCGAGATCGAGAGCCCGACGACGAAGGCGATCACGGTCATGAGGAGGAGGTTCGTGCCGATGCCCGTCTGGTACATGTAGAAATCGGAGATCTTGTCCATGAACTCGCCCTTGGTGAGGGCGAGGTAGCCGTCGGCCGCCACCCGTGCCTTGATGACGGGGATGTCGGCAGGTGTCTTGGGCTCGACGAGCAGATACGAGATCGTGAAGCGTGTGTTGGGGATGTACTGCAGCGCCCGGTTATAGGTCGTATAGAGCGTCGGCACGCCGAACAGCGAGCTCGAGGAGACGTGCCCGATCGCGACGATCTTGCCGCGGTGATCGTTGAGCTCGAACTCGGTGCCGATGGCGGGATTCTCGAGCTTGCGGAACTCGGAGTCCTTGATCGCGACGAACGCGTTCTCGGCGAAGATGTCCTGGATGTCACCGTTCAGGATCTGCGGCCGCCCGACGAGGCTGGTGTCGTCGAGCCCGACGATGTTCGCCGACTGGTAGCTGCCGTCGCGCAGCTTGAGCAGCGCCCCGCCCGAGTAGAGCGGCACCGCGTACTTGACGCCGGGGATGCTGCGAACCTCGTCGAGCACGTAGTTGGGCAGTGGAATCGTGTTGGCGACCGTCTGCACGGACGGATCCATCACCCAGATCGAGGAGCCGATGTTGATGACCGTGGCGGAGGAGCGCAGTAGGATCCCCGCGAAAAGCGACGTCATCTCCACCATCAGGAACACGGCGAAGGTAATGCCGACGAGGAGTGCGGCGAACTTCGCGCGGTCGTTCACGAGCAGCTTGTAAGCGATCTTGAAGATGCCGGGCATGGCGTACGGGGACAGAGTGAAACCGTCGCCATGCTGCCAGCGCGCGCTGCGGTGCGGGATACGAGGTTGTGCGTAGCGCGCCGCGGAGAATGCGGAATAGGGAGATTCTCTTATTCGCAAGCCTCCCGCGCTCTGAAAGCATGCTCGGCGTGTCCCAACCGCTTCCGCAGCGCTCGCGCGCCACCGCCAATCGAACGCCGGGCGCACTCGTCGGCGCCTTGCTCGTCGCGGGCTGCCTTCTCGCTGCGACGAGCGTTGCGCAACCGGTCGCGCCCGTGCCGCCCCCGCTGAGCGCCGCGGCGCCGGGCAGCCCCGAGGTCCTCTCGGCCGGGCAACTCGATCAGCTGACTGCGCCCATCGCGCTCTACCCCGACCCGCTCCTCGGGCAGATCCTGGCCGCGGCGACCTATCCGCTCGAGGTCGTGGAAGCGGCGCGGTGGCTGAGCGACCCGGCAAATGCCGCGCTCCGCGGGAACGATCTGCTCGCGGCGCTCGATGCCGAGCCCTGGGACCCGAGCGTGAAGGCGCTCGTCGCCTTTCCGGATGTCTTGCGCCGCATGGACAGCGAGCTCGAGTGGACCGAGGCGATCGGCAACGCCTTTCTCGCACAGCAAGCGGACGTGATGGACTCGGTGCAGAGGCTGCGCGCACGCGCGGCGGCTGCCCATGCCCTTGCGAGCACACCGCAGGAGACCATTGGCTCGCAGGGCTCGGATATCACGATCGAGCCGGCCAATCCGGACGTGGTGTACGTTCCGTATTACGTGCCGGCGATCGTCTTCGCGCCCTGGCCGTGGCCGGACTACGACCCCTATTTCTTCTCACCGCCCGACGAGGTGGTCTATGGCGCCGCCCTCATCGGCTTCGGCATCGGGATCCCGATCGTAGGACCGCTGTGGGGTGCGTACGGGTGGAACTGGCCCCAGCACGGTCTCATCGTCTCACCGCGCCACCCGCCGGGCGGACGACCCTGGCGCAGCGGCGAGCCGCACGGGGCGCTGAGCGCGGGCGCGTCCGTCGGGCGCGCGCAGCCCTGGACGCATGATCCGGCCCACCGGGAAGGTGTGCCGTATCGCACCGCGGCCGTTGCCGCTCGCTTTGGCGGAGCCCAGTCGGCGGCGCGCAGCGCCTACCGCGGATTTCCGGCCCGGACGCTGTCCCCACCCGCACCCGCAGCAGCATTCCCGGGCGGCTGGACCGAGCCGCGGCGTTCGGCCGCCCCCGCCTTTGAATCGTTCGGGCGCGGCGCGCAGGTGCGCAGCGACGCGGCGCGCGGATTTTCGAGCCGCACCGCGCCGCCTCCGCGGCCAGCGGCGGCCCCTGCTCGCGGCCCATCCGGCCGCGGCCGCTGAGGCACGACTCGCGCAATGACAGCCGATCGAGGAGCAAAGCGATGAGGAGTCGGGCGCGGGCGGGAGGCAATGCGGGCGGATGCGTGCGAGTCGGGGCGCAAGTGCGGCTGCTCGGCTGCGTCGCCGCGCTCGCGCTCGCGAGCGCGCCAGCCGTCGCGAGCGCCGCACAGCGCACGTTCGCGACGCCTGAGGCAGCGGTCACCGCGCTCGTTGCCGCGACTCGCGACGGACGACTCGAGACGCTGCGGCGCATTCTCGGCCCCGAGGGCGCGCAGCTGTTGCATTCGGGCGATTCCGTGGCGGACCGCGACGGCCGCGCGCGCTTCGTGGCCGCCTACGACCAGGCGCATCAGATCGAGCATCCGGGATCGGACAAGGCGGTGCTGGTGGTCGGACCGCAGCGCTGGCCGCTCCCCATCCCGATCGCACGCGCGGCGGGCCGCTGGCATTTCGATACCACAGCCGGTGCAAGCGAGATCCTCGACCGGCGCATCGGTCGCAACGAGCTGAACGCGATCGAGGTGTGCCGCGCGTACGTCGCGGCACAGCGCGAGTACGCGCGGTTGCAGGCGGGAATGGGCGTGCGTCCGCAGTACGCGCAGCATTTCATGAGTCGCCCCGGCAAGCGCGACGGACTGTACTGGGTGAGCGAGCCCGGCGAGGCCTCGAGTCCGCTCGGTCCCCTCGTCGCGCAGGCCCGTGCCGCAGGCTACGGCGCCGGGGACCGAGCTCCCGTGCGCCGGCCTTACGAGGGATATCTCTTCCGCATCGTGACGCGCCAGGGCGCGCACGCCGCCGGGGGCGGCCGGGATTTCATCGTCGATGGACACATGACGCGCGGATTCGCGCTCATCGCGTATCCCGCACGCTACCGCGACTCGGGCGTGATGACCTTTATCGTCAACCAGGACGGCATCGTATTCGAGAAGGATCTCGGACCGCGGACGCGCGCACTGGCGGATCGCATCCGCTCCTACGATCCGGACTCGACCTGGCGCATCCCGTAGCGCCGCCCGGCGCACGCAGTCGCGCTCAGCCTCGCCAGTCGGCGAGCAACGCAAGCTCGCGCTCCGGACGCTCCGTGGTCACCGCAAGGCGCCCGGCGTAGATCTCCCCGGAGGCCCCATCGAGGGTAATCTCATCGCCCTCGGCCAGGCGCGTCTCGCCGAGCTGGCAGCTCGAGCCGTCCGGGGCGATGCGCAGGGCTTCGCAGCCGACCACGCACACCTTGCCGAGCTGGCGCGCGACCACCGCAGCATGCGAGGTCCTGCCGCCGCGTGCGGTGAGGATGCCGTCGGCGGCGGCGATACCCTCGATATCCCCGGTATGAATGTCGGCCCGCGCGAGCACGACGTGCCGGCCGACCGCGGAAAGCTCAGCCGCGCGGTGCGGATCGAAGACGACCGCGCCTGAGACCACACCGATGCTCGCGGGAATGCCGCTCGCGAGCGGTGGGGCGGCATCGCGGGCGCTGAGCCGCGTGCGCTCGATGCGCTCGATCGGCACCCCATTCAGCTGCGCGAGCGCCTCCGCCGGGGTAATGAGCCCCTCGCGTACCAGATCGACCGCGATGCGCAGTGCCGCCCACGAGGTGCGCTTGCCTGCGCGCGTCTGCAGCAGATACAGCCGGCCGTTCTCGAGCGTGAACTCAAAATCCTGCATGTCGCGGAACTCCGCCTCGATCACCGTCTTGATTCGCTGCAGCTCGCCGAGGACGCGCGGCAGCTCGTGTGCGAGGCGCGCCGTGCCGTTCGCGATGTGGTGGCCGCTCACCACGTCTTCGCCCTGGGCGTTGAATTCGAAGTCGATGTACAGTTGGTTGTCGCCGGTCGCCGGATCGCGCGTGAACCCCACGCCGGCGCCGGAGGTGGCCCCGGCGTTGCCGAACACCATGGCCTGCACGGTGACCGCCGTACCGTGCGCATCGTCGATGCCGTTCAGGCGCCGGTAATGGCGCGCCCGCTCCGAGTTCCAGGAGCGCATGACCGCCTCGACGGCCCCGAGAAGCTGCTGCATCGGATCCTGCGGAAAGGGCTCCGGTCCCAGGGCGGCGGCGAGGTCCTGCGACTCCCGTGCGATCTGCTCGAGTGCGACGCTGTCGAGTTCGCGCGGGCTCGCGAGCCCCTGCGAGGCACACTGGCGCTCGAGGATCGCATCGAACGGTGCGCCCGCAACGCCGTGCACCGTCTCCATGTAGCCCGCGACGAGCCTGCGATAGCAGTCCTGCACCTGGCGCGGGTTTCCCGTCGTGCGCAGCAGCCCCGCGAGGTTGGCCCGATCGAGGCCCACGTTGAGCACGGTTTCCATCATGCCCGGCATCGACACGGGCGCTCCCGAGCGGACCGATACCAGCAGGGGGCGCCGCGCGTTGCCGAAGCCCCGGCCGGTGGCCTCCTCGAGTCGCGCCAGGCCGGCTGACAGCGCGGCGCGCACACGATCGGGCAGGCGGCCGCCGCGCGCGAAGTACTCCCGGCAGTAGGCGGTGCCGAGAACGAACGCCGGAGGCACGGGCAGGCCGAGCTGAACGAGCCGCAGCAGGCCGTACGCCTTCGCCCCGAGGGTCTGCGGGGTCGCATCCGCAGGTGCTGCGGAGCGCGGCAGGATGAAGAAGAGGGATTCGGGAGTCTCGCCCACGGGTCGATCAGCTGCGCATCACTTCATTGAGCAGATGGTCACGCAGCTTGAGCGCGCCCAGTGCGAGGCCGTCGGCCGCGCCCTCGAGCGACTGCGTGAGCCGCGCGAGCAGATGCAGGGTCCGCGCATCGGCTTCGCTCCACAGGAGCGTGCTCGTGACGGCTCGCTCAGCCGTATCCGTCCGATGCTCGATCGCGATGATGCGATCGACGGCCGCGAAGAAATCCTGCAGATCCTCGCGTTCCCCGCCGCGGGTCACGTGGCTCGCCGCTTCGAACATCTTCACCCCTTCCTGGGCGCCGGCCACGAGGAGCTCGGCGAGCGTCTGGAGCGGCTCCATGAGCTTGGCGGGCGGTGCGAGACGGGAGAGGTGCGTCATCAGGAAGGCGGCTTCCTCGAGGCCGTCCGCGGCCTCGTCCGCGTCGTGCAGAATCTCCCCATAAACCGCGGGGTTCGACGTGCGGCGGGCGAGCGCGCGGACGCGGCTCACGATCGCATCGCTCTCCTGCTCCCAGGTGCGCGCCCGGCGTGCGGTACGCTCGAGGAGCGGCGCCGCGCCGGGCTCGGCGTACGCGAGCAATCCGTCGCGAACCGCATAGGCGAGATCGAACACGCGCTCGGCGTGGCCGAGCGCGATCGCGAGCAGGCTCGCATGCACGGAGCGGAAGCGCCGCGCGAGCTCGGCCTTGATCTCATCGCGTATGAAGCGCTCCGAGCGTCCTTGGAGCAGCCCCGTCGTCGTTTCCCGGAATACGAACTGCAGGTACTCGTTGGTCGCCTCGTCCCCGAGCGTCTCGTGAAGCGACTCTCCGGCGCGAAGCGGCGTGGGCTGCGCGAACTCGATCGCCTCGTTCACCAAGCGCTCCCCGCCGAGCTGCAGGAAGCCGCGATGTCCGACATTCTCGTCCGCCGCCCACTTGAGCAGCCGCAACGCATCCTCCTTGCGAGCGAAGGGGCGCAGCTGCTTGCGCGCTCGGTTCCAATCGATGAGGAAGACGATGCGCGAGCCGAGAAAGGTGAGATAGCGCTCGAGCGCGCCGCGGTCCTGGGCCTCGAAGCGCCCGATGCTGAGACGATACTCGGGCTCCTCGCGCAGCTGCTCGCTCCGATACGTCCCGGCATCGCTCCAGTGCACGGCGAGTGCTGTGAACAGGCTCTTGAAGAAGGCGATCCGCTGGGCGTGCACGTCCGTGTACGTGAGGCTCGCGGTGAGTCCCTCGACGTGCACGACGAGCACGTGCGCGTCGGTGGTGCCGATGTCGTTCTGAATCACGAGGCGGGCGCCGGTGTGGGTCGCCGTGGTCGCGAGCCCGGGATGGTCGAACTTGAGCGCCGCGGTCTGGTGGACGCCGAGCATGAAGGCTCGCACGAGCGCGCGGTCGGGCTCCTCGATGCGCCAGACCCGCGCCCCCTCGAGGCTCTCTACCGCAAGGCTCTCCTGCAGGGCATTGAGTGCCCGATGCGTGTCCATCACGAGCCGGTGGACGCTGTCGGCGGGCGAGTCGGGGCGGTGCGCGATGCGGGTGAGCGCGTCGGTCAATCCCGGCGGAATGTGATCGGTGGGAAACTCGGGGACCCCGCGCTCGAGGGCTTGCGCGCGCTGAGCAAGCTCCTCGGCCTCGGCCGTGTGGGCGAGCGCGAGCGGCTCGAGCATCGCGCGGACATCCCCGAGCAAGAGCTCGCGCAGCCGCGTCGCACCCGGCAGGTAGAGCGCCCCGTCGGGCTCGCGGCGACTGCGGGCCGCGGCTTCATCGAAATCGGCGTCGAGTCCGGCCGCGCGTTGCTCGGCGGCAAGGTTCTGGGGAGTCTCCTCGGGATGATCGGCGTGCTGCTCGGCTGACTGCAGCAGACTGAAGACGAGTTTCACCCGATCGTTCGAGGCGAGCGCTCGTTCGAGCCTCTGGGGGAGCAGGAGCGCCGGCTCGCGCAGCTCATCGAGAATCACGCTCTTTGCGGGCATCGTGCCGGCAGTCTGCGCCCGACCCATGACCGCGACGCTACGGAGAGCTACGTATCGACTCGTGCGGCGCGGACCGCGATGCTGTCTCGAGTGCCCGCGCGCGCAAGGGGAAGGGTGTGAGAATCACCGTCACGGGTGCCACGGCGAGCGCTATGGGCCGATCGACAGTGAGATCGTGGGCATTGAATGTCACAGCGAGCCGGTGTGCGCGCTGGTCGCGGCGGTCTTCTGCAGCCGCGGCTCGCCGTGATGCGAGGGATTCTTCGACCTCATCGGGGCGGCGGTCGGCCGCGGCACGGGGTGTGAAGGCGCGGGGACTCAATCATTTTGTGCGGTGCAATAAGCCGCTTGCCAGGCCGTCGGCGAGGCGCCGGCTTGCATCCCCGGCGTGGCCGGATTGAGCGGCGCGTCGCGCTCGCGGGCGAAAATCTCGGGCAAGCTTGGCCATCGCGACCGCGTATGGCCAAACTTCCGCTCCATGAGTTCCGCCGACTGACACTGCCGATCGAGACGGCGGTGGACGTGGTGCTGGAGCTCGATAGCGAGCAGGGTGGCTCGCTCGCCCACGGCACACTCGTCGAGGCGCAGATCGAGACTGAGCCGGAGGCCGGGCTCGTGGTGGTGGCCCGGCGGCGAGGCTCGGAGACCCCGGAGCGGCGCAAGTTCACGCTGCCTGCAATCGCCGCGGCGCTGATCCGCTACTGCTGGAAGTGCCGCATTCCGCTGCCGCGGGCGGGCTCGAAGCGCATCGACATCACTCCCGAGGGATTCGTCTTCACGATCGAGGGCACGGTGGAGGTGGTGCGCCGGCACGGGGCGTTGCCGCAGCCGCGGCCGGCGATCGCAGCGGTGCCCACACCGGCAACCGAGCCTGGCGCGGTAACCGAGCCTGCCGAGGCAACCGAGTCCGCTGCGGCAACCGAGCCCGATACCCCCGACGCACCGGCGCGGGCCGATTCTCCCGAAGCCGGCGCCGACCCCGCGGGCGCGCCTCCGCTCGTCGCGCGCGCAGAGGCCCTCGCCGTCGCAGAGCCGGCCTGAGCCGCAGGCGGCGCACGGCCCGGCGCGCCCGTTCACCGCACAGCACTGCTTGGCCGTGCACCCGCCGCTATTTGCGTCGGGGTAGCTCCCCCAGTCGGGCGCAGCGCTCGGTATGATCCCGCGGTGGCCGCCCGGCCACTCCCTCGGAGTCGAGCTTGATCGCGCACGAAGGGTCGGTGATGGTGCGGCTTGGGGCCGTGCGGCGGATTCGCGCGGTGCCCGCGGCGCTGCTCGTGGCGATCGCTGCGACGGTGAACTTCCTGGGCGGCCTCGGCGAGCCCGCGCATCCGATCTGGGACGAGAGCTATTACTTGACCGCGGTCGAGCGCTACGAGGAGGGTATCGCTCAGTTCGCGAGCCATCCGCCACTCGCCCTGATGCTGATTGCCGGCGGAGATGCCTTGCTCCATCCCAACCGCGGGCTGCACCTGCATCCGATCGGCGTCGACAAGAAGGTGAGCGGTGAGGACCTTCCCAAGGGCTATTCGTTCGCCGGGGTCCGACTGGCCTCGGGGGTGTTCTCGGTCGTGGGCTCGGTGCTGTTCTTCGCATTGATGCTCGCTCTCACGGGCTCACCACTCGCTGCCCTGGTATTGAGCAACCTTTTTGTCTTCCAGAATGCCTTTGTCGTGCACTTCCGCGCCGCGCAGCTCGACGGCTTCCAGGTCGCCTTCTCCATCGCAGCGATTCTCGCCTTCGTGAAGGCGGCACAGCGCGGCGCGCGGAGCGCGCCATGGCTCGACCTGGCCTACGGGGCCTCGTGCGGGCTCGCGCTGATGGTAAAGCTCAATGCGGCCGCCCTCGGCATGCTCGGCGTGCTGGTGATCGCACAGCGCATCGCGCTCGGCTGGCGCAACGGGAGCCGCGCCTCCCTGCTCGCGCGCACTGCGCGCGATGGTGCGCTGATGGCGGGAGGGTGCCTCGCCGTCGTGGTTCTCGTGCTGACGGCGCACGTGCTCGTGAGTCCCCGTCCGCCCGATGGGGCGACGCCCGCCGGACGCAAGGACCTGGGATTCATTACGCCCATCTACAGTCAGTACCTGCACCGCAAGCGCGCGCTCTCGCCCGCCGTCCTGATCGATGCGGGTCGCGACTACTACCGCTTCATCATCGACGACTTCGACGGAGTGCCGCGGACGGATTCGAACGGTTCCGCGCCGATCCTGTGGCCGCTGCATCGCGGCACCATCAACTATCGCTGGGACTCGGACGACGACCACACCGCTTATGTGCAGCTTGCCGGCAATCCCGTCGCATGGTTCCTCAGCACCCTCGCCTTGGTCGCCGCGGCGGCGCTGCTCGTCGCGGCCGCCGTGCGACCCGTGCCGGCGAGCCTGCCGTGGCGGCGCAGCCTCATGGCCATGTTGCTCGTGCAATACATCGCCTTCATGGCGGTGCACGCCTATATCGGGCTGCAGCGGGTCATGTACCTGTATCACTACTTTATCGCGCTCGTCCTCGCGCTCGCGCTCGTTCCGCTCGTGATCAGCGAGGCCGAGGACCGCTGGCCGGGGTTGCGCGCCCGGCGCGGCGCGCTCGGGGTCACGATGCTCGTGCTCGTGTGGGTGGGTTTCCTCTACTACGCGCCGCTCACGTTTCACTGGCCGATCACGCACCGCGAGTGCGAGTGGGAGAACGTGCTGCAGCACGTCGTCAACTGCCAGT
>DATKPY010000011.1:0-67649 GCA_035523875.1 Steroidobacteraceae bacterium
CTTGATGCGCTCGGCGTGCCGGGCTTCGAGCTCGGCGACGACGCGCTCGAGCGGGAGGTTGCGCGCCTCGAGCAGCAGCAGCAGGTGGAAGAGAAGGTCGGCAGTCTCGCCCACGAGCTTCTCGTCCGTCTCCGCGACAGCGGCGAGCGCGACCTCGAGCCCTTCCTCGCCAACTTTCTGCGCGATGCGTTTCAGGCCCTGGGCGTACAGGCGCGCCGTGTAGCTTCCCTCGGGGCGCTCGACGATGCGCCGCTCGAGAATCCGCTTTAGCTCTGCCAGGAAGCCGAGGCCCTCGGCGGCCGTGTGCGGGCCGTCGCCGAAGCAGGTGCGCGTGCCGGTGTGGCACACCGGCCCTTGCGGCCACGCGGTGAGAAGCAGCGTATCGGCGTCGCAGTCCGCGTGGATGCTCTCGAGCAGCAGATGATTGCCGGAGCGCTCGCCTTTCTCCCACAGGCGCTGCTTGCTGCGGCTGAAGAACACCACGCGGCGGCGCTCGAGCGTCGCGTGCAGCGCCTCCCGGCTCATGAACCCGAGCATCAGCACGGCGCCGCTCCCCGCATGCTGCACGATCGCTGGGATGAGCCCGCCGCCCTTCGCGAAATCGAGCTGGGAGACCTGATCGAACGACACGGACATCGTGGCACCTCGCGTGCGCGCGCTCACGGCCAGGGCCGCACGGCGATGCCGTCGGCGGCGAGCGCGCGCTTGAGCTCGTGGATTGCGATCGCACCGCTATGCAGTACGCTCGCGGCGAGCGCCGCATCGACGGCGGCGAGCTCGAACACGGCGCGGAAATGCTCGATCGCACCCGCCCCGCCGGAGGCGACGAGCGGCACGCGGCAGCGCGCGCGCACGGCCGCGAGCTGCGCGAGATCGTAGCCGTGACGCACGCCGTCGCTCGACATGCAGTTGAGGACGATCTCCCCGGCGCCGCGGTCCTGCACCTCCGCGACCCACTCGAGCGTGTCGCGGCCGGAATCGCGCGTGCGCTGCGGGTCGCCGGTAAACTGATACACCCGATAGCCGCTTGCGGCGGTGAAGCTGTCGATGCCGACCACGACACATTGTGCACCGAAGCGCCCACTCAGCTCCTCGATGAGGCGCGGGTTCGCGAGCGCCGGTGAATTGATCGATATCTTCTCCGCGCCGGCGTTGAGCACCTGCTCGGCATCGGCGATCGAGCGGATGCCGCCGGCGACGCAGAAGGGAATGTCGAGCACTCGGGCGACCCGCGCCACCCAATCGCGATCGACTGAGCGTCCCTCGGGGCTCGCGGTGATGTCGTAGAAGACGAGCTCGTCGGCGCCTTCGTCACGGTAGCGAGCGGCGAGATCGAGGATGTCCCCGACGACGCGATGGTCGCGGAAGCGCACCCCTTTTACGACCTGGCCGTCGCGGACGTCGAGGCAGGGGATGATGCGTTTGGCAAGAATGGTCGCAACTCCTCGGAACTGATGCGCTGCTCGAGCAGGGCCTTGCCGCACACCGCGGCGCTCACACCGAGCTCCGCGAGTGCCGCGAGATCGGGGGCGTCGCGCACGCCGCCTGAGGCTTGCCATGCGATCTGCGGAAAGCGCTGCAGCGCCTCGCGGTAGAGATCGAGATTCGGGCCGGCGAGTGCCCCGTCGCGGTCGATGTCGGTGCAGAGCACGTGCCGCACGCCGCGGTCCGCGAACGGCGCCACGGCCTGCCACAGACTCACCGCGCCGCCCGCGGTCCATCCGCGTGTGCGTACGCGCGGCTCGCCGTGCGGATCGGTGCGCACGTCGAAGGCGAGGCACACCCGCTCGGGGCCGAGTCGGGCGAGCCAGTCGGCCGTCTCGAGCGGGCGCTCGACCGCTGCGCTGCCGACCACGACGCGCGCGATGCCCTGGCGCAGCAGATCATCGAGCGCCTCGGCCGTACGCAGCCCACCGCCAACCTGCAGGCTCACGGCCGGCTGCGAGGCGAGTGCGAGGATGATGGGGCGGTTCGCGGCGACCCCGTCCCGCGCCCCATCGAGATCGACCACGTGAAGCCAGGACGCCCCGAGTGCGCGATAGCGCGCGAGCAGCGCTTGCGGGCTCAACTCGTAGCGCGTCTCGGCGCCGAAGTCGCCTTGGTAGAGCCGCACGCAGCGTCCATGCCGCAGATCGATCGCGGGCATGAGCAGCATCATTCCACCTCGAGGAAGTTCGCGAGGATCCGCGCGCCGGCGCCACCGGAGCGTTCCGGATGGAACTGCGTACCCCAGAAATTGCGGTGGCGCACGAGGGCGGAGAGCTCGACCCCGTAGTGCGTCGTCGCCCGGGTCGCAGCCGTGACCGGTGCGGCGAAGCTGTGGACAAAGTAGACGTGGGCGCCCGCCGGGACCGACTCCATGAGCGGGTCGTCCGCGCACGGGCTCAGCTGATTCCAGCCCATGTGCGGCACCGGTAGCCCGGGAGTGGAGGGGAGCCGGCGGACCGTATCGGGAAGCACTCCGAGGCACGGCGTTGCGCCCTCTTCAGAGGCACGGTAGAGGAGCTGCATCCCGAGACAGATCCCGAGCACCGGCTGCGCGAGGCTCGGCAGGCGGGCTGCGAGGCCCGAGGCGGCAAGCCGCCTCATCGCATCGCGCGCCGAGCCGACGCCGGGCAGGATCACGCGGGCGGCCGCCGCGATCGCCGCGGAGTCGCTCGAGACATGCGCCCGCGCTCCGAGCCGCTCGAGGGCATAGCGCAGCGATGCGAGGTTCGCGCCGCCGCTGTCGATGATGATGACCTCCTTCACGCCGTGGCCGCCGCGCTACAGCACGCCCTTCGTCGTCGGCAGGTCGAATCCCTCGCGGCGGAAAGCCCGCCGCAGCGAGCGGCCGACGCCTTTGAAGCAGGCCTCGATCATGTGGTGGGTGTTCTCCCCGCTCACGCGCACGTGGATCGCCGCCCCGAGGCTCTCGGCGAGCGAGCGGAAGAAGTGCGGGACGAGCTCGGTCGGCAGTCCCCCGACCTCGGTGCGCCCGAAACGTCCCTCGAAGAGCGCATACGGGCGGCCCGAGAGGTCGATCGCCACCTGCGCCTCGGATTCGTCCATCGGCAGCAGGAAGCCGTAGCGAGCGATCCCGGCCTTGCCGCCGAGCGCCCGGCGCAACGCCTCCCCGAGCGTGAGCGCGCAATCCTCGACCGTGTGGTGCTCGTCGATGTGCAAGTCGCCCGCACACGCGAGATCGAGCGCGAAGCCGCCGTGCTTGGCGAGCTGCTCGAGCATGTGATCGAAGAAGCCGATGCCGGTGCGTGCGCGCACCGGCTCGCGCGAGTCGAGGTCCACGCGCACGCGCACCTGCGTCTCGTGCGTGATGCGCTCGAGCTCGGCGCGCCGCGCGAGGAGCTCGCGCACGATGGCCGGCCAGCTCTCCTCCGCGCTGCCGTGACGGCGGATGCGCAGACCGCGCACGCCGAGATTGCGCGCGAGCTCGATGTCGGTGTCGCGATCGCCCACGACGGCGCTGCGCGAGAGGTCGACGCCGGTCTCGGCAACCAGATGCCGCACGAGTCCGGTGCCCGGCTTGCGGCACTCGCAGCCGTCCTCCAGCACATGCGGGCAGATGAGCACCGCGTCGAACTCGATCCCCTGCGAGCCGAAGGTATCGAGGATGAAGCGATGCGCCGACTCGAACGCGGCGGCGGGCAGCCTCGGGGTGCCGAGCCCGTCCTGGTTGGTGACGATCACGAGGCGGAAGCCCGCGCGCTGCAGCTCGGCGAGCGCGGCGAATACCCCGGGCATGAACCGGACTTTCTCGATCGCATCGACCTGCTCGTCCTGCGGCTCCTCGACCAGCGTGCCGTCGCGATCGACGATGAGAAGCGGTGTGGCGGTGCTCACGGGGTTGGCCATCAGTCGAGTGCGCCGAGCGCGCCGATGAGCCGGGTGTTCTGCTCGGCCGAGCCGACCGTGATGCGCAGATGGCGCGACAGTCCCGGCTGCGTGCGCACATCGCGCACCAGGAGTCCCCCGGCGCGGGCGCGGGCGAAGGCGCTGGCGGCATCGCGGAATTCGACCAGGAGGAAGTTCGCGGCGCTCGGCCATACGCGCGTGACCGCCGGCAAGCTCGCGAGTGAGCGCGCAAGCCGCTCGCGCTCGGTGCGGACGCACGCCACGCGCGCATCCGCCGCAGCCACCTCCTCGGGCGCGAGCGCGGCGCGCACCGTTTCGATCGTCGGCTGGGTGAGCGCGTAGGGCGGGATGAGCTTGCGTAGCAGTGCGACGATCTGCGGGGTCGCGATGAGCGTGCCGCAGCGCGCGCCAGCGAGCCCGAAAGCCTTGGAGAGCGTGCGCACGACGGTGAGGTACGGTTGAGTGCGTACGTGCCGGGCCATGCTCGGGGCGCCGGAGAACTCGAGATACGCCTCGTCGATCACGAGCAGCGCTCGACCGGCGAGCGACTCCGCGAGCTCGAGGAGCACGCGCTCCGGGACGAGGTTGCCCGTCGGATTGTTCGGTGTGCACACATAAACGAGCTTCACGGGGCTCGCCGGCGCCGAGCATCGCTCGAGAATCCCCGCAACGTCGAGCGCGAAGCCGCGCTCGGCCAGGAGCGGTACGCGCGCGACGGCGGCACCCTGGATGCGCGCGGCCACCGCGTACATGCCGAAGGTGGGCGGGCAGACGACCACGGCGTCGGTGCCCGCGCGGCAAAAGGCGCGCGTGAGCAGATCGATCGCCTCGTCGCTGCCGCGGCCGACCAGCACCTCGGACGGCTCGACGCCGTAGAGCGCGGCGAGCCGCTCGATGAGCAGACGCGGCTGCGGCTCGGGGTAGCGATTGAGTCCGGCGAGCGTCGGATCGCCGCTCGGCCGCCACGGCAGCTCGTTCGCATGGAGCCGCTCGAGCTGCGGCTCCCAGGCGGCATGCTCGTAGGGCTTGAGCTCGAGCAGTTCCGGTCGCGCGAGAGCGAGCGGGGAGGGCGCAGCTCTGAGGCTCGCGTTCACGGTCGCGTGCCGAGCAGCGCGAGGCGGCGCGTGATCGCCGCGGCGTGCGCATCGAGCCCCTCGAGCCGGGCAAGCTCGGCGGCCACGGGACCGAGCTCTGCGAGGCCGCCTGCGGAGATCTCCTGCACGGTGATGCGCTTCATGAAGTCGAGCGTCGAGAGGCCGCTGTAGGCGCGAGCGTAACCGTACGTCGGCAGCACGTGGTTGGTGCCCGAGCAGTAATCCCCGAGCGGCTCCGCCGACCACGGACCCAGGAACACCGAGCCGGCGTTGCGCACATGCTCGAGCCAACGCCGCGGCTCGCGAACGTGCAGGATCAGATGCTCCGGTGCGTACGCGTTCGCGATTGCGACCGCTCCGGCGAGATCGGCCGCCACGATGCAGCGGCTTGCGGCGAGCGAGCGCTCGAGAATGCTCTGCCGCGAGAGCATCCGGCGCTGGCGCTCGACCGCGTCGGCGACTTCGTGGGCGAGACCGTGATCGGTGGTCACGAGGACCGCCTGCGACTGCGCGTCGTGCTCCGCCTGCGCGAGAAGATCCGCGGCCACGAGCTCGGCGCGCGCCGAGCGGTCCGCGACGACGAGGACCTCGGAAGGACCCGCGGGCAGATCGCAGGCGGCACCCTCCGGATCCGCGGCGACGAGCTGCTTCGCCTCGGTCACCCACGCGTTGCCCGGCCCAAACACCTTGTCCACCTTCGGGATGCTCGCCGTCCCGTATGCGAGCGCGGCGACCGCGTGCGCGCCGCCCACCTTGAAGACCGTGTCGATGCCGCAGAGCTCGGCGGCCACCAGCACGGCGGCGTGCGCGTCCCCGTCGCGACCGGGTGGCGTGCACAGCACGCGCTGCGGACAGCCGGCGAGGCGTGCGGGAACTGCGAGCATCACGACGGCGGACGGGAGTGGTGCCGACCCCGCCGGCACGTACAGGCCGACGGAGGAGATGGGACGCAGAATGCGCTCGCAGCGCACTCCCGGCATCACCTCGAGCGCGACGGCGGGCAGCGCCTGCGCCGCGTGAAACGCCGTGACATTCTCGATCGCACGGCGCAGAGCGGCGATCTGCGCAGAGCTCACCGCGGCGCGCGCGGCAGCGAACTCGGCGGCCGAGACGGCGAGGCGCTCCAGGCGCACACCATCGAAGCGCTCGGTCAGGCCTCTGAGCGCCGCATCCCCGTCGCGACGGACAGCGGCGATGATCTCGCGGACGCTCGCAGTCACCTCATCGCGGCGGCCGAGTGCTGGCCGGGCGAGGGCCGCGCGGCGCGCGGGCTCATCGAGGTCTTGCCAGGTGAGGATGCGCATGGGATCAGTCGAGCATCTTCTCGACGGGCAGCACCAGCAGCGCACTCGCCCCCGCCCGCTTCAATCCCTCGAGCGTTTCCCAGAAGACGTTCTCGCGGCACACGGCGTGCACCGCGACCTTATCCGGATGGCCCTCGAGGGGAATGATGGTCGGCGCCTCGCACCCCGGCAACAGCCGGCGCACCTCCTCGAGGGCCGCGCGCGGCGCATGCAGCAGGATGTACTTGCTCTCGCGCACCTGCTGCACCCCGTCGATGCGCTTGAGAAGCCGCTGTACCCACTCGTGCTTCTCGGCTGCGAGGGTGACGGGCGTACGGATCAGCACGGCATGGCTCTCGAGCACCGTCTCCACCTCGCGCAGGTGGTTCGCCTGCAGCGTCGAGCCGGTCGAGACCAGATCGCAGATCGCATCGGCGCGGCCGAGGCGCGGGGCGATCTCCACCGACCCCGACAGAATGACGATCTCCGCGCTCACGTCCCGCTCGGCGAGGTAGCGCTCGAGGAGATGGGGATAGGTGGTCGCGATGCGCTTGCCGGCGAGAGAGCCCAAGCCCGCAAAGCGCGCCTCGATGGGCACGGCAAGCGAGAGTCGGCAGCGCCCGAAATCGAGGGTGCGGATCGGCTCGAAGCGCGCGCTCTGGCCGCGGGCGGTGAGCTCGAGGCGCTTCTCCTCGAGCACGTTGAGGCCGACGAGCCCGAGGTCGCAGACATCCTCCTGCACCAGGTCGGGAATGTCGTCGTCGCGCACGAAGAGCACATCGAGCGGCATGTTCTCACCGAACCCCATCAGCTGATCCTTGCCGCGGGAGAGCTTGAGCCCGCAACGCGTGAGGAGATCGAGGCACGGCTCGGTGAGACGCCCGGACTTCTGCACGGCGAGCTTCAAGCGCAGATCCTCAGGCATGCCGCTCTCCGTCCGTGCGGCGGGGCTCTGCGTCGCGCACGGCGGGGTCGCTGCGCCGCACGCTCGCGAGCCGGCGCGCGGCGAGGGCGTAGCCGCCGTTGCCGTTTGCGAGGAAGCGCGCGACGCGGCCGATGGTCGTGACGCTGACACCCGTGACCGCGTGGATTTCCCGATACGGCATGCCGCGGCGCAGCCACTCGACGACGGCCCAGCGATCGGCCATCGCCTGGATCTCCGCGGGCGTGCACAGATCGCGGAAGAATGCCCGGCATTCCTCCGGCGTGCGCAGCGCCGCCACGGCGGCGCACAGACCGCGCTCGGCGCGCGCCTCCTGGCGATGACTTAAGTTCCGGTGCAGCTTCATGGCTCCGCGCGTCCCGATCGAATGTAACAGCGCGCTATTACATTAGCACGAACGGCCGCGCCGGCGCCAATGAGCGTCGGCGCCGCGCCCGCAAGCGGAGCGGTTGCCTTGACGGTCCGCTGGGGCGCGCCTAGACTTTCCGCCCACTCATCGAGACCGGCTGAGGGAAAGGCCCTTCGACGCCGGGGCAACCGCCAGGCCTAACCAGCCGGGAAAGGTGCCAACTCCTGCGACCCGCGCGAGCGGGGCGGCAGATGAGCGGTCAGCGCAGCCTCCATCCGTGGCATAGCGACGGAGCGGACGATGGGCGCGACGAACCCGCCTAGAACGCGCGGGCGCTCTGCAGGGGTATCGAGGAGCGACGAGCCCTGACCCCGGAGCCCCGAAGCGATGAACGCGAAAGTCGAGCCTTTTTCCGCCCTGGCGCGCGGTCCCGAGCCTGCGTGCGCACTCGATTCGGCCCTGCGCGAGGGCATTCTCGAGATTCCGGGGGAGATGTCGCTCCACCATGGCGGGCGGCTTGCGGGCGTGCGCATCGCCTGGCGGGTCGCGGGCGCGGCCGGCGCACCGCTCGTGTGCGCGCTTGGGGGCATCTCGGCCCACCGGCGCGTGTGCGGCACCGAGGATCCGCGCGAGGGGTGGTGGTCGCAGGTCGTCGGGACCGGTCGTGCGCTCGATACCGCGCGCTTTCGTGTCCTGAGCTTCGACTTTCTGGGCGGGAGCGGGGAGTCGACCGGGCCTCTGCCGCAGCGTCACTTTCCGAGCATCTCGACCTACGACCAGGGGGAGGTGCTGCTCAGGCTCCTCGACCATCTCGGGATCAAGGCGCTGCGCGCGATCGTCGGGGGCTCGTACGGAGGCATGGTTGGACTCGCCTTCGCCGAGCGCCATCCCGACCGTCTCGGACACCTGATCACCATTGGCGCCGCCGATCGAGCTCACCCGATGGCCACCGCGTGGCGCAGCATCCAGCGACAGATCGTGCGCCTGGGGATTACCACGGGTACGGCCCGCCAGGCGACCGAGCTCGCTCGCGCGCTCGCCATGACGACCTATCGAAGCGGCGAGGAGTTCGCGGCCCGTTTCGCTGCCGCACCCGAGCGCGAGGGCGGGGAATTCGTCTTCCCAGTCGAGCGGTATCTGTGCGCGCGCGGCCGCGATTATGCGGCGCGTTACCGTGGCGAGTCCTTGCTGTGCCTGTCGGAGTCGATCGACCTGCATCGCGTCGATGCGGCACGCATCTTCGTGCCGACCACGGCCGTAGCGGTGCGCGAGGATCAGCTCGTGCCGCTCAACGACGTGCGCGCGATGGTCGCACGGCTCCCGGCAGGAAGGCTCGAGGAGCTCTCCTCCCTCTACGGGCACGACGCCTTCCTCAAGGAGGCCGAGGCGCTGCGGCGCATCTTCGAGCGTGCGCTCGGGGGTGCGGCGTGAGCGCGGATCGCGATCCGGTCACAGCCGCGGTGCGTGCGGGTCTGGAGACGGACGAGTCGACCGGCGCCGTCGTTCCACCGATCCATCTCAGCTCCACGTTCGCCTTCCGTGGCTTCGGCGACAAACGTGCCTACGACTACACGCGCTCCGGAAATCCCACCCGCGATCTCCTCGCGAGTGCGCTCGCGGAGCTCGAGGGAGGGGCCGGCGCAGTCGTGACCGCCACCGGCATGGCGGCGATCACGCTCATCGGCCACCTGCTGCCCGTGGGGGCGCGCATCGTCGCGCCGCACGACTGCTACGGCGGCACCTATCGGTTGTTCGATGCGTGGCGACGCCGCGGCGAGCTCGCGGTCGAGTTCGTGGACTTTGCCTCCGAGGACGCCGTGCGGGCAGCGCTTGCGACCCGAGCGGCGCTGCTCTGGATCGAGACGCCGAGCAATCCACTGCTGCGTATCACCGACATCGAGCGCTTCGCGGCGCTCGGGCACGCAGGCGGTGCGCTGGTGGTCGTCGACAACACCTTTCTGTCGCCGCTCTGGCAGCGACCGCTCGCTCTCGGCGCGGATCTCATCACGCATTCGACCACGAAGTATCTGAACGGTCACAGCGATGTGGTGGGCGGTGCGGTCGTCGCGCGCACGAGCGAGCAGCACGAGGCGCTCACGTGGTGGGCGAACTGCCTCGGCCTCACCGGGGCTCCGTTCGACAGCTTCATGACGCTGCGCGGGCTGCGCACGCTGCATGCGCGCCTCGCCCAGCACGCACACAATGCGATGGCGCTCGCGCAGTGGCTCGCTGGCCGGCCCGGCGTTGCGAAGGTCTATTATCCCGGGCTCGCGAGTCATCCTGGGCACGAGGTCGCGCGCCGCCAGCAGCGGGGCTTCGGCGCCGTCGTCACGCTCGAGCTCGAAGGCGGCCACCCGGCGGTGAAGGCGTTCTGCTCGGGCCTCGAGTTCTTCTCGCTCGCGGAGTCGCTGGGCGGGGTGGAGAGCCTGGTGGCGCATCCGGCCACGATGACGCACGCGGCGATGGATGCCGAGGCACGGCGCAAGGCCGGCCTCGTCGATGGGCTCATTCGCTTGTCCGTCGGGATCGAGGCGCTCGAGGATCTGCGCTCCGACTTGGCCGCCGCGCTCGCGCGCGCGCAAGCAGCGCTGCGGCGCCCGTGACTAGCCCTGCGGCGCTGTCAGTTGGGCGAGCACCGCATCGCCGACTTCGCGGGTCGTAAACACGCGTGCACCGGGAGCGGCGATGTCGGGCGTGCGCGCGCCCGCCTCGATCGCCCGGGCCACGGCACGCTCGAGCGCCATGGCCGCCTGCGGCAGATCGAGCGAGTGCCGCAGCATGAGTGCCGTGCTCGAGATCATCCCGTAGGGATTGGCGATGCCGCGATCGGCGATGTCCGGCGCCGAACCGTGGATCGGCTCGTAGAGCCCGAGCCGACCGTCGCCGAGCGAGGCCGAGGGCAGGAGCCCGAGGGAGCCGCAGAGCATCGAGGCTTCATCGGTGAGGATGTCTCCGAACATGTTCTCCGTCACGAGCACATCGAAATCGCGCGGGCGCCGAATGAGGTGCATGGCTGCGGCATCGACGAGCAGGTGCTCGAGCGTCACGTCCGGAAACTCCGCGCGCATCACCCGGGTGCACACCTCGCGCCACAGCCGCGAGGTCTCGAGCACGTTCGCCTTGTCGACGGAGACGAGCTTGCGCCGTCGCGAGCGCGCGAGCTGCGCGGCCACTCGCGTGATGCGCTCGATCTCCGCGCTCGTGTAGATGCAGAGATCGCTCGCGCTCCGCTCATCGCGATGCTTCTCGCCGAAGTAGATTCCTCCGGTGAGTTCGCGCACGAACACGAGATCGACGCCCTCGAGCACCTCCGGCTTGAGCGTCGAGGCCCCGACGAGGGCGGGATGAAGGCTCACCGGTCGCAGGTTCGCGTAGACCCCGAGCGCCTTGCGCAGCGCGAGTAGCCCCTGTTCGGGACGCACGCGGGCCTCCGGGGCGGACCAGCGTGGGCCGCCGATCGCGCCGAGCAGAACCGCATCGGCCCGCCGGCAGACCTCGAGTGTCCGGGCGGGAAGGGGCTCGCCGCACGCATCGATCGCCGCGCCGCCAAAGGGGAGCTCGGTGAGGTCGAGATCGAGCCCGTGGGCGCGGGCGACGGCTCGCAGGCAGCGCAGCCCCTCCGCCATGACCTCAGGACCGATTCCGTCGCCCGGCAGGACAGCGATGCGCGCCGTCACGGACCGACCGCTCGGCGCTCGTACACCTCGATGTCGGGCAGCCTCCCGAGGAGAAATCCCAGCTCATCGATGCCGTTGAGCAGACAGTATTTCGCGAACGGCTCGAGCGCGAAGCGCACGCTCGCGCCCGTTGGCAGCGCGAGCGTCGTCGTCGCCACATCGAGGGTCACCTCCGCCCCCGGATGCTCGATGAGCCAGCGGGCAGTCGGCTCCTCGACCACGACGGGCAGGAGTCCGTTCTTGAGCGCGTTGCTGCGGAAGATGTCGGCGATGCCGGTGCTCACGACCGCGCGAATGCCGAAATCGACGAGCGCCCACGGCGCGTGCTCGCGGGAGGATCCACAGCCGAAGTTCGGTCCCGCCACCAGCACCTGGCAGCCGGCGGCCTCGGGGCGATTGAGCGGGAATTGAGCTTGCGGCGACCCGTCCGGCGCGTAGCGCCAGTCCGTGAAGAGGTGGCGGCCGAGTCCGCTGCGCGTGGTCGTCGTCAGGAATCGCGCCGGGATGATCTGGTCGGTGTCGATGTTGCTTGCGGGAAGCACCACGGTGCGGGAGCGGATGAGTCTGATCGGTTCCACGCGTTCGGCCTCAGAGAAATTCACGCGGATCGGTGATGCGTCCGCGCACCGCGCAGGCAGCGGCGGTCAGCGGACTTGCGAGGAGCGTACGGCTCCCGGCGCCTTGTCGGCCCTCGAAATTGCGATTGCTCGTGCTCACCGAATACTCCCCGCGCGCCACGGTGTCTCCGTTCATCCCGATGCACATGGAGCATCCGGACTCGCGCCAGTCGGCGCCTGCATCGAGAAACACCCGATGCAGGCCCTCGGCCTCCGCCGCGGCCTTGATCTGCTGCGATCCCGGGACGACCAGCATGCGCACGCCCTTGGCGAGCTTGCGCCCACGCAGCACCCGCGCCGCGCCGCGCAGGTCCGAGAGCCGGGAGTTGGTGCAGCTGCCGATGAATACGACGTTGACCGGGCGATCCCGCAGCGGCGCGCCCGCCTCGATCCCCATGTACGCCAAGGCGCGCTCGAGGATCGGATCACCGCCGGTCGCCGGCACCGAGCCGGTGACCGGGACGTTCATGCCGGGATTCGTGCCGTAGGTGATCATCGGCTCGACGCCGGAGGCCTCGAAGGTCGCGACCCGGTCGAAGCTCGCCGCAGCGTCGCTCACGAGCGTACGCCACTCCCCGAGCGCCCGGTCCCACGCCTCCCCCCGGGGTGCGCGCGGCCGGCCGCGAAGATAGCTGAACGTCGTCTCATCCGGGGCGATCAGCCCGGCGCGCGCACCCGCCTCGATCGACATGTTGCACACGGTCATCCGCTCGTCCATGTCGAGCGCCGCGATCGTCTCGCCGCGGTACTCGATCACATGTCCGGTACCGCCCGCGACGCCGATACGGCCGATGATCGACAGAATCAGATCCTTCGCCGTGACGCCCGCCGCGAGACGCCCGTTCACCTCGATCGCGAACGTGCGCGGCTTGCGCTGCAGCAGGCATTGCGTCGCGAGCACGTGGCCCACCTCGGTCGTGCCGATGCCGAAGGCGAGGGCGCCGAACGCGCCGTGCGTGCTCGTATGGCTGTCCCCGCACACGATCGTCTTTCCCGGCTGCGTGAGCCCGAGCTCGGGGCCAATCACGTGCACGATTCCGCGCTGCCCATCACGCAACCCGAGAAGCTCCACGCCGAAGGCGGCACAGTTCGCCTCGAGCTCGCGCACCTGATTCGCAGCCGACTCGATCGTGATGGGGGCCCCGCCGAAGACCTGCTCGGTGCGCGTCGGCGTCGAATGGTCGAGCGTCGCGAGCGTGAGGTCGGCACGGCGCACGGGCAACCCCCGGGCGCGCAGCTCCGCAAAGGCCTGTGGGGTGGTCACCTCGTGCACGAGGTGCAGATCGATGTACAGAATCGCGGGGGTGTCGGTGGTCTCGGCGGCCACTTCGTGCCGCTCCCAGAGCTTCTGCAACAAGGTCTTCGGCGCGCTCATCGCTCGTGCTCTCCGCTACACCGCGGCCTGCGCCGCCCGCGCGGCTTCCTGCTCCTCTCGCACGCGCACTCCGGCGCGCTGCGCGAGCTCGATGCGGTTCACGACCTCGAGAAACGCGCGCGTGCTCGACTCGATGATGTTCGTGCTCACGCTCGAGCCGCGGTAGGTACGCTCGTGGTGCTCGACATAGACGACGGCCTCGCCCTGCGCGTCCTCGCCGCCGGTGACTCCGTGCAGCTCGAACTTGCGCAGCTGCACGCTCACGCCCGTTGCCGCCTCGATTGCCTTGAACGCGGCGTCGACGGGTCCATCCCCGCTCGCCGCCTGCTCGACGGTGCGTCCGTCGGCATGCGCGAGCCGCACGACCGCCTCGGCGGGATTGCGGCTGTCGGCGACAGTGCGCAGATCGAGAAGCTCCCACGGTCCGCTCGCACCGTGCTCCGCGCGCAGCACGAGCGCCTCGATGTCCCCGTCGAACAGCTCCTTCTTCTTGTCCGCGAGCGCCTTGAACTCCGCGAACACCCGGTTGAACTCCGCTTCCTCGAGCTCGAAGCCGAGGGCCCGGACTCGCTCGCGCAGTGCGTGCCGTCCGCTGTGCTTGCCGAGCACCAGGCTGCTGCGCGGCAGACCCACGTCCTCGGGACGCATGATCTCGTAGGTCGAATGGTGGCGGAGCATGCCGTGCTGGTGAATACCCGACTCGTGCGCGAAGGCGTTCTCGCCCACCACCGCCTTGTTGCGCGGAATGGGCTGGCCGGTGATGCTCGCCACCAGGCGCGAGGTCGGATAGAGCCTCGTCGTCTGAATGCCCGTGCGCACGTTGAAGAAGGTCTCGCGCGTCTTCAACGCCATCACGATCTCCTCGAGCGAGCAGTTGCCGGCGCGCTCGCCGATGCCGTTGATCGTGCACTCGATCTGGCGCACGCCCGCGACGACCGCCGTGAGACTGTTCGCGACCGCCATGCCGAGGTCGTCGTGACAGTGGACCGAGAGCCGCACGCGCTCGATGCCGCGGACGTTCTTGCGCAAGTAGCGGAACAGCTCCGCGAACTCATCGGGCACGGTATAGCCCACCGTATCGGGAATGTTGACCGTGGATGCCCCGGCCTCGATCACCGCCTCGATGACCTGGGCGAGGAACTCGAGCTCGGTGCGCGAGGCGTCCTCGGGCGAGAACTCGACGTCCTCGCAGAGCTCGCGCGCGATGCGCACGCCCTCCACGGCGTTGCGCACGATCTCCTCCTGGGCCATGTTGAGCTTGTACTGCCGGTGGATGGCGCTCGTCGCGAGGAACACGTGCAGGCGGTGGCGCGGAGCAGGGCGCAGCGCCTGCGCCGCGAGCTCGATGTCGGCGCGGTTGCAGCGGGCGAGTCCGCAGACGATCGGTCCGCCCACTTCGCGCGCGACGGCGTTGACGCTGTCCCAGTCGCCGCGCGAGGCGGCCGGAAAGCCCGCTTCGATCACATCCACGCCGAGCTCCGCGAGGGCGCGCGCAACGCGCAGCTTCTCGGGCTGGGTCATGCTGCAGCCCGGGGATTGTTCCCCGTCGCGCAGCGTGGTGTCGAAGATGATGACGCGTTCTGGATCGCAAGCCATGGGATGCTCCTTGAGGGGTGGTCCGTGCGCTCAGGCACGGCGCTCGTTCAACCAGGGCATGCGCGCCCGCAGGACCGCGCCCACCTTCTCTACGGGACGATTGAGGTCGGCTTTGAGCAGCTTCCTGTAGTTGCGGCGGCCGGTCTCGTTCTCCTTGATCCATTGGCGCGCGAACTTGCCGCTCTGAATCTCCTTCAGAATGCGGCGCATCTCGCGCTTGACGTGCTTGTCGACGATGCGCGGACCGCGGGTGAGGTCGCCGTACTTGGCCGTCTCGCTGATGAACTTGTGCATCTTCGCGATGCCGCCCTCGTGGAGCAGATCGACGATGAGCTTGAGCTCGTGGAGGCACTCGTAGTAGGCGACCTCCGGCTGGTAACCCGCCTCGACGAGGGTCTCGAACCCCTTGACGACGAGCTCGGTCGCGCCGCCGCAGAGCACCGCTTGCTCCCCGAACAGATCGGTCTCGGTCTCCTCCCCGAACGTCGTTTCGAGCACGCCGCCGCGTGTGCCACCGATGCCGTGCGCATAGGCGAGAGCTTTGGCGTGAGCATGGCCGGTCGCATCCTGAGCTACGGCGATCAGACAGGGTACGCCGCGGCCCTGCTGGTACTGGCGGCGCACCAGGTCCCCGGGACCCTTCGGTGCGATCAGAACGACGTCGAGATCCTTGCGTGGGCGGATCTGCTTGAAGTGAATGTTGAATCCGTGGGCGAAGAGCAGCGTTGCTCCGCGCTTGAGCGCACGCGAGACGGCACGGTAGAGCTCCGGTTGCGCAAGGTCGGGTACCAGCATGGCGATGAGCTCGGCACCCGCGACGGCCTCCTCCGGTGGCGCGACCGCGAGCCCGTCGTGGCGCGCCTTGCGCCAGCCATCCCCGCCCTTGCGGACGCCAACGATCACGTCGTAGCCGCTGTCCTTGAGATTGAGCGCATGCGCGCGGCCCTGGCTGCCGTAGCCGAGCACCGCGATCCGCGCCCCGCGGAGGGCCTTCTTGTCGACGTCCTTCTGCGAATACAACTTCATCGCTACGCTCCCCATGTTGAACTCGAAGGCGCCTGCCCCGCGGGCAGGCAAGCCAAGCACAAAAAACCCCGCATCCGCCCCTTCTTTTGGGCCGATGCGGGGTTTTTGAGATCCGCCGTCGCTTTCGGGGTTTGCTTACGCTAGCGACGCGCCCGCACCGGCCTGCTCCCTAAGGAGCAGCAGTCCCAGAAGAAGCAGTGCGCGCTCGCCCGATGGGGCGCGCGCAGAGCTGCTGGAGGGAACGGGGGTCGTCATGGCAAACACGCTCGAGCTCGAACCGTTTCCGTAGAACGCCGATAGGAGCACAATCTGCTCCGGGCTGTCAATTGACCGGGCGCACTCGCCGGGCCGCAAAGCACCGTTACAAATTCCCGGAACGTGAACGCCGAGACGTTGCTCACAGTGGACGGCAGCGACAGCCGCCCGCTTTGGCTCCTTACGGAGGCTGAACTGCCGGCTTGGCTCGCCGAGCAGCCGCCCGCGCTCGCGCACTGGGTGCGCGCGCACGGCTTTCAGGCCGAGCGGCATCGAGTGCTGACGCTCCCGGGCGCGGACGGCAAACTGGCGGGCGCGGTGGCGGGGCTCGGGCCGGTGCGCACCCCGCGCGAGATCACCCTCTGGCACGCAGCCGGGCTCCCCGAGCGGCTGCCCCCCGGCACCTACGCGCTCGCGCGCGAGCTGCCCTCGGGCGCCGCGACTCAATTTGCGCTTGGCTGGCTCACCGGGGCCTACCGCATGGGCCGCTATCGCAGCGCTCCGGCCGCGCCGCGGGCGACGCTCCTTGCGCCCGCATCTGCGGATTTGACCTACGTCGAGGCGGCCGCACGGGCGAGCGATCTCGCGCGGGATCTGATCAACACGCCGGCCAACGACCTCGGACCCGCGGAGCTCGCGCAGGCGGCCGTGGACCTCGCCGCGCGCTTCGGCGCGCGCGCCGAAGTGTTGACCGCGAGCGAGCTCGCGGCGCGCGACTATCCGCTCATCCGCGCCGTCGGCGCCGGCAGTCCGCGCGCTCCGTGTCTCGTCGACCTCAACTGGGGAGACGACGCGGCGCGGCGCGTGACGCTCGTCGGCAAGGGCGTGTGCTTCGACAGCGGCGGGCTCGATCTGAAGCCCGCAGCGGCGATGCTGCTCATGAAAAAGGACATGGGCGGTGCCGCCTGCGCCCTCGGCCTCACGAGCTTGCTCATGGCGCTCGCAGCACCGCTCCGCCTGCGCGTGCTCATCCCCTGCGTCGAGAACAGCATCGACGGCTGCGCCTACCGACCGGGCGACGTGCTGCGCTCGCGCAAGGGGCTCACGGTCGAGATTGGGAACACCGATGCCGAGGGGCGGCTGGTGCTCGCCGATGCGCTGGCGGAGGCCGATCGCGAGCGGCCGGAGCTCCTCATTGACCTGGCAACGCTCACCGGCGCCGCGCGCACGGCCCTCGGACCGGAGCTGCCGGCCGCGTACTCCGCGGAGGAGGCGCTGCTTGCGGAGCTGCGTGCCTGCGGGGATGCGGAGTGCGATCCGGTGTGGCCGATGCCGCTGTGGGCCGGCTACGACGATGAGCTTGCAAGCAAGATCGCCGACGTGAGCAACGTTGCGAGCTCGCCGTTCGCGGGATCGATCCTTGCAGCGCTCTTTCTGAAGCGATTCGTTACCGCGACCCGCAACTGGCTGCACCTCGATCTCTACGCGTGGAACGCGAAGGAGCGCCCCGGAAGGCCCGTCGGTGCCGAGGCCCAGTGCATCCGCGCGCTCTACCGCATGATTCGCGCGCGCTTGGGGTGAGCGCGCAGCCGCATTTGAGCGGCGGAATATGACGCGTGCCGGGCGTGCGTGCTCCAGCGCGCGCCGCCCGCTGCCGTTGCGCGCTGCAGGTGCAATCCGCGAAATGGGCCCGGAAAGTGCACCATCGCGGACCAAAGTTGCGGTCCTGAGCGGGAGCGGAGTTGTCAGTGCGCGAGGCAGCGGTTAGAGTTCGGTCGACACACGTCACTGCCGGGCCCGCGCGCACGATAGCGCGCGGCTCGTCGCGCCGCGGGGAGATCCCTTGAGCGCCTGACAGCAGACTAACTTTGGGGGATGCCCATACGATGCTCGCTACGGCGGATCGAGTGGCTTCGGAGAATCGCACAGGGATCACGCGGTCGGGAGCGAGCCGGTGGAGCGGCACCTCGGACTTGCGCGGAGGTCAAAACGTAGCTACTTTGCCTCGCTTGCCCGGCGACCGGAATCTGAGCCCGGCGCCGCGGTAACCGAAGCCAGCGATCGAATTCCTTATTAAGCATGAGCGCCTACACACAGCACAACAGCCAGTACTTCTCCCGGCGCGCGATCGTTTTCATCGTTGCCGCCGGCGTCCAGGTGATGATCGTTCTCGCGTTCTCCTCCGGTCTCGCCAACCGAGTCTTGAACATCGTCGCCCCGCCCATCCAGACCGACATCGTGCAGGAGGTGCAGAAGCGCGACCAGCCTCCGCCTCCGCCGCCGCCCAAGATGGAGCGCCCGCCGGTCGAGGTGCCGCCGCCGGAAGTGGCCATCAACGTTCCGGTCGAGACGAACTCCACCGCGATCACGGACGTGACCAATCGGCCGGTACGGAGGGCCCCGCCGGCGCCGCGGCCGGTGCACCACGCGGTGATCAGGGTCGCCTCGCTCGACATGCGCCGCTCCGGCGACCCCAATGATTACTACCCTCCCACGTCCCGACGCCTCGAGGAGCAGGGCACCGCGATCGTCCGCGCGTGTGTCAATTCCGAGGGGCGTCTCGACGGCAGCCCGAGCATCCAGCACACCTCTGGCTCCTCACGCCTCGATGAGGCGGCGGTGAAGTACGCCTCCCACGCGCGCTACAACCCCGAGACCGAAGACGGCAGACCGGTCCCAGGGTGTACGGCGTTCAGAGTGAAGTTCGAGCTGACGGACTGAGTCGAATCGGCTTTTGACAGGGGCGCATCATGGCGCCCCTCGGCTTTTACGATCGAGGAAACCATGGAAAACACACCGACCGCAGCAGTTACCAATCCATACGGCGTAGGCGCGCTGGTCACCAACGGTGATCCGCTCTCTCACGGCGTGCTCATCTTGCTCGCAATCATGTCCTTCGGTTCGTGGTACGTGATCCTGACGAAGCTGTGGGACCAGCGAAAGCTCAAGCAATCCGGCAAGATCGCCGAGAAGCAGTTCTGGACTGCCCCCTCGGTCAAGGACGGCATCGAGCGCCTGAAGAAGGGTGACGATTACCGCCAGGTGGCGGAAGAGGGCGTGCGGGCGCAGTCGCACCACGACGGCCGCCTGACCGACCGCATCGACTTGAACGAGTGGATCACGATGTCCCTGCAGCGCTCCGTGAACAACGCGAGCACGCGCCTGCAGAGCGGAATGGGGTGGCTCGCTTCCGTCGGCTCGACCGCACCGTTCGTCGGTCTGTTCGGTACGGTGGTCGGCATCATCCGCGCGCTCGTGTCGATCGGCCTGTCCGGTCAGCCGAGCATCGACAAGGTGGCCGGCCCCGTGGGCGAAGCGCTCATCATGACGGCCTTCGGCCTCATCGTGGCGGTGCCAGCGGTGCTCGGATACAACTGGCTCGTCAGCCGCAACAAGCTGGTGCTCGAGGGGCTCAGGAACTTCGCGAGCGACCTCCATGCCTATCTCATAGGCGGCGCCCGCGTCGGTGGTGCCGAAAATCTTGCTGCGCGGCCCGCTTCCGCCTCGGCGACAAGCGCGCCGGCCGCGGCTGCCGTCGGACGCAAGTAAGCCCGAGTCCGGTATGCAGCGAACCAGAGCGCGCGACCCTGCCCGCAGCGGTCAGGGTCACGCTCCATCGAGGAATCGACTCCTATGGCAATGAGTATCGGTGCGCCGGACGACGAGGAGCGGTCGCTCAATGCGACCATCAACACGACGCCCCTCGTCGACATCATGCTGGTGCTGCTGATCATCTTTCTCATCACCATCCCGGTGATCAGAAACACCATCCCCGTGCACCTGCCGAGCGCGGTGAACATCCCGACGCAGACGAAGCCGGAGAACATCACCATCGCGGTGACGGCGAACGGGGATATCTACTGGGATACGCACCTGGTGCCGACTTCGGCCGCTCTCATCGCGAAGGTGGCGCAGGCGGCGGTGATCAAGCCCCAGCCCGAGATCCACATTCGCGCGGACCGGGATGCCCGCTACGCCTCGATCGGGCGGGTGCTCTATGCGATCCAGCGCGGTGGCATCGTGAAGGTGGGCTTCATCACCGAGCCGGATAAGAACAGCCTCGCGCGGTTCCTCTCGATGCAGCACTGAGGCTGCCGGTTAAGGAGATCTCCGACCATGTCAATGCAGGTAGGCGGCAGCGGCGAGGAAATGTGCGACATCAACACCACGCCGCTGATCGACGTGATGCTGGTGCTGCTCGTGATGCTCATCATCACGCTGCCGATCATGACTCACGCCGTGAAGCTCGATATGCCGAACGCCAATAATCCGCCCCCGCCGAACGAGCGGCCCGAGGTGATCGACCTCGAGATCGATTTCGACGGCACGGTGGTGTGGAACGGCAACGTCGTGAAGAACATCGATACGCTCGATGGGTATTTCCGCGACGAGGCTGACAAGAACCCGCAGCCGGAGATCCATCTGCGGCCCGATCCGCACGCGAAGTACGACATCGTGGCCAAGGTGCTCGCAGCCGCGCAGCGCAACCACATGGTGAAGATCGGCTTCGTCAACGTCGCTCAATTCAGCCAATAGCCCGCGCGTGAGGCTCAAGCCCCCTGTACCCCTCATGAACACCAAGTCCAAGCTCCAATTGAAGTCTCTCTGCGCGGTCGTCGCGATCGGGACCCTGAGCCTCACCGTGACCGCTACGGCCAGAGCCGACGAGAAAAAGCCGATGGTCACGCGGGAGGCGGCGAAGCCGCTTCAGGCGGCACAGAAGGACCTCAACGCGGGAGAGTACCGCGCTGCGCTCGCGGAGCTGCAGAAGGTCGAAGCCGACCCGAAGAAAAACGCCTACGACACGCACGTCGTCAACGAGTTCGCGGCCTTCGCGTACGTGAAGACGGGCAATCTGGCGGAGGCGGCCAAGCGGTTCGAAGCCCTGATCGGCGATGGGTACACGCCGGCTGCGGAAGCCACCAAGCGTGTGCAGAACCTCGCGACGATCTACTACCAGCTCAAGGACTACAGCAAGGCGGCCCAGTGGGGCGAGCGGGCGATCAAGGCCGGGGGAGCCCCCTCGGATATGTACCTGATCGTGAGCCAATCCTATTACGTGTCGGGGGACTTTCAAGCTGCGCGCCGCTTCACCGACTCGCTCGTGGGCGATGAGATCAAGCACGGAGAGACGCCGAAGGAGGGATTGCTCCAGATCGTCCTCAACGCGTGCGTGAAGATCAGCGATCAGAGCTGCATTCAGCGCTCGCTCGAGCACCTCGTCACCTACTACCCGAGACCCGAGTACTGGCAGGACCTGGTCGATACGCTCTTCAACTCGAAGACCGCGGAGAGCAGCGACACCGACCTGCTCAATATCTACCGGCTCGCCTACGCCGTGGATGCCATGACACGGGGCCAGCAGTACACCGAGATGGCACAGCTCGCGCTCGAGGCGGGATCGCCCGGGGAGGCCGAGCAGGCGCTCGAGCGGGGCTTCGCGAAGAATGCCTTCACCGACCAGCGCGATCGCGAGCGCAACGAGCGGCTCCTCGCCTCGGCCAAAAAGCAATCCGCTGCCGACCAGGCATCCCTCGACGAGCTCGCCAAGAGCGCATCGGCCGCGGCGAGCGGCGAGAAGGATGCCGCACTGGGGCTTGCGTACCTGAGCTATGGACAGTACGACAAAGCGGTCGACGCGCTGCAGGAGGGGCTCATGAAGGGCAGCGTGAAGAATCCGGCGCAGACGACGTTGCTGCTCGGCATTGCCGAGTTCAAGGCAGGCAAGCGCGACCAGGCGGTGCGGACGTTCCGCCAGGTGAGCGGCGATCCGACGCTCGTGCGCCTCGCCAATCTTTGGAGCCTGCACGCACGCTCGGCGGACAGCCGGGTCGCGAACCGCTAGCTCGATCAGGAGCCACCCCATGGCGATCAAGGCCGGCGATCGGATGCCGCAAGGCACCTTCAAGACGATGAGCAAGGACGGTCCCAAGGACCTCGCCAGCGAGGAGCTCTTCAAGGGAAAGAAGGTCGTCCTGTTCTCGGTTCCCGGTGCATTCACCCCGACCTGCGACGCGAAGCACCTTCCGGGCTTCGTGCAGCTGGCCGACCAGCTCAAGGCGAAGGGCGTCGACACGATTGCCTGCATGGCCGTGAACGACGTGTTCGTCATGAACGCCTGGGGGAAGGCCTCCGGTGTCGGCGACCGCGTGCTGATGCTCGCCGACGGCAACGGTGAGTACGCCAAGGCGCTCGGCCTCACCCTGGATGCGAGCCGCTTCGGCATGGGCACACGCGGTCAGCGCTTTGCGATCGTCGCCGAGGACGGCATCGCCAAGCAGGTGCACATCGAGGCACCGGGAGAGTTCAAGGTCTCGGCGGCCGAGAACATACTCGGGAGCCTGTAATCGGGAGTCTGGGAGTCGCGAAAGCGCAGTCCGCGCGCACTCCACGCGCAGAGCGAGGGGTCAGGAGAGCAGCTTCTCCAGCTCTGGCACGATCTGAAAGAGATCGCCGACGAGCCCGATATCCGCGATCTCGAAGATCGGCGCCTCGGCATCCTTGTTGATCGCGACGATCGTGCGCGCGTCCTTGATGCCCGTGAGGTGCTGGATGGCCCCCGAGATGCCCACGGCGATGTAAAGCTCCGGGGCGATGATCTTCCCGGTCTGACCGACCTGCATCTCGTTCGGAGCGTAGCCGGCGTCCACGGCCGCGCGCGAGGCGCCGACGGCCGCGCCGAGCAGGCCGGCGAGCCGGTAGAGGATCCGGAAGCCTTCGGCGCTGCCGAGTGCGCGTCCCCCGGAGACGACCCGCCGGGCGGTCTGCAGATCCGGCCGGTCGCTCGCGGCCTCCGAGACTTTGAGGAAGCGCGTGCGGCTAGGCAGCGTCAGCTCGAGCTGTAACGACTCGATCACCGCCGTGCCGCCCGCGGGCGCAGCGGCGAACGAGGCCGTGCGCACGGTGCCCACGACCTGGGAAGCGCGCTCGAGCTCGACCGTGGCAATCGCGTTGGCCGCGTAGACCGGGCGGCGAAATCGCAACGCGCCCTCGACCGCCATGATATCGCTCACTTGCGGGGCATCGAGCAGTGCCGCAAGGCGCGGCATCAGATCCTTGCCGAACGTCGTCGAAGGTCCGAGCACGTGCGTGAAGCCGCGTGCCGCTTGGGCGAGCTGCGGAGCGAGAATCTCGGCAATGGGGTGCGCGTTCGCCGGGTGCTCGATTTTCACGACCCGATCGACCCCTGCGATTGCGGCGGCCTGTGCCGCAACCGCCGAGGCATCCGCCGCGCACACCACCACCGTGACGCGCGGTTGGGGAAGCTCCCGCGCGCAGGTCACGCATTTGGCCGTGCTGGGGTTGAGCGTCCTGCCGTCGTGCTCCCCGACGACGAGAATCTCCGCCACTAGAGGAGCCCCTTGTGCCGCAGCGCCGCGAGGAGCTCCGCGGCGTCCTTGACGAGGATCCCCTTCTGGCGCTGCGGAGGCGGCTCGTAGCGCACGGCACGCACCCGCGCACGCGGCTCGATTCCGAGGGCGCCGAGACTCAGTGTCTCGAGGGGCTTTTTCTTCGCTTTCATGATCTCCGGCAGCTTCACGTAGCGGGGCTCATTGAGGCGCAGATCCGTCGTGAACACCGCCGGAAGCTCAACCTCGATCGTCTCCAGGCCGGCATCGACCTCGCGTGTGACCGTCGCCTGCTCGCCGCGCAACTCGATCCTGGAGGCGAAGGTGGCCTGCGGCCGGTCCCAGAGGGCGGCGAGCATCGGGCCCGTCTGGCTGTTGTCATCGTCGATCGCCTGTTTGCCGAGGATCACCATGAACGGCTGCTCGCGCTCAATGAGCGCGAGGAGGATGCGGGCGATCGTCGCAGGCTCGAGCTCCGCATCGGTACCGGGCGATGCGGTCTCGACGAGCAGCGCGCGATCCGCGCCCATCGCGAGCGCCGTGCGCAGCTGCTGCTGACAATCGCTCGTGCCGATGCTCGCGACGACGACTTCGCCGGCGGCGCCGCGCTCGCGGATCCGCAGCGCCTCCTCGAGCGCGATCTCGTCGAACGGATTGATGCTCATCTTCACGCCTTCCGTGGCGATGCCCGTGCCGTCCGGCTTGACGCGAACGCGCACGTTGTAGTCGACGACGCGCTTGATGCCTACCAGGATCCGCTTCATTTCCGGTCGGTCGCGGCGCGCATCGCTAGGCGGCGTTCGCAGCGGCGCGGTGCGGAGGATTGCTTTGCTGCTCGACGAACTTTACCCGGATGCGGTGTGCCGTGTCGCGCAGGCGGGGCACGAACCGCTCCACCGCGGTTCGCTGCGGGACCGCGGAGGCGGCGTAGCGTACGGCAACGGTCGCGAGCACGCGTTCCTCGACGAGCACGGGCACGGCCATCGCGATCTCCTCGGATACGCGCCGCGTGCGCACGGCCGTGGCGAAGCCTTGCTCGCGCGTCTCGTCGAGGATCCGGTCCACCTCGGAGCGGCTGCGCGCGAGGCGGTCCTCCTCGCGCTGCGAGCGGCTCAGAATGTCAAGCAGGCAATCGCGCTGCTCGGCGGAGCAGAATGCGAGATACGCGCGTCCGGAGGAGGTCGTGAGCAGCGGGATGCGGTATCCCGCGCTCAGGCGCTCCACGGCGAGCGGGCTCGCATGATCAGTGGTATCGCGCACCAGCATCGAGGTGCCCGACGGCGAGGACAGCGACACGGGCCAAACGATCTCCTTGCACAGATCGTTGATGCACGGGCGCGCGATCTGCGTCACCCATGCCTCGTCGTCGAATCCGTCGGCGAGTCCGCGCACCATCACGGTGAGCCGATACCGATCGTCGGTGGAGTCGCGATAGACATAGCCGGCCTGGCTCAGCGTCTCGAGGATGCGGTAAGTGGTGGTGCGAGGGAGCTTGATCTCGCTCGTGACTTCGGACACTGTCGCTCCATCGCGTCGGTTGAGGACCGCGAGCGCGTCGAGGCCGCGCATGAGCGCGCGAATGGGACGGGTGGATTCCATGAGTGTAAGTGCCGGCTTTTTTGTGGGGGTGCGGAAGTGTAGAAAGCGGACGCTCGCATGTCCAACGTGTTGCACACGCGCATCGGGCCCATACTGCCGCTGACCCCATTATGCTCGCCTACGCGTTGCGCCGTGCCGTCGCCATCGTCCCAACTCTTTTTCTGATCGTAACAGTCGTCTTCTTTTTGTTGCGGCTCGCCCCGGGCGGCCCATTCGATGCCGAGCAGGGACTGCCGCGGGAGATCAAAGCGAACCTCGAAGCGGCGTACGGCCTCGATCGGCCGCTCGCCGTGCAGTACGGGCGCTACCTCGCGGGCCTGTTGCGCGGCGATCTGGGCCCATCGCTCAAGATGCGCGACGTACAGGTCTCGGCGCTCATCGCGCGCGGCTTCCCGATCAGCGCGACTCTGGGGGCGAGCGCCGTGCTGCTTGCCCTGTTTGCGGGCATTCCCCTGGGGGTCGCCTCGGCACTGCGCCGCGGCAAAACCGCCGACCATCTCGCGATGGCTTTCACCTCCCTCGGGCTCGCGCTGCCGAGCTTCGTCATCGCCCCGTTTCTCGTACTCGTCTTCGCGGTGCGGCTGCGATGGTTTCCGGCCGGCGGATGGCAGGCCGACGCGAGCCACCTCACGCTTCCGGCGCTCACTCTGGCGCTCCCGGTGATCGCCTACATCGCACGGCTCACGCGCGGGAGCCTGCTCGAGGTGCTGCGGGCCGACTTCATCCGCACGGCCCGATCCAAAGGGATTCCCGAGGCGCAGGTCATTCTGCGCCACGCACTGCGCCCGGCGCTGCTGCCGGTCGTGAGCTTTCTCGGCCCCGCGGTTGCGGCCGTCGTAACCGGCTCCCTCGTGGTTGAGACCGTATTCGGGCTGCCCGGCACGGGACGCTATCTGGTCGATGGAGCGATCGACCGCGACTATCCGCTCGTCATGGGCATGGTCATCCTTTATGGGGCGCTCACGCTCCTCGCGAATCTCGCCGCCGACTTGCTCTACGGGTGGCTCGATCCCCGGGTGCGTCATGGATGAGACGCTCACGAGCGGGGCCTGGAGCCGCTCGTGGGAGCGATTGCGGCGCGATCGCTCGCTGCGCGTTGCCGCGGCGCTCCTCATCGGGATCGCCGCACTCGCGTTGGTCGGTCCGAGCCTGAGCCCGTATGCGTACGACAAGCTCGACTGGCAGCACATCGCGAGCCCGCCGTTGGCGAGCGGTCACTGGCTCGGCACCGATCGGCTCGGCCGCGACCTATACGTGCGGATGCTCTACGGCGTGCGCATCTCACTCGCCATCGGCATGACCGCGACCAGCGTGAGCGTGCTCATCGGACTCGCCTGGGGTGCGACGGCGGGCTACCTCGGTGGGCGCATCGACGGGGCGATGATGCGCATCGTCGATGTGCTCAACTCCCTCCCGCTCCTGTTCGTCGTGATCGCGCTCTCGACGCTGTTCGCGCGGGGAAATCCCTACGTGCTGTTCGCATCCATCGGCGCGGTGGGCTGGATCACGATGGCGCGCATCGCACGCGGTCAGGCCCTCGCGCTGCGCCACAAGGAGTACATCGAGGCCGCGCGCGTGAGCGGAGCCGGTACCGCGTACATCCTGCGCCGCCATGTGGTGCCGAACGTGCTCGGACCGGTGATTGTCTACGCGGCGCTCACCGTGCCGCAGATGATCCTCTTTGAGAGCTTCTTGAGCTTTCTCGGACTGGGAGTGCAGGAGCCGCTTGCGAGCCTCGGGAGCTTGATCCGCGACGGCGCCAACGAGATGGAATCGGCCCCGTGGATGCTGCTCGTGCCCGCGACACTCCTCGTGCTGCTGCTGATCGGCTTCAACCTGCTCGGCGACGGACTGAGCGATGCCCTCGACCCCCATGGGGAATGAGTCGCGCGTACCGGTGCTGTCGCTCGAGTCCCTGAGCGTGCGCTACGGCAGCGGCCCGGGCGAGGTGACCGTCGTGCGCGAGCTCACGCTCGCGGTGAGTGCGGGGGAATGCCTGGGCGTCGTGGGGCAGTCCGGGGCCGGCAAGAGCCAGGCATTTCTCGCAGCCCTGGGCTTGGAGCCTCCCGGTGCGCGGGTCTCGGGCGTCGCGCGGCTCGACAACCTCACGCTGACCGGCGCGAGCCGTGCAGAGCTCGATCGCGTGCGTGGTGCGGAAGTTGCGATGGTGTTCCAGAATCCCGCGAGCACGCTCACGCCGCATCTGACGATCGGCGATCAGATCGCCGAGACCCTGGTGCGCCATCGCGGCTGCACCTGGCGCGCGGGACGGGCGAGCGCGCTCGAGCTCCTCGAGCAGGTGCGCCTCGATGCGCCACGGCAGCGCGTGCGGCAGTATCCGCACGAGCTCTCGGGCGGCATGCGCCAGCGGGCTGTCATTGCGATGGCGCTTGCGTGCGGGCCGCGGCTGCTGATTGCGGATGAGCCGACGACCGCACTCGATGTGACGGTGCAGGCGCAGATCCTGGCGCTGCTCGCGGCTTTGCAGCGCGAGCGGGCGATGGCGATCGTGCTCATCACCCATGACTTCGGTGTCGTCGCGGGTCTCGCACACCGCATCGCCGTGATGCAGGCGGGACGTCTGGTCGAGATCGCCGCGGCGAGCCGCATCTTCGCAGCGCCCGAGCACCCGCATACGCGCGCGCTGCTGGCCGCGGCGGCGGTGCCGGGCGCCCCCGCCGCGGATCGGCTGGTAGCGGCCGCTGCGGCGCCAACGACGGTACGCGAGGTGGTGTTGCGGCTCGGTGGGCTCACCGTGGACTACCCGCTGCGCGGCTGGAGCCGCGCCCGGCGCACGCTGCGCGCGGTCGATGCGGTGAGCCTCGATCTGCATGCCGGGGAGATCATGGGCCTGGTCGGGGAATCCGGCTCGGGCAAGTCGAGCCTCGCCCGCGCGGTGCTGCAGCTCATCCGACCCACCTGCGGTACCGTGGTGTGGATGGGGCGCGCGCTCGAGGCGCTCTCGCGCCAGGAGCTGAGGGCGCTCGGCGGGAAGCTGCAGATCGTCTTCCAGGATCCGCTCGGCTCACTCGATCCGCGCATGACGGCAGCAGAGAGCGTGAGCGAGCCGCTCGCCCTGCACCGGCCCGAGCTCGACGCCGCCGCGCGGGCGTGCGCCGTCTTGGCGCAACTCGCGCGCGTGGGTCTTCCAGCGGCCGCGGCCACGCGCTTCCCACACCAGCTGAGCGGCGGCCAGTGCCAGCGCGTGGGTCTCGCGCGCGCGATGATTCTCGCGCCGCGCCTGCTCGTCTGCGACGAGCCGGTGAGCGCGCTCGATGTATCGCTGCAGGCGCAGATCGTTGCGCTCATCGCGGCGCTGCAGCGCGAGAGCGGTACCGCGATCCTGTTCGTGAGCCACGACCTCAATGTCGTGCGCCGCATCTGCGAGCGGGTGCTGGTGCTGTATCGCGGACGCTCCATGGAGCTCGCGCCCGCGCGCGCGCTCTACGAGCGGCCGCTGCATCCGTACACCCGTGCGCTCATCGACGCGGTACCGATCGCCGATCCGGCCCTGCAGCCTGCGCGGCTGCGCGCGAGCCTCGAGCGCGAGCCGGCGCGAGCTGCCTCCACGGCTGCTGGCGGCTGCGTCTTTCGCGAGCGCTGTCCGCACGCCCTCGCGCGCTGCGCTGAGAGCGCGCCCGCCTGGGAGAGCGCTGCCGAGGGCCGCCTCGTCGCGTGCCATCGCTGGCGCGAGCTCACCCCGGAGGGACGGTGACGCACGCCCGTGCATCCGGCGGCTCGACCGGCTATTCTCGGCGCATGAGCACCGAGACTTGGCTGCGCCCGAGCGCGAGTCTGCGCAACGTTCGCTACGAGATCCGCGGCCGCCTCGCGCGGCGTGCGCACGAGCTCGAGCGGCTGGGCTACGAAATCATCTCGCTCAACATCGGCAATCCCGGGGCGTTCGGTTTCCGCACCCCGGAGACGATGCGCCTGGCGATGATCGAGAACCTCGCGAACGCGGAAGGCTACTGCCATCAGAAGGGCATCTTCCCGGCGCGCGAGGCGATCGTCATGCAGCAGCAGGCGCGCGGCGTGCACGGCGTGACGGCCGAGGAGGTGTTCATCGGCAACGGCGTGAGCGAGCTCATCGATCTGACACTTCGGGCGCTCCTCGAGGAGGGCGACGAGGTGCTCGTCCCGAGTCCCGACTATCCGTTGTGGACCGCTGCCGTCACGCTCAATCGCGGCCGTGCGGTGCACTACCCGTGCCGCCCGGAGAACGGCTTCGTACCGGATCCGGAGGAGCTCGCGAGCCTCATCACGCCGCGCACTCGAGCGCTGGTGGTCATCAACCCGAACAATCCCACCGGTGCGGTCTATCCGCGCGGTGTCCTCGAGCGGCTCGCGCATCTTGCGGAGAGTCGCCGCCTGGTCGTCTTCAGCGACGAGATCTACGACCAGATGGTCTACGACGGGGCGGAGTTCGTGCCGCTCGCGACGCTGGTGCGCGATACGCTCTGCGCGACGCTCTCGGGACTGTCGAAGGTGTATCGCGCCTGCGGCTATCGAGTGGGCTGGGCGGTGTTCTCGGGGAAGCTGCCCGGAGCGGAGAGCTACCTTCAGGGACTCGAGCTCTTGAGCTCTTTGCGCCTATGCAGCAACGTCCCGGCGCAGTGGGCCGTGCAGACCGCATTGGGCGGCTACCAGAGCGTCCGCGAGCTCGTGGCGCCGGGCGGGCGGCTGTACGAATCGCGCCGCGCCATCCTCGCGGCGGTTGCGCAGAGCCGGTACCTGCGCCTCGCACCGCCCCCGGGGGCGATGTACGGGTTCGTCGAGGTGGATCCGCGCGAGCTCCCGGCATTCGACGACCAGCGCTTTGCGCTCGACCTGCTCGAGCAGAAGCACGTGCTGGTCGCGCCCGGGGTGAGCTTCAACGTGCCGTACCGCACGCATTTCCGCATCACCACGCTTCCGGACGCGACACTCCTCAAGACCGTCTTCGGCCGGATCGAGGAGGTGCTCGAGGGCTATGCGGCGGTGGAGCGCAAGAGCGCGGGCACGCGCAAGGTGGTCGAGGCGGCCAACCGCTTCCGCTAGGCGGGGCTGCTCGGCCCGCGCGCACGGCTGCGTAAATTCCTGCGTTGTCCAGGATCGCCCATCAGATTCAGCAGCAATTGGCGCAGGGCGGGACCCTCATCGCGCCGTCTCCGCAGCGCGCGCTCGCACTGCGGGTCGCCTTCGAGACCGCACAGATCGAGCAGGGGCGATGCGCCTGGCGCACCCCCGATGTGATCGGCTACCGCACCTGGCTCGAGCGCGAGACGGCGCGGGCCGTCGACGCGGGCGTCCTGCAGCGCGCTCCGCTCAAGGCCGCGGAGGAGTGGGCCGTGTGGCGCGCGGCGACTTCGAGCGCCGCGGCAAGCATCGGGGTCCCGCTGCGCGAGCACTTGCCCGAATCGCTGCGGCGCGCGGCGCGGCTGCTTGGCGACTGGCGCATTCCGCCCGCTGTCCTCGATCGCGGTGACAGCGCCGAGGCGGCGCTCCTTGCACGTGCGCTTGCGGAGGTCGCCGCGCGCACGCGCGCAGCCCGCGCGCTCGCGAGCCACGACTTCGCGCCCGCGCTCGAGCCGTGGAATCCGCGTGCTGCGCTCACCTTCGCGGGGTTCTCCGAAGTGACGGCCGCGCGCGCGCGGCTGGTCGCCGCCTGGTCGGCACGCGCGATTTCCATCCGGACGGAGCGGGCGCAGGGGCCCCCGGGTGAGGCGGGAGCCGTTGCCGCGGGCGAGGCCGGCGAGGAGCTGGAGCTCGCCGCCCGCTGGGCGTGCGCACGCCTCGCGGCCGCGCCCGCGGCGCGTCTGCTCGTCATCGTGCCGGATCTCGCGTCGCGGCGCGCCGAGGTGGTCCGCGGCTTTCAGGAGGCGCTCGATTCCTCGGGCCTCGCGAATCGGGATCCAGAGCGCCCCGCCTGGATGCTCGAGACCGGCGCACCTTTGAGCGAGCACGCGCTCGTGCGCCATGCGCTCCTCGGGCTGCGGCTGCTCGCGGGCACCCTCGATTTCGAGGACTGCGGCGCGTGGCTCCGCGCCGCCTTCTGGTCCGCACCGGCCCCGACCCTGCGGGCGCGCATCGAGGCGTGGCTTCGCACCCGGGCGGTCGGTGTCGACTTGAGCGCGGCAGAGCTCGTGAGCGCGCTCGGCCATGCGGCAGCGAGCCTCGCAGCGCCGGCCGCCACGCTGCGCGAGGCGCTGAGCGCAGCCGAGCGCGCGCTCGCGCCGCTCGATGAGCCGGCTTCTCACCGGGAGTGGTCGCGTCGCTTTGCCGCGGCGCTCGCTGCGCTCGGCTGGCCGGGCGGCCGTGCACTCACGAGCGCCGAGCAGCAGGCCCGGGAGCGCTTCGATGAGACGCTCGGTGATCTCGCGTGCGCGGGCCCGCATCTCGGTGCGGCGACCGCGCGCGATGCGCTGCGCACGCTCGAATCGCTGACAGCGCGCACCGCCTTCGCTCCGGCGAGCGGCGATGTGCCCATCACCCTCTCGCCGGCGCTCGCTGATCCCATTGCACGCTACACCGGAATCTGGGTGACGGGGCTTCATGCCGATGCCTGGCCGCCGCGGGTGCACAGCGATCCGTACGTGCCGCTCGAGGCACAGGCCCGCGCAGGTGTTCCCCGGATCACCCCGCAGCAAGCGCTGCGCGGGGCAGCCGAGCTCCTCGAGACCTGGCGCTGTCGCACGGACGAGCTCATCGTGAGCTCGCCCCTGCGAAGCGGTGAGGAGGAGCTGCTCGCCTCGCCGCTCCTCGCGGCGCTCCCACCGCGCGCAAGCCTCCCTGGGCGCGAGCGGCACGAGCCGCTTGCGCGGTGGATGCGCGCGTCGCGGCGCATGGAGGCGCTCGATGACTCGCGCGGCAACCCATGGCCGCGCCTGCGAGCGTTGCCGTCCGGATCGCGGTCGCTCGACTACCAGAGCCGTTGCCCGTTCCGCGCCTACACCGAGCTGCGGCTCGCGTGCGTGCCACTCGAGAGCCCTCATCCGGGAATCGACAGCCGTGAGCGCGGACGATTTCTGCACCGCGCGCTCGAGCTCCTATGGCGCCGCCTCGGCGATTCGCGCGCGCTGCGTGCTGCGAGCGACCCGTCACTCGCCGCTCTCATCGAGGCATGCGTCGCGGAGGCGGCCGCGAGCGCGCTCGCCGCGCCCTCGCGGCACGCCCCGCCGCCGGCGCAGCGCCGCGAGCGCGCGCGCGCCGTGCGCCTGCTGCGCGAGCTCGCCGCGCTCGAGCTCCGGCGGCCCGAGTTCCGCGTGACCGCGCTCGAGCAAGAGTGCACGCTCGAGCTCGGCGGCGCGCGGCTCGAGCTCAGAATAGATCGCATCGACGAGCTCGAGGAGCGCGGGAACGTTTTGCTCGACTACAAGACCGGGCGCCCGAGCGCGCCCGGCTGGCTGAGCGAGCGCATCGTCGATCCGCAGCTCATCGCATACCTCCTTGCCGTGCCGGGAGCGGTCGTCGCGCTCGCGACCGTTCAGCTTTGCGATGGCGCGGTTCGCTATCGGGGACTGTCCGACCGGCCCGAGCGCTTGCCGCAGCTCGAGGCGCTCGAGCGCGCCCGCGGTGGCGGCGGCGCTCAGAGCGCGGCAGCGACGGTGGCGGGTGGGGAGGGGCCTGACCCACGGGCCTGGCGCGCCCAGATCGACCGCTGGCGCGAGCAGCTGACCTCCCTCGCGCGAGCGTTTCTCGCTGGCGAGGCCGCGGTCGACCCCGCGGAGAACGCGTGCCGGGTGTGCCATCTGCAGACGCTGTGCCGCATCGGCCAGTCGATCGAGCCGCAAGAGCTGACGCCGTGAGAGACGGCGCCGAGCGAGCCTGCCCAACCGATGCGGGCGTAGCCGCCGATGCCGCGGCGCGCTCCGCGGCGCTCGATCCGCACTGCTCGGTCGCTCTCGAGGCGCCGGCCGGCTCCGGCAAGACTTCGGTCCTCACGCAACGCTTTCTGCGCCTGCTCGCGACCGTCGAGGAGCCGGAGCAGATCCTCGCGATCACGTTCACGCGCAAGGCGGCGGCGCAGATGCGCGAGCGGATCGTGCGTGCGCTCCAGGGTCGCAGCGCAGAGGACGCGGTTGCGGAGCCGCTCGCGAGCCTCGCCCAGGCGGCACGCGAGCATTCCGAGCGGCTCGCTTGGTCGCTCGAGCGCGATCCCGGGCGCCTGCGCATCCAGACGATCGACTCCCTCAACCGCTGGCTCGCTTCGCGGCTGCCGGTCGCCGCGCGCGGCGCCGGGGAGATGACGATCGCCACACAGCCGTGGCTGCTGTATCGGGCGGCTGCGCGCCGCACGCTCCTCGATGCCGAAAGCGACGCGTCGCTGCGCGAGTCGATCGATCTCATCTTCGAGCGGCTGGACAACGATTTTGCGCGCTTCGAGCGCCTGCTCGCGGAGATGCTCCATGTCCGCGGGCACTGGCTGCCGCACCTGCTCGCGCTCGGCGGGCCGCACGCCGGGGAGCACGGTCGGGATGACTGGGATCTCTGCGAGCGTGTCCAGGCGAGCCTGCGGGCGATCGCGGCCGAGTCGCTCGCACAAGCGCGGGCCACGCTCCCACCGCAGCTGATCGAGGAGGGAGTGCGGCTCGCATGCGCGGCCGCTCGGCATCGCAGCGACGGCGACGATGCGCGCGCGGGACCGTGGCGAGTCTGGCTCTCGGATCCGGCGCCTGCGAGCCGCCTCGAGCTGCGGCACTGGCAAGGGCTCGCACAGCTCGCCCTCACCGACCAAGGGGAGCTGCGCCTCACCCTGACACGGCGCGAGGGATTTCCGCCGGACGACAAGCCCTTGAAAAGCGCGGCGCGCACCTGGCTCGAGGACCTCGCGTCCGTCCGCGCAGCGCGCGACCGACTCGCCGAGCTCGCGCTGCTGCCAAGTCCGACCCTGGCGCCCGAGGATGCGCGTGCGCTCACCGCGCTGTCGCGCGTGCTGCGGCTCGCCGCAAGCGAGCTCGAGGTGCTGTTCGAGGAGAGCGGCCGCGTTGACTACGCCTACGTCGCGGCGGCTGCGCGCCGTGCGCTCACGGAGGAGGGGACGCCGAGCGATCTCGCCCTGCGGCTCGATTCCAACGTTCGCCACCTGCTCGTCGATGAGTTCCAGGACACCTCGATCGAGCAGTACCGCCTGATCGAGGCACTCACGGCGGCATGGGAGGAGGGCGACGGCCGCACGCTGTTCCTCGTGGGCGACCCGATGCAATCGATCTACCAGTTCCGCGAAGCGGAGGTCGGACTTTTCTTGCGCACCTTCACGCACGGTCTCGGGAGCCTGCGGCTACGGCCGCTCGCCCTCACGCGCAACTTTCGCGCCGCCCCGGCTCTCCTCGAATGGACGAACGCCACGTTTTCCGCCTGCTTTCCGTCTCTCGACGACGTGCGGGCGAGCGCCGTGCGCTACCGACCCGCGAGCGCAGGCGATGGAGATCGCGCGCAGGGCGTCGTTCGCGTGCATGCGACCGCGAGCGCGCACGCCGAGGCCCGCGCGATTGCCGCGCTCGCGCAGCGGCTCCAGCAGGAGCGGCCCGGGCTCAGCATCGCGGTGCTTCTCGCCGCCCGTTCGCACGCCCCCCCGATCGTCGCCGCGCTCCGCGCCGCCGGCCTGGGAGTGGCCGGGGTGGATCTCGTCTCGCTTGCCGACCTCGCGATCGTCCGCGATCTCGAGGCGCTCACGCGCGCCCTCGATCACCTTGCGGACCGCACGGCATGGCTATCCGTGCTGCGCGCGCCCTGGTGCGGACTGACGCTCAGCGATCTCACCACGCTCGCCGAGCGCGATCGGCATCGCACGGTGTGGGAAGCGATCAACGACCCGACGACGCTCGCTCAGCTCGCTCCCGATGCGCGCCTGCGGCTCGAGCGCACGCGCACGGCGCTCGCACGCGCGCTCGATGAGCGCAATCGCCTCGCCTTCGCACCCTGGGTCGAGAGAACCTGGCTCGAGTTGGGCGGACCGGCGGCGTGTGCCGACGACGGCGACCTCGAGCACGCCGAGCAGTATCTGGAGACGCTCGCGCGGTGGTCGTCCGAGCCGGGCTGGAGCGGACCGCTGTCCCTTCCGGAGCGGCTCGCGGAGCTCTATGCGCGCCACGATGAGGCACCGGTGAATGCCGTGCAGCTCATGACGATACACCGTGCGAAGGGGCTCGAGTTCGACCACGTGATCGTGCCGGGACTCGACCGCACGCTGCGCCAGAGCAGCGAGCCGCTGTTGCGCTGGCTCGATCTGCCGCGCGCGAGCGCGGGGAGCGACCTCATCATGGCGGCGATTCCGCCGCTCGCGCGGCGCGGCCACGATGCGCTCGGCGCATACCTCAAATCCCTGCAGGCGCGGCGCGCCGCCCACGAGCGCGTGCGGCTCGCCTACGTGGCCGCGACCCGCGCCCGTGAGCAGTTACACCTTTTCGCCACACCGCCCGCCGCTGAGCGCGCTCCGCGATCGGGGACGCTGCTCGCCGCGCTGTGGCCCGGAATTGCTGCGGCGCTGGGCCGCCCCGAGGGCCTCGCGCCCGAGGGGACGCCGCCCCCCGGCGAGGCTCCGCTGCACCGCAGCACGGAAGCCCGCGGCACAAGTCTGCAGCGGCTCACCGCCGACTGGAGCCTGCCCCCGCAGCTCCCCGGGCCGCGCCTCGACCCGACAGGCGTGCCGCGCGACGAGCGCGCGGCCCGCGACGAGGCGGCGCAGCTCGCCGCCCGCATGGCCCATCCGGCCGAGCGAGTGGTCTGCGACCAGTTGCGCCGCTTCGCACGAGCGGGCGAGCTGCCCGCGCCCGGGAGCACCGCGCTCCTGCGCCCCCTACGCGAGCGGCTCGTGCGGCTCGGCCTCGAAGGCGCACCGCTCGAGGCGGAAGCGGCGCACGCGGTCGCGATGCTCGAGGCATGTCTTGCCGAGCCGCAGCTGCGCTGGATCTTCGCGGCGAGCCATCAATCGGTCGAGTCGCCGCTCGCGCTGAGTGGACTCTGCGACGGGGGTCTCGCAAGCCTCACGATCGACCGGGCGTTCACCGATGCGGCAGGCGTGCGTTGGCTCGTGTCGTTCGAAGTCGACCACGAGGGTGCAGAGGAACGGCGCGAGCGGCGGCTCGCACGGACCGCGCGCCTGGCCGAGCAGCTGGAGCCTCTGCCTACCCGGGCAGCACTCTACTTCCCGGCCGCGCGGGCGCTCTACCCGCCCCGACACTAATTGGCGCCCCGGGGGGCGCGCTGCGCTGGTATCATCGGGGTCAAGAGAAGGGCGGCTGCAAAGACCGTCCCGTCAACTCCGCATGATGCAAAGCTACGGCGCAATGTGGCGCCGACGGTCCACGCCGGACCCGCCGCGCCGCCCGCTCGAGGGTCCGCGCGCAGTCTGGAGCGCGGCGGCGCGCAGACCATGACTCCCGAGCTCTGGCAGCGCGTGAAATCGGCGCTTCATCAAGCGATGGAGCTCGGAGTCGAGCGGCGCCCGGACCTCCTCGAGCAGATCGCCTCCGCCGATCCGCAGGTTCGGGTCGAGGTCGAGTCGCTCCTCGCCGCGAACGATGCCGCCGGCGAGGAGTTCCTCAGCCGTTCGGCGTGGCTGTCGGGCCCGTTGCCGGAAGACGAGCCGGCCGATCCGCTGATCGGGCGGACGCTCGGGCCCTATCGCATCATCGAGGAGCTCGGCGCGGGCGGGATGGGCGAGGTCTACCGGGCGATGCGCTGGGACGATGAGTTTCGGCGCGCCGTCGCGATCAAGCTGGTGCGCGCCGGCCAAGGCTCGCGCTACGTGCTGCGCCGCTTGCGCAGCGAGCGACAGATTCTCGCCGACCTCGATCATCCGAACATCACCCGGCTGCTCGACGGCGGCACGACCGAGGAGGGGGTGCCGTATCTGGTGATGGAGCTCATCGAGGGGCGGCCCATCCACGAGTATTGCGCGGGCCGCGAGCTCGGCGTCAACGAGCGCCTGCGGCTGTTCATCGAGGTCTGCTCGGCCGTGCAGTACGCTCATCAGCGGCTCATCATCCACCGCGACATCAAGCCGGGAAACATCCTCGTCACCCCGGGCGGTGTGCCGAAGCTGCTCGACTTCGGCATCGCGAAGATCCTCGAGGAATCGCGTCCTCCCGAGCGCGGTGCGGTGACGGCGAGCATGGTGCGGCTCTTCACACCGGCCTACGCGAGCCCCGAGCAGCTGAAGGGCGCACCGGTCACCACCGCGACCGACATCTACTCCCTCGGCATCGTGCTCTGCGAGCTGCTCACCGGCCGCGGGCCGGGGGATTTCGGCCACACGGAGCGCGGAGCGCCGCTGCGCCCGAGCGCCATCGTGCTGCGCTCGCCGCCGCGCGCCGAGCGCTCCGCGCCGGCCGGCGATGCGGCGCTCGCGCGGCGGCTCGCGGGCGATCTCGACAACATCGTGCTCAAAGCGATGCACCCGGACCCCGAGCGCCGCTACAGCTCCGCCGAGCAATTCGCAGCCGACGTTCATCGGCATTTGCAGCACCTCCCGGTCATCGCCCGACCGGATACCCTGATCTATCGGATCTCGGCCTTCAGTGCGCGCCACACCGCGGGGCTGAGCGCGTGTGTGTTGCTGTCGATCGCGTTCGCGAGTGCGGCGGCGGCGATCTGGAACGAGGCGCAGGTTGCGCAGCGTGAGCGCGCGCGCGCCGAGCGACGCTTCGAGGACGTGCGCCATCTCGCGAACGCGCTCATGGGGGAGATCTACGAGTCGGTAAGCGACCTTCCGGGCGCGACACCCGCTCGGCGGCTGATCGTGAGCAATGCGCTCGAATACCTCGACAACCTCGCGCGGGATGCGGCCGGAGACGCGCCGCTCGAGCGCGAGCTTGCGCAGGCCTATTCGCTCGTGGGCGACGTTCAGGGCAACGGCTACTACGCCAATCTCGGCAATCCGGCAGCCGCGCTCGCGAGCTATCGCAAGGCGCTCGCCATCCGTGCACGACTTGCCGCGGGATCTCCCCGCGATGCGCGCGCGGTCCGCGAGCTCGCGGGCAGCTACCTGCAGGTGGGGGTCGCGCTCGAAAGCCTGCGTGACTTCTCCGATGCGCTCGCGAGCTATCGCGCGGCGGCAGAGCTGCGTGAGCGAATCGATGCAAGCGCGCGCGATCCGAAGGTGCTCGATGAGCTCGCCGGCACCTACTTCTACCTCGCCTCGGATGCGGTGCGTGCGGGTCTTCTGCAGGAGGCGCAGCGCAGCGTTCTCCGCGCAATCGCGATCCGCAGCACGATCGTGGCGGCTGATCCGGCGCTCGAGCTCGCGGTCCGTACCCACAGTGCGGGCGACCACTCGGCGGCGGCGCAGATTCTCGCCGGCGAGGGACGGTTCGCCCCCGCGCTCGAGGAGGCCGAGCGCGCCCTCGAGATCATGCGCTCGCTCGCCCACGAGCAGCCGAACAATCAGACGATCCGCACGTTCGTGGGCTCGGCGACGATCGCCGTGGGCGAGCTTGAGGAGCGCCTCGGCAAGCCCAAGGATGCGACCGAGTCGTATCGCCTCGGCCTCACCGAGCTCGAGGCCGTGCTCACGGCCGACCCGCAGAACGCTCATGCGCGGCGGCTGGTGGCGCGTGGCTACGAGCGCATTGGTGCGATCGAGTCGCAATCGGGCGAGCTCACCCGGGGAATCGCCCACCTCGAGCGCGCGCTCACCCTCGCGGCTGCCTCCGCTGCGGCCAATCGCGAGGACCCGGAAGTGCGCGCCCTGTTCGCCGACTCGGACGCCGCGCTCGGGCAGGCCGATGAGCAGCTTGCCGAGCGCGAGGGAAGCGATGCCGAGCGGCTGCGCAGTCTCAACGCCGCGCACGCGCTTTACACCCAGAGCCTCGAGAGATGGCGCGATCTCGAAAGCCGCGGACTGCTCGATGCTTCCGAGCGCGATCAGCCGGCGGCCGTTGCGCGACTGCTGGCACGCAACGAGGCGGCGCTTGCGCCGCGTCCACTCGACTGATCTGCGCTGCTCGGCACGGGATGCGCTAGCGCTGCTCGCCGGTCCTCGCCTGCTGGACCTCTCGGTGCAGCCACGCGCGCGCCGTGGCCCAATCGCGCTTGACCGTTGCCTCCGAGACCCCGAGCACGGCGGCGGTCTCGGCGATCGAGAGCCCGCCGAAGTAGCGCAGCTCGACCACGCGCGCCTGCTGGGCATCGAGTTGAGCGAGGCGCACCAGCGCATCCTCGATCGCGAGCAGATCCACATCGAGCGGCTGCGCGACCGCCATATCCTCCGAGAGCGTGACGCGATAGCCGCCCTGACGCTTGAGCGCGAGGCGCTCGCGCGCGTGGTCGACGAGGATCTGGCGCATCAGGTGGGATGCGACGGCCACGAAATGGCAGCGGTTCTGCAGATCCTTCGCCGGCTGCTCGACCAGGCGCAGATAGGCCTCGTTGATGAGCGCGGTGGTCTCGAGCGTCGCCGCCGCATGCTCCCCGCGCAAGTGATGACGCGCCACGCGACGCAGCTCCTCGTAGACGAGCGGCAGCAGGCGGTGCAGTGCGTCGCTGTCCCCCGCGCGCCAGCGGCGCAGGAGCTCAGCGGGGGCGAGCTCGGTGGACTCGGACATGCGCGATCCCGTGGGGCCGACCAGCCTACCCCAATCGAGGGCGCGAGGGCGACCGTGGCGCGCACGGATTTCCGCAGCCGGGTTGACATAACTGCCGCCTCAGAACGTGCCCTCGAAGGAGAACTCGCGCCGTCCCTGCGCATCGGGACTGCCGAGGAACCGCAGGCCCTGCGCGATGTCGGCGGGCGTGCCGGAGCGAGCCGCGACCAGCGCCTGCACGGCGAAGCCCGGTTGCGGCGTCAGGCGCAGCGTCCCCTCGACCGAGAGGGGACCGCCGAGATCTGCGATCCGACCGACCGGCTCTCCGCCCGTAGCGGGCGGGAACGACAGCTGGTAATCCCCGAGCGGCTCACCGCTCGGGAAGGTGAGTCCGCGAAGCTCCACCTGGCCGCTCAAGCGCGTCACGCGTCGCCCGCGCCAGGCGAGCCTCGTCAGGTTCGCCTGCAACGAGGCGTGCTCGGAAAGCGGAAGCTGCGCGAGCAACCGATGGTCGAGCGGCAGCGTTGCGTGCACGTCGGCAGCGCTCCCGGCGCCCATCGGCGCAAGATCCACCGTCGCGCTCAGGCGGGTATCGGGACCGTCGAGATCGATCGCTGCGCTCAAATGGAGCAGCAGCAAGCGAAGCGGATGGACTCGCCAGGCGAGATCCCCGAGAGGCATCCCGCTCACGCTGAGCCCGGCGCAGCCTCCGTTCCAGACCGTGCCCTCGAGGTCGGAGCAGGCAATGCGCCGCGGGAGTGCGTGTGCGGCCCACCGGGCGGGAAGCTGTGCGACGAGCACGACGAGGAATGCGGCCGCCGCCGCCGCGGTGATCGTTGCCCCGCGCGTCATCAGCGGGCGGCGCTCAGCACGATTCCCGCGTTGACGAGCCCGGGAGCACCGGCATTGTCGATCGTTGCGGACTCGACGCGCACCCCGTGCTCACCGGAAAGCCGCGCGAGCCAGCCGATGAGCGTATCGAACGGGGCCTTGTCGAGCCGCACGCGCAGCCCCCCCTGACCGCTCGGCTCGCTGCTCGCGAGCGATGATCCGAGGCCCGCTTCGCGGGCGGAGGCGTCGACGACCACGATGAGCGAGCGCTGCGAGGAGGGGACGCTGCGAGGCGGCCCCGACTGCGCGAGGAGCGGCGCGACGCCGCGCATCCAGGCGAGATCGCTCTGCTTATGAGCAATGCGTACGTGCGCATGCGCGACGCTGCGATCGAGCGTGAAGAGCCCGACGCACAGTGTGACGAGCGCGACCGCCGCCGCCGCCAGCACCAAGCGGCGCTCGCGCTCGTTGAGCTTACCGAACCACTCGATCAGCGCAGCCACGCGGTTGCCTCCGGCGAGCGGGCTTGCCTACGCCCGGGGCCTGATCTGGATGTGACCTTCATAGCGTTGTCCCGCCGCGGTTCCCGAGGTGAGGTCCGCCTGCCAGCCGGCGGCGCGCAGATTCTGACTCAACCGGTCGAGCACCTCCGCATTCGGCGCCGCGATGGTGAGGTCGACCGAGCCATCGCGAAAGTTGAGCGCTTGCAGCTGCGTACCGTCCGCACCGAAGTGGGCGTGCGCGAGCGCGCCGAGGGCCGCGAGCAGGCCCTCGCTCTCGGCTCCCGCGCGCACGGCTGCGAGCCGCCGCTCCATGCGACGCCGTGCGTCGATTGCATTGTGCTCACCGGGCATGGCGGCACGAAAGGTGTCGTCGATCGCGGCATCGAGCGTGCGCTCGGAGCGCTGGAGCGAGTAGAGCTCGGCCGCGCCGCCCGCCGCGTGCAGCACGATCAGCGCGCCGAGCAGCGCCGCCGCGAGCCGCCATGCCTTCCAGCTGCCCGCGAGCGAGCTCGTCTCGCCGTACGGGCCCTGCAGCAGATTGATGGCTTCCAGGGCGGCGGCGGGCACACGCTGTGCGAGGAGCGCGAGGGAGCCCTCCGCAAGCAGCTGCACTTTGATCCCATCGAAGCGCTCGCGACGCGCTTCGACCTCCTGCGAGCACTGGTGCCACTCCGCCGCACCGGTATAGAGAACGAGACCGCTGCCGCTGCGGTCGGCGGGCGCGGTCATCTCCCCGGGCGCCGGCGAGATGAGCTCGAGCGCCTCCCCGAGCGCGCTCAACGGCAACGTGAGCGGCAGACCGCCCGCGGGGCGCACGACCGCCGAGTCCTGCTCGAGCAGCGCCACCGCTTGGCCCGGATTCGCCGGGATCAGGTCGCTCGCGGCATAGAGCGCATCCGCGCTGAGCCCAGCGGCGCGCAGCGCCCCGAGCCACTCGCTCATGAGCGAGCGGGTGACAACCGCGACGGGCGTGCGGCCCCCGGGCAGGGGATGTTTACCCACTGCGAAATGCAGGCTCTCGATGTCCTCGGCAAGCTGCTCCTCGAGCGCGTAGGGAACGATCTGTTGCACCTTCATGCCCGACTTTAGCGGCACCTCGACCGCCGTGATGAGCACGTCCTCGGATGGAACGATTGCGCACACGCGGCGCGCGGCGCCGAGCGCCGCGGCTTGGGCGAGCGGGCCGTGCTGCTGCGGAGCGACCACGCGCCCGGCGCCGTCGCACACGAGCCATGCGGCCGCGGTATGCGGTTCGCGAGGGAGCCGGATGAGAAGCCACTCTGCCATCGGTCATTCCGCCGCGAGCATCGATCAGTCCGCCGTGAAGGTGCGCTGGATCACGTGCACCTTGTTCTGCTCGCGATGCAGGAGACTGTACAAGTAGAACCGCGCGCTGCCAATGTTGACGATGGTCGTCAGGCGAAAGTAATCCGACTGCTGCCCGACGGCGGTCACACCGAGGCTGTTCGCGGCCCCGGGCGAGCTCTGGAACGGCGCCTGGTACTCCTGCAGCGTCGGATAGCACCCATCACTCTGGCGCTGCTTCGCAAGGGTCTGCGGATCGATCGTGCTCCACTGCTTCTCGCCGGTCGGGTTGAGCGCATCGAGCACCTGCCCGGAGGCAGTGCACACATTCACCCGCGTGCCGCGCGGCAGGGCTGCCACGTACGGGGCGAGCTGCGCGTAGCGCACCGGCCCGAAGCCCGGAAGCGCGAGCAGCTCACTCGTGCTCGTGATCTGGCGATCGGCCGGCCGGTAGGGGGGCGTCTGTGCGAGATAGACGCTGTCCTCGGCGCCGTCCGGGCCGTCGGGGATGCTGTCGGCGTCGATCCAATCCGCGAGCATATAGGCCCATTTCGTCTCGAGGCCGAGATTCTGCAGCAGCGTTTGAAACGCCTGCAGCGCATTGGGGTCGATCTGGCCGTGGTCATCGACCAGATTGTTGAGATTGAACCGGTCCTGCAGGTCCTCGAGTGAGGCCTGGAGTGTCACGCCGGGGGTGATCTCGACCGGGCCGTAGACCTGGGCCCACGGCTGGTTGAGCGAGTCGGCGGGCGAGCCCGCGCCCGTGCCGGTGCCCGTGGTCGTGCCGCTGCCAGAACTCGTGCCCATGCTGCGGCTTGCCTGCAGCGCGTAACCGGCGATCGCCTCGGCAGCCTCGGCGACGAGGATGCTCTGATCGAGCCACATCGCCCCCGCGCCGCGGGCAGCGGTGAGCGCGGTCTCGTAGCCGATGGTGACTGCGATGATCGTTCCGAGCGCCACCAGCAGGATCGCAGTGAGGAGCGCGACGCCCCGCTCGTGCCGCCTCACGTGGGGACCTCGATGATGCGCACGATCTTGCCCCAGTCCTCGAGCTCCAGAGTCACCTGAATCGCGAGCGGCCGCATCCGCAGCGTCGGATTCGCGGCGAGCGGCGAGAGAACGACGTTGGTGAGCGGCGGCCATTGGTCGGTCCATTGGCGCGTATCGGTGAGGTAGGCGAACGTGATCGACTTCACATGATCGAGCAAATCCCGGCTCACCGGATCCGTCGCCTGTGCCACGTCGAGCTCGGGCCAGTGCAAACGCTTGAGCGTGCCGTTCTCGAGGCGGTAGGAGACCCGCTCGAGGGCAGGGCGCTGGATCCCGGCCGGGTTCGCCCAGCCGGCACGCGTGAACACGATGAGATCGACGCCGTTCGCGTCCGCGGAGCTCGAGCTGCTCGCGCTCGATGAGCTCGATGAGCTCGATGAGCTCGAGGAGTCCGCGAAGTCCGATCCGAGCGCCGCGCCGGATGCGCTCGTGCTCGAGCTGCCCCCGAGCGTGCCTGTGCCAGCGGGCCCACCGAGCGCGCTCGCGCCGAGCCCCCCCGCCGCCGCGCCGGTCCCGTTGAGCGTCACACCGTTCGGACTGCCCATGAGACAGGGCAGAGAGCTCGCGCCCAGCGGGTCGCGCACCGGGCGAGGGGCGAGCTGCGTGAAGTCCTGAACCATGATCCGGACCGTGTTCTCCACGGCGACCAGCCGTTGCTGGCGGGATTCCAGGGAGTCGCGGTCCGCGAGGGCTTGATTGATGGCGCCGTAGCCCATCGCGAAGATGATTGCGGTGATGAAGAGCGCGACGAGCAGCTCGATCAGCGTGAATCCGCCGGCCCGATGGCGCGCATGCGGCGCGGGGCGACCCAGTCGCGCGCGGGTCATCTCAGGGCGCCCCCGTGCTCGGCGGTCCGGTCGGCGATGCGGTGCCGAGGCCGGGCTGGCCGGCTCCGAAGCGATTGGCGCCCGTGCCGCTCGCGCCGTTCTCGGGCGTCGCCGGCGGCGTCGGCACGTACTCCTCGTAGAGCGACATGAGCTGCGGCGGCGCGACGGCGTTGCCGATCGCACCGGTCACCGATCCGATCCACGGCGCCTTGGTGCCCTCCGGGGTATCGGCGAGCTGGACGGTCACGTCGATGCGCAGGATTCCCGGGAAGCCCCCGTCGGAGACTTCCTGGTGCCAGCGCCAGTGACGCCCGGCATAGTCGAGCTCGCCCTCGCTCGAGCCGTTGGTGGGCGGCTGGGTCTGCAGACGCGTCGCGGCGAGCTGGTTGAGCGCGATCCACTGCGCAAAGGTCTTGTCGCGCAGGTAAGAGGCGGTATCGGCGGAGGAGCCGAGGGTGCCGAGCACCGCCGCCATGCCGATCGCGACGATGGCGAGGGCGACGAGCACCTCGATGAGCGTGAAGCCGCCGCATCGTCTCACGAGTTCCTCCCGGCTGCCGCGCGGACCTTGATGCGGTTCTGATCGTCGGGCACGAGCGTCGCGCTGTGATCGGTGCCGTCGCGCTCGAGCGTGAGCGCGAAGGAGGTGAGATCCCCGTTCGAGAAGATCATGATGTGCGGCTTGTAGGCCTGCGGGTTCGCCTGGCGCTCCTTGAGCTCTTGCGCCGCCGTGTTGAGGACCACGTCGTGGGACTCGATCGTGAGCTCGATCTTCAGGCCCTCCGGTAGCGCGCGCGCGCGCAGCGCATCGTCGCCGCTGTAGTCCTCCCACAGGTTGGTGAGCGGGTCGAAGACGACGAACCGGTACCCGTCCTGCGTGCAGAACAGGCCGAGCTCGCGCGTCTGGAGCGCGGCCTGGTCGCGCGCGTAGTTGAGAAGCTCGACGAGCCGGTCGCGCTCGGTGTCGAGCTGCCGGTCCGAGCCGAGCACCGAGAGCGACAGCACTGCACCGGCGGCGATGATGCCGATGATCACGACCACGACGAGCAGCTCGACCAAGGTGAAGCCGCGCGCACGCTGCCCCGCCGGTGCGGCGGCACCCGTCGGCATGTCCTCGCGCCGAGGCATACCGCGGCTCGCCCAGCCTCAGGGCGTGCCCGCCGGCGTCCCGGTCCCGCCGCTCGTCGCGCTGTCCGCGTTCCAGTTGCCGATCACCGAGCTCGTGTCCGCGCCGCCTTCCTGACCGTTAGGCCCGAGCGAGTACAGGTCGTACTGGCCACCGTGGGTCCCGGGATAGACGTATTGGTACGCGTTGCCCCACGGATCCTTGAGGGAGTTCGCGCCCTGCTGCAGGTAACCCCCGGCACGCCAGTTCCTGATCGTCGGATCGGCCGGCTGCTGCACGAGCGCCTGCAGTCCCTGATCGGTGGTCGGGTACTTGAAATTGTCCAGCCGGTACATCGTGAGCGCCGTGCCGAGCGCCTGGATGTCCTGCTTCGCCTTGGCGACGCGCGCCTCCTCGACGTGGCTGATCACGTTCGGAACGATCATGGCGGCGAGCAGACCGATGATGATCACGACCACCATGATCTCGATCAGCGTGAAGCCCCCCGAGCGAGTGCGGTCCGCGTGCACGCGCGGCAATTCGACAGCGTTTTCCAAGGCCGAGGCTGAGCTGGTCATAGATTCGCACCCGTGGTGCACGCAAGAAACCGAGTGGCCCTCGATCATAGCAAATGCCCCTTAACCGGCCGGTCGCCGTGTCGCAATCCTGTGGAGAGCCTCTCGATCGCATCCATCGCAGCGCCCGAGTGTGGTAGAGAGCCTCCAATGTCCGCGAACGCCCAAGGAGGACTCCACCGCACGCTGCGGTCGCTGAATTGCGACGGCGGCCATGGCATCGCGCTCGCGCTCGCCTGCGCGCTGCTGCTCGCGAGCGAGATTGGCGGCGATGCGGCGCGCCGCGCGCTGCGTTTCGACCGCGGCGCCGTGGCGAGCGGCGAGTGGTGGCGGCTCGTGACGGGGCACCTCGTGCATCTGAGCCTCTGGCATGCCGTGCTCAACTCCCTCGCGCTGGCGCTGCTTTGGGCACTGTTCGAGCGCGACTACACCCCGAGGGACTGGGTCCTGGTTCTGGCGGGGGCCGTCGCGGCGATCGATATCGGGCTCTGGATCGGTGATTCGACTGTCCTCTGGTACGTCGGTTCCTCGGGAGCACTCCATGGCGTGCTCGCGGCGGGTACGCTCGCGCACCTCAAGCGCCGCGAATGGGATGGCTTGATCCTTGCGGTGCTGCTCGCGAGCAAGCTCGCCTACGAGCAGTGGGTGGGCCCGCTGCCCTTCGTCACCGGAGCGACGGTCGTCGTCGATGCGCACCTGTACGGAGCGCTCGGAGGTCTCACCGTCGCGCTTGCACTGGGCACGCGGCGCAAGCCGCTATAATCGCGCACCTTTTGGGCGTGGGGGGCCTCGGTCCTCGGGGAGCCGTCGAGTTCATGGCGTTTGCATTCGTCTTTCCGGGTCAGGGGTCGCAGTCGCTCGGCATGCTGGCCTCGCTCGAGCGGGAGCCGGCCGTGCGGAGCACGTTTCAGGAGGCCTCGGCCGTGCTCGGCTACGACCTCTGGAGGCTCACGCAGGCCGGTCCCGAGATGGAGCTCAATGCAACCGAGAACACGCAGCCGGCGATGCTCACCGCCGGTGTGGCGCTCTGGCGGACCTGGCGCGCGCGGGGGGGTCCGCTGCCGAGTGTCGTCGCCGGCCACAGTCTCGGGGAGTTCACCGCGCTCGTGTGCGCGGGCGCACTCGATTTTTCCGCCGCCGTCGGGGTGGTGCGCCTCCGCGGGCGCGCCATGCAGGAGGCCGTGCCGCCCGGAAGCGGCGCAATGGCCGCGGTGATCGGGCTTGACGAGGCGCAGGTACGGCAAGCCTGCGCGGTGGCCGCAGAGGGTGCCGTCGTCGAGCCGGTGAATTTCAATGCACCCGGACAGATCGTGATCGCAGGCGAGCGCGCGGCCGTCGAACGGGCGATCGAGGCAGCCCGCAAGGCGGGCGCGAAGCGTGCCGTCGCCCTTACCGTGAGCGTTCCGGCTCATAGCCGCCTGATGCAGCCGGCCGCCGAGCGGTTGGCCGTGGAGCTCGCTCGCGTCACTCTGCACGCGCCGCGCGTGCCTTTCGTGAGCGCCGTCGACGCCACAGAGCACGGCGAGCCTGCGGAGCTGCGCGCGTTACTCGTCCGTCAGCTCGCCGCGCCGGTGCGCTGGCACGACACGGTGCGCGCGCTCGCCGGCCGCGGTGCTCGGGCGATCATCGAATGCGGACCCGGGAAAGTCCTGACCGGGCTTAACCGCCGCATCGCGCGCGGAGCGGATCTCGTGTGCCTCGCGCTCGAGGACTCAGCGGCGATCGAGGCCGCGCTCGCCGCCGTTCGCAACCCGGAGACCGTCCATGCTGGAGAATGACGTGGCGCTCGTGACCGGGGCCTCGCGCGGTATCGGCCGGGCGACCGCACACGCGCTCGCGCGCGCCGGCGCGCGCGTCATCGGCACCTCGACCAGCGCGGAGGGCGCCGCCGCGATCACCGCCGAGATGGCGTCGCATGGATACAACGGCCGCGGCATCGTGCTCGACGTCGCGAGTGAGAGCTCGCTCGCGAGCCTGCTCGGCGAGCTCCAAGCCGGTGACGGGCTGCCGACCGTGCTGGTCAACAACGCCGCTATCACGCGCGACGCGTTGCTGTTGCGAATGCGGCAGGAGGACTGGGACCAGGTGCTCGCGACCAACCTGACGGCCGTGTTTCGCCTGTCGAAGGCGCTCCTGCGGCGGATGATGCGCGAGCGCCGCGGGCGTATCGTCAACGTCGCCTCCGTGGTCGCGCTCACCGGCAATCCCGGCCAGGCGAACTACGCGGCCGCCAAGGCGGGATTGTTGGGGTTCACGAAGTCGCTCGCGCGCGAAGTCGCCTCGCGTGGAATCACGGTCAACGCGGTGGCGCCCGGCTTCATCGACACCGACATGACGCGCGCGCTCAACGACGAGCAGCGCACCGCGCTCACGGGACAGATCCCGATGCAGCGCCTCGGAACGCCCGAGGACGTGGCGGCGGCCGTTGTCTTTCTCGCCTCGCCCGCGGCGTCCTACGTCACCGGCGAGACGCTGCATGTCAACGGCGGGCTGTACATGCCGTGACGGAGCGGTGTGGGTGGAGTACGATCCCCCGCGCTGCGCGCAGCCTGCGTTGGATTATCACCACAGCGTGCGGGACGACCGGCTTCGGGGTCGGCGCGGCGCGCGGCGGTTTCGCCAACCAATACAGCCACTCGCAGGCTCGTCGTGTGGCACCCCCAAGGGTGTTCCCCTACAATACCGCGCCCGTGCCGCTGGCGCGCGGATCATTCTTCGTAGAAGGAAAACCCCGTAATGAGCACGGTTGAACAGCAAGTAAAAGCCATCGTTGCCGAACAGCTGGGCGTGAAACAAGAACAGGTCACGAACGACGCCTCTTTCGTCGACGATCTCGGCGCGGACTCGCTGGACACGGTCGAACTGGTCATGGCGCTCGAGGAGGAGTTCGAGATCGAGATCCCGGATGAGGACGCCGAGAAGATCACCACCGTTCATCAGGCGATCGACTACATCAACGAGCGCCGCACCAAGAGTTGATTCCGCCCGACTCTTCCGCTCGCGCGCGGGGCGGGCGCTCGCGCTCAGCGCATCGACTCGTCTCGCTCGCAATCGATACAGGTAGCGTGTGACCAAACGTCGCGTCGTCGTCACGGGTCTCGGTATCATCTCTCCCGTCGGCAGCACCGTCGCGGACGCCTGGAGCGCGATCCTCGAGGGCAGAAGCGGCATCGGGCCCGTGAGTCGCTTCGATGCTTCGGCGTTCCCGGTGCGTTTCGGCGGGCAGGTGCGCGGGTTTGACGTCTCCCAGTACCTCTCGCCCAAGGAGGCCCGCCGCATGGACGATTTCATGCACTACGGCGTGTCCGCGGGCATCCAGGCCGTCACGGACTCCGGCATCGATTTCGCCAAGAGCGATCCGGCACGTTGCGGTGCAATCTGCGGTGCCGGGATCGGTGGGCTGTGGACGATCGAAGAGGAGTACGGCGGGTACCTGCGCTCCGGGAGCCCGCGCAAGATTTCCCCGTTCTTCGTTCCCGCGACGATCATCAACATGATCTCCGGGCACCTCTCGATCCGTTACGGGCTCAAGGGCCCGAACTTGGGTGTCGTCACGGCATGCACGACCTCCACTCATGCGATCGGCCTTGGCATGCGAACGATTCAGTACGGCGACGCCGATGTGATTGTCGCCGGTGGCGGGGAGATGGCGACTACGGTGTGCGGGCTCGCGAGCTTCGCCCAGGCCAAGGCGCTCTCCACGCGCAACGATGCCCCACAGGAAGCGAGCCGCCCCTGGGACCGCGAGCGCGACGGTTTCGTCTTGAGCGACGGCGGCGGGGCCGTAGTGCTCGAGGAGCTCGAGTTTGCGCGGCGGCGCGGCGCACACATCTACGCCGAGCTCACGGGGTTCGGGATGAGCGGCGACGCATACCACATCACGCTGCCGCCGGAGGACGGCGAGGGCGCGCGGATCGCGATGACGAACGCACTCGCCGATGCCCGGGTGAGCGCGAGCGACATCGAGTACGTCAACGCGCATGCCACCTCGACTCAGGCTGGCGACAAGGCGGAGACCGTCGCGATCAAGCGCGCCTTCGGCGATCATGCGAAGCGCCTCGCGGTGAGCTCCACGAAGTCGATGACGGGTCATCTGCTCGGCGCGGCCGGAGTCGTCGAGGCGATCTTCTCGATTCTGGCGATTCGCGATCAGGTGGCACCGCCCACGATCAACTACCGTACTCCGGATCCGCAGTGCGACCTCGACTATGTGCCGAACAGCGCCCGGGCGATGAGGATCGAGACGGTGCTGTCGAACTCCTTCGGATTCGGCGGCACGAACGGCTCGCTGATCTTCCGTCGCTTCAGCTGAGAGTCCGGTCGCGCCCGGCGCGCGCGGCGCGACGCATAATGGGCCCATGAGCGACGGTCCCGATGCACGTCCCGCTCGCACGCGCCGGCTCGAGGTGCCCCCGGCGGTGCTGCGCGAGCTTGCCAGCACCGATCCCGCACAGTACCCCGTGCTGCTCGACAGCGTCGCCGCCGGCCCGCTCGGGCAGGTGAGCATCCTCGCGGCGCGTCCGCGTGCGGCGCTATGGCTCGATGCGTCCGGCCGGCTCGCGGCGACGGGCGGCGCCCCCATCGGGCGCGACTTCCTCTCCTCGCTCGAGCAGTGGTGGCTCGCCGAGCGCATCGCACGGCAGCCGATGCCCGAGCACCCGCAGGTGGCCTTCACCGGCGGGTGGGCGCTCTACCTCGGGTACGAGCTCGCACGCGAGATCGAGCCGCATCTCGTGCTGCCGCCGAGCGATCTGCCGTGGCAGGCCTTCGCGCTGCGGACCCCGTGCGCGTTGGTGCACCTCTGTGGGAGTGGCACGGTTCTCGCGGTTGCGGAAGCGCAGGCCGCCCAAGAGCTCGATGCGCTCGCGGCCGATGCGCACGCGGCCGCCCGGCGGCTGCGCAGCCCGATGGGTCCGCAGCCGCCGCAGCGTCCGCTTGCGGTCGAGGAGGAGGATCCGGCGCTCTACATCGAGCGCGTGCGCCGCGCGCAGGAGTACATCCGCGCGGGCGACATCTATCAGGCGAATCTGTCGCGACCGTGGCGCGTGCTCACCGCGGGCAACGGCGAGGCGCCCGCGACGGTGCGCGTGGGCGAGCTCTACGCGCGGCTCGCGGCGGCGAACCCGGCACCATTTGCGGCGCTTGCGCAGTGGGGCGGCGTTGCGGCGCTCAGCTCCTCGCCCGAGCGGCTGATCCGGGTCGCGGGCAGGGTAGTCGAGACGCGCCCGATCGCCGGCACGCGCCCGCGCACGCGGCTTCCGGGCGGCGATGCGGCCGAGACCGCCGCGCTCGTCGCGCATCCGAAGGAGCGCGCCGAGCACGTCATGCTCATCGATCTCGAGCGCAACGACCTCGGGCGCGTGTGCGAGCCGGGCTCCGTGCGCGTCGATGAGCTCATGGTGACCGAGACCTACGCGCACGTGCACCACATCGTCTCGAACGTGCGCGGACGGCTGCGCGAGGGGGTGACGCCCATCGCCGCTCTGCGCGCGGTGTTCCCCGGCGGCACGATCACCGGCTGCCCGAAGTTCCGCTGTATGCAGATCATCGCCGAGCTCGAAGGGCAGGGGCGCGGGGCGTACACCGGCTCGCTCGGGTTCCTCTCCCGCGAGGGTGACATGGACCTCAACATTCTCATCCGTACGCTCACGCTCGCAAACGGGCGGCTCGGGTTCCGAGCAGGCGCGGGAATCGTCGCCGACTCGATTGCGGAGCGTGAGCTCGAGGAGACGCGCGCCAAGGCACGGGGGCTGCTCGCGGCATTCGAGGAACTCCCCGGGGAGCTCGCATCGTGAGGGCCCGCGCCGGGCGAATCGTGCACACTCGCCGCTCCGTCGAGGCGCCCGACCGGCTGTTGATCGGAGGACGCCCGCTGCCGCGCACCGCCGCAGGAGCGGAGCTTGGGCGCCTCGTGCTCGATCGCGGGCTGCATTTCGGCGATGGGCTGTTCGAGACGATCGCCTGCGTGCAGGCGCGGCCGCGGCTCGTGGGCTACCACCTCGAGCGCCTCCAGGACGGCTGCACGCGCCTCGGCCTGCCCGCGCCGGACCGTGCGGCGCTCCGCGCTGAGATCGAGCAGATGGCGCGCGGGGCCGAGCGCGCACTCATCAAGGTGCTCTACACACGCGGCAGCGCGACGGCTCGCGGCTACGCGCCGCGGGGCGACGAGGAGCCGCGGCGCATCCTCCTGCGCTACGGCTGGCCCCGTGAGGATGCCCGCCGGAGCGGCGCGGGCGTGGCGGTTGCGATCGCTGATTCGCGGCTGGGGGAGAATCCCCGCCTCGCCGGGCTCAAGCACTTGAACCGCCTCGAGCTCGTTCTCGCGCGCGCGGAGCTGCGCGGCTCGCGATGCGCCGAGGCGCTCCTCTTCAGTAGCTCCGGAAGCCTCGTCTCGGGCACCATGAGCAACGTGTTCATCGTGCAGGGACCCCGCGTGCGTACGCCGCGGCTCGATCGCTGCGGCGTCGCCGGCGTGATGCGCCGGGCGGTGATGCACGTCGCGAGGAGCGACGGCATCGTCGTCGAGGAGGCGCCGCTCGGCCGCGGCGACCTCGACTCGGCGACGGAGATCTTCCTCACCAACGCGCGCATCGGGATCTGGCCCGTGCGCGAGCTCGACGGGCGGTGCTGCGCCGTCGGGCCGCTCACGCGCCACCTGCAGCGGCTGCTCGTATCCCGCCTCGCGGAGGCACGCGATGCTTAGGCGCCTCGCGCTGCTCGCGATCGTGCTCGCGGCCGCCGCCGCGGCGCTCGTTGCCGGGGACCTGGGGTTGAGCGCCGCCTACCGTGCACCCGGTCCCGCCGCGAGCGCGACGCGCGTTGAGGTGGAGCCGGGCTCCACGGTGCGCGGCGTGCTCCTGCACCTCGGCGCGGCCGGCCTGCTCGCGCACCCACGGCTCACCGAGCTCTATCTGCGGGTACACGGTCGGCGCTTCAGCATCAAGGCGGGCGAATACGAGATTCCCGCGCGAGCGAGCGCCGCGGATATCGTGACGCTGCTCGCCGAGGGGCGAGTGGTGCTCGAGCAGCTCACCATTATCGAGGGAAGCACCTTCGCGGACTTTCGCCACGCGCTCGAATCCGACCCCGCCGTGCGCTCGACGCTGCGCACCAAGAGCGATGCCGAGGTGATGGCGCTCCTCGGTCATCCCGGTGAGCAGCCGGAGGGCCGCTTCTTTCCGGATACCTACCGCTTTGCTGCGGGCACCGCGGACATCGATATCCTGCGCCTCGCCTATTCGCGGATGCAGCACGTGCTCGCGGCAGCCTGGGCGGTGCGCGCGCCCGGGCTCGGGCTCGAGAGCGCCTATCAGGCGCTCATTCTCGCCTCGATCGTAGAGAAGGAGACCGGCCTCGCCTCCGAAAGGCCGCTCATCGCCGGGGTGTTCATCGAGCGGCTGCGCAAGGGCATGCGCCTGCAGTCGGACCCGACCGTCATTTACGGCCTCGGCGCAAGCTACGACGGCCAGATCCACAGCCGCGACCTCGCGGCCGCCACGCCCTACAACACCTACACGCGAACGGGGCTGCCGCCGACGCCGATCTGCCTGCCCGGGCGCGAGTCAATCCTCGCCGCCGTGCAACCGCGCGTGACGGGTGCGCTCTACTTCGTCGCGACGGGCGACGGAGACGGTGGCCATCATTTCTCGGCGACACTCGCGGAGCACGACCTGGCAGTGCAGCACTACCTCGCGCGGCTGCGCGCGCAGGGCACCTCCGTCTCCCGATCCTCGGTCGGTCTCGGCACGCTGCGGAGCCGCCGGTGAGCCGCGGCCGTTTCATCACGCTGGAGGGCATCGAGGGCGCGGGCAAATCGACGATTGCACGCTTTGCCCACGAATGGCTCGGCGCGCGCGGGGTCCCCTCCGTGCTCACCCGCGAGCCGGGCGGCACGCCGCTCGCCGAGCGCGTCCGCGAGATCGTGCTCACGCCGGGGAGCGAGGTCATCGGCCCGCAAGCCGAGATGCTGCTCATGTTTGCCGCACGCGCGATTCACCTCTCCAACCTGGTCCGCCCGGCGCTCGAGCGCGGCGACTGGGTGATCTGCGACCGCTTCACTGATGCGACGCGCGCCTATCAAGGCGGAGGGCGCGGCTTGCCCCTCGAGCTCATCGATGAATTGGCCGCAACGGTGCACGGAAACCTCTCGCCGGATGCGACGCTGCTGCTCGACCTTCCCGTGCAGCAGGGTCTCGAGCGGGCGCGCGGCCGCGGCGCCGCGAGCGACCGGTTCGAGCAGGAGCGCGAGGCATTCTTCGAGCGCGTGCGCGCGAGCTACCTCGCGCTCGCGCGGCGCGAGCCCCAGCGCATACACCTGATCGATGCGACGCGACCGCGCGAGGCGGTCGAGGAGACCGTGGCGGAATGTCTTCAGGCACTGCTGTGACGCCCGCGTGGCTGAGCGAGCCGATGCGCCTGCTCGCCGCGGCGCACGCCGCCGGGCGCATGCCGCACGCGCTGCTCCTGCATGCGGCAGCCGGCCGGGGCGGCGAGTGGCTCGCAATCTGGACGGCTGAGCTCGTGCTCTGCAAGGCGCGCACGCAGCCACGGCCCTGCGGCAGCTGCCCGGGCTGCCTGCGCGCGCGCGAGATGCGCCACCCCGACCTCCTCGCGGTCGGGCTTCCCGAGGAGTCCCAGCAGATCCGCATCGACGAGGTGCGTGCGCTCGGGGCCGAGCTGCAGCTGACGAGTCACGAGGGCGGCTATAAGGTCGCGATCATCGCGCCGGCGGACGCGCTCAATCGTTTCGCGGCGAACGCGCTGCTCAAGACGCTGGAAGAGCCGCCGGCGCGGACGCTGCTCGTGCTGGTTGCGGCCCAACCTTCGCGTTTGCCGGCGACCCTGAGGAGCCGCTGCCAGCGCATCGCGGTGCCCTCGCCAAGCCGCGCGCAAGCGCTAGCGTGGCTCGAGGGCAGCCGCGGGCCGGGACCCTGGAGCGCCGTGCTCGACCTCATCGGGGAGGCACCCTTCGCCGCCGCCGAGCTCGATCCGGCGGCGGTGGCGAGACTGTGCGAGGAGACGCGGCGCCTGCTCGAGGAGATGCGCTCGGGGACGGCCGATCCAGTGACGACCGCCGAGCGCTGGGCCCGTTCCGAGCTCGCCTTGCGCCTTGCGTGCGTTGAGAACTGGCTCACGGAACGCATCCGACGCGGGCTCGGGGCGGCGACGGATGCGACAGAATTGGGCGCCAGCGCGCACTCGCGCAGCCCGGATTCCGTCATGAATACGCGCCGGCTCTTTGCATCGCTCGAGGGCGCGCGCGAGCTCAAGGCAGCGCTCGCGACGCCGATAAACCGTGCGTTGGCGCTCGAAAGCGTCCTGCGATCGATGCGAGCTTGAGCGGATGCGAGCGAACGGAACCGACGCGAAGCGAGAAGTGAACAAGCGATGACCGCGCGGATCGGCGGCAACAAACCGGGGCTCCTGACCCTCACGATCAAGGACAAGAGCGCCTTGTACCTCGCGTACATGCCGTTCGTGCGCAACGGCGGGCTCTTCATCCCGACCAACAGCAACTATCGCTTGGGCGACGAGGTATTCATGCTGTTGAACCTCATGGGGGAGGACGAGAAGCTTCCGGTCGCCGGGCGGGTGATCTGGGTGACACCGAAGGGCGCACAGGGCAAGCGGACCGCCGGAATCGGCGTGCAGTTCAGCGAGCAGGACCGCGGCCAGACGCAGAAGAAGATCGAGACCTACCTCGCCGGAGCCTTGAGCGGGGACAAGCCCACTCACACGATGTAGATCGCGCTGCCCGCGCGCGGCGCCGTATCGCTCAGCTCGTACGCCGTAGACTGATGCCGCCGCTCGTGAGTCCGCCCTTGAGCACGTACGCATCGAACCCGCGCTCGACCAGGATATAGGCGGCCGCGGAGCTGCGCCGTCCGGTGTCGCAGTAGACGATGTACGGCGTCTTCGGATCGAGCGTCGAGAGCTTGAGCCGAATGAAGTAGAGCGGGATGTTGAGCGAGTCCTCAATGTTGAGGTTCTGATGCTCGCTCGGCAGGCGCACATCGAGCCACTTGCCGCCCCGGGCGATGACTTCGCGCGCCTCCTCGTAGCTCACCCACTGCAGCAGCGGCTCGTTCATGAGCTCGCGGAAGTCCTGCTTCGCGAGACGCATGAGCACTCCGTCCGTGAGCATCGTGATCGTCGCGTTGCGCTTCGCCTCCGCGATCAGCGCCTCCTCGCCGAAGGTGTCGCCGGTGCCGAGCTCCGCCAACTTGATTCCAACCTTGTTGAGCGGCGTCTCTCGCGTCACCACGCACTTGCCGCTCACGATCACGTAGAAGTAGTCGCCTTCGTCGCCTTGCTTGATCACCACCTCGCCCGCGCGGTACGGGGTGCGCTGCATGCGCAGGAAGATCGCCTGGATATTCGCGGGCGGAATGCGATGAAAGGCCTTCGTCTGCAGGAGCGTGGTCATCCAGTCATCCGAGTCGCCGCCGCCCAGCTGCTCCTGGAGCTCCGCCACCTCGTAGGTGCCCGTCTGATCCCAGGTGATCATCACGTCGAGCAGCTCGCTGTCGATCGCGAGATAGCTGATCTCATCGACGGCGCGCGCGCTCACGCGGCGCGGCAGCTGCGGGGAGAGTGGATTGCGCGCCTCGGGCGTGCCGGCGCGGATCATGCCGACGGTACGGTCGCCCTCGCGCAGCTCCACCAGCCCGCCGACCAGCCACACGGTGCGCTTGTCGCTCTCGCCTTCCTTGAACAGGAAGCGGCCCGCGCTCATGCTGCGCACGCTCACCTTCTTCGAGAGCGCCGCAAGGTTCTCGCGCTTCAGGCCGTCGAGGGGCGTGAAGCTCTTGAGCAATTGAACGCTGGCTTCCTGAACCTCGGCCATCTTGGTGGAAATTCTGCGGTGATGGTGCAGCGCAACCTAGAGCATGTTAACACACGTCGTCGAGGCCCCCGGAACGGCGTTCACGGTTTTCCATCCCCCGCGAGCGCGCGCCAGCCGGGGTCCGGCGCGAAACGAGAACCGTATCGCGCGGCGAGTTCCTCGAGCCGCGCGACAACGGCCGGCAATCCGCGGTTGCGCGCGTAGGCGATGGGGCCGCCGCGGAACGGCGCGAAACCGGTGCCGAAGATCACCGCCGCATCGAGCAGATCGGGCTCGGGCACGACCCCGTCGCGCAAGCAGGCGACCGACTCATTGACGAGGACCAGAATCAGGCGATCCTCGAGGTCGGCGGGCGCCGGGCCGGCCGCCTCGGGCTTCACCGGCTTGCCCTCGTGCCAGCGGTAGAAGCCCTCGCCGGTCTTGCGCCCGAGCTTCTTCGCGGCCACCAGTTGTTTGAGACGGGTGAGGTCCGGGAGCGGGCGCCCGAGCTCGCTCGCGATGATCTCGCCCACATCGTGGGCCACGTCGAGTCCGACCACATCGGCGAGCTCGATCGGTCCCATCGGCATGCCGAAGCGTACCGCCGTCTGATCGATCGCGGCGAGCGGCACGCCTTCCTGCCCGGCGCGCATCGCTTCGTTCAAATACGGCATCAGAACGCGGTTGACGATGAATCCCGGCGCGCTGCGGCAGGGCACCGGAAGCTTATCGAGCTTGCGTGCGAACCCGAGGGCCGCCTGCACCGCTCCCGCATCCGTGCTCGCCGACTGCACCACCTCGATAAGCGGCATCTGCGCTACGGGGTTGAAGAAGTGCAGCCCCACGAGCCGCTGCGGACGTGCGAGCTTCGCGGCGAGCGGCTCGAGCAGCAGGCTCGATGTGTTGGTCGCGAGTAGCGCATCGGGCTTCATGCGGGGCTCGAGCGTCGCGTACAGCTCGCGCTTGGCGTTCAGGCTCTCGAAGATCGCCTCGATGACCACGTCCGCACCCGGCACACCCGCGCCTGCCACGTCCGCCTTGAGCCGCGCGCTCGCGGCTGCGGCCTGCGCCGGATCGCGCAGGCGCTTCTCGAACAGCTCGCGTGCGCGCTTGAGCGCCGGCTCGACGAACTCGACGGCCCGGTCCTGCAGCGTCACCTCGAAGCCGCGCAGGGCGCACCAGGCAGCGATGTCCCCGCCCATCACGCCCGCGCCGATGACGTGAACGTGGGTGACGGCCGGGCCCGATTTGCCACCGAGGGACTTGAGCCGGTCCTGCAACAGGAACAGTCGCACCAGGTTGTGCGCCGTCTCGGTGCCGAACAGCTCCGCGATCGAGCGCGCCTCGGCGATGTAGGCCGCCTCGCCGCGCGCTCCATAGCGGCGCCACAGCTCGATCATCGCGAACGGCGCCGGGTAGTGCTCACGGCGGGTTTTTGCGGCCACCTGCTTCTCGAGCCTCGAGCGCACGAGCGGGCGCAGCGGCCCCAAGCCGAGCAGCCGCTCGAGGAGCGGCGCCGAGCGCCGTACCGGGGGATGCAACACGAACTCGCGGGCGACCGCAGTGAGCTCGTGGGCGGCGACGAGCCGATCGACGAGTCCGATGCGAAGCGCACGCTCGGCACGGACCGGCCGGCCGGTCAGCATCATCTGCATCGCGGGGCGCACGCCGAGCAGGCGCACGGAGCGGACCGTGCCGCCGAAGCCCGGGTGGATGCCGAGCTGCACCTCGGGCAAGCCGAGCGACAGCCGCTCGTCGTTCACGGCGATGCGGTAACGGCACGCCAGTGCGAGCTCCAGCCCACCGCCGAGGGCGTAGCCGTGGATTGCAGCCACCGTCGGGCAGCGTAGCTCCCCGAGCCGCTCGAGCACGAGCTGGCCCGAGCGCGCGAGCTCAAAACCCTCCTCGGCACTCCCGAGAGCCGTGAATTCCTTGATGTCGGCGCCGGCGATGAAGCCACTCGTCTTTGCAGAGCCGATCACCACTCCCCGCGGCGGGTCGGTCGCGAGCGGGCCGATGAGCGCATCGAGCTCTCTCAGTACCTCGCGCGCAAGCACGTTCGTGGAGGCGCCGGGCTTGTCGAGCGTGAGCCAAACGATCGCCTCGGCGTCGCGCTCCATCTTCCAGGCCGATGTCGCCATGGCGAAGCCGCCTTCGGGGGTGGGGGCAGAGGAGGGGGAATCGGTCACGCGGCCGTCTTGTTGCGCAGCGCATCGGGGTGGACGTGAAAGTCGCACACGAGCGGGCGATGGTCCGAGAAGCGCACGTCGGGTACGCGGAACTGCGTGACCTCGATGCCGGCGCTCACGAGGATGAAGTCGAGCTCGATGCGGGGCACGCGAGCCGGAAAGGACGGCAGTCCCGCCGCGTTCGCGCTCGTGAGTCCAGTCGCCCGCATGAACAGGTAGATCTCATGGGTGCCCCAGAAGGTGTTGAAGTCCCCGGCGACGATGGCCGGCTTGGGCGCACGCATGATGAGATCGTGCAGCGAGCGCAGCTGGGACTGGCGCTGGCGGTACTTGAGCGAGAGGTGCACGAGGAAGACGCACAGATCCTCGAGCTCGAGCTCGATGATGAGCCGCTTGATGCCGGTGTCGAAGTAGTGGAAGCGCGCGCCGGAGACGTGCGGGGCGGAGAGGAACGCATTCGCCTGCTTGCGCACGATCGGCACGAACTGATTGATGGAGCTCGCGCCGTACTTGCACTCGTAAGCCGAGTAATGCCCGAGCTCGCGCGCGAGGTGATCGGCCTGGTTGAGCATCCCGGTGCGGATCGAGCCGGTGTCCACCTCGATGAGCCCGACGATGTCGGGCCGCTCCGCCCGCAGGAACTCCGTGATCCCTGCGAGGATGCGGCGGTTGCTGCGCAGGTAGCCGGCACCCGGCAGCGGCAGGTGAAAGGCGGGACCGGTGCCCGTAGCGTAACGAATGTTATAGACGAGGAGACGCAATTCGGTCGTTTCTCGGATCGAAGCGCAAGGCGGGGCATTCTACCCTCGATGTGCCGCGGCGCGTCGTTTTGCGCAAGTCGCGGCGGCTGTGCGAGACTCGGAGCGTCGCGGTCGGCCCGCCGCCGCCGCAGGCTGGAGCCGGTCGCGTCCATGTCGCAGGAGAATCCGATTCGGGTGTTCGTGACCCACCTGTGGGAAACGAGCGACGATTACTTGCGCGTGTTCGAGTATCTCGAGAGCGCGCGCAACTTCTACTACCGCAACTACAGCGCCCCGGATACGCGGCCCGAGGGCGACAAGGAGGCGCTCAAGGAGGAGCTGCGGCGGCAGATCTCGCCGGCGGAAACGGTCATCGCGCTCACGAGCCTGTTCGAGAAGAATCAGGATCTGCTCATCTTCCAGCTGCTGTACGCGCAGGCATGCCAGAAGCCCGTCGTTCTGCTCAAGCGCTTCGGCGAGCAGCGGCCCGTGCCGAAGGCGCTCACGGAGCTCGCGGACGAGGTGATCGACTGGGACGAGCGTGCGCTCGTCGACTCGGTGCGCCGCCAGGCGCGGCACGAGGAGACGACGCGCTGGGACACGATCGAATTCAAGCTCGACTGAGCCCGCACTGCGCCGGGGTCACGCTCCGGTCGTGCGGGTCTCCGCCAGATAAAGCGGCACCACCTGCGCCGCGGCTGCATGACGCGCCGCGGGCGCGACGCGCGGAATCGCGGAGAAGAGTCTCACGACCGTGCACGCGAGCCGATCGGCCTCGTCGTTCGACATCTTGCGTGTCGTCGCGCGCACCGCGTCCTCGCCGCGCAGCGTGGGCCGCTCGCGCGTGAGGCTCATGCTCACGGCGCGAAACTCATCGCGGATCTCGCGCGGCAGGTCGTCCTCCGCAATGTCGGCGAGAAAGTTGCGGTATGCATCGGCGAGCCGCTCCTTGATCGGGCCCGAGCGTGCAAGCGACAGCGTGGCTTCCTGAAATCTCTCCCAGGCGGTGCTCATTCTCGACCTCGTTCGGCGCGCGTCGGTGGGCGCCCGGTGGCGCCGCAGGGCCCGCTCACGCCGTGTTGTTTTTTTCCAAGAATCCTTGGGCGTCAGGCTTCTAGCGCTGGAATATAGCGCAGCCTCTGAGAAAAACAATGTCAAATTGACGACAGTTCCGACGAATTCGGGCCGCTGAGAGCCCATCTTTCAGCATCTTCTACGATGTAACACATTAGAAGACATGGCTAACCCGTTGTTACTATAAGCTTCGTCGCGGCTGCCGCTTGCTCCATAGCCCTGTTGAGTCGCGGCCCTTCGCAGCGCCCGCGGCACCCCGCACACCGACATCCTTTTCACGATCCCGGGGGCGCTCATCACACTGCTTGCCGTCGCGGCCGCGCCGCGTGCGAGCTCGGAATGCGCATGATGACGGCGCTGCCTGCGCCCGATACGCGCAACGCGCACCCGCATGCGCTTGCGCTCACGCGATAGCAGACATGCGGCGCGCGCGCGGAAGGAGAAACTCCTTGATGCATTCGGCACATCCGCCATGCTGCATCGCCAGCAGCATCCATCTGGCGTATCATCCAAAAGTTAGGATCATGAGGCGAAGCCAACCGTGGATCTATTTGCCCCGCGACATCTGCTGCTCGTGCTTCTGATCGTTCTCTTGGTGTTCGGCACCAAGAAGCTGAAGTCGATCGGCTCGGACTTGGGCTCGGCGGTGCGCGGCTTCAAGGACTCGATGCGCGATGCTGAACAGGCGGCGGGCACGGAACAGCCTCCGCCGGATGCAAAGCAGCTTGCGAGCGCCGAGAAGCCAGCCGACAAGACGGCCGAGAAGACTGCGGCTCCTGCCGAGAAGCCCACGCACGTCTGAGGAAGTAGAGCGCAGCACGCCGGCGCCGGCTCGCCGGAGCGCGGCGATTGTCACCGGCGCGATGCGCCACCGCGAGCGCGCAAGCCGTCATTCCCCCCACAGGCGAACCCGAGTGAGCGTTCCGAAGGGCTTGCTCATCGATCTCGATGGGGTGATCTACGAGGACGATTCGCCCATCGCCGGGGCGGCGGGCGCGCTCGAGTGGATCCGCAGCCGTCACATCCCTCACGTCTTCCTCACGAACACGACATCGGTGCCGCGGCGGGCGCTACGCGAGAAGCTCGCGCACGCGGGTATCCCGATCGAGCGCGACGAGCAGATCGTCACGCCCGCGCGCGCTGCGATGAGCTGGCTGCGACGCAATCCGCGTGCGCCGGTCGCGCTCTTCGTCCCGCACGAGGTGCGCGAGGACTTCGCCCACCTGGAGCTCATCGCCGAAGATGCGCACGCGGGGGCGGCCGCGGTCGTGTTCGGCGACCTCGGGGAAGGGTGGACCTTCGCCGCGCTCAATCGGGCGCTGCGCTTGTTGCTCGCCGATCCGCAGAGCGTCCTCATCGCACTTGGGACGACCCGCTTCTGGCTCGCGCGCGATGGGCTACGCCTCGATGTCGGGCCATTCGTGGCGGCCATGGAGTCGGCCACCGGGCGCGAAGCCCTCGTGCTCGGCAAGCCGGCACCGATGTTCTTCGACCTCGCGCTCACGGAGCTCGGCTGCTCGGCCGCCGAGGCGATGATGATCGGCGATGACCTGCTGACCGATATCGGCGGTGCGCAGCGGATCGGCGCGCGCGGGATGCTCGTGCGCACCGGCAAGTTCCGCGTGGTCGGCTTGTCGAGCTCGGCGACGGTGCGCCCGGACGTGCTGCTCGACTCGATCGCGCAGTTGCCTGCCTGGTGGAGCGACTCGCTATCGCGTCACCGCGAGCGCATCGAGTAGGCCGAGGTAGTCCTCCAGCCGCTCGGTCTCGAGGCCCGCGACCTTGCCGCGATCGTCGCAGTAACGCACCCACACGGCGTCGCGGTGAAAGCGCTCGGCCTCGAATTGGGCCACCTCTGCTGGGCTCATCGGACCGCCCTGCAGCGCCAGGGTGTGCACCGAAGCAGGGCTCAATCGCGCGTGGTAGCCGCGATCCGTCGCGCACAGGTAGCGCTTCGCGGCGACGTGCAGCCGCACGGGCTCGCAGACCGCGGGCGGGAAGCGTGCGGCGAGCCAGCGAGCGCCGCTCTGCTCGTGCTGTGCGTCGCTGGTCCAATCCTCGAGCGCATCCGGCACCGCGGCGATGAGGTGTCCGATGTCATGCAGCAGCGCCGCCAGCACGAGCGCATCGGGCGCACGGGCGCTGCGCGCGAAGTGCGCCGCCTGCAGCCCGTGCTCGGTCATGCTCACGGATTCGCCGAAGTACGCCGCGCTACCGCGCGAGCGATAGATCGCGAGAATCTCCTCCCCGAGACTCATCGGTGCGCCTCGGCGAGCGCGCGCCGCAGCATCGCCGCCTCGCTCTGCACGCTGTCCCGAGTGAGGTAACAGCCCTGCAAATGGCGCGGCTCGCGCGCCGAGCTGAATGCCGTGCGGCCGTGCAGGATCCGTTGGTTGTCGAACACGACGAGGCTGCCGCTCGGGATCGTCAGGGAGAGCTGCCATCGCGGCTCGCGCAGCAGCATCGCGAACTGCCGGTAAGCACGGTAGTAGGCTTCCGTCTCCGCCGCGGTGAGCCGCAGGGCCGCGATCGAGCGGTTGTTGTAATGGACCGCCGCCACCTCGCCCGCGCACGAGAGCTGGATCAACGGGCGCTCCGCGTAGAGCTCCACGTTGCGCGAGCGATAGTGAAAGGGTACCGCGGTCGCGGTGAGCCGCGCGAAGTCCTCGGGTGAGGTCACGCGCAGATGCTCGGCGATCGCGAACCCGTCGGCGAACAGGCTCGCGCCACCTTCCGCAGAGGCGACGAGCGCGTGCAGCGCCTGAAAGCCGGGTACCGGGTCGCGGTACGGATTATCGGTGTGCAAGCCGAGACCGCGATCGGAGTAGGCCAAGTTCTCCGGCTGCGCCACCGAGCGCACGTCGAAGACCTGCCCATAGTTTGTCTCGAGCACGAAGCCCACGAGCGCCATCGCATCGAGAATCGCGCCCTCGCGTTCGGGGACGCCGCTCATGAAGGCGATGCCCTCGCGCCAGAGCCGCGTGAGCCACTCGAGTCTGGCGCGCGGCTCGGCGCGCAGCACCGCGAGACCCGACCATGCAAAGTCGCGGTGCGCATCGAGCGCCGCGCCCTCGAGCCAGCGCCGCACGGTGAGCTCGGGGCGCGCCGCGCGGCCTGGGCCGTGCGCCGCGAGCCATTCGAGTTCGAAGTAGGCGGGGCGGGACTCGCACTCCCACTCGATGCGGACGCGCTCACCCTCGAGCGCGGCGCGCAGGATCCGCGGACGCTCGGGGAGATCCGCCACGTCGATCAGGCGCTGGCCGCTCGCCGACTCGCGGTCTTCGCGCGCATTGTCGCGCAGCCACAGACTCGCGAACTGGAGTCGGCCGTCTTCTCCCTCGATCGTCAGACACTCAGGCGTCGATGAGACTTGCATGGCGAGCTCCGGCTCAAGCGGCCGCGGTTGCCGCTGCCGCGGCGGCTCTCGCATTGAGATGATACAGATACCCCGCGCCGAGCGCCGCGAGGCCGCTTGCGGCCGCGAGCGCGAGGAACACGCCCGGCCAGCCGAATGCAACCGCAAGCCGCGCCACCGCACTCCCGGCGAGCACGCCGCCCAGATAGCCGATGCCGTCGATAATTCCCGAGGAAGCCGCGCTCGCGCGCTTGCCACCGAAGTCGAGCGCGAAGGCGCCGCCCAGGTAGGAATAGGGGCCGAGCAGGCAGAATGCGACGAGTCCGATCAGGGTGGCCGGAAGGAGCGAATCTCCGGTCCCCGGCCGCAGCGCGATCATTGCGAGGAGCACCACGGCCGTGGCGGCGAGCCCGAGGAAGAGCAGCAACGCGCGGCCGTTGACCCCGAGCCGATCGCTCCACCAGCCCGCGAGCAGCACCGAGCCAGCTCCGACTCCCGGAAAGACTGCGCTCAGCACGGCGGCGCGCCCCGCGCCGTAACCGGCGAAGTCACGCAGGTAAAGCGGCGTCCAGGTGTTGAAGGTCTCGCGAACGATCGTGGTCGCGAAGGAAAGCAGGCAGACGAGGAGAAACGCGCGGCTCGCGAGGAGGGTGCGCAGCAAGGCGAGGAAGCTGCTCGGGCCCTCTGCGGAGCCGAAAAGATTGCGGGGATTGGGCACGGCCTCGGGGAAGCCCTGCGCGGAGCGGGACTCGCGCAGCCACACGAGGTTCGCGAGCAGCATCAGGCCGGTCACGGCCGCGGCGAACACGAACAGCAGCCGCCAGCCGTGGCCGTGCTCGATGAGCGTCCCCATCTGCTCGCGCGCGAGCGCATCGCCGATCAAGTAGCTCACGCTCAAGACGCCGAGTACGGATCCGTAGGAGGAATAGTTGAACCAGCGCGAGGAGACCTTGATGAGGCCCGCCCAGCCGATCGACTGCGTGAGGCGGTTTCCGACCCAGGCGAGCGCGAACAGGCCCGGTGCCGAGCCGGTGGCGAAGAGGAGCGTGAACAGCACCGCGCCCGCCATGCATACGAGCAGGCTCCGCCGTCCGCCCCAATAGTCCCCGATTCCGGTCAGGAAGAATTTCCCGATCGCGTAGGCGAGCACGCCGTAGGAGGAGATCGCGCCGATGCGCAGGATCGCCTGATCGTGGTCGAATCCGCGCTTGCCGAGCTCCGCCACGATCAGGGGCGTTGCGACCGAGAGGTCCGCGCGACAGTAGTAACAGGAGGCGTAGCCCGCGAACAGCAGGAGCAGGGTCCGGACCTGCGCCAGGCGCAGCGCGCGCATGGATCGAGCTCCTCATTCGACGGCTGAGGCGCGCGCACGATACCAGAGCGAACCCGCGCACGCCCGGCCCCGCGCGCGAGGGCGTGCGCCTCAATGCGGCTCGGACGGCCGGCCGTCGATGCGAGTGCCGCGGCTCTCGCGCACGCCGCCTGCCGCATCGAGCGCCTCTGGCTCGGCGATCGGCGCGCGTCCTCCTTCGGGCTGGGTGGTGAGAAAGGGCGACTTTCGCTCCCCGGGAACGGGCTTGCGACGGCTCTTACGCCACAGGTCGTAGAGGGTGAGCGCCCCGGTGAGCGCCGCCAGTACGACGAAGTAGGCCGGCGGCCCGAACGCGGCCATCACGCTGCCGGCGAGCACCGGGCCGATCGCAGCCGCCGAACCGTTGAGCAAGAGCAGCAGGCTGCTCGCGCGCACCATCTCGGAGGGCTCGAGCTTGTCGTTCACGTGCGAGACCGCGAGCGAATAGAGCGTTAGGGCAAACCCGCTGTAGAGCCCCGTGAGCGCGAGGAAGAGCGCGCGCGGCAGCGTGCCGAAGAGAACGACACTGCTCGCGACGAGCGTGGCGAGCGCGCACACGGCGGCGATGATCGTGCGCCGGTCGGTGCGGTCGGACAGTCTCCCCACCGGATACTGCGTCACGACGCCGGCCAGGATGCTCACCGACATGAACGTGGCGACCCCGGGGGTGCCGAGGCCGCTCAAGCGAGCGTAGACCGGTCCCATCGAGAAAATGATCGAGGAGATCATGCCGGAGACCGCCACCGCCACGACGCCCAAGGGAGAGTTGCGGTAAAGATCGAGGAAGCCCACCTTGCGCGGCACGGCGCGCTCCGGCACCTGCCGCGCCGAGATCACGATCGGCACCATGGCGAGGCAGATCAGCGCCGAGGTCAGCATGAATGGCGCGGGCGTTGCGGGGCTCGCCAGCAGAAGCAGATACTGCGCGCTGCCGAGCCCTACGTAGAGCACGAGCATGTAGAGCGCGAGCAGCCGCCCGCGGTTCGTGCGGCTCGCGCGGTCGTTGAGCCAACTCTCGGCGACGACGTAGATGCCTGCGAAACACACGCCGGACACCAGGCGCATCGCGCCCCAAGGAAACGGATAGACGAAGGTGGCCTGCACGAGAATCGCGATGGAGGCGACGGCGGCGAGCGCGGCGAAGACGCGCACGTGCCCGACCTGCCGCACGAGCCACGGCGCGCCGCGCGTGCCGAAGAGATACCCCACGTAATAGCAGGACATGATCAGTCCGGTGACGGGCGTCGGGAATCCCTCGAGCGTCGCGCGCAGCCCGAGGAGCGTGCTCTGCAGTCCGGCTCCGAGCATGAGGATGCCCATGCCGAGCAGCAGCGGCCAGGTGGAGCTGATCATCGCGGGGTCGCCGCTCTATGTCGTTGCATGTCGATTCCGCTCGCCGGCCGCTCGGCATTCTAACCGCACGGGCCAGCGCTCGCGGGGACACCCCTGCGGTGTGGACTGCTAGTATGTGCCGATGCGACAGCTCACCGAGCCCGCCCGGTCGCTCGATGTTGTTCTGGAAACGGACGTGCTCGTCGTCGGCAGCGGACCGGGTGGCCTCGCGGCCGCGCTCGCCGCCGCACGTGCCGGGGCGCGCACGGCGCTCCTCGATCGCAACGGTTGCTTCGGCGGCAACATCACGCAGGTGGGCGTGGAGGGCTTTGCGTGGTATCGCCATGAGCACACCGTCGACTGCGAGGGGATCGGAATCGAGCTCGAGAGCCGCGCAAAGGCGATGGGCGCGGCGAGCCCCGAGCCGCAGTCTTTGAGTCACGCGCTCGATGCGGAGATGTTCAAGTGGGTCGCGGACGTGCTGGTCGAGGAGGCCGGCATCAAGCCTCTCCTGCACCGGCTGGCGGTCGCGCCGCTCATCGAGTGCGGCGCGATCTGCGGCGTGATCACCGAAAGCAAGGCGGGCCGGGAGGCGATCCTCGCGAAGCGCGTGATCGATGCGACCGGCGATGCCGACATCGCGACGCGTGCCGGCGCGCCGGTACGCAAGACTCCGCGGGAAAGCATGATGGCCGTGTCCGTCATGTTCTCCATGTCCGGCGTCAACAAGCAGCGATTCATCGAGGCCGTGCGGGCCGATCCGCAGACCTACGCCGACTGGTCGGGAAACGGGGAATGGGATTACGAGACGACCGGCAAGGAGGACGAGCTGTTCTCCCCGTTCCTGCGCAAGCCGTTCCAGAAGGCGTTGCAGGCCGGCATCATTCCCGCGCATCTGCACACGATCGCCGGAACCTGGGGCAGCGTCTCCGATCAGGGAGATCTCACCTATCTCAATCTCGTTCACGTTCCCAACCTTGACGGGACCGATCCCGAGGACTTGACCACCGGGGAGATGCGGGGGCGTCGCGAGGCGATCTACGCCCTGGAGGCGTTGCGCAGATTCATGCCGGGCTGCGAGCAGGCGAAGCTGCGCAACTTCGGCATGACGCTCGGTGTCCGCGACAC
>DATKPY010000012.1:0-77379 GCA_035523875.1 Steroidobacteraceae bacterium
CTCGCTGTTGCGCTCGCTGGGCCTCTCCGGCCTCGCGTACTCGGTGCCCGCTTGCGAGTGACACGCTACAACGGGCTGCGATGCTTGTTTCGCCGCGCGCTGCGCGTGGTGTGCACGATCGCCATGATGCTCGGCAGATTCGCGTGACGAGATTCGCGCGCGGTGCGGCGGTGCAGAAGGATGAGGAGGGCGTCGCGGATGCCTCGGAGACTCGCGGCGGGATTCTCTACCTGAACAGCGCACGCCGTCGCGCGGGCGACGCCGATTTGACCGGGACGATCGCCCTCGAAGGCGAGCTATTTCGAGTTGCGGCGCGCTGGTTGCGCGCGCGAGACGGGTCTCGGGCGCTGCGGCTCAAATTCGCCCGCAAATGACGCATGGCCGACTGGGAGAGCAGCCCGTCAGAGATCCAGGGTCCGAGCCCGTGCGACGAGTGCAGGTGGCGCGTGCAATGCGCTCGTGAGCGGCTCGCATGCGCGGCGTTCTCCTCGTTCGTCGCGACCGGCCGCGAGGACTTGTGGCGCAACGCGGCGCGGTTCCCAAGCCGCACGATGTACGAACGGCTCGGGCTGTAGGGGCTCACCTTCGCGGTCAGCCGTGTCAGGCTACCGGTGCGCAGAAGGTACCGGTAGAGCTGAGCTGATCGCCGAGCAGAAGCGCACGGTGGGGCTCAACACTGGAGCAATGGCCATCGGTACAAGTGCCCTACTATCGGGGCAGGGCACTCCTACTCTTGCCTCCGTGGGCATTGATAGGCGGCGCCTTAAGGGCACCGCCTGGTGCAGCATTCTGCTGCCGGGCAGCGCTGGCGTCGGCCGCCCAAGGTGGTTCACGGGCTCCGAATTCAGCCCCCCTGCAGTCGAGCGCGGAGCTAAGGGAGACGCATTGCGGCCGAAGTGGGGATAGGAATCACCCGGTTCGGGTAATGCGCCCGCTCGGCTACAATGGCGCTTTGTGTGCATCATGTACAGCCTTCTACAGACCCAAGGCTTGTCAGAACAACATGTTACGCATGTTTAGTCAGCTTGACGCGCCACCGATATAAGTGCATCATGCACGTCGGAATCCGGAATCGCGGACACGACCCATGAATGCGACAGTACGAAAGATTCGCGAGTTCGAGGTGTTCGATGCACATGAGAGCGAGCGGGTAACTGCTCTGCGCCAGATGATCGATGCGCTTCGGAGTTTCCGATCGAACGACGATCGAGCGCCGTTCTCGGAATTCGTGCGGTATGCGCAGAGTCTGCTCGAATTGGATGACGCCGAGCTTTCCGGAAGACTCCGTGTTAGCCGGCCGACAATTGGGCGGTGGGTGCGGGGGCAATCGGCCCCGCATCCGTTGGGTCAGTCCGCGGTTATCCAGACGCTCGCAGACCTCGCGATGCAGAAGTTGAAGCGCCATCAAACGTCTGCCCGGAGCCTCGCAGAAGTTGTAGGCTAGTCCAGCGTACCCGCAGGGATCGGCGCGGGCCACGATTGGGGGCGCGGTGGAATTCTGCCTGGTCGAGCCAGAGAACGGCTTGGGAGCCTACCAGTGGCACCGCGGTTTCGCCGCAGCCAATAACCACCTCTTTCCGCGGACGTGGGAGGTCTACGAACGCCTCGCTGCTGATGGACAAGTTTGGTGCGCTCGTGACGGCCGCGAGTTTGCGGCACTGGCCTACTTCCTTCTCGATCAAGGGGCATGGGAGGTTGGCGGCCTAATGGTTTCGACACAAGCGCGCAGCAAGGGAATAGCCTCCGTCCTTGCGCGCCTGACACTCGGCCATCTGCTCTTCACTGAAGATCCGCTGAGCCGGGGAGAACGCGTTGTGATGCACGTTCATCGTGAAAACCCGGATCCACGTGCACTGATCGAGCGCAAGTTGCGTTTCAAACTTGCGAGAGAGATTGAGGCTGACGGATCCGAGTTCCCTGGTCTGAGGCAGAACGCTCACGGCAAGGTTCAAGGCGACGAGTTCGAGATTGGGATACCTGAGAGCCTCCTTGCGTTGGCAGAATGGTGCGATTCATGGTCAGGGTCGCTCACGGATGGCAGTGCGGCAGTGGTGACGCTATCGCCGCATACCTCGTTGAGTATGTGGGCCGAGGCGTTCCGCGATATGACGCAGCGGCACGGATAAGCGACGCGCAAGCACGGCTCCACGCTTGCGAACCTCTGCCTACAGCGGTTGAGCGGCCGGCGCTGCGCTCAGCGACGCCAAGGCCGCCGAAACGCTCCTTGCGCATCTCTTCGCGCGGATCATCGAGCGAACGATCGGGCGCGCAAGTGATTGACCGCCGCGAGCCGGGGAAGGCCCCGTATCTGAAGACCCACGGCGACGGGAAGTGGAACGACAACCTGTTGGCGCAGCGCGAGTGCGACGGCACTTGCAAGTTGGTGGCGTAGAGCAACAAGGAGTATGGGCCGGTTACCCGGCCCCCTTTTTGTATCAATTGAATATGAAATGGATAGCTGCGTTCGTAGTCCTCGGACTGCTCTGCGTCGGGCCAGCGGGGGCCGCGCCCCGCTCGGCATCAGTTAACCCCGAACCTTCGGCGCCCCCGCCAATTATCGTAACCGTGCAGTCGCCTCCGAAGAGCCGCGACGTGCTGGCCGCGGAGGCAGCTGACCGCACGGAACGGCTGAAGGCGGACAGAGACGCGGCCGGTACGAATCAGTGGGTGGTGCGAATCGGGGTCGCACAAGTTGTCGTCTTCATTCTTCAGCTCGTGGTGTTCGGATACCAGGCACAGAAGCTACGTCTGACCGTCGTGGCGGCAGACCGCCAATCCGCAGACATGAAAGAGTCGATAGCACAAGCCGCGAGAGCGGCGGCCGCCATGGAAACGCTCAGCGCGAGCATGGAAAAGAGCGCGGCCATGGCCGCTGAGAACGTCGCGCTGCTCAAGGAACGCACAGCCCTGCAGATGAGAGCCTATCTCTCGGTCGTAATAGGCGGTGCGATCTACCAAGAAAGCGCCAAACAATTGCGCTTCGAGGCGAGACCGGTAATTCACAATTCAGGAAACACGCCCGCGAACGGTGTGTCGTATACGGCGAAGGCCGCGATTCTTCCATACCCGCTGCCCGGAGATCTTCAGCTGCCGGAGGGCGACGTGCCGGCAGTGGGTGCGGTGATCGGGCCCCGCGAAGATCGAATCATGTTTGCTGTCGTTGATGAAATGGTGCCGGACGATCAAGTCGCCAGCATAAAGCAGGGTACTCCGCGAGCGCTGTACGTTTGGGGGCTTTTGAAGTACAAGGACATTTTCGACGAAGAGCATCGCACCGAGTTTTGCCACCGACTCTACTGGCTCGGGGACACGGTAATGGGCAATTACGCGCCGGGGCGAAATCTGGCAAGTTGATATAGCCTTCGCATCAAACACAATGTTTGAAAGGATAGACCTACGACGTTCGCACGCGGGGGCGGCACTGCCACACTACTGACGGGGAGCTTCGTTGTCGGTGTGATCGGCGTAGGTGGGCAGCTTCACTACGTAATTCTGCTAGGCAAGGGCCTGCCGTAGTTTCGTCCGGTGCGTCGTTACGTCGATCGCATCAAGGTGAGGGCGATGTGCCGTGCCGGTAGCTGGCGAATGGAGGATAGAACTCTACCGATGAGCGGACCAAAGCAAAAGACGCCGGACGGTAGTGGCGAGCTGGCACGGCTGCGGGTCACGGTCAGGCACTTGTCGGCTGCATGGCCGACAGTCTTGCAGCGCCGTCACTTTCTTCGCGCGATGGCTCGGAGCGAAGCGCTCCGATCAGCGCTCGAAAAAACCTACGCCGGGCACGTCTTCAACGCCATGCACGGAGCTATGTCGTTCGATCTGGTGCGAGCGGTCGGCGCTCTTATCCTGGACCATCGTCGCCGCTCAGCGAGCCTGTGGCACGCGGTCGCCTCGCTCCGCAAGTCAGCCGTCGTCAAGCAGTTGCGAGCGCAAGTCTACCCGGACCCGGAGATGCAACTCGTAGGACGTGCGAACGCGGAAATTCACGCCGCACTAGCGCGGATCCACCGTAACGCGTTTGACACGGTGTTTAACGACCTGCCCGCGCAGTTGGAGGAAATCGATACGACGGTGTTCGCTACACCAGTAGCCCGCACCATTAAGGACGTTCGCGATAAAGTGGTGGCTCACGCTGCTGTGGAGCACGACGGTACCGACTGGAAAATATGGGTCGTTAACCGCGACACGAATCTGACGTATGCGCAACTCGATGATTACATCGACGCGTGCACGAAGGCGGTGGATCGGTTGAATCACCTTGTACTTCGGACCGCATTTTCGTTTGATGATCTGCCCGGAATCGATCAGGGATACGTTAACGAATACATCGACGCGCTGCTGATCGGATTGAGGGAGCAAAAGCAGGAGAAGGAACGCCAGCGCGAAGAAAGACTGAAACGGACACAGGAACTCACCCCTTAGGTGTTCACCTCATTAAGCTCATCCGCGACGACCTGCTGATTCCGGAGGGCTAGTGATACCGCGTCCCAGACCTGTTCGCCCTGCCAGAGGAACTGCGGCGGCAAGGATTTTGCGTCAGGATTTCTTAGATGCGGGCAGTACGATCGGAACCTTGAAGGTGATGTGCGTTGTGGAGGCGCGCGCTTCGCTCGATTGTCCCTGAGAGCCTGCCGCGAGGAATCCAGTCACAACGCCGATGCCTCCCTTGGTCGCGGTTCCTTCATTCACTGACAAGGCGACAGTGAACTCGACGTATAGGATTTCCCCGTGGCCCTCATATCGCATCCCCTTAACGTCGCCGAACATCTCTGGATTCACAATGCCCCCGACGGCGGCCACGTTTTCGGAGGCCTTTGCAACGCCTTCGGCTATCTGCGTCAGAGTCTCAATGACAAAGTCTTTCAGGTCCATGGCGGCCACCTTCTGCGCACGAGCTGCTGTTCGCGGAGTACGAGAGGCCGGGGGATGGCGAAGCAGCAAGACGCCTTCCCGTTGCCCTCACGGATCGCGTTCGGACCGCCTGGATTCCTCAATCGATTGCAGGAGGTCGCCCACCTCTTCGGCCGTTCTCGCCGTGATAAATATATCGGCAAGTTTCACGGTCACTGATCGCCGAGCCCGACTTCTTATCCAAGCGATCAGGACCGCGCCAAGGGTCGGAATCGCGACGCGGGACACTTGGAGGGCGTACTCGGCCAGGTGGTAGCCGTCGGCCGTCGCTGAATCGAAGACTGCGGAGCGCTGCTGAAACGTGATCCCCGTCGAGGAGAGGGTATCGGTGAATTCACCGAGCGTTCGCTGAAACTCTGGACTGTTGATCGGCGGATCGTCGGGCGCTGGTAGCAGGCGCAGACCGACTCGTGTTGCTGTGGCGGCTACCACTTCGGCACGCCACGCGGCATAACAAGCTGCGTGCAGCTCAGGCTCCACGGGAGGGGCCCCGAGGGCCGGAGAATTCTTGACCGTACCGAGGAGCCGAAACCATATCTCGTCTCGCTTGATCACCTCGCCGCAGTTAATGCAATAGCTGCGGTGCCCGGAATCGGTACGCCGTTCACAGGCGACATCGGTGCTCGGCAATCGCCCCGCCTCGATGTTCGCGCGCGCTTTCGGGCGCGCAGCGGTGATCTCTTCCGTGCTGGGTAACACGCTGCCGTACCTCGTATGCACCCGCGGGCGCCGGTAAAACTGCCCGGTGTGATCGCCCCGTGAAAGCGTGTTGCAGTTCGTGTTGCAGTCGGGCGCTCAGGCCTGAAATTGCCGTGGGCAGTGCGATTCGCAACCCCGCGAGAATCATGCGTTTACGGGTGCCAATGATACGCTAATTGGGGAGTGGCAAAACTTGAAAACCGGCAAGCCCGCAAGGGCTTCGGGGGTTCGAATCCCTCCCTCTCCGCACATCGTGACGGTCACGACCCCGCAGGCGGTCCAGCCACAAGCGCCTCGGCCATGCCGGGAGTCACGGCCCAATTGGCCATCCATTGATTACGCATCATCAGCCACTGCGGCCACTGCGCCTGCGTGATGCAGACCCCGCGCATCGGCGGATGCGCATCCGAGACGAAGTCCACCACGGGTAGACTCAAGAAAATCGAATAGAGGGGAAAGTCCGGGTCGTTGGCCGCCTCCAGCGCGACCACCGGGGGAACGACCCACTCGCGGGGCGCGCAGAAGCGCTCCTCGCCTTGCATCGCGACGCTGCGGAAGCCGTAATCCTGCGGCGTGAGGGATGCGCACCCGGCGATGAAGGAGGCACCGATGGAAATGCCGCACAGCGCGAGGAGTTTCATGGCGATCTCCCGAGGCCCAAGCCCCCATTTCCGACCTTGGATGCTAGCACTCGAGTCGCATGCGCGTCATGCGAGTGGGGTGGGCTACCCATCGCTCGCCATTGACATCGGCAATTTATTCACTAACAATGAACAAATGCGCAATCGCGAGTTCCTCGGCCAACACGAGCTCATCGTGATGCTGGCGGTGCTCCGTCTCGGGCGGCGCGCTTACGGCGTGCCGATCGCGGCCGAGATTGCCGCGCGGACGGGTCGCGAGATGCTTCAGGGGAGCGTGTACGCGATCCTCGAGCGGCTCGCGGCAAAGGGACTCGTGAGCTCCCGATTGGGGGAGGCGACGCCGCAGCGCGGCGGGCGCGCCAAGCGCTTCTTCGCGCTCACCGCCGAGGGCGCGCGAGAAGTGCGCGAAGCGCAGCGCGCGCTCGAGGCGCTCTGGGTCGGGCTGCCGCAATCCTCGGGCGCGAAGTCGTGACCGCCCGCCTGCCACCGCGTGCCGCGACGTGGCTCATCGAGCGGCTCGGAAGCGCGGCGCTGTCGGAAGCCTTGATCGGCGACCTGGTCGAGCAATTCACCGCCGGTCGCTCGCGCTCGTGGTACTGGCGGCAGGCCATCGGTGCGCTCGCGCCCGAGGTCTCCCGCGCGCTGCGCACGCATGCACTCTCGTTCACGGGAGCGGTGATTGTCGGTTGCGCATTCAGCTCGCTCTGGCAGCGGGCGAGCGCGTGGGCGCTGCGCCCGCTCCATGCGCATCTGGAGTCGACGAGCGCCCATCCCTGGAGCCTCGAGGGCTTGGTCCCGTTTTTTGGAATGCTCGCGAGTGCGGCCTCGAGCTGCGCACTTTCCTTTCTCTCCGTGTGGATCGTCGCCAGGATCCATCGAGTGCATCGCCGTGCGGTGCTGGTGGTGTTCGTGATGGCGCTCACGGCGCAGCATTCCCCGGCGATCATGCGCCTCGCCGCGGCACTGGTGCACCACTTGCGGGTCACGGTCTCGCTCAACATCGAGATCGTGATGACGGCTCTGCAGGCTGTCTTCACGCTCGCCGCGGGACTGTGGTTGTTCCGCAACCGGCGCTTCGCGGATCTCGACCGTCGCACCCGCTTCGTCTCGGTCGCGGTCGTCGTGCTGGTGGTCGTGGCGAGCGTGCTCTACTCGGCGTGGAGAATCGGCGCACTCGCTTACTCGCGCGCCGAGGGGTATCTGGTTGATGCGGCCGAGATCGCAACCGCCGGATACCTCACGCTGCTGCTGTGGCGGCTGCAGTCAGCCTCGCGAGCGACGAATCGACCCGTCGCGATGGCAAGCGGGGGCGCACGCTCCGCCGCGACGGCCTTGCGATGAGCGTGACGGCCGCGTGAGCCGTCTTTTCGAGGGGGGAATTCAATGAGTCTAGGGCGACGGCGTTTCTACTCGAGCCTGGGTCTTCTCTTGTGGGTCCTCGCTCCGTTTGCGACGGCGAGCGATTCGGCCGGTGAGGGCACACCTCCCGCGCACCGCTACGCGTATGCGACGAACGGCATCGCGGATCACATCGCAGGCGGACTCGGGAGCGAGTGGAAGCTCCTGCTCGACCGATCGAATCTCGGCGGCAAGGAGCTCGAGATGGTCGAAGTGACGCTCCCGGCGGGGACGATCGTGCCGAGCCACATGCACCGATCGGTGGAGGTCATCTACGTGCTCTCCGGCACGTATGACCACGAGGTCAACGGCAAGCGCTACCGCCTGAGGAGCGGCATGGTCGGCATCGTGCGCCCGGGGGATCACGTGCGCCATCTCGTGCCGAAGTCGGGCCCGGCGAAGCTGCTGATCATCTGGGCGCCCGCCGGCGAGGTGAGCCGCGTGCTGCGCAACGCCAAGGGAACCGCGGTTGCGCCACTCGCGCCGATCGATTCGGACACGGCAGCACCGTAAACCCCATTCACGGTTGGCAAGGGGGAGGCTCGATGGCTCATCGACGCTCATTTCTCACCGCACTCGGCACGGGCCTCGCGCTGAGCGCGCTCGGCGAACGGGTGCGTGGCGCTGCGGCCGCGGGCGCGAATCCGCGCGAGGCGGTCGCGGTGCTCGGCACCGGACGTTTGGGCGGCGCCCTCGGCAAGCGCCTGGCGGCGCTCGGGCACGCGGTCGTCTACGGCTCGCGGACACCGGACAGCGAGCGGGTGAAAGCGCTGGTGCGCCAATCCGCGCCGCGCGCCTCCGCCGCGGTGCCCGCCGAAGCGGCCGCACGCGCAGGCATCGTGGTGTTCGCGCTCCCCTGGGAGCCGGTCGTGGATCTCCTGCCCAAGCTCGGCGATCTCACCGGAAAGCTCATCATCGATCCCATGAATGCGAAGCCGCGGATCGTTGAGAAGTATCCGTTTCCGCCCGACACCGCGACGTCGGTCGCCGAGCAGCTGCAGTCCTCCGTGCCCGGTGCGCACGTGGTCAAGGCCTTCAATACGATCCTCTATTCGGATCTTGCGGATCCGGCGCGCGCCGGCGGTCCCATCAGCATTCCGCTCGCCGGAGCCGATCGCGGGGCGAAGCGGCGCGTCGCGCAGCTCACGGGCGCGCTCGGGCTCGATCCGGTTGACGTGGGCCCCCTGGTCGCCGCGCGCTATCTCGAGTATCTGCTCTGGCTCGAGGTGGGCTATGTCCAGTACAACGGGGGCAAGAAGCTCTTCGAGATCTACATGAGGCCCGTGCCGGTCTAGCACGTGCCCGCACCTCGCCCCCGCGCGATCCACACCGCCATCTCGCTCGGTGGGCAGCGCTCGGGGGGTCAGGGAGACTCGACGATCACCTGCGCTTCGAGCGTGCGAGTGCCGCGGAGCGAATTGGCGATGAGGCAACCCTGCTCGGCGCGCTCGAGCGTGCGGCGGGCCGCTTCAACCTCCGTACCGGCCGGCACGGTCAGCATCGCGATCGTCGCGAAGCGCGTGAACTGGGCCGTGCGCTCGATGCGCTCGAGCACACCCTCGACGCGACACTCGATATGGTGCCAGTCGAGCTTTGCCGCACGGCTGAGGGCGCGGAACGTGAGGATGAAGCAGTCGGCGAGCGCGGCGCAGAGCAGCGTCTCGGGCGACCAGACCCCGCCCGGCCCGTCGAACTCCGGAGGCGCGGCGGTCGCGAGCGGCGGCAGCTGCGAGGAGGCGACCGCCACGAGTCCTGCCGCCTCTGCGCTCGCCGCGGCCACATAGGTATGCGGATAGGGATGCATCACTCGGCTCCAGCGACGGCGACCGGTGCGGTGCGCGTTCCTCGCCCCTTCGAGCTTCCCTCCGCGGCCTCGCCGGTGCCAATACGCACTGCTGCGGATGCGCGCCGGGCCTGGGCCGCGGCGGAGGGTGTCGAGCCAGCGTCGCGGGCCCTGCCTGAGGGCTCCCGCAGCCCTTGAAATCACGACTTGCGTCACGCCCTCCGGTGTGAGGTTTGACACATCTGTCCAGAATTCGACCTGTGGCAGGACGCGGCCGCGCACTTCTGACCACACTCTCAAGCGGCGACCGACGTGATCTGCACCTGAGCCACATCGCAATGAGCGAGTCTGCGCCCACCCGATGCTTGAGCGGCTGCCCACCCGGGACGGCGCGCAGGGGCGCGCACGGCGGCCGGCGCGCGCGGCTGCATGTCGTGCGCGCGCTCATGGGCGCGCTCACGCTCGCACTGTGCGCGCCGTCGCTCCCCGCCGCCGTGCGCTGGGACGCGATGACCTCGCCGCAGTTCGCGCACTACACGGTCGATACCGGGCTGCCCTTGAGCGCGCTCACCGCCGTCGCGCAGGATCGCGACGGCTTCATCTGGATCGGCAGTCAAACGGGCCTCCTGCGCTTCGATGGCTACCGCTTCCGCACCTATCAGAACAATCCGCATGATCCGGGGTCGCTACCCGCGAACTTCGTGCAGACGCTGTTCGTGGATGCGGCCGGCCATCTCTGGGTGGGCACGGCCAACGCGGGGCTCGCGCGCTATGACCCCACGACCGACCGCTTCGCGTCCTACCCCGTGAACGGACCGAACGGCACGAGTGCCGCGGACGTGGAAGCGATCAGCGACGACGGGGAAGGGGGCCTGTGGGTCGGAACCGAGGGCGGCCTCGATCACATCGCGAGCTCGACTCGGTCGGTCGTGAGCTACCGTCACGATGCGAGCCGGCGCGACAGCTTACCGAACGATCATATCCGCGCCCTTCACCGCGAACTCAGCGGCAGGCTCCTCATCGGGACCTCGAGCGGTCTCGCCGCGCTCGATCCCGGCACGAACCGATTTACGTCGCTCACGATCACCGATCGCGCCGGAGCGGCGACCCAGGCGGTCGTCGATGCCTTCGGCGAGGACGCGCTGCACCGGCTCTGGTTCGGCACCACGCGGCACGGTGTCGGCATGGTCGATCCGCGCGGCGTCGCGCGCCTCGTCGCGCTTACGGGAGATGGGGGTCGGGCTCTGTCGGATCAGTCGGTGCGCGGCATCATCGACGGGCCCGACGGGCGGCTCATCCTCGCGACCTACGGTGCGGGTCTGTTCACGCTCGACCCCTCGACACTCAGTGCGCAGCAGATCCGCCACAGTGATTGCGATCAGACGAGCCTGCTCAACGACCAAACCTACGGTCTGCTGCGCGACCGGTCGGGTCTGCTGTGGGTGCCGACCGAGCAGGGTCTGAGCGTGACCGACCCGGGGCAGACGGCCTTCCAGACCATCGTCGCCGACTGCACGCGGTCCGATCGGCTCGCCGAGGCAAACGGGCTCGCCACGTTCGTCGATTCTCGCGATCGGCTCTGGGTCGGCTATCACACGAGCGGCGTCGATGTATTCGGCGCCGACGGCCGGCGCCTCGCAACCCTCCATCCGCGCGTTGATGGGAGCGGTGCCGCGGGCGACCAGAGCGTCTACGCGTTCGCCGAGAGCGCCGATGGGACCGTGTGGATCGGCACGACCAACGGGCTGTATCGGGTGGGCGCGCGCGCACTGCGCGCGACGGCAGTCCCACTCGAGAGCGGCCACGTCGGGCCCAATATTCAACGACTGCTCGCGGACGGCACGCGCTTGTGGGTGGGCTCCCGCAGTGGCCTTTTTCTCTACCAGACGCGCTCCCGAGCGTGGCGCAGCTACGCGGCGGGGGTCCCGGGAGGGCTCTCGGATGGCTTCGTGCTCGCAATCGTGAAGCGTCCGGACGGCAAGCTCTGGGTGGGCACCCGCAACGGGCTCAACGTGTTCGATCCGGCGACCGGTCGGACCGTGCCAGGGAGCGGCGCAGCGCCCGCCACCGCGATCTTCCGCCACGCGTTCATCGTCGATCTCTGCAGCGACCGCGCGGCGCGGCTGTGGGTCGCGACGCTCGACAACGGCGTGTTCGTGCTGACCGCGCGCCGCTCCGGGGATTACCAGGTTCGCCATCTCACCGAGCAGGACGGATTGCCGGCGCTGAACATCGATGCGCTGCAGGCGGACGCACGCGGTGATGTCTGGGTGAGCACCTCGAATGGGCTTGCGGTGATCGATGCTCGGACGCTCGCGATCCGTTCCTACCACCGTGCCGACGGCGTCCGCTTCGGCGACTACTGGGCGCACGCATCCGCGCTCACCCCCGAGGGCGATGTGATCTTCGGTGCGGTCGGGGGACTCACGGTCGTGCATCCGAGCCTGATCGCGGAACGCCATTTCGAGCCGCAACTGTTGGTGAGCGGCGTTGCGGTCGGGGGGCATCCGCTCGCTGCGGCCGCGACGAGCGCCGCGACGCACGAGCCGGCGCCGATCGTCGTGCGCCCCGGCGCGAACGCCTTTCAGGTGGAATTTGCCGCAACGGACTACACCGCCCCGCAGGATCTGCGCTACGAATACGAGCTCGAGGGCTACGACACCGACTGGACGGCGGTCGATGCCGCCAAGCGCACGGCCGTGTACACGAACCTCGCGCCCGGAAGCTACGTGCTGCGCGTGCGCGGCAGCAATCGCGAAGGGGTGTATTCGCCCCACGTGCTGCGCATCCCGGTGCGGGTTGAGCCCGCGTGGTACCAGAGCTGGTTCTTCCGTCTCGCGGCACTCGCCCTCGGCGTCTATCTGGTGGTACTGCTCGTGAACGCGAGGACGGCGCACCTGCGCCGCATGCAGCTCGAGCTCGAGGCGCTCGTTGCCGAGCGCACCGAGGAGCTGCGCCGGAGCAAGCAGCAGATCGAGGAGATCGCCTACCTCGATGCGGCGACGGGATTGCCGAACCGGCGGCTGTTTGCGGACCGCTTCGCCTACTTTCGCGCGCTCGCCGAGCGCAACCGCTCCGGGTTCGCGCTGTTGCTCGTCGACCTCGACCGATTCAAGGCGATCAACGATACCTTCGGGCACGCCGCGGGGGATGCGGTGCTCGTCGCCACGGCGCAGCGCCTGCGCGAGGCCACGCGCGCCGTCGACGTGGTCGCCCGTCTGGGTGGCGATGAGTTCGCGGTCCTGCTCGACAGCACCACCGAGCGGGAGGTGATCGAGCTCGTCTGTCAGCGCATTCTGCAGGCCTTCGCATCCGCGGTGTCTCTCGAGCGCGATTCGGTCACCGTCGGAATCAGCATCGGCAGCGCCGTCTACCCTTACGACGGCAGCACCCAGTCGGCGCTCTACCGGGCGGCCGACCTCGCGCTCTACGAGGCGAAGCACGCGGGCCGCAACACCTGGCGCACCTACGAGTCGGATCGACATCCGGGCGAGCTCGAGAGCGGCGCGGCATGAGCGGGCGCGCCCCGCCGCTCACGCTCACTCGAGCACGACGAGCAGCTCCTTCACGTCGACCTGGGCGCCCTGACGCGCGAGCACCTCGCTCACCGTGCCGTCCATCTCCGCGTGCACGTTGGTCTGCATCTTCATCGCCTCGAGTGTGAGCAGAGGCGCCCCGCGCGTCACTTTTTCCCCGACCCGCGCCATCACGTGCACGACAACGCCCGGCATCGGTGCTCCGATGTGATGCGGATTGCCGGCGTCGGCCTTGCGCGCGGGCGGCCGCTGCGGGGCCTGACTGCGATCGGCGACGCGGATCGAGCGGGGCTGACCGTTCAACTCGAAGAACACCGTGCGCGTGGCATCCTCGTGCGGCTCGCTCTGCGTGACGTAACGCACGATGAGCGTCTTGCCGCGCTCGAGGTCGATGCTGATCTCCTCTCCGGGCTCGAGCCCATAGAAGTAGACCGCCGTGGGTAGAATCGCCACATCGCCGAAGCGGCGTCGTTCGGCCGCGTACGCGGAGAATACGGCCGGGTACATCAGATACGAGGCAAGCGCACAGTCATCGATCGGCCCACCGGTACGCTCCCGGGCTTGCGCCCGCAGCACCGCGAGATCCGCCGGCGGAAGCTCCTCGCCGGGCCGGCGCGTGCGTGGAGCGGCGCCCTTCAGCACCTTGGCCTGCAGGGCTTCGGGAAATCCGCCGAACGGTTGCCCGAGGTCGCCACGGAAGAACTGCACGACCGAGTCCGGGAAAGCGATCTCCTTGGTGGGATCGAGCACCGTCTCCGGCGTGAGTCCACTCGTCACCATCAGAAGCGCCAGGTCGCCCACGACCTTGGAGGTGGGGGTCACCTTGATGATGTCGCCCAGCAGATCGTTCACCTGCGCATAGGCGCGGGCGACCTCGGGCCAGTGCGCATCGTCGATTCCGAGCGAGCGTGCCTGCTCGCGCAGGTTCGTGTATTGACCTCCCGGCATGCCGTGCACGTAGACATCGGAGGTGCCGGAGCGGTTGTCGCTCTCGAACGCGGCGTAGAGGCTGCGCACCTGCTCCCAGTAGTGGGAGATCGTGCGGATGTGCTCGGCGTTGAGCTCGGTCTCGCGCGGACCGAAGCGCAGCGACTCGACGATCGAGCCGAGATTGGGCTGGGAGGTGAGCCCGCTCATCGAATCCATCGCGGCGTCGACCGCATCCGCCCCGGCCGCGATCGCCGCGAGCACGCTCGCGGCGGCGATGCCGCTGGTATCGTGCGTGTGGAAATGGACCGGGAGCCCGGTCTCCTCCTTGAGCGCGCGGACGAGCTCGTACGCCGCGCGCGGCTGGCAGAGCCCCGCCATGTCCTTGATGCCAAGAATGTGGGTGCCCGCGGCGGCGAGCGCCCGTGCGAGATCGACGTAGTAGCCGAGGGTGTACTTGCGCTCGCGCGGGCTCGCGAGGTTGCCGCTGTAGCAGATGGCCGCCTCGCAGAGCGCGCCGCAGTCGCGCACCGCGTCGATCGCCACGCGCATGTTGTCGACCCCGTTGAGCGCATCGAAGATGCGAAACAGATCGATGCCGGTGCTGGCGGCCTGCCGCACGAAGTAGCGCACGACATTGTCCGGATAGTTCGCGTAGCCGACCGCGTTCGCCGAGCGCAAGAGCATCTGCAGCAGCAGGTTCGGCACTGCCTCGCGCAGCCGCGTGAGCCGCTCCCAGGGATCCTCCTTGAGAAAGCGCATCGCGACATCGAACGTGGCACCGCCCCAGCATTCGAGCGACAGCAGCTGCGGCAGCAGCCGCGCGTAGGCGGGCGCGATCGCGACCAGGTCGATCGCGCGCATGCGTGTCGCGATGAGCGATTGATGCGCATCGCGCATCGTCGTGTCCGTCACGAGCACGCGCTTGGCATCGAGCATCCAACGCGCGAAGCGCTCCGGTCCGAGCTCCGCGAGGCGCTGCTTGCTGCCGGGCGGCGGCGGCGCGCTCGCGAGGCTCTGCGGCGGGCGCGGCGGTTGCGGGACCGTGCGGCGCTGCGGGCGAGGCCGGCCGCGCGTCTCCTCGTTGCCGTTGACGATGATCTCCGAGAGGTAGGTGAGGATGCGCGTCGCACGGTCGCGCCGCTCGGGTGAGGAGTAGAGCTCCGGGGTCTCATCGATGAAGCGCGTGGTGTAAGCGCCGCACGCGAAGCGCGGATGCGTGATGATCTGGTCGAGGAAGCGCAGATTGGTGACGATCCCGCGGATGCGGAATTCCCACAGCGCGCGATGCATGCGTGCGATGGTCTCCTCGGGCGTCGCGGCCCACGTGGTCACCTTCACGAGCAGCGAGTCGTAGTCGCGGGTGATGACCGCACCCGCATAGGCGGTGCCGGCGTCGAGCCGCACGCCGAAGCCCGCGGGGCTGCGGTAGGCGGTGAGGCGGCCGTAGTCCGGGATGAACCCGTTCGCGGGATCCTCGGTCGTCACGCGGCATTGCAGGGCATGCGCGGAGAGGCGGATTTCCTCCTGCGCCGGCAGTCCGCTTCCCGGTGCGCCGATCGCGGCGCCGCCTGCGATGCGGATCTGCGACTTCACGAGGTCGATACCGGTCGCGCACTCCGTGACCGTGTGCTCGACCTGGATGCGCGGGTTGACCTCGATGAAGTAGAACTGCCCGCTCTCTGCATCCTGCAGGAACTCGACGGTGCCGGCGTTGGTGTAGTGCGCGGCGCGGCCGATCGCGAGCGCCGCCGAGCACAGCGCGGCGCGCTCGCGGTCGCTCAGGAACACCGCCGGTGCCCGCTCCACGACCTTCTGATTGCGCCGCTGCACGGTGCAGTCGCGCTCGAAGAGGTGCACGAGGTTGCCGTGCTGGTCGCCCACGATCTGGACCTCCAGATGCCGCGCGCGCTGCACCAGCTTCTCGAGGTAGACCTCGTCATTCCCGAAGGCCGCCTGCGCCTCGCGGCGTGCCACCGGCAGCAGCTCTGCGAGCTGCGCGGCGCTCTCGATCACACGCATCCCGCGGCCGCCGCCACCCCAGCTCGCCTTGAGCATGAGGGGATAGCCGACCGCTGCCGCCAGCCGCTCGCACTCGTGGGGATCGATCGGGAGTGGCGCGGTCGCCGGCATCACCGCGACGCCGGCCGACTCGGCGAGACGGCGCGCCGCGACCTTGTTGCCGAGCACGCGCATGGCATCCGGCGTGGGCCCGATGAAGATGAAGCCGGCGGCGGCGCAGCGCTCGGCGAACAGGGGATTCTCCGCGAGGAAGCCGTATCCGGGGTGGACCGCATCCACGTGGGCGTCGCGCGCGACGCGCAGGATATCCTCGATGTCGAGGTACGCCTCGACGGCGCCCCTGCCGGCGCCGACCCGGTAGGCCTCGTCGGCCTTGGTGCGGTGGAGGGAGAAGCGATCCTGGTCGGAGTAGATCGCCACGGTGCGCAGCCCGAGCTCCGCTCCCGCGCGCATGATGCGGATCGCAATCTCGCCGCGATTCGCGGCCAGGATCGAGGTGATCGGCTTCGCCACGAGCGCCACCCGCAAGCGCCGTTACGGACGCGCCGTGCGGAGCGTCACCGCCTCCGCGGCGAGCCGCTCGATGCGCTTCCAGTCCCGCGCCTCGAGCGCCGCGGCCGGGGCCAGCCACGAGCCCCCGACGCACGGCACGTTTGCGAGCGCGAGGTACTGCGGCGCATTCTGCGGCGTGACACCACCGGTCGGACAGAACAGCTGATCGGGAAACGGTCCGGCGAGCGCACGCAGCATCGCGGGGCCGCCGGCCTGCTCAGCGGGAAAGAGCTTGCAGGCGCGGAATCCGGCGGCCCGTGCGCGGATCAGCTCGGTGGGCGTCATGACGCCGGGCAAGAGAGGAAGACGCTCCCGGTTGGCTGCCGCGACGATCGCCTCCGTGAGCCCCGGTGTGACCCCGAAGCTTGCGCCGGCGGAGGCCGCCGCGGCGAGCTCGTCCGGGCCGGTGATGGTCCCGGCGCCGACCAGGGCCTCTGGCACCGCGGCACGCATCGCGCGGATGGCATCGAGCGCGCATGCGGTGCGCAGCGTCACTTCGAGCACATTCAGTCCCCCGCGCGCGAGCGCGCGGGCGAGCGGCGCCGCCTGCTCGAGCCGCGGGACCGTGAGCACCGCAATGACCGGCGAGAGGCGCATGAGCTCGCCGATGTTCATTCTGTTTGCACGCTGCCCATCGTGTCGGTCGGTTCAGCCGATGCAGGCGAGCGCTCCGGACTCGGCATCCCCGACGCTCTTGCGGAAGCTCGCGAATAGATCGCGTCCCATGCCGTGTGCGCTGCGCTCAGGCTCCGCACGGGCGAGTGCGCGTCGCGCCCAGACCTCGGCGGGAACCTTCGCGTCGAGCGTACCGGCAAACGTGTCGAGCCGCACGAGGTCGCCGTCGCGCAAGCGTCCGAGCGGACCGCCGCAGGCGCACTCGGGCGTGAGGTGGATTGCGGCGGGGACGCTCCCGGAGGCGCCCGACATGCGTCCGTCGGTGATCAGCGCGACGCGAAAGCCGCGCTTCTGCAGCACGCCGAGCGGCGGCGTGAGCGCGTGGAGCTCGGGCATGCCGTTCGCGCGCGGCCCCTGGAAGCGCACGGCGACCACCACGTCGCGCTCGAGCTCGCCGTTTGCGAATGCGCTCGCCACCTGCTCCTGACCCTCGAACACCCGCACCGGCGCCTCGATGATCCGCTCATGCTCCGCCACGGCAGAGGTCTTGCAGACGGCGCGACCGAGATTGCCGCGCAGCACTTTCAGCCCCCCGTCCGGCCGGAAGGGCGCGGCGAGGCTCCGCAGCACCTCGCAATCGCCGCTCGCGCCGGCCGCTTGCTGCCAGCGCAGCGTCCCGTCGGCCCAGACCGGCTCACACGCGTAGTCTGCGAGCCCGCGGCCTGTCACGGTCACGGTGTCCGGATGGAGCAGGCCGCCGCGCAGGAGCTCACGGATCAGGAACGGCGTGCCGCCGGCGGCGTGAAAGTGGTTGATGTCGGCGCTCCCGTTGGGGTAGATCCGCGCGATGAGCGGCACGACCGAGGAGAGCGCGTCGAAGTCGTCCCAGTTGATGAGGATCCCCGCCGCGCGCGCAACGGCGTTCAGATGGATCGTGTGATTGGTCGACCCGCCGGTCGCGAGCAGAGCGACCATCGCGTTGACGAGCGTGCGCTCATCGACCGTCGCGTGCAGCGGGCGATAGTCGGGTCCGAGCGCGGTGATTGCCGCGACTCGCCGCGCGGCAGCCTGCGTGAGCGCATCGCGCAGCGGCGTGTTGGGTGGCACGAACGCCGCGCCCGGGAGGTGCAGTCCCATGATGTCCATCAGCAGCTGATTGCTGTTCGCGGTGCCGTAGAAAGTGCACGTGCCGGGGGAGTGATAGCTCTGGGTCTCGGATTCGAGGAGCGCCGCCCGGTCCACCTTGCCCTCGGCGTAGAGCCGGCGGATGTGGGCTTTCTCGCGGTTGCCGAGACCGCTCGTCATCGGTCCGCCCGGGACGAAGATCACCGGGAGATTTCCGAAGTTGAGTGCGCCCACGAGGAGTCCCGGAACGATCTTGTCGCACACTCCGAGACACAGCGCCGCATCGAACATCCCGTGAGCGAGCGCGATGGCCGTGGACATCGCGATCACGTCGCGACTGAAGAGCGAGAGCTCCATCCCGACGGTGCCCTGCGTGATTCCGTCGCACATCGCCGGCACCCCGCCGGCGAATTGAGCGACCGCCCCGGCCTCCCGGGCGGCCATTTTGATGAGTGCCGGGAACCGCTCGAGCGGCTGATGCGCCGAGAGCATGTCGTTGTAGGCGGAGACGATCGCGAGGTTGGGCCAGCTGAGCGAGCGCAGCGCCGTCTTGTCGGAGCCGCCCGCCGCCGCCACCCCGTGTGCGAAGTTCGAGCAGGCGAGTGCACCGCGGGCCGGGAGCGCGGGCGCCTGCTGCATGCGCTGCAGATACGCACCGCGCGTGGCGTGGCTGCGTTCGCGGATGCGCTCGGTCACCGCAGCCACCCGGCTATCGAGCGATGCGACGGCAGTGGGTGGGTCGGACATGATCATTGAGAGGCATTTGTCGTGCCAGAGGCGCAGCCGACTCGACCGCACCGCGCTGCGGCACGCCGCTCGAGCGCTCCCGCTCGAGCACTCGGAGCGCGAAAAACCCTTATCGGCGTTCGACTTGGCGGACCCTTCTCATGCTTGCACGCGCAACTCGCAGTGAGCCGCTGCGGTTGGGCGGAACGGTGTTCGCCCGACCGCGCGCCGCGCGGCTGCTCTCGCATCGCGCAAGTCCCGCACCATCATCGCGCACGCGTGCGGGCTCAACGCGCGGGGGCGACCGCAGTTGCGAGATCGAGCGCCATGTAGATCGCGCCCGGAAGCGGATTGTCGTAATAGGGGAGGCATTCGCGGAATCCCAGTGCGGCATAGAGACTGCGCGCTTCGTGCATCGGTGCGAGCGTATCGAGCACCATGCGCCGGTAGCCGAGCTCCCGTGCCTGCGCGATCACCGTGGTCGCGAGTCGGCGACCGAGTCCGCCGCCGCGCGCGGCTGCGCGGATGTACAGGCGTTTCATCTCGCAGAGCTCCGCGGAGAGCGCCCGCAGACCCACGCAGCCCACCGGGATTGCGCCGAGCCGCGCGATCAGCAGCACGCCCCCGGGCGGTCCGTACATCTCCCCCAGGCGCTCGAGCTCCACGTCGAACTGCTGGAAGCAGAGGTCGACTGCGAGCCGCTCGGCATACTCGCGCATGAGCTCCCGCGCGCTCGCGAGCTCAGCGGGTGTTTGGGCCCGCGAGATGCTGGGCCCGGCTGCGTCGGGATCGATCGTCATCGCGCTGCTCGGGTCAATCGTGCGGCGATTGCGGCACCGGAGGCGGTGTCGAATTCCCCGCCGCGCATTCGACTATACGCTGAGTGTGCAGTGGCACGGGATCCCCAGACCGGGAGAGAAGACATGCGCTTCATGATGATCATGATTCCAGAGGTTTACCGCCGCGATGTGCCGCGCGACTTCGCGCCCGATCGGGATGCGGTCAAAAAAATGGGCGAGTACAACGAGGCGCTGCGCCGGGCCGGCGCGCTTTTGGCGCTCGACGGACTCACTCCGCCGGCGAACGGTGCACGGGTGTCCTTCGCCGGAGGCAAGCCCATGGTCACCGACGGACCCTTTGCCGAAACGAAGGAGGCAATCGGCGGCTACTGGATGATCCGAATGCAATCGCGGCAAGAGGCAATCGATTGGGCAAAGCGCTGTCCGGCAGCCGCAGGCGACGTGATCGAGATTCGGCAGGTGTTCGAGCCGGAGGACTTCGCGGCACCTTCTGCGCGCTGAGTGTTCCCGCGCGCCGGCCCGGCACGCAGCGCTCCTGTGCTCAGCGAGCTGCGCTGCGGTGGCGGTGGCGATGCCGGTGATGGATGTCGGGGAAGTGCCGGTGGCTGTGCGTGAGCGACGCGTGCTCGTGAGGATGGGTATGCGGTTCGCGACCGTCCCAGGGGAACTCGTGCACGTGCCGGTGGTGCTCATCGTGGCGGTGCGCGTGGGTGTGTGCGAGCGCCTCATGGGTGTGGGCGTGCTCGTGACGCTCGGTGAGGTGCAGCCACACCCCGGCGATCATCAGCGCCGCTGCCGCCCAGAAGCCCCACGATGTCGGCTCGTGCAGCGCCCAGGTCGCGATTGCGGCACCGAGGAACGGCGCGGTGGAGAAGTACGCGCCCGTACGCGCCGAGCCGAGACCGCGCAGTGCCATCACGAAGAGCACGAGGCTGATGCCGTAGCCGATCAGTCCGACGGTCATCGCGCCTGCAGCCGCACCGAGGTTCGGAAGTCGCGCACCGAGCGCGAGCGCCACGCCAAGGTTCACGATCCCTGCGACGAGGCCTTTGGTTGCGGCCACGAAGGTCGCATCCGCCGTCGCGACCCTGCGCGTGAGGTTGTTGTCCACGGCCCAGCAGAGGCACGCGGCGGCAACCGCGAGGGCACCGAGCGCGCTGCCGCCCGGCACGGCATGCTCGCCAGGCCAGGCGAGCACGACGCCGCCGCCCACGATGAGCGCCATGCCGAGCACCATGCGCCGCTCGGTGTGCTCGCGAAAGACCACCCAGGCGATGGCTGCGGTGAGCACCGCCTCGAGGTTGAGCAGGAGCGAAGCGTCGGCGGCGGATGTGCGCGTGAGCCCCACCATGAGTAGCACCGGACCCGCGATTCCTCCGCTCGCGATGGCGCCCGCCAGTGCCGCCCATTCGCCCCGGGAGAGCTCGGCGGCCACCAGACCGCGGTCGCGGACGATCCGCATCGCCCACAGTCCGATCCCGCTTCCGAGGTAAAGGAGTCCCGCAAGCAGGATCGGCGCGATCTCCCCCACCAGGAGCTTCGCAAACGGTGTGCTCGCCCCGAACAGCAGCGCCGCGCCGAGCGCGGCGAGGATGTAGGGGGTGGCGCCCGAGGAGGTCGATCGCATCGGGCTCCCTCCGGGAATCTCTGCAACGGGCTCGACCGGCGCCAGACCGCACGGCTCGAGCAGTCCTGGGCGATGATAGGCTCGACCCGGCCCGGACGCCTGGGAATAATGGTGATCCACAATTGCCAGGGTATCTCGATGCAATATGCGAGCTTCCGCCGTCCGGATGGACGGTCGACTTTCGGCCGGCGCGAGGGCAGCCGCATCCTCGACTGCGGCGCGACGTCCGGCCGTGGCGGGCGCGCGCATGCGACCGACCTGCGCGCGGCGATTGCGGCGGGTGCGCTTGCGGAGCTCGAAGCGGAGCATTCCTTTGCGCTCGCGGAGATCACGCTCCTTCCGGTCATCCCAGCACCGGGCAAGATTCTCTGCGTCGGTCTCAACTACGAGGCGCACCGCAAGGAGACCGGCCGCGCCCAGGCGGGCCATCCGGCGATCTTCGTGCGCTTCTCCGACACGCTCGTAGCCCACGGCCAGTCGATCCTCAAGCCCGCGATCTCGAGCGAGCTCGACTACGAGGGCGAGCTCGCGGTGATCATCGGCAAGGCCGGCCGGGCCATTCCCCGTGCCCGCGCGCTCGATCACGTGGCCGGCTACAGCTGCTTCAACGATGCCTCGGTGCGCGACTGGCAGCGGCACAACATTCAATTCACGCCGGGGAAGAACTTTCCCGCAACCGGCGCGTTCGGTCCGTGGCTCACCACGCCCGATTCCGTCGGCGACCCGCAGCGGCTGCGGATTCTCACGCGGCTCAACGGTGAGATCGTGCAGGATGAGTCGACCGGCGCGATGATCTGGCCGGTGGCGGAGCTCATCGAGTACCTCTCGGCGTTCACGCCGCTTGCTCCGGGCGACGTGATCGCCACCGGCACGCCGGCCGGCGTGGGCTCGCGCCGCGCGCCGCCGCTGTGGATGAAGCCCGGAGACCGCATCGAGGTGGACATTGGGCCGGTCGGGTGCCTCGTCAATCCGATCGCCCAGGAGCCGGAGCGCGCCGCATCGTGAGCGAGACCGCGCCGGCAACGATTCCGCACTGGATCGATGGCAGCACCGTCCGCGGCGGCGCGGGCGTCTTGCCCGTCTTCAATCCCTCCCTCGGGCGCATCGTTCGCGAGCTGAAGCGCGCCGGCCGGAGCGAGGTGGCCGCCGCGGTCGCGAGCGCCGAGCGCGCCTTTCCCGGCTGGTCGCGCACAACCCCGCTCAAGCGCGCGCGCATCCTGTTCCGCTACCGCGAGATCCTGGCCGCGAACGCCGAGCGCTTGGCGGCGCTCATCGCGGAGGAGCACGGGAAGACGCGCGCGGACGCCCGCGCCGAGGTGGCGCGCGGGATCGAGGTGATCGAGTTCGCGTGCGGCGCGCCGCACCTGCTCAAAGGCGAGTTCAGCGCCGACGCCGGAGGAGGGGTCGACAACTTCGGCATGCGCGAGCCGCTCGGAGTCGTCGCGGGCGTCACGCCGTTCAACTTTCCCGTGATGGTGCCGCTTTGGATGTTCCCGCTCGCGCTCGCGGCCGGCAACACCTTCGTGCTCAAGCCCTCGGAGCGCGACCCTTCGGCAGCGCTCCTGCTCGCGCAGCTCCTGACCGACGCGGGCGCACCGCCCGGGGTGCTCAACGTCATTCAAGGCGACCGGCTCGCGGTGGAAGCGCTGATCGAGCATCCGCGCATCGCCGCGGTGAGCTTGGTCGGCTCGACACCGGTTGCGCGTGAGGTGTACCTGCGAGCCACGAGAACCGGCAAGCGCGTGCAGGCACTCGGAGGCGCAAAGAACCACCTGGTTGTCATGCCGGACGCCGATCTTGAGGCCGCCGCCCAAGCACTCATCGGGGCTGCCTATGGATCCGCCGGCGAGCGCTGCATGGCGGTGTCGGTCGCGGTGGCGGTGGGGGATGAGGTCGCCGAGCGGCTGATCGAGCTCATGACCAGGCGGATCTCGAGGCTGCGCATCGGGCGCTCGGACGAGGAGGGCGTGGAGATGGGCCCGCTCGTCACCGACGCGCACCGCACGCGCGTCCGCGAGTACATCGAATGCGGCGTTGCCGAGGCTGCGCGGCTCGCGGTCGACGGGCGCAGTCACCCCTGCGTTGGGCTGCCGGGCTTCTTTCTCGGCCCATCGCTCTTCGATCACGTACGGCCGCACATGCGCATCTATCGCGAGGAGATCTTCGGTCCGGTGCTCGGCCTCGTGCGCGTGGCGAGCTACCGCGACGCGATCGACCTCATCAACGCGCACGCGCTCGCCAATGGCGCGGCGCTGTTCACGCAGAGCGGCGCCACGGCGCGCGAATTCATTGCCGATGCGGCGGTCGGCATGGTGGGCGTGAACGTACCCGTCCCCGTGCCCATGGCCTTTCACAGCTTCGGCGGCTGGCGTGCATCGCTCCACGGCGATCATCACATGTACGGGATGGAGGGGCTGCGCTTCTACACGCACCTGAAGACCGTGAGCCAGTCCTGGCCGCGCTCCGCACCGACCGAGCCCGCCTTCGCGATGCCCGCACCCGAATGAGCCGGGGTCGCATCGCGCTCGTGTCGGCCGCGATCGCGGCCGGTCTCGATGAGGATGCGCCGCCGCTCGTTGCGGCGCTCGCGGACTGCGGACTCGAGGCTGAGCTCGTCGCCTGGGACGATCCGGCGGTCGACTGGCGGGTGTTCGAGATTGCGGTGCTGCGCTCGACGTGGGACTACGCCGAGCGGCTCGGTGAGTTCCTCGCCTGGGCTGCCCGAGCGAGTGCGCGCACGCAGCTGCTCAATCCACTGCCGGTGCTGCGCTGGAACACCGACAAGCACTACCTTGCCGAGCTGGCCGCGCGCGGCGTGCCCGTGGTGGCGAGCGCATTCATCGAGCCCGGGGATGAGGCGGATGGGGCGGTGCGCGCGTTTCTCGCGGCGCACCCCGAGGCGGAGATCGTGGTGAAGCCCGCGGTCGGGGCCGGATCGCGCGATGCGCTGCGCCACCTGCGTAGCGCCCCGGAGGCGATTCTCGGGCACGCCGCGCGGTTGCTCGCAAGCGGACGCAGCGCGCTCCTGCAGCCGTACCTCGATTCCGTCGATGAGCGCGGCGAGACGGCGCTCATGTTTGTCGACGGGCACTTCAGCCACGCGATCCGCAAGGGGCCGCTGCTCGCCCGGGGCGGGGCGCTGGTCGCGGGCCTGTTCGCGCCGGAGCAGGTGAGCGCGCGCGCGCCGTCGCCCGAGGAGCTCGGCGTGGCGCAGCGGGTGCTCGCGGCCGTACCCTACGAGCGGCTGCTGTACGCACGTGTCGATCTGATCCTCGATGCGAGCGGTGCCCCGCGGCTGCTCGAGCTCGAGCTCACCGAGCCGTCGTTCTTCTTCCAGCACGCGCCCGGCTCGGCGGCGCGCTTCGCGCGGGCGCTCGCCCGCAGGGGAGGATAAATGGAACCCGCTGAGAAGCCGGTGATGCAGAACAGCGCCGAGGACTGGGCGGGCGCCATGGGCGAGCGCTGGCTCCAGCACCTCGAGCGCTTCGAGGGAATGATCGCGCCGGTCGGGCAGGCGTTGATGGATCGTGCCGACATCCGCGCGGGCGAGCGGGTCATCGATGTGGGCTGCGGCGGCGGCGGCACCTCGATCGAGATCGCGCGGCGCGTCGGCCCCACCGGGAGCGTGGTCGGTATCGACGTCTCCGCGCCGCTCACGCAGGCGGCGCAGGCACGGGCGCGCGCGGCGGCGGCGCGCAACTTGACCTTCCGCTGCGCGGATGCGGCCACGGCATCCGTGGACGGCGCCCCCTTTACGCGGCTGTTCTCGCGCTTCGGACTGCTGTTCTTCTCCGCTCCGCGCGCCGCATTCGCCAATCTGCACGGCTGGCTCCTGCCCGGGGCGCGCGTGGATTTCAGCGCCTGGGCGCCGGCGCGCGAGAATCTGTGGATTGCACGGGCGATGGAAATCCTCGGCCGCTTCATTGCGCTTGCGCCGCCCGTGCCGCGGGCCCCAGGTCCATTCGCGCTCGATGACCCGCGGTATATCGAGGAGCTCCTCGCAGCCGGCGGCTTCTCGGGCGTGCAGATCGAGGTCTGGCGTGGCGCACAGCTCGTGGGCGGGCCCGGCGCCACGGCGGCCGAGGCCGCGACGTTTCTCGAGGAGGCGATGTCGATCGGCGCGCTCCTCGAGGATGCGCCGCGCGAAACGCGTGCCGCGATCACCGCTGAGCTCACGGCGCTCTTCGCTGCGCACCGCCAGGCCGTGGGCATCAGCATGCCTGCGAGCGCCTATCTGGTGCGCGCGCGCGCCTGAGCGGAAGGACCGCAACCGCAGGCCGAGCGCCCCGCTCAGCGCAGCGCCTCTCCGCGCCGATACTCGGCCGTGAGCTCATCGAGTCGCTGCTTGAGCGGCGCCGCGAGCGCGAGTTCGGCCGCGGCGAGCGTCGCGGGCAGCTGCTCCGCGCGGCTCGCCCCGATGATCGGTGCCGTGATCACGGGGTTCGCGAGCACCCACGCGACTGCGAGCGTCACGGGGTCGATCCCCGCCTCGCGTGCGATCGCGACGAAAGACTCGACGGTGCGGAACTCGCGCTCGTGCCAGTAACGGCTCTGGTACATCGTCGCGGCGTTTCCGAGCGTGAAGCGCGTGCCGGCCGCGGGGCCGGCGGAGAGCGAATGCTTGCCGCTCAGCAAGCCGCCGGCGAGCGGATTGTAGGGGATCACGGCGAGCCCCTCCTCCGCCGCAAGCGGCAGGAGCTCCCGCTCGATCTCTCTGAAGAGGAGCGCGTAGCGCGGCTGAACGGACGCGATCCGCGCGGTGCGCAGTACATCGCAGCGACCGAGCGCGCGCGCCAGGCGATAGGCGAGAAAGTTCGACACGCCCACGTAACGGGCTTTCCCCGAGCGCACGATCTGATCGAGCGCCTGCAGAGTCTCATCGAGCGGCGTCGAGCGATCGTCCCCGTGCAGCTGATAGAGATCGACGTAGTCGGTCTTCAGGCGCCCGAGCGAGGCGTCGATGGCATCGAGCAGGTGCTTGCGCGAGGAGCCCTGATCCCAATCGCTCGGGCCCACCTTGACGAAGGCCTTGGTCGCGACGATGAAGCGTGCGCGGCGGCCCTCGAGCCATCGCCCCAGGATCTCCTCGGTCCGTCCGACGGTCGTCACGTCACCGCCGAGCGGATAGGCATCGGCGCAATCGAGGAAATTCACGCCGCCATCCGCGGCGGCATCGAGGATGGCGCGCGCGCCGGCCTCACTCGTCTGCAAGCCGAAGGTCATCGTGCCGAGACAGACCCGGGAGACCGAGAGCCCGGTACTGCCGAATCGTGTGTAGCGCATCGAGCGGCCTCCTCGAAGCCGATTCTACCCGCGCGGCGGGTGGCGCGATGGCCGCGCGGTCCGCGCCGCGGATGTCAGCACCCGCTCCGCTGCGGTAGGATGCAAGCCAAAGGGGGGGATCATGGGGACCTCAATTCTTCGCGCCGCGGGGTCGCTTGCGGGCCTTGCAGCGCTCGCGGCCCTCGCCGCCTGCGGGAAGCCCGGCTCGAGCGCGGGCCCGAGCCGCGGCGATGCGCTGAGCGCACTCGAGCAGCAGATTGCGACGCTCGAGACCGAGGCGGCACGGGTGCAGGACGTGAGCGACATCAAGCGTCTGCAGCGTGCCTACGGCTATTACCTCGACGCGGGCGAGTGGGACCAGGCGGCCGACCTCTTTGCCGACGACGGCTCGATCGAGATCGGGCTCGACGGGGTGTATGTCGGCAAGGAGCGCGTGCGGCAGTACCTGCACGCGCTCGGTCACGGCCGCAACGGGCTCGCCTACGGCGAGCTCAACGAGCACATGCAGCTGCAGCCGGTCATCGATGTATCCGGCGATGGGCGCACGGCCAAGGGCCGCTGGCGCGCGTTCATCATGGCCGGGCAGTACGGCAAGCGCGCGCTCTGGGGCGAGGGCCCGTACGAGAACGACTACGTGAAAGTGAACGGCCTCTGGAAGATCGCGAAGGTGCACTGGTACCAGACATTCATGGTGCCGTATCGGGGAGGCTGGGCGCACAACAAGGATGCGACCGGAGGCATCTACGTCTCGAAGACGCTGCCTCCCGACCGGCCGCCGACCGAGCGGTATGCAACCTGGCCGAGCGTCTACATTCCGCCGTTTCACTACAAGAATCCCGTCACGGGCCGATGAGATGCGAGGGGGAGCGCTCATGAATGCATTACGAGCGGGCGCCTGCGGCGCCGCGCTGCTCGCGGCGTCCGCCTCGCTCTGGTGGGCCTGGGCGCAGCCCACTCGCGCCGACGGCGACACCGATCGCGCGCTCGCGCAGCTTCAGGGGCGGGTTGCCGCGCTCAAGCAGCGCATCGCTCGCCTGCAGGATGCCGATCAGATCGAGAATCTCATCTCCGCCTATGGCTACTACCTCGACAAGCAGCAGTGGGATCAGCTCGCGGATCTCTTCGCCGACGACGGCAGCATGGAGATCTCGCTGCGCGGGATCTACATCGGCAAGCCGAGCATCCGGCGCGCGCTCGAGCTGTTTGGTCCGCAGAACATCGAGCCCGGACATCTGCACAACCACATTCAGCTGCAGCCGGTCATTCACATCGCCGACGACGGCATCCACGCCTGGAGCCGCAGCCGCGCGTTGAGCGAGCTCGCGACCTACCAGCGCATCGGGATGTGGGGTGACGGGGTGTACGTGAACGAGTACGTCAAGGAGAACGGAATCTGGAAGATCGCGAAGGATCACGTGTACACGACGTTCTTCGCGACCTACGAGAAGGGCTGGCAGGACGGTGCGGGCGGGGCGCCCAAGGAAAGCAGCACGATCCGGCCTGACCGTCCGCCGAGTGAGCTCTACGATGCGTTTCCGGGCGAGTACATCCCGCCGTTCGACTTCAAGCATCCGGTCACGGGCGCACCGATCGAGATTCCCGCCGCGCTCGCCGTCAAGCCCAACACCGGAGGCCGCCCGTGAGAAAGAAACTCGCCGCGGTGAGCGCTCTCGCGCTCGCGCTCGCCGTCGCGGGCGCGTGGGTGGTGCGGGCACAGTCGCAGCAGAGCGACGACCCACGGCTCGCCGCGGCACGCGCGCGTCTCGATGCGCTCGATGCGTCGGTCGGGCGGCTGGAGGACGAGCGCGAGATCGAGAACCTGCAGCGCACGTACGGCTATTTCGTCGACAAGGCGATGTGGCGCGAGACTGCGGACCTGTTCGCCGATGATGCGACGCTCGAGATCGGCGGCCGCGGCGTGTTCGTGGGCAAGGCGCGAATCCTGCAGTACCTCGACTGGCTTGCCCCGAAAGGTCTTGCCCACGGGCTCCTCTTCAACCACATTCAGCTGCAGCCGATCGTCACGGTCGCGCCCGACGGCCGCACGGCGCGGGGCCGCTGGCGCTTCCTCGCGGAGGTCGGCGTGTACAAGAACCGCGCCCTGTGGGGGATCGGCACCTACGAGAACGCGTATGTGAAGGAGGGCGGGGTGTGGAAGATCCAAACCCTGCACGGGTATTTCCGCATGTACACCCCGTATGCGGCCGGATGGGCGAAGGCGGCGAGCGCGAACACGCACCCCGAGAAGGATTTGCCGCCGGACCGGCCGCCGACAGTCCGCTATGCAATCTATCCGGCCACCTTCATTCCGCCCTACGACTACCCGAATCCCGTGACCGGTGAGCCCGCACCCGATCCTGCAAGCCTCGCGCAAGCGCCACGCTGAGGCCGGACCCCTAGTAGACCGGGGGAAGCGCCGCGTCCTTGCTCTTCCGCAGCGCTTCGAGGTGATCGAGCCAGCCTTCCTCGTTGCACTCGTACGGCAGGAACACCTGGGTCGGGTCGCGGCCCCATTTTTTCTCCGCCTTCACCGTCGTCACGTAGAAGCTCGGGTCGGTCAAGGTCCAGTCGTCCACCAGCACCCGCTCCCCCTTGGCATCCCGCGTGAGACGGTAGCGCTCGATGATGTGCGCCTGGTCGCTGTGCGGGTAGAGCTGATCCTCCTGCTCCTTGAGCGAGGTCGTGTCGACGACCAGCGTGTCGCCCTCCCAGCGGCCGGTCGAGTACCCGTCGCGGTCGGGAATGCGGTCGCCGGGGGCGCTCACTCTGCTGCCGAAGTAGATGTGGCGGAGCTCCCCGTAGGCTTCGTAGACGATGAGGATCTCATCGGGCCGCTGCACGATCTCCATCGGATAGCCGCCGGAGAAGACCATCGACTCCGGCATCCCGTACCCGAGGCAGAATTTTCCCGGGTTGTCATCGCCCGGGGTGACGAGCGCTCGGTACTCATCGACCTTCCTCTGCGCGGTGGGGGTGAGCGGCAGCTTCATGCGCGCGCGCAGCGCGCGCACGGAGGGCTGTCCTGGTTCCACGTACGGGCCCCAAACTCCCGAGAAGTCCGGATGCGTAGCGGCGGCGCTGGCCGCTGCCGCTCCGAGACACCCGAGGAGCGCAGCGGCCGCGAGCAACCTCAAGCGGATTGAATACCCCTTCGGCATCGACGTCCCCCTCGATCGGAATCGTTCGGTTGACGAGTCTACCAGGCGTCAAGCCGTTCGTTGACAGGCGGGAGATCCACTCGCTAGGCTGGACGGAAATGAAAACGATTGCATGGCGACGCGCGGCCGGCGTTCGCGGCGCATCGCGCCGCATCGATCGCGCTCGTGCCATGCTATGCGGATGCCGCAGCGTCCGCGAGTGGGAGGGGGGTCGGATGAACGTTCGCCAAGGCTCGTTTGCGGGTGCGCTGCCGGCTGCAGTGCCCGTCCTCATCGTTGCGCTGCTCGCTAGCGGGGCGGGCGGCGTGGCGCGCGCGGGGAATTCCCTCGAGCTCATCAAGCTCGATCGGGGCATCGTGCAGGGCGAGCGCGAGCGCGGCGTGATCGCCTTCAGGGGCATCCGCTTCGCGGCGCCCGCCGTGGGAGCGCTGCGCTGGCGAGCGCCGCAGCCCGTTGCCGCCTGGCCCGGGATCGAGCGCGCCGCGCGCTACGGCGCGGATTGCATGCAGGTTCCCTTCCCCGGAGATGCGGCGCCGCTCCGGGTCGCGCCTGCCGAGGACTGTCTCTACCTCAACATCTGGCGACCGGCGCATCGCGCCGCGCACGGCTATCCGGTGATGGTGTGGATCTACGGCGGCGGGTTCGTCAACGGCGGCACCTCGCCGGCGGAGTACGACGGCAGCGCGTTCGCACGCGACGGCGTCGTGCTCGTGAGCTTCAACTATCGACTGGGCAACTTCGGTTTCTTCGCGCATCCGGCCTTGAGCGCCGAGAGCCGCGGCGCACCGCTCGGCAATTACGCCTTCATGGATCAGATCGCGGCGCTGCGCTGGGTGCAGCGCCACATCGGCGAGTTCGGCGGCGATCCCGCGAACGTCACGATCTTCGGGGAGTCCGCCGGAGGCATGTCCGTGCACGTGCTGCTCACGACGCCGCTCGCGCAGGGGCTGTATGCGAAGGCGATCGTGGAATCCGGCGGCGGCCGTCCGGGCGTTCTCGGCATGCGCGCACTCGCGGGCGGCCCGCGCTCGGCCGAGTCGCGGGGGCTTGCGCTCGCGCAGCGCTTCGGCATCGCGGGGGAGGGCGCCGCCGCACTCGCGCAGCTGCGGGCGATCCCGGCCGAGGAGCTCCTGAGCGGACTCAACATGGCGACCGCCGGGCGCGATCCGACCTACGTCGGCGGACCGATCCTCGACGGCGAGCTCGTGCTCGGTGCGCCCACCGAGCTCTACGCGCTCGGCAAGGGCGCACGCGTCCCGGTGATGATCGGGGCGAACAGCATGGACATCGGCTTCGTCCCCGCCAAGACGCTCGATGAGCTCTACGCGACGTTCGGTCCCGATGCCGCGCGAGCGCGCGAGCTCTATGCGGCCGGTCCGAGCGAGGACTTGCGACTCGTTGCCGCGCGCGTCGGGGGCGATCAAGCGATGGTGGAGCCCGCGCGCGCGATCGCGCGGCTGCTCGCCGATCGGGGGCAGCCGGTGTACGAGTATCGCTTCTCGTATGTGGCGAGCTCCCTGCGCGCAACCCTCTCCGGCGCGCCGCACGCAAGCGAAATCCCCTACGTGTTCGACACGGTGGCAGCCCATTACGGCAAGGCGCTCACGAGCGCCGATCGCGCGGCGGCACGCGCGATCCACCGCTACTGGGTTGCCTTCGCCCGCAGCGGCACACCGCAGGTGGCGGGGCTGCCCCCCTGGCCTCGCTACGAGCGCGCGAGCGATGAGCTCATGAACTTCACCGAGCGCGGCCCGCTCGCCGGCCCCGATCCCTGGAAGGCGCGCCTCGACTTGGCCGAGCGCGCGAACGAGCGCAAGGCCCGCGACGCCGAGCCGCCGGGGCAGGCGCGCTGATGGGCCGCGCACGCAGGCGAGGCGCGTCGCGGACCGTCGCCGCCGCTCTCATCGCGAGCGCTCTGGCGCTGTCGGGCCTCGCCAGCACCCCCCGCGCGCGCGCCGCGGATGCGAGCCGCCCGATCTACCTGAACCCGCACGCGCCTCTCGAGGCGCGCGTCGCGGATCTGCTCGCGCGCCTGACGCCTGCGGAGAAGATCTCGCTCATGGCCGGCGGCAGCGCATTCGCGACGCAGCCGATCCCGCGACTCGGGATCCCCGCGCTGCACTTCTCCGATGGGCCGAACGGCGTGCGCTCGAACAGCGGTGTCCCGGCGACGGTGTTTCCGACCGGCTCGGCGCTCGCGGCCACGTGGAATCCGCGCCTGATCGAGGAAGTCGGACGGGCGATCGGACGCGAAGCGCGCGCCATGGGCGTCGCGGTGATGCTCGGGCCGAACGTCAACATCGAGCGCGAGCCGCTCGCGGGACGCAACTTCGAGAGCTACTCCGAGGACCCGTTCCTCGCGGGCACGATCGGCGCGGCGATGGTGCGCGGCATTCAAAGCGAGGGCGTCGGCACCTCCGTCAAGCACTTCGTCGGCAATGAGCAGGAGCTCGAGCGCATGCGCTCGAGCTCCGACATCGATGAGCGAACCTTGCGCGAGATCTACCTGCTGCCCTTCGAGATGATCGTGAAGGAGGCGCATCCGTGGACGGTGATGGCCTCCTACAATCGGCTGAACGGCACCTACATGAGCGAGAACCGGCGCCTGCTGCACGATGTGCTCGAGGGCGAATGGGGCTTCGACGGTGTGGTGATGTCCGACTGGGGCGCGGTGCACTCGACGGTGGCGGCGGCGAGCTCCGGGCTCGACCTCGAGATGCCCGGGCCCGCCAATTACTTCGGCGCTCGGCTCGAGTCGGCGGTCGAGGACTGGCAGGTGAGCGATGCGGCGATCGAGGATGCGGCGCGGCGCATGGTCCGACTCATCATCCGCTGCGGTGCGCTCGATGGACGGCCTGCCCCGCGCGGGGAGCTGCGCTCGGCGCGCAATCGTGCCGCGGCGCTCGCCGCCGCGCGCGAGGCGATCACGCTCCTCAAGAACGACGGCGGGCTGCTGCCGCTCGACCGGGCCCACATCCGCACGCTCGCGGTGATCGGACCGAACGCCGATGTGCCGCTCTACGAGGGCGGCGGCAGCGCGCACGTGATCGCCGCGACCGGGGAGACGCCACTCACGAGCCTCAGGCGGCTCGCAGGCCCGGCGGTAAGGGTTCTGTACGCGAAGGGCGCCGACAACGACGCCGTGCCACCGCCCGCGGATGCGCGGCTGCTCACGCCCACCGCGGCGCGTGCGGGGCGTGGCCTGGCGTTCCGCTTTTTCGCGAACGCCACCTTCGGCGGCCCTCCGGTGCGCAGCGGCGTCGCCCAAGATTTCAACCAGACGCTGCTCGCCGCGGAGCTCGGCCGGATGTCGGGACGCTGGGACGGTGACCTGTGGCCGCCGATTGACGGTGAATACGAGTTCAGCTTGAGTCAGATCGGCACCGCTCGGCTCTACCTCGACGGCCGAGAGATCATCGGACCCGATGTGGGCACGACGCTGCCGGCCCAGTTCGATTTCGGCGCGAACGTGCATCTCGCGAAGCTCCGGCTCACCGCGGGCAGCCGCCACACGATCCGCATCGACTACGTGAGCGGGCCGGGCACGTTCCATTATCTGCATCTCGGGCTACGCGTTCCGCCCGGCACCATTGCCGATGCCGTGCGTGCAGCGCGCGCTGCGGATGCGGCGATCGTCTTCGTCGGCTCCTCGCGCTCGAGCGAGACCGAGGGACGCGATCGAGCCGACATGGCGCTCGCGGGCCGTCAGGACGAGCTCGTCGAGGCGGTGCTCGCCGCCAATCCGCACACCATCGTCGTGCTTCAGAACGGCGCGCCGTACGCGCTTCCGTGGGCGGCGGGCGTGCCCGCGATCGTCGAGGGCTTTCTCGCCGGCGAGGAAGGCCCGGATGCGCTGGCGCAGATTCTCTTCGGCGAGGTCGACCCTTCCGGGAAGCTCCCGTTCACCTTTCCGGTGCGCCTCAGAGACAATCCCGCCTATCTCTACTACGGCGGCGGGCGCGATGCGAACTACGGCGAGGGCGTGTTCGTCGGGTATCGCTATTACGACAAGCGCGGGATCGCACCGCTCTTCCCATTTGGCCACGGCCTCTCCTACACCACGTTTCGCTACGCGAACCTGCGTGTGCCGGCGAGCGTGGCGCTCGGTCAGCCTCTCGAGGTCTCAATCGACGTGACGAACAGCGGCCGCCGCGCCGGCGAGGAGACCGTCGAGCTCTACGTGGGCGACGCGGCGACGATGGAGGTCGTGCGTCCGATCAAGGAGCTCAAGGGCTTCGCGAAGGTGCGGCTCACACCGGGTGAGACCCGCACGGTGAGCTTCACGCTCACGCCGCGGGATCTCTCCTACTACGACGTGCATCGCGGTGGCTGGACCAGCACCCCGGGGACGCATCGCATCCTCATCGGCAGCTCCTCGCGCGACATCCGTGCGCAGCAGGATTTTGCGCTGGCGCAGGCAGCGGATGATGCAGCGGCCGGCGCGCCCGATCCGCCACGCTGAGCCGCGCCCGCAACGCGCCCGAGCGGGCTTCACCGCTCAGGGGAGCGCAGCCGGCGCGCGCGGACCGGGGCCGTGCTCTCGCGCACGATGAGCCGCGTCGGCAGCACTGGCTCGTGGGCGACGCTGCGCCCCTTGAGCTGCTCGATGAGCGCGAGCGCCGCGCGCCGGCCGAGCTCCTCGCGGGGAATGTGCACCGTGGTGAGCGGGGGATTGGAGTACTCCGCCATCGCTTGATTGTCGAAACCGACGACGGATACGTCCCGGGGAACGGCGAGCCCCGCGCGGTTGAGCGCCAGGATCGCGCCAAACGCCATCTCGTCATTCCCGCACAGCACGGCGGTCGGCGGGTCGCGCAGCGTCAGCAGCGCCTCCATCGCGACGAGCCCCGAACGCAAGCCGAAGTCCCCCGGGTGCACGAGCTCCGGGGGTGCTGCGAGGCCCGCGGACTCGAGTGTGCTGCGGTAGCCGCCTAAGCGCTGTGCGCTGCTCGGCGCGCGCCGGCTCCCGGCGATGTGCGCGATGCGACGGTGGCCGAGGTCGATCAGGTGCCGGGTCGCCGCGGCAGCGCCGCTGCGATGGTCCGTGCGGATCACCGGGACCGCATGGTGGGGCACTCGCTCGAGCACGGCGATGAGCGGCGGGAGTGGCCGCTTGCCACTCGCGTAGGCGGAGGGCACGAGACCGGTGAGCAGAATGATTCCGTCGGCGCGGCCGCTCACGACCTGGTCGAAGCATGCCTCCTCGCGCTCCGCGTCGCCGCGGCTGCTGCCGAGGAGAAGCGCGAAATCCGCCTCGCGTGCGACATCCTCGGCGCCCGCGTAGATCTCGAGAAAGAACGGGCTCAGCGTGGGCACGATGAACAGCAGCGCCCGCGTCTCGCCGCGGCGCAGTCCGCGCGCGAGCAGATTCGGGCGGTAGCCGAGCCGCTCGGCCGTGGCGATCACCCGATCGCGCGTGTCCCGTCGCAACAGCTCCGGGCGCGTGAGCGCGCGCGAGACCGTGGCGACCGAGATGCCGAGCTCTCGCGCGACGTCGCGGATCGTGGTCTGCGCGTGCGGGGGGCGGGCAGCGCGGCGCTTCACAATGCGCGGAGGCTGAGGCGCGGTCCGCTCAGTGGGAAACGGCAGTCGCGAGGATGCGGAATGCGTTCCGCCGCGAGCGCGCGCTGACCGGCAGCCCTAGACCTCGAACGGATCGTTCAGACGGCGCACGAGCTCGTCCTTCTGCTCGGAGAACTGCGGCGAGACGATGAGCTCGCGCCCGAGCTTGTCGGCCGGCTCATCGACGGTGAAGCCGATCGTATGCGCCGCTTCGAACAGGGCCCCGGAGGGGCTGCGGACATAAACCGACTGGAAGTAGCCGCGGTGCTTGCGGTCGGAGCAGTCGGTGAAGCCAAGGCCTTCGAGCTCGGCCTTCACGCGATCCTGCACGTCGAGGTTCGGGACGTTGAAGGCGCAGTGATGCACCATGCCCTCGCCGTAGGACCAGTTTCCGGGGCCCTTCTCGGGCTCGATCAGCATGTCGACCATGCGAGCCGGTCCACCCTGGTCGACCTCGTAGCGGACGAAGGCGCCGTCCTTGTCCGCCTGCCGATAATTCCAGCCTTCCTGCAGGAAGTAGTCCATGTCGCCGAGCTCGCGCAGACTCACGGTCCAACTGTGGAACCCGCGGATGGCATACTGCTCGGGTACGTAGGGCGACTTGAACGGCTTGCGCGTGTCGCGGTCGTCCTCGACGAGCTCGAAGTTGATGGTGCAGGCCGGATGCTGCAGGCGCAGGATTTGCTGGCCGAAGCGCTCGTAGCGCTTGAGGATCGGCACGCCGTGGCGGGTGAGCTGCTCCTGCCAGAACTCGAGCGACCCGGACGGAACCGTGTAGCTCACGAGCGCGATCTGCCCCGTGCCCGCGCGGGCCATGCGCCCCGAGCGCCGCCAGGGGAAGACGGTCGTGAGATTCCCCGGCGTGCCCTGCGCGTCGGAGAAATAGAGGTGATAGAAGGGCTCGGCGCCATCGTAAAGGAGTGTGCGCTTCACGAGATTCATGCCGAGCGTCTTGACGAAGAAGTCCACATCCGCCTGCGCGGTCGAGGTGCACAGGGTGATGTGGTGGAGGCCCTGGATTCGGTCTGACATGGCGGTTCTCCGCGGCAGTAGAAGGTTGGTACCGCTCGGTATAGTGGGGGCTGCCGGCGCTCACAATAGGAGCGGCCGCTTGAGCTGTCAACGCGCCGGCGAAGCTTGCCACGGAACGCACCGCGAAGCCGCGCCGGCCGCGCGCGCGCCGGGGTGAGGAGGCTGATTGCTGCGCCTTAAAAGCATCGTTTCCACCGCCTGCGCGTGGCTCATCGTGCTCTGGGTTCCCGCGAGCGTGCCGGCCGGCCAGGCGAGCACCGCGCCGGGCCCCACTGCGAGTGCGGCGGCGCTCCCGGCCCCGCCGCTCAGGGCCGATCAGGTGCTCGTCTATCTGCGCCGCACGCTCGACTGGTACGGCGAAAGCGAGGCCGTGGCCCAGATCCCGCAGCTCTCGGCTGACGTGGTCGTGCAGGACCGGGTGCACGACGCCGCGCTCGATGCCGTGCGCAAGGCCTTCGAGTTCGCTCGCGCAGCCGCCGAGTTCCTGCGCTCGAGCGCGCCCGGGGCCAAGTCCTCGAGCGGCGCGGGCGTGCCGCAGACGGCCCTCGGTGAGGCGAGCGCGCGCCTCGCCCAACGCATCGCGGCGCTCGAGGGGCAGCTCGCCCAACTCGATGCGAAGCTCGCGCGTGCCGCCGCGCACACGCGCGCCGCGCTCGCGGCGCAGCGTGCCGATGTGAGTGCGGCACTCGATTTCGAGCGTGAGGCGCAGTCGACCGTCGAGAGCCTCGAGCGCTTCCAGAGCTCGGAGATGGCCGAGCAGGCGAGTGGCGCGCGGGATCTGTCCGCGCAGATCGACGAGCTCGAGCGATCGGTGCCCGAAGCCTCCGAGGAGGATGCGGCGAGGGCGGGCTCCCCGCCACCGGCGAGCACCGCGCTCCCCGCACGCGCGCGGGCGGCGAGCGTCGTGCCGGCGAGCACCGCCGCGACCGGCGCGGCGAGCAGCTTTCGCCCTGAGTCGGCCGGCATCGTCGCGCTCGTGAGCGAGTCGTTCTCGCTGATGAGCGCCGAGCGGCAGCTGCGCCAGGCGATCCGCGCCACCGATGCACTGAGCGATCAGGCAGAGCGGCTCCGAACGCCTCTGATCGATCAGCTTCGCGCCCTGGTCGGATCGAGCCTCACGCAGTTCGGCACCTCGGGCGCGGCCGGCATGACCACGCTCGCGGCGGCGCGCACGCAGCTCGAGAAGGCGACGGCGCGCTTCAAGCACCTCGCTGCGCTGCTCGTGCCGTTGCGTGAGGAGGAGTTCCTGCTCACCGATGCGCGCAGCGCGTTGAGCGGATGGCGCGTCGCGCTCGACGGACGACTGGCGACGGTCGAGCGGTATCTGCTCGCGCAGGCAGGCGTTCTGCTCGCGCTCATCGCAACGGTGCTGGTGGTCTCGGAGGTGTGGCGCCGGGCGGTGTTCCGCTACCTGCACGATGCGCGGCGACGCAACCAGTTTCAGACCCTGCGGCGCGTGGTGATCGGAGCGGCGCTCGTCGTCGTCGTCCTCTTCACGCTCGTCTCGGAGGTCGGCTCGCTCGCGACCTACGCCGGGTTCGTGACGGCAGGCCTCGCGGTCGCGCTGCAAAACGTCATCCTCTCGGTCGTTGCCTATTTCTTTCTCATCGGACGCTACGGAGTGCGCGTCGGTGACCGCATCACCTTGGCCGGCGTCACGGGGCGCGTCGCCGACATCGGGCTCGTGCGCATCTACATCATGGAGCTCGGCGGAGCGGATCTGCACTCCACCGGCCGCATGGTCGTGCTCTCGAATTCAGTCATCTTCCAGCCACAGGCGCTGTATAAGCAGATTCCGGGAGCGGACTATCTCTGGCACACCGTCTCGCTCACACTCGGGGCGAGCGTCGATGTGCAAGCGGCGCGCACGCGGCTGAAGAGCACGGCCGACGCCGTCTACGAGCAGTACCGGCCCGCAATCGAGCAGCAGCATGCCTCCGTACAGCGGCTGCTCGGGTTCGAGACCGCGGTCCCGGTGCCCGAGGTGCGGGTACGCTTCGCGCAGGCCGGCATGCAATTCGACGTACGCTACCCCGTGCAGGCCGAGCACGCGGCGACGTTCGATCATCGCATGCTGCGGGCGCTGCGCGACGCTCTCGATGAGGAGCCGAAGCTCGCACTCGTCGAATCGGGCGAGCCGGCGCTGAAGACCGTAGAGGCGTAGCGCGCACGGGTGCGCTCGAAGGAGCAGGTCGGTGCGGATCGAAGCAGCCGTTTCACGCGAGGGGACGCAATACCCGGAGATCATCCCCCTCGAGATCGAGCCGCCGCGGCACGGGGAGGTGCTCGTGCGGATCGTGGCGAGCGGCATCTGCCACACCGATCTCGGTGCCCACAGCGGCCGCGGCATGGCGGTGCCGAAGCCGATCGTCCTCGGGCACGAGGGTGCCGGGGTGATCGAGCGGGTGGGCGAGGGGGTCACCCATCTCGCACCGGGGGACCACGTCGTACTGAGCGGCTCCTCGTGCGGCGTGTGCTTGAGCTGCCGGCGCAATCTTCCGAGCTACTGCGACGAGATGCTGCCGAGAAACTTCGGCGGCCTGCGCAGCGACCGCACGAGCGCGCTCACGGCCGGGAGCGAGCGCATCTACGGGCACTTCTTCGGGCAGTCCTCGTTCGCGGAATACGCGATCGCAACCGAGCGCTCGGCGGTGAAGGTGCCGAATGACGTGCCGCTCGCGCTCCTCGCACCGCTCGGGTGCGCAGTCATCACGGGCGCTGGCTCGATCCTCAATTCCCTCAAGGTGAGGCCGGGCGAGACCCTCGCGATCTTCGGCACCGGGGGTGTGGGGCTCTCCGCGGTGATGGCCGCGCGGCTCGCCGGCGCGGCGCGGATCATCGCCGTCGACGTGAACCCCGAGCGCCTCGCGCTCGCACTCGAGCTGGGTGCGACCGACACCCTCGATGCGCGCAGCGGCGATTCGGCGCGCGCCATCCGCGATCTGACCGGGCGCGGCGTCGACTTCAGCTTCAATACGACGCTCGCGCCGGAGGTGTTCACGCAGGCGCTCGACTGCCTGGCGATGTGCGGCACCGCCGGCTTCGTGACCGCGCCGCGCGGCGAGTGGCGGCCGGCGATGCTCGCAATGCTCGCGGGCGGGCGCAGGCTCAAGGGAATTCTCGGCGGTGATGCCGCACCTCAACTCGCGATTCCGATGCTCATCGAGTATTTTCGCCAGGGCCGCCTGCCTTTCGACCGGCTGATCCGCCGCTATCCGTTCCGACATATCGCGGCGGCGTTTCGCGACATGGAACACGGCGCCGCCATCAAGCCGGTTCTAGAAATGCATGCGTGAGTCCGGCCGGACCACGGTGGGCATTAAGTCAAAAAGGCGGGATCGATGCGGCCGCTCGGCGGCGTCACGGCATCGGGGAGCGGCGGAGCGGCGAACGGATGTCGGGCTTCTGGAAGCGGTACGTTTCCCGCGATGACGTCATGGTTCAGCGGGCGGAGGCGCGGCTGGACGACGCCCCGGCGCTCGCTCGCCTGCTCGAACGGTTGCCGGAGGCGGAGGACCTGCGCGCCCGGCTCGTGAGTCCCTTCTTCGCGCGCGCGTGGGATACGCGCGTGCGGCGCGACCACTGGATCCAGAGCGACGGCGCGCGCGTCACCTGCTTCACCATCAGCGGTGTCACGCTCGCGCAGGCCGCCGCGGTGCGCGTGCGCTGGGACGCGATGCGCGGGCGAACCGAGCTCACGGAGGAGCTGCTGGCGGATCTCGTGGCCGCACAGACCGGAACCAGCGTGACGCTGGTAGTCTAGGGAGGATGGCGGCCCACCCCTACCGGTTGGTGAATGTCTTCACGCGCGGCGCGGAGCCCCTGAGCGGCAATCCGCTCTGCGTATTCGAGGACGCCGCCGCGCTCGGCGCGCCCGTGATGCAGGCGCTCGCGCGTCAGTTCAATCTGTCGGAGACGACATTCATTCTGCCGTCGCGCGCGGCGAGCGCGCGCGTGCGCATCTTCACCCCCTCCTACGAGATGCCCTTCGCCGGGCATCCGACCCTCGGCACGGCGCATGTCTGCCGCGCGATCGGGCGCGCGGGCGATGCGCTCACTCTGGAGATGCCGGCGGGCATCATCCCGGTCCGCGCGGTGGGCAACCGCTGGACGCTGCAGGCGAATGCCCCGAGGTGGCGCGAGTTCGGCGGCTCGCGCGAGTCGCTCGCGGCAATGCTCGCAGTCGACGCCGCCGACATCGGTGAGCGGCCGCTATGGGTCAACGCCGGCCGCGAGCAGCTCATCGTGCCGCTCGCGAGCGAGGCGGCGGTGCGCCGCGTGCAACCGCGCGGTGAGCTTCTCGCCCAGCTGCGCAGCGCGGACGGCGCGAGCATGGCGTACGTGTTCGCACCGCACACCTCGGCCGCGGGCGGCACCGAGCGGGTGCTCGCGCGGTTCTTCTTCCCGCAGGGACCGGCCGTGCTCGAGGATCCGGCGACCGGCTCGGCCGCCGCAAACTTGGGGGGCTGGTGCCTGGCGGTCGGGCGAGCGCTCCCGTGCCGCTTCGAGATCGCACAGGGCGAGTACACCGGCCGACCCTCCAACCTTTATCTGGAGGTGGATTCCGAGCGGCGCATCCTCGTGAGCGGCGAGGTGATCGAGCTCGGCCGCGGCATGCTCGAGCTGCCCTGACGCTGCGGTCATGGAGCCGTTGCTGCAGCGCACAGCCCATCGTGTCCTGGCGCTCTGCGGCGGAGTCGGCGGCGTGAAGCTCGCCCTCGGACTGCAGCGCGTGCTCGCACCGGGTGCGCTCACGGTCGTCGTGAACACGGGCGATGACTTCGAGCACCTGGGTCTTGCGATCTCACCCGACCTCGACACCACGCTCTACACGCTTGCCGGCCTCGCAAACGTCGAGCTCGGCTGGGGGCGCGCGGAGGAGAGCTGGAACTTCATAGCGGAGCTCGCGCGCCTCGGCGGGGAGACGTGGTTCCGCTTGGGCGACAAGGATTTGGCGGTGCACGTGGAGCGCACGGCGCGGCTCGCGCGTGGCGATGGGCTCACTGCGATCGTCGCGGATTTTCGCGCGCGGCTCGCGATTGCCTCGCACATCGTGCCGATGAGCGACGGGCGCGTGCGCACGCTCCTCGAGACGGAGGAGGGCACGCTCGAATTTCAGCGCTACTTCGTCGCACGGCGCTGCGAGCCGGCGGTGCGCGCGATTCGCTATGAGGGCGCCGCGCAGGCCGAGCCGCCGGCGGGCCTCGTGGGCGATCTGCGCGCTGGCACCTACGACGCCGTCGTCCTCTGTCCGTCGAACCCGTACCTCAGCATCGATCCGATCCTCGCAATCCCCGGGTGGCGCGCGGCGCTGCGCGCGACGCGCGCACCGCGCATCGCCGTCTCACCGTTGATCGGCGGGGAGGCTGTGAAGGGGCCGACCGCCAAGATCATGCGCGAGCTCGCACTGCAGGTTTCCCCCGTGACCATTGCGAGGCATTACGCACCGCTCCTCGACGGCTTCGTGCTCGATCAGGCCGATGCGGCGCTGCGCCCCCTTTTCGACCTGCCCGTGCACCTCGCACCGACGCTCATGCGCACCGCGGCCGACAAAGAGCGCCTCGCGCAGGAGGTGCTGCGCTTTGCGGGCTCGCTGGTGCGCGGCGAACGGTGCGCGCTGCCGCCCTAGGTAGTAATCCTCACGACCCGTTCACACGCAACGGCGTAGCGTGCCTGTGTCGTCACCGAGAGACTGCCCATGGACGTCGTATTTGTGCTGGTGATCCTGGTGCTCTACGCGGTCACTCACTGGCTGGCCACCGCGATCTCCAAGCTCGGGAGCGTGGAATGAGCGTGGTCTACCTCGTGAGCGGCCTGCTCGCCCTCGGGCTCTTCATCTATCTCCTCTACGCGATGATCAAGGCGGAGAAGTTTTGATGACCTCAGGCACGCTCCTATTGATCGTCGCCTTTCTGGCGGTCGTGCTGCTCTGCGTGAAGCCGCTCGGGCTGTACATCGCGAACGTCATGGAAGGCCGCCCGATCTGGCCGCTCCGGCTCGGCGCACCGCTCGAGCGGATCATCTACCGGCTCTGTGGCATCGATTCGTCGCAATCGATGGACTGGAAGCGCTACGCGGTCGCGCTCGTGCTGTTCAACGCGCTCGGTGCCCTCGTGGTGTACGCGCTGCAGCGGCTGCAGCTGTGGCTGCCGCTCAACCCGCAGAAGTTTGCGAACGTCTCAGCGGACTCCGCGTTCAACACCGCGGTGAGCTTCATTACCAACACCAACTGGCAGGGCTACTCGGGCGAGACGACGATGAGCTACGCCACGCAGATGTGCGGGCTCGCGGTGCAGAACTTCCTCTCCGCGGCGAGCGGCATCGTCGTTGCGATCGTGCTCGTGCGCGGCTTCGTGCGCCACTCGACCCACACGATCGGGAATTTCTGGGTCGACATCACGCGCGTGACGCTCTACGTGCTGCTGCCGCTTTCGCTCGTGATCGCCGTCGCGCTCGCCTCGCAGGGTGTCGTGCAGAACTTCAGCGCCTACAAGGACGTAACGACCCTCGAGGCGCTCACCTATCAGCAGCCCAAGGTCGATGCGGCGGGCAATCCGGTCAAGGACAAGGCGGGCAATCCCGTGATGGAGAACGTCACGACCCGCACCGAAACCCTCCCGATGGGACCGATGGCCTCGCAGGAGTCGATCAAGGAGCTCGGCACAAACGGCGGAGGCTTCCTCAACGCGAACTCGGCCCACCCCTACGAGAACCCGACGCCGCTCTCCAATTTCATCGAGATGGTGGTGCTCGTGCTGATCTCGGCGGCGCTCACCTACACCTTCGGACACCTGGTGGGCGACACGCGTCAGGGCTGGGCGATTCTGGCGGCCATGCTCGTCCTCTTCGTCGGCATGCTCTCCATTGCAGTGACGAGCGAGCAGGCGGGCAATCCCCGGATCGCGCAGCTCGGGGTCGACCAGTCGGCGAGCGCGCTGCAGCCCGGGGGCAACATGGAGGGCAAGGAGGCGCGCTTCGGCATCGGCGCCTCGGCGCTGTTCGCCACCGCGACCACCGGCACCTCCTGCGGCGCGGTGAACTCCATGCATGATTCCTTCACTCCGCTCGGGGGCATGGTGCCGCTGTTCAATATGATGATGGGCGAGGTCGTCTTCGGCGGCGTCGGCACGGGACTCTACTCGATGCTGATCTTCGCCGTGATCGGCGTCTTCATCGCGGGACTCATGATCGGGCGGACCCCGGAGTATCTCGGCAAGAAGATCGAGGCGTTCGAGATGAAGATGAGCTCGGTCGCGATCCTGGTGATGCCGTTCATCGTGCTGCTTGGCACGGCGGTCGCGGTGAGCACGGTGGCCGGTCAGGCGGGTGTTGCGAACCCCGGCGCGCACGGCTTCTCGGAGATTCTCTACACATTCACTTCAGCCTCCAACAACAACGGCAGCGCGTTCGCAGGCATCTCGGCAAATACGGTCTTCTACAACACCGCGCTCGGGTTGTGCATGTGGTTCGGGCGCTATTGGCCGATCGTGGCGGTGCTCGCGATCGCGGGCTCGCTCGCCGCGAAGAAGCGCGTCCCGGTCACCTCCGGCACGATGCTCACCCACGGGCCGACCTTCGTCGTCCTGCTGATCGGCACGGTGCTTCTCGTCGGCGCGCTCACCTTCGTGCCGGCCCTCGCGCTCGGCCCGGTGGTCGAGCACCTGATGCTCTGGGGTGGATGAAACATGGCTGACCTCCCTTCAACCTCCTCCGCTGCCGCGGTCGCCGCTTCACCGAGCCCGGTGCAGCACCGGGTCGCGCGGCATCGGCTCTCGATGTTCGACCGCTCGCTCATGTGGCCGGCGGTGCTCGACGCCTGCCGCAAGCTCGACCCGCGCATCCAGTGGCGCAATCCCGTCATGTTCGTGGTCTACATCGGCAGCATCGTGACCACGGCGCTGTGGGTGCAGGCGCTCGTGGGGCACGGCGAGGCCCCCTCATGGTTCATCTTCAGCATCGCGATCTGGCTGTGGTTCACGGTGCTGTTCGCGAATTTCGCCGAAGCGCTCGCCGAGGGTCGCAGCAAGGCGCAGGCCGCATCGCTCCGGGGCCTGAAGCAGGCCGTCATCGCCAAGCGCCTCGCCGATGCGCGCAATCGCACGGTGCAGGAGCGCGTTCGCGCCGATGCGCTGCGCCGTGGCGATGTGGTCTTCGTCGAGACCGGCGATTACATCCCCGCCGACGGCGAGGTCATCGAGGGGGCGGCGTCGGTCGATGAGAGCGCCATCACCGGCGAGTCCGCGCCCGTGATTCGCGAGTCGGGCGGAGACTTCTCCGCCGTCACCGGCGGCACGCGCGTACTCTCGGATTGGATCGTGGTCCGGGTCACCGCCAATCCCGGGGAGACCTTCATCGACCGCATGATCGCGATGGTGGAGAGCGCCAAGCGGCAGAAGACCCCGAATGAGATCGCGCTCACCATCCTGCTGGTTGCGCTCACGCTCGTCTTCCTGTTTGCCACCGCGACGCTCCTGCCCTATTCGATCTACAGCGTGGCGGTCACCAAGCTCGGCACGCCGGTCACGATCACCGCGCTCATCGCGCTCCTCGTGTGCCTGATCCCGACGACCATCGGGGCGCTGCTCTCCGCGATTGGCGTCGCCGGCATGAGCCGCATGATGCAGGCGAACGTGATTGCGATGTCGGGACGCGCGGTCGAGGCCGCGGGCGACGTGGATGTGCTGCTCCTCGATAAGACCGGCACGATCACGCTCGGCAATCGGCAGGCTTCGGCCTTCATTCCCGCCCCCGGGGTGACGGAGGAGGAGCTCGCCGATGCCGCGCAGCTCGCCTCGCTCGCCGATGAGACGCCCGAGGGGCGCAGCATCATGGTGCTCGCCAAGCAGCGCTTCAATCTGCGCGAGCGCGATCTGCATGCGCTCGCCGCGACCTTCGTGCCGTTCTCGGCCCACATCCGCATGAGCGGGGTCGATATCGGGGAGCGGCAAATCCGCAAGGGCGCGCCCGATGCCGTGAAGAAGCACGTCGAGGCGCTCGGCCAGGCCGTGCCGCGGGCCGTGCAGACGAGTGTGGATGAGATCGCACGGCGCGGCAGCACACCGCTGCTCGTGAGCGACGGCCCGCGAGTGCTCGGAATCATCGAGCTCAAGGACATCGTCAAGGGAGGAATCAAGGAGCGCTTCGTCGAGCTGCGCCGCATGGGCATCAAGACGGTGATGATCACCGGGGACAACAAGCTCACCGCCGCCGCCATCGCCGCCGAGGCGGGCGTCGATGACTTCCTTGCCGAGGCCACCCCGGAGGCGAAGCTCAAGCTCATCCGCGAGCACCAGGGGCAGGGCCGCCTCGTGGCGATGACCGGGGATGGCACGAACGATGCGCCGGCGCTCGCGCAGGCTGATGTCGCTGTCGCCATGAACACCGGCACCCAGGCGGCCAAGGAAGCCGGCAACATGGTCGACCTCGATTCCAATCCGACGAAGCTGATCGAGGTGGTCGAGACCGGCAAGCAGATGCTGATGACGCGCGGTGCGCTCACGACTTTCAGCATCGCAAACGACGTGGCGAAGTACTTTGCCATCATTCCGGCCGCATTCGCGACCACCTACCCGCAGCTCAACGCGCTCAACGTGATGCACCTCGCGAGCCCGTTCTCCGCGATTCTCTCGGCGGTGATCTTCAATGCGCTCATCATCGTGGTTCTGATCCCGCTTGCGCTCAAGGGTGTGCGTTACCGCCCGCTCGGGGCAGCCGTGCTCCTCAGGCGCAACCTCGCGATCTACGGGCTCGGGGGAATCTTCGTGCCATTCCTCGGGATCAAGCTGATCGACATGGGCCTCGCGCTCGTGCGTCTCGCCTGAAGGAGGGCCTGCCGTGAGTTCAGTGATCCGCCCCGCCGTTGTCCTTTTGCTCATCATGACGGTCATCACCGGCATCGCCTATCCGCTCGTGGTGACGGGCCTTGCGCAGGCGCTCTTTCCCCGCCAGGCGGCAGGGAGCCTCGTCGTGCGCGACGGCAAGGCCATCGGCTCGAGTCTGATCGGCCAGGCCTTCAGCGATCCGAAGTACTTCTGGAGCCGTCCGTCGGCCACGAGTCCGCAGCCGTACAACGGACTCGGCTCGACGGGCTCGAACTTGGGTCCGCTCAATCCGGCGCTCACCGACGCCGTGAAGCAGCGCATCGATGCGCTGCACGCCGCCGACCCCACCAACAAGGCGCCGATACCGGTCGATCTCGTCACGGCCTCGGGCAGCGGGCTCGATCCCGAGATCAGCCTCGCTGCGGCATACTATCAGGCACCCCGGATCGCGCGGGTCCGGGGCCTCGGCCTCGATGCGGTGCGCTCGCTCATCGCAGCGCATGCCGAGGGGAAGCTCTTAGGCGTTCTCGGGGATCCGCGCGTCAACGTGCTCAAGCTGAATCTCGCGCTCGATGAACTGAAGTGATGCGCAAGTAGAGTGATCGCCGAAGCTCGGCCGGATCCGGACAAGCTTCTCGCACAGGTCCAGGCCGAGGAGGCTCGCGCCCGGCGCGGGAAACTGCGCATTTTCTTCGGCGCCTCCGCGGGCGTCGGCAAGACCTACGCAATGCTCGAAGCGGCCCGCGGTGCGCGCGCCGGCGGCACCGACGTGGTCGCGGGGTACGTCGAGCCGCACGGGCGCCGCGAGACCGAGCAGCTTCTCGAAGGGCTCGAGCGACTCCCGCCCCAGTCCGTGCGTTACCGCGGCCTGTTGCGCCAGGAGCTCGACCTCGATGCCGCGCTCGCGCGCGCTCCGGGCATCCTGCTCGTCGATGAGCTCGCACACTCGAACCTCGCGGGCGGCACTCCGCAGCCGCGCCACCCGAAGCGCTGGCAGGATGTGGAGGAGCTCCTCGATGCCGGGATCGATGTGTGGACGACGCTCAATGTCCAGCACCTGGAGAGCCTGAACGATCTGGTGGTGCAGATCACCGGCGTGCGCCAGCGCGAGACGCTCCCGGACCGGATCTTCGACGAGGCCGACGAGGTCGAGCTGATCGACCTTCCCGCCGACGACCTCATTGCGCGCTTGCAGGCAGGGAAGATCTACCTACCGGAGGAGGTGGCGCATGCCGTGGAGCGGTTCTTTCGCCGGGCCAACCTTCTCGCCCTGCGCCAGATCGCGCTGCGTCGCGTGGCCGAACGCGTGGGCGTCGCAGCCCGTGCCGCCGATGCGGCGGATCGTCTCGCTCGCCCGCGCCACGCCGGGGAACGGATCCTGGTCGCGACCGGTCCGGATGCGCAGTCCGAGCAGCTCGTGCGCGCGGGCAAGCGCTTGGCCGATCGGCTCGATGCCGACTGGACCGTGGTTTATGTCGAGACGCCGGCACTGCTCAAACTCTCGGAGCAGCAGCGCAATCGACGCATCGAGATCCTGCGCCTCGCCGAGTCGCTCGGGGCGGAGACCGTCACTCTCGATGGGCCGACCGCCACCGAAGTGCTGCTCGAGTACGCCGCGACGCGCCACGCCACGCGCGTTCTGGTCGGCAGCCCCAAGCGGCGCGGCGTGCGGGCGCTGTTGCGGCCGTCCACGGCCACCGAGCTCGCGCGCCGCGCACGCGGTTTCGATGTGATCACGATCGCGGCCTCCGAGGCCGCCGTCGAGGGCGACCCGCCACGGCCGGCGGCCGGCCCGCCCCCACTGCCGCTCGAGATCCGCTGGAGTCGCTACGCCTGGGCGGTGCTCGTGAGTGGCGTGTGCACTGCGGCCGCCTTCGCGATGTATCCGCACTTCGAGCTCGTCAATCTCGTGATGGTGTATCTGCTCGGCGTGACGGTCGCGGGACTGCGGTTGGGTCGCGGGCCCTCGGTCCTCACCACCGTGCTCAACGTCGCCGCGTTCGACTTCTGCTTCGTGCCGCCGCGCTTCGACTTCGCCGTCTCCGATGCGCAGTACCTGGTGACCTTCTTGGTCATGTTGCTCGTGGGCCTCGTGATCGCGAATCTCATGGCGAGCGTGCGCCAGCAGACCCGCGTCGCGGGTGCGCGCGAGCGGCGCACGGCACTCCTCTACGCGATGAGCCGCGAGCTCGCCGCAACCCGCGGGCTTGCGCACATGGCGCGCGCCGCCGTGCGGCACGTCGCCGAGGTCTTCCAGTGCCGAGCGGTCGTGCTCTTGCCCGATGCAAGCGGTGCGCTCAAGTTCCCGCGCGAGCCGCCGCTCGAGCGCTCGCTTCGCGGCGCCGATCTCGCCGTCGCGCAATGGGTCACCGATCACGGCCGTCAGGCGGGGCTCGGCACCGACACGCTCGCCGCGGCGCCCGCGCTGTACGTGCCGCTCGGGGACGCCGAGCGGCGCCTGGGCGTGCTTGCGGTGCTGCCGACCAACGCGCGGCGGGTGCTCTTACCCGAGCAGCACCATCTCCTCGAGACCTTCGCCGGCCAGATCGGCATCGCCCTCGAGCGAGCGCAACTCGCCGAGCGCTCGGAATCGGTTCGCATCGCCGCCGAGCGCGAGAGTCTCCGCAACACGCTGCTCGCCTCGATCTCGCACGACCTGCGCACGCCGCTTGCTGCCATGGCGGGCGCCGGCAGCACGCTCGCAGAGCAGGGCGCCGCGCTCGATGAGGCGACGCGCCGCTCGCTCGCCCGGTCAATCGAGACGCGCGCGCGGGAGATGGCTGAGCTCATCTCCAACGTGCTCGACTTGATGCGCTTCGAGTCCGGGAAGATGCCGCTCAGGTGCGACTGGCAGATGCTCGAGGATCTCGCCGACGCGGCGCTGACCGCGCTCGCGGCGCGCCTGGTGGGATACCGCACCGAGCTCGATCTGCCGCAGACCCTCCCACCCGTGCATGTCGATGCGACGCTCATCGTCAAGGTCCTTGCCAACCTGCTCGACAACGTGGTCAAGCACACGCCCGCGGGCACGCGCATCGTCCTCTCGGCGCGCAACGAGGGAGCGTTCGTGCGCGTCAACGTCGAGGACACGGGTCCCGGGCTGCCCGGCGGCGATCCCGCACGGCTCTTTGAGAAGTTTCAGCGCGGCTCCGAGGAGGGTGCGACGGTGGGCGTTGGGCTCGGGCTCGCGATCTGCCGCGCGATCGTCGAGGCGCACGGCGGACAGATCGAAGCGCGCAACCGTGCCGAAGGTGGAGCGCGGTTCTCCTTCACGTTGCCGACGAGCATCCCTGTGGATTCGGGGAGCGAGCCGGGCACGGCATCGGATCCCTTGCCGTGACGGAGGCGATGCACCGGATTCTGGCCGTTGAGGATGATCCGGTGATCCGCAACGTGCTGCGCGCCCTCTTTGAGTCAGAGGGGTTTCGCTTCGTCGAGGCGGAGACGGCCGCCCGCGCCGAGATCGAGGCGCGCGCGCACAAGCCCGATCTCCTGCTCGTCGACCTGGGCCTCCCCGATGGCGACGGCATCAGGATCATCCGTCGCGTGCGCGGTTGGTCGCCGGTGCCGATCATCGTGCTCTCGGCGCGCACCCTGGAGGAGCAAAAGGTCGCCGCGCTCGATGCGGGAGCGGACGATTACGTGACGAAGCCCTTCAGTGCGCCCGAGCTGCTCGCGCGCGTGCGCGCGGCGCTGCGGCGCAGCGTGCGAGGCAGCGGAGTCGAGCGGCTGCTCGCGCTCGGCCACGCGCGCATCGATCTTGCGCGCCGCACGGCGCGCAACAGCGCGGGTGAGCTGCATCTCACGCCGCTCGAGTACCGCGTGATCGAATGCCTGGCGCGCCATGCCGGGTTCATCGTCACTCAGGCACAGCTCGTGCGCGAAGTGTGGGGGCCGACGCACTTGGGAGACACCCGCAGCCTCCGGGTGTGTGTGAAGAACCTTCGCGGCAAGCTCGAGCCCGAGCCGCATCACCCGCGTTATCTGCTCACCGAGCCCGGTCTCGGCTATCGGCTGCGGCCGGATGACGGCGCGGACTGATGGAGATGACCCGCCTGCGGCTTGCGCGCCTCGGTCCACCGGCGCCTGAGCGCTTCGCGGCGCGCGCGGTTGCGTGCGTCGCGAATACGCGCGAAAACGAGCGTCGCGCCGATGTAGAGCGCGAACAGCACTGCCATCACGCCGAGGCCGGTGTTGAGGCGATCGAGATGAGTCATTGCGGCGTCTCGCGCGTGCAAGACTACTCTGCACCGTGTGAGCGCCAGGTGAGGAATGGATCCCGCGAGACCTCGGGGTCAGCGGCTCTCGCGAGGTTCGGCGCCCCCCGTACGATCGGCCGGAAGCATGATCGTGATCACCGTCCCCGTGCCGCCGGGTCCGTTGTCCGCGGCGATCTCCCCGCCCATCGCTTCGATGAAGCCCTTGCAGATCGGCAGACCCACGCCTGCTCCGGCGCTGTCTCGCTGCGGCGCACGGTAGGAGAGATCGAACACGCGCACGCGGTCCTCGGCGGGAATTCCCGGCCCCTGGTCCGCGATGCTCACGCGCACGCATTCGTCACACCGCTCGGCGGCGATACGGATGGGCGAGCCCGGCGGCGAATAGCGTGCGGCGTTGTCGAGCAGGTTCACGAGCACCCGTCCGAGCAGCACGGGATCCGCTCGCACCGCAGGCAGGGCTTGCGCGATGCGCGTATCGACGCTCCGCGAGGCGAGCAGCGGGCCCAGGTGGCGAATCGCCGCGGCGAGCGACTGGGCGAGATCGACCGGCGCGAGCTGCGGTGCGAGCGCGCCGTAGCTCAAGCGCGTCATGTCGTCGAGGTCCTCGAGGAAGCGGTTGAGACGGTCCGCCTCGCGGGTCGCAGTCTCGACGAGCGCGCGACGCTCGCCGCTCCCGGGCCCTGCCCCCGGAGCGCTCAGGGCCGCGAGACTGGCGCGCAGCGACACCAAGGGCGCGTGCAGATCGTGCGACACGGAATCGAGCAGCGCGGCGCGCAGATTCTCCGAGGCGCGGCTGACGCGTGCGTCGGTCGAGACGCGCTGCAGGCGGAAGCGCTCGAATGCGGTGGCGAGCTGGGCGCGCAGCGCAAAGAGCAGCCGCCGATCCTCGGCGCGCAGACGCTTCGCGGCGGGACCGGATTCGACGGCGAGCACCGCGAGGGCCTGACCGCCGGTGTCGACCGCGACGAAATGCCACCCCGCCGCCGGAAGCGTTGCGGTGCCCGCCCCGGCGGGCTGGCGATGGGCGAGGGCCCACTCCGCCGCCGCCTGGTCGATATCGCGGAAGTCCGCGGTGCGATCGAGATCCACGGGGATCTCGATCTTTCCGCCGGGCAGCACGCGCAACACGAGCGCACGGGTGCCGAAGAGCTCGGAGAGTCCGCGCTGCGCGGCGTTGATGAGATCGCGCTCATCCACGGCGGTCGCAATGCGGCGCGAGAAATCGAACAGCACCTCCACGCGCGAGGTATTGCGTCGCGCCTCATCGGCCTGCTGACGCAGCCGCGCGGCGAGCTGGCCGACGACGATCGAGACGGCGAGAAAGGTGACGAGCGTGCTCAAGTCCTCGGGGTGCGCCGCGAGCAGCGTGAAGCGCGGCTCGGTGAATAGGAACCGGTACAGCAGGAAGCTGAGCACACTCGTGAGGAGTGCCGCTGCGAGCCCGCGGAAGCCTCCCGCGAGCGTCACGCCGACCAGAAAGATGAGGGCGAGATTGTAGACATTGAGCCAGCGCTCGAGCGGCCAGGCAATCACCGCCGCGCCGCCGGCGAGCAGCACGGCGACCACGACATCCCGGGTACTCGGCAGAATCGGCCACCACGACCCGGGGACGGCAGGCGGCACGGGCGCGCTCGGCTCCTCATCGGTCGCCGCAACCGTCACCTCGAATCCCGTGGCGTTGTCCACGAGCCAGTCCGCGAGGCTCCCGCGCAACAGGCGCCGCCAGCGCACGCTGTGCGGACGGCCGACGAGCAGCTGCGCGGCGTTGTGCTGGCGCGCGTATTCGAGGACCTCGTAGCCGACGCGCATTCCGGAGATCGTGGCCGTGGTGCCGCCCAACTGCTCGGCGAGCGCGAGATTCGCCTCGAGCTGCTCGCGCTCGCTCGGCGTCAAGCGCTGGGTGATCGCCTGCACGAACAGCGCCGTCCACGGCACGTGCCGCTGATCCGCGAGCCGCTTCGCGGTGCGCACCAGGCACTCGCTTCCCTCGGTCGCATCGATGCACACGACGAGGCCGCCGCGCGTGGGCCACGGGCCGGCGATCGCATGGGCGCGCATGTAGGTGGAGAGCTCCTCGTCGAGCCGCTCGGAGGCGGCGCGAAAGGACAGCTCGCGCAGGGCGAGGAGATTGCCGCGCCGGAAATAGTTTGCGACCGCGTTGCGGGCCTGCTCGGGAACGTACACCTTGCCTTGCCGCAATCGCTCGAGCAGCTCATCCGGCGGCAGATCGATGAGCTCCACGTCCGCGGCTCCCTCGAGCACGCTGTCGGGAACCGTCTCGCGCACCTCGACGCCGGTGATGCGCGCGACCAAGTCGTTGTAGCTCTCGAGATGTTGCACATTGAGCGTCGAGTAGACGTCAATCCCGGCGTCGAGCAGCTCCTGCACGTCCTGGAAGCGCTTCGCGTGACGCGATCCCGGGATGTTGCTGTGCGCGAGCTCGTCGATGAGCACGAGCTGCGGATGGCGCGCGAGAACCGCATCGAGATCGAGCTCCTCGAAATTGCGGCGGCGATACTCGAGCGTGCGCCGCGGGATCACGGGCAGTCCCTCGAGGAGCGCCGCGGTCTCCGGGCGGCCGTGGGTCTCGACGATCCCGACCTCCACGTCGAGACCGTCGGCGCGCTTGCGCCGCGCGGCCGACAGCATCTCGTACGTTTTGCCCACCCCCGGGGCCGCGCCGAGAAAGATCTTCAGCCGCCCGCGTCCCGTGCGCTTCGCCTCAGCGAGCAGTGCATCCGGAGATGGTCTCAGTGAGGAGGAGGTTTCGCTCATGGGGCGGCTGCCGGGGCGGTCAACGGTGACGGAGGAGCTCGACGGCGAGGCAGACGGCGACGGCGATGGCGCCGAACACCGTGATCAGTACCGCTGCCGCGGCACAGTCCTTGACGATGCGGATCTGGGGGTCGATCTCCGGATGCAGATGATCGATCAGATGCTCGAGACTCGTGTTGAGGAGCTCGGCGGCGAACACGGCCGCGCTCGCGACCAGGACGAGCGCCCACCAGAGCGGACCCGGGCGCAGCGCTACCAGGGCGACCAGAACGCACACGAAGACGCTCGCTTGCACCTGGAGGCTCCGCTCGGCGCTGAGCCCGTGGCGCAGCCCCGTGAGGGCGAAGAGCAGACGCGTGGGGAACGACTGATTCTTCGCGACGCTCATGCGAGATTCCCGTCCCGGGCGCGCAACGCGGCGAGGCGCTCGCCGCGCGTCGTCGCGCTCGCTTTGCGCTCGAGCCCGATGTTCGCCTGCGTCGTGAGTGCGATGCCGGCGAGCTGGTAACCGCGGCGGAAATCGCGGATGTGGCGCGCCATCCAGCCCCGGGCGCCGCGGGCATCGCCCCGCTCGAGCGCCGCGAGGATCCGTCGCTGAGCCGTGGCGATGCGCACGCGTGCCTGCGGCAGCTCACCGAGCATCGCACGGAGCGAGGACTCGAGCAGCCGCAGCAGCGGGTCCTGCGCAAGCACGAGCACCGGATTGCGTGTGGCCTCGCCCACTCGGCGGAAGAACTCCGCGACGTGGTGTCCGGCTTGCGCCGCATCCGCCTTCTCCACCGCGAAGCGCGCGGTGGCCGCCGCGATGCGCAGCAGGTGCTCGCTCGTGCGCCGGCGCGCCGCACACTCTGCGATCGGCGGCGCGAGGATCGTCAACGCTTCCCACACATCGCAGTAGGTGACATCGTGCAGGGCGAGCGCCCGGCTCACTCCCTCGCCGATGACGGCCGGCGCGGGGCGCGTCACCGCGAGGCGCTTCGAGCCGGGGCGCCGCGCGAGCAGACCGCTCGTCTGCAGCTCGCGCAGCGCCTCGCGCACCGTCGAGCGATTGACCCCGAACTGGCGCGCGAGCTCGGCCTCCGTCGGCAGGCGCTCTCCGTCGCGCAGCGTCCGATCAAGGATCCGGTTGCGCAGCGCCGCGGCGACCTTGCGGTACGCGGGCTCGAGTGCGATCTGCTCGAATGGCGCGCTCAAGACTCCGCCTCGATGAGCTCGCGGCCGATCAGCATGCGCCGGATCTCTTGGGTGCCGGCGCCGATCTCGTAGAGCTTGGCATCGCGCAACAGGCGCCCGGCCGGGTAATCGTTGATGTAGCCGTTGCCGCCCAAGGTCTGGATCGCCTCGAGTGCCACGCGCGTCGCCTGCTCCGCGGCGAACAGAATGCAGCCAGCCGCGTCGCGCCGCGTGACCCGGCCTGCGTCGCAGGCACCGGCGACGGCATAGACGTAAGCGCGGCTCGCGTGGAGCGCGGTATACATGTCCGCGAGCTTCGCCTGGATCAACTGAAACGTGCCGATCGGTTGGCCGAACTGGCGCCGCGCGCGCGCGTACGGCAGCGCGAGGTCGAGTGCGGCGGCCATGAGCCCGAGCGGACCTCCGGCGAGCACGACGCGCTCGAAGTCGAGGCCGCTCATCAGCACCCGCGTGCCGCCGTTCTCGCGGCCGAGCAGGTTCTCAGCCGGCACCTCGCAGCGCTCGAACACGAGCTCGCACGTTCCCGAGCCGCGCATGCCGAGCTTGTCGAGCTTCTGCGCGGTGGAGAATCCGGGGAATCCGCGCTCGACGATGAAAGCGCTCAGGCCGCGCGAGCCAGCCTCGGGATCGGTCTTCGCGTAGACGATGAGCACGTCGGCATCCGGACCGTTGGTGATCCACATCTTGCGCCCGTCGAGCACGTAGCGGTCGCCGCGACGCTGCGCGCGGGTCTGCATCGACATCACGTCCGAACCGGAGCCGGGCTCGGACATCGCGAGTGCGCCCACGTGCGTGCCGCTCAGGAGCCCCGGCAGATACCGCTCGCACTGCGCCTCCGAGCCGTTGAGCCGCAGCTGATTGACGCAGAGGTTCGAGTGTGCGCCGTAGGAGAGACCGACGGAGCCGGAAGCGCGGGAGATCTCCTCCATGGCAATGACGTGCGCGAGGTAGCCCAAATCGGCGCCGCCGAAGCGCTCGGGCGCCGTGACCCCGAGCAGACCCTCGGCACCGAGGCGCGGCCAGAGGTCCCGCGGAAACTCGTTCGACTGATCGATCGCCTGCGCCCGCGGTGCGATCTGCTCCTGCGCGAAGCGGCGCACGACGCTGCGCACTTCGGCGTGCGCGGGTCCGAGCGCAAAATCGAATTCCAGGGACTCGAAGGCGGACATGGCTTGCCTCGCGGCGCGACGGGTCGTAGGATTGTCGGACAATCCGACCATTCTCGGCAAGCGCAGGCGCTGAGCGCCCGCGCGCCGGTCTCGAGGCGCTTGTCCGTGTTCCGCCGGCTTGTCATCGCCAACCGCGGCGAGATCGCCTGCCGCATCGCGCGCACCGCGCGGGCGCTCGGCATCGAGGTCCTCGCGCTGTACTCCGCAGCCGATGCGGGCGCTCGCCACGTGCGGCTCGCGGATGAGGCCTGGCCGATCGGCGCGGCGCCGGCGGAGCAAAGCTACCTCAACGTGGCGGCAATCCTCGCGGCCGCGCGCGCCGCGCGGGCCGATGCGATCCATCCGGGGTACGGATTCCTGGCCGAGAATGCGCAGTTCGCCGCGGATTGCGCCGCGGCCGGACTCGTATTCGTCGGCCCCTCCCCGCAGGCGATCGCCGCCATGGGTGACAAGGCCGCGGCGAAGGAGCGAATGGCGCGCGCGGGCGTTGCCGTGCTGCCGGGCTATCAGGGCGCGGATCAGGCGCTCGCGACGCTCGAGCGCCGCGGCGCGGAGCTCGGATTCCCGCTCATCATCAAGCCGAGCGCGGGAGGCGGCGGCAAGGGCATGCACATCGTGCGGGCGCAGAGCGAGCTTTCGGATGCGCTCGATGCGGCGCGCCGTCTCGCCGTGAGTGCATTCGGTGACGGACATCTCCTTCTCGAGCGCTATCTGGCGAGTGCGCGCCACGTTGAGGTTCAGCTGCTCGCCGACGGACACGGGCGGGTGCTGCACTTGAGCGACCGGGACTGCTCCGTGCAGCGCCGGCACCAGAAGCTGATCGAGGAGGCTCCGGCTCCGCAGATCTCCCCGGCCACCAGGGCGCGGCTCGCCGATGCCGCCTGCACCGTCGCGCGCGCGATCGACTACGTCGGGGCGGGCACGGTGGAGTTCCTGCTCGAGGGCACGGACTGCTACTTCATGGAGATGAATACCCGGCTGCAGGTGGAGCACGGGGTGACGGAGGCGATCAGCGCTGTCGACCTCGTCGAGTGGCAACTGCGCATCGCCGCCGGCGAGCCGCTCACACTCGAGCAGTCGCAGTTGGCGCCGCGCGGGCATGCGGTGGAGGCGCGCATCTGCGCCGAGGACCCTGTGCGCGACTTCCTGCCGGGCGCGGGCACGCTCGCGCTCGCGCAGTGGCCCGAGCCGCTGACCGGCGTGCGTGTCGATCGCGGATTCGATTCGGGCGACGTGGTGCCGCCGCACTATGACTCTCTGCTCGGCAAGGTCATCGCGCACGGACGTACGCGGTCCGAGGCCATCGCACGACTGCGATCGGCGCTGGCCGCGACGCGCATCGCCGGCGTGCCGACCAATACCCAATGGCTCGCCGCTGCGCTCGATACTGCGGCATTGCGGGCAGGTCCGGTGAGCACGGGCTTTGTGGCCGAGCACGGTGAGGCACTCGCCGGCACGAGCGAGAGCCTCGAGCTCGCACCGTTCGCCGCAGCGGCGTATGTGTTCGCGCGAGCCTCGGTGGGCGGTGCAGAGCGCACCCCCTGGGACGCCGTCGATGGTTTTCGCCTGGGCGGCTCCGCGGCGACGGAAGTGCGACTGGTGCGCAATGACAAGCGCCTCATCGCCCGCTGTCTGTGGTGCCACCCGCAGTCACTCGAGGTCTCCATCGCCGGTCGCGAGGGCGTCACGACGGCGCTCGAGCTCGAGGCTCCGGGGCTCTTGGGGCACCCGCTCACGCTGCGCCCTCGCAGCGGCGGAGGCTACGGCCACGTGCTCGTGCGGGGCCAAGCAATCGATGCGTGGCGCGATGGCCTGCACGAGATCTATCGGGCCGAGGCGCTCGATGACTGCGCATCCGCCTCCACCGTTGCGAGCGGAGGCCTGACGACGCTCCTTCCGGGCGTCGTGGTGGGCGTGCGCGTGGCAGCCGGTGAGCACGTCGAGCCGGGTCAGGCGCTGCTCATCGTCGAGGCGATGAAGATGGAGCATACGATTCGCGCACCCCATGCCGGGACGATCGGGGCCGTGCACGTGCGCGCCGGCGACCGGGTGCGGGAGAATCAGACGCTGATCACCCTCGCGGCGCCCGAGATCGAGCCGAGCGGATCTCCTCCCAACGCCGAGCGGGGTTGACCCGACGGCGCGCTCCGCGCGCGCGGAGGACTTTGCGCATAATCGGCTTCCGATTGGGGGCCGCAGCCCAACCGTGGGGGAAGCTTCTTGACTCAGATCTTCCAGATCGACCAGCTCGTCGACGAGCAGCGAATCCGCTGGTTCAACGTGAGCGTGGTGCTGTGGTGCTTCCTCGCCATGTTCGCCGACGGCTACGATATCGGCGCGCTCTCCTTCGCGCAGCCGGAGCTGCAGATCCTCTGGCACGTGCCGAAGGCGGCCTTCGGCCCCGCATCGAGCGCGAGCCTGGTGGGGATCCTCCTCGGGGCGCCGCTGCTCGGCTTTCTCGGTGATCGCTTCGGCCGCAAGGTCGCCATCATCGCCGGCAGCGTCATTTACGGCCTGAGCTCACTCGCAATCGTCTGGACGCACAACATCGATCAGATCATTGCGCTGCGGCTCGTCACGGGAGTGGGGCTCGGCGGGATCATGCCGAACACCATCGCGCTCAATTCCGAGCTTGCGCCGCAGCGACTGCGGGCGACGCTCATCACGCTCATGTTCGCCGGCATCACCTTGGGAAGCAGCGCACCCGGCTTCATCGCCTATGGGCTGCTGCCGCGCTACGGGTGGCGGGTGTTGTTTCTCATCGGCGGTCTCGTTCCTCTCGCCGTCGGGGCGGGACTCCTGCGCGCGCTACCGGAGTCGGTCAAGTTCCTGGCGCTCCACGGTGCGCGTCGGCGCGAGCTGCTCGCCACGGTGCGGCGCATGCGACCGGACTTGAGCGTCGCGGAGGACGCGCAGTTTTGGGCCTCGGCGGGGGCGCGCGCAGGCGCAACGCGCGAGATCTTCCGGGGTGGCCTTGCGTGGATCACACCGCTCATGTGGATCTGCTTCGCGACCGCGCTGATGTCGAACTATTTCCTCAATTCCTTTCTGCCGCTCATCTTCCGCGACAGCGGCATGCCGGCCGGTCAGGCGGCGCTCGCCGCGACGATGTACCACATCGGGGGCACGGTGGGCGGGGTGCTGATGAGCGTACTGCTCGACCGGTTCGGGTTCGTCGTGATTGCCTTGCTCTTCGCGTTGGCCGCGCCCGCGATCGCAAGCCTCGGGCTCGTGCCGACGACGTTCGCTGCGCTCGCGCCGCTTGCGACACTCGCCGGGCTCGCGGTGCTCGGCGCGCAGTTCGGCAACAACGCCGCCGCGGGCCTGCTCTATCCGACGGGTGTACGATCGAAGGGGGTCGGCTGGGCGCTCGGGGTGGGGCGCTTCGGCGCGATTCCCGGACCGCTCATCGGTGCGGAGCTGCTGCAGATGAATCTGCCGCTGCACAAGCTGTTCCTCGTGACCGCAGCGCCGATGCTGATCGGCAGCGTCGCGGCAATCGGGCTCGTGCGGCTGTGCTACGCGCGGCTCGGGAGCCTGCGCCTGGGCGATGCGCCGCGCGAGGCCGCCGCGAGTGTGGCGCCGGGACCGAGGGCCTCGGTGCCGTGATTGCGAGGTAACGGATCGTGGATCGTGCGCACTCCTTGACTCGCTGGCGGCGGCCGTTTCTCGCGCCGATCTGGCTCGCGATCCTGCTGGTCGCGGTGGTGGCGGCAGCCGCATGGACCTTCCTTCAGAGTGCCGCGACCACCACGGTGATCGTCGTGCGCCCCCCCAACGACGGCCTCCCCAGCATCCCGGATCCACCGCTTGCGGCCGATGGGGAGGAGCAGGCCGAGCGGCTCGCGCGGCTATTCGGCGTGCCGGATGCCCCGGAGCGGATCGAGGCGATCTACGTTGCCGGTACGCGGCGTCTGGAGCAGCTGGTCGCCCCGCTCGCAGCGCGGCTCGGGCTGCACCCGATCGTATTTCCGGTCGCGGGCGAAGAGGAGATACCAGGCCGGGCGCTCGATGAGCATCGCGGCGAGTCGGTGATGATCGTCGCGGGCGGCAGCGCGGCGGCGGAGATGGTCGAGGGGCTGAGCGGAATCAAGGTCGACCGAGTCCACGGCGAGGAGTACGGCCAGGTCTACATCGTCAGCGTTCCGGCGCTCGGGAGCGCGGGCGTGCTCGAGCTGCGCTTTTGACGGGAGCGCCGCGGCGCGTGCGCTCAGGGCCCGCCCGCCGCGGCGGCGAGTGCGTTGCGGATGAATGCCTCGTGTTTGGCGATGCTGAAGTCGGCGAGCACGGCATCGCGGATCTGGCGTCTGCGGTCGATCAGGAACGTCGCCCTGCGCACGCCGAATCCGAACGGCCCGGTGACCTCGTACATCCGCGCGACCGACTTGTCGGCGTCGGACAGGAGCGTGAAGGGCAGGTGGTACTTCGCGCGGAACGAGCGGTGGGTCTCCGGCTTCTGCGGACTCACGCCCGCGACGATGAGCCCCGCGCGCTCGATGTCGAGGTGCAGATCGCGGATCGCGCAGGCCTCGCGGGTGCAACCGGGCGTGAAATCCGCCGGATAGAAATAAAGGACGAGCAAGCGCTGGGTGAGCAGGCTCGTGAGCGAAACCTCCTGACCGTCTTGATCGGGCAGGGTGAACTCCGGTGCGCGCGCGCCGGCCCTCAGCATGGACTCGAGCTCCCTCGTCGATCGCAACGATGATAACGGCGCGCTGTCACCCGTGTCATAGCGCGGCGCATCAGGGCGCCTTCCGCACCGCAGACGGTGTGCCGGCCGACCGGGTGCACGACTCCTGGATGCCGATCGTTGCGTTCGCGCTGTCCACTCATCGGTCGTCTGCTCCGGTCCGATCGCCGCCTCCAAGCTCGTATCCTGCCGGCCCGGCGCGGATTATGATCGCGGTTGCGTGGGGGACGCGGCGCCGCATAGTTGCGAGCGGCTTGGCGCAACGTCCTGGTTGCCGAATTGAGCGGAGGTGCTTGTGAAAACATCAATCTGTGTGAGCAGCGCGCTGGTGCTGTGCGTGGTCGCGACCGGGGCTTGGGCGCGGAGTGCGAGCGGGCATGTTCCCGAGTACATCAAGGCGGCCGTGGACAATCCGGACCGGCCGCAGACCGATCGACAACGCGACGTGAACCGCAAGCCCGAGCAGGTGCTCGAGTTCGCGCGGGTGCGGCCGGGTCTGAAGATCGCGGAGCTCGAGCCGGCGAGAGGTTACTACACGCGCATCCTGTGCAAGGCGGTCGGCAGCTCCGGGCAGATCGATGCGGTCAATTTCGTGCTGCACTTCTCGCCCGAGCAGATCAAGCGGATGGGCGGGCGGATGATGGGTCCGACGCCCGCTCCGAAGACCGATTGCGACAATGTCACCTACAGTGTGCAGGCGGCGACCGCGCTCACACTGCCCTCGGATCTGGATATGGTGTGGACGGCGGAGAACTATCACGACTTCCACAATCCGGAGTTCGGCAGCCCGGACATGCGGACTTTCGACCAGACGGTCTTCAACGCACTCAAGCCCGGGGGCGTGTTCATCATTGAGGACCACGCGGCGGCGGCCGGTACGGGTGCCCGAGATACCAACACCCTGCACCGCATCGATCCGGCCCTGGTGAAGCAGGAAGTGGAGAGCGTCGGATTCAAGTACGTCGGCCAGAGCCGGGTTCTGCACAATCCGAAGGACGATCACACCCAGATCGTCTTCAAGATGATCGACAAGACCGATCGCTTCCTGTTCAAGTTCCGCAAACCGCAGTAGGGTGCGGGTTCGCCACCGCCCGGGTGACCGGCCACACCACCTGGGCGGTTTGCGCATCCCGCGCTCGATGCTAGAATCGCGCGCCACTTGTGACTGTGCCTCATGCCGGGGAGAGGACTTCACGCGTGTGGGGCGGTAGCTCAGCTGGGAGAGCGTCGCGTTCGCAATGCGAAGGTCGAGGGTTCGATCCCCTTCCGCTCCAGTCCTGACATTCGTGATTAAACGGCCGAGACGGCCGCGCTCGGAGCGAGACGGTCGCTTCCGAGCTGCGTCCGCTACGGTGGTTGCCGCGATGAGAGCAGGGGCCGTGGACTTCGTTGAAAAGCCGCGCGATCCCGAGAAGCTCCTCGCAAGCGTCGATCGGGCGCTGCGGCCGGCGGTAAGCCCGGGGGAGCGCGCCGCGTGGCGCAACGGAGCTGCAGGCCGCTACGCGCGCATGATTGATTTTCCGCGTCGCGGCTCTCGAGTGCGCGGCCGATTCAGAGCGGCTCCGCCGAGCAGGTGAAATTCGTCGCCGCAGCCAGGCTGCCGCTCCCGCGATAACGCGCAACGTCGGGATACGGGCAAAGCGGCCGCGTTCGCACGGTGCGAGCGGTTCCGTGCTCGAGCGCTCGCTTGCGGGCGATGATTGCGCCCGGAGCAATCCCTTGCTCGACCCAGCGCTCGAGCGCTGCCGACAGGCTCGTATGCGGATTGGCCTGCCCCGCGGGCAGAGTGCCGAAATCGTCCGTGCCCGGCCCACCGCCGCAGTGCTGCATACCCGGTACCATGTAGAGCCGCACGAATCCGCGGGTTCGCTCGCTCCCCATCTTCGCGCGCACGCGCTCGTAGTACCGCACGGTCTCGAGCGGTGGCAGCGCCGGGTCGCTCCAGCCGTGATAGAGGATGAGCTTCCCACCCCGGGCACGGAACGCCGTGAGGTTGGCCTCGTCGGCATCGAGCAGCCGGTCGATTCTCGAATGCAGGATGTCGCCGTCAACCGCGCGGCTCGCGTAGCTCCAACCGGGCTCGTCGAAGAAGGCGGCGGGCCCGCCCTCGGTGAGAAACGCCGCTTCCAGGCTCTTACCGGGCGCCGGTCCGGACACCCAGAGTCCCCATCCGAGCGGCCCCGACTCGCCGCCGGGGAATAATCCGGGATAGATTTGAGCGCCCGTACGCGTGTGCGGTCCGGCATAGATGCGCTCGAGCGCCGCAATCTGCGGCGCTGTCAGGCAGCGTTCGGTTTCGGGGCCCGCGCAGCGCATGATCTCGGGATCGAAAGTGCACCGCCGCGGGTCATCGACGATGCCGTCCTTGGTGCCGTCGCGCGAGTCGCACGCCGCCAGTACCGCCGCTTCGAGCGCCGCGTACTTCGTCGCCGGAATGTATCCCGTTCCCTGCAAGGCGAGCTGGTTCGAGTGGAACAGTGCCAGGGTGCGCGCGATGGCGATCGCCGGCGCACCGGCGATGATACCGTCATAGTCCCTCGGAAAGCGCTGCGCCTCGAGGAGCGCCTCGCGGCCGCCGTTCGAGCAACTGCTGAAATACGCGTGCGACGGCCCTCGGCCGTAGTAGGCTCGCACGATCGCCTTCGCGTCCTCCGCAGTGAGGTGGATCGCGCGATAGGCGTAGTCGATGATCCTTTGTGGATGATGGAGCGCCCACGTCCCGTCGGTCGCCTCGCCTCGGTGGCCCGTGTCGGTCGATGAGGTCGCAAGTCCCGCCCGTAGCGCCGTCGCCATATCGCGGTAGTTGATCGAGCCGGCCAGTCCTCCGTTGCCCGTGCCCTGGTAGCGTCCGTTCCAGTCGCTTGCCGGCAGCCACACCTCGAACTCGATGTGCGAGTCGGTGGAGGGCGCGATCACGCCCTGTACGCGGCAGAATGCACCGAGTGATTGCCACGCTGCCGCGCCACGGGGTTCGGCATCCGTCCGCGCAGGCGCGAACGATCCGGCCGCGACGCGCGTCACCGACGTGAGGGTGGTCTGCGCAAGCTCGAGTGAGCGCAGGCTCTCGCAGCGTGCGGCGTGCGCCTGAGCGTGACAGAGGATCATGGCGCCCATGAGGACGCCGGCGGGCGTGGCACGCACTGCGCTCATCATGGATTCCTCGGCACGGGGATCGGCGAGTCTAAGTGTTGCCGGGACTGCCTCGGGCGAGTGCGGCGCGACTTTCCATCACCTGCCACGCAAGCAGGATCGGGATTGCGATGGCGATGTCGCGCGCCCGCTTGAGGAGCGATACCGCGAGTCCGACCTGCTCGCTGACACCGATCAGCGGCGCGAGCAGCGCGTAAGCGGCCTCTTGCACTCCGAGCGCGTTCGGCACGACAAACGCCGCGCTGCGCGCGGCGTAGACCAGGCTCTCCATCGCGATCACGGCGGGAAAATCAACGTGCGCTCCGATCAATCTGAGCGCGATCCACGTACAGGCTGCTGCCCCGGTCCAGCCCACTAGATGCGTCGCGACCGAAAGCCCCACGCGCACCGGCGAGTCGTAGATCGTGTCGAGCGTCGCAGCCGCTGCGGCAGTGAATGCGTTCGAGCCCGTGGAGAGCCGACTCGCGAGCCGCTGCGCGACCCAATGATGGCCATAGCGCTGCAGCGTGAGGAATATGCCTCCCCCGGCTGCGGCGAGCAGCAGGCCGATCGAGAAGACCCTCGTGAGTGAGTGGGTGAGGGGCGTGGCCGGTGCGCGCGTGCTCAAGATCAGGAGTCCGCTTGCAACGTAGACGAGCTGCGCGAGCATCTCGGTCGTTACGTCGACGACCATCGATGAGACGGCGACGGGCGATTCGACGCCTCCGAGGATCGCGGCGCGCACACCGAGCGCCATGCCGCCGACCTGCGAGAACGGCAGGGCCTCGGCGGCCGAATCCCGCACCATCCGCGCCCAGATGAAGACGCTGGTCCCGAGCGGGTAGGACCGGGGCAGCAGGATCCGCCAGGCGCGACCGAGGACTGGGAACAGCGCGAGCCCCGCAAGACAGATGATCGTGAATCCGCCCCAGCCGACGGAGCCCGCTGCGCTCAGCACTGCCGCCATTCCGGCGTTGCGCAGCAGGTAGCCCGCGAGAGCGAGCCCGAGCGCCGTGATGATGACGATGCGGACCTTCATGCCATTGTGAATGCGCTCGGCTCCGGGCTTCCGATCAGCTATTTGTCCGGTGGAATCCACGACCGCTATACATAGTACATGATCCCGCTGCGGCGCTCGGTCCGGCCCAGGGGGTGTCCACACGCACGGCTCACGGTCGGGCTGCCGATCATACGCATTTTCCGCACGTGGTCTAAGGGTCTCGCCCGCGGGCGACGCGAGTCACACCGCACGATCTCCGGGTCGCCTATAAATGGGCCGTCGAGCGAAGGACAACCGTATCGGCAGCGGGCAGGAGGCGACCTTGAGCTCTGAAGCTGAGATTCTGATACCGCGGGATGCACCTGCGACCACGGCCCCGCGCTCGCCGCGACGGCTCGAAGCGCAACTGCCGTGCGTTGCATTCCTTGCGCGCATCGCCCCCGGCGCGGCGCTTCCGCGGTTTCGATACGTGAGTGCCGGGTGCCACCTGCTCTTCGGTGTCGAGGCGCAGGTCATGATCTCCGACAGCGCTGCGGGCTTCGCGGCGGTCCCAGAGCGGTACCGAAAGTCTCTCTGGCAGAGCTTTTGCGCCGCGACAAAGCTGCGTCGCACGTGGGTGCACGAATTTCCCGTGCAGGCCGGGCAGCGAACGCGCTGGATCGAGGTGCGCGCCACATTCCATTCGCAGGGGAGCGAGGTCGAGGCGCGTGGTTACTTCACCGAGTGCACGGCACTCGTCCACGCGCGCGCGGAGAGTCGCAGACTGCAGAGGCGGTTCGCTCGCGTGTTCGCTGCGGCGCCGTCCGCGATGGCCGTCGTCGACGACGCCGATCGGGTCGTTGCCGTCAATCCCGCTTATGTCAGCCTGTTCGGCTACACGCGCGAGGAGATTCCCACGCTCATCGAGTGTTTCGAGCGACTGTTTCCGGATGCAACCTACCGTGCCCAGATCATGCAGAGATGGCGCGATTCGCTCGCAGGGGCTTGCGATGGCGCACCGGCGACGCTCGTGGTCGGTCGGGTTCGCCGCAAGGACGGGGCCGAGCGGGTCGTGGAGGCGCGCACGACGCTCGCCGGCCGCGAGCGAATCATCACCTTCAGCGACATCACCGCCCGCGTGCGCGCGGAGATGGGTCGCGAGCGGGCGACCAGCGAGCGGGATCGGCTGCGGAGCGAGCTGCACCTGCAGTGCGAGCGCATGCCAATGGCGCTCGTGGTATCGGATGCGACAGCGGATCTCACGATCCAATCGTGGAATCCGGCTGCGGAAACCATCTTCGGCTATCGAAGCGAGGAGGTGCTCGGACGCTCGCCTTATGATTTTCTCATCCCCGTGGAGCGCCGGCCGCACGTTCGCAACGCGCTCGATTGGGAAACGGCCGGAGACGAGACGATCCGAGTGGTCAACGAGGTCCTGACCAAGGACGGGCGAACGATCTGGTGCGAGTGGTTCAACACGCCGATGCGCGATGCGACCGGAAAGGTGACGCGCGTGCTCGCGATGGCGCAAGACGTGACCGCACGCCTCGGCGCAGAGCAGCAGCTGCGGCTGTGGTCAACCGTGCTATCGCACAGCGTCGAGGGCATCTTCATTTGCGATCGGGAGCAGCGCATTCTGCAGGTGAATTCCGCATTCGAGCGAATTACCGGATACGGCGCGGACGAGGCAGTCGGTAAGACCCCGCGCCTGCTGCAATCGGGCCGCCAGGGCCCGGAGTTCTACTCCGCCCTGTGGAGCGCAGTCTCCGCCACGGGAAGCTGGAGCGGGGAGATCTGGAACCGCCGCAAGAACGGTGAAGTCTACCTGGAATGGCTATCGATCAGCGCCGTCTGCAGCGCAGACGGATCGGTCGCCCACTTCCTGGGGGTGTTCTCCGACATCACCGAGCGCAAATCGGCCGAGGAGCGCGTCGCCCACCTCGCGCGATTCGACGCATTGACCGATCTGCCGAACCGTACGCTGCTCACCGACCGGCTGGAGCAGGCCGTCAAGTCCGCTCAGCGCGCCGGGACTCGGGTGGGCGTGGCCTTCATCGATCTCGATCGATTCAAGGAAGTAAACGACTCCCTGGGCCACAACGCCGGGGACGTGCTGCTGCAGGAGCTTGCGGGGCGGCTCACGCGCGCAGTGCGCGAGGTGGACACGGTCGCGAGGATGGGCGGAGATGAGTTCGTGGTCGTCCTTCAAAATCTGCAGGATGCGGAGGATGCGACGGCGTGCGTGAACGGATTGCTGCAGTCCCTGCGACGACCCGTCACCCTCGAGGGTCACGAGATCACGGTTACCGCGAGCGTCGGGATCTCGATGTTTCCGGACGACGCCGAGAATGCGCAGGAGTTGCTGCGCAACGCGGATGCGGCGATGTACCAGGCGAAGGGCGATGGCCGCGACGGGTTTCACTTCTACACCGGTACGCTCAACCGGCGCGCGCTCAATATGCTGTCGATGGAAAATGCCCTGCGCCGGGCGCTCGATCGGCAAGAGTTCGTGCTCCATTACCAGCCCCAGGTCCGCGTTGCGACCGGCGAGCTCATCGGAGCGGAGGCGCTCATCCGCTGGAACCACCCAGAGCGCGGCTTGGTGATGCCGGGTACCTTCATTCCGATTGCGGAGGAGCGCGGACTCATCCGAGCGATCGACGAGTGGGTGTTCGGGGAGGCAATTCGCCAGCTTGGCGAATGGCAGAGCCGCGGGTTTCGCAGCGTACCGCTCGCGTTGAACGTCTCTACGGTCCCGTTTCACGAGAAGGACTTCGTCGAGCGCGTTGCGCGGACGATGGCAGCCTGCGGAGTGGGCGCCGACCGACTCGAGCTCGAGCTTACGGAGAGCTTGATGATGAGGGACGTGGATGCGAGTGTCGCGGTCATGAAGAGGCTGCACGCGATGGGTATCCGGCTCTCGATCGACGATTTCGGCACCGGATACTCCTCTCTCAATTACCTGCGGCGCCTGCCGATCCACAAGATCAAGATCGATCAGTCGTTCGTCAAGGAAATGCTGGTGCACGCCGATGGGTGTCGACTCGTCGATGGAATCCTGGGGCTCGCGAAGAGTCTCGGGTTGACGGTGGTGGCCGAGGGCGTCGAATCGAACGAGCAGCTGAGGCTCCTCGGTGCGCGCGATTGCGATGAGGCGCAAGGATTTCTCTTCAGTCCGGCCGTGCCGGTCACCGACTTCGAGGGGTTGGTGGCCAACTGGACGCCCTTCGGGAGGCACGGGGCAGAGATCGATCACGGGCGCGCGTTGTCCACCGCCCCTGCGGGCTGAGGAGCGCAGCGGGAGCTACGCTGCCGCGAAATCGAAGAAGTTGCTTCCCGGCCCCGGTCGCGGCACAGTTCGCGCGGGGTTCGACGACGCTCAGGCCATCCCATCATGATGCCCACCGGCGTGCACTACTTCCCGGTCACTTGGCCCGCCCTGGTGGTGCTGCTTTTCCTCTTCGGCGCGGCGGCCGTCATCGTCATCGCGGGCATCGTGCGGTTCGCATCTGCGAGCATGGGCATCGGCGCCGGATCGATGCTTGCAATCCTCCTCGCCAGTTTCCTCGGAAGCTCCATCAACATTCCGATCGGGTACCTGCCCGGACACACCGCGACCACGGCCACGATCGTGACCTTCTTCGGCGTGCCCTATGTCGTTCCCCTCGTGCGTCAAGCGCCTGCGACGTTGCTTGCCGTGAACGTCGGCGGGGCGGTCATTCCGGCTGCGCTTTCACTCTACCTCATCCTCAAGAACCGCCTTTTCTCCCTGAGCCTCGTCGGGGTCGCGATCGTCGCTGTCGTCTGCCACTTGCTCGCGCGGCCCGTCCCGAACCTCGGAATCGCCGAGCCGGTCATCATTCCACCGCTCATCACCGCGGTCGTCGCGGTCCTGCTCTCGCGCCGCTACGCGGCACCGCTTGCGTACGTGAGCGGCAGCCTCGGTACGCTCGTCGGGGCAGATCTGCTCAATCTCGACAAGATCCAAGGTCTCGGAGCGCCGATCGCCTCGATCGGCGGTGCGGGGACGTTCGACGGCATTTTCGTCACCGGACTCCTCGCGGTCGTGTACGCCGGTCTCGGCATGCACACGCGCGCGGTCAGCCGCCCGGCCGGGTGGTGAGCGCATAAGGCGGCGCCGCGCGCCGCTCGCGAGGCAGGCGCGGCGCGCGCGGTATTCGGCAATATCAATCGATTTGCGCCGGAAACTCGGCTGGCCAGTCCGAGCTCGTTCTGGTGGCATAGCGCTCCCCGAAAAAACCCGCAGGGAGCCGATTGCAGTGAAAGCCAAGCACGATCGAGCGGTCCGTCACGCAGGGACCGCAGCGGGATTGCTGCTCGCGGCAGCGCTTCCGCAACTTGTCGCCGCACAGACCTCGCCGTTCCTAACTGGCGCAACGGCGCTCCAGACCAACATTCTCGCGTGGCTCACGCCGATCGCGATCATTCTCGTCATGGTACTCGGGGCCATGGCGATGGCGAACCGATTGTCCTGGGGCTGGTGTATCGGAGCGATTCTCGGCATCGCGATCGCCTTCGGTGCGCCGCAGATCGTCTCCTGGGTGCGCGGAATGTTCGGCGTGTGAGCGCGCGATGAGCAGGCGCAACCCGGGACTCACCGCCGATCCGCTGTTCGTGGGAGCGACGCGACCGCCCATGCGCTGGGGAGTCACCTACTCGGCGCTCCTCGCGAACATGGTGTTCACGATGGAATTCTTTCTCGTGAGCCGCAATCTCCTTGCGCTTGCGGCAGCGCTGCCGCTCCATGGCATCGCGATGCTGCTCTGCGCGCGGGATGCGCGCTACTTCGATCTGCTGCTCCTGTGGGCGCGGACGCGGCTACCGGCGGCCTGCGGGAATCTGCGCCTGTGGAGAGCGAGCTCCTACAGCCAGCTCACGCTGCGGCTGCCCGGAGTCTGGGGTGCGCGGCGCCGGCACTGCGCCCTTTGGATCGGTCCGTGTGGCGGAGTGCGCGCAAGATGAGCTCGCTGATCCGCGCACCGGCAATTCGCAGGGAGGCGGAGCTGGCACGCCAGATTCCCTACGCCGCTCAGGTTGCAGAGACGGTCGTGAAGACCGTCTATGGCGACTACCTGCAGATTTTCAGGCTCGCCGGCGCGACCTTCGAATGCGCGGATGACGTGGAGCTCAACGCTTGGCACGAGCGGCTCAACGCCCTTTGGCGCAACGTCGCGAGTCCCCAGATCGCGCTCTGGAGCCACCACATCCGCAGGCGAGAGCGGATCACGCCGGCGGTCGCCTGCGGCGGCGGCTTCGCTGCTGAGCTCGCCGAGAAGTATCGAACGCGTCTGCGGGAGCAGACGCTCATGCGCAATGACCTCTACCTCTCGATGGTCTATCGGCCCGTCGCCGGCGCGGGCGGCGGCCGACTCTCGCGGATCCTCTCCAAGGCGCAGCGCGGGAGCGTGGACCTCGGGCTGCGCGATGCCCTGGACGCGTGCGACAAGCTCGCACGCACACTGTGTGCCTCGCTCGAGCGGTACGAACCGGAGCTGCTCGGGACGTACTCGGTGGACGGCCGCCATTTCTCGCGGCCGCTCGAGGTTCTCGCACTCCTGATCGATGGGGAACCGTCCGCGGTTCCCTTGACCTGCGCGCCGCTCGAGGCGGCTCTGGGGACGGTCCGGCTCCTGTTCGGGAACGAGGCCATGGAATACCGCGGCGCCTGCGACACCCGGATCGCCGCTTTTCTTGGGATCAAGGAGTACCCGACCCCGTGCACGGTCGGAATGTTCAACCGGTTGCTATCGGCACCCTTTCCGCTCGTGCTCACCCAGTCGTTCACATTCCTGACCAAGGCAGCCGCGCAGGGTCTACTGCAGCGACAGTTCAACCGCATGCTGAACGCCGGCGACTTTGCCCTCTCGCAGGCAGAGGAGCTGCGGGGCGCCCTCGATGCGCTCACGAGCAACGAATTCGTGATGGGCGAGCATCATTTGTCCCTCCAGGTACTCGCCGACGCAAGCGCGTGCGGTGACGCAGAAGCGCCGGCGCGGGACATGAGGGCGCTCAGCGAGCGCGTCGCATTCGCGCGCACCGTGCTCGCGGAAACCGGCATGACGGTGGCGCGCGAGGATCTCGGGCTCGAGGCGGCTTTCTGGGCGCAGCTTCCCGGTAACTTTCCGTTCCGACCGCGCAAGGCCCCCATCAGCTCCCGAAATTTCTCTGCCATGGCGCCGTTTCACAACTACCCCGGTGGTCGTGCGTGCGGCAATCACTGGGGCGAGGCTCTGGCGCTGCTCGTTTCGAGCGCGCGCTCGCCGTATCACTTCTCGCTCCATGCGAGTGACCCGGCGGCGCCCGACGGCGGCAGCCGCCGCGATACCGGGCACAGCTTCATCTGCGGTCCGACGGGTTCCGGCAAGACCGTGCTGATCGGCTTTCTCGTGGCGATGCTTGCCCGAAGCGGCGCGACGCAGGTGATCCTCGACAAGGACCGCGGTCTCGAAATCCTCACGCGCGCGCTCGATGGCGTCTATCTGCCGCTCAGGAACGGCGAGCCGACCGGTTTCAATCCGCTGCAGCTGCCAGGTACCGCGGACGACACCGAGTTTCTGCGCCTGTGGCTGCGAACCCTCGCGAGACCCGAGGCCGGCCGCGGGCTGAGCGTGCGCGAGCAGGCCGATCTCGATCAGGCGCTGCGCGGGACGCTCGCGCTCGAGCGCTCGCGGCGGTGTCTTTCCCGGCTCGTGGAGTTCCTCGATCCGACCGATCCAGAGGGCGTGTACGCCCGCCTCGCGCGCTGGTGCCGCACGTCGGGCGGGGAATACCACTGGGTGTTCGACAATCCCGCGGACTCGGTGCTCGCGAGAATCGAGGGGCGTACGGTGGTCGGATTCGATGTAAGCGAGTTTCTCGACAATGAGACGACTCGCCCACCGGTTACGCTCTACCTGTTTCACCTCGTGCGCCGCCTCCTCGACGGTCGGCGCCTGGTGTGCTGGATGGACGAATTCTGGCGGCTGCTCGACGATCCCGCCTTCGAGCGATTCGCCAAGGAAGGACCGAAGACCTGGCGCAAGCTCAATGCGGTCATGTGTCTCGCCACACAGAGCCCGAGCGATGTGCTGCAGAGCGCGATCAGCAGGACCATCGTCGAGCAGACTCCGACGAAGATCTTCTTTCCCAACGTGGATGCGAGCGAGCAGGACTACGTCGCGGGGCTCGGGCTGACGGAGCGCGAGTTCAAGCTCGTCAAGGAACAATTGGAGCCCGGTTCCCGGGCGTTCCTCATCAAGCAGGGCCACCACAGCGTGGTCTGCCACCTCGATCTGCGCGGCTTCGACGCGGAGCTGGCGGTGATCTCCGGTCGCACCGAGAACATCAAGCGCATGGAGCGAATCCTCGCGGAGGAGGGCGCCGATCCTTCGCGGTGGCTGGTGCGGTTCCTGGAGGGAGTTCGGTAATCGGGATGCATCCGGAGGTCAATCGTCATGTGGAACTCACGCACCGTAGTCTACCTCGCCTGCCTGCTCGCTCTCGGGTTGGGTTCGCCGATCGCGCATGCGCAGTGGGCGGTGGTCGACGTAGGGGCGATCGCGCAACTCGTGCACGAGGTCGCGATCACGGAGCAATCGCTCGCAGCCGCACAGGGAGAGCTCCAGCAGGCGCAGCAAGAGTTCCGCTCGATCACGGGCAATCGTGGCATGGCGACGCTCCTCTCGGGCATCGTTCGCAATTACCTCCCGACGGGCTCAGGGGAGCTCCAGTCTCTGCTCTCCGGCAACAACAGCTCCTTCACGGCGCTCAACGTCGCGATGCAGAATGCGCTCACGGGTGGCGCCGTGCTCACGCCGCAACAGCTCGCCGCCCTGCCGCCGGATGCGGCCGATCACCTCCAGGCGGGCCGGCGGACTGCTGCGCTACTGCAGGCGATCGCCGGCACCGCGCTCACGAACGCAAGCGGCCGCTTTCCTACGCTGCAGCAGCTCATCGACGCCATCAACAGTGCGTCGGATCAGAAAGCGGCTCTCGAGCTCAATGCGCGCATCGTCGCCGAGCAGACCATGCTCCAGAACGAGCAGACCAAGCTTACGACTCTCTACCAGGCCCTCGAGGCGCAGCATTGGTCCGACGAAGAACGCGCCCGCGAGCAGATCGTCGCCGCGCACGGCTCCTTCGCTCTGCGCTTCACACCGGCTCCCTGAGCAGGAGATCACCCGATGGGATTCTTCGCGACCTTCTGGAACTGGTTGAACGCGCAGCTCGCGGACTACATCGGCGATAAGACCGCGCAGCTCGCACAGATTCTCGAGCCGACGTTCGTCGCGCTCGCGACGATCTACGTGATGGCGTGGGGCTACCTGCAGCTCACGGGACGGATCGAGGAGCCGTTCGTCACCGGACTCAAGCGGATCGTGGTGCTCGCGGTTGTTCTCGGCGTGGCGCTGCAGTTGTGGCTCTACAACACGCTACTGGTCGATACCTTCTATCAGGCGCCCGCCGCACTCGCTGCGCAGCTGGCGGGCGCCAGCAGTCCGGTTGCCACGGTCGATGCGATCTGGGAGAGCGGCGGCGAAGTGGCGGGGTTTCTATGGAACAAGGGCGGCGTATTCAGCGGCGATGTGGGCTTCTACATCGCAGGCGCGGCGGTGTGGGTGCTGATGGGCCTGCTGTGCGTGTATGCGATGTTCCTCATCGCGCTTGCGAGTATCGCCGAGGCACTGCTGCTTGCTCTGGGGCCGCTCTTTGTCATCCTGCTTCTGTTCGACTCGACGCGGCGATTCTTCGAGGCGTGGATCGCGCAGCTCGCCACTTACGCCCTGGTGACGATCCTCACCGTGCTCATCGGCGCGCTGTTGCTTCAGCTGGTGGAAACCTACGCCGCACAGACCGCGGCACGCGGATCGGCAATCCTCACCGTCGATGCCCTCAATATGGTGCTGGTTGCGGCGCTGGTATTTCTGATTTTGCGGCAAGTCATGCCCATCGCCTCCGGACTCGCAGCCGGCATCGCTCTCAACTCGTTCGGAATCGTGAGCCGCGCCGTTCTCTGGGGACTCGGCAGGGTCCGGCCGCTCGCTGAGCGGGTAGGCGGACTTGCGAGCGACCCGTTGGCCGCCACGACGGCGCGGCGCAGTGCGAAACTATCGGAGGGAACGCCATGAGAATGTCCGCGCTGGTTGCGCTGATGGCGTTGGTGTGCGGTTGCGCAACACCGCATGCGCTGCGGGTTCGCTGTGATGGACGGCTTGTTCCGATCAACACGCAAGTGCAACACGCTGCTGAGCCGCTCACGAGCCATCTCGCGGGCGAGCCGCGGAGAGCGACGCGATGACTCGCGACGCCGAGTTGGAAGCGTACTGGCGCGAATCGCGCGGCTGGGACAACGACCGGCTCGCGCGCCTGCAGCGCACCGAGCGGCGCGCGTGGTGGACGGCGGCGGCCGGGTGGCTCTGCGCCATGTCGTGCGCCGGCGCGGTGGCGGCGCTCATGCCGCTCAAGCAGATCGCCCCATTCATGGTGAGGGTAGATAACTCGACTGGCATCGTCGACGTGGTCCCGCTCGCGGCGGGCCGAATGGATCCGGGAGAGCTCGTCACACGCTACCTGCTCAGCCATTACGTCACGACTTGCGAGCGGTTCATTCTGGCGACGGCCGAGAGCGACTACGAGGAGTGCGGCGCGTTCCATTCGGCGCTGCGCAATCAGCTCTGGTATGCGCAGTGGAATCGAGCCAATCCGTCCTCGCCGCTCAACCTCTACAAGGACGGGACCACCGTTCGGGCGACCGTGGTATCGGTGAGCTTCTTCAGGCGTGCGAGCGGACTCGGCGATCTCGCGCAGGTGCGCTACGTCAAGCGTCTGCGGCGCGCCGATGGACCCGCGGAGGAAGTCACCCACTGGATCGCGACCGTCCAGTATGCGTATGGGGAGCCGTCCCAGGACTTGCGCACGCGCAGTCTCAATCCGCTCGGATTCCGGGTGCTCGACTTTCGTCCGGAACCGGAAGTCATCGGGGAAGCGGGCGCCGTAGGCGGCGTGCATCCGTTGCCGGCGGCACGAGGAGCACTTCGATGAGCACTCATCCGCAGCGGCCGAGGCATTGCGCCGCCTCCTTTCTTGCATCGCTCGCCCTGATCGCGCTCGGCGCCGGTCGCGCGGGTGCCGAGGTCTACCCCTCCCGGAGCGATGGAGATCCGAGGGTTCGCACGGCGCTCTACGACGCCGACCAGGTCTACCGCATTCATGGCTTCGTCGGCTATGAGATCGACATCGAATTCCAGGCGGGCGAGTCGTTCGTAGGCCTCGCCGCCGGAGACATTGAAGGACTCTCGTTCGTCGCGCGGGACAACCATCTGTTTCTCAAGCCACGCGTGGCATCGGTCGGAACCAACATCACGGTCCTCACGACTCGGCGTCATTACCAATTCGACTACACCGCGACCGCAAGGCGGCCCGACCCGCAGGATCCCGAGCTTCTCTACACCGTGCGCTTTCTTTACCCCGTGCCGGCACAAGCGAGCGTGCAGGCCGCACGCGCGCTCATCGAGAACCGGCTGGCTGCCGCCAACGCCGCCCGCGCGCAGAACCTCGACTACTGGTATTGCGGGGCGCCGGAGCTTCGACCCGTCGCGGCTTCGGACGACGGTGTGCATACGCGCCTGCGCTTCAGTGCGCACGCCGAGTTGCCTGCGCTGTTCGTGCGCAACGACGATGGCAGCGAGTCGCTCATCAACTTCAACATGGAGGGCGAAGACGTGATCATCCATCGGGTCGCGCGCCGCTTCGTGCTCAGACGCGGCGCGCTCACGGGCTGCATCGTGAACAAGGGCTATACCGGCACGGGCGAGCGGCTGACATCGGGCACCGTCTCCAGGGATGTCGAACGGGTGCGCAGGGAGCCCTCGCCGTGAGGCTGTTCGCGCGCGCAAGATCGGGAACCGAGACCGGCTCTCCGCACTCCGCTCGCGAGGCCACCCCGGGAGGGGGCTTCGAGCCTCTGGATGTCGAGCGCGGCACTGCCAGTGTGCACCGTCTGCGATCGCTCGAGTCACGGCTGAGCAGCCTCATGGCGGTGGGGCTCGTGTGCATCCTCGGTTGTGCGCTGCTCGGCTGGTACTACAGCGCGATGCTGCGCAGACCGGGCGTGCGTCCGCTCGCGGGCGGCGCGGCGCGGAGTCGCAGCGTTGCGGAGATGTTCCTTCCACCGCTCGGACCCGTCGAGCCGCCGGCGGAGAAGGGTACCACCTCCGCGAGCGCGACCGTGCACGTTGCAGATGCCTCATCGAGCGCCGCGGCGCCGCTGCTTCCGCGGCCCGTGCCGGAGGATCCGGTGCTGACCGCGACACAGGAAAGCCCGGCGTCCTGGCCGGCTTCTCACGGGAGCGATCAAGCGATCGAAGCGGCCCGCGCATATCACCTTGACCCTCATCAGACGCGCCTTGAGCGGCAGCTTTCCGGGCCGGTATTTGCGCGCGAGATCGACACATCACCGTCGAGCGCGGCTCCAGTCGCGGATGCGACTGCCGCCGTCGCGCCCGTGGATTCTGCGCCGGGATCCGACGGGCCAGGCGCCGCGGCGACTCGCCTGAGCGACACGCGCGCCGATCCGCTCGACCGACTGCTCATCCCCACGGTCACCCCGACGGTCAGTGCTCGAGTACTGCCGACGCAGCGCCTCCTGCTCGCGAAGGGGGCGTTCATCGATTGCACACTCGAGACGGCAATCGACTCGACGCTGCCGGGGATGACGACCTGCATCACGGCGACCGATACGTTCAGCAGCGACGGTGAAGTGGTGCTTCTCGAGCGCGGCTCGAAGCTGATCGGTGAGACGCGTGGAGAGGTGGCGCAGGGCGCAGCGCGGGTATTCGTCTTGTGGACCGAGGCGCGGACCCCCTCAGGAGTCGTGATTCCGCTTGCCTCCCCGGGCACCGACGAGCTCGGCCGTTCAGGCCTAGCCGGGCAGGTCGACCGACACTTCTGGCAGCGCTTCGGCGCCGCCGTCCTCATCTCGATCATCGGTGCCGGATCGGAGTATGCGACGCAGTCTGGCAACGGCACGGTCATCTACGATCCGAGTGCGACCGAGAATGTCACCGCAGAGGTGCTCAAGGGAACCCTCAACATCCCGCCGACGGTCGTCAAGAACCAAGGCGATCGCATCCAAGTGCTCGTGGCCCGCGATCTCGATTTCCGCGCGGTCTACGAACTGCGCGCGACCGACCCGTCGCGCTAAAGGTCTACCGAGGGTAGCGCTCAGTGAGCGATTTCTCGACGCTCGAGCTGACGCTCCGGCCGCTGCGTCCCCTGCTCGCCGATCAGGAGGTGACCGAACTGTGCATCAACCGCCCCGGAGAGGCCTTCCTCGAGACCGGCACAGGTTGGCGCAGGACGACGGTCGAATTCGCCGACTTCGACTGGTGCCTGCGCCTCGCCAAGCTGGTCGCAAACTCCACCTCCCAGAGGATCGACGAGCAGTCGCCGCTCCTCACGGCAGCGCTGCCGAGCGGTGAGCGCATCCAGATCGTCATACCGCCCGCCACCACGGCACGCACCGTCGCGCTCACGATCCGGCGTCCCTCGAGCGAGCAGTGGTCGCTCGCGGAGCTTGCGCGCCGCGGGATCTTCCGCGCGACGCGTCGCGCGGGTGAGGCCCTCGAAGAATCCGATACCGAGCTCTTGCGGCTCCTGGCTGCGCACGACTACGAGCGATTCATGCGACTCGCAATCCTCAGTCGCAAGAACATCATCGTTTCCGGTCCAACGGGATCGGGCAAGACCACGTGGACCAAGGCGCTGGTGCGGGAGATTCCGACAGAGGAGCGGCTCATCACGATCGAGGATGCGAGAGAGCTCGTGCTCGACGGCCACCCCAACCACGTTCGGCTCTACTACAGCAAGGACGATCAGGGGCTCGCGCGCGTGACGCCGAAGCAGCTGTTGGAATGCTGTCTGCGCATGAAGCCGGATCGGATCCTGCTCGCGGAGCTGCGCTCCGAGGAGGCATTCGACTACCTGCGCAACGTCAACTCGGGGCAT
>DATKPY010000013.1:0-8706 GCA_035523875.1 Steroidobacteraceae bacterium
GTAGAGCCGCGGCTGCGCATGACCCGCCGTGCCCGGGATCGTCCCGAACGGCCACTTGAAGACGAAGTTGTAGTAGGTCTCGAAGATCCGCTCGTGGGCGTAGCTCAGGGCCCCGTCGCCCAGGAGGAAGCCCTCGCCGCCCGCGGCGAGGTAGGCGGCGTGCGCGGAAGAGAGCCCCTCCTGCGCCCACGCGATCCCGAGATTGTCATCGCGCCGGTGCCAGTGCACGCCGGAGAGCTGGCCGCCCAGGCTCACGAGCCGATCCACCTCCGTGAACACGAAGCTCTCGGTCGCCCCGTTGTTCCACCCTGCCCGCACGAATACCCCGGTTACGCCGTCGTCGGCGAGCGGCTGCTCGAGGTTCACGCCGAAACCGTATTTCTGCCGCCCCGGACGGTCGTCGGCGACGATGTTCGGAACGCCATGGGTCGCAGCGGCGATCGCGAGTGCCTCACTGTAGATGCCCATGTTCGCGATGTTCTGGTACGCAAGGAACCGCACGATGGTCCCGGTACGCCACGGTGACAGAGTGAGCTCGGCTTGCTGGCCGTGCGCGTGGCGGAAGGACTCCTCGAGCTGCTGTCCGTTCGCCATCGCCGGCATGAGAAAAGCGCCGTAGCGCACTGACCATGTCGGGCTCACGTAGGCGAGCACCCCGCCGTCCGAGTAGCCGCGGGTGTCTGCCGCGTAGTCCCACGCAGTGTCGTTCCACAGCGACCAGTTGAGAAACTGAGTGCGCGCCGAATTCGCATACCGATTGCGGTCGAAGTCGTCGTTGGCGGCAAGCAGACCGAACTTGAGCTCGAGACGCGAGGTGGCCTCCGTACCCCCGATCTGATCCTGTGCGGCCTCGACCCGTGCGACCCCGGGGGCGAGCGGCCACATGAGCCGGAGATACTTGCGGGCCACATAGAAGCGCTTCGGCAGCCGGCTCGCTCCTTCGCGGATCACATCGCCGTTCGTGAGCCCGGCGAGCCCGGTCGCGTTGCTCACCCCGGCTCCGTTGAATTTCTCGGTATCGAGGTAGAGCTGCGCCCAACTGAACGGAGCCCAGCCGAGATAGAGCCCGATCGTCTCGGTGGGCTCGGTGTCTCCGGACGGGTCGAGACTCAACGGGCCCTGGTACGGGGAGCGGAGCGAGGACTGGTTCTGCACGATGGAGGTGAACTGCGCACCGACGATCGTCGGCCAGCTCGTATCCGCAGCCGGCCCCGCCGCCGGATCCGCGAGCGCCGTGATGCCGTAGGCGAGCGCGGCCAGCGCTGCGCCGTACGCTGCGAACGTTGCAGATTTGTGACCGGCAGATTTCACGAGCAGGGTAGCTCCACGGAGCCGCATACGGTATCGGTCGCGCATGAGCGTCCGGGCCATTCCGTGGCGTCCGTCGCACACTCGCGTGCGCCCGCCCCCGCGCCCGTGGACCCGGCGCACCCGAGTTATCTGAGATAGGCGTGCACGACGTCGATCAAATGCTTCGTTCCACGCGCCCGCTCGCGGTCGCGGTCGCGCGCCGGATCGGCGACGTGCATGCGGATGTGGTCCTCGAGCAGCTCCGCCATGAGCCCGTTCGCCGCTCCGCGCACAGAGACGACGAGCTGCATGATCTTGGCGCAGTCCGCGCCCGCATCGAGTGCCCGCTCGATCGCATCGATCTGGCCGCGGAGCCGGCGAACCCGCTGCTTGAGCTTGGTGCTCTCCTCGATCGCATGGTTCATCGTGCTTGGCTTCCTGATAGGATAGGGGGTATAGTATATAAGCCGCTGTGAGCGCGCGCCAGCGCGCCCTCGGCATCGCTAGGGAGCGGTCGCGAGCGCCGGCGCCGGTCATGAGCACGTACGAACATCTGCCAACTGCACGCGGCACCGCGTTTCTCTGGGGAGGCGCCCTCCTCGGGATCGTCCTGCTCGCAGCCCTCATCACGCACGGCTTCGGCGTGCTCGCGCCGCGGACGGCGGCCCCCGAGATCCCGGCGCTCGTGCACCGTGGCGGCGAGATCGTCGTCCCCGAGGGCTCCCCCCTGCGGACACGTCTCACGGTCGAGCCGGCACCTTCCGAGCTTGCGAGTCCGCGCCTCACCCTCCCTGCGATCGTCGAGTCCGATCCGGCGCGGACTGCTGCCGTGCTGACGCCGCTTGCGGGACGCATCAGGGAGTTGCGCGTTGCGCTCGGCGAGCGGGTGGCACGCGGGCAGGTGCTCGCAGTGATCGACTCTCCCGATCTCGCACAGGCCTATGACGACTACGACAAGGCCGCCGATGCGCTCGCGCTTGCGACGCGAAACCTGGCGCGCGCACGCGGTCAGGTGCAGATCGGAGCCGCCTCGGAGCGCGATGCCGATCAGGCGATGAGCGATCGCGCGCAGGCGCTTGCGGAGTTCACCCGCGCGCAGGAGCGTCTGCTTGCGATCGGAGTTCCCTTGTCGGCGCGCCCGCGCGAGCGGCGGCTGCTGCTGCGGGCGCCGATGTCCGGCAGCATCACGAGTCTCGCCGTCTCCGCCGGCAACATGATCAACGATGCGACGCAGCCGCTCATGACGATCGCCGACCTCTCGACGGTGTGGGTAACCGCCCTCGTGGCGGAAAAGGACCTCGCTGCGGTTGCGCGCGGCGAGAGCGCGGAGGTGGCGCTCTCCGCCTATCCCGAGCGGCGGCTTCGCGGAACCGTCGCGTTCGTGAGCGACGTGCTCGAGCCCGACTCGCGTCGCGACAAGGTGCGCATCGCCTTCGCCAATCCGGGTCATCTCCTCAAGCCCAACATGTTCGCGACCGTCACCCTGCTCGAGCCGCGGCGCACTCGCGTCGTCCTTCCGGCCACCGCGCTCCTCATGGAGAACGATCGCACCAGCGTCTTCGTGGCGACCGCTCCCTGGACATTCGAGCGCCGCGCCGTCGATGCGCGGCTCGAAGACGGCAGCACCGTCGCGATCAGCTCCGGTGTGCGCCCCGGAGAGCAGGTCGTGGTGCGCGGGGCGATCCTGCTCAACGACTGATCGCGGGGAGCCGGGCGCAATGATCGACCGTTTCGTCGGCTTCTGCCTGCGCGAGCGCGTCGCGGTCATCGTCGTGGCGCTTCTCCTCGCCTGCTTCGGCGTCTACGCGTGGGAGACGCTTTCGGTCGAGGCGTACCCGGAGCTCGGGGATGTGGCCGCCCAGGTCACCACGCAGATGCCCGGGCTCGCCGCCGAGGAGGTGGAGCAGCTGATCACGGTACCGCTCGAGCGGCAGATCAACGGCACACCGGGCCTGCTGCTCATGCGCTCCTCGAGCACGTTCGGTCTCTCCCTCATCACCGTGCTCTTTCGCGACGGCATCGACGATTACTGGGCGCGCCAGCGATTGACCGAGCGGATCAATCAGGCGGTGCTGCCGCCCGGGGCTTCCCCCTCGCTCGATCCAGTCGCCGGTGCAGGCGGAGAGATCTACCGCTACACCCTCGAGTCGGACAGCCAGAACCTGCAGCAGCTCTCCGAGATCGAGCGCTGGACGGTGATCCCGGCCCTGAAGTCGGTACCCGGGGTCGTGGACGACACGAACTTCGGCGGTTTCACGACCGAGTACCAGCTGAATTTGGATCCGCGGCAGCTCGAGCACTACGGCCTCGGGATCGCCGACGTGGTGAACGCGATCAACAACAACAATGCGAATGCAGGCGGCGGGCGCATCGCGCGCGGCGATCAGAGCTATGTGATCCGCGGCGTCGGCCTCATGCGGACCCTCGGCGACATCGGCTCGACCGTCGTGACCGAGGTGAACGGCGCCCCGGTGCTGGTGCGCGATCTCGGCACGCTCACCTTGAGCCACCAGGAGCGCGAGGGAATTCTCGGCAAGGATGCGAACCCGGACACGATCGAGGGCATCGTGCTGATGCTCAAGTATCAGAATCCCTCGCAGACACTGCGCGGGATCCATGCCAAGGTCGCCGAGCTCAATCGCGAGTTGAGCGCACAGGGCGTGCGGATCGTCCCGTATATCGATCGCGACGATCTGGTGCGCGCGACGGTCGATAAGGTCGGCCGCACGATCGCCGAGGGGATCGGGCTCGTCTTCCTGGTACTGATGGTCTTTCTCGGCAGTCCCCGCAGCGCCATCGTGGTCGCGGTCGCCATCCCGCTCGCGCTCGTCTCGGTGTTCTCCTTCCTCAATCTCACGAAGGTTTCCGCCAATCTGCTCTCTCTCGGGGCGATCGACTTCGGCATCCTGGTGGACGGTGCGATCGTCGTGACCGAGGCAATCCTGCGGCGGCGCGAGGCGACGCCCGAGGAGGAGCTGAGCGAGAGCGAGATCAAGGCGGCGGCACTGCAGGTGACCCGCCCCATCTTCTTCGCGAGCCTCATCATCATCACGACGTACATGCCGCTCTTCTCGTTCGAGCGGGCGGAGGCGCGCTTGTTCACCCCCATGGCCTACACCATGGGCTACGCCCTCTTTGGCGCGCTATTGACCGCGCTCGCCCTCGTGCCGGGCCTTGCCTACTTCGCCTTCCACAAGCCGCGCCGCATCTACCACAACCGCTGGCTCGAGCGCCTGACGCGCCTCTACGAGCGGTTGCTCGGCGCGTGCCTCGAGGAGCCGCGCATCATCTACGGCGTCACGGTGTTCGCGCTCCTCGCGGTCGTCGGCCTCGCGGCGACGGTGGGGCGCGACTTCCTGCCGGATCTCGACGAGGGGGCGCTGTGGCTGCAGGTGCAGTTGCCGACCGGGCTCTCGCTCGACAAGGCGAGCGCCATGGCGAGCGAGCTGCGGCGGGTGCTGCTCACCTACCCCGAGGTGTCCTACGTAGTCACCCAGACCGGGCGCAACGACGACGGCACCGACCCCTGGACCCTATCGCACATCGAGGCGCCCGTCGGTCTCAAGCCCTACGACACCTGGCCCGCGCACGAGAGCAAGAAGCAGTTTCTCGATCGGCTCGCCTCCGAGCTCGCGCGCAAGCTCCCGGGCTACTCGATCGGCATCAGCCAGCCGATCATCGACAACGTGAACGACATGATCGGCGGAGCGCACAGCCCGCTCGTGATCAAGATCTTCGGCGACGACCTCGATGAGTTGCGCCGCATCGGCGCGCAGATCGTGAGCGTGCTCTACACGATCCGCGGCACCTCGAGCGCCTCGATCTTCCAGGAGCCGCCCATCCCGCAGATCGAGATCGACCTCGACCGTGCCAAGGCCGCCCGCTTCGGCATCAACATGAGCGACGTGCAGAATCTGGTGCAGACGGGAGTGGGGCAGGCCCCGGTGTCAACCGTGTACGTGGGCGAGCGGACCTATCCGCTCACCGTGCGGTTTGCGCAGGCCTCGCGCAGCTCGCCCGAGGCGCTCGCCAATCTCCCCATCCGCACGGCCGCGGGGGCGCAGATTCCGCTCTCCGAGGTCGCAACGGTCCGCGTGCGCTCGGGCGAGAGCACGATCACGCGCGAGAATGGCGAGCGCAACCTCACGATCCGCATCGACAATCGCGACCGGGATCTCACCTCCTACCTCGAGGCGGCACAGGCGCAGATCGCAGCCCACGTGCACTTCGACCCCCACCGCGTGCGCCTCGAGTGGGGCGGGCAGTTCGAGAACCAGCGCCGCGCGGAGGCGCGGCTCGCCGTGATCCTCGCCATGGTGATGGGGCTCATGTTGATCCTGCTCACCGTCGGCACCGGGTCGCTGCGCCAGGCCGCGCTCATCCTGAGCGTCGTGCCGCTCGCGACCCTCGGTGGACTGATCTCGCTCCACCTCACGGGCCAGACCTTCAATGTCGCGACCGGGGTCGGCTTCATCGCCCTCTTCGGCGTCGCCGTGCAAAACGGCATCATCATGGTCGCGAACTTGAACCGGATGCGTAAATCCGGCCTGGAGCTTCACGATGCGGTGATGGCCGGTGCCACCGAGCGGTTGCGCCCGGTGCTGATGACCGCTACGGTCGCGACGTTGGGCATGCTGCCGGCGGCCATTCATACGGGCGTGGGAAGCGACGTGCAGCGCGGCATCGCGACGGTCGTGGTGGGGGGCCTTGCCATCGCTACGGTGCTGACTCTGTTCGTGCTCCCCTCGATGTACCACGTCATCGAGTGCCGGGCGGAGGAGAATCCGGGACGCGGCGCATGGAGCGTGCGATGACCGCCGCGGGTGCGCGTCTCGGTGTCGGCCTCGCCCTTGCGGCGCTCGGCGCGTGCGCGGTCGGGCCGAGCTTTCACAAGCCCGCGCCCCCCGCGGCAACCGATTACGGGAGTGCACCGGTCCGCGGCGAGACAGCCGCGGAGACGGGCGCGGGCGGCGGCGCGCAGCGCTTCGTGACTGGCATGGATATTCCGGCGGAGTGGTGGCGGCTGTTCGGGTCGCCCGCGCTCGCGCAGCTCGTCGGGGAGGCGCTCACGAACAACCCGAGCGTCGCGGCGGCGCAGGCGGCACTGCACCAGGCACGCGAGCTGTACTTGGCGCAGCGCGCGAGCTTCTTTCCGAGCATCCAGGCGGGGGTGTCCGGTCTGCGCGCCGAAAACGCCGCCGGCACGGTCGCCACACCGACGGTCCTGCCGCAGAGCACGGCCTATTACGACCTGTACACGGCGGATGTGAGTGTGAGCTACCTGCCCGATGTGTTCGGAGGTACGCGACGCGCAACCGAGACGGCGCGCGCGGAGGTCGATAGCGCGCGCTTTCAGCTCGAAGCGGCGCGCTTGAGCCTGAGCAGCAACGTCGTGGTCACTGCCGTGGAGGAAGCCTCGCTACGCGGCCAGATCGAGGCCACCACGCGTCTGCTCGAAGTCGAGCACCGCCTCACCGAGACCGTAGTCGGTCAACGCAAGCTCGGCACCGCGAGCGAGCTCGATGTGCTCGCGCAGCTTGCAGCCGAAGCCGGGACCGCCGCGAGCTTGCCGCCGCTGCAACGGGAGCTCGGGGAGACTCGCGATGCCCTCACGGCGCTCGTCGGCCGGCTGCCCTCCGAGGAGCCGCGCGCGACCTTCCGGCTCGCGGATCTCGTCCTGCCGCGCGATCTCCCGGTGAGCCTGCCCTCGAGGCTCGTCGAGCAGCGCCCCGACGTGCTCGAGGCGGAGGCGGAACTGCACGCGGCGTCGGCGCAGGTGGGCGTCGCGCTCGCGGACATGCTGCCGCAATTCACGCTCACGGCGCAGACCGGCTCCGCGGCGCTCAAGCTCGGACAGCTCTTTGGCCCGTATACCGGGTTCTGGGATGCTGGCGCCTCCCTCGCACAGACGCTGTTCGACGGCGGGGCGCTGCGGGCTCGGCATCGCGCCGCCGAAGCGGCGCTCGATCAGGCCGCGGCCCAATACCGCGCCGCGGTGATCCAGGCCTGCCAGAACGTCGCCGATTCCTTGCGCGCGCTCGATTCCGACGCGGCGGCGCTGCGCGCAAGCAGCGCGGCTGCGCGCGCCTCGCAACGCGCCTTCGAGCTCGCCAGAGGCGAGCTCGCCCTCGGCGCCGTGAGCGAGATTGCCGTGCTCGAGGCCGAGCAGAACTACCGGCAAGCCGAGCTCGCGCTCATTCAGGCACGCGCCAACCGCTATGCCGACACGGCCGCGCTCTACCAGGCGCTCGGCGGCGGCTGGTGGAACCGCCCGGGAGGCAAGCGACCATGAGCTCACTGGTGTTGCGGGAGGATCGTCACGGCGTCGCGACGCTCACGCTGAACCGCCCGGAGAAGCTCAATGCGCTCACCAAGGAGACCTTCGAGGCGCTCGAAGTGCACGTCGATGCGATCGCGCGCCAGATCAAGACGGTGGGGGTGGTCGTACTGCGCGGCGCCGGCGGGAACTTCTCCGCCGGGTACGACATGGCGGAGGTGCTCGAGTACGCACGGGCGCACGCGAAGCCGCACTTCCATTCGGAGGTCATCGAGAAGGTCGCCAAGTTGGCCCAGCCGGTGATCTGCGCCGTCGAGGGGCACTGCTCCACCGGCGCCGTGGAGCTCGCCCTTGCCGCCGACCTCATTCTTGCCGCCGAGTCCGCCCGCTTCAGCGACGCCTACGCGCGCTGGGGACTTACTCCCGTCTGGGGACTGAGCATGCGGCTGCCGCATCGCATCGGCACCGCCAAGGCGAGCGAGATGATGCTCACGTGCCGCAGCTACACCGGAGCCCAGGCGCAGGCGATGCACCTTGCGAACTGGTGCGTGCCCGACGCGCAGTTCGACGCCGAGCTTCACGCGCTCTGCACGCAGATCCTCGGCAACTCCTGGTACGCCAACCGGCTCAATAAGCGGGCGCTGATGCAGAGCGACGGTCTCGCGCTCGAGGATGCGCATGCGCTCGAGCTGTTCAAGGAGGAAGGTCTCGCGCCCGACGCCGCGCAACGCATCGCGAAATTTCTCGCGCCGCGCAAGCCCCCGCAGTAGGGCGCTCGCAGCCAGGGCGGCGCGCTACTCGGGCACGAGGTTGTCGGCGCGCGAGTAGGCGTCGTCCGCCTCGGAGTTGCGCCCGCGGGCGCGCAGAGAATCCCCGATCAGCCGCCACGCCGCGGCTTGCGCGCGCGGGTCGCCCGCGGCGAGCTGCAGCGCCTTGTGACCCATGCTGCCGGCGAGCTCGTACTGTCCGGCGCTCTGGTGCGCTTGGCCGAGCATGATCCACAGGAGCGGGTTGCTCGGCTCGATCCTGAGCGCGCGCTCGATGGTGCCCTCGGCGAGCTGCGGGCTGCCGCTCGCGGCATCGCGCTGCGCCTGCGCGACGAGCGCGGCGGCTGCGGAGCCGAGACGATATTCCCGCGG
>DATKPY010000014.1:0-68646 GCA_035523875.1 Steroidobacteraceae bacterium
ACTTCACCGACCTGCACGCCTGGTGCGAGGTCTTCCTGCCGGGCGCCGGCTGGATCGGGCTCGATCCCACCTCGGGCCTGCTCACCGGCGAAGGACACATCCCGCTCGCCTGCACCGAGGATCCTCGAACCGCCGCGCCGCTGTCGGGATCGATCGAGGCGGCGGAGTCGACCTTCGACTACACGATGAAGGTCTCGCGCATCTGGGAGGCGCCGCGCGTCACCCGGCCGTACAGCGAGGCGCAATGGCAAGCCATCGATGCGCTCGGCAAGGCCATCGATGAGCGGCTGCGCGCCGATGACGTGCGGCTCACCATGGGCGGAGAGCCCACCTTCGTGTCGAGCAGCGAGTTGAGCGCGCCGGAGTGGAACACGGCGGCTCTCGGCGAGGGCAAGCGCCGCTCTGCCGTCGATCTGTTTCAGCGCCTCAAACAGCGCTACGCTCCCCTGGGGCTCGCGCACTTCGGCCAAGGCAAGTGGTATCCCGGCGAGCCGCTGCCGCGCTGGTCGCTCAACTGCTTCTTCCGCCGCGACGGTGAGCCGATCTGGAGCGATCCCGAGCTCTTGGCCGACGAGGACATCGATTACGGCGCGACCCCCGAGGGCGCGGCGCGTTTCCTCGCGCGTCTCGCCGATGCCCTGCGCATTCCGGTGCGCAACCTGCTGCCGGCCTACGAGGACGCGTTCTACTATCTCTGGCGTGAGCGGCGCCTGCCGTCGAACGTCGACCCGTTCGACTCGCGCCTTACCGATCCGACCGAGCGCGCACGCCTGGCGCGCGTCTTCCAGCACGGACTCGATCGCGCCGTCGGCTACGTGCTGCCGCTCGCGCGCACCGCAGATGGGCGCTCCTGGCAGAGCGGACCGTGGTTCCTGCGTGAGGAGCGCTGCTACCTGATCCCCGGGGATTCCCCGATCGGCCTGCGCCTGCCGCTCGACTCCCTCCCGTGGGCACGCCCGCTCGATCAGCCCTACCTCCTGCCGCCCGATCCCTGGCAGCCGTTCCCCGCGCTGCCGCGGCACGCGGAGATTCGCCTCGAGCTCGCCGCGAAGGCTCCGGCACGCGAAGCGGATCGCGCGCCCGCGGCCGGAGAATCGGCCGGCTGGATTGCCCGCTCGGCGCTCTGTGCCGAGCCGCGCGACGGCGTGCTGCACATATTCATGCCCCCGCTCGGGCGGCTCGAGGACTATCTCGAGCTCATCTGCGTCATCGAGGCGACCGCTGCGGCGGTCTCTCAGCCCGTGGTGATCGAAGGCTACGAGCCGCCGCGCGATGCGCGGCTCGAGGTCTTCCGGGTGACGCCCGACCCGGGCGTGATCGAGGTCAACATTCACCCGGCCTCGAGCTGGGGAGAGCTGATCGAGCGCACCGGATTTCTCTACCAGGCCGCGCGCGAGTCGCGCCTGCGAGCCGAGAAGTTCATGCTCGACGGTCGCCACACCGGCACGGGAGGCGGCAACCACATCGTGCTCGGGGGCGCGACGCCCGCCGACTCGCCGTTCCTGCGCCGCCCCGATCTGCTCGAGAGCCTCCTCGCGTACTGGCACGACCACCCCTCGCTCTCTTATCTCTTCTCGGGCCTATTCATCGGTCCCACCTCGCAGGCGCCGCGCGTCGACGAGGCTCGCAACGACGCGCTCTACGAGCTCGAGATCGCCTTCGGCCAGGTGCCGCACGCGGGCGCGGCGGCGGCCCCGTGGCTCACCGACCGGATCTTTCGCAACCTTCTCGTCGATGTGACCGGCAATACCCACCGGGCGGAGTTCTGCATCGACAAGCTCTATTCGCCCGATGGGGCCGCGGGCCGTCAGGGGCTCCTCGAGCTGCGCGCGTTCGAGATGCCGCCGCATCCGCGCATGAGCCTCGTCCAGCAGCTGCTGCTGCGCGCGCTCGTGGCGCGGTTCTGGCGCTGCCGTTACGAGCGGACCCGGCTCACGCGCTGGGGTAGCGAACTTCACGACCGCTTCATGCTGCCGTACTTCGTCGAGCAGGATTTCGCCGACGTGATCGAGGAATTGAGCGCGCTCGGGCCGCCGCTCGAGCGCGACTGGTTCGCGCCGCACTTCGCGTTCCGCTTCCCGCGCTACGGAGACTTCGCGGTGCGCGGGGCGGAGGTGGAGCTGCGCCAGGCGCTCGAGCCCTGGCACGTGATGGGCGAGGAAGGGGCGCTTGGCGCCGCGGTCCGCTATGTCGACTCTTCCGTCGAGCGGTTGCAGGTGCGGGTCACGGGACTCGCCCCCGACCGCTTCGTGCTCGCCTGCAACGGCCGCCGCGTGCCACTGCGCCCAACGGGCCGCGCCGGAGAGTTCGTCGCGGGCGTGCGCTACCGCGCCTGGCAGCCGGCCTCCGCGCTCCACCCGACGATCGCGCCGCATTCCCCGCTCACTTTCGACCTCATCGATACCTGGTCGCAGCGCTCGCTCGGAGGCTGCCGATACCACGTCGCACACCCGGGTGGCCGCAATTACGCTACATTTCCCGTCAATGCATTCGAATCCGAGAGCCGGCGACTCGCACGCTTCTTTCGCATCGGGCACACGCCCGGAAACATCTGCGCTCCGGCCGAGGAGCCGAGCGCCGATTTTCCCTTCACGCTCGACCTGCGCCGCGCACCATGAAGCCCACCGCGCGTCCCGCTGAGGTGACGGCGAGCTACCTCGCGAGCTATGTGCCCGACGGGCAACGCTACGATGAGCTGCTCGATGCGCGCGGGAGCGTTCGTCCGCACTGGCAGGCGCTCATCGATCGGCTCGCGGCCGGGCACATGCGCGAGCGCGTGCGCCGAGGGCCGGATGTCACGCGGCGGCTCATCGTCGAGAATGGCATCACCTACAACGTATACGCGGACACCCAGGGCGCGGACCGCCCGTGGTCGCTCGATCCGTTGCCGCTGCTCATCACCCCGGCCGAGTGGCGCGAGATCGAGCACGGCATCGATCAGCGGGCACGCCTGCTCGATGCCCTGCTCGCGGATCTGTACGGCCCGCAGCAGCTGCTCGCCGAGGGGCTCGTGCCTGCCGAGCTCCCCTTCGGCCATCCGAACTTCCTCTGGCCGTGTTATGGGGTCGCACCCGCCGACCGGATCTTCCTGCACCTTTACGCCGCCGACCTCGCACGCGCGCCGGACGGACGCTGGTGGGTGCTCGCCGATCGCACGCAGGCGCCCTCGGGCGCCGGCTACGCGCTCGAGAACCGCGAGATTCTCGAGCAGCTGCTGCCCGAGCCGTTGCGCGATCTCGGCGTGCGCGGAGTGCGCGGCTTCTTCGGCGAGCTGCGCGCGCGCATGCTGAGCTACGTCGACGGCGGCGAAAGCCCGCTCGCGGTGATCCTCACGCCCGGGCCCTACAACGAGACGTACTTCGAGCACGCCTTTCTCGCGCGCCAGCTCGGCTGGCCGCTCGTCGAGGGCTCCGATCTCACCGTACGCGACGACACGGTGTACTTGAAGACGCTCGCGGGACTGAAGCGTGTCCACGCGATCGTGCGCCGCCTCGACGACGATTACTGCGATCCGCTCGAGCTGCGCAGCGGCTCGGCGCTCGGAGTCCCAGGCTTGATCGGCGTGGTGCGCGCGCGGCGTGTCGCGCTCGCCAATGCGCTCGGCACGGGCGTGCTCGAATCGGCGGCCTGGCTCGGATTCCTGCCGGGCGTCGCCGAGCGGCTCCTCGGGGAGACGCTGAGTCTCCCGACGGTCGCAACCTGGTGGTGCGGCGAGCGCCCGGCGCTCGAGTCCGTGATCGAGAATCTCGAGCGGCTGGTCGTGAAGCCGGCGTATCCGAATCAGCGCTTCGAGCCGGTGTTCGGCAATATGCTCACGAGCACGGCGCGCGCCGAGATGGTGGAGCGGCTGAAGGCGCGGCCGAACGTGTACGTCGCCCAGGAGCACCTCGCGCTCTCGCAGACACCGGTGCTGCGATCGGGTGGCGCGGGCGGCTTCGCCGCCAAGTCGGTCGTCATCCGCGTCTACGCGCTCGCCACCCCCGGCGGACGGCTCCTCATGCCGGGAGGCCTGGCGCGCATCGCGACCGGCATCGAGACCGACGTGGTCTCCGCGCAGCGCGGCGGGGGGAGCAAGGACATCTGGATCCTGGGCGCCGCGAGCGTGCCGGAGCCGAGCGCGATCCCTGCGCGGAGCACGGAGCTGCCCGTGCGGCACGAGGAGATCCCCTCGCGCCTGGTCGAGAACCTCTACTGGTTCGGGCGTTACACCGCACGATGCGAGGATCGGGCGCGGCTCCTCAAGGGAACGCTCGCCGCGCGCATCGATCCGGCGGTGTTCGGCGCCGCGGTGAAGTTCTGCCGCGAGCTCGGCGTGGTGCGCGAGCGCGCCGACCCGGCGCGCTCGCTGCGCGACGAGGCGAACCCGGAAGGCATCCTCGCGGACGTGCGCCGTCTCGCCCGCTGCGCCTCGCAGGTGCGCGGGCGGCTCTCCGCGAGCTACTGGCACGCCGTCGCGCAGCTGCAGCGGCAGCTGCAGCCCGGACCGCTCGCGCGCGAGGATCCGCGCGAGTCGCTCGAGCGGCTGCTGCTCTCCCTCGGCGCGCTCGCCGGCTTCGCGCTCGATGACATGACGCAGGATGCGGGCTGGCGGCTCTTGCGCGTCGGGCGGCGTCTCGAGCGGCTGCAGTTCGTGGCGCAGCTGCTCGCGCGCCACCTCGCCTCGGCGACGGCGTCCCGCCCCGGGCACATCGAGTGGCTACTGGAAGCGTGCGACAGCCTGCGCGTGTATCGCTCGCGCTACGCGGCGGCACCGCGCGTGGGTCCGCTCCTCGACCTGCTGATTCGCGACGCCGCCCATCCGCGGGCGCTCGCCTTTCAACGCCAGGCGATCGCGCGCGATCTCGGTGCGCTCACCGCACTCGCCGGCGTCGAGGCGGAGCAGCTCACCGAGGACGTGCCCGCGTTGAGCGATGGCGAGCTGCTCGCGCTCGAGGGAGAAAGCGAATCCGCGATGGCGGCGCGCGCGGCGCTCGCCGCGCGTCTGCAGGACTTGGGCGGCGCCGCGGCCGAGCTATCCGACCGGCTGTCGATGCGCCACTTCTCCCACACCTTGCTCGACTCGCAAGTCACTGCGAGCTGAGGCAGTCACGCTCATGCGCTATCGCGTGCGGCACACGACGCACTATCGCTACAGCGAGGAGGTGCTGCATTCGCATCAGCTGCTGCATCTGGTGCCCCGGCCCGTTCCCTACCAGGAGTGCCTCGAACACGCGATCCACATCTCCCCTGGCGGCTACCGACGGCGCGATGACGTCGATGCTTTCGGCAACCCGTTGAGCCGCATCGAGATCGCGCAGCGTCATCGGCGGCTCGAGGTGCGCGCCGAGATGGAGATCGAAGTTCACCCGCGCCCGCCGCTCAACGCGAGCGATTCCCTCCCGTGGGAGCGGGTGGTTGCGAGCTTGAGCTACTGGGCGACCCCGCCGGCGCGCGAGAGTCTGGATGCCTGCCGCTTTCGCCACGAATCTCCGTACGTTCGGGTGAAATCGCTGTTCAGCGTGTACGCCGCGGACGCCTTCACCGCCGGCCGGCCGGTGCTCGAGGCGTCCTACGCGCTCATGACCAAGCTCAACCGCGAGTTCCGCTATGCCCCGGGGGAGACGACGATCGCCACGCCGCTGAGCGAGATTCTCGAGAAGCGGCGCGGAGTGTGTCAGGACTTTGCGCACCTGATGATCGCGTGTCTGCGCTCGAGAGGGCTCGCCGCGCGTTACGTGAGCGGTTACGTGCGCCGCCTGCAGCAGTCCGGCACCTGCGCCACGCACGCGTGGGTAGCGGTGTACTGCCCGCCGTTCGGGTGGGTCGAGCTCGACCCGACCAACAACGTCCGCGTGAGCACCGACCATGTCGCCATCGCTTGGGGCCGCGACTTCGGCGATGTCTCCCCGCTGCGCGGGGTGATCCTGGGCGGCGGCTCGCACGAGCTCGCGGTCGACGTGAGCGTCGAGAGCCTCGATGGGAAGCGCGAGGCGTCCGCCAAGCTCGCGCCGGCGGAAATAACCCGGGAGAATGGCTCTCCAACCGCCGCGCATTAGAGGGCGGCGCGCCGGAGTGCTACATTCGCATCCCCCTTGAGCGGGAGGTTGCGTATGTCCCTTCGAATTGGCGATACGGCACCGGACTTCGAGGCACAGACGACGGCCGGGCGGATCCGCTTCCACGAGTGGATCGGCGATGGCTGGGCAGTGCTCTTCTCCCATCCGAAGGACTTCACGCCGGTCTGCACGACCGAGCTCGGGTACCTTGCGCGCCTGAAGCCCGAGTTCGACCGACGCGGCACGAAGATCATCGGCCTGAGCGTCGACTCGGTCGACGACCACACGCGCTGGCTGCCCGACATCGAGGCGACACAAGGCACCAAGGTCGGCTATCCGCTCATCGCGGACCCGGAGCTGAAGATCGCGAAGCTCTACGACATGCTGCCCGCGGAGGCCTACGGGGAGGCGAAATCGCGGACTCCGGCCGACAACGCGACCGTGCGCTCGGTATTCCTGATCGGCCCGGATAAGAAGGTGAAGCTGATGCTCGTCTATCCCATGAGCGCCGGGCGGAACTTCGATGAGGTGCTGCGGGCGCTCGATGCCTTGCAGCTGAACGCCAAGCACAACGTCGCGACCCCGGCGAACTGGAAGCCGGGCGAGGAAGTCATCATCCCCACCTCGGTGAGCGATGAGCAGGCGAAGAGCCGCTTTCCAAAGGGCTGGCGGGCGCTCAGGCCGTACCTGCGCCTGACCCCCCAGCCGCGCGACTAGACCGGGCGCGCGACGCCGTTCTAAGCTCGAGCTTGGCCGTTGCTCGGGAGCGCGGCGGATCGTTGCGCGCGGGACGGTCCTCGCCTTAGGCTTGCGCTCGTCGCCGGCCGCTCCGCGGCCGGCCTCCCCTTCCGCAGGTCCTTGATTCCGGAGTGAACTTGTGAGCGAGACCGCCGAGCGCCTCGCGAGGGCCGGCACGGCGGGCAAAACCGCCTTTGCCGTCCTCGCCGCGATCAGCTTCTGCCATCTGCTCAACGACATGATGCAGTCGCTGCTGCCGGCGCTGTATCCGATGCTGAAGAGCTCCTACGCCTTGAGCTTCGGACAGATCGGCGTACTCACTTTCACCTATCAGATCACCGCGTCGCTCCTGCAGCCGCTGGTCGGCTCCTATACCGACCGCAAGGCGCGCCCCTATTCCCTCGCCGTCGGCATGAGCTTCACGCTGGTGGGCCTCATGCTGCTCGCCTTCGCCGCGAACTACGCGCTCCTGCTGCTCGCCGCCGCGCTCGTCGGGACCGGCTCGTCGGTCTTTCACCCGGAATCCTCGCGCGTCGCGCGCATGGCCTCCGGAGGCCAGCACGGGCTCGCGCAGTCGGTGTTCCAGGTGGGTGGCAACTTGGGCTCCTCGATCGGCCCGCTGCTCGCTGCGTTCATCGTGCTGCCGCGCGGCCAGCACAGCGTCTCGTGGTTCTCGCTCGCGGCGCTTCTCGGGATCTTCGTGCTCACGCAGGTTGGCCACTGGTACAAGAATCATGGTCTCGCGCGACTCGCGCCGCGCGGCGCGCGCGGGCAAACGCAGCAGACGCATCCGCGCAAGCGCATCCTGGGCGCCATCGCCGTGCTGCTCGCGCTCATCTTCTCGAAGTACTTCTACCTCGCGAGCCTCACCAGCTACTACACCTTCTACCTGATCGATCATTTCGGCGTCTCGGTCGAGCACGCGCAGCTGTACCTGTTCGTCTTCTTGGGCTCCGTGGCCCTCGGCACGATCGTGGGGGGTCCGCTCGGAGACCGCTTCGGGCGCAAGTACGTGATCTGGGCCTCGATCTTGGGCGTGCTGCCCTTCACGCTGGTGCTGCCGCACGTGGGTCTCCTCTGGACGGCGCTGCTCACGGTGCCCATCGGCATGATCCTCGCCTCGGCGTTCCCTGCGATCATCGTCTACGCGCAGGAGCTCCTGCCGGGACGCACCGGCACGGTCGCGGGCCTGTTCTTCGGTTTTGCCTTCGGCATGGGCGGCGTCGGCGCCGCGGTGCTCGGGGAGCTGGCTGACCGCACGAGCATCGAGTTCGTCTATCACGTGTGTGCGTTCCTGCCGCTCCTCGGACTGCTCGCCGGGCTGCTGCCGAACGTCGAGCACCGCCAGCACGCCTGACGATTAACGGGAATTAATCATTTGCCCATGCTGGCTCAAGCGCGCTCTGGCTAACTTCATGGGGCTGCTGCAGCGACGACGGGCGGGTCCGTCGCCGGCGGCTTTGTTTGCGCTGCCGCCGCGTATCCTTCACCTCCGAGCTGCCCCCTTACAGGTGCGCCGATCGCAACGTTTGTCCATTTCGCCGCGCGCGCGCGCCGCGCCGCCCGCCTCGTAGCGGCGGCGCTCACCGCGGCTGTCTTCGCGGGCTGCAATCTCGGACCCTATTACCACCGGCCCGCCGTGGCCGCCCCGACCGCCTGGCGCACCGAGCTCGAGCAGGTCCCGCAAAGCTGGCCGTCGGCCGAATGGTGGCGCGGCTTTCAGTCGCCCGAGCTCGCGCGGCTCATCGACCAGGCGCGCAGCGCCAACGACGATCTCGCGGCCGCTGTCGCCCGAGTGCAGCAGGCGGAGGCCGAGGTGCGCATCAACACGGCGCCGCTTTTGCCGACGCTCGATGCCACGGCGGGTGGGACGCGGCAGAAGATGTTCCTGCCGATCGGCGGCAGCGGCGATTTGAGCTTCAACGAGTTCACCGCCGGGCTCGCGGCAAGCTACGAGCTCGACTTCTGGGGCAAGAATCTCGCCCAGCGCGCGGCCGCGATCGCCACCGCCGCGGCGAGCCGCTACGATCGTGAGACGGTCGAGCTCACCGTCATGGCCGACGTCGCCAACACCTATTTCACGGTGCTCGCGCTGCGCGATCGCCTGCGGATTGCCCACGACAATCTCGCGAGCGCCTCGCAGACGTTGAAGGGTCTCGAGATCGATGCGAGCGTCGGGACCACGACGGCGCTCGATGTCGCACAGCAAGCGACCGTCGTCGCGACGTTGAGCGCCGCGATCCCGCCACTCGAGCAGCAGCTGCAACAGTCAGTCGATGCGCTCGCGATCCTGGTCGGGGAGACGCCGCAGCGCTTCGCTTTGCCGTCGGACACGCTCGCTACGGTCTCCCAGCCGCCGCTCCTCGCCGGGCTGCCCTCGGGACTGCTTGCGCGCCGCCCGGACGTAGCCGAGGCCGAAGCGCAGCTCGTCGCCGCGAACGCCGATATCCGTGCGGCGCGCGCCGCGTTCTTTCCCACGATCGATCTCACGGCGACGGGCGGCTACGAGAGCCTCGCTCTCGCGACGCTCGTGAGGCCCGGGAGCGAAGTGTTCTCCCTCGGGAGCGACATTACGCAGCCGATCTTCCAAGGCGGAGCGCTGATCGGTCAGTACCGCCTGAGCAAGGCCCGCTACGCGGAGCTCCTCGCCGACTACCACAAGGCGGTTATCTCCGCCTTCGGCAACGTCGAGGATGCGCTCGTCGCGGTGCGCGAGTCCGCCGACGAGCTCAATGAGCAGCAGCTCGCCGCGGACAAGGCGCGGCACGCCTACGAGCTCGCGCAAGCGCAGTTCCACGCGGGCGTGATCAACATCCTGACGGTGCTCAATACCGAAACGGCGGCCTTCACCGCGCAGGATGCCTATGTGCAGGTGAGGCTCGCGCACCTGCAAGCACTTGTCGGGCTTTTCAACGCGCTCGGCGGAGGATGGACGAATGAGCGCGGATGAGAATGGGCCCATGCGGCGGAGTCTCCTGAGCAGGACGCGGCTGACGATGTTCGGCGCCGGCCTCGGGGTGCTCGCGCTCCTCGTCTGGACACTCTCGCCGGAGCGCTCGCGGAGCGCACCTGCGACGCGGTCCGGCCCCGAGGCGATCGCCGTCGATGCCGCGCCGGCAACCCGTAGGGACGTGCGCGTCTACCTCGACGGTCTCGGAACCGTTCAGGCGTTCTACACGGTGAAGGTCACGGCCCGCGTCGACGGCGAGCTCGAGAGGGTTGGATTCGTCGAGGGCCAGCACGTCAAGCGCGGCGACCTGCTCGCACTCATCGACCCGCGCCCCTACCAGGCGACGCTCGATCAGGCGGTCGCGACGCGCGCCAAGGACCTTGCCCAGCTCGCCAATGCAAAGCTCGATCTCGCGCGCTACGTCATGCTCGAGCCGCAAAACCTCGCGAGCAAGCAACAGCTCGATACGCAGCGCGCGCTCGTGGCGCAGGTCCAGGCGCAGGTCGAGGCCGACGCGGCGGCGATCGAGAGCGCGCGCACGGAGCTCAGCTACACCCGCATCACCTCGCCGATCAACGGACGCACAGGCGTGCGGCTCGTCGATCCGGGCAACATCGTGCACGCGGCGGACACCACAGGCATCGTCGTCCTCACCCAGCTGCAGCCGATCGCGGCCATCGTGACGCTTCCCGAGGAAGCGATCGACGCGGTCTCGGCTGCGATGCAGAAGGGCCCGGTGAGCGTTACCGCGCTCTCGCGCGGAGAAAGCCAGACCGAGCTCGATCGGGGCACGATTGAGCTCATCGACAATGAGATCGACCCGACGACCGGCACGATCCACTTGAAGGTCATCTTTCCCAACACCCGGGAGCGGCTCTGGCCCGGCGAATTCGTGAGTACGCGGGTGCTCGTGCGCACCGCACGCAACGCGCTCACCATTCCCTCCGCTGCGCTGCAGCGCGGTCCGGACGGCCTGTACGCCTACGTGATCGGGGCGGACTCGAGGGTCGAGGCGCGTACGCTCAAGGTGGGCTACAACGATGAGCAGGTCGCGGTCATCGAGGGTGGCTTGAGCGAGGGAGAGCGCGTCGCCACGAGCAACTTCTATCGCCTGCAGCCGGGCGCGCTGGTGAGCGTCAACCGCTCCGCCCAGGCCGGGCACCCGGTCGAGTCGGCGGGCTCCGCGCCATCGAAGGGTCGGCGCGCGTCATGAGCATATCGGCCCCCTTCATCAGCCGGCCGATTGCGACATCGCTCCTGATGGCGGGGATCCTGCTCGTCGGGATCGTGGCGTTCCCGCTGCTCCCGGTCGCCCCGCTCCCGCAGGTGGATTTCCCGACCATCCAGGTGACCGCCCAGCTCCCCGGTGCCAGTCCCGACACGATGGCCACCTCGGTGGCAACGCCGCTCGAGTACCAGATCGCGGAGATCCCGGGGGTCTCGGAGCTCACCTCCTCGAGCGTGCTCGGCACCACGCAGATCGTGGTCCAATTCGACCTCGATCGGAACATCGACGCGGCCGCGCAAGACGTGCAGGCCGCGATTGACGCCGCAGCCGGGCAGCTGCCGAAGAATCTGCCCGCGCCGCCTTCATACAAGAAGGTCAATCCGGCCGACTCGCCGATACTCATCTACGCGCTGCATTCCGACGTGCTGCCGGTCACGACCGTGAACGACTACGCGGATTCGGTGCTGGCGCAGCAGATCTCGCGCATTCCGGGCGTCGGCCAAGTCAACATCTGGGGCCAGCAGAAGCCCGCCATCCGCGTCCAGGTCGACCCGCGGAAGCTCGCCGCGCTCGGGATCGACATGGAGGATGTGGCGAACGTCATCACGCAGGCGACCGTCGATGCCCCGAAGGGCTTCGTCAACGGGAAGCTCCACGAGTACACGATCTACGACAACGATCAGCTGCTCGATGCGAAACCCTGGAACAACGTGATCGTCGCCTACCGCAACGGGGCGCCCGTGCGCATCCGCGACATCGGCGTGGCCATCGACGGGCCGGAGGACTCGCAGCGTACCGCCTACGAGAATGGCCGGCGCGGCGCAATGATCGCGATCATGAAGCAGCCGGGCGCGAACGTGATCGCGACCGTGAAGCGAGTCGAGGAGGCGCTCCCGCAGATCATGACGGCCGTGCCGCCCGCCATCAAGCTCGACAAGCTCGTCGACCGGACCCTCACGATCAAGGCCTCGGTCGATGACGTCGAGTTCACATTGATGATCACGGTCGCGCTCGTGATGCTCGTGATCTTCCTCTTTCTGCGCAACGTCTGGGCGACGGTGATCCCCGGCCTCACGGTGCCGCTTGCGCTCTTCGGCACGTGCGCGGCGATGTATGCCCTGCACTTCAGCCTCGACAATCTCTCGCTCATGGCGCTCACCATTGCCGTGGGCTTCGTCGTGGACGATGCGATCGTGATGCTCGAGAACTGCTACCGGCACGTCGAGGCCGGTATGCCGGCCCGCGAGGCCGCGCTCCAAGGAGCAGGCGAGATCGGGTTCACCATCCTCTCGATCAGCCTCTCGCTCATCGCGGTATTCATCCCGCTGCTGCTGATGGGCGGAATCGTCGGGCGGCTCTTCCACGAGTTCGCGATCACCGTCACCGCGACGATCGTGGTCTCCGCGTTCGTCTCGCTCACGCTCTCGCCGACCATGTGCGCGCTCTATCTGCGCAACGAGAAGACGGCGACGCATGGCCGCGCGTACCGCGCGATCGAGCGGGCGTTCGAGCGCTCGCGCGAGCTCTATGCGAACGGGCTCGACTTCGTGCTCCGTCATCAGGGCGCCACGCTCGCCGTGTTTCTCGCCACCGTGGCGCTCTCCGTCGCGCTCTACGTGGTCGAGCCGAAAGGGTTCTTTCCGCAGGAGGATACCGGACTGTTGAACGGTGTCTCCGATGCCCCCGAGGACGTGTCCTTCGGCCAGATGGACGGCCTCGAGCGGCGCCTCGGTCAGGTGATCACCGCCGATCCGGCGGTCTCCGGCTGGGTGGTCGCATTCGGCGGCGGATCGCGTCCGGTGAACAACGGCTTCGGCATGATCGCCCTGAAGCCGCACAGCGAGCGCCATGCAACGGCCGATCAGGTCATCCGGCGCCTGCGCGCGAAGTTCGCCCGAATCCCCGGCGGCACGCTCTTCCTGCAAGTGGTGCAGGACGTGAGCATGGGCGGTCACGCGACCCGCACCCAGTATCAGTACACCCTCACCGACCCGAACATCGACGAGCTCAATGCCTGGGGTCCGCGCGTGCTCGCGGCACTGCAGAAGCTTCCCGAGCTGAGCGACGTGGCCTCCGATCAGCAAGACACCAGCACCAAGCTCGCGGTCGTGATCGACCGCGACGAGGCCGCCCGCTTCGGCATCCAGCCCTCGCTCATCGATCAGGAGCTCTACGATGCCTTCGGGCAGCGGGAGGTCACGCAGTACTTCACGCAGCTCAACGCCTACCACGTCGTGCTCGAGATCAGCCCCTCGCTCCAGGGCGACCCGAACACGCTCAACATGATCTACGTGCGTGCGCCCACAACGGGCCAGATGGTGCCACTCTCGCAGCTCGTGCGCTTCGATACCCGGCACACCGCGGCTCTCTCGATCAACCACGAGAGCCAGTTCCCCGCGGTGACGCTCTCCTTCAATCTCGCCCCTCGCGTAGCCCTCGGCCAGGCGGTCGATGCGATCTCGCGAACCACCGCCACGCTGCACCTCCCGGCGGGACTCACCGGCAGCTTCCAGGGGACCGCGCAGGCGTTCCAGGATTCCCTGCGCAGCGAGCCCTACCTGATCCTCGCGGCGATCGTGGTCGTCTACATCATTCTCGGGATGCTCTACGAGAGCTACATCCACCCCCTCACGATCCTCTCGACGCTGCCCTCGGCGGGCGTCGGGGCGCTGCTCATGCTGCTCGCCTTCCACATCGATTTCACCGTGATCGCGCTCATCGGCGTCATTCTTCTCATCGGCATCGTGAAGAAGAACGGCATCATGATGGTCGACTTTGCGCTTCAGGCCGAGCGCGAGGAGGGTTTATCGCCCGAGGCGTCCATCCGCAAAGCGTGCCTGCTGCGCTTCCGTCCGATCATGATGACGACGATGGCCGCGCTCCTCGGCGCACTGCCGCTCGCACTCGGGACGGGCACGGGCTCGGAGATCCGCCAGCCGCTCGGTTACACGATGGTGGGCGGGCTCCTCTTGAGCCAGACCCTCACGCTCTTCACCACACCGGTCGTCTACCTCTATCTCGATCGTCTCAACAGCTGGCTCACGGGGCACCGCAGGCGAGCGGCGATCGAGCTGCCGCTGCCCGCCGCGGTGGTACCCGGCGAGTCGGCCGCGAGCTGGGGAGAGCGCGCGCGGTCATGAAGATCCTGCTGGTCGAGGACAACGAGCGCGTGACGCGCTTCGTCGTGAAGGGCCTGCAAGAGGCCGGACACACGAGCGACCACGCGGACAACGGGCGCGACGGGCTGTTTCTCGCCGCGAGCGAGCGCTACGACGTGATCATCATGGACCGGATGCTGCCCGGCAGTATCGACGGTCTTGCGATCATCGAGGCGCTGCGCACAGCGGGGAATCACACGCCCATCCTCATTCTGAGCGCGCTCAGCGACGTGGACGAGCGCATCAAGGGATTGCGCAGCGGCGGCGATGACTATCTCACCAAGCCGTTCGCGTTCGGGGAGCTGCTCGCGCGGCTCGACGCCCTCAGCCGGCGCACCCGCCAGGACGGAGCCCAGACCGTGCTCGAGGTGGGCGACCTGCGCATGGATCTGCTCTCGCGCAAGGTGATGCGCGGCAGCCGCTCCATCGCGCTGCAGCCGCGCGAGTTTCAGCTCCTCGAGTACCTGATGCGCCACGCAGGCCAGGTGGTGACGCGCACCATGCTTCTCGAGAACGTCTGGGACTATCATTTCGATCCGCAGACGAACGTGGTCGATGTGCACATCAGCAAGTTGCGGCAGAAGATCGACGCGGACTTCGAGCAGCCGCTCGTGAAGACCGTGCGCAGCGCCGGGTATATGATCAGCGCGGAGCCCGTGCTCGAGCACTCGGGCAGCTAGCCGCTGCGACCGCACGGGCACGAGCGCAGGAGTCCTCCGTGGCGAGAGTCATCCGCTCCTCGGCAGTCACCCTCGCGATCGGCTACGTGCTGTTCGGGTTCGCGGCGCTGGTGCTGTTCGCCGCCCCCCTGCGCTACGCCTGGCAGGCCACGATCGAGGATTTCCGCGCCGAGGTGCTCGCCGAGGATTCGCAGCGACTCACCGAGGTATTCAAGCTGCGCGGTCCCGCGGGGCTCACCGCCTTCATCAACGAGCGGGTGGCGATGCAGATCGCGGGCGAGCGCATCCTGCTGTTCACCGACGCCCGCATGCATCGGCTCGCCGGCAACATTGCCGCCTGGCCGCGGAGGATCCCGGACCGGCCGGGCAATTACACCGTAACCTTCGATCTCAGCGGGCAACGCACCAACGTGTTTCTGGTGCGCAGCGTGCTGCCGGGCGGGTACAACCTGCTCGTCGGACGCGACGTCGACCGCTTCGCACCGATCGAGCGGCGGTTCTGGGACGGGCTCGCCGGCGCGATCGCCGTCGTGAGCATCGCGGGCCTGCTCGGCGGCATCCTCATCCGGCGCGCGCTCCTCGCGCGCATCGAGAGCATCCGCCGCACGGCAGCGGCGATCGTGCGCGGCGACTTGAGCCATCGCCTACCGGTGCGCTCGAGCGGGGACGAGCTCGACACCCTCGCCCAGACGATCAATCGGATGCTCGAGCAGATCGAGCAGCTGGTGCACGGCGTCGCGAACGTCTCGAACTCGATCGCGCACGATCTGCGCACCCCACTTGCGGAGCTGCGCTCGCGCCTCGAGGAGCTCGCCCTCACCCGGCCATCGGCGGATGAGACCTTCGCCGAAGTCGATGCGGCGGTTGCCCACGTCGACAGCGTGATCCGCATGTTCAACGCGCTGCTGCGCCTCGCGGAGATCGACGCGGGGATGCGCCGCTCGGACTTCGTGCGCATCGACGTGGCTGATCTCGCCGCGAAGGCGGTCGAGTTTTATCTGCCGGCCGCGGAGTTGAAGAGCCTGTCGCTCTCGTTCCGCGGCACCGCACCGCTTGCCGTGCGCGGCGACCGCGTGTTGCTCGGGCAGGCTGTCAACAATCTGGTGGACAACGCCATCAAGTACGTGGGAGAGGGCGGCTCGGTCAGCGTCGAGACGCGGCGCGCCAGCGACGGAACCGTCGCGATCGTGGTCGCGGACAACGGGCCCGGCATCCCCGATGCCGAGAAGCCGAAGGCCGCGCAGCGCTTCTATCGCGGCGATGCGAGCCGCGGCACCCCCGGGGTGGGTCTCGGATTGAGCTTGGTGGAGGCGATCGCCAAGCTCCACGGCGGGACGCTTGCGCTCACCGACAATCACCCGGGCCTGCGGGCGCAGATGACGCTCGTCCAGGGCACGGCCGCAGAGCCCATCGCGAGCCGCCGTCCCGAGGAGCCGCCGGAGCCGGTCGCAGCCGTCGGGGAAGCCTGACCGCGGTGCGCCCGATCAATCGGCAATCGCAACCCAGATCGTAGCGCCGCCCTCGCCGGTCCGCGGGTCGAAGGCCGCATTGTGCCGCTCGAGGCTCGCAGCCTCCGCCGGAACCCGCCCGCTCGCAGCAAACCACTCATCCCAGATCCAGCTGTAGGTCTGCGGCAGCGCCGAAACGTGCCCATCGTGCGCGAACACGGCATAGGTGGCGGGCGGCAGCGCGAGCGTGATCAAGTCCGGCGGCACGCGGACGAACCCGGACACCTCGGCCGCGCAGACGTACAGGAGTTGCTCATCCGCGGCGCGCCGTGTGCCGATCCCCACCGGAATCGGCGAGCGCTTCGCGGCGATGCGCCCGAAGAACTCCCTCATGAAGCGCTGCCACTGGCCCGGAATGTGCGCGGTGCGCCCGTAGTCGCACGGCTCGCTCAGTCCCACGAAGCGCAGCTCCCGGGTGCGCTCGATCCGCGGCTCGGCCAGGGGCGAATGCGCGCGCTCGGATAGCCTGAGGGGGCTCGCCAGATCGAGCCCCTCGAGAGAGCCGGACTCCCGGACCTGCTCCGGGGTGCGCTCAAAGAGCGACAGATCGTGGTGGAGATTGCGCTCGATGATGAAGAGTGCGCGCTGGGTGAGCGGCATGCGGCTGGCCCTGGTGACGGCGCGGGCAGCTTAGCGCCTTGCCGCAATGCACGCTTGACGGGGATTGCGGGGTGCGCGCGCTCCACCGATCGGAGCGAATCGCTGCTAGCATGGCGCGACCGTCCGAGCGCAGAGCGACCCGAAGATCGATGCCGCAACCGAGAGTGTCCCCCCGTCCGATCATCTCCGTGGTCGGCCTCACGAAGGTCTATGCATCCGGGTTTCAGGCGCTGAAGGGCGTCGATCTCGAGATCCACGAGGGCGAGATCTTCGCGCTCCTCGGACCGAACGGCGCCGGCAAGACGACCCTCATCAACATCATCTGCGGCATCGTCAACCCGACCGGCGGCATGGTGAGCGCCGACGGTCACGACGTGATTCGCGAGTTTCGTGCTGCGCGCTCGAAGATCGGACTGGTGCCTCAGGAGCTCGCGACGGACATGTTCGAGACCGTCTGGGATACGGTTACCTTCAGCCGCGGACTGTTCGGCAAAGCGCGCAATCCCGTCCACATCGAGCGGGTGCTGCGCGATCTCGCGCTGTGGGACAAGCGCGAAGCGAAGGTGATGACGCTCTCGGGGGGCATGAAGCGTCGCGTGCTCATCGCCAAGGCGCTCTCCCACGAGCCGCGGATCCTGTTCCTCGATGAGCCGACCGCGGGAGTCGACGTGGAGCTGCGCCGCGCCATGTGGGACATGGTGCGCGAGTTGCGGCGCAGCGGCGTGACGATCGTCCTCACCACCCACTACATCGAGGAAGCCGAGGAGATGGCCGACCGCATCGGCATCATCAGCAACGGCGAGATCATCCTGGTGGATGACAAGATCGCCCTGATGAGGAAGCTCGGCAGCAAGAAACTGACGCTGCACCTGCAGACACCTCTCAGCGCGATCCCGGCGCCGCTCGCGAGCCTGCCGCTCGCGCTCTCCGCCGACGGGCGCGAGCTCCTCTACACCTTCGATGCGCAGGCCGAGCGCAGCGCAATCGCCGGCTTGCTGCGCCGGCTCGCCGATCAAGGCATCGACTTCCGCGACCTCAATACGAGCGAGACCTCGCTCGAGGAGATATTCGTGAGCCTGCTGAGGTCGCGCTCGTGAACGTGCACGCGATCCGCGCCATCTACCTCTTCGAGCTCGCGCGCACCTGGCGCACGCTGGTGCAAAGCATCGCCTCGCCCGTGATCTCCACTTCGCTTTACTTCATCGTGTTCGGCGCGGCGATCGGCAGCCGCATGCGCTCGATCAACGGGGTGAGCTACGGGGCGTTCATCGTGCCCGGCCTCATCATGCTCTCGGTGATGACGGAGAGCATCTCGAACGGCTCCTTCGGCATCTACATGCCGCGATTCTCCGGCACCATCTTCGAGGTGCTCTCCGCGCCGATCTCGGCGCGCGAGGTCGTGTTGGGCTATGTGGGCGCCGCTGCGACCAAGTCCGTGGTCCTGGGCAGCATCATCCTCGCGACCGCACGCCTGTTCGTCTCTTTCTCGATCGCGCATCCGGTCGCGATGATCGTTTTCCTCGTCCTCACCTCCGTGACCTTCAGCTTCTTCGGCTTCATCATCGGCATCTGGGCCGACGGCTGGGAGAAGCTCGCGATGGTACCGATGCTCATCGTGACACCCCTCACGTTCCTGGGCGGCAGCTTCTACTCGATCGCGATGCTCCCCGGAATCTGGCGGCACGTCGCGCTCTTCAATCCGGTCGTGTACCTCGTGAGCGGCTTTCGCTGGGCTTTCTACGCGGTCTCCGACGTGAATCCCGCGATCAGCTTCGCGATGACGCTCCTCTTCCTCCTCGCCTGCATCGCGCTCGTCGGCTGGATCTTCCGCACCGGCTACCGTCTGAAGGCGTGAGGAGCTTACGCAATGCGCGCAGCGCTCGTCCGCGAGCTCGGCCCCCCGGAGGTGATCTCGATCGAGCAGCGGCCGGCGCCGGTCCCGGGGCCGCACGAGGTGCTCGCGCGCGTGCTTGCGGCCGGCGTCAACTTCGCGGATCTGCTCATGGTGGCGGGCCGCTACCAGGTCAAGCCGCCGTTGCCATTCGTGCCGGGCCTCGAGTTTTGCGGCATCGTGAGCGAGGTTGGCACGCAGGTCACGCGTTGGCGCCCCGGCGACCGCATCCTCGGAGCGCCGCTCACCGCCGGATGCTTTGCCGAGCAGGTGGTTGCGCAAGCGGACCAGATCTTCCGCGCACCGCAGGATCTGCCCGATGAGCTTGCCGCCCAGTTTCTCATCGCGCATGGCACGGCGGCGTTCGCCTTCGAGCGGGCCCGGCTCGCATCCGGCGAGACGCTGCTCGTCACCGGAGCCGGTGGCGGCGTGGGACTCGCCGCCGTCGCCGTCGCGGCCCGGCTCGGCGCGCGCGTGATTGCCGCGGCCGGCTCGCCCGAGAAGCTCGCGGCCGCCCGCGCCGCGGGCGCCTCCGAGCTCATCGATTACAGCAGCGAGCCGCTGGGTTCGGCCCTCAAGCGACTGAGCGGCGGCCGTGGCGCTCACGTCGTGCTCGATACGCTGGGCGGTGCGCTCTTCGATGAGTCGCTCCACGGCACCGCGCGGCGCGGGCGCGTGCTCGTCGTCGGCTTCGCGAGCGGGGCGATTCCGCGCATCGCCGCGGAGTACCTCCTCGTCAAGAACCTGACGGTGATCGGGATCGGCTTCGGCGGAATGCTCGCGACCGACCCAGCGGGGGTCGAGCGAGTGCTCGAGGGGTTGTTCGCGCTGCACGCGAAGCAACCGTTCGTCGCGGCCGTCGCTGGGCGCTATCCGCTCGAGCAGACGGCAGTCGCGTTACGTCGGCTCGCCGAGCGGGCAGTCGTCGGCAAGCAGCTCATTGTGCCTCAGGCCTAAGAGGCGCTGCGACGCTGCCCCGGAACGAATTCCTGCATCACCGCCTCGCGCATCAGGTCCGGCGGCAGCAAGCCCTGGCTCAGGATGAAATCGTGGAACTTTCTCTGATCGAACCGTGGCCCGAGCGCCGCCTCGGTTTCCTTGCGCAGCTCGAGAAGCCGGGTGTAGCCGTAGAAGTAGCTCATCGCCTGGCCCGGTGAGCGGTAAGTGAAACGCTCGACCTCTTCCTCCGCGAAGGCATGACTCAAGCCCACGTCCTTCTCGAGGACCTCGTAGGCCTGGGCCGGTGTGACCTTGCCGCTCTGCAGCTCGGGATCGAGGAACGCGCGCGCGGCCCGCAACAGCCGCAGCTGCAGCGTGATGAGCCGCCCCTCGACCGGCTCGTAAGGCTCCATCAGGTACTCGCAGTAAAGACCCCAGCCCTCGACGTTAGTGGAATTGAAGGCGAACAGCGCCCGCGCGAGGCTCACGCCGTGCTCGACCATGGAGTCGAACTGCAGCTCGTGCCCAGGGCGCGCCTCGTGCGCGATCAAGGTCCACGAGACGGCATCGAACGTGAAGTCGTCGTACCGTTCCGCAGCCCCGCCGGTGGCCGATGGGACGTTGAGCGGCAGCACGAACTGTCCGCGCTGGCCGGTGTTGTGCAGCAGCGGCGGCGGAACCATGTGCGGTGCCGGCTCCTGCACCGTTTCCGCAGCGCTCGCGAGCCGGATGATCGCCGGGCGGCCCGGCAGACTCACGAGCCTGCGCGTGACGATGATGCGCTCGATCTCATGCAGGCGCCGGCGATAGAACGGCAGGATCGCATCACCGGTGATCTGTTTTCTCTTGAGTTGAGCGATCACCGCCCGGTAATCGCTCGACGGGTAGCCGTTCGCGGCCGCGATGCGCGCGGCGAGCGGTGCCATCTCGCCCTGGATCTCCCTGAACTCGGCGTGCGCCATGGCCGCCAAGCGCGTGGGCGGGAGGTCGATGCCGTAGCCCTCGAGATCGAGCGCGTACTCCGCGGGCGGCAGGCGGAAATCGGTACGCGCTCGCGGCAGGATGTTTGCCCGGAGCCACGCATCGTACGCCGCGAGCTCCCCCTTCAAGCTCACATAGGCGGGCTCCCAGCCGGCGAGGCGATACTTGCGGAACAGGGCTGCGATGCCCTCGATGTAGTTCGGGTCGCGGCCGAGCTCGGTCTCGAGCTCCCCGCGCGTGGGATAAACGATACCCGGCTTCGCCATCTGCTCGCGTGCGCGCTGCTCGAGGATCTCGGTGTACGGGCGGTAGCCGCGCTCGACTCCGGCATACTTGCGCAGCCGCTCGAGCGCGGCCGGTCGGCGCGCCGCGGCCACCTGGTCGTCGAGCAGCACCCTCAAGCCCTGGAAGACCTCCTCGCTCGCGTTCACGAACGGCACGTCGTGCGCGAGCGCGTAGTCCTCGCGGCGGAAATCGAGCGCGAATGCCTTGCGCAGGATCTCGAGATCCTCGCGCACGTTGCGGTCCGCGACCCGCGGCTGCGCGGCGGCGAGCTTCGCGAGCACCGCCTCGAGCTCGCGGCGCTCGGCCAGCTGATCGGCCAGCGTCGGATCGGAAATGAGGGTGTCGAACCGCGCGAGCCCCTGGCGCGAGCCCGTCTCCGGGGAGTGCTCGAGCTCGACCGCGAGCAGCCTTTCCGTGTAGGCGTTGCTCTCGCCGATCCAGGCCCTCTCCGGCACGCCGTGGGACGGCGCCTGCTCACCGAGCGCCTGGCCGGCGGCGGCGCAGATGAGCACTGCAGCAGCCGTGGCGCCGATCATCGATGTGCGCATGCGCATCCTCCCTCCCCTACGCGCCGGCACGTGCAAAGCCCGCGCGCCGGTGCAAGAGAAAAACCACGGCGGCCGCGGCGAGCAACGCGAGGAGTCCGAGGATCTCCGCGCGCGAGGCAAGCGCCATGGGCACCAGCATGCTCGCGATCCCAACGATCGCCGCCGCGGGAAGCGAGCGGCAATTGAGCGGCGCTCCGGCGAGCGCGACCCCGCGCCGCGCGAGGCGCCATGCAGCGGCACAGCCGGCAATATAGAGAGCGGCGGCCCCGAGCGTGGAGAGCACGGCCAACTCGGCGAACGTTCCGGTGAGCGCGAGGAGTGCGGCGATGAGCGCATAGCAGGCGATGGCCACGTGCGGAGCGTGCGTGCGCGGATGGACCCGCCCGAGACTCCGCGGCAGATAGCCGTCGCGCGCGAATGCGAACACCATGCGGGGAGTGCTCAGGATATCGCTGCCGATCCAGCCGAACATCGACAGCGCCGCGCCCGCCAGCATGAGCGCGCGCAGCGGCCCACTCACCTGCGCCATGGCATCTGCAAGGGGCACGGCCGAGCTCGCAAGCGCCGGGCCGAGAATGCCCTGGGCGATGATCTGGATCGTGAGATAGAGCACCGTCACGCCACCGATCGCGAGGGCGAGCGCCCGCGGAATCGTCCGCGCGGGCTCCGCCACCTCGCCGCTCGCGCAGAGCGATGCCTCCATGCCAGTGAAGGCAAAGAGCGCGAGGAGCAGCGCGCGCCCGGGATCGAGCGCACGAGCGGCGGGCGGCGGGGCGAAGTGCGCTGCGGAGACGGCGCCCAACCCCACGATGAGAAAGACCGCGAGCGGCACGAGCTTCACGAAGGTCGCCACGCCGACGAGCCGTGCCCCGCGCGCCACCCCGCCGATGTTGAGGAGCGCGATGCCGCCGATGACGGCAATGATGACCAGCGTCCGCACCGCCGGCACGAGCGCGGGCGCAGTCAGGCTTGCGGCCACATCCGCGAGCGCAGCGGCCACGCCGCCGCAGGCGAGCACGTCGCTCACCCAGAGCACCGTACCGGCGACGAAGCCGGCGAGCGGCCCGAGGGCGGCCTCGATGCAGCCGTAGACTCCACCGCTCGTGGGGACCCGGCTTCCTCCCTCGGCAAAGCAGATCGCGACCGCTCCGACCGCAACCGCGCACGCAAGAATCGCGAGCGGCGCGTAGGTGCCGAGCGCCGCGGCGAGCGCGGAGGGCAGCGCAAAGATTCCGGCGCCGACAACGATGTTGACGATGTTCGCGGCGAGACCCCACGACCCGAGCGCGCGCACCAGACCCTTGTCGCGTTGTCCGACCATCTGGGCGCCGAACGTAGCACGGATCGCAAGCGGCGAAGGGGTTTTCTTGATCGCTTCGACCCGCGCGGCGACCGAGCGTATAGTTGCGCCCTGCGCGCGGGCAATCCGTGCGAACGACGCATTAGAACGATTCAAACTCAGAGGGGATATCAAATGTCGAACCAGCTTCGCGCCGCAGCCTATGCGGCGCTGGTCGCGCTCGTCTGCGCGAGCGTTCCGGCACTCGCGGACGATCATGCCTATACCGAGGGTCCCGTCGTCAACGTCGCGATGATCCGCACCGTCGACGGCAAGTTCGACGACTACATGCAGTGGCTCGACACCACGTGGAAAGCCGAGCAGGAGGCCGAGAAGAAGGCCGGTTACATCGTGAGCTACGAGGTGCTCACGCTCAATCCGCGCGGACCGAACGACCCCGACGTGCTGCTCATCACGACCTACAAGAACTGGGCGGCGCTCGATGACGGGCTCGCGAAGAGCGATGCGGTCGCCAAGCAGGTCGAGGGCTCGGTGGCGGCGTCGAACCAATCCGAGGCCGATCGAGCGAAGATTCGCACGGTGCTCGGACAGGAGAACATGCAGGTTCTGCGGCTCAAATAGCCGACTGAGCTCGCGTGCCCGCAGTCACGGGCGACTGCGGGCACGCGCTGCGGCTAGCGCGTGCCGGCCACTGCGCTCGGGGCGAGCTGCGCGAGCACCTCCTCGTGCACGGCGCGCGCCCGTGCCGGATCGGGATTGAGCGCCTGCACGCACACCTGATCGGCCCCCGCATCCCAGTGCGCCTGAATTCGCGCACGGATCGCCGCGAGATCGCCCCAGGCGACGAGCGCATCGATGAGGCGGTCCGAGCCCGCGCCGGCGAGGTCCGCATCGCCAAAGCCGAGGCGCCGCAGGCTGTTCGCATACGCGGGCGCGGCGAGATAGAAGCCGACCGCCTGGCGCGCGATGGCCCGAGCCTTGCCTGGATCGCGCTCGAGCAGCACCTTCTGCTCCGTGCAAAGCCATTTATCGGGCCCCAGGATCCGCCGCGCCTCTGCCGTGTGCTCGGGCGTCACGTTGTACGGGTGCGCGCCGTCGGTCAACTGGGCGGCGAGCTCGAGCATCTTCGGTCCGAGCGCTGCAAGCACGATCGGCGGGGGCTCCGCGGGCGCGGGCGCCGCATATCGGACGCTCGCCATCTGCTCGAGATACGCACGCATGCGGCTCACCGGCTTCGGATCGTAGTGGTGCCCGCGCACCTCCTCGACCATGCGCGCATGCGAAACACCGAGGCCAAGCAGGAAGCGCCCCTGCGACTGCTCGGCGAGCGTCAGCTGCGCGGCACGCATTGCGATTGCGTCGCGCGCGTAGATGTTCGCGATGCCGGTCGCGACGATCAGCCGCTGCGTGCACGCGAGGAGCCAGGCGGCGAAGGGAAACGGGTTGCGACCGAAGGCCTCGGGGATCCAGAGCGTCGAGTAGCCCCAGCGCTCGACCTGCAGCGCAAAGCGTGCGGCCTCCTCCGCGGTCAACGTGTCCGTGAACGCCCAGACGGCGAGCTTCCCGAGTCGCATTGAGGCATTTTCCTCCACGCCGCGCCTCGACTCCACCCCGGTTTCTGCCGACCGTGGCGAGGCGCATGCGCTGCGGATAGGATGGGCCCGTCCGGGTGTGCGCGCCGGGAGGCTCGCGTGAGTCAAGAACACCATGAGGGGGCGCGGCTCGAGCCCGCGGCGAGCCGTCCGCACATGCCGGGATACGGCCTGCCGACCGGCACCCAGGGCCTGCTCCCCTGGCAGTGGGCCGAGCACCGTCTCGCCACGAGCCACAACTACTGGCTCGCGACCGTGCGGCCCGACGGGCGACCCCACCTCATGATCGTCTGGGGTCTGTGGCTCGAGCGGGTGTTCTACTTCTCGACCGGCCGCCAGTCGCGCAAGGCGCGCAACCTCGCGCTCAACGCGCGCTGCGTGGTCGCAACCGAGGACGCGGCAGCGGCGGTCGTCGTCGAGGGAATTGCAGAGGAGGTCGGCGACATCGGCTTGAGAAAGCGATTCCTCGCGCTCTATCAAAAAAAGTATCAGTACGATATGTCGGCGATGGAGGCGGATATCTTGAGCCAGAAGGAGCCGATCTACGCGATTCGTCCCGGCACCGCCTTCGGACTCGACGAGCAGCGCACGCTCACGACGGCGACGCGCTGGCAGTTCCGCTGATCCGAGCCGCAACTCATGACAAGAGGAGAACAATGATGAACCGCAGGGTGTTGCTGAGCGCCGCGGCACTGGTCGCGGCCCTTTCCCCGATTGCGCCCGCGAGCGCATCGGATGTGTGCGGCCGCCCCTGCCTGCAGGGCCTCGTCGACCGCTATCTCGTCGCGTTGAGCGCACACGATCCGAGCCTGTTGCCGCTCGCGCGCAACGTGCGCTTCACCGAGAACGGCATCGAGCTGCGCCTCGGCGATGGACTGTGGGGCACGGCAAGCGGCGCAGGTCACTACAAGCTCTACGTCGTCGATCCGCAGGACGGGCAGGTCGGCTTCTTCGGGACGGTGATGGAAAACGGCGCGCCGGTCCTGATGGCGCTACGTCTGAAGGTGACCTACGGACTCATCGATGAGATCGAGACGATCGTCGCCCGCGGGAGCGGTGCCGGCAACTTTCCTCCCGCCGGACGGACGATGGAGGCGCACGGGCATCCGCGACCCCAGTTCCTGCGCAGCGTCCCGCCCGCCGAGCGCCCGCCGCGCGCCGAGCTCGTGCGCATCGCGGACTCCTACTTCACCGGCCTCGGCGGCAACACCGGCCGCAATACGGCCCCGTTCGCCCCGACGTGCAACCGCTGGGAGAACGGGATTCAGACGACGAACAATGCGTCGTTCCGCGGGAGCAGCTCCTTCAATGTCGTCGCGCTCGGCTGCGATGCGCAGCAGAAGAGCGGCTTCTTCTCCTTCGTGACGGAGATCCGCAACCGCCGCCTCCCGGTCGTGGACCGGGAACGCGGACTCGTGCTCGGCTTCTGCTTCTTCGATCACGCCGGGAAGCTCGCCGAGATTCATCTTACTAACGGACAGACGGTCCCCTCGCCGGTCCGCTCGCCGCTCACGCTGGAGGTCGCCGAGCTGTTCCAGATCGATCGCGGCAAGCTCGATCAGATCGAGGCGGTGCTCGGCACCGCCCCGTACGGCATGCGCTCGGCGGTGTGGGACTCACCGTGAGACTGTTCGCGCGGACGCTGCTCGATGATCTCGCCGCCAAGGCGGCGGTGAGCCCGCGCCAGCGCGCACATCTTAACGTCCACGCCGGACCTGCGGACGTGGTGCAGCGCTTCTTCGTGGCCGCCGATCGCAATTCCTACTTCCGTCCGCATCGACATCTCGGCAAGACGGAGCTCGCGCTCGTCGTGCGGGGCGCCTTCGAGGTGCTCACGTTCGACGAGAGCGGACGCCTGATGGCGCGCTACGCGGTAGGCTCGGACTGCGAGAGCATGGGGTTCGAGATGCCGCGGGCGACCTGGCACACGCTGCTCGCGCGCATCGACGGCTCGATCTTTTTAGAGGTGAAGGAAGGCCCGTACGATCCGGCGACGGCGTCCGAGTTCGCGCCGTGGTCGCCTTCCGAGGGTGAGGCGTCGGTCCCGCTGTTCATGGAGCGGCTGCGCAGCGCCGTACCTGGCGCTCGGGCGTGAGAGCGAGCAAGAATGGCGGCCAGTGCGGCACTCGCATCGCGACTGCGCGCCGAGGAAAGAGGGGATTCCATCATGCGTAGAGCACCAGTACGAAGCGGGTCGGCCGTGGCGGTTGCGCTGCTTCTCGCCAGTATGACGGCTTTAGCGGGATCCACCGCGCGCGCGGCGACCGCCTCGGGCCACTGCGGGCGCGCCTGCCTCGACGGGATGGTCGACGACTACATCGCCGCCCTCGTCGCGCACGATCCGAGCCGCGTGCCGATTGCCCCGGACGCCCGGTTCGTGCAGAACACCGTGCCCATGAAGCCGGGCGAGGGGCTATGGAAGACCGCGAGCGCGGGTCCCACGTCGTTCAAGATCTACGTGCCGGATCCCGTTGCGCAGCAGGTCGGCTTCCTGGGAGTGATGCAGGAGGACGGCAAGCCGATCGAGCTCGCGCTGCGCCTGAAGATCCGTCACGGCAAGATCGTCGAGATGGAGCATCTGATCGCGCGCAATCTGCGACCCGCGAGCCTCAAGAATCTCGAGACCCCGCGCCCTGCGTTCCTGCAGACGGTGCCGCGTGCCGAGCGCAGCTCGCGCGCGAAGATGCTCATGATCGGCGCCTCGTACTATCAGGCGCTCGTCACCGGCAACGGACGCGCCGCGCCGTTCGCAGCCGACTGCGTGCGACACGAGAACGGCATGCAGACCACCTCCAACACGCGACCCGCAGAGACCCCCATCGGCAACACCGGCGGCTCCTCGGCGATGGCGAAGCTCGGCAGCCTCGGCTGCGAGGCGCAGATCGACACGCATACGTTCGACTACATCACGCGGATCGAGCCGCGGCGCGTGTGGATCGCCGATCCGGTGACCGGTCTCGTCTTCGGGCTTTCGCAATTCCGCCAGCCGATGCGGCAGAAGTTCGTGAAGATCGTCGGCGTTCCCGGCGTCGATCGCATCCCGATGAACTTCAAGCCGTTCGATCTCCCGGCGGCACACATCTTCAAGGTGAGTGACGGCAAGATTCACCAAATCGAGGCGATGGGCTTCGTGATGCCGTACGACTCGAAGACCGGCTGGGAGCGGCCCGCGCACGCCGCCGCCGTTCCTCACAGCTGAGCGCTCTCGCGACGCCACGATGCTCGCAGGCGGGCGACTTCAGAACTTTCGCTCGGAGAGCGGCGGTGGCGTGTACTGGTAGATCCAGGTTTCCGTGAGCGGCTGCCCGTCGTAGGCGAGATAGAGTCGCAGATCGATCGGCTCGGTACTCGTGTCGGGGACGAGATCGAACATCGCGCGCCAGCCGTTGAGCGGTCTCAGTGGCCGCGCGGAGACGATCTCCACGCGGCCGCGGGAAGCGGTAATCACCGCCTCCACCCGGTCGGTGTCGGTGATGAGCGGCAGATCACCGCCGAAGAAGTCGAGAACGAAGCGCCACGAGAAGTACTTGCGCGGCTGCCCGATCACACCGCCAATACCCGTGCGCGTGGCTCCCGTGGTCGCAAGCGCAGACTGGAACGGGCATTCGCGGCACCAGTAGAGGCGGTAGGCGAGCAGAAGCTCCTCCCCGCCTCGGGGCCTGTCCGCGGGATTCCAGAACGCGACCACGTTATCGGCGGTCTCGTCCTGCGTCGGAATCTCGACGAGCATCACCGCGCCTTTGCCCCAGCCGGACTTCGGCTCCACCCACACCGACGGCCGCTTCTCGTAGAACACGCCGTCGTCCTGGTAATCGATGAAGTTGCGCTCCCGCTGCATGAGACCGAAGCCGCGCGGGTTGTCGTCGAGGAAGCTGTTGACGCGCACGACCTTCGGGTTGATGAGCGGACGCCAGATCCACTCGCCGCGGCCGGTCCAGATCTGCAGACCGTCGGAGTCGTGGATCTCCGGGCGCCAGTCCTCGGAAATATTCTTCTGGTTCTTACCGACGAAGAACATGCTCGTGCCGGGTGCGATGCCGATGCGCTCGATCGCGGTGCGCGGATACAGCGCCGCATCGACGTCCATCACCTGCGTATCCCCCACGTCGATCAGGAACCGGTACGCACCGGCGATGCTCGGGGAATCGAGCAGCCCGTACACGGTGAGGACGTTCGAGCTCTTCTCGGGGCGCTCGAGGTAGAAGGCGACGAAGTCGGGAAACTCCTCGGGACGCGTCATCCCGGTGTCGAGCGCGAGGCCGCGCTGCGACATGCCGTACTGCAGATCGCCGTCGACGGCGCGGAAGTAGGAAGCGCCCTGAAAGACCGTGCAGTCGTGCGCCCAGTCCGTGTGGTAGAAGACCTTGAAGCCGCCGAACCCGAGGTTCGCAGGCAACTCACCGGGGCGGATGCCCGCGCGGCTGTAGTCCCACATCGCCGCGTCGTAGGCGATCTCGTGCGCGCGGCCGTTCTCGACTTCGTACATGCGCACGGGCTTGAGCACGCGGAATCCCAGATGCGCGAAGCCAATCCGGTAGCGTAGGCCCTCATCCGCCCACAGATCGTGGTCGCCGCGGTAACGAATCGCTTCCCAGTGGTCCCAGTCGAGCCGCGCCACGGCCGCGGGCAGCTGCTCGGGAGGCGGCTTGTACGGTGCGGCTGCGCGCGTGCGCGCGAGTCCCTTCAGTCGCGCGTAATCGAACGGCTCGGATGCCCCGAGGCGCTTCAGTCCTCGGTGCCGCGGAGCGGCCCATCCGGGCAGCAACGCCCCGGCTCCCGCCACCGCGGCGGCCGTCGCGCTTCCCTGCAGAAATCGCCGCCGCAACATCGCTCGGATCTTCTAGAACTCGATCGCGGGATCGCTCCGCGTGATCTCCCGCTTCTTGAAGAACCACTGGCCGTTCACCTTGACGAGCCAGTCGTCGTAACCACCGATTCCCGACACCGTCGTCTTCTCCCCGGGCGCGCTCGGCGGGAAGAAGGCGAAGTACTTGCCCCACCCACGCGCTTCGTTACCGTGCACGTGCAGGACGATGTCGGAGACCATGTGAACCATTTCGCGCGGCGGATTGTGTACCTTGCCATCGGTGCCGATCCGCGGCTGGAACATCTTCTGCATCGCTTCGCGCCCGACCCACTTGCCCATATCGGCGACGACGACGCCGTCCGGCGTGAACAGCTCCGAGTAGCGCACCATGTCGCGATGGTCGAGGTAATGCATGTAGCGCGCGTAGAGCTGGCGGATCTGCTCCTCATCCTCGAGCTGCCGCACGCGCTGCTCGAGACTGGCGTGCGCTTCGGCCGCCCGGGTGGCCTGGAGGTATCCGAAGGACGCGGCGCCCGCCACCCCGATCGCGATTCCGGTGGCGAGCAGCGCCGAGCGGCTCGATTGTGCCATGGCTATCTCCTCTGCCGCGCGCTCAGCGGCGCGCCGCGATATCGTCGGGAGTGAGGTTCGGCGAGTGGCCCCCGAGCTCGCGGCTCGCGAAGTTCACGACCGCCGCGGCGTCGATGTCCGAGAGGCCGCGGCCGAAGCCGAGCATCTGCACCTGGCCGTTCGCCGTCTGCAGCGTCGAGCCGTAGAGCACCGCCTGCGTGAGGTTGATCGCCTGCGGGTCGGAGACGCTCTGCGAGCCCCCGAGCGCCTCGTACTCCGTCTGAATGCCGCCGCCGTTCAGGCGGTGACAGTTGGCGCAGTCCCGGGCATACACCTGTCGCCCGTGCTGCAGATCCGCGTCCGCGCCCACCGGATCACCTACGGACGCTGCGACCGGCACGGTGCTCTCCACCGGTGGAAGCGAGCGCAGGTAGGTCACCATCGCGTGAATGTCCGTTGCGGGCAGGAGCCGCAGGCTGTTCGAGACCACCTCCGCCATCGGTCCGGAGGCCGGCCCGTGGGCCTTGGCGAATCCGGTCGACAGATAGGACACGACCGCGTCGTCCGACCAGCCGCCGAGTCCGGCCGTCATATCAGGGCTGATGTCGTAGGCTTTCCATTTCTGAGTGATGGCCCCGCCGTAGGCCTTCGAGCGCTCCACGGCCTGCAGGAAGTTGCGCTCGGTGTGGCACTCGCCGCAGTGACCGAGTGCTTCGACCAGGTACTTACCACGGTTCCACTCGTCCGACTTGCCCGTCTCGGGTGCGAAGCGCTCGTTCGGATCGAACAGCCAGCTCCAGTAGGCCATGAGGAACCGCTGGTTGTACGGGAAGCTCATGGCATCCGGCGGCGGGGAATAGTGAACGGGCTTCAGGCTGAAGAGGTAAGCCTTGATCGCGAGCACGTCCTCGTCCGTGAGGAGCGTGAAGGAAGCGTACGGGAACGCCGGGTACAGGTGCACACCCCCCTTGCCCACGCCGAGCTGCAGCGCGGCGCGGAAGTCGTCATCGCTCCAGCTGCCGATACCAGTTTCCTTGTCCGGGGTAATGTTCGGCGAGTAGAGCTTCCCCATGCTGCCGAGGTCGAACTCGCGCCCGCCGGCAAAGGGCTGATTACCCTCAGCGGTGTGGCAACTGATGCAGTCAGCGGCGGTGACGAGATACGCACCGCGCTTCACCATCTCGGGCGTGGCCGTCACATCGGCACGGTGCGGCACGCTCATCGAGAAGGCGCGCCAGGTCACGGCGGCGCCGACCACCACGATGACCCCGAGAATCCAGATCAAACGCTTCATGACGACCCCCTAGCGCGCCGCTGCCACGGTCCGCGGGTACGTTGCTTGGTCAATTCGGTCGCATGGTGGGCAGTCCGCGCGCCACCTGGAGCGGCAGCGAGTGTAGCGATGCCCCGCCGCAAAATGAAGGCGCCAAGCGGGTCTTCGCGCGGTCACGGCGGCTCTTCTCGCCGGGAAAGTATCCCCCGCAGGGGGGTCCGGGCGGTCCTGGTATGGGAATGGCCCGCGTGGCGGGCATCCAGGCGAGGGATCTCGGGGTGGGTTTTCCCGCGAGGCTAGGCGCCCCGGCCAGCCCGCGCCGTCCCCGCACGGGCGGTCCGTCCGCGTGCCGCGGGCCCGCTCAGGGAGCGGGAATGGACGCTGCGGTGGTGCGGGGCCTGGCCGAGCGGTCGGGCTCGTCCGCGTGCGCGCCGGTCATGCGAGCGCGCGCGTCGGCCGCACCGACTGGTCTTGAGCCTCGGCCGTCTCGAGGCGGTAGCCTGCGACCATGGCGTTGAGCGCGCGCACCTGATCGACGATCGATTCGCTCGCCACGGCGGTCTGCTCGACCAGCGAGGCATTCTGCTGCGTCATGGCGTCCATCTGCATCACGGTGCGGCTCGCGTGCTCGATGCCGCGCGACTGCTCCTGGCTCGCGGTCGCGATCTCGGCGACGAGCGCGGTCGCCTTGCGCACCGCCGCGACGATCTCCGTGAGCGCGCGCCCCGACTCCTCCACGAGCCGGCTCCCCTCGCCCACCCGCGCCACGCTGTCCTGGATGAGCGCCTTGATCTCCTTCGCCGCCGTGGCGCTGCGGCCGGCGAGGTTGCGCACCTCGCTCGCGACCACAGCGAATCCGCGCCCCTGCTCCCCGGCGCGCGCGGCTTCCACTGCCGCATTGAGCGCGAGCAGATTCGTCTGGAACGCGATCGCGTCGATCACGCCGATGATGTCGGCGATCTTGCGCGCGGCCGCATTGATCCCTCCCATCGCGTTCACGGCCGAGCCGACCACCGAGCCCCCCCGCTCCGCGCGATCGCACGCTGCCGTGACGAGCTCGTTCGCGCGGGCTGCGTTGGCGGCAGTCTGCTTGACCGACTGCGCCATCGACTCCATGAGCGAGGCGGCCTGCTTGAGGCTCGAGGCCTGCTCATCGGCATGGCGCGCAAGATCGGAATTGCCGTTGCCGATCTGCTCGGCCCCGGTCTGCACCTCGTCCGAGACGAGCTTGATCCGCCCGACGAGCTCGGCCACCACATCCATGAGCGCATTCACGCCGCGGAAGAGCGCCGCGAGCTCGCCCATCTCGCCCTCGAGCGACAGCCGGCGGGTAAGATCGCCCTCCGTCGCCGCAGCCATCACGCCGTGAGTCTCCTGCACTGCGCGCTTCAACTGCTCCGCAAAGCGCACCTGCGCGGTGATATCGGTCGCGTACTGCACGACCTTGAAGGGCTTGCCCTCGGCATCGAGGATGGGGTTGTAGCTCCCCTGGATCCAAACTTCGCGACCGCCCTTGGCGATGCGCTTGTAGCGTCCGGCGTCGTACTCCCCGCGCGCGAGGCGCGCCCAGAATGCGCCCTGCTCGGCGCTCTCGCTCGAGCCCGGCTCGACGAGCATCAGGTGGTGCGCGCCCCGCAGCTCCTCGAGCGCGTAACCCATGATGGCGAGGAGATTCTGATTCGCGCTGCGGATCGTGCCGTTGAGCTCGAACTCGATCACGGCCTGCGAGCGCGAGATGGCCGCGAGCTGACCGAGGCCGTCGGAAAGCCGGATCATCTGTTCGGTCACGTCGACCGTGTGCTTGACCACCTTGTAGGGACGGCCGAAGCGGCCGAGGATGGGATAGTAGGTCGCCTGAACCCACACCACGCGGCCCTGCTTGCCCATCCGCTTGTACTGTGCCGACTGCGGCTCGCCGCGACGCAACCGTTCCCAGAACTCCCGATACTCGGGCGTGCGGCTGTAGGCAGGGTCCACGAACAGGCGGTGGTGCGCGCCGCGCAGCTCCGAGCGCGAGTAGCCCGACGCCTTCACGAAGTTCTCGTTCGCGCCGAGCACGTTCCCCTGCATGTCGAACTCGATGACGGGCAGCACCCTCCCGAAGGCCTGGACCTGCCGCCGCATGTCCGCACATCCCCATACGGCCGCCACCAGCCGCCGCATCGACCGACCGAGCCGTTCGAGAGCATTCAAAGCCGTAACCTGCCGTCTCGCGCGGGAGACCCGCCCCCGGTCTTATGTATCGGCCGAGCAGGGGTCCGATTGATGCGATGCACGTCGCAATATCGGAAAGGATTTCCTGCCGCTACACTCGCTTGGCTTTCACACCTCGAGGTGGCTCTCATGACTGTCCTGCCACGCTCCGCTCGACGGCTCGGACTGCCCGTCTGCGCGGCCGCCCTCGTGCTCGCCCTGCCGGCCGCCCAGGGCCGCGAGGGTCCCTCCTGTGACAAGGCCTGCATGGAGCGGATCGGCGATGAGTACCGCGCGGCGTATGTGAAGCATGACCCGCGCCTCGCTCCGATCGCCCCCCACGTGCGCTTCACCGAGAACAACGTGGAGATGCGCTTCCCGGACGGCAGCTGGGACACGGTGACGCAGGAGATCGGCCCGGCGCTCACCGTGAGCGACCCCGCGAGCGGCAATGTCGGCATCTACACCACCATCATGCAGAACGACACGCCCGGGTTCCTCGCCGTGCGGCTCAAGATCGCAGACGGGCGAATCGTCGAGATCGAGCACATGCTCTCCACGCGCCGCAACCTGAGCGGGCCACCGACGCCGATCGGGGATGTGCACACGTTCCATCACGACCCCGACCTCGCGCGCAGCGTTCCGCCGGCCGAGCGCGCCACACGGGCGCGCCTGGTCGAGCTCGCCGATGGCTACTTCTCCACCCTGCAGAACAACAACGGCGCAATCCGCGGTACCCGCTTCGCCGCGGATGCCATCAGACAGGAGAATGGACTCAAGTTCACCGACATCGAGAAGGGCTTTCGCCTCGGCTACTATCGGTTCAACGCGCGCGTGCGCGATCGCGACTACTTCCTCGTCGATGTGGAACGCGGCATCGTGATGAGCCGTGCGTTCATCGATCACAAGGGCGTGCTCGACTGGTACACCCTCACCGACGGCACGCGCCGGCGCTCGCCGTTCCGCGAGCCGCAGACCTGGGCGCTGCTCGAGCTGTTCAAGATCAAGAACGACGAGATCACGAGCGTCGAGACCACATTCACGGCCGCGCCCTACTACATGCGCTCGCCATGGACCGTGCACCCCGATGCGCCATGATTCGCGCTGGCGCCGCGTGACTAATCGGTCTTGAGCGCCTCCACCTGGATCGCGAACCGCACCCAATCGCCGGTCATCTTCACGTCCAAGCCCATGCCGAAGTCGCTGCGATTGATCTGCGCTCGTGCATCGGCGCCGCACACCTCGCGATTGAACATCGGATGGATGATGCATTTGAACTCGTCGATCTTGAGCACGACGGGGCGCGAGACGCCGTGGAGCGTGAGCACACCGTCGACCTCCGTCGGCCGATCGCCCTGGAACTTCATTCTGTCGGCCTTATAGGTGATCGTCGGATACTTGGCGACATCGAAGAAATCCGCAGTCTTCATGTGCTCGTTGAGAGCCGGATTGCCGAAATCGATCGAGCTCGCGTCCATGACGATGTCGACGCTCCCGGACTTGGCTTGCCGATCGAGCACGATGGTGCCGGAGATGGTGTGATCGAGCTTGCCGCGCCAAATCGAGATGCCCTCGATGTGCGGCGCCTCGAAGCTCGGATAGGTATGCTGAGGATCGATCGTGTACGTCACGGGTGCCGCAAGCGCCGCAGCGGCGCCGCACGTGGTCATGAGGACGGCAGTGAACAAGCGTATGCGCACGGATCCTTACTCCTTACTCACGACTTCGATCGCGCCCATGCATTGTAGCGGCTCGACCGTCAGACCGCTCCCGGATCCAGTGCGGCCGCGAGCGCTGCGGCGGTGAGCGTCCAGCCGAAGAACGATTCGACGTTGAAGACCGTCGCAGCCTGCGCAGCCACGGGCCCAGCCTGCATCGTTCCGTCCGTGACGAGGATCGGCCAGTACTCGTGGAAATACGCATCGCGCAGCGTCGACTCGACGCACACGTTGGTCGCGATGCCGGTGAAGAACAGGTAGCGGATGTCGCGCGCCCGCAGCACGGAGTCGAGCGTCGTGCCCGCAAAGCCGCTGTAGCGGGTCTTGAGAACCACGAGATCGCCGGGCTCGGGTTGCAACTCCCCGACGATCGCGAAGTCCCACGTGCCCTCGACGAGAAGCTTGCCGCGGAGCTCCGGCCGGGCACGCATCAGCCGGAGCGCCGTCTCCTTGCGGGGATTCGGCGAGGATTCACCCCCGCCGTTGCTCAAGTCCGGCTGATAGCCCGTCTGGAGATAAACCACCTGCATGCCGCGGCGACGCGCCGCGGCGAGCACCGACTTGATCACTCTTACCACCGCTGCCGCCGCCGAGACATCGAGACCGGCCAGGTCGAGCAGCCCGCCGCAACTCGCGAAGGCATTCTGCATATCGACCACCACGATTGCCGAGCGCTCGGCGCTCACCTCGAGGCTCTCCGGTCGGGTCGGTAATTGGATCATGCGGGTGCGGCGGCGGCGGCGGCACACCGCAAACGAGGCATTCACGCCGCGGCGCCGGGTGCCATACTTTAGCATCCTCGGACTCCGCGCGAGCTCCACCGACCGTCCCAAGCCGAGCCGTCTTGCAATGGCCAGGATCCGCGCCATTTCAGCCGCCGTTCTCTGGCGCCGCTCCATGCTGATCGCGCTCATCGTCGCGTGCGCGTTCTTCATGGAGAGCCTCGACGCGACCATCATCGTCACCGCCGTGCCGGCGATCGGGCAGAGCTTCGGCACCGCCGCGACGCGCGTGAGTCTCGCCATCACCGCCTACGTGCTCGCGACCGCGGCGTGCATTCCGGCGAGCGGCTGGCTCGCCGATCGCGTCGGGGCGCGCGATCTGTTTGCCTCGGCCATCGGGCTGTTCACGGCTGCCTCCATGGTCTGCGGTGTGGCGCCCACGTTCTCCGCCTTCATCGCGGCGCGCATCGTGCAGGGAAGTGCCGCCGCGATGATGTCCCCGGTCGGCCGACTGGTGGTCCTGCGCAACACGGAGAAGCGCGATCTGATGCAGGCACTCTCGACCCTGGTATGGCCCGCGCTGTTCGCACCGGTGCTCGGGCCGCCGCTCGGCGGGCTCATCACGAGCGCGCTCTCGTGGCGCTGGATCTTCTACGTGAACGTGCCGCTCGGGATCGCGGGCATCGCGCTGGTGCTCGCCTTCATTCCGAATCAACGCGCCGTCGAGCGCACCGCGTTCGATGGGCGCGGGTTTGCGCTCATGGGCGTGACGCTCGCGAGCCTCGCCTACGGGGTCGATCTCGTCGGGGCGAGCGGTTCGGACATTCCCCTCGGGCTCGGACTCATCGCCGCGGCGCTCGCCACCGGCTTTCTCGCCGTGCGGCACTTGGGCTCGACGCGAGATCCGCTCGTACGGCTCGCATCCCTGCGGGTGCCGACGTTCTTCGCGGGCGCGGTCTCCGGAGGCACGCTCTCGCGCGCCGCCATCAGCGCAACCCCGTTCCTGCTGCCCCTCATGTTCCAAGTCGGCTTCGGTGTCTCGCCGGTCGTCTCCGGACTGCTGTTGCTCATCTACATGGCCGCAAATCTCTCCATGAAGGCGCTCACCAATCCGATCCTGAGGCGCTTCGGGATGCGCAGTGTCCTCATCGTCAACGGCGCGCTCGCCTCCGCGTGCATCGCGGCGTGTGCGCTCATCTCCCCGAGCCTGCCGCGTGCATTGAGCGGACTCATCCTCGCCCTCGCAGGCGCGAGCCGCTCGATGCAATTCACAGCCATCAGCTTCGTGAGCTTCGCCGACATCGCTCCCGAGGAGCGCGCCTCGGCGAGTGTGCTCTCCTCGCTCACGCAGCAGATCAGCATGGGAATGGGTGTGGCCGTCGGCGCGCTCATGCTCAACTTCAGCCGCCTGCTGCGCCATGGCGCCGGACTCGGACTCCACGACTTCCGGCTCGCGCTGGTGCTCGCCGGGGCAATGAGCGCCCTCGCGCTCCCCGCCTACGCGCGCCTCGCACCGGATGCGGGCGCGGAGCTGAGCGGTCACCGGCCCGCGTAGGCCCAGTGCCGCGTCTGCGCGCTGCGGCCGGCGGCGCTTGGCACCGCGCGAGCCTGATATATTAGCTGCGCCCGCCCGAGGTATCCCATGACCGACGCGAAGATCATCTACACGCTCACCGACGAGGCCCCAGCGCTCGCCACCTACTCTTTACTGCCAATCGTGCAGGCGTTCACCCGCGCGGCGGCCATCTGCGTCGAGACGCGCGACATCTCGCTCGCCGGACGCATTCTCGCGAGCATCCCCGATCTGCTCGCCCCGGCCGCGAGGCAGGCCGACGACTTGGCCGAGCTCGGCGAGCTCGCGAAAACGCCGGATGCCAACATCATCAAGCTCCCCAACATCAGCGCCTCCGTGCCGCAGCTCAAGGCCGCGATCGCCGAGCTCAACTCACAGGGCTATCCAGTTCCCGAGTACCCCGAGGAGCCGAAGGACGATACCGAGCGCGCACTCAAGGCCCGCTTCGCGAAGGTCTTGGGCAGCGCCGTCAATCCCGTGCTGCGGGAAGGCAATTCGGACCGGCGCGTGGCGAACGCCGTCAAGCAGTACGCGCGCAAGCACCCGCACTCAATGGGCCGCTGGAGTCCCGATTCTCGCTCGCACGTTGCGCACATGTCGGCCGGAGACTTCTACGGCAATGAGCAGTCCGCGGCGATCGCTGAGCCGGGGAGCCTACGCATCGAGCATGCCGACCGGCAGGGCCGGGTGAGCGTGCTCAAGGACTCGGTGAAGGTGCTGCAGGACGAGCTGATCTCGGCGACCTTCATGCGCGCGAGCGCACTGCGCGAGTTCTACCGCGCGCAGATCGAGGATGCGAAGACGCGGGGTGTGCTGCTGTCGCTGCACCTCAAGGCGACGATGATGAAGGTGTCGGACCCGATCATGTTCGGCCACGCAGTCAGCGTTTATTTCGAGGAGGCGCTCACGAAGCACGCGGCGCTCTTCCGCGAGCTCGGCGTCGATCCGAATAACGGCATCGGGGATGCCTACGCGAAGATCCGGACGCTCCCGCAGGCTGAGCGCGCGGCCGTCGAGGCCGACCTCGCCGCGACCTACGCGAAGCGCCCGCCGCTTGCGATGGTCGACTCCGAGAAGGGCATCACCAACCTGCACGTGCCGAGCGACGTGATCATCGATGCTTCGATGCCCGCAGCGATTCGCGCATCGGGCCGCATGTGGGGACCCGACGGGAAGCTCCACGACATCAAGGCCATGATCCCCGACCGCTGCTACGCCGGGATCTACCAGGCGGTGATCGAGGACTGCAAGCGCTACGGGGCCTACGACGTGGCGACGATCGGCAACGTGAGCAACGTCGGACTGATGGCGCAGGCGGCCGAGGAATACGGGTCGCACGACAAGACCTTCGAGATCGCCGCCGATGGGATCGTGCGCGTCGTCGATGCGCGTGGGCGTGCGCTCACCGAGCATGCGGTGAGCCGCGGCGACATTTGGCGCATGTGCCAGACGAAGGATGTGGCGGTACGGGACTGGGTGAGGCTCGCCGTCGAGCGGGCGCGTGCGACCGGACTCCCCGCGCTCTTCTGGCTCGACGCTGAGCGCGCGTACGACCGCAACCTCGCCGAGCGGACGCGGCGCTACCTGCGCGATCACGATACGAGCGGACTCGATATCCGAATTCTCGCGCCGATCGAGGCCATGGGCGCGACTCTGGCGCGGTTGCGCGCCGGACACGATACGATCTCCGTCACCGGAAACGTCCTGCGCGACTATCTCACCGATCTGTTCCCGATCCTCGAGCTCGGCACCAGTGCCAAGATGCTTTCGATCGTGCCGTTGCTTTGCGGCGGCGGACTCTACGAGACCGGGGCGGGCGGCTCGGCGCCCAAGCACGTGCAGCAGTTCCTCGAGGAAGGACATCTGCGCTGGGACTCGCTCGGAGAGTTCCTCGCGCTTCAAGTCTCCATCGAGGATCTCGCGCGCAAGAGCGGCAATGCGCGAGCCGCAGTGCTTGCTCAGGCTCTCGATGCCGCGAACGGCAAGATTCTCGAATACGACCGCTCCCCGTCGCGCAGCGTGGGCGAGCTCGACAATCGCGGCAGCCACTTCTATCTGGCGCTTTACTGGGCGCAGGCGCTCGCCGAGCAGGACCGCGATACGGCGCTCCGTGCACTGATCGCACCGCTCGCCAACGAGCTCACGCGCAACGAGAGCCGCATCGTCGCGGAGCTGAACGGCGCGCAGGGCGCCCCGGTCGACATCGGGGGCTATTACCACCCGGATCGCGCGAAGTGCTCGACGGCGATGCGCCCCAGCACGACCTTCAACGGGCTGCTCGCCACGCTCGGGTGACGGCACCGGCCGTTCACCACCCCGGCCGCTGCCGATACGGCAGGAGCGACACATAGGCGAAGATGTCGTGGATCTTCCCGCCGCGAATCTTGAACGTCTCGATGATCTCGGTCGTGTTCGGGTAGGATGCGAGACTGAATCCGCTGCGCGGAGCGCCTGCGGCGCGGCGTGCGGGCGGTCGGATGTCGCCGGGATGCTGAAACATCACCACCGCGTAGACGATGCCGCGCTCGGGATCGACCAGCAGGAAGCGGCGATTCGTGATCTCGTGGATATAGGCGTAGAGCCTCGCGTTGAACTGCGCGCGCGCGCTCACGGCCGGGCGTGTCGCGGTGGCCGGTGCGGGTGCCGTCTGCGCACCGTTCTCGATGCGCACGCAGTCCTCCGCGAACGGCACGATATCGCCGTCGCCTCGCACGATACCGTTGAAGTACTGATCGGCATCGTCGATGAGCGCCGCGCGCGAGCTGCGCTCGCTCTCGGGCACGGGCTCCTCCCACAGCGGATCCGCAGTGACGAGCCGGTCGAACGATCCGTGTATTCCGCTCGCCTGGCGCACCACGAACTGCTCGATCTCGGTCAGGCGCCTGCCGCGCTCCTTGAGCCGCACGCCGAGCAGCGCCGTCACCCCATTTTCGGATGCGGTGCCGTAGAACGCGGCCTGCCCGCTCGCCGGGTCTTCGATGTAGAGCTTAAATGTGCCGAGCCCGTCGATGGTCTGCCACAGCCCATCCCCGAGCGACATCCGGTTGGTGTTCTCCGTGAATCTGACGCCGGGCGCAACCGGCAGACGCGACGGATCGTGCGCGACGAGCGCCGCAAGGTACTGGTCCATCAGTCCCTTGAGGCAGCTGCGCTCACAGTGCGGGCCCTGGGGCGCCGCGAGCGCCACGGTGCACGCGAGCGAGGCGCTCGCGAGTAGCGTCGCGCCCATCCGTTTCGGCTGGTTCCTGCTCATGACGCCTCCCATAGCGCAGTCGAGGATTTCGGCGCCGGCTCGCCTGCGAGGTCGACATGCTTGGTCTCCGGCCCCGCGAGCGCGCCGAGGCACAGCAGCAACCCCCCGAGCGCGAGCAACGCAATCGGTGTGAGCGGATAGGCGATCCATCGGGCGAGCCCGAGCATGTAGAACGAGTAAAGGCCCGGCAGCGCCGCTGCGAGGCTGAAACTGATCCCATAGCCGCTCGCGCGAATCTCCGTTCGGAAGCTCTCCGTCAGGTACGCTGTGATCACCGGCCAGAGGAGCATGGAGAGCCCGATGACGAGCGCGACGAGACCCACGAGCGTCGCGGGCGCCCGATACCCGCCGGCAATCAATAAATAGTAAAGAACGCACACCGGGGCGAGATTGACGATGCCACCCAGCAGGATCGTCCTGCGCCGGCCTATCTGTTGACCGAGCATGCCGATGAGCGGAAACGCGGGAATGACGCAGCCGGCGCCGAGCAGAATGCCGGCGTTCACCTGTGCCGTGCTGGCGCCGAGCACAGTCCCGAGCACGCCCGGCAGCGCGCCGACGGTCGCATCGAGCGTGAGCCAGGCGCCGCTCATGACCACGAACAGCTGCGCCAGGCGCGCACGGTTCGAGCGGGCGAAGAGCTCACGCAAGGGCGCATTGCCCCGCGAGGAGGCATGCCAGACGTCCGACTCCGGAACTCTGAGGAAGTAATAGAGAAAGAGTCCGCCGCCGAGCAGGGCACCGACGCCGAACGGAATGCGCCAGCCCCATACCGCATAGTGCGACTCCGGGCCACCGAGCGGTATCAGTCGCAGCAGCGCCGAGCCGAGCAGCGAGATGCACACGAGCGCTGCGGGGTAGCCCACATGAATGAGCGCCGCGTCGACCCCCCTGCGCTCCTTGCGCGAGTACTCCATGGCGAGCGGATTGGCAGCCGTGTACTCCCCGCCCACGAACGCCCCGGCGATGAGGCGCAGCACGAGCAGCGCTGCGATCGCCGCATCGCCCCACGCCGCCTGGCCTGGCAGCAGCCCGATGAGCAATGTCGCGACCGAGAAACCGCACGCCGAGACGAGCGTTGCGCGGCGGCGCCCGAGTCGATCGCCAAAATGACCGAAGATGAACGCGCCGATCGGGCGACCGATGAGCGAGACCGCGAAGGTGAGCGAGAGGATCGTCGCGCGGCCCTGAGCCCCGATGCCGGGCGGTACGAAGTAGACGAGCGCCGGGGCAAGTACGGTGATCGGCAGATAGATCTCGAACATGTCGACGAAGAAGCCGAAGTACGCCGCCCGCACGGCGCTGCGCGCAATTCGCTCGCGCGATTGTCCGGTGAGCAGTTGGGCGCGCTCCATATGGACGTTCACCGGACCAATTCTACGCGGCAGCGGGCGGATCGGAAGCGGAGGATAGTCCGGGCAATACGGAGCCGTTCGCCGCAGCGCCCGCGTGAGCGAGCGCGGGTAGCCGCGACTCCGCTAGAATCCCACCGGCGGCGCGATGGCCGGCGGACGTGGTACTGGAACCGGTATCCCGGAGCCCGGTGCGACGTAGAGAGCATGGCATATTCGTATTCGTTCTCGCCGGAGCTCGAGCGAGAATGGGTGTGGGCCGAGCGCTACGCCACCCAGGGTGAGATCCTGCGCTATCTCCTCATGGCGACAGGCCGCCTGTTGCAGCCACGCGTTCCGCCGCTTCCAGGCCCCGACTCGTTCCGCGGGGCCGTCTATCAAACGAGCGACTGGCCCAATGCATCCCGCCGAGTGGATCCCGATCATTGCGCAGCACGCCGCGGAACTCACCGCATTCCAGCGCACGCCGTACCTCAGCGTGCCTGCGCACAATCGCCCGCTCGATCCGACGGCGCGACGGGCGCTGATGGAGAACTATGCGCCCTTCAGGAAAGGGCTTCGCACGGGCTTCACGTCGCGACTGCCCGTCGAAACACCGCAACCCTCGGCGCTCGATCGTCGCGGGCGTGTTTCCTCCGCCGGGCGCTGCGCTCACGATGCGGCTTCCGCCAAGCCGGGTGAGTGTGGAGGTGAGCCGCGAGCTGAGTCCTACGGAGCGGGCTCCCCGCGCGCGCATGAGGTGGAACTTCGCAGACCCCCAGGAGTCTCAAGCGTTGCAGGTCCGCGTTGCCATCAGATGATGCGCGCGTGATCCCGTCGCGAGCAGAGCGATAATGATTCCACGGGCACCGGGCGCATCCATCTGACTGTTGTGGATGGAGGTTCGAGTGATGCGCATTTGCTGCTTCCTGTCGGGACCGATCGTCGTCGGAATCGCTACGATGAGCCTGTCACCCATGGCCGCTTGGGCGCAGGGTACGAACGGAGTCGGTCAATTCGAGCTGAGCACCCGGAACGACCCCGAGACGCTCGCGTTTACCAGAGCTCATGAGCTGCTCGTTTGCAATCGAACCGAGCAGCATCCGATCAATCTCGAATCCCAGCTTCCCCCGTGGGAGGTGCTTGCAGAATCGCCGGCTCGGGCGTCGAGATCGCCCGCGACGGCACTGAACGTAAGCTACCGCGGTTCGACACGCCGGCTCGAGCCCGGACAGTGCGACCTGCTGCGCGCTGCGACCGTGCAGATCGGCTCTGCTTCCGCGCTTTCGGCCACGAGCACGCTCCCGGGCACGGTCCGCGACGTGATTCCCGGTCGGGTCTTACGCGCGGAAATGGCGTCCGACACGCTCGCAGCGCAACTGCAGCGCGCGGATCAGACGACCCGCGCCGGCACGGCGGAGTTGAATCGTGCCCGCCGAACGCTGGTGCGGGCGACACACGCGCTCGATGCGACTCAGCGACTCGAGGCTCGGGTTTGGCGGGATGAGCGCAACGCGGGGCATACGGAGGAGAGCGCGCTCTCGAGCGCCGAACGATCGATCGGGTGATGCCGAGCGAAAACGGCGCTCTCGACCTTAAGAAGGCGGCGCCGGGGATCGCGGCGACGGCATCCCTCCCCCCGAGCGAGCAAGTATTTCAAGGGGCGCAACGCTCTGCCGGGGGGTCCTCGCGCTATGATTGGCGGGGACGCATTTCCTCGGATGCACCGGGGATCGCGGCCACGCGGCGAGCCTGGAGGCGGGGAGGAGTCAGATGGTCCGGCGATTCGGCGATCAGCACTTTTCAGGCGACTTCTTCCCGACGCTGCGCTTCGAGGGCGAAATCTTCGATTGCGAGGTCGAGGGCGAGATTCCGCGCGACATTCGCGGCACCTTCTATCGACTGGGCGGAGACTGGCTTTACCCGCCGGTGTCGCCGCATGACGCCCCGTTCAGTGCCGATGGCTACCTCTCGATGTTTCGCTTCTGGAACGGGCGCGTGGATTACCGGGGCCGCTTCGTGCGCACGCCCCGCTACGTTGCGAATCGCAACGCCCGGCGCCAGCTCTTCGGCATCTACCGCAACCGTTCGGCGGATGATCCGTCGGTGCGTTCGTTGAGCAGCACGGTCGCGAACACCACCCCTGTGGTGCATGCCGGGCGTCTGTTCGCGACGAAGGAGGACGCGAGACCCTACGAAATCGATCCGCACACGCTCGAGACACGCGGCGAATGGGACTTCTACGGAAAGTTCGCGAGCCTGACGTGCACGGCGCACCCGAAGATCGATCCCGTGACCGGCGAGATGATCTGCTTCGGCTACGAGGCGACCGGAGAGGCCTCCAGGGACGTATTCGTCTATTTCATAGACCGGTCGGGCCACGTGACCCGCGAGGTGCGCCTCGAGGCTCCTTACGTGAGCGAGATGCACGACATGGCGATCACTCGCACGCACGTCGTGCTCCCCATGTACCCGCTGACCACCGACAAGCAGTGGCTCGCTCAAGGCAACATTCACTGGTACTGGGACGAGCGCTTGCCGGGCTACCTCTGCGTGCTGCCGCGTGACGGGACGGCGCGGGATGCGCGCTGGATCAAGGGTCCGCCGCATGCCATGGTGCACACGCTCAATGCCACGACCGAGAAGAATCGCCTGGTGGTCGACGGCTCGGTGTCGGACGGCAATCCCTTCCCGTTCTTCCCCAACCGCTACGGCGCACCCTGGAGCCCCGAATCCGGAACATCGACCATTCGTCGCTGGACCCTCGATCTAGACTCCAAACACGAGGGCTGGGAGGAACAGAGGCCCTTCCCCATGGCGCCGGGCGGACTGCCGCGCATCGACGATCGATTCACCTCCATGCCCTATCGCTACGGTTACATGGGGTACTCGGATCCAACGCGACCCCGCGATGAGAAGCTTGCCGCGGGGCGCGCCTTTCCAATGACGAACTGCCTCGGTCGCTACCATGTGGGCAGCGGTAAGCTCGACACGCTCTTCGTAGGCAGCGACGGCACCCTGCAGGAAGCGTGCTTCGTTCCGAAGAGCAGTACGGCCACCGAGGGCGAGGGCTATCTCGTGGGTGTGTACAGCAATCTCGCCGCCGCGCGCTCCGAGCTCATCGTCGTCGATGCATTGCGCATGGAGGAGCTCGCGCGCGTCATCCTGCCTTTCCAGATCTCGGTGCAGGTGCACGGCTGCTGGGCGTCGTACGATGATCTGCCATTCGAGATGTGAGAACCGGCAAAGGGGGAGATCACCATGGGCATTCTTGCTTGGATCGTCGTCGGTCTGATCGCGGGCTGGGGCGCGGGGAAGGTGATGAAGGGCGGTGGCTACGGAGTCGTCATGGACATCGTGCTCGGAATCCTCGGCGGCATCGTCGGGGGCTGGATATTCGGGGCGCTCGGCATCTGGCACGGAGGCGGTCTCATCGGGTCGATCATCGTCGCCTTCATCGGCGCGGTGATTCTGGTCTTCATCACTCGCCTGCTCAAAAGAGCCTGAGCGCTGCACTGCCGTAGCGCAGCCGCGATCGGCAGCCCTTCGCGGCTCGGTCTTCGTCTATCGCCTCGATCGAGACAGGCGATCACGCCGCTTGCGCCCCGGCGGTATATTAGCGCTTCACTTTGAGAACGCGAGGCGCCCATGAGCAAAGAGGTCGAGGCAAGCTGCCCGTTCAATCACGCGGTCCGCGCCGGCACGACGAACCGAGACTGGTGGCCGAACCGGCTGCGGCTCGAGGTGCTGCGTCAGCATTCCTCCCGGTCCGACCCGATGGACACGGACTTCAATTACGCCCACGAGTTCGAGACTCTCGACCTCCAGGCAGTGAAGAAGGATCTCCTCGCGCTGATGACCGACACGCAGGAGTGGTGGCCCGCGGATTTCGGTCATTACGGACCGCTCTTCATCCGCATGGCCTGGCACAGTGCCGGCACCTACCGCACTGGCGACGGTCGCGGCGGCGCCGGACACGGCAACCAGCGCTTTGCTCCGCTCAACAGTTGGCCCGATAACGTCAATCTCGACAAGGCGCGCCGGCTGCTCTGGCCCATCAAGCGCAAGTACGGTCGCAAGATCTCCTGGGCCGACCTCATGATTCTCACTGGCAACGTCGCGCTCGAATCCATGGGATTCAAGACCTTCGGGTTCGGCGGCGGTCGCGAGGACATCTGGGAGCCCGAGAAGGACATCTACTGGGGCTCGGAGACGACGTGGCTCGCTGACAAGCGCTACGCCGGCGATCGGGATCTCGAGAATCCCCTGGCTGCAGTGCAGATGGGTCTGATCTACGTCAATCCGGAGGGTCCGAACGGCAAGCCCGATCCGATCGCTGCGGCGAGGGACATTCGCGAGACGTTCGCGCGCATGGCGATGAACGACGAGGAGACGGTCGCGCTGATTGCAGGCGGTCACACCTTCGGCAAGACCCACGGCGCTGGCGACGCGAAACTCGTGGGGCCCGAACCGGAAGCGGCCGGCATCGAGGAGCAGGGTCTCGGCTGGAAGAGCCGGTTCGGCGCGGGCAAGGGACGCGACGCAATCACCAGCGGCCTGGAGGTCACCTGGAGCGCTACCCCGACGCAGTGGAGCCACAGCTTCTTCTCCAACCTGTTCGGCTATGAATGGGAACTGACGACGAGTCCGGCGGGCGCGCACCAGTGGCAACCGAAGAATGGCGCCGGCGCCGGCACGGTTCCCGATCCGGAGGGCTCAGCGAAGCGCCGTGCGCCGACCATGCTGACAACGGACCTGGCGCTGCGGTTCGATCCCCTCTACGAGCGGATCTCCCGGCGGTTCCACGAGCATCCGGATCAGTTTGCCGACGCCTTCGCGCGGGCGTGGTTCAAGTTGACCCATCGCGACATGGGTCCCCGCGCGCGCTATCTCGGCCCCGAAGTCCCCGCCGAGCCGCTCATCTGGCAGGACCCGATTCCGCCGGTCAATCACGAGCTGATCGACGAGAAGGACAGCGACGCCCTGAAGGCCAAGGTCCTCGCTTCGGGACTCTCTGTCGCGCAGCTCGCCTCGACCGCATGGGCCTCGGCGTCCACGTTTCGCGGCTCGGACAAGCGGGGCGGTGCAAACGGCGCTCGAATTCGCCTGGCGCCGCAGAAGGATTGGCCGGTCAACCAGCCGTCCGAGCTCGCGCGAGTGCTCAAGACATTGGAGACGATCCAGAGCGAATTCAACGAGGCTCAGTCGAGCGGCAAGCGGGTCTCGCTCGCGGATCTCATCGTTCTCGCAGGTTGCGCGGGAATCGAGCGAGCCGCCAAGGATGCCGGTCACGTCGTGAGGGTTCCCTTCGCCCCGGGACGCATGGACGCCTCGCAGGCGGAGACCGATGTCGACTCCTTCGCCGTGCTCGAGCCGCTCGCCGACGGCTTCCGCAACTATGCGCAGAGCCCGTACCCGCTGCGGACCGAGGCGCTGCTGATCGACCGGGCACAGCTGCTCACGCTGACGGCTCCCGAGATGACGGTTCTCATCGGCGGATTGCGCGCCGTGAACGTCAACTTCGGACAGTCCAAGCACGGCGTCTTTACCACGCGTCCGGGGTCGCTCACCAACGACTTCTTCGTCAATCTGCTCGATATGGGCACGGCGTGGACACCGGCATCGGAGGCCGGGGAGGTATTCGAAGGGCGCGATCGGGCAACGGGCAAACTTAGATGGACCGGCACCCGCGTCGATCTCATCTTCGGCTCGAATTCCGAGCTGCGGGCGCTGGCCGAGGTTTATGCAAGCGCCGACGCGCAGGAGAAATTCGTCCGTGACTTCGTCGCGGCCTGGAGCAAGGTGATGAACCTCGATCGTTTCGACCTCGGATGAGCCGCGCGGAGGATCAGTGGCGAGATGCCCAGGCGAGTCCGTCCGGCTGCGGTCCCACGTCGATGCGGTCCACGAGCGCCATTGTGCCCATGTCCAACACGGCGACGTAGTTGTCGGACGTGCACGCGACGTAGGCCCGCCTGTCATCGGGCGCCACCAGCACACCGGCACAGCCCCTGCCGACATGCATGCGCTTGATCTCGGTGCGAGCCTTGGCGTCGTAAATCAGAACATCGCCGGTGCGTAGACTCGAGATGAGGACTCGCCTGCCGTCGTGGGTGAACTTGACGCGATTGGCGCCGATCGCCTTCGCGTCGAGAACGTGTGCCAGTTTCCTCGCCGCCGTATCGATCACATAAACTCGTCCGGATGCGGAGGACGCCGTCCACACTTCCTTGCCGTCGGGCGACAGGTCCACGCCCTCCGCACCCCTTTCCGTCGCTACGAGTGTGTGAACCCATACGAGCGGCGGACGAACGCCTGCGGGTGGCCTCGGTGCGCGCGAGCGTGGCGCAAACGGAAGGTTCCGGGCCTGCTCGAGCGCAAAGATGCTGAGCGATCCGGACATGACGTTGGTCGCATAGATGCGCTTTAGATCGGGCGTCAGCACCAGCATGTGGGTCCAGCTCTGACCGGTGCCCATGATCCAATCGACCTGTCGGGACGCGAGATCGAGCCGGGCGATCGCCATGGCGCCCTGCGCGGTAAACCACAGCTTGCCACTGGAGATGGCGAGACCGTGCACGCCCGTCAGCGGGCCGGTGTCGATCGGCGCGAGCGCGCGCTGGCCGATGAGATCGAGAACGTCGATTCGATGGAAACTGGAATTGCCCATGTTCGAGACGTACGCGGTTCTGCCGTCCGCGTCGGCAATGACCTCATGGGGATCCGGCCCGATCGGCATCTTCGCAACGACCGCGTCGGATAGCGGATCCACGATGGCGAGCGTGTGATCCCCCTTCGAGGTCGCGAGTAAGGCATTCGCGGGCGTCGCTTCCGCAGCAAGCGCGTATCCTCCGATCGCGAGCGCCCACGCTAGCGCTGCGCCGATGAGCAGAGCGGCTTTCTTTTGCGGCATGGCACGTCCTCGGTCGATCCGCTCGGTGCGGCGCGGCGGCACCCACGCATGCTAGCGCGAAAGTCTCGGGTTATCTCCTATTCTCGATAGCGTGCGAGCGCATCCCCCAGGGCCCGCTCGAGCGCAGCGAGCGAGGCAGCGTAGTTCCGCCAGCGCGCGAGTCCCTCGCGAAAAAGCGGCTGGCGCACCTGCTCGGAGCTCGCGGTGCTGATGCTACGCACTGTCGCGTGAAAATCGAGGCAGCGCGACTCGTAGTCCAACTCGCAGTACTCCAGCATCCGCCGCACGCTGCCCGCGAGATCCTCGACCACATCTTCGTATTGCACACGCAGCACGCGCCCCGGCAACACCGCGTTCCAGTGCTTCATGAGCTCGAGGTAGGTGCGGTAGTAGCGCGCGATGTTCTCGATGCTGTAGGTGAAGTCCTGACCGCTCGCGAAAAGCTGCCTCAAGTTACTGAAACAGCACGCCATGGGCTCACGTCGCACATCGATGATCCTGGCGTTCGGCAGCATGAGATGGATGAGACCGACGTGGCGGAAGTTATTCGGCATCTTGTCGATGAAGAATGGCGCCCTCCCGCGGTAGACCCTCGTGTCGGCCAGGTAGCGCGCTCCGAGGCGCTGGAACTCCTGCGGTGCAAGTGCGGCGAGCGCCGCCGGATAGCGCGGATCAAGAGGGTCGGGCTCGCGACCCTGGAGCTGGAGTGCGATGCGCGGGACGTGAAAGAGCTCCTGCGTCCCGTCCACCTGCGTATGCGAGGCGAGGATTTGCTCGATGAGCGTCGAGCCCGCACGCGGGAGGCCCACGATGAAGATCGGATCGTGAGCCTTCATGCCGACGCCGACGCGCGCGGCGAAGAACGGCGCGCTGCACACCTCGATCTGTCTGCGCGTGTTGATCTCGGTGAACTCGGCGCGGTAGCGGCTCTCGGCGAGCTTGAGCGCGTTTCCGCGCTCGTAGTACTGCCACGACTCGGCGTACTCGGCGCGATCCTCGAGCGCCCTGCCGAGCGCGAAACACAGAGGGTAGCGATCCGTACGCTGCGTTGTCGGCGCGCGCTCGGCGCTTCGCATGCGCTCGATCTCCTCAGGCGAGAAGCGATACGTTTTGAGATCGGCGAGGCTCCAGTACGCATCGCCAAAACTCGCTCGCACGGTCGCCGCCGTGCGGTAGCATTCGACCGCATCGTGCGCCCGACCAATCGCTTTGAGCGAGTGCCCGAGCAGAAGGTGTAGTTGCGCCCATTCGGGGTTGCGGGCGAGCTGTGCACGGTACAGGCTGATCGCCTGCTCGTGCTGCCCGAGACCTGCTTCCACGGTGGCATGCAGCAGAAGGTAGGCAGGATTGCCTGGGTCGAGCTCGAGCAGTGCGGCAATCTCGGCGCGAGCACGCTCGTGGCACTGCCCGGCGATCAGCGCGCGCGCGAAGTCGGCCCGCGCGGCGCGATAGTGCGGCGCAATAGCGAGCGCCGAGCGAAGGAGCCGCTCGGCGTCATCGAGAGCGCCACGCTCGAGTGCGATCCGCCCGAGCAACCGCAGCGCCTCCACGTGGGCGCCGTGCACGCGCAGATGCGATCGCAGGATCCGCTCGGCGTCGCTCAACTCACCGTCCGAGAACAGGCTCGCTGCGCGCACGATCTCGGCCGGCAGGCGTCGCAGAATCGACACATGCGCAGTTGCGCTCATCGCGGCGTCCCGATCGCCCCTCACGCTAGAGAGTTGCACGAGCATGTTCCAGCTTTCGAGCAGAGCCTCGTTCAGGGTCACGCTCTGCTGGAAAGCGCAGATCGCGCGCGGAACATCGCCCAGTCTCAGATGGCAGTGGCCGCGCTCCGCGTAGAGGCGGCTGAAGCGCGGATGCCCTTGTTCCAGCCGCTCGAGCGTCGCGAGCGCTTCGCTCACGCGATCGAGGCACCGTTGATTCACTGCGGTGAGCAACAGCACCTCACGATCGATGGAGGCGGCGGCCTCGAGCGCTGCCGCGACCGCGAGCGCCTCGTGGTGACGGCGCGCGCGAGTGAGCTCGCGGAGTTGATCCACTTGGCGGTCGAGCGGCGCCGACGGCTTCGATGCGGTCACGGAGTCGGCCTGGGTAGCGAGCGAGCTCACACGCGTAGCTTCCACGCAGACGATCCGATCGTGCAAGTTTCATTCGGTTGCAATCGTGTGCCGCTACTCTCTGCGACCACAGCGCTGCGACGCCGGTCACTCGACTGACGGTGCTCGCGGCGGTCGAATTTTCTCAGGGAGCGGGAGTCCTCGTATGAGCAACCCATTCAAGAACGTCGATCGTCGTCGGTTCATCAAGGCGATGGGCATGGGTGCAGTGGCGAGCAGCCTCAGCGCCAACATCGCCAAGGCGCTCGCCATACCGGCGAACTACCGGAGCGGAACAGTCCGCGACGTCGAGCACATCGTGATCCTGATGCAGGAGAACCGGCCGTTCGATCACCATTTCGGGACCTTGCGCGGCGTACGCGGGTTCTCGGATCCCCGCGCGGTGAACATTCATCTGCCTCTGCAGAATGGCGCCGGGACGACTCTCGCTTCGGTGTTCCTGCAACCGGCCGGCGCGGCAAACCTCGCGGCCGGATTCGGCGTGCCACCCGACTACGGCACGCTCGGCGGACCACCGGACGGCGCGTACGTGATTCCGCCGTTTCGAGTCAATCCAGAGAGCGTGAGCGCCGGCCTCCAGACGCTCGGTCTGACGTACTTCCCCGGAACCAATCACAGCTGGCAGAACATTCATCGTTGCTGGAACGAGGGCCAGTACGACAGCTGGCCAACCGTGAACGGTCCCATGGTCATGTCATACATGACTCGTCAGGACATTCCGTACCACTACGCACTGGCGGACGCGTTCACCGTCGGCGACGACTACCACTGCTCGATCATGGGACCAACCAATCCCAACCGCACGTACCTCTTCTCCGGCTGTGTCGGCAACCTGGACGGCCTCGGCAGCGGCGGCACGGATGGCCACGGGGCCGGACCGATGACCGGTAACGGGCTGAGTCCGAACAATGCCTACTGGACGTTTCCGACGTTTCCGGAAGTGCTCGACGCCGCGGGGGTGAGCTGGAAGGTGTACCAGGACGTGGCCGGTACGACATTCGCGCCTGATTTCGGCGATGGCACCTCGAACTCCTTTGCGGGCAACTACACCGACAATCCAGTCCTCTACTTCAATCAATATGCGACTTCCGCGCCCGGATCGCCGCTCTTCGACAACGCCTGCACGGGCACCGAGATCATCGGCAGCATCCCCGCGGCCGGCGCGCCTTCCGCAGAGTGGCTTGCCTGGCAGGAGCAGCTGTTCGCCGATTTCCGGAGCGATGTGCAGCAGGGAACTCTTGCGCAGGTCTCCTGGTTCATCGGTCCCGCCGGCTACACGGAGCACCCGGATTACCCGGTCGACTACGGCGCCTGGTACATCTCGCAGATCCTCGACATCCTGGTATCGAATCCGGAGCTATTCGCTAAGACGGTCTTCATCGTCAACTACGACGAAGCCGACGGCAGCTTCGACCATGCGACGCCGCCATTCGCACCGCAGTCGTCGGCATACGGAGCCTCGACGGTCGACTTCCACAACGAGATCGTCACGACTTCGACTCCGAACGGTCCGATCGGGCTCGGTACTCGCGTACCCTTCCTCGCGATCTCGCCGTGGAGCAAGGGCGGGTACGTCACCTCGCAGGTGTTCGATCACACCTCGGTGATCCAATTCATCGAAAAGCGGTTCGGCGTGTTCGAGCCCAACATTTCCCCCTGGCGCCGCGCGGTATCGGGCGATCTGACTTCCGTGTTCAACTTTGCGAACCCGAACGATGCACAGACTCGGCTCTTTTCGACCGCGAGCTACTTGCCGCCGGCGAACGAGCTCGCCGGCGGTAACGTCAACACCTTTGTGCCCTCTGCGAGCGACGTGGTCATCGGGGTTCCGGCGCAGGAGAAGGGCATTCGGCCCGCACGGGCGGTGCCCTACGAGCTCAATGTGGTCGGGAGCGTAAACACCGCAGGCGGCATCGTCGAACTCGAGTTCTTCAACACGGGCGCGATGGGTGCCGTCTTTCAGGTCCGTTCCGGCAATCCCTCCGATACCGTGCGCGCCTATACGGTGGAGGCAGGCAAGACGCTATCGGGGATCTGGGACGTTGGCTCCGCCTACGACCTCTCGGTGTACGGCCCGAACGGCTTCGCGCGCTACTTCAAGGGCAGCGTGGGTAGCGGCGCCGCGGTTCTCGGAGTCGGTTCGAGCTACTACAAGGACGGTCACGGGTCGCTCGGTTGGCAGATCGTGAATCTCGGCACCGCCAATGCAACGGTCAGCGTCCTCGATGCCTACAGCGGCTACGTGGTCACGCGATTCATTCAACCCGGCGGATCGTTCGAGGATAGGTGGTCGCGGCAAGAGTGCTTCGGCTGGTACGACGTGATCGTCACGGTTGCCGAGGACCCGACGTTCGAGGCGCGCTTGGCGGGCCATATCGAGACTGGCCGGGATAGTTTCTCGGATCCGGCCCTCGGGGGTCTTGTGCTAAAGGTCTGATGCGGCCTCTGGGCCGCAGCGCAGCGGCGGGTGCGCGGCCGCGCCCGCATGGCGGCCGACCACTAGTGATGAGGCTTGCCGGAGCGCCCGTGAGTGCGTACCGGCGTGAGCACCCTCTCGAGCGCGGCTCGTTCCACGGGCAGACTGAGATATTGCTCAAAGCCGGCCGCGAGCGCCCGGCGGCGGTCTGCCGCGGCAATTTCGGCGGTAAGCGCGATCAGCCTGGCCTGGGACCGAAACGGGCGCAGATGCAGGACTGAGGCCAGACGATAACCGGCGAGGTGAGGCAGATCCGTATTGATGAGGATGATGGCAGGCAGAAAGTCATTGGCAATCGCCAGGGCGATCTCCGCCACCTGGGCAAGCCGAGTATCGAACGGGCTGATGCCCTCGATCAGCGAAGCGATGCCTGCGCATCGGGAAGCGTTGCCATCGACAACCAGGATCCGCGTGAGCGGCGGTCTCACAACGCCCACCGCAGGCACGGACGCCCCGGTCCCCGTCCGTTCGCCGCGCGCTTGCGCGGAGCCCACGTCGGCTTGCAAGAGCCTCATGCCTGCGTTACATGCATTGAGGGCTGAGTCCGGCTGCGTGTCAGCGCCGCACGCGCGCGTAGCGCGCGGTGATGCGATAGTTCAAATGCCCCCTGCAAGTCGTATCCTCATTCGCCTTGCGCGGTCTCACGCCTGCACAGCGGGCGTCCGACGCGAAGGACGTGGCGGAGCTTTTCAACAACTCGGTAACCGGTCCCGCAAGCTCGAACCACCCGGTACAGCCGGGCAAGGGACACGGATAGCGCAACGAGAGGCGCGCCGCTGGATGCAGGATGTGCACTTGGCTTGACGGTGCCCAACCCGATTCCTGATCAAACTGGAGCTCGATGCGTAGTTCCTCCACGTTCGGGAAGCAGGCGCGCAGCGCAGGCACCTGTGCGGCAGCCTCTCCGCCGCTCGCCTTCGCTGAGCCATATCTACTCAAGCGCACTGCATCCTGAAAGTGTCGACGATCTCACCGAAACGCCACGAAAGTAGAGTGCGACGCTCGCAGGTACGCACTCGCCACGGTTCGAACGAACTTCTGAGGTGTCTGGCTTTGGCCGCGGATTGCCAATGGGCTCGGGCCAAGGACGGGCAAGACGAAAGATTCGAGCCGCCTGTCATTTTACACGAACCAGAGCGATCCTGTGCCCCTGTTATCGCAGGCACAACGACCATGAGACCGGCCCGGTGGCCGCCGGGGCCGACGCTCATTCCGATGGTCAAGCATGCTCGGCGCCGACGACGCGCGCCCTCTGCTCCTCGAGTACCTCCGCGAGCGTCAATCGCGTGGCCGCCGCGACGATGAGCAGAATCGGATGCGTCGTATCGGCCGGCAAGCGCAGGCCATGCGCCTTTTCCCATGCGCGTACGCGTACACGAGCTGAATTGAGCTCAGAGCACTGTTCCTGCAACTCCCGCAGTTTCCGCTCGGCACGCTCGGCCTCCTCGAGCGCACGGCGCGCACGATAGTCGATGTTCAGCTCCGCGGAGCTGCGGCTTTGGACGGTGCCTTGTGCAGGCTGATCGTTGAGAGTCATCGGTTCTCCCGCTGAGGTCTCGCGCGTACTGCGGGGGCCTGCGTTCGCATCGCCGCGGTCCCTCGGCAGCGTGGGATTCCGCCGACGCTACCTGTCACGGCGATTCTGAAAGTGAGCGGCGCACAGAACGAAAGACTTCAGACCGATACAGACTACACCAAAGAGGTGAGCTGTCGGGCTTCCCGGGTCGATTTCAGCCGCCAATCCGGACATGAAGGAGTATAAGTAGACAGACGGGGTTCTCCGGATCCGCTTGGGCGCGTGTGCACGCGCGGCCCTCTCGGCACCCGGCACGCCGTGCATTCTCGACACACTCACAACGGAGCCCTAATGCCCAGACCGAACTATCACCACGCACGAAAGCAAAAAGAGCTGGCCAGGAAGGCTCGGCAGCAAGAGAAACAGCAACGCCGCTCGGCTCGGCCGGGTTCCGCCGAGAGTGGACCATCAGAGCCGTCGGTCGAGTCGCCGCAAGAGTCGACTCCCGGCAGCGGAAAATGAGAGTCGCAGCCGGCTGACCCGCGGCAGGCCGTCGGTTGTCAGATGCGGCTTGAGGATTGCACTTCGCAGGCGTGCTAAATGGGCCGGCGTCCCCGTCTCACGTGCTTGGAAGCGCCCTGCGAATTACCGCCGAGCTACGCGATCGGCGGACACTCTGGGTCGGATAGCCGGACGCCCGAGGTGCTCACTTGCGCCTTCGGCCGGCGCCTTCGTCCTTCTCATTGAGTCGGATGAAATCCACAATGAAGTGATCGCCATCGAACTCGACAACCTTGCCGATGAGATCGGCCCGTATGTGACAACGGCCGCCGTCCCTCTTTTCACTCACGGGCGCGGTGATCACCATCCGGATCGGCAGTGCGCCATCACGCGCGAGCGCAAGATGTTGCGCGAGCAGGTCGGTGTCCCGGGAGCCGACCGCCTCCCGCGAGAGCTTGTCTTCGTACCGCAGCACCCCTTTGGAGGGGTGTCCGAACAGCGCCGGCGAGCAGTTGAGCACCACCGCCCCATCGGCCGCGACCGCGGAGAGTCCTCGCAGCCGATTGTAGGGCTTGGCGCCGAACTTTCCGAAGGCGTCCGCCAGGCTGAGATTCATTCCAGTCAAGCTCCTCAATGAGTGTGCAGCGACGCTCGTCGGGTCGGCACTGTCCCGAGACAGGACGCGCCCACGGCCCGGCTCTCGATTCGCCCGCTTTCTAAGCAGGAGCGCTCCCTCGGGCGTAACCGAGGATCGCCGTCCGTCAACCCAAATCGACGGCTTTCGATGCTCCGACACGGTGCGCTTTCCCGAGCCGGAACGCAACCGAGGGCCGGATACACGCCCGAGGCCACACCCTGAGAAAGTGCGGCAACGCCGCCGGAATTGCTGTATGATCGCGGCCGGCTCGTAACCTTTCGGCTTGACTGAATTTGTCCCTTGCTCGCCTTCCATGCATGGCGATTCCTTGCGGCCAAATCTCTGCACCCTCGCAAAGCTTCGCGAACCAGGATCCAGGTTCTACCTGGCCGCTTTTCCTTTCTCTTAATGGGTAAGTTCAGTGACCAAACTATACGTTGGAAATCTTCCTTTCACGGCAACCGATGAGGGCGTGCGCGAGCTGTTCGCCAAGCACGGAACCGTCGAAAAGGTCTCCCTGATCACCGATCGCGACACGGGTCGCCCGCGCGGATTCGGATTCGTGGAGATGTCAAATGCCGATGCCTCACGCGCCATGCAGGCGTTGAACGGCACGGATTTCGATGGCCGAACCCTCAAGGTCAACGAAGCGCAGGATCGCGAGCGTCCGGGCGGTGGCAACCGCGGGCCGCGCCGCTACTGAAGCGCCGCTCGATTGCGCTGCGGCGGCTCGGCCGCCGCAGCGCAATACGGCCAGGTGTGAACCCATGGGCGCGCGCAGCTCACCGGCTCACACCCAGCGCCGCGGGGTGTGATGCCGCTCCGACCCGAGCGATGGGCTGAACCATGAGCGATTATGAGTTCACCATCTCTCTGCGCATCCGCCACCCTACAATCGACCCGCGTCGGATCACCGACGCGCTCTCCCGCGAGCCGCAGCATACCTGGCAAGCAGGCGAGCCGCGCCGCGATCCCGAGGGCCGCGGTCTCGACGGCGTCTATCGCGAGAGCTATTGGACTGGGCGGCTGATGGACCAGCCGCAGCTCTCCTCCGCAGAGAATTCCGTCGAGACTGTGCTGATCCAGGTCCTTGACCACCTGCGCCGCGCCCACGCACTGCTCGATCAGCTGAACGCGGAAGGGGGCGTCGTGGAGCTGGACGTGAGCCTCTTCTCCCGCGGAAGCTTCAAGCTCGAACTGTCGCCGGAGCTGGTCGCGGGGTTCGGTCGGCTGCGCACCGCGATCATCCTCGATGTGCAGCCCCACCTCCCGCCCGATACCGCCCTTTCACAAGAGCCCTGAAGGGGGCCCACTCGCTCCACGCGAACCGCGGCCGCTCGAATCCGCCGTGCATCGATTCGTGCCCTAGCTGCGAAACCGGAGCGCATCGACCACGAGCGCAAACGCCGACGACGACTGGCTGCGGCTCGGGTAATAGAGGTGGTATCCCGAGAACGACGGGCACCAATCGGTGAGTGTGCGGACAAGCCGGCCAGCCGCCACATGGGCTTGAACCTCATCCTCCGGGAGATACGCGAGTCCGAGCCCGGCGAGCGCGGCGTTCAACCGCAGGGCGATGTTGTTGAATACGAGCTGCCCTTCGACATGGACGTTGAGCTCGCGCCCGTTCCTCGCGAACTCCCACGCATAAAGCCCTCCGAAGGTGGGGAGACGCAGATTGATGCAGTCGTGCCCGGTCAGATCCCGCGGCGTTTGCGGTCGCTTTCTTCTCTCAAAGTACGCAGGTGACCCCACGACCGCCATGCGCATGTCCGGTCCGATGCGAACCGCAATCATGTCCTTCGCGATCTGCTCTCCGAGGCGAACACCGGCATCGAAGCGCTCGGCAACGATATCGGTCAGCCCGTAATCGACGATCACCTCGACGTGGATGTCGCGATGATCCGGCAAGACCCGTTGCAGCGCGGGCCACAGGATCGCGTTGGCCGCGTGCTCACCGGCCGTAATGCGGATGTTCCCCGCGGGCTTGTCCCGCAGATCGCTCAATGCCGAGATCTCCGCCTCGATCTCCGCAAACCGAGGAGCCGCCGTCCGAAGTAGCCGCTCGCCGGCCTCGGTTGGCGAGACGCTGCGTGTGGTCCGCGCCAGCAAGCGAACGCCGAGTCGCAGCTCGAGCCCGCGGATCGTGTGACTCAGCGCGGATTGCGATACCCCGAGCTTCGCGGCCGCCCTGGTGAAGCTGCGCTCGCGCGCAACGGACACGAAGGCCAACAGGTCGCTTACGTTGCGTTGCCGCATTCATGAATTCCACTCATAGACTCAAGTGTATTTTGCCATCTAATCAGGCGCCTTCCCACTTGGTAATTTGGGCCGCGTTGCCCCGCGAACTTCTAAGGAGACGCAGATGGAGAGGCGAAAACTGGGAAAGAACGGTCCGGAGGTATCCGCTATCGGCTTCGGCTGTATGGGCTTGAACTTCGCGTATGGTCCAGCTCTCGACAAGCCGAGTGCAATCTCCCTCATCCGCACCGCCTTCGAGCTCGGAGTGACGCTGTTTGATACTGCCGAGGCCTACGGTCCCTTCACGAACGAGGAGACCGTCGGCGAAGCACTGGCTCCCATCCGCGACCAGGTGGTGATCGCCACGAAGTTCGGCTTCACGAACGGCGACACCACCGCCGGGCTCGACAGTCGCCCCGAGCGTATACGGGAAGTCGCCGACGCATCGCTCCAGCGACTGAGGACCGACCGCATCGACCTGTTCTATCAGCATCGCGTGGATCCGAATGTCCCCATGGAGGACGTGGCGGGCACCGTTAGAGACCTGATTCGCCAGGGCAAGGTCAAACACTTCGGTCTCTCGGAAGCAGGCGTACAGTCGATCCGCCGTGCGCACACGGTCCATCCGGTAGCGGCGCTGCAGAGCGAATATTCGCTGTGGTGGCGCGAGCCCGAAGCGCAGGTACTGCCCCTGTGCGAGGAGTTAGGCATCGGATTCGTTGCATTCAGCCCGCTCGGCAAGGGCTTTCTCACCGGCAAGATCAACGAAAGCACGGCCTTCGCCAAGGACGACTTCCGCAACATCGTGCCGCGCTTCTCGCCTGCGGCGCGCAGAGCGAACCAGGCTCTCGTCGATCTGCTCGCATCGATGGCGTCGAAGAAGCGCGCGACCGCGGCACAGGTTGCCCTGGCATGGCTGCTCGTGCGAAAACCCTGGATCGTGCCGATTCCGGGGACCACGAAATTGCACCGACTGAAGGAGAACGTCGGAGCCGCAACGCTCGAGCTGACCGCGGACGACGTACGCCAGATCGACGGCGCGCTGGCCGGCATCGCCGTTCAGGGTGACCGTTATCCGCCGCACCTGGCGGCGCGTGTCGGCAAGTGAGACATCCGCGAGCGGGCGCCGGACGGACGAGCGCCGGGGCACGCGAGCGGGTTGGAGATGGGGAGACGGTTACCATGAACACATCCTTGCTTACCCGACGGCAGTTCAATGCGCGCTTTACTGCGTTCGGAGCGTCGTTGCCCGCCCTCGGGGGATTGCTTGTCCAAGGCAGTGACCGAGCGGTTGCCGCCACCGGCGCATCGGCGAACACCGGCGAGCATGCCGTCAGTTTTCCGGACGGCACCAGTGTCCCGGCCGTCGGCCAAGGCGCCTGGCATTTGGGACAGGGAAGGCATCCGCTCGCCGTCGAAGAAGAGGCGGTGCGCACCGGAGTTTCGCTCGGCATGACATTGATCGATACATCCGGAAACTACGGAGACGGCCGCTCCGAGCAATTCCTCGGTCGTGTGATCGCCGGTCGGCGCGACCGCGTATTCCTCGTCTCCAAGGTCGAGGCCGATGAAGTGGCCGGAGATGGCATCGCCCGCGCCTGCGCGGCGAGCCTCGCCCGTCTTGGCACCGACCATCTCGATCTCTATTTGCTGCATTCGCCAGTCCCGAGCACACAATTCTCCGCCGTCGTGGCCGGATTCGAACAACTCCGCGCGGCCGGGAAGATTCTCGCCTGGGGTGTATCCAACTTCGACACGGGTCAGATGGAGGATCTGTTCCGCGTTCCGGACGGGCATCGCTGTGCGACCAATCAAGTCCCGTACAGTCTCCACAACCGTCGCATTGAGCGCGACCTTCTGCCCTGGTGCGCGCAGCACGGCATGCCGGTGATGGCGTATTCTCCGCTCGGCGGCGACCATCATCTGCTGGTCGGCGACCGCGCGCTCGAGCAGCTCGGCGCTGCGCGCCAGTGCTCGGCGGCCGCTGTCGCGCTTGCGTGGGTGATCCGCGGTGGAAACGTCATCGCAATTCCCGAATCGGGCTCTCCACTGCATACCAAGGAGAATGCGCAGGCGCTTTCACTGACACTGACCCCGCGTGACCTGCGCACATTGGGTTCGGCGTATCCAGGACCCTCGGGCGCAACCTAGCGTGGCCTCAAGCGCTTACATACTCTCACTGCCGGAGCGCGCGATCCGCACCGCCCTCGGCTTCAGCGCCGGTCTGTTGCGCGAAGTGACCGAGGTGGCGCTGCCGGCGGCCGTGCGCCGCAGCGCGCTGTACAAGACCCTGGTCGACACGACCCTGCGCTACCTGATCGAACAAGTCGGCGGCACGAAGGGTGTCTATCGCAGCGAGCAACCGCATCCGGATCGCTTCCTTGCGAGGCGCGGAGTCGGTCACGCGATAGAACTGCTCGGCATTGTCGCTTTTCGAGTTTCACCGGTGTGGGCGCTCGCGGCGCTCGCCGATCTGAGCGGCCTGGGGCGCCATCTCATTCCGGAAATCGCGAGTGCGCTCAAGGAGGAAGGCCTCCTCGACGAGGCGACACAGTTTGAGAGCGTGGACCAGCTGTTGGACGGGCTTGAGCGGACCTCCTCACGGCTCGCCCAAGCGATCAACGCCCCGCCGCTCAATGTCGCGGAACTGCGCAAGGAATGGCAGGCGATTCGCAGCCAGGCGCAAAGCGCCAAGCCGCCGCGGTCCCCGTCCCCCACTGCGATCGCCAAGCAGTGGAAGGACATCAAGCAAGAGTCGACGCGCCAGGGACGATCGATCTACGAGACGTCATCTCTCATGGCGATCGCAGCCGTCCGTGCGCTGCCCAACCGAGTCCGTTGGCTCTCGGCATCCACACGCGTCACTGCGCGGCGCACCGGGAAGGTCCTGGCGGCAGACCTTCTGGACGGCTACGGTCGGACCTTGAGCGAGTTGCGCAACGTGGGCTATAGCACCTACGCGAAACAGCAGCTGAGCCCGTACTTGCGCGCGTGCGTTGATCAGTTTTCATCGCAGCGGCGAACATTCACGCAGCGTCTGCTCGAGCCAGCGCAAAAAGACTAGAGTGCGCCGGGGCGGACCTCGCCACCACCAGCCAATCCCGCAAGGTTGCAACGCCTTCCACCGTACCGCTTCCCGGCGGCACCCTCGGTGTACCTTCGACTACGGCTTCTGCGCTTCTCGTGGGCGCGCACAACGAAAGCGCAACCCTTTTGTACACGTTGGCTCTCCTGATGATCAGCCTCGCCGGGTTCTCGGCGCTCTTGTTGGCCCTCCGACCGGCCGCTGGAGCGAGGTTGTCGTTGCTTGACCGATATCTTGCAAAAACGGTCATGACGTACATTTTCGTAATGACGGCGGCAGCGCTGCTGCCGGCGCTGTTGGCGCAGTTGGCGCTCTACGACATTCAGGAAAAATGGCTTTGGCGAGACTCGGGTGTCCTTTTCGCACTACCGATGCTGTCTCTTGAGGTTACCAATCCGCGCAGTAGACGTTGATGTCATTCCTTCGGTAGACCATCTCGCCTGCGACCGCCTCAGCCACATCAGCCGATCCTGATGCTTCCCGGTTCAAGACTTGTGCTCCGCAGCTGCCAGAATCTCCACGGTCGCGACGCGGGCCGGATCCGCCGGGCCATGGCGCCCCCCGACCTCCGGCGCAGGTGTCCGTGCAAAGTCAAGAGCGGTCTTGCCGGTAGCATCGCGCAGCGTTGGATCCGCCCCGCGTTCCAGCAGGTGCTTCACCATCTGGTCCCAGCCCAGTCGTGCCGCGGCCATCAACGCAGTCTGGCCTTCCGCGTCGACACCTCGCCTGCCGGCAACCCGCGCGGTGTGGGTCTGGCTGTCCGTGACGCGATAGTTGACATTCGCGCCGGCATCCAGCAGCAGGTCAACCACTTTGATGGCGCGGGCCTGCAGGTCCGGCTGCTTCCGCTGCATGATCCGGATTTCATCGTTGGAGCCGGCGGCCAGCATCAGCGGGGTGAGCCGGAAGACATTGGGCAGGTCCGGCGCCGCGCCATGTGCCAGCAGCGCCTTGATCGCCACATCGTCGTAGCTCAGCGTTGCAACCAGCAGCGGCCCGGCGCCATCACGCAGCATGTAGTCCGCGAAGCGGCCGCGGCCGTTGGTGGTCGGCCGCATGCGGGTCAGCTGATGGTTCGGGTCAACCCCCATGGCGAGCAGACGGTTTACCACATCCATGCCTTTGAACTTACCCGGTGGGGGCGGGTCGCGGTCGGGCTGGTGTCCGAACGAGAGATCGGGTGGACCAAATCCCCACGGACCGGTGAAGGAGTTCATGTCCACGGCGACATACAGCGGAGTGCGGCCGTACATGTCCCATGCGCCTGGATTGGCTCCCCTGTCCAGCAAGAACATGGCAATGTCCCAGGCGCGGTTGTCGAGGGCGTTGAGGAGCGGTGTGATGCCTTCCGGATTGGGCTCCTCGATATCGGCACCCGCCTTCACCAGCGATACCGCGCAGCGGTAGCAGCGGGCACGCATCGCATACAGCAGGGCGGTGAACCCGCCACCCTGGCGGAACTGCGCGCGTGGCTCGGAGGTGATCTGTCGCGGCCAGTCGTCGTACTTCGCGCGCAGGTTGATCTCCTTGCTCGCACCGTGTTTGAGCAGCAGATCGACCAGGTCAGGATGGTTTTCCGCGGCCGCCCACATCAGCGCCGTCTGGCCGCGGAACCGCTCCACGGTGTTCACGGATGCGCCATGGGCAATGAGCATCTGCGCGATCGGCAGCGAACCGACGCTGGAGGCCAGCATCAGGGCAGTCTGCCCATCCGAGTTGGGCGATTCCGGATCGGCCCCCGCATCGAGCAGCATCTTCACCATGTCGGCGTCCGCAACCTTGACCGCCTCCTCCAGTGGCGAGCTGCCGAAGCGGTTGCTGACCCGGGCCTTGGCGCCTTTTTTCAGCAGCGCACGGACCATCTCATGATCGACCGTGTAGGTCGCCCACATCAACGGGGTGGAACCATCGGGATCTGCTGCATTGACGTCGATATCAGGTGAGGTGATCGCGGCCAGCGCCGCATCACGCTCCCCGGCACGGATGAGATCGGAGAGCGTCTGCGGTTCAGAGGCGTACGCAGATGCAGACACGCCGATCGACAGCACGCCCAGAATGACACCCAACAAAGCAGACCGGCTCGCCGCACGGATAGAATCAGTCACCATTGCCTTCTCCCTCGCAATCGCGTTTAGAGCCGCGAATCGCCCACTGCGCATGCACGTGCACACGAAGGACCTACCACGCACCCCTCAGGTCGTAACGCAAGTATCGCGCTGCAGCTCGTGGCGCAGGCGCTGCGGCCCAACACTGTCGTTGCGGATGTCGCCCAGAAACACGGGATTCATGGCAACCTGCCGCGACAGTGGATCAGCGCAGCCAACCTTGCGTTCCCCAAAAGCTGAAACCCCCTCGGGTCGATTGCTTCGCCGCGGACTTTCCCAAGCCGGAGTCATCGGTAGAATTCCGGTAGACTTCAGCGGCGAAAAGGCCGGCGTATTCCTGCAAAATTCTGCAGGGTCTTCAATCCAACAGCACGTAACGCTCCGTCTTCCCGCTGGCAACAGGGTCACTCCTGCGACTACGCCTTCTCCCCCGCCCGTAACTCCGCGGATCTGAAGCTGACCCGGCACGAGTGATCCGGGCAATATCCGTCCGGATTCTTCGCCAAGTACTGCTGGTGATAGTACGCCCGATGCGTGGAATCTCCACAGAAACCCCGCAGTTGCCGGGGCGGCGGGTCTCTACCGGTCGACTTTCAGTCGACCTCAACGCCGCTCCGGCGGTAGACCAACTTGCTGGATGAATCTGCAGAACCCACGCGGTATCCCATCGCCCGATACCCACGCTGCCGCCTCTCCCACATCCGAAGCAAAGCCGGGTGACCGGTGTCGACGAAATCGATGATTCGCACGTCGGCCTTGCCCGCGTGCTCCCGGTGCAGGCGCCCGGCGTATTGCTGCAACGTACCTTTCCACGAGACCGGCATCGCCAATACCAAGGTGTCCAGCGCCGGATGGTCAAAGCCCTCACCGACCAATTTGCCGGTGGCCAACAGAATGCGTGGTGCGTCTGCCGGCAGGGCGTCCAGCTCGGCGATGAGGGCTCTGCGCTGCTTGCGGGACATCCGGCCGTGCAGCACCAGCGGCGGCGGAGTCTGGCCGTTCAAGGCGGTCGTGATCGCGTCAAGATGCTCGGTGCGCTCGGTCAGCACCAGCACCTTGCGACCTTGCGCAAAGGCATCCTTGACTTCCGCCGCGATGGCTCTCGTCCGTTCGTCGTCAGTCGCGAGGTGACGAAACACGTCCTGAATGCCGGCTTCCGGCGGTAAATCGATTTCCGCAAATCGCGATCGGGGCACTACTTCCAGGTCGTGCGGAGCCCCGACGGGTCTCGCCGCTGTGTGTCGAATCGGGCCACACTGCATAAAGATGATCGGCTGCTGCCCATCGCGACGGATCGGCGTCGCGGTCAGACCAAGTACGTACTTCGCCTTCGCCCGCCTCAGTATGGCATCGAAGGAGACGGCGCCGACGTGGTGGCATTCATCGACGATTACCTGCCCATACTTCTCGACCAGTGCATTCACTTCCCCCTGGCGAGACAGCGATTGCATAACGGCGATGTCGATGTTTCCGGTAGGTCTCGCCTTGCCGCCGCCAATGGTGCCGACAAGCTTTTTATCGACACCAAGAAAAGCTTGCAGCCGCTCCTGCCACTGCGTTAGCAACTCCGTGCGGTGTACCAGCACCAGTGTGTTCACACGACGACGCGCGATCATCGCGGCAGCGACAACCGTCTTGCCAAAGGCTGTCGGCGCGCACAAGACACCATAGTCGTAATGCAACATCGCTGAGACGGCAACTTCCTGATCCATCCGCAAGCGTCCAACGAAACCCACTTCCAGGGGCTGGCCGCGGAATCGCTCGTCTCGCAGATCACCGGCGATACCGTTATCGCGCAGTAAGTACAGCGCCGCCTCCAGACACCCACGGGGCAGCGCTATGTGCTGCGGGTAGTTCTCGGCGCAACCAATGACCCGCGGCTTGTCCCAAACCGACATCCGCATGGCCTGAGCCTTGTAGAACTCTGGATTCTGAAAGGCTGCCAATCGGATGAGTCGATTGGCCAGTGCCTGCGGCAGTTGCGCCTTTTCGAAGTAGATCAGATTGGCAAGCGTCAGACCGAGGGATTTCGGCATTGGTCCGGCGAGTTTCGTGGTCGACGTACTTTGGCGCCTCCAGGGCGTCGACAAGTCCTCCTCGTCGATAAACGTAACGTCGAGCGGATGTGCACCGCCCGTGGCCCGCAATATGGTGGGCTCGATGTCATGAGCGTCCATCGGCCGGATAGCCGCTAAGAACGCCCACTGATCCGGGTACGGCCGCAGCTCGGCGTCGACGAACACACTGCACCCAGTCTCGCGTGGCCCCTTCTGCAGCGGCAACGCAATCAGGTTGCCAAACCCGCCCTTGGGCATCGTGTCCTGATTGGGAAACAGTCGGTCGTAGGATTTGAGTTGAAGCTGCCGCGTACGAGCGCACGTGTGGCTAATGATGGCCGTGCCTAAGCGCCTTGCGTCACGAGCCGCAACCCGGCCGGCGAAGAACAGCCAGGCGTGAGCGCCCTGCCCGGACCGGGAAATCTCCAAAGCCGAAGGAACACCAAGGGCCTCACAGGACTGCACGAACGCTCGCGCATCGTCCCGCCATTCCGCCTCGTCGAAATCGACGGCGAGAAAGTAGCAGCTGTCGTCCTCCAGCAAGGGATACACACCGACGGTGTGCTCCCCGGCGAGGTGGCTGTATATCACTGCGTCGGAAAGCGGGATGAACGAGCGGTTGGGGCAGTCGCTACATTTGATGCGCGGCTTTTCGCAGACGCCGGCTCGCCATTCGTTGGCGCAGGCGGGTGCGTAGCCGGATTTGCCGGTTGTCTTGCTCTCCCAACGGGTCGGGTAGACATCGGTCCGTCCACGGAATAGACGACGAAATAGCGCAACTTTCTCGCCAGTCGACAGCCTCGACGGCTCCAAGGTCGCTGGCAGCGACGCGGGCGGCTGACGCCATTCAATTCGGTGCGATTCCAGCAGCGCGACTAGCCTGGCGTTCTCAGCCTGCAACTTGGCAAGTAAATCCTGATCAGGCATTGGTGTGCTTCACAATGTCATGCAGCACATTCCGCCACTAAACTACCGATCTAGCCTTTCAGCTAGCGCAGTGTACTGCAGCTCAAATTGCTCCGGCCGCTTACCCTGCAGACGGGTTAGGTTCTGCAGTTTCCAGCGGATTGCCGGAAGATCGCGGGCGTGCGCGATATCCAAGGCTTTCCAGTCAGGCTCTGCACGAACGAGGGACAGCAGAAAACGCCGCTCATTCGCGTCGAGGCCAGCCTGCAGCTCTTTGATCATCCGGTCGCGTGCTTCGACGAGCGCGGCAAGTCCGATCGGCTCAGTCGTCATTCCTACGAAGTTCTGTTCGTAGTCGGCGCGAATGTCGCGCAATTCTGGGAACAGAACTTCATGGACCGGTCTGTTGTGGCTCGCGAGGTAGACAACAAACGCGCGCCGAATCGCCGCAGTAATCCCTTCGTGCGCCAATAGCTGCATTACATCGAAAAGATCGCGGGGATGCTGCCGATCGAGTGCAGCGACGAGCTTGCCGCCGTACACGTCTTCAAGTGCAAGAACGGGAATCTCGATCTCGGCCAGCAGTGTTTCGCGAGCCATTCGCGTCAACGCGGCCCGGCGCACAGGATGCACCGTGCCGCGAATGACCGTGTTTATCTCGACCTTTACCTCGCTGCCGGCCCGGCGAATCAGCAGTCTGGTTTCACCGTCACCACCAGCATCCGGCACGTGAACGTCAAGTCCCCGCGCTTGCAATCTCTTTGCCGCCTCCCTGACAGCAGCGTTGATTCGGGCGAGCGCATCTTTGCGCCCCACGGTGTGATCCGTGAAGACAAGGTCCAAGTCAACGGACAATCGGGGCATGTCCCGGATAAAAAGGTTGATCGCGGTACCGCCCTTGAGTGCCAATCGATCGTCTACAAAGACGAGCGGGGCTACCTGGGTCAACAGACGGGCGGTGTCGAGGTAGATGCGATTCATCGCTTGATCACAAGCAGTCCTTCGGACGACCGGGATACCCAGGGGCGAGCGCTACCCAGAGGCAGTTCAGCTGGATCTAGCTTTGTCACCCAGGGCAACGCGAATTCCTTACCAAGCTGTAAACAGAGCCGAACCGTCTTGATGCTGGTGCATGTGCGCAGCAGTTCCCGCATCACATCGGATCGAAGTGTGTGGGCACTCTGCGTGAGTTCACGTGCCTCCTGCAGCGACTGCCGTACCCCAACATCGCTCAGCACTTCGAGTAGCGCCCTCTCCGGCTCTGAAACGAGTGGCGCATTGGTCTGCTTCTCGAAGGGACCGGCATGTAGAAGTTTGTTGGGCTCCTCCTTGAAGAGCCGCTTTCGGTGATAGTCGCCAGCAAACCTCTTCGTGAACCACTCGGGGAGTTTCGCGGCCTTCCACCCGTAGAGGTGGGTAACTGGTCTCTGGGAGACGTACTGGCGTACGCCGTACCAATCGAGGGCTGTCTTTCCTCCCACATGCAGCCCTTGGATCTTTCGTTCGAGGAACTTTAGACAGGGATGCAGCGAGAGAGACTCGCCGGGCCGGCTGTAAACGCCGTGGGCAAGTCGAACTAGCCAACCCGCCTTGACATAATGAACCGCGAGGTCGGCCGATATGCCTCGTTTGGCGAGGTCTTCGGATGCCACTGGAGAGCCCGGCGCCCACTGGCTCAGGAGGTCATTTAATTTGTTTGTCGATATCGTAGCCACACTACGATTTATAGCACTTTTCTAAATAGGAGCCAACTTAGAAAAGTCTCCCAAATCGTAGTCTAGCTACGATATCTAGAAACTTCTCAAATCAGGTACGGCGCCTCCTTCGGGCGTCTGGCGGCTCTACCCCCGACCCGTCCCCACGCCGCTATGACTGAACACGACGAAAAGCCGTTCACCCTGTCCCGCGAAGATCTCTATGAGCTGGTCTGGTCGAAACCGATGCGCGACCTGGCCAAAGACTTCGGGATATCCGATGTCGGGCTCGCCAAACGCTGTCGCCGCTTGGGCATCCCAGTTCCAGGCCGCGGATACTGGGCGCGAATAGATGCGGGCCAGCAGCCCTATCGCCCGAAACGTAAGCGGTAAGCCTGCGGCGTTCTTCCACCACGCGCACCGAGTTGGGCAGTGTCGCGCCGGATTCACAACCGGAGCGAGCAATGGCGGAGAGTGTTCGGCAGGGGCGAGGTGCGCAGGCGTGGGGCGAGCTCGTCAAGC
>DATKPY010000015.1:0-19514 GCA_035523875.1 Steroidobacteraceae bacterium
GCGGCGTGCTCGGCCAGCAGAAGATGACCAAGCCCATGGCCGCCGCGGCGGCAAAGCTGTTCGGCCTTTCCAAGGCCGAGGAGACGATGCTCAACGAGGTGCCGATGCGCGGCACCGGCACGCCGATGCCGCCGACCGACCCGCTGATCTACCGCTTCTACGAGCTGATCATGGTCAACGGGCCTGCATTGAAGGCGCTGATCGAGGAAGACTTCGGCGACGGCATCATGTCGGCAATCGACTTCGACATGGACATCACGCGCAAGGCCGATCCCAAGGGCGACCGCGTGCAAATCGGCATGACAGGAAAATTCCTGCCGTACAAATACTACGGTGCCACCGGGAATGCGCTGGCACTGGGGTTAAAGGAGGAGTGACGTTCTTTGCAGGTCCGGGTGGGCAAAGTCGGCCGAAAATGGTACGACATGAGCCGTGGATATAAACCTGGAAGCCTCTGAACTGACAAGGAAATCCCAAAGACTGTCCCGCCGTTTCTGCGTCGCTCCGATGATGGACTGGACCGACCGGCATTGCCGGTACTTTCTGCGCGGATTCTCCCCGCGCGTGCTGCTCTACACGGAGATGATCACCGCGCAGGCGATCCTGCGCGGTGATCGCGCGCGACTGCTCGCGTTCGATGCAGAGGAGCACCCGCTCGCGCTGCAGCTCGGGGGGAGCGAACCGCATGCGCTCGCCGCGGCGGCACGGGCGGGCGAGGAGGCGGGCTACGATGAGATCAATCTCAACTGCGGCTGCCCGAGCGAGCGGGTCGCGAGCGGTGCGTTCGGCGCGTGTCTCATGGGCGAGCCGCGGCGGGTGGCGGACTGCATCGCCGCCATGCGCGCCGCCGTGCGCGTTGCGGTGACGGTGAAGATGCGCATCGGCGTCGTCTGGGGCAAGGGAGCGGATGCGAGTGCGGCGATGCGCGGCTTCGATGAGCGCGATCGCGCCGCGCTCGAGGAATTCGTCGCGGCGATGCGCGCGGCGGGCTGCGGCGCCGTGATCGTGCACGCGCGTAAGGCCGTGCTCGGTGGACTCTCGCCCAAGGAGAACCGCGAGGTGCCGCCGCTCCGCTACGAGGTGGTGCGTCGCCTGAAGAGCGAGCACGCGGGGCTGACCGTCGTCGTGAACGGAGGGTTGCGCACGGCGGAGGCGGTGCTCGATGCGCTTCGATGGTGCGACGGGGTGATGCTCGGTCGGGAGGCCTACCACCACCCGTTCCTGCTCGCCGAGCTGCACGCTGCACTCCACGCCGCGGAGGGCTCGCCGGAGGTGTCGCGCGCGGCGCTGCTCGAGCGGATGACCGCCTACGCGGAGCGTCAGTTGGCCGCGGGCGAGCGCCTGGCATCGATCACCCGGCACATGCTCGGGTTGTGCGCAGGCGAGCCCGGAGCACGCGAGTTTCGCCGCCTCCTGAGCGAGGGCGCCCGCGGCTCACACGAGGGCGTCGAGCCGCTGCGCCGTGCCGCCGCGCTACTTCGGTCCCCAGGCACGGCAGTCGCGTATAATCGGTGAGAATTGCCACGCCGCGGAACCCCTGAGAGATTGTCGGCGCGGTGCCGTCGATTTGCTGCATGGGAAAAGACATCGAGCTCGCCATCCTGTTTGCCGATGTGGTCGGATCGACGCGACTCTACGAGTTGATGGGCGATCTTCGAGCCCGCGACATGGTCGCGACCTGCATCGACGTGATGCGCAGTGCGACCGAGCAGCAGCAGGGAACGGTCATCAAGACGATGGGCGATGAGGTGATGGCGACGTTCCCGAGCGCCGACCAGGCCCTCAATGCGGCCGCGCTGATGCAGCAGCACATCTCCAAGCACTCGCAACTGAAGGTCGAGGGTCAGCCGGTCTCGATCCGCATCGGCTGCCACTTCGGTCCGGTGGTGCTCGAGAACCGGGACGTTTTCGGCTCGACCGTGCACACGGCGAACCGGATGACGAGCCAGGCGAAGGCGGGCCAGATCATGACCACCTCGGCGATGGTCGAGCGGCTCTCTCCGCAATGGCGGGCCGCGGTGCGCCAGGTCGACATCGCGACTTTGAAGGGGCAGGGGAGCGAAGTGGCGCTCTTCGAAGTGCTCTGGCAGACCGAGGACGTGACCAGCATGGTGCCCGCGATCGCGCTTGCAGGGAAAAGCGGACCGGCCATACGGCTGCGCCTACGCTTCGAGAATCGCGAGATCCTGCTCGACGATCGCCACCCGAGCATCACGATCGGCCGCGGCGAGGACAATGACGTCGTGGTGAAGGGGAACCTGATCTCGCGGCTGCACGCGCGCATCGAGCTCAACCGGCACAAGTTCGTCCTCATCGACCAGAGCACGAACGGAACGTTCGTGCAGACCGACGACGGCGATGAGGCGTTCGTTCGCCGCGATAGCCTGCAGATCAAGGGCAAGGGAATGATCGGGCTCGGCAAGCTCCCCGAGGCGGAGGTGCCGCAGACGATTCTCTTTGCCTGCGAGGAGAGCTGATCGCGCAGCGCCGCGGAATCAGCTCGGCTGCTGCAGCCGAGCCTCGGTGGAGTCGAGCTCCTGGGACAGCGCCACCGGCAGGCGCGACCCGTAGCGGGCGAAGTACTCGCGCAGCTCCGCGGTCTCCTTGCGCCACAGACCGGCATCGATCGAGGTGAGCTCGCGCAGCGCGGCCGGGCTCACGGCGAGACCCTTCGTGTCGAGATCCTCGGCGCGCGGCAGCCAGCCGATCGGCGAGTCGATCGCGCCCACCGCGCGGGTGCAGCGATCGAGCATCCAGGCGAGCACCCGCAGGTTGTCGCCGAAGCCCGGCCAGAGGAATTTCCCGTGCGCATCGCGGCGGAACCAGTTCACGTGAAAAATGTGCGGCGGGTGCTTGAGCCGAGTGCCCATCGCGAGCCAGTGCTGCCAGTAGTCGGCGAAGTTGTATCCGCAGAACGGCTGCATCGCCATCGGGTCGCGACGCACCACTCCCACCTGTCCGGTGGCCGCGGCGGTGGTTTCGGAGGCGACCGATGCCCCGACCAGTACGCCGTGATTCCAGTCGCGCGCCTCGTAGACGAGCGGGGCGACCTCGCGCCGCCGTCCGCCGAAGATGAGCGCGCTGATCGGCACGCCGCGCGGGTCCTCCGAATGCGGCGAGTAGCTCGGGTTGCGCTTGGCCGCGACGGTGAAGCGCGAATTCGGATGCGCGGCCGGGCCGTGGGCCGGATCGTACGGGCGGCCCTGCCAATCGATCTCCGGCGCCCCGTGCTTCAAGCCTTCCCACCACGGCTGATTGTCGGCCGTGATCGCGACGTTGGTGAACAGCGTGTCGCGGCGGATCATCTCGTAGGCGTTGCGGTTGGTCTCCGGGTTCGTTCCGGGCACGACGCCGAAGTAACCGGCCTCCGGATTGATCGCCCAGAGCCGACCATCCGGCCCCGGGTGGAGCCAAGCGATGTCATCGCCGACCGTGAACACCTTCCAGCCGGGCATGGAGGCGGGCGGGATGAGCATCGCGAGGTTGGTCTTGCCGCAAGCCGAGGGGAACGCCGCCGCGACGTAGTGCGTCTCGCCGCGCGGACTCTCCAGCCCCACGATGAGCATGTGCTCGGCAAGCCAGCCCTCGCTGCGCGCCTGGTAGCTCGCAATGCGCAGCGCGTGGCACTTCTTGCCGAGCAGCGCATTGCCGCCGTACCCGGAGCCGAAGCTCTCGATTGCGAGCTCCTGCGGAAAATGCATGATGAAACGGCGCTCGGGGTCGAGCTCCCCGATCGAGTGCAGGCCGCGAACGAACTGCCCGGTGCGTGCGATGCGCTCGAGCACCGCGCGCCCGATGCGGGTCATCACCGCCATGTTGAGCACGACATAGGCGCTGTCGGTGATCTCCACGCCGCAGCGTGCATACGGGGAGTCGAGCGGGCCCATGCAATAGGGCACCACATAAAGCGTCCGGCCGCGCATGCAGCCCTTGAACAGCGCGCGCAGCTTCCGGTGCGCCTCATCGGGCGCCATCCAGTTGTTGTTGGGGCCCGCATCCTCTTGCGAGTCGGTGCAGACGTAGGTGAGATGCTCGACGCGCGCCACGTCGCTCGGGTTGGAGCGCGCCAGATGGCAGCCCGGAAACGCCTGCGAGTTGAGCGCGATGAGCTCGCCGTTGCGCACGAGCTCGCTCGTGAGCTCACGAATCTCGCCCGCCGAGCCCTCGCACCACCTCACCGCGGCCGCCCCGGTCAGCTCGCGGACCGATTGCACCCAGTCGGAGACCGCCCGACTCAGGGTGGGGAGGGGGGCGAGCTCGTGCATTGCCGTGGCCATGCGCTATTCCTGTACCGTCTCGATGCGAATGAACTGTTAACCCGCGCCCGGCGCGATCTTGCCCCGGGAGCGTGCGGGCGAGGCGCCGCGGCGGCGACGCTTCGGTGGGGTGCCGCGGCCGTGGCGCAGCTCCCGGCCGGTGGACTCTGCGAGCGCGGCCACTTCGCGACCGGCCGCAGCGACGATTCGCCACGTGGCCTCGAGCTCGCGCACGAGCCGTTCGCGCGAAGCCGGGAGCGAGGCGCGTTGTGCGGCATAGAGCGCCTGCAGGCTCTCGGCCTTCGCCGTCGCACGCAGCCGCTGCGCCCCGTCCGTCAAGGCGCCCTGTGCGCTCGCGATGCTCTGGCGCAGCAGCCGATCGACGCAGCGGTAGGAGAGCTCCGTGAAGCGCAACCCGGCCTCCGTCAGCGTCGCGATCTGCGGCTCGGCGGTTTCGAGGTGCTCGGCGGCTTGGGCTGCGCTTCGCTGCGCCGCGCGCAGGGCGCGGCCGGCGTAGCCTTCGGCCCGCTCCCGAAATCGACGCGCCGCATTGAGCGCAATCTGGCCGGCGAGTGTCATCTGAGCAGTGCCTCAGCGAGCGACGGGTCTTGATGCACTGCACCAATCCGCGTTGAATAGGGGTGACCCAATAATGCGACTTTCCGCCTTAATTTGCAGCAATATGGGTCGCAGATGTCCGATGCTTCCCGCCGCCCCGTGGCATCGTAGCCGCACGGGACGCGCGCGCGTCGCAATGCTCGCGGCAGTCCACTTCCTTCGCCCATGAATGAGCTCTCCGAGATCTTCGGCGCGGACGGGCCGATCAGCCGCGCGCTGCCCGACTTCACCTTCCGGCGCCAGCAGCTGCACATGGCCGAGCGCGTGGCGCACACCCTCGAGGAGCGTGGGGTGCTCGTGGTGGAGGCGGGCACGGGCATCGGCAAGACCTTCGCGTATCTCGTCCCGGCACTCCTCTGCCGAGCGCGCGTGCTCATCTCGACCGGCACGCGCACGCTGCAGGATCAGCTGTTCGCCAAGGATCTTCCGCTCGTCGCCGCGGGCATCGGCCGCCCGGCGCGGGTGGCCCTGCTCAAGGGGCGGGCGAACTACCTCTGCCGGCACCGGCTCGCGCGGACGCTCGAGGGGGCGGCGCCGCGGGGGCAGGCGGGCGATGCGTGGCTCGGGCGGATCGAGCGGTGGGCTGCGATCACGCGGACCGGTGATCTCGCCGAGGTGCGCGGTCTATCCGATGCGCATCCGCTCTGGTCGCAGGTCACCTCCACGCGTGAGAATTGCTTGGGCGTGCGCTGCGCGGAGCTCGCTCGCTGTCATCTCGCCGCGGCGCGGCGCGAGGCGCAGGAGTCCGATGTGGTGATCGTGAACCACCATCTGCTGCTCGCCGACCTCGCGCTCAAGGAGGATGGATTCGGCGATATTCTCGGCTCGGCGGATGCGATCGTGATCGACGAGGCGCACCAGCTCCCCGATCTGGCGACGGAGTTCTTCGGGGCGAGCGTCGGCTCGCGTCGCATCTCGAGCCTCCTCGAGTCCCTCGCCCAAGCGCTCGCCCCATCGCGATCGCGGCCGGCCGCGCAGGACGGGCTCGATGCGGCGACCCCCTCGGCCGCAGCGCTACCCGTCGCCGCCGCCGCGGTCGAGGAGGCGCTCGGGGAGCTCGTGCGCCGGCTCCCCCCGCAGCGGCCCGGGCGACTCGACTGGCAGGCGTGTGCCGCGGAGCTGCGCGCGCCGGCGGGCGTGCTCGCCGAGCGGCTCGAGGCGCTCGGTGAGCGGCTTGCGGCCGCTGCTCACGACCCCACGCTCGCCTCGCTCGGCGCGCGCGCGCTCGAGCTCGCCGCCCAGCTCGCGCGCATCATCGCGGACGAGGCGGTCGAGGGCGCGCGCAGCGTCGAGTTGAGCGGGCGGGGCTTCACCCTCCACCTGCTGCCGTTCGACATCGCCGAGCGCTTTGCGGCGCTCGTGCATGCGCGGCGCTGCGCTTGGATCTTCACCTCCGCCACGCTGTCGCTCGGCGAGGATTTCAGTCACTTCACCGCCCGGCTCGGGTTGACCGATGCGACCACCGTCAAGCTCGAGAGCCCCTTCGACTACGAGCGTCAGTCCCTCCTTTATCTGCCGAGCACGCTCCCGCAGCCCTCCGCGCCGGGCTTTGTCCGCAGCATGATCGATGCCGTCATACCGCTCATCGAGGCGAGCGGCGGGGGTGCGTTCGTGCTGTTCACGAGCCACCGCGCGCTCGCCGAAGGCGCGGCGAGCCTGCGCGAGCGCTGGGGAGCGCAGCCGCCGTTGCGGGTGTTCGTGCAGGGGGAGGCGCCGCGTGAGCGGCTGCTCGAGGCATTCCGTAACGACGGTGACGGCGTGCTCCTCGGCACCGCGAGCTTCTGGGAAGGGGTGGATGTGAAGGGACCGGCGTTGCGGCTCGTCGTCATCGAGAAACTCCCGTTCGCCGCGCCCGATGAGCCGCTCGTCAAGGCGCGCATCGAGGCCATCCGGGCTGCCGGGGGCAACCCGTTCCGCGACTATCAGCTGCCGGAGGCCGCGCTCGCACTGAAGCAGGGTGTCGGCCGGTTGATCCGCAGCGAAAGCGACTCGGGCGCCGTGGTGCTCTGCGATCGGCGCGTGCTCGAGCGCGCGTACGGCCGAGCGCTGCTCGGGGCACTCCCACCCATGCGCGTGACGCTCGATGCGGCCGAGGCGATGACATTCCTGCGGCGCCTTGCCCCGACCCCCCGGCGTGCCGAGGCGCAGGCCGAGCCGTTCCCGGTCCCGCGTGCCTGAGGCCGCCCGCGCATGGTCATCCTGAGCCTCGATACCGCAACCGAAGCCTGCTCCGCCGCCCTGCATGGCCACGGCGCGGTTCGTGTGCGCTACGCCGAGCTCGAGCGCGGGCACGCCGAGCGGATCCTCGGGATGATCGATGAGCTCCTCGCCGAGGCGCACCTCGCGTTGCGGGATCTCGATGCGCTCGCGTTCGGGCGCGGCCCCGGTGCGTTCACGGGGGTAAGGCTCGCGGCGAGCATCGCGCAGGGGCTCGCCTTCGGTGCGGGAATCCCGCTGATCGCGGTCTCGGACCTGCGCGCACTCGCCCAGCGCGTGCTCGAGGCGGTGCCGCAGGCCGCGAGTGTCCTCGCCGCGAGCGACGCGCGGATGGGAGAGGTGTACTGGGCGTGCTACCGGCGCGATGAGCGCGGACTCGCCACGCCGAGCGGGCAGGGCGAGCAGGTGTCGGCGCCGGATCGCGTGACACTCCCCGCGGGGCTCGCCGAGCCCCTCCACGGGGTTGGCAGCGGGTTTCGCGTCCATCCGCAGCTCGCCCGAGGACTGAGCGCCGCGCTCGCCGCCACCCACTTCTGGCTCCCGCGGGCCGAGGAGGTCGGGCGGCTTGCGCTCGAGGAGGCGGCCGCGGGGCGGTATGTGAAGCTCGAGGATGCGGTTCCGGTCTATCTGCGAGACGATGTCGCGCGCGCCACGTCACGCAACTGACATATTCGTGATCGGATCGCGGCCCGCAGGGGCCCTGTCATGAACCTGTCACGAAGCGCCTCTGTAATACCGCCGACCAATTGCTCCGCATGTAATGTCCACCAAGGAAGTTCTGATCGTCGAGGACGAGCGGCCGATTCGCGAGATGATCGCGTTCGGGCTGAAGCGCGCCGGCTTCGAGGTGCGCGAGGCGGAGGATTCTCGCGTGGCACGCGCCATGCTGGCAGACCGCCGACCGGACCTGATTCTCGTCGACTGGATGCTCCCGGACATGAGTGGACTCGAGCTCACCCGTGCGTTGAAGCGCGACCGCGAGACGCGCGAGCTGCCGATCATCATGCTCACCGCGCGTGCCGAGGAGAGCGACAAGGTCGCCGGTCTCGAGGGCGGCGCTGACGACTATGTGACGAAGCCCTTCTCCCCGCGCGAATTGCTCGCGCGCATCAATGCGGTGCTGCGCCGCGCGGTGCCGAGCGGGGAGGGCGAGCGCATCGAGTTCGATGGGCTCGCGCTCGACCAGGCGAGCCACCGCGTCCTCGTGGGCGATCAGAGCGTCCCGCTCGGTCCGACCGAGTATCGGATGCTCGAGTTCTTCATGACCCATCCGGAGCGCGTGTACACGCGCGACCAGCTGCTCGATCGAATCTGGGGCGGCAACGTGTACGTCGAGGAGCGTACGATTGACGTTCATATCAGGCGCCTGCGCAAGGCGCTCGAGGAGTTCGGGTACGATCGGTTCATCCAGACCGTGCGCGGGTCCGGCTATCGATTCTCGGCGCGCACCGGTTGAGGGAGACTGAGCGGATCGCCCCGCAGACGGAGCTCGAGCTGGATGTCACGGGTGTTGCAAGCGGGGTGGTTCGCGACTGCGCGGCTGGGCGCAGCGGTGCTGCTCGGACTGCTCATCGGGTGGCTCATCGGCCACCTGCTCGCCGGCGTCGCGATCAGCTCGAGTGTCTATCTCCTCTGGCAGCTCGTGAACCTCTTTCGCCTCGACTGGTGGCTGCGGCACCGCGGCTTCACCGACCCCCCGGACATCGGCGGGGCCTGGGGCGATGCCATCACGCAGATCGTGCGGCTGCATCGCCGCAAGCGCTTCCACAAGCAGCGCTTCGTGCAGCTCTTTCGCCAGATCCAGCGCTCGACGGCCGCGCTGCCCGATGGCGTCGTGATCCTCAACGACCAGCGCGAGATCGTGTGGTTCAACCGCATGGCCGCGCAGCTGCTCGACCTGCGGCGGCCGGCGGACCTCGGGCTGCGCGTGGACAATCTCGTGCGCCAGCCGGAGTTCGCGCGCTACCTGAGCGCCGGGGCGTACGCGAACCCCATCATCATGCGCTTCGGTGCCGCGGACTCGATCTTCCTTGCGCTGCAGGTGGTGCCCTACGGCGAGGGGCAGCTGCTCCTCCTGGTGCACGATGTGTCGCATCAGATGCGCCTGGAGGCGATGCGCAAGGACTTCGTCGCCAACGCCTCGCACGAGCTGCGCTCCCCGCTCACCGTGATCTCGGGCTACCTCGAGACGCTCATCCAGGATCCGGCGCTCGACGCCGAGCTCGCCGCGCCGGTCGCCGAGATGCGCCGTCAGGCCGAGCGCATGACCACGATCATCCGCGACTTGCTCGAGCTCTCGCGGCTCGAAGCGGCGGAGGGCGAGGTTCAGGGCACGCCGATCGATGTGGCGGCGTTACTGGCGATGCTGCGCAAGGACGTGATCGCCCGCCCTGAGCATCCGCGCGAGGTGCGCGTGCAGGTGGACTCCGATGCGCTCTTGATCGGCAGCGAATCCGAGATTCACTCGGCGTTCTCGAACCTGGTCGATAACGCGGCCAAGTACACCTCGGTGGAGGGCTCGATCGCGATGCGCTGGTGGACCGACGCCGAGGGCGGTCATTTCACGGTCACCGACACCGGCATCGGCATCCAGCCCGAGCATCTGCCGCGCGTGACGGAGCGGTTCTACCGCGCCGATCCGGGGCGCTCCCGTGCGACGGGGGGCTCGGGGCTGGGGCTCGCGATCGTCAAGCACGTGCTTCAGCGGCATGCGGCGACGCTCTCGGTCGAGAGCGAGCCGGGACGGGGAAGCACCTTTGGCTGCCATTTCCCGCCGTACCGGCTGGGGGCGCGCACCCTCGACCTGCACGCGGCCGCGGTTTGACCACGGCGGTTGAGCTTCTTCGCTCAAGTCTTCAGCTTTTAAGAAAAATTTCTCCGCGTTGTCACATGGCAGCAATCCGCCGCCTGCATCCTCGAGCGCATCGAACAGGCAGGCTTTCAGCGCATGCACGATCGGCGCACGCAAGGGCTCGCTCGGGCGCGAACGCTCTTTCTCTCGGACATTCACCTGGGCTACAAGTGCTCGCGCGCGCGCGAGCTCCTCGATTTCCTGCGCAGCGTCGAGGCCGAGTGCATCGTGCTCGTGGGCGACATCGTCGATGCACTGAGTCTCGCCAAGCGCTTCTTTTGGCCCCCCGAGCACACCGAGGTGCTGCGGCTGCTGCTCGCGCGGCGGCGCGCCGGGGCGCGCCTGGTGTATCTGCCCGGGAATCACGATGAGGGGCTCGGCATCCTCGCCGACATGCTCAACGGCCAGCTCGAGGTGCACCGCGAATGGGTCCATCGCACCGCCCGCGGCGTGCGGTTCCTCGTCATGCACGGCGATCAGCTCGAGGAGACCGTCGCGTGCCCCGCCTGGCTCTACCAGCTGGGCGATGCGCTCTACGAGGGCGCGCTCGCGGTCAACCACCGGCTCAACAATGCGCGGCTCAAGCTCGGGCGGCCGTACTGGCCGATCGCCGAGCGCTTGAAGCTCGCGCTGCCGACGAGCGCGCGCTATATCGCCCGCTACGAGCGGATCGCCGCCGCCCATGCCGCGGCCCAGGGATTCGACGGCGTGATCTGCGGCCACATCCATCGCGCGAACCTCTGCCGCATCGACGGCACGATCTACGCGAACACGGGCGACTGGGTGGAGTCATGCTCCGCGCTCATCGAGGACAGCCGCGGGGAGCTGTGGCTGCAGCGCTGGCCCGCACGGCTCGCGCGACCGGCGGCGGCGCGCGCGCGCGCCTCCCTCGCACTCGACGCGGCACCGATCTCGTGACGCAGCCCGCGCCCGCGGCGCAAGGGGCTGCGCTATGATCCCGCCGAGCGCGGACGCAGGCCGCGTCACAGGACTGCCCAAGATGGAAACGGCCGACCTCACCCATCACATCTCCCGGCGCTTCAACGAGGACCTCGAGCGCGTGCGCAATCGGGTGCTCGCGATGGGCGGCTTCGTCGAGCAGCAGCTGCAGCGGGCCGTGAGCGCGCTCATCGACGGCGACAGCTCGCTCGGCGAGGCGGTCGCGCTCGATGATTTCAAGGTGAACAACATGGAGGTCTCGATCGACGAGGAGTGCAGCCGCATTCTCGCCACGCGTGCGCCCGCGGCCGGGGATCTGCGCGTGATCGTCGCCATCATCAAGACCATCACCGACCTCGAGCGCATCGGCGATGAGGCCGAGAAGATCGGCTACATCGCCTCGCGCCTCGCCACCATGGAGCGCCCGGCGGACAAGTACCGCGAGATCAAGCACCTCGGGCGAGTGGTCTCGGAGATGGTCCACAGCGCGCTCGATGCCTTCGCGCGCATGGACGCCGAGGCCGCCCTGCAGGTGGCGCGCCAGGACCGCGTGGTCGACGAGGAATACGAGTCGATCCAGCGTCAGACCATCACGTTCATGCTCGAGGATCCGCGCACCATCCGGCGCGCGCTCGATGTGATGTGGGTGGTGCGCTCGCTCGAGCGCATCGGCGATCACGCCAAGAACATCGGCGAGTACGTCGTGTACATGGTCCACGGCAAGGACATCCGCCACACCTCGCTCGAGGATGTGGAGCGGGAGCTGCGCGGCCAACAGGCGGGTGGCAACTGACCGCGCCGGATGGCGTTATCATGCGCCGATGCCCCTCAATCGACGCATCCTGAATGCCGCGGGCGCCGCGGCCTGCTTGGCGCTTCTCGGCTACGCCTACTACGCGCAGTACGTGCTGCACCTCGAGCCCTGTCCGCTCTGCATGTTCCAGCGCATCACGGTGCTCGCGCTCGGCATCCTGTTCGCGATCGCCGCTCTGCACCACCCGCGCCGCTGGGGACGATTCGTCTATGCGTGCCTGATCGGGCTCGCCGCGCTCGCGACCGTGGGGATCGCCGCGCGCCACCTCTACATCCAGAGTCAGCCCGCGGGCTCGATTCCCGCATGCGGTGCCCCGCTCGAGGCGCTGCTGCGGATGTTCTCGGTGAGCGAGGTAGTGCGCAAGGTGCTCAAGGCGGGCGGGGAGTGCGCACAGGTGAACTGGACCTTCCTCGGGCTCGCGATGCCGGCGTGGGTGTTGCTCTGCGCGGCGGTCCTCGGCGCCTACGGCGTCCTCGGCAACGTTCTGGGGAGCGAGCCACGCCGCCGCTCCGCCCACGAGGTCCGGCTGCCCTGATCCGCCGCGTGCGCGCCATCGCGTCGCTCAGCCGAGGAGCCGGCGCAGCACCCCTTGGTACATCCCCTGCAGCGCCCCGATGTCCGCGGCGCGCACGTGCTCATTCACCTTGTGAATGGTCGCATTGACCACACCGAGCTCGACCACTTGGGCACCGAGTGCCGCGATGAACCGCCCGTCGGAGGTACCGCCTCCGGTGGAGAGCTTCGGTGCGCGGCCGGTCACCTCCGCGATGGCCGCGCAGACGGCATCCGAAAGCACGCCGCGCGCGGTGTAGAACGGCTCGCCCGAGACATACCACTCGAGCGTGTAGCGCACCTGGTGCTTGCGCAGGATGTCCTCCACGGTCTGCTTGAGACTCTCGAGGCTCTGGACCGGGGAGTAGCGCAGATTGAAGCGCGCCTTGAGTTCGCCCGGAATCACGTTCGGCGCTCCGGTCCCGGCATTCAGGTTGGAGACCTGGAAGGTGGTCGGCCCGAAATGCTCGTTCCCGGCGTCCCAGACGCGGCTCGTGAGCTCCGCGAGCGCAGGCGCAAGCGTATGGACCGGATTCTCGGCCAGGTGCGGATAGGCCACGTGACCCTGAACCCCGTGCACCGTCAGCCGTCCGCTCAAGGAGCCGCGGCGCCCGATCTTGATCGTGTCGCCGAGCACCACCTCGCTCGAGGGCTCCCCGACGATGCACCAGTCGATGTGCTCGCGGCGGCCCAAGAGCGTCTCGACTACCCGCTTGGTGCCGTCGACCGACGGACCTTCCTCGTCGCTCGTGACGAGAAAGGCGAGCGTCCCGGGGTGATGGGGGTGGGTCGCAAGGAACTCCTCGGCCGCAGTGACCATGGCGGCGAGCCCGCTCTTCATGTCCGCCGCGCCACGGCCGTAGAGCAGACCCTCGCGCAGGGTGGGCTCGAAGGGCGGGGTGCGCCACTCCTCGAGCGGCCCGGTCGGCACGACGTCCGTGTGTCCCGCGAAGCAGAAGACCGGGGGCCCGCGGCCATGGCGGGCCCAGAAGTTCTCGACGTTCCCGTACCGCAGCCGCTCGATCTCGAACCCGCGCGCGGCCAGCCGCTCGATCATCACGTCCTGGCACCCCTCGTCGGCCGGCGTGACCGAGGGGCGCGCGATCAGGTTACGGGTCAGCTCGAGCGCTTGGGACACGGTCGGTGTGCATCTGGGCTGGGTGAGCGGCGGCCGCGCGTTTATACGTTGCGCCGCACGGCCCCGCAAGTGCGGCTGCATCCGCCCCGACAGCCTCAACGACTGTCATACAACTGCAACCGGCACGCGGGAGACTGCCCGGCGCTGCGAATGGGTTTCGAGCGGTGGCGCGGGTTTGCGCGCCCGTCCTGGCGGCGCGCGCGTCACGAAAGTGTCACGTTCCCGAAGGCCGAGGCGTGTTGCAGCGGTCGTCTCGCGCCGAAGCCGCCTCCGCACAATGAATCGCGTAACACCCGGAGGAATCATGAAGTCGTACGATCAGAGAGGCTCGCGAGCCCGCTGGCTCGTCGCCGCACTCGCCTCGACGGCGAGCGTTGCCGCGCTCGCGGCAGGGGAGTTCACCGGTGCGGGCAGCACCTGGGTCTATCCGCTCGTCGCCAAGTGGTCGGCTGCGTACGCGGATGCGACGGGAATCCACGTCAACTACCAGTCGATTGGCTCCGGCGGGGGCATCTCGCAGATCGAGGCCGGCACCGTCGCCTTCGGAGCGAGCGACAAGCCGCTCACCCCGGAGGTGCTCCACCAGCACCGGCTGATCCAGTTCCCGACCGCGATTGCCGGTGAGGACATCGTCTACAACCTCCCAGGCATCGCTCCGGGCGAGCTCATCGTGAGCGGTCCGCTCGTTGCCGACATCTACATGGGCAAGATCACCAAGTGGAATGACCCGGCGCTGCGACGCCTCAATCCGGGTGTGCCCTTGCCCGACATGAGCATCAGCGTCATCCATCGCTCCGACGGCTCGGGGACCACGTTCACCTTCGCGGACTATCTTTCGAAGGTGTCCCCGGAATGGAAGGAGAAGATCGGCGCCAACACCGCCATCGCCTGGCCGACCGGCTTCGGCGGCAAGGGGAACGAGGGGGTCGCCTCCTACGTACAGCGCATCCGCGGCTCCATCGGCTATGTGGAGTACGCCTACATTCTGGAAAATCACATGTCCTACGCGCGCATGATCAACAGCGCCGGGCGGACGGTGAGCCCGAGCCTCGAGGGCTTCCAGGCCGCCGCGGCGAACGTCGATTTCACGAAAGCGCAAGACTTCTACGTCATCCTCACGGACCAGCCGGGGGCGCAGAGCTGGCCGATCTCGGGGTGCACCTGGCAGATTCTGCGCACCGATGCGCCGAAGTCCGTCAACGAGGGCGTCACGCGCTTTTTCCTGTGGGGATTCGAGCACGGCCAACAGATGGCGAAGTCGATCGCCTTCGGCCCATTGCCCCCGAGCACGGTGCACGCGATTCAGGCGTACTGGAAGCAGAACCTCGGCATCTGATCCGTGCCGCGGGCGGCGCCGGAACCCGGTGGCCGCGCAGTGATGATAACCTGCGCAGTGAGCGGCCGCGCGCGCGCGGCCGCTCCTCCTCGGTGCGGAGCTGCGAGCGGTTGGCCGTCAGCCGGGTTTGCGCGATGGAGCGCGGAGGCGGGGTGAAGCGGAGAGGCGCAGTGGCTTTCGGGCTGCAGGCATGAGCGAGATAGCGGCGGTCGATGCACGGCTCTCCGCGCAGCACGCGGTGGCGCAGCGGGTGCGCGAGCGGCTCTTTCACGGCGCGACGTTCGCGATGGCGCTGCTCGTGCTGGTCCTGCTCGGCGGTGTCGCGATCTCGCTGATCCACGGTGCCTGGCCCGCCTTCGCGCGCTTCAAGTTCGCGTTCCTCACCCGCGAGATCTGGAACCCCGTGACCGATGAGTACGGGGCGCTCGCGGCCATCTACGGCACGCTCGTCACCTCCCTCATCGCGATGCTGTTCGCCCTGCCGATCAGCTTCGGCATCGCCATCTTTCTCACCGAGCTCGCGCCCGCGTGGCTCAAGCGCCCGGTCGGAGTGGCCATCGAGCTCCTGGCGGCGGTCCCGAGCATCATCTTCGGCATCTGGGGCCTGTTCGTCTTTGCGCCGGCGCTGCAGGAGCACGCGCAACCCTGGATCATCGCGACCCTCGGGGCGCTGCCGGGGATCGGGGCCCTCTTTCAAGGACCGCCGTTCGGGATCGGCATGCTCACGGCCGGCATCGTGCTCGCGGTGATGATCATTCCGTTCATCTCCGCCGTGATGCGCGATGTGTTCGAGACCGTACCCGATGTGCTCAAGGAGTCCGGCTACGGACTCGGTGCCACGACCTGGGAAGTCATCTGGCGGGTGGTCGTACCGTACTCGCGCGCCGGTATCGTGGGCGGCAGCATGCTCGGGCTCGGGCGCGCGCTCGGGGAGACGATGGCGGTGACGTTCGTGATCGGGAACGCTCACGACATCGCGCTCTCGCTGCTCGCACCGGGCACGACCATTTCGGCGACGATCGCCAACGAGTTCACCGAGGCGACGACGCCGCTTTATCGTGCCTCGCTCATCGGACTCGGCGCGCTCCTCTTCGTGATCACCTTCGCGGTCATCGCGGCCGCGCGCTTGATGCTGATGCGGCTCGATCGTCGCGCGCTCTCCTCGGTATGAGCCGCCGCACGCTCCGTAAGCTCAAGAACCTCCTCGCGCTCGCGCTCTCCGCGGTCGCGACCGCGATCGGCCTCGCATTCCTCGGCGCGATTCTGTGGACGCTGTTCGCGGACGGTCTCGCAGGCTTCTCGCGGAGCCTGTTCACGGAGATGACCCCGCCGCCGGGCTCGGCGGGCGGCGGGCTCTTGAACGCCATCTACGGCAGCGTCGTGATGACCCTCCTCGGCGTGGCGATCGGAGCCCCGGTCGGGATGCTCGCGGGCACCTATCTCGCCGAGTACGGGCGCAGCTCGCGCCTGGCGACCGTGGTGCGCTTCATCAACGACGTGCTGCTCTCGGCGCCCTCGATCATCATCGGGCTCTTTGTCTACGAGCTCATGGTCGTGCCGATGGGCGACTTCTCCGCGCTCGCCGGGGCCGTCGCGCTCGCGATCATCGCCATGCCGGTGATCGTGCGCACCACCGAGGACATGCTCAATCTCGTTCCGCAGAGCATGAAGGATGCCTCGACCGCTCTCGGCGCCTATCCGTGGCGGACGATCGTGAGCGTCGCCTACCCGGCCGCCCGCAGCGGCATGGTGACCGGGCTCCTGCTCGCCATCGCACGCATCAGCGGCGAGAGCGCCCCGCTCCTGTTCACCGCGCTCAACAATCAGTTCTGGAGCACCAAGCTCACGACCTCGATGGCGAACCTTCCGGTCGTGATCTTCCAGTTCGCCTTGAGCCCGTATGCCAACTGGCAGCAGCTCGCCTGGGCCGGGGCGCTGCTCATCACACTCACGATTCTGCTGCTCAGCATCTTCGCGCGGCTCGCGGTCTCGGTGCTGCAGCCGACCAACCGGGCGCCGTGATGCAGACGCAGGCCGAGCCCGCCGTGACTGCCGGAGCCGCATCGAGCGGCACCGGTGCGGCAGAGCTGCAGGCGGCGCCCGAGGCGAAGATCGACGTGCGCCACCTCGACTTCTATTACGGGGCGACGCGCGCACTCAAGGATGTGAGCCTGACGCTCGCCGACCGCAGCATCACCGCCTTCATCGGTCCCTCGGGCTGCGGCAAATCGACCCTGCTGCGGGTGTTGAATCGCATGTACGCGATCTACCCGGGCCACCGCGCGAGCGGCGCGGTGCTGCTCGACGGCGAGGACATCCTCGCGCCCACGGTCGATGTGGCGAGCCTGCGCTTTCGCGTTGGCATGGTCTTCCAGAAGCCGACGCCCTTTCCGATGACGGTGTTCGACAACGTCGCCTTCGGCGTGCGCCTGGAGCGGCGGATCTCGCGAGCGGTGCTCGAGGAGCGCGTGGAGTCGGCGCTGCGCGGCGCCGCGCTCTGGGACGAGGTGAAGGACAAGCTCTCGCAGGACGGACGCAGCCTCTCCGGCGGGCAGCAGCAGCGCCTGTGCATCGCGCGCACGATCGCGGTCGAGCCCGAAGTGGTGCTCTTCGATGAGCCCACCGCTGCGCTCGATCCGATCTCGACTCTGAAGATCGAGGAGATGCTGCAGAGCCTGCGCGAGCGGTATTGTATCGCCATCGTGACGCACAACCTGCAGCAGGCCGCGCGCGTCTCCAACGTCACCGCATTCATGTACTTGGGCGAGCTCGTCGAGGTCGGATCGACCGAGCAGATGTTCACCGCACCGCGCGATCGCAGGACCGACGACTATGTGACCGGCCGCTTTGGATGAGCGCGGAGGCGCCGATGAGCAGGCAACGATGAACGAAGAGCGACACACGCTCGATCGGGATCGCGAGCGGGCCGCGCCGCCGCCCGCAAAGCTCGGCGTTGCGGATGCGGCAGCGGATGCGGGCGCCGCGAGCACGCCCGACGGCGCGCGCTTCCCGCGGCCGAGTACGCTGCGGGCCGATGCGCACGAGGGCGGACTCAATCTGAAGCCGAGCGGACGGCTCCCGGCCGCCGCGGTGCGTCTCGAGCCCGAGGTCGCATCGCAGACGATCGGCACCATCGCGGTGGAGGATCCGGTGTTCTCGTGTCGCAACGTGAACGTTCACTACGGCAGCAAGATGGGCGTCAAGGACGTGAGCATCGATGTGGGCCGGCGGCAGGTGCTCGCCATGATCGGCCCCTCGGGCTGCGGCAAGTCGACGTTCCTGCGGTGCCTCAATCGCATGAACGACACGATCCCCGGTGCGCGCGTGAGCGGCAGCATCTTGCTCGAGGGGCGCGACATCCACGCGCGCGGGCTCGATGTGGTGCAGCTGCGGGCGCGCGTCGGCATGGTCTTTCAGAAGCCGAATCCGTTCCCCAAATCGATCTACGACAACGTCGCCTACGGGCCGCGTTTGCACGGTCTCGCGCGCAGCCGCGCCGAGCTCGATGAGGTCGTCTGCACGAGCCTGCAGCGCGCCGGGCTGTGGGATGAGGTGAAGGACCGCCTCACCCAGGGCGGCACCGGGCTCTCCGGCGGCCAGCAGCAGCGCCTGTGCATCGCGCGCACCATCGCCGTGCAGCCGGAGGTGATCCTGATGGACGAGCCCTGCTCGGCGCTCGATCCGATTGCCACGGCGCACGTCGAGGATCTGATCGACGAGCTGCGCGAAACGTATGCAATCGTCATCGTCACGCACTCGATGCAGCAGGCCGCGCGCGTCTCGCAGCGCACCGCGTACTTCCACATGGGCTCGCTGATCGAGGTCGGCGACACCGATCGCATCTTCACCAATCCCCGTCACCGGCTCACCGAGGATTACATCACGGGGCGATTCGGCTGAGGCGGACTGCCGCGTAGCGGCTTCGCGTGCACGCATCGCTCGGTCGTATGGACTCATGCTCGAAGGGCACATCAGCAAGGCGTTCGACGGCGACCTGGCGGCGCTGCATCTGCGCGCGCTCGAGATGGGCGGGCTCGTGCTCGATCAGGTCCGGGAGGCGACGCGCGCATATACCGACTGGGATGGGCATGCAGCCGAGCGCGTGCTCGAACGCGCGGCGGCGGTCTCTCAATACGAGGAGGGGAGCCGCCGCGATGAGCTCGCGCTCGTCGCGCGCCGCCAGCCGGTCTCGCGCGACCTGAAGGCGATCTTTGCATTGGCGCGGTCGGTCGCCGAACTCGAGCGCGCCGGCGCCGAGGCGCACAAGATCGCGCGCACGGTGCTGCAGCAGGGCGGGCGGCCGACGCGGACGACCTCTGCCGACGTCCGTCACCTCGGTCAGCTCGCAGCGAACCTGTTGCGCTCCGCGCTCGAGGCGCTCGACCGGCTCGATCGAGAAAGCGCGCTCGCGGTGATCGCCCGCGATGCGGAGCTCGATGCCGAATACGCGGCCGGATTGCGCCGGCTCATCAGCCGTGCGATGGAGGACCCGCGCGCTCTCGAGGTCGCGATCGAGGCGGCGTTTGCCCTGAAGTCCCTGGAGCGGATCGGCGACCACGCGCGCAATGTCGCCCGCCAGGTGCAGACGATCACCGCGGATGCGGACGACCCCGAGGCCGTGCGCGCGCCCGCCGCGCCGCCCGCTCCGGCCAACCCGCCCGCCTCGGCGAGCCCCGACCCCGCCGGTTGATCGGCCGCTACCGCCGGCCGGCGGGACCCTCGGAGGGGGGGAGAGAGGGTCCCGCGCGGCCGGCGCCCGCTCAGTGCTGGTAGGGGTAGTAGCGGAAGGAGAC
>DATKPY010000016.1:0-153473 GCA_035523875.1 Steroidobacteraceae bacterium
GCGGCTCGATCGCGCGCGTGACCTCCTCGCTCCGCGGGTCCCATTCGGCGGCGACAGCCGACACTCCGCCGAGGGCGACGAGGGCGGCAAGCGCTAGGGGGAAGAGACGGGTCATCGGCAACTCCCTATAGTCGGACAGTATCCGCCCTCATGCCGCGAAGGTGAAGCGAGAGGAACGGGCCGCTTGGGAACGAGGGAAAGACCGGCAGGATCGCAGGCCCGGGGCGCGCGCCGCCTCATGGCGGCGCTCGCGCTTGCCGCGGCGCTCCTCCTCGCGCTCTATGCCGCCACCCTGCCCTCGCGCCATCTCCTAGAGGAGATCGCCGCGAGCGCCATCTTCGCGGCGAGCTACCTCGTGATCGCCATCGGGCGCATGCCCGGCTTCCGCCTCGACCGGCCGGGGGCCGCGCTCGTGGGCGCGAGCCTGATGGTGGCGCTCGGCATCCTGCCGCTCGAGGAGGCCTTCCGTGCCATCGACTTCGACACGATCGCGCTCCTCCTCGGCATGATGATCCTCGTCGCCAATCTGCGCCTCTCGGGCTTCTTCCGCCTCGCGGGCGGCTGGGCGGTGCGGCGCGCGCGTCACCCGCTCCTCCTCCTCGCCGCGATCATTCTCCTCGCGGGTCTCCTCTCTGCCTTCCTCGTCAACGACACCGTCTGCCTCGTGCTCACCCCGCTCGTGCTCGAGCTCGTGACGCGGCTCGGCCGCCGGCCGCAGCCCTATCTCCTCGCGGTCGCCATGGCGTCCAACGTAGGCAGCACCGCCACCATCACGGGCAACCCGCAGAACATGATCATCGGCAGCCTCTCGCACATCGCATACGTCTCCTTCGCCGCGAGCCTCGCTCCGGTGGCGGCGATCGGACTGCTCCTCACCTTCGCGCTGCTCGCGATCATGTTCGGCAATGAGTTCTGGACGCGCACGCGGCTCGCCTCGGTGTCGGCCGGTGCGCTCGCAGCCGGGCCCGATCCTGCCCCGGCGAGGAGCCGCGCTTTCATGCGCATCTCGGTGCTCGTCGCCGCTGCGATGGTGGCGGGCTTCTTCGCGGGCTTCCCGCCGGCGGGCGTCGCCATCGCCGCGGGCGCGCTGCTGCTCGTCGCGGGGCGTGCGGAGTCGAGCCAGGTACTCGCACAGGTCGACTGGCCGCTGCTCGCGATGTTCGCGGGGCTGTTCATCGTCGTCGCCGGCCTCGAGGAGCGGGTGATCTCGGTCCACACCGCCACGGTGATCGGTGAGCTGCGCCTCGATCGTGTTCCGGTGCTCACCGCGGTGACCGCTGCGCTCTCGAACCTCGTGAGCAACGTGCCCGCCGTGCTGGTGCTGCGGCCGTTCGTCGCGGGTCTCGCTGATCCGCGGCGTGCCTGGCTGGTGCTCGCGATGGCCTCGACGCTCGCGGGCAACCTGACGCTCGTGGGCTCGATCGCCAACCTCATCGTCGCGCGCTCGGCCGAAGCGCACGGGGTGAGGATCGGCTTCTGGACCTACCTCAAGGTGGGCGCACCGTTGAGCCTCCTCACGCTGCTCGCCGGCATCCTCTGGCTCTAGCGGGCGCCGAGGGCGCCCGGCGCGCCTATTTGCTGTTCGCGCGGATGAACGCGGCCGCCTGATCGTGCAGCTGCTCGAGCGCCTGCGGACTCACGTACACCATGTGTCCCGCATCGAAGTGGTAGAACTCGATGTTCTTCGCGAGCTGCGGTGGAAGACCGAGGTGGTTCATCTCGTACTCGGCGGCGAAGAACGGCGTCGCGAGGTCGTAGTAGCCGGCAAACTGGGCGACCTTCAGCCGCGGGTTCATCTTCATCACGGTTGCGAGGTCGGGCATCACGTTGACCGCGACCTGCTCCGGGTGCTCATCGCCCGGCTCCTTGTGGCGGAAGTCCCAGGTGTTGTTGATGTCGTCCGATTCCGGCATGTACGGGGCCTCTCTCGGGAAACCGAGCACGGAGCGCGCGTAGTCGTTGTAGACCGAGACGAACGCGGAATCGATCGCCGCGGACTGCGGGTCGTACTCGGCCTCCTTCGCGAGCGGATCGATCGAGGGGCTCGTATAGCGCGTGTCGAGCCGCCCGACGGTGAGCCCCTCATCGGCCATGAGATTCTTCTCGAACATGCCCCCGTCGATGCGCAGGTTGGCCTTGAGAATGTAGGCGACCGGAAGTCCGGTGAAGTCGTGGAGCTTCGCCGCGATCGTCTGCCGGTCCTGCTCGCTCAGGCGGTCGCCCGCGGCGAGTGCGCGTGCATAGTCGGAGAGCGCGAACTGCTCGACGCCGTCGATGAACGGCGCGAGCTCCGCGGGCTCGCTCGGCACCTTCTTGTGGTACCAGGCGGTTGCGGCGTAGGTCGGCAGGCTGAGCATGTACGGCAGATCGTTGCCGGGATCGCTCTGGGGGCCGTCGGGGCTCAGGCCGAAATTGAAGATCTGCGACAAGAGCATCACCCCGTTCAGATCGATGTCCGAGCGGCTCTGCAGGACGAAGGAGAGCACGGCCGAGCGCGTGGTTCCGTAGCTCTCGCCGAACAGGAATCGCGGGGAGTTCCAGCGGTTGAAGCGCGAGAGGAACTTCGTGATGAAGATGTCGAACGCGCGCGCGTCCTGATCGATCCCGTAGAATTCCTTCTTGAGCTCGTCGTTGTGCTCGCGCGCCTTGTTGCGCTTGTCCTCCTCGCCGATCTTCTCGAGATCCACGCCCACGCGGCCGAAGCCCGTGCCGGGAGCATCGATGAACACGAGGTCGGTCGCATCGAGGAGCGAGGAGCCATTGTCGACGAACGGATACGGCGCGGGCGCGCCGCGCACGCCGTTCCCCACCTCCACGCGCTTCGGACCGAACGCGCCGATGTGCAGCCACAGCGTCGCCGAGCCCGGCCCGCCGTTGTAGAAGAAGGTGAGCGGTCGGGCCGGTCCGCCGCCGAGACCGGACTTGAAGTACGCGACGTAGGACATCAGCGCACCGGGCGCGCCCTTCGAGTCCTCGATCATGATCGTGCCGGCAACCGCATCGTAATCGATACGCTTGCCGCCGATCACCACCGAGCCGTGGCTCTCGTGGCGCTGCTCGAGGTACTGGTTCGCGGTGTCCTCGCTCGCCGCGGGCTTCGCCGACTCGGTCTTCGCCGCCTCGGCCGCGCCCGCGCGCAGCGGCAAGGCGAGAACGACGGTGAGGAGCGCGAGCGTCAGGAGGGTTTGATTCTTCATGTGGCTCAACTTTTCGTGGCGCAAGCGCGCCATTCTATAGCCGCCGCGCCCGCCGTGATAGGCGCGCCACCGCTACGCGGGCGGCAGCCGCCGCGCGAGCGCTCCACGGGCGGCGGTGAGCTCTTGGGCGAGCCGCCCGATGAGCTCCGCCGCGCTCACCACCGCGTCGATCGCACCGAGTCCCTGCCCGCAACCCCAGACATCGCGCCACGCCTTGGCGGCCGTCGCTCCTGCGGCCGAGAAGCTCATGCTCGAGGGGTCGCCCTGCGGCAGTCGATCCGGATCGAGGCCGGCGGCTGCGATGGAGGATCTCAGGTAGTTGCCGCGCACACCGGTGAAGAGGTCCGTGTACACGATGTCGGCGGCCGTGCCGCCGATCAGCGCGCGCTTGTAGGCCTCGGGCGCGTTCGCCTCGCGCGTCGCGATGAACGCCGAGCCCACGTACGCGAGGTCCGCGCCGCAGGCGAGCGCCGCGAGGATCGAGCGTCCCGTCGCGATCGCACCGGCGAGCGCGACGGGGCCCGCGAACCATCTGCGTACCTCCTCCACGAGCGCGAACGGCGACCAGGTCCCGGCGTGCCCGCCCGCACCGGCAGCGACCAGAATCAAGCCGTCCGCGCCCTTCTCGATCGCCTTGCGCGCGAACTCGTTCGAGATCACATCGTGCAGCACCACTCCGCCATAGGCGTGCACCGCCTCGTTCACCTCCGGCCGCGCGCCGAGGGAGGTGATGACGATCGGCACCTTCCACTTGACGCACAGCTCTAGGTCCTGCGCGAGACGGTCGTTGCTGCGGTGGACGATCAGGTTGACCGCGAACGGCCCTGCGCGCTCCAACGGGTGCGCAGTGTTCCACTCCTCGAGCTCCGCGACGATGCGCGCGAGCCATGCATCGAGCTCGGTCGCGGGGCGGGCGTTGAGCGACGGGAACGCGCCCACGATGCCCGCCTTGCACTGGGCAAGCGTGAGCTCGGGGTTCGAGATGATGAACATCGGCGCCCCGATCACCGGCAGTCGCAAGTGCGCAAGGGGGCGCGGCAGTGGCTTGGCGTCGCTCACGGATCACCTCGGCAGCCGGTCATTGATCTCGCTCCGCCGTCACCCGGCGCGCAGCGCGAGCCGGCGCGTCTCCGCTTCCAGCCGCTCCGAATGCTCGAGCCACGCGGTCTCGGCCGCGGCGAGCTCACCGGCGAGCTGCGCTTCGCGCGCGATGAGCTCGCGCAGGCGCTCCTTCCCATTCTGCGCATACAGATCGGGCGCCGCGAGCGCTTCGCGCACGGCCGCCTGCTCGCGGCCCAGGCTCTCGAGCGCGCGCTCCGCGCGCGCCACCGCGGCGCGGAGCGGACTCAAGCGATTACGCTCCTCGGCCTGCTCACGCCGGCGCTGGCGCCGCGTCGGCACGGCATCGGCCTCGCCCTCCTCGAGCGCGTCGCGCGACTTGTCCGCCGAGCCCGCCGCGCTCGCGAGCCAGCGCGCGTAGTCCTCGAGGTCGCCGTCGAAGCGCTGCACGCCTCCCCCGTGGACGAGCCGTAGCTCGTCACAGACCGTGCGCAGCAGATTCCGGTCGTGCGAGACGAGCACGACCGCCCCTTCATAGTCCTGCAGCGCGAGCGCGAGTGCCTGACGCATCTCGAGGTCGAGGTGGTTCGTCGGCTCATCGAGCAGCAGCAGGTTTGGCGCGAGGTACACGGTGGCCGCGAGCACGAGACGCGCCTTCTCACCACCCGAGAACGGAGCGACGCGCTCGAATACCCGATCGCCGCGGAAACCGAAGCCGGCGAGGAAATCGCGCAGCGCCTGCTCCGTCGCACTCGCCGCGCGTGCCCCCGCCAGCCGTCGCAGGGTCGCGAGCGCCGTCTCTGCGGGATCGAGCTGCTCGAGCTGATGCTGCGCGAAGTAGCCGATGCGCAGATCCTCCGCCACGGTGCGCGTGCCGCCGCTTGCGGTGAGCTCGCCCGCGAGCAAGCGCATGCAGGTGGACTTGCCCGCGCCGTTGCGCCCGAGGAGCGCCAGTCGATCGCCCGGTGAGATTGAGAGCGTCACCTCCTCGAGGATCCTCCGCCCGCCGTAGCCGGCGGACTGCCGCTCGAGCGCGAGCAGCGGCCGCGGCAGCTTCTCCGGCGCCGCGAAGCGGAACTCGAACGGCGACTCGACGTGCGCCGGGGTGATGCGCTCCAGGCGCTCGAGGGCCTTCAGGCGGCTCTGTGCCTGGCGCGCTTTGGTCGCCTTGGCGCGAAAGCGCTCGACGAAGGAGCGCACGTGCGCGATCTCGCGCTGCTGCTTGGCGTAGAGCGCGGCCTCGACCGCGAGGTCGGCGGCGCGCTGCGCCTCGAATGCGGAATAGTTGCCGCGGTAGGCGCGCGCCCCGCCCTGCTCGAGCTGGACGATGCGATCGACGATGCGATCGAGGAATTCGCGATCGTGGGCGATGAGCAGCAGCGTCCCCGGGTAGGCTGCGAGCCACTGCTCGAGCCACAGGATGGCATCGAGGTCCAGGTGGTTGGTGGGCTCATCGAGCAGCAGCAGATCGCTGCGGCACATGAGCGCCTGCGCGAGATTGAGCCGCACCCGCCAGCCGCCGGAGAGCGCGCACGCGGGGCGCATCTCGTCCGCGGTGCTGAATCCGAGCCCGTACATCAGGCGCGCCGCGCGCGCGCGTGCGTCGTAGCCGCCCGCGGCTGCGTAGCGCGCATGGAGCTCCGCGAGCCGCTCGCCATGACCCGCGCTCTGTGCCTCCGCCACGGCGCGCTCCAGGGCGCGCAGCTCCACGTCCCCGTCGAGCACCAGCTCGATCGCCGGCCGCTCGGTCGCGGGGAGCTCCTGGGAGACGTGCGCCAGGGCGAGCCCGCTCGGCATCTCGAACAACCCCGCCTCGGGCTGCAGCTCACCGCGCACGAGCGCGAGCAGGCTCGACTTGCCGCTGCCGTTCTCCCCGGTGATGCCGACCTTCTCGCCGCGATACAGCGTGAAGGTCGCGCGGGAGAGCAGGAGCCGCGTGCCGCGGCGCAGGGATAGATCGACGAATTTGAGCATCGGGTGGCGGGCTGGCTTCACCGGATTGTACCGGCAAGGACCGGCGCGCCGACAGGCCGCTGCGGCGACTCGTGCGCTCGAGGCCGTTATGTCGAGCTGCGGCGTGCCGCGCGCGCGCCGACACGCGCCCTTCAAGCGCTGCGTTGCCTGTGGCAGCATCGCAGACTGTCCGAGGAGCAGGGTCCGATCGTCGATGCCGCCACGGTTCCGCATTGCCCTGCTCGGTCTCGCCGGATGCCTGGTTCTCCTCTCCGTCGGCCACGCCGCCGATCCACAGCCCTATCGAGTCGAGCTCGCCTCGACCGGTCAGGATGAGCTCGATTCGACGCTCGCGGCGACCTCGCAGCTCGAGGCGCTGCGCGCCTCGGCACCGGTGGGTCCCTACGGCCTCATCGCACGCGCGCGCGCCGACATCGATCGGCTCGTCACGGTGCTGCAGAGTTTCGGGTACTACGACGGCTCGGTCGCGATCACGATCGACGGGCTCGCGCTCGATGACGCGGGCCTCGGGGAGGCTTTGAGCGCGCGGCCGTCGGACAAGGACGCCCAGGTGCGGATCACATTGCGGCTCGGACCGCTGTTTCGTCTGGGCCGCATCGAGACGGTGGGCGCCGTTCCCCCGACACTGCGCGGCGCGCTCGGCCTTTCCCCGGGGGATCCGGCCGTGGCCGATCGCGTGTTCGCCGGTGGCGCGCGCCTGCAGACGGCGCTGCAGGACGGCGGTTACGCGTTTGCGAAAGTGGCACCGCCGATCGCCAGGGAGGTTCCCGCCGCGCACACGCTCAATCTCGAGTTCCGCGTGGACGCGGGGCCACGGGTTGCAGTCGGCGCGATCCGCTTCGAGGGACTGAAGCACGTGCGCGAGTCGTTCGTTCGGGGCCGTCTGCGCTTGCGCACGGGAGAGCCCTACGATGCCTCGCAGGTGGAGCGGGCGCGCAACGAGCTGCTCGCGGCCGGCGTGTTCGCCTCCGTGAGCGTGCGGCTCGATCGCGACCCCGCTGCGCCCGGGCGCGTTTCCATCACGTTCGTGCTGCGCGAGCGGCCGCGCTACACCTTCGGACTCTCGGCTGCCTATTCGAGCGATCTCGGCGTGAGCGGCGGCCTCAACTGGAGCGACCGGGACCTCTTGGGCGGTGCGCAGCGCCTGGAGCTTTCCGCCTCCCTGATCAATCTCGGCGGGACGGCGACCACGGGCGTGGGCTACGAGTCGAGCATCAAGTACATTCTTCCGGACTTCCTGAGTCGCGATCAGTCGCTGCAGTTCGCCGTCGGCGCATTGCGACAGCCCCTGCAGGCGTACGATCAGGTCGCGGAGACCGCGGGAGCGACCCTGAGCCGCAGGTTCTCGAGCGTATGGACCGCGACGGCCGGTGTGACGGCCGAGACGGAGACCATCACGCAGTACGTCGGTCCTTTGCCCTCGCCCCCGGAGTCGACCGCGGCCCCTGCGCCGGTGTGCCCGTCGATCACCTCGAGCACGCCGGAGACGACGGCCAACTGCCAGTCCGTCAGAAGCGCATACACGCTGCTCGCGCTGCCACTCGGGCTTCTCTACGACACGACGGATCTGCCCTCGCCGCTCGAGGATCCCACGCACGGCTTTCGGGGCTCGGTCAACGCGAGCCCGACCCTCTCGCTCAGCACCTCGAGCACGCTTTCCAACGCGGCGTTCCTCATCGTGCAGGGTACGCTCGCCCACTACATCGACCTCGGACGGCTCTTCGGCGCCGAGCCCGGACGCAGTGTCATCGCGGTGCGCGGCACCGCCGGCGAGGCGGTGGGCGTGAGCAGCTTCGGACAGCTGCCCGCCGACCAGCGCTTCTACGCCGGTGGCAGCGGCACGGTGCGCGGCTTCCGCTACCAGTCCGTGGGTCCGGAGTTCATCACCGGCGACCCGATCGGGGGCACCAGCATTGCTGCGGCGAGCATCGAGCTGCGGCAGCGGTTCGATCGGAACTTCGGCTTCACCGTCTTCGTCGATGGCGGCGAAGTGAGCGAGCCGTCCACTTCCTCCTCGCTCGACAACGCGAATCTCAAATACGGCGACCTCGAGCTTACCCCGAGCGAGCTCGCGAGCACGTTCCGCATCGGCGCGGGCGCGGGTCTGCTCTACTACACGCCGATCGGGCCGGTGCGGCTGCAGTTCGGGCTCCCGCTCAATCCGCGCGCGAACGACGATCGCTTCGAGGTCTACATCGGCCTCGGACAGGCGTTCTGATGGCACGTGCGCTCAGCATCCTCGGCTGGACGGCCGCAGTCGTGGTGCTCCTCGCAGCCGTGATCGTGGGCGCGGTGCTCACGATCCCAAACACCGCCGGCGGGCGGGCGCTGATTGAGCGCTGGGTGCCCCGTTTGAGCTCCGGTACGGTGCGGCTCTCGGATCTCGGGGGGAGTTTTCCGGCCGCGATCGACCTCGGACGATTGCAGATCGCCGATGAGCGCGGAGTCTGGTTGAGCGCCCAAGGGATTCGCGTGCGCTGGTCGCCGCTCGCGCTCATCACCGAGCGCGTGCGCGTCGCGACGCTCCAGGTCGAGCGCATCGACATCGATCGGCGCCCCGTGTCCCACCCGCGGCATGAGGGCGGCGAGGTCCATCTGCCCGAGATCGACGTGAAAAGCCTCACGATCGGAACGCTGGCGCTCGCGCCGGCCTTGGCCGGGGTGGAGGCCGCATTGAGCGTGCGCGGCAGGGTGCACCTGAACTCGCTCGAGGATGCGAGCGGCAATCTCATCGCCCGGCGCACGAACGGCCGCGGCGACTACGAGCTCACGCTGCGCTTCGACCGCAAGCGCATGGACGCAACGGTGCACCTGGAGGAGCCGGCGAGCGGGCCGCTCGAGCATCTCGCGGGACTCCCCGGTCTCGGCGCGCTGTCGCTCACGGGGCGGCTCGCCGGGCCCCGCGGCGCCGAGCACGTGGAGCTGCAAGGGCAGGCGGGCGATGCGGTCGCAAGCGTCGCGGGGACGCTCGACCTCACGGCGCCGGCGGCGGATCTGACCTACCAGTTCGATTCTCCCGCTCTCACCGTGCGCCCCGGGCTCGCCTGGCAGCGCCTTGCCCTCAAGGGCGACTGGCACGGGAGCCTCCGCGCGCCGCAGGCCGCCGCGCAGCTAGCGATCGATGCGCTCGAGCTGCCGGGCGGCACGCACATCGGAACGCTCGCCGCGGCCTTGAGCACGCGCACCGGAATCCTCGCCCTGCACGCAAGGCTCGAGCGGCTCGCGGTGCCGGGACCCCTGCGAGCGCTCCTCGCGGCCTCGCCGCTCGAGCTCGATGCGACGATGCACGTCGATGAGCCGGCGCGCCGCGTCGAGCTCGATGCGCGCGACCGGTTGTTCGCGCTGCGCGCGCAGGTGGCGACGGTGGGTGTGCGCGGCGCGAGCTTTCAGCTGAGCGTGCTCGATCTCGGTCCGTTCGGCGCGCTGATCCGGCAGTCGCTTCAGGGCAAGGCGACCCTCGCGGGCCAGGTCGCGCTCGACTCGCGCGCGCTGCGCCTCAGCGTGAACGCGACGAGCGATCTCTCCGGTGGAACCTCGAGGCTCGTGGGTCTGCTCGGACCGCGAGCGCGCCTGCAACTGACGGCGAGCGTCACGAGCTCGAAGGTCACGGTCGAGCAGCTCACGGTCTCGGCGCCGAAGCTCGTGCTCAGCACGCAGGGCACGGCCGATCGCAGCCATGGCGGCGCGGCGATCCGCGCGCTCCGTGCGCACTGGAATCTGCGCGTGGCGAGGCTCGAGGCGCTTGCTCCCGCGGTGCGCGGAACGCTCGTGATGGACGGCCAGCTCTCCGGAGCGCCGCGCGCGCTCGCGACGGAGTTCGAGGCGCGCTCGACGCTCTCCGTGCGGGGCAGCCCGACCGGGACGGTGCAGGCGATCGTGGTGCTGCGGGGTCTGCCTGCGGCAATCAGCGGCACGGTGCGCGCAAAGGGCGCACTCGCCGGCTCGCCGCTCGAGCTCGGCGCGTCGCTGCGACGCGGCCCGGGCGACTCGTTCCACTTCGACGTGCAGCGCACCGACTGGCGCAGCGTCCACATCGAGGGGAGTCTCACGACCGGATCCGAGCTCGCGCAGGGCCGCGGCAGCATCAAGCTGCAGATCGCGCAGCTCGCGGATCTGCAGCCGCTCATCGGGACGGCGATCGCGGGCAGCCTCGACGGCACGCTCGCGCTTCAGTCCGAAGCCGGGCACAACGACGCACGGCTTGCGTTGCAGGCCCACGGCCTCGCACTCGCCGGCTTCACGGCGAATGGCCGGTTGAGCGCGCGCGGTCCGATCGACGCGCTGCGCGTGCATCTCGATGCGGACTCGCCCGCCGTGCGCGGCGCACCCGCGACGCTGAGCGCGGAAGCGCACTTGAGCCTCCTCGGGCGCACGCTCGACCTCGAGCAGGTGCAGGCCAACTACCGCGATCACACGCTGCGGCTGCTGTCCCCCGCGCGGATCACGTTCGCACGGGGGCTGCGCATCACGCAGCTCAGAGTGGGAATGGGCGATGCGGTCGCCGCGATCGACGGCGAGCTTCTGCCCGAGCTCGATGCGAGCGCATCGCTCCACGGCGTCGGCGCCGCGCTCGTCAACTCATTCGCACCGGGGATGCTGGCGGAGGGGACGTTCCAAGCCGGCGCGCAGCTGCACGGCACGCTCGCCTCGCCCCTCGGAAGGGCGACCTTCACTCTCGCCGGTCTGCGCGCCGCGAACGCCGCGGCGCGCGATCTGCCGGCGCTCGATGCGCGGGCGATGGCCGATCTCGAGGGGGACAGGGCCGCGATCCGGGCGGAGCTCACGGCGGGCCGCGGCTCGAAGCTCGTGGTGAGCGGCAGCGCTCCGCTGCGACGCAGCGCAGTGTTCGATCTCACGCTGACGGGCAAGCTCGACGCGGCGCTCGCCAACGCGCTGCTCGAGGCGCACGGAGAGCGCGCCGCGGGCCTCGTGAGCGTCGATGCCGCCGTGATCGGTCCCCCTGCCGACCCGGAGATCCGCGGGACGGTCGATCTCGCGCGCGGCGACCTGCGCGACTACGCCGCGGGTGTGCACGTGAGCGACGTGACGGCGCGGCTCGTGGGCGGCAAGGGGATCCTGCGCATCGAGAGCCTCACCGGCAAGGCCGGTGCAGGCTCCCTGTCGGTGACCGGAACGATCGGCGTGCTCGAGCCGCACCTGCCGATCGACATGCGGGTGAGCGCGAAGAACGCGGAGCTGGTGACGAGCGACATCCTCACGGCGAACGTCAACGCCGACGTGACGCTGAAGGGCACGCTGCGTCAGGAGATCGAGATCGGCGGACTGATCCGCGTCAATCGCGCGACGGTCGGCATCCCGAACAGCCTCCCTCCGAACGTTCAGGTGCTCGACGTGCGTCGTGCCGGCGAGGCTCCGCCGCCGCCGCCGCTGCGTCGGCTCGTTGTGCGCCTCGACGTATCGCTCGCGGCGCCGCAGTCGATATTCGTGCAGGGCCGCGGATTGAACGCTCAGCTCGGGGGCACTCTGACGCTGCACGGAACGACCGACACTCCGCGGGTGAGCGGTGGCTTCGAGCTGATTCGCGGCAGCTTCTCGCTCGCGAGCTCACGGCTCACGTTCACGAGCGGCGAGGTGAGCTTCAACGGCGCGGGCCTGCACGAGCGCATCGACCCGACGCTCAACTTCACCGCGCAGGCGAGCACTTCGGATGCGACGGTGACGCTGCGCATCACGGGCTTCGCCGATGCGCCGAAATTCGAGCTGTCGAGCTCGCCGCCCCTGCCGCAGGACGAGATCCTCGCGCGGCTTCTGTTCGGCGAGCCCGCCGCGCAGCTCACGGCATTGCAGGCGGCGGAGACGGCCGCGGCGCTCGTGAGCCTGGGTGGCGGCGGCGCAAGCCTGAACCCGCTCGCGCAAGTGCAGAAGGTGCTCGGCCTGAGCACGCTCACGGTGGGCTCTGCCGCACCCACCGGCGGCGCCGGGGGCACATCGCAGTCGCAGGGGGCGAGCATCACAGCGGGGCGCTACGTCACCAACCGCGTCTATGTCGCGGCGACGCACACCACTACCGGCACGACGCAGGTCGAGGTGGACGTGGACCTCACCAAGCACTTGAAGCTCCAGACGCGGCTCGGCAACGGCACCACGACGACGCAGGGCATCACGCCCGAGAACGACCCCGGAAGCAGCGTCGGCATCATCTATAACTTCGAGTACTGAAGCGCGCTGCCGCGCCGCGCTGGATCGGGAGACGAGCCCGCTACATGCGGATCACGATCTTGCCGATGAAGTCGTCCGCCTCCATCGCCTTGAACGCCGCCGCCGCCTCGTCGAACGAGAACACGCGCCCGATGTAAGGCTTCACGTGGTGCTGCTCGATGAAGGCGTTCATCGCCTCGAAGTCGGCCCGCGAGCCGACGTAAATGCCGGAGGCCGTCGCATTGACCCCCATGAGCGCCATCGCGGGGATGTCGCCGCCGAAGCCGCCCAGCCCACCGATGAGCGCGATGTGACCTCCCGAGCCGAGGCTCGCGAGCGCATGGGCGAGGGAGTCCTTGCCGCCGACCTCGAGCACCTCCTGCACCCCAACTCCGCCGGTGAGCTCACGGACCTGCTCTTCCCACTTCGGGTGGGTCCGGTAGTTGACGGTGCCGATGGCGCCGAGCTTGCGGGCGACTTCGAGCTTCGCATCGTGCGAGCTCGTGATGATCGGCCGTGCGCCGGCGGCGGCCGCAAACTGCAGACCGAGGATCGACACGCCGCCGGTGCCCTCGAGCAGCACGAAATCCCCGCTCTGCATGCGGCCGCGCGTGACGAGGCCGTTCCAGGCGGTCACCCCGGCGCATGGGAGCGTCGCGCCCTCCTCGTAGGAGAGACTCGCCGGCAAGGCGACGAGGCCCTGCTCGTTGAGCGTCACGTACTGCGAGAGCATGCCGTCGATCTGTCCGCCGAGGGCGGAGCCGAGCACCTGCGGGCTCGGGCGTCCGGTGAGCCAGCTCTGGAAGAAGATCGCGGCGACGCGATCGCCCAGGTGAAAGCGCGTGACGTCGGATCCCACCGCGACCACCTCGCCCGCTCCATCGGAGAGCGGCACGAGGCTCTTCCGTGGACCGATGGGGTACTGGCCGTGGATGAGGAAGATGTCGCGCCGGTTGAGCGAGACGGCGTGAACCCTCACCAAAACCTCGTGCGGCCCCGGCTGACGCACCGGGGCGTCCACGAGCTCCAGGGTGAAGGGACCCTCGGTGCCGGAGCGCACCAGGCGGTACTGCTTCTGGGTGGTCGGTAGAGCCATCGATTCTCTCCAGGCGCACGATGCGAGCAGGCCGGCGAGCGCCGTCCACAGCGTGATGGCAACGAACCGACTCCGCCTCGCCGGCGCATCGTGGCGCATCGGTGATATTCCCGGTTGGTTGCTCCGCGCCGGCGGCGCGGTCGCCCCAGGCGCGGATGATAGCAGCAGTTGCTACAATCCACGGCGCGTTGGGCCCGTAGCACAGCGGTTAGTGCAGGGGACTCATCGAAGCGGTGCCTGCGCGCGGAGAACGCGCGCAGTGGACGGGACGAATTCAGGGAATCCTTCGAGCGGCGGATTGCGCCGCTCATGGCGACCCTGAGCCGAGCCGGCGGTACACCGCCGGAAGGTGCAGAGACTACCTGAGGGCTAGAGCGCCCTTAATGACAGGCTCGAGCATCCCGCACCCTACCGCAAGCGATGGGCGGCACGCGTGGTGCCGTGCGATGCGCGCGCGGGTGAAGAGATAGTCCACTCCCGGAGGAAACTCCGGGGCAAAGTGAATCCCTTGGTCGTAGGTTCGAATCCTACCGGGCCCAAATCCGGTCCCTTGATCGCGAGGATCGCGGCGGTCTGTGCGGCACCGCTCTGCGCGAGCCCCGCGCTTGCGCAAGCCGTCGCACCGATCCCACCGGCTGCCCCCGTCGCACCCGCCGCGGCCGCCCCCGCCGCCAAGCCCTCCGCCGCGCACGCAGCGTCGAGGACGGCGCACGCCAATCTGCCGCGCGTGCTCGTCCGCGGCGCGCGTTTCAACAGCGCGACCCGCTACGCGCACTCTCTTCCGGAGGTGAGCGGCACGGCGATCACGGTCACGAAGAAGACGACCGTGGTGGACCTCGGTCAAGTGCCGACGATCATCGACAACGATCAGCGCGAGCTCTTCGATCGGCTACCCGGAGTGGTGCTCGCCGAGCAGCAGAATCCGACCGAGCTCAACATCTCCTACCGCGGCCTCGGCAACCCGCAGGAGAGCGAGTACGTTCTGCTCATGCAAGACGGCATTCCGCTCGAGCTCGACTGGATCGGGTATCCCACGACGTACTACCTGCCGGTTCCGCAGACACTGAGCTCCGTACAGATGATTCGCGGCGGCTCGGGCCTCCTCTACGGACCGGAGCCCGAGCCGGTCATCAACTTCGTCTCGCTTCCCCCCGATCCCGACCGCGCGCTCGCGGGCACGAGCGAGCAGGTCGGCGGCACGCACGAGCTCTACTCGAGCTTCAACCGTCTGTCGGGGACCTCGGGCGACTGGGACTATCTCGCCGACTTCTCGCACCGCAGCTCGAGCGGCGAGCGCGAGAACGGGGATTACGAGCTCGATAGCGGCGACCTGAGCGTGGGTTACCGGCTGGCGCCGGGACAGAAGCTCACCGTCGAGCTGCACGCCTACTCGCTCGACAGCGGGCTCGCGGGCCTGATGTCCGGGGGTCAGTTCGCGGCCGATCCGAATCTCGCAACGACGCCCGACGATCGATTGTGGACGGACCGCGACACGGCGGTGCTCACCTATCAGGGTGACTTCAGCGCCCATGACACCTTCGTACAGAAGCTCTGGACGGGGTACACCGATCTCATCACGCGCTCCGACTCCTATACCCCGGCCTACAGCGCGACCGGCAGCACACTCGCCGGACAGCGGTTCCATTACACGGGGCTCGATGGACGCTGGCTCCATCGCTGGGCACGGGGCAACGCCCTGACGGTCGGCTACACGGTGTACGAGTCGCACAGTCCGTACGACGAGTGGACGAGCGCCAACGCGCTCGTCGGTCGCAACGACGAGAGCGGCACACCCCTCTACGCGGACGACCGGCGCTCGCACTACGGCGCACTCTTCGCGGAGAACGTCTTCCGGCTTCCCGGCCGCTTTCACGTCGTCACCTCGGGACGATTCAACTACGAGGAGCTCTCCACGCACGAGTCGATCGCGGCGCACCCGTACCTCGTGAACGCCTCCTATGCCAAGAACGCGCCGCTTTTCGGCATCGGGATCGGTAACGACTTCGGCCGCGGCAACGAGACCTACGTGAACGTATCGCAGGGGTTCCGCCCGGTGCGCTACCTCGACATCGCGAGCCCGTTCGGCAAGTTCTCTCCGACCAACGACCCGGACCCGACGAAATACCTCACCTACGAGGCGGGCGTGCACGGGTGGCCGATTCCCGGGCTCTACTACGACGCGAGCCTGTTCCAGGTCGATGTGCGGAACCGTCTCGAGTCCGAGGCGCTCACGCCGGTGGAGACGATCGATGTGAATACGGGCAGCACGCGCAACCGCGGTGCCGAGCTCGAGACCTCGTACGATCTGCTCGGGGGCGGGGAAGGCAACGCGACCGGTGCGCACCTGTACCTGTTCGCGAATGCGAGCTATCTCGATGCGCGCTTCACGAGCAGCATCATCCTCGGGCAGGTGGGCAAGATTCCGGCGTACTCACCGCCCTACGTCTTGAAGGGCGGACTCACGCTCGCGCAGGATCAGCGCTATAAATTGAGTCTGGTGATCGAGTCGGTGGCTGCACAGTATTTTCAGGACAGCGATCTGCCGATCGGCACCACGGCGGCGCGCATCCCGACCTACACCGTCGTGGATCTCGCCGGCGATTATCGGATCACCCGGCATTGGCGCGTGCTCGCGGGCGTGTCGAATCTGCTCGATCGTCGCTACTACTCGCGCGTCTTTCTCGCCGGCGGTGAGCTCGAGCCTGCCCTCGAGCTGGCGGCATACGCCGGCGCGGCGTACGACCTCTGAGCGCGGCGGTCGGTGTGCCTAGACCGTTCCGCTCACCAGCATGTGGCGATCGCTCACCTGCTCGACGCGCAGCGGCAGCCCGGCCGACTCGAGCTGCGCGCGCACCTCCTCGGGAGTGAATGCGGCGCACAGTGAATTGTAGAAATCCTCCTTGAGGACCGGATGCTCGCGGCTTGCGACGCGCTCGACGATCGCGCGCGCCGCGGCGGGAGAGTCGGGCCGCATGAGGTCCATCACGAACACGGCGCCGCCCGCACGCGCGAGTCGGCGCGCCTCACCCCACAGCACCCGCGGATCGGGCAAGTGGTGCAGCATGTCCTTGCTGAGCACCGCATCGAAGGAGCGCTCGGGGAGCGCGAGGTCCGGGAGCCGGCCGTGCTCGAGCCGGATGCGCCCCGCGAGTCCCGCCGCGAGCACCGCTCCATGCGCCAGGCGCAGCATCTGCGCTGAGCCATCGACCGCGGTGATATGGACGCCACCTGCCGCGCGAGCGATGCGCAACGGCACGTCCGCCGGTCCGCAGCCGAGGTCGACGAGCCTCGAGAGCCGATGCGGGAAGCGCGCAACGAGCTCATCGACGTACCACTGGTTGGAGTCGGAGAAATCCGCCGCCGCGTAGGCTTCGGCCTCCGCGCGCCCGTCCATGATCTCAGGCTCGAGCACTCGTTCCACTGTCGTGATCTCCGTGTGGGGGATCATACCGCGCCCCGCGCGGTATCATTCCCGTCAACATCAAGAAGGGCGCCAGTTGATAACGGGAGGCTCGGAAGCGGCGACGATCGCCGTGCCCTCGGGTGGAGGCCCGAGCGCGCCGAGCACGATCGCGTGCAGCTCATCCGAGCCCGCCGCCCAGAACGCGCGGCTCATCGCGGCGCGCAGCCGCGCGAGCTCGGCGCGCGTGCGCTCGAGCTCCCGGAGCGCAGCGACGGTGTCGCGCGAAAGATTCTTGAGGGTGTGCTCGGGAGGCAGGTCGCTCTCATCCGTGCCGTGCCAGCGAATGAGCTCATCGAGCCGCTTGACTGTGATTTCCACATCGACGACCAGGCTGTCCATACGAGATTCCTTGCGACTGGACGACCCGCTCCCCTGGACAACCCGCTCCCCCCTCGCGGGCGTCGTCAGCGTGCGGTGGGCGCGGGCGGAGTCCGCGCTTGCTGCGCATGATCGCATGAGTCGCTCGCTCGCGGCACCGGAGATCGCGGCAGATTACACATGAGAAGTGTTGCACTGCCCTCGGGCGAGCCTGTACCGGCGCTTGGCATCGGCACCTGGCGCATGGGCGAGCGCCGGGCCACGCGCGCCGAGGAAATCGCGACGCTTCGGCTTGCGATCGACCACGGTGCGCGTCTGATCGACACCGCGGAGATGTACGGCGACGGCGCGACCGAGAAGCTCGTGGGCGAGGCGATCGCGGGCCGGCGTGACCGGGTGTTTCTCGTGAGCAAGGTGTATCCGCACAACGCCTCGCATCACGGTGCGGTGGCGGCGTGCGAGCGCAGCCTCGAGCGGCTGCGCACCGACCGGCTGGATCTCTACCTGCTGCACTGGCGAGGGTCCTTCCCACTCGCCGAGACGCTCGAGGCGTTCTCGAGCCTGCAGGCGCAGGGCAAGATCCGTCATTACGGTGTCAGCAACATCGACCTCGATGGGATGCGCGAGCTCGCCGGGCTCCCCGGGGGAGCGTCGATCGCAGCGAACCAGGTGCTCTACAACCTCACGCGCCGCGGAATCGAGTACGACCTCCTGCCCTGGATGCGCGAGCGTCACATTCCTGTCATGGCCTACTCACCGCTCGATGAGGGACGGCTGCTCGAGCAGCGCGCGCTCCGCGCGTATGCGAAAGACATCGGCAGGACGCCCGCGCAGGTTGCGCTCGGCTGGCTGCTCTCGCAGGAAGGCGTGGTCGTCATTCCGAAGACGGGCAGCCGCACGCGCCTGCAGGAGAATCTGGCGACGCTCGACCGTCCGCTCGCACGGGAGGAGCTGGCGGAGCTCGACCGGCTCTTTCCCCCGCCCAGCTCCGCGCGCGCACTCGAGATGCTCTGAGCGCGAGCGCGCCCGGCGCGCGCTCGCCGGGCGCCCGCGGCCGCCACCTCAGCTGCGCGGGCGCACCCGGCGGGTGGGCTGCGCGACGAGCGGGTCCTCGGGCCAGTAGTGCCGCGGGTAACGGCCGCGCAGGTCCTTGCGCACCTGGGCGTAAGCGCCGCGCCAGAAGCTCTCCAGATCGCGCGTGATCTGCACCGGGCGGTGCGCCGGCGACAGCAATTGGAAGGTGATCGCAACCGCGCCCCCGACCAGCCGCGGCGTCGCGCGCAGACCGAACACTTCCTGCAGGCGCACCGCAACCAGCGGAGCATTCTCATCGAGGTAATCGATGCGCACGCGCGAGCCGCTCGGGACCGCGAGATGCGTCGGGGCGAGCTCATCGAGCTCGCGCTGTGCGCGCCAGTCGAGCCGCGCGCGCAGCGCCTGCTCGAGCGGCAGGCGCGCCAGGTGCTCGCGCCGCGTCATGCCCTCGAGCCACGGCGCGAGCCACTCCTCGAGCCGTTCCGTGAGCGTCGCATCGTCGAGCTGCGGCCATGGACCGGGCCGCGGGCTGCGCTCGCGTACCAGCGCGACGCGTGCCTGCAGCTCGCGCGCCTCCCGTGTCCAGGGCAGAGCCGCAAGCCCCATGCGGCGCACCCCCTCGAGCATGGCCGCACGCGCGGCATCGGGAGCGAGCTCCTCGAGGGGACGCTCCTCGAGCACCAGCGCATCGAGCGAGGTCGTGCGCCGCGCGATCACCGCGTGCTCGCGCTCGCTCCACTCCACCCGCTCGGCAGTCTCGAGCCGCTCGGCGAAGTGCCGCTCGAGACTCGCCCGGTCGAGAGGTGCCGCGAGCAGGATGCGCGCATCGCGCCCGCGATCCTCCAGATCGACCGCGACGATGAGCTCGTGGCGCGCGAGGCTCTGCGCCTCGGCGAACGAGGCTCCGCGGCCGTTCGCGAGCAGATAGCGTCCCTCGGCGCCCGGTCGCCGCCGTGCGATGCGATCCGGATAGGCGAACGCGAGCAGGATCCCGACGTGCTCGAGATCTTGGGGAGCGAGCGGTCGCGATGGCGCATCGCTCGCGCCGATCTCGCGCGCGAGGACTCGCGCCGTCGCGCGTGCGCGCCGCAAGCTCCCGGCGTCCGCCTCCCCATGGGCGTGCTCGCCGGCGAGCAGCTCCAGGCGGCTGCGCACATCGGCGTCGCCTGCGACGGGCCGGCGCAGCAGGTCGCGCTCGGAGAGCACCGCGGCGAGCTGCGCCGCGAGCGGACCGCGGCCGAGCGCGCGCGCCTCGAGCAGCATGTGCGCGAGGCGCGGGTGAACGCCGAGTCCCGCCATCGCGCGACCGTGGGTCGTGATGCGACCGTCGCGATCGAGCGCACCGAGCCGCGCAAGCAGATCCTGCGCGCTTGCCAGCATCGCGGCGGGCGGCGCATCGATCCAGCGCAGCTCCGCCGCGTGGCGCACGCCCCATGCGGCGAGCTCGAGCGCGAGGGGCGCGAGATCGGCCTCGAGAATCTCGGCGGGAGTCTGCGCGAGGAGCGCGCGGTGTGCCTCCTCGCTCCACAGCCGGTAGCAGACCCCCGGTGCCGTGCGACCGGCGCGGCCCTGGCGCTGCTCGGCGGAAGCGCGCGAGATGCGCTGCGTGAGAAGACTGCCCATCCCGGTGACCGGGTCGAAGACCGCGCGGCGCACGAGCCCGCAATCGACGACCGTGCGAATGCCCTCCAGGGTGAGGCTGGTCTCGGCGATGTTGGTCGCGAGCACGACCCGGCGCGTGCCGCTCGGACTCGGAGCAAGCGCCGCATCCTGCTCACTCGCCGGAAGATCCCCGTACAGGGGCAGCACGCGCAGCGCAGTGTCGCGCTCCTCCGCGGTGAGGAGCGAGCGCACGCGGTGAATCTCGCGCGCGCCTGGGAGAAAGACGAGCACGTCACCCGATTGCTCGCGCAGCGCCCGGCGCACGGTCTTGGCGACGAGCGACTCGGGCGTTTCCCCGCGCGGGTGACTGCCGGTGGCCGCAGGAAGCTGCGGCGCCCCGCGGCCGGCGAATCGAGTATCGATGGGGAAGGAGCGCCCCGAGACGACGATCGGCGCAGCAAAGCCCAACCGCTCGGCGAGCGTTGCGGAGTCGAGTGTCGCGGACATCACGAGGAGCCTGAGCTGCGGGGCGAGCGTCGCCTGCGCATCGAGCGCGAGCGCCAGGCCGAGATCGGCGTGCACGCTGCGCTCGTGAAACTCGTCGAACGCCACGAGCGCCGTGCCCTCGAGCGCGGCGTCGCTCTGCAGCATGCGGGTGAGGACGCCCTCGGTGACGACCTCGATGCGCGTTGCTGCGGAGACGCGCGTGTCGAGTCGCATCCGGAGTCCGACCGTCTCACCGATGCGTTCTCCGAGCGTCGCGGCCATTCGCGCGGCCACCGCGCGCGCAGCGAGCCGGCGTGGCTCGAGCATCACGAGCCGCCCGTGCCGCGCCCACGGCTCATCGAGCAGCGCGAGCGGCACGACGGTGCTCTTGCCGGCGCCCGGCGGGGCCTCGAGCACCACGTTGCGGCCGCCCGCGAGCGCCGCGCGCAGCGACGGCAGTGCGGCATCGATGGGCAGCCCCGAGCCACCTTCGCGCCAGTTGAGCCGCGCCACGGCGCCTCAGCCGCTCGAAAGCGCCGGACCGCTCTTGCCCTCCGGCGTCCCGATGCCGTCCTGGGCGAGCGCCGCCGCGAGGCGCGCCGGGAGCTCCACGGCGTAGCGCTCGCGCTGCGCGCCCGACCAGGGTCGCAGAAGCAGCGAGAGCTGCACCGCATGCGGCTCGGACTTCGTGACGAAGCAGCCCGACTCGTGCGCGTCGACGGCGTGCGCGATCTCGAGCGCGGCGCCGCGCGCGCGCACCAGATCGGCGCGGCCCACCCAGAAGTCGAGCGCGGGCGTGGCATCGCGCGCGAAGCCGTTGAGGTTCACGACGATCTGACTGATTGCGAGACTGTTGGGCACGATCACGCGGCGCCCGTCCTGTGTGACGAGGATCGTATAGCCGAGCGAGAGCATCTCGACGGTACCGATCTCCGCTCCGGTCGGCGTGCCGATCTGCAACAGATCTCCGAGCCGGAAGGGCCGGTAGATGAGGATCGAGATGCCCGCTACCAGATTGCCGAGCGTGCCCTGCGCGGCAAGTCCGAGGACGATCGAGGCGACACCGGCGCCGGCCAGCATGGCGGTGCCGAGCGCGCGCAGCGCCGGGACCAGATGCGCGTAGAGCGCGAGCACGAACACCCAGATGATGAGCACGCCCAGCTGGCGGAGAAAATTCGCGGCGGTTCGATCGACGTGCTCGGCCGGCGCGTGGCTGACCGCAGTCCGTATCGCCACACCCCAAGCGCGCGAGATGAGCGCCGCGAACAGGCAGAAGAGGATGAAGTAGCCGAGCGCGCCGCCGAAGGTATCGGGCCGCAGCCAGCTGCCGAGATCCCCGTTCGCGGCAAAGAGCTTCGACATTGCGACCTCGAGCACGGCCCGCCGCTATCCGGCGCGCAGCGCACCGAGCGCAAACACGAGCCAGCCGACGATGAGCGCGACGCCGCCGAGCGGTGTGACGAGGCCGATCGGCCGCGGTGCACCGAGGCTGAGCAGATAAAGACTTCCGCTGAAAAGCACGATGCCCGCGAGGATCAGGCCTGCGGACCAGCGGATGAGCGCCGAGTCGAGCGCGCGCGCAGTGAGCCCGATCGCGAGCAATCCAAGCGCGTGATAGAAGTGGTAGCGCACGGCGGTGTCGAACACGTCAAGCTGCTGCGCCGATATGCGCCCCGGCAGCGCGTGCGCGGCGAGCGCACCCAGCACCGTCGCCGCCGCGAGCGCGACGCCGCCCGTCGCGAGGATCGCGCGCGACGCGCGCCCGCCGACCGTCATCGCGGGGCGGTGACGGGCACAGTGGCCGGCGCGGCAGCCGCAGCAGCCGCCGCCGGGTTGCGGTCGAGGAACGGCGTCAGCAGATCGATCGGCAGCGGGAAGGCGACGATGGTGCTCTTCTCACTCGCGATGTCGTAGAGAGTCTGCAGGTAACGCAGCTGCAGCGCGCGCGGATCGCGCGCGAGCATGAGCGCCGCTTCGACGAGCGTCTGCGAGGCCTGCTTCTCGCCTTCGGCGTTGATGATCTTCGCGCGACGCGCGCGCTCGGCCTCGGCCTGCCGCGCCATTGCGCGGATCATCGTCTCATCGAGATCAACGTCCTTGATCTCGACGTTCGCGACCTTGATGCCCCACGCGTCGGTGCTCTGATCGAGGATGCGTTGTATGTCGGCGCTCAGCTTCTCGCGCTGGGAGAGCATCTCGTCGGTCTCGTGCTGCCCGAGCACCGAGCGCAACGTCGTCTGCGCGAGCTGGCTCGTGGCCTCGAAGGGATTGGCGACCTGAATGATGGCGCGCTCCGGATCGACGATGCGGAAGTACACCACGGCGCTCACCTTCACCGAGACGTTGTCGCGCATGATCACATCCTGCTTCGGCACCTGGAACACGATGACGCGCAGGTCGACCTTGGTCATTTGCTGCACGACTGGCCAGACGAAGATCACTCCCGGGCCCCTGATACCGCCGAAGCGGCCGAGGGTGAACATGACGCCGCGCTCGTACTCCTTCAGCACCCGCAGCGCCGTGAAGACGAAGGCGGCGATGACTACGACGACGACGATGATGAAGGTTGGCATCGAATCCTCCAGCGATTGGCCGGGTGGCGCGCCGGGCCTGCGCCCGCGGGCGGCACCGCGAGCATCATACCGGCTCGACCCACAGCATGAGTCCTTCCACACGCACGATGCGCACCGGCTGGCCGGAGCGAACCGGCGCGCTCGCGTGCGCGTTCCACAGCTCGCCCCCGAGGCGGACCCGGCCGTGCTCGATGAAGTCCTCGAAGGCCTCCGCGGTCGCACCGACCATCGCCTCGCGGCCGGTGCGGACCGGGCGGCGGAGCGAGCGGGTGGCGAGATAGACGAGCCCGGCCAGGATCAACCCGCCCGCGGTCGCCACCCCGGCGATCAGCGGCCAGGCGATGCCGAGACCCGCAGCGTCGGTATCGAACAGAATGATCGAGCCGACGACGAAGGCGATGAGGCCCCCGACGCCGAGCGATCCGTAGGTCGGAAAGAAGAACTCGCCCACGATCATCCCGACGCCGACGGCGATCAGCGCGAGGCCGGCAAAGTTCACCGAGAGGATCTGGAACGCGAAGAGCGCGATGAGCAGCGAGATCGCCCCGGCGACGCCCGGCAGCACCGCCCCCGGGTTGTAGCCCTCGAGGAGAAGACCGTAGATGCCGATCAAGAGCAGACCGTAGGCGACGGTCGGATGCGTGATCACCGACAGGAGCCGCGTGCGCCAGTCGGGCAGCACCTCGACGCTCGTCATGTTGCGGGTATCGAGGACGACCGTTCGCTCGCCCACGCGCACCGCGCGCCCATCGAGCTTCGCTAGGAGATCGGGCACGTTGCTCGCGATCAGATCGATGACGTGCTCCTGGAGCGCCGCGTCGACGGACAGGCTCGCCGCGCCGCGCACCGCCTGCTCGGCCCAGTCGGCGTTGCGGCCGCGCAGCTCCGCGAGGCCGCGGATGTACGCAACCGCATCGTTGACTTGCTTGCGCTCCTCGGTCGTGAGCATCGCCGGGGCACCTGCCGCGCTGCCCGAGCGGCTCGAGCTCGCGCCGCTGCCGCTCACGGGCTGCGGCGTCGACTGGCCGCCGATCTCGATCGGCGTCGCCGCGCCGAGGTTCGTGGCCGGCGCCATGGCGGCGATCTCGCATGCATAGAGGATGTACGTGCCGGCGCTCGCGGCGCGCGCGCCCGACGGGGCCACGTAGGCGACGACCGGTATGCGCGAGGCGAGGATCGCGCGGATGATGTCGCGCATCGCGGTGTCGAGGCCGCCGGGCGTGTCGATCTCCAGGATGACCAGCCGGTCGCCTTGGGCCTGCGCTGCCGCGAGCCCACGATCGACGTAGCTGCTCGTCGCCGGTCCGATCGCACCGGTGATGTGCAGGATGGCAGCCACGCCAGGCGCGCCCGAGGGGCCGGCCGCATCCGCTCCACGCGCCGTGTCGGGTGCACCGATTGCCGCACCGACCGCGATCGCGGCAGCGACGCCGACCACCGCAACCCACGTGATCCACCGGCTGCGCACGACTTACCCCCTCTGAGCCTCGCGCCATGATAGCGCCGTGAGGCCCTCACGAGGGGCGCCGGCGGGGCGCGCGCGGAAGCCCGGTGTGCTGGGTGCGAAACGCGTGCGCCGCGGGAGCTCTGCGGCCTTCGGACGCTTCTCCGGTGCCCGCGGGCTGCCACGGGGGTATGAGCTGCGATTTGCCGCTCCCGATCAGATCGGCGCGCCCCATGCGGCGCAGCGCCTCGCGCAGCAGCGGCCAGTTATTCGGGTCGTGGTAACGGAGGAAGGCCTTGTGGAGGCGCCGGATCTTGAGCCCCTTTGGCACCTGCACCGCTTCGCTCGACGGCGTGACCCGTCTCAAGGGATTCCGCCCGGTGTGATACATCGCGGTGGCCGTCGCCATCGGGGAGGGCAGGAACGCCTGCACCTGGTCGGCGCGGTAGCCGTTTTTCTTGAGCCACAGCGCGAGCTCCAGCATATCCTGGTCGGTCGTCCCCGGATGCGCCGCGATGAAGTACGGTATCAGGTACTGCTCCTTCCCCGCCTCCTTCGAGTAGCGGTCGAAGAGCTCCTTGAAGCGGTAGTAGGTGCCGACGCCCGGCTTCATCATCATCGAGAGCGGCCCGGACGCGATGGCCTCGGGCGCGATCTTCAGATACCCGCCGACGTGATGCTGCGCGAGCTCCTTCACGTATTCGGGCGATTCGGCGGCGAGGTCGTAGCGCACGCCGGAGGCGATCAGCACCTTTTTAACGCCGGGCACCGCGCGTGCACGCCGGTAGAGCTGGACGAGCGGCGCGTGATCCGTGTCGAGATTCGGGCAGATGCCCGGATAGACGCACGAGGGGCGCCGGCACGCGCTCTCGATCTCGCGGCTCTTGCACGCCAGGCGGTACATGTTGGCGGTCGGCCCGCCGAGATCGGAGATCACGCCGGTGAACCCCGGAACGTTGTCGCGAATCTCCGCGACCTCGCGCAGCACCGATTCCTCGGAGCGGCTCTGGATGATCCGTCCCTCGTGCTCCGTGATCGAGCAGAACGTACAGCCGCCGAAGCAGCCGCGCTGAATCGCGATCGAGAAGCGGATCATCTTGTACGCGGGCACCGGCTGATCGGCATAGGCTGGATGCGGCCGGCGCCGATAGGGCCGCTCGTAGACCCAGTCCATCTCCTGCGTGCTCAACGGGACGGGCGGCGGATTGAGCCATACGTCCGCATCGCCGTGCCGCTGTACGAGCGCGCGCGCATTTCCGGGGTTCGACTCGAGATGCAGAATCCGCGAAGCGTGCGCGTACAGCACCGGATCGATGCGCACCTGCTCGAAGGAGGGCAGCCGCACGACGCTGCGCGCGCGGTCCGCATTCTTCACGCGCCTCACGAACCGCACCACGCGCTCGGCGGCCGCGGATGGGGCGCACGCGGCCGTCGTGGCCGCCGGCGCCGCGCTCTCCATCGCGTAGGGATCGACCGGCGGCGCGAGGGGCCCGGGGGCATCGAGGTGCGTCGAGTCGATCTCGATCCAACCAGGCGCGCCCTCCCGCCGCACGAAGGCGCTGCCGCGCAGGTCGGTGATCGACGCGATGGGCTCGCCCGCGGCGAGCCGGTGCGCGAGCTCGCAGACCTGCCGCTCGGCATTGCCGTAGATGAGCAGATCCGCCTTGGCATCGAGCAGCATGGTGCGACGGACCTTCTCCGACCAGTAATCGAAGTGCGCGATCCGTCTGAGCGAGGCCTCGATACCGCCGATCACGATCGGCACATCGCCGAACGCCTCGCGCGCGCGCTGCGCGTAGACAATGACGGCGCGGTCGGGTCGCATGCCACCGCGTCCGCCGGGCGTATACGCATCGTCGCTGCGGATGCGGCGCTCGGCGGTGTAGCGGTTCACCATCGAGTCCATGTTCCCGGCGGTGATGCCGAAGAAGAGATTCGGCCGTCCGAGCGCCGCGAACGGCTCCGCGCCGTGCCAGTCCGGCTGAGCGATGATCCCGACGCGAAAGCCCTGCGCCTCGAGCACCCGCCCGATGATCGCCATGCCGAAGCTCGGGTGATCGACGTACGCATCGCCGCTCACGATGATCACATCGCAACTGTCCCAGCCGAGCGCATCCATCTCCGCACGCGACATCGGCAGGAACGGGGCCGTGCCGAAGCGCTCGGCCCAGTGCCTCCTGTATGACCTGATGTCGCGGGCGGCTTGCATTGCGGCGCTCCGAGGTGGCGCTCAGCCTTGCAGGAAGCTCACGAGCGCCCGGGTGACGGCGTGGGGCTGCTCGAGCGTGGAGAGGTGCCCGCACTCCGGGATCGTCAGGAGCTGCGCGCCCGGAATGCCGCGTGCGATCTCCTCGGCGCGCTCCGGAGGAGTGAGCAGGTCGCCGTCCCCGACGATCACGAGCGTCGGGCAGCCGATCACCGCGAGCCCCGGGCGCGAGTCCGGTCGTCCGATGATCGCCGTTTGCTGGCGGACGAACGCGCTCGCGCCAACCTCCTCGGTCATCTGCCGCACGAGCTGGCGTAATGCCTGATCGCCGCGGCGCGCGGTATGCACGAGCCGCGGATAGAGCTGCTCGAAGATCTCTTCGAGCCGCCCGCTCCGCGCAAGCGACATCTGCGCGCGCCGCATGACCGTCTGCTCCGGAAGGTCGGGCCGAGCGCTCGTGTCGAGCAGCACGAGCTTCGCGACGCGGTCGGGCGCCTGGCGCAGAATCTCGAAGGAGATGTATCCGCCCATCGAGAGCCCGAGGAGCGCGAACCGTGGCGGTGCGCCCGCGAGCACGCGGCGTGCGATCGCCGCGATGCTCTCATCGCGCGTGTGATCGGCGATCGTCACGGGGCCCAGCTGCCAGAGCTCCGGGACCTGCTCCGCGTAGAGCCGCGCGCTCGCGCCGAGACCGGGCACGAGCACTGAAGCGAGCGGTTCGGTCATCGTCCTGCCTCTGCCTGTCAGCCGAGCGCCTCGCGGAGCTCCGCGATCAGATCGTCGACTGCCTCGATCCCCACCGAAAGACGCACCAGCCCGTCGCTGATTCCGAGTGCGGCGCGCATCTGCGCCGGCAGTCCCGAATGCGTCATGATGCCTGGATGCTCGATCAGGCTCTCGACGCCGCCCAGACTCTCGGCGAGAGAGAACAGCCGGCAGCGCTCGAGGAAGCGTCGCGCATCCTCGAGCGTGCCGCGAAGCTCCGCGCTCACGATCCCACCGCAGTCGCCATGCATCTGGCGCATGGCGAGCGCGTGCTGCGGGTGGCTCTCGAGGCCGGGATAGTAGACGCGCGCGACCTTGGGATGCGCCTCGAGGAAGCGGGCGATCGCCAGGGCATTGGCGCAATGCCGCTGCATGCGCAGCGCGAGGGTCTTGATTCCGCGCAGAATCAGGAAGCAGTCGAACGCGCTCGGCACGTTGCCCAGGCCGTTCTGCAGAAACTTCACCTGCTCGGCGAGCTCATCGCGCGCAACGATCACGGCACCCCCGAGCGTATCGGAGTGCCCGTTCAGGAACTTCGTCGCGGAGTGCACGACGATGTCGACGCCGTGCGCGAGTGGGCGCTGCGCGTAAGGGGTCGCGAAGGTGTTGTCGCACACGCTGAGGAGACCCCGGCGCCGCGCGATTTCCGCGACTGCCGTGAGATCGACGAGCTTGAGCATGGGGTTCGTCGGCGATTCGATCCAGATCATGCGCGTGGTCGGTCGGATCGCCGCCTCGATCGCGCCCAGATCGGCCAGATCGACGAAGCTCACCGCGAGCCCCGCCGAGCGCTTGCGGATGCGCTCGAACAGGCGGTAGCTGCCGCCGTAGAGATCGTGCGTGGCGATGATGTGCGCGCCAGCATCGAGCAGCTCGACCACCGTCGAGGAGGCGGCCATGCCCGATGCGAACGCGAAGGCTGCGCAGCCCCCTTCGAGGCTCGCGAGACTCGCCTGCAGCGCATCGCGGGTCGGGTTGCGCGTGCGCGCGTAGTCGTACCCCTTGTGCTTGCCTGGACTTGACTGCACGTAGGTGGAGGTCGCGTAGATCGGCGGCATCACCGCACCGGTGAGCGGATCGGGGCGCTGCCCGCCGTGGATCACGCGCGTCGCGAATTCGAGCTCGTGATCGTCGGGGTCGTCGGTCATTCAGCTTCCTTGATGTGCCGGGGGGAGCATTCTAGTGGCACGGCGCGGGAACTTGCGAGGCGGGGTGGTGGAGCCGTGCACCCTCACCTTACGAGTGCGCCCCGAAGGGGCGCCACATCATTACTAAAGCCTCCGCCGCAGCCAATTGAGGAGGTCGATGCGAGTGATGAGCCCGAGAAGCTCGCCGTGGTCCATCACGATCGCGACCATTCCACGCTTGAAGATCTCGAGGAGCTGCGGGAGCGGCGCATCGGGCGGCACGGTGACGAGGTGGCTCGACATCACCTCGCTCACCGGCTCGTTGAACCGCTCGGGGTGCGCGAAGACATCGAGCAGCACGTCCTCTTCATCGACGATGCCGACGATCTTGCCGTCGCGCATGACCGGGAGCTGCGACACGTCGTAGAGCTTCATGCGTCCGTGCGCCGCGAGGACCGTCTCGGCCGCGCTCACGGTGATGTCCGCGCGCTCGGCGTGGCGCCGCGCGATGAGGTCGCGCAGATCCCCGAAGCGCTCGCGCGTGAGGAACCCCTGGTCGAGCATCCAGAAATCGTTGTAGACCTTGGAGAGATATTTGTTGCCGCTGTCGCAGACCAGGCTCACGACGCGCTTGGGCGAGCGCTGCTCGCGGCAGTAGCGCAGCGCCGCCGCCAGCAGCGTTCCGCTCGAGGTGCCCGCGAGGATGCCCTCGTGGTGCAGCAGCTCGCGGCAGGTGCGGAAGGACTCCGCATCGCTCACGGTGTAGGCCCTGCGCACTCGCGTGAGGTCGCAGACCGGCGGCACGTAATCCCCGCCGATGCCCTCGACCAGCCAGCCGCGCCCGCTCGGGGCGGCATCGCCGGTACGCACCAGATTCGCGAGCATCGAGCCCTGCGGATCCGCGAGCACGATCTCCACCTCAGGGGCGACGCGCGCAAAGAATCGCGACAGCCCCGTGAGCGTGCCGCCGGTGCCCACGCCGCAGACGACGGCGTCGAGCCGGTGGTCCATCTGCTGCCAGATCTCGGGCGCGGTCGTCTCTTCGTGCGCCTGAGGATTCGCCGCGTTACTGAACTGGCTCACGTAGAAGGCACCCGGATCCTCGCGCGCGAGGCGCACTGCCCGGTCCTGGTAGTAATCCGGATGTCCCTTGGGAACGTCCGAGCGCGTCATGATCACTTCCGCGCCCATCGCCTTGAGATGGAAGATCTTCTCCTGGCTCATCTTGTCGGGGATCACGAGCTTCAGGCGGTAGCCCTTGCGCGCGGCGACGAGCGCAAGGCCCAAGCCAGTGTTGCCCGCGGTCGCCTCGATGAGCGTCGCACCGGGCTTCAGACGCCCGTCGCGCTCGGCCGCCTCGATCATGTAGAGCCCTACGCGGTCCTTGATGGAGCCGCCGGGGTTCTGGTTCTCGAGCTTCAAGTACAGCTCGCAGGGACCGGTGTCGAGGTGCTGGGCGGCGAGGAGCGGGGTATTGCCGATCAGCTCGAGGACGTTGCGCTGCACGGTCGGCGGCATAACGTTCATCGGCGCGTCTCCAGCCATACAGTACTTCCCCCGGAATGATACTGGACGGCGCGTTGGCCCGCGCGCCGGCGAGCTTCACCTATAATGGGGACGTCCCTGCGTCCCTTTGCCGCGCGGACTTCCCCATACCCGTATGACCGATCTCATCCGCGTGCAGGGTGCACGCCAGAACAATCTAAAGAATCTCACGCTCACGATTCCGCTCAATGAGCTCGTGGTCGTCACGGGCGTCTCCGGGTCCGGGAAGTCCTCGCTCGTATTCGACACGCTCTACGCGGAAGGCCAGCGGCGCTACGTGGAGACGTTCTCACCGTACGCGCGCCAGTTTCTCGAGCGCATGGACAAGCCCCAAGTCGATTCCATCTCGGGCATCCCTCCGGCGATTGCGATCGATCAGACCAATCCGGTGCGCACCTCCCGCTCGACCGTGGGCACGATGACCGAGCTCAACGATCATTTGAAGCTGCTGTTCGCGCGCGCCGGCGTGCTCCACTGCGAGCGGTGCGCACGACCGGTCCGCCGGGATACGCAGGAGAGCATCTACGAGGATCTCGCGCGCCGCGCCGCGGCCGCGGGCAATCCGCGCCTGGTGTTGAGCTTTCCCGTGCCCGTGCCCGCGAGCTTCTCCGAAAGCGAGGTGCGCGAGCTGCTCGCCAAGCAAGGCTACACGCGCATCCTCGAGCCGCGCGCGGGCGCGACCGCAATCGACGCCGCGCGCCTGGCAGTGCCCCCTCCGGCGGCCACGCGAGACAAGCGCGCCCGCGGCAGGCGCAGTGCCCGCGTTGGCCGGGGCGGTCGCCGCGGCGCCACGACGGCGCCGGCGCGGATCCTGCACGTCGTTCAGGATCGCTTGCGCCTCGGCAGCGCCGAGCGGGGCCGCGTGCTCGAGTCGCTCGAGGCGGCGTTGCGCGTCGGCGGCGGGCGGCTCGATGCGCATGTGCTCGACGATGCCGACCCTCCCGGGGAAAGCGCGCTGTGGCGCTACTCGAGCGAGCTGCATTGCGCGGAATGCGACATCGGCTACCACGATCCGACGCCGAGCCTCTTCTCGTTCAACTCTCCGGTCGGCGCGTGCGAGACCTGCCGCGGTTTCGGACGCACGATCGGTATCGACTACGGACTCGTGGTGCCCGACGAGGCGAAGACGCTGCGCGACGGCGCAGTGCGGCCGTGGCAGACCTCCTCCTACTCCGAGTGCCAGGACGATCTCGTCAAGTTCGCGAAGAAGCGCTCGATCCCGCTCGATCGTCCTTGGCGCGAGCTCACTCCCGAGCAGCGCGCCTGGGTGATCGACGGCGAGGGTCGCTGGGAGGACGGGGTCTGGTATGGCGCCAAGCGCTTCTTCGCGTGGCTCGAGACGAAGTCGTACAAGATGCACGTGCGCGTGCTGCTCTCGCGATACCGCGCGTACACGCCGTGCGCCGTCTGCCACGGCGCACGGCTCAAGAACGAGGCGTTGCTCTGGCGGATCGGCACGCGCGAGCTCGCCGAGCGGACGCTCGCGGGCGCGCGCCGCTTCCTCCCCGCGGGTGCCCACTGGAGCGAGGAGACGCTCGATGCGCTTCCCGGCCTGTGCATTCACGATCTGATGCTGCAGCCGATCGAGCGGGTCTACGGGTTCTTCCGCGCGCTCGAGCTCCCCAGGCCCCTCGATGAGGCGACCGACCTCCTGTTGCGGGAGATTCTCGGCCGCACGGGCTATCTCGCGGAGGTGGGGCTCGGTTACCTCACCTTCGACCGCCAGTCGCGCACGCTTTCGGGCGGCGAGGTGCAGCGGATCAATCTCACCACTGCGCTCGGCACCTCGCTCGTGAACACATTGTTCGTGCTCGACGAGCCCTCGATCGGGCTGCATCCGCGCGACATGCAGCGCGTCATCGGCGTCATGAAGCGCCTGCGCGATGCCGGCAACTCGCTCCTCGTCGTCGAGCACGATCCGCAGATCATGCTGGAGGCCGATCGCATCATCGATATGGGCCCCGGTGCGGGCGAGCGCGGCGGAGAGATCGTCTTCTCGGGTGTGCCGAAGGACGTGCGCGCCTGCGCCGACTCGCTCACCGGTCAGTACCTGAGCGGGCGACTGAGCGTCGATGCGCCGCCGGCGCGCGCGCCGGATCGTGCCTCGCGGCCGGCCGACGCAGTGACGGCGGAGGCGCGCGCGAATCGCTGGCTCGAGCTCCGGGGCGTGCGCGAGCACAATCTCAAGGACATCGACGTCCGCATTCCGCTCAAGCGTCTGGTCTGTGTGACCGGCGTGTCCGGCTCGGGTAAATCGACGTTGATCGAGGACGTGCTGCATCCGGCGCTCCTCAAGTACTTGGGCCGTCCGACGGAGGCACCTGGGGAATTCGCGGCGCTGCGCGGCGCCGAGCTCATCGACGACGTGGTGCTGGTCGACCAGACGCCGATCGGGCGCACCACACGCTCCAATCCGGCGAGCTACGTCGGCGCATTCGACGTGGTGCGCGAGCTCTTCGCCGCGGAGCCCGTGTCCCAGGAGCGCCGCTACACGGCCGGCACGTTCAGCTTCAACTCGGGCAATGGCCGCTGCGCCACCTGCAGCGGCAACGGATTCGAGCACGTGGAGATGCAGTTCCTCTCGGACGTATACCTGCGCTGTCCGGACTGCGATGGACGGCGCTACCGCTCCGAGGTGCTCGATGTGAAGCGCGAGGGCGCCGACGGACGCCGCGCGAGCATCGCCCAAGTGCTCGAAATGACGGTCACCGAAGCGCTCGCGTTCTTCGCCGACTCGCGCGAGCTCGCGGCGCGGTTGCGCCCGCTCGCGGATGTGGGCCTCGAGTACGTGCGGCTCGGCCAGCCGGTGCCCACGCTCTCGGGCGGGGAAGCGCAGCGGCTGAAGCTCGCGGGTCACCTTGCCCAAGCCGGAGATGCCGGCGCGAGGAGCTCGCGCACGACGACCTCTCACCGCGGCAAGCTGTTTCTCTTCGACGAGCCGACCACGGGACTTCACTTCGACGATGTGGCAAAGCTCCTGCGCGCCTTTCGCAAGCTCCTCGTCGCCGGGCACTCTCTCGTCGTCATCGAGCACAATCTCGATGTGATCCGGGCCGCGGACTGGCTCATCGACTTGGGACCCGATGGCGGCGACCGTGGCGGGGAGATCGTCTGCACCGGCACGCCGGCGCAGGTGAGCGCAGACCCGCGCTCGCACACCGGCCACGCACTCGCCGGCTACGCGCGTGCACTCGCCGGGGAGCCGCCGGAGGCGCGCCCGGCGGCCGAGGCGGCTGCAGCCGGCGTCGCGGAGCTGCGCGCCGAATACGCCCATGCGAGCGGGCGCGACCGCAACTCGATCGTCATCCACAACGCGCGTGAGCACAATCTGAAGAGCATCGACGTGAGCATCCCGCGCGACCGCTTCACGGTGGTCACCGGGGTGTCCGGATCCGGCAAGTCGACGCTCGCGTTCGACATCCTCTTCAACGAGGGCCAGCGCCGCTATCTCGAGTCGCTCAACGCCTACGCGCGCCAGTTCGTGCAGCCCGCGGCGCGACCCGACGTGGACGCCATCTTCGGGATTCCCCCGACGGTCGCGATCGAGCAGCGCACGAGCCGCGGTGGACGCAAGAGCACGGTGGCGACGCTCACCGAGGTCTATCATTTCCTGCGCCTGCTCTACGTGAAGCTCGGCGTGCAGTACTGCCCGGATTGCGCTGTGGCGATCGAGCCGCAGAGCCTGGGCTCGATCGCCGCGCGGCTTCTCAAGGATCATCGCGGCGAGCGCCTGACGCTCCTTGCGCCGCTCGTCGTCGCGCGCAAGGGCTTCTACACCGATCTCGCCAAATGGGCCGCGAAGAAGGGTTACCAGGAGCTGCGGGTGGACGGCACCCTCCTGCCGACCGCGCGCTGGCCGCGGCTCAACCGCTTCAAGGAGCACACGATCGAGCTGCCCGTCGCGACGCTCGGAATCGAGCCGCGGAACGACGCACCGCTCCACGAGGCGCTCGCGCGCGCGCTCGACTACGGCAAGGGGCTGCTCAACGTCGTGCCCGCGGGCGGTGGCAAGGTGACCATGTTCTCGACCAAGCGCGCCTGCCCGGACTGCGGACGCAGCTTCGCGGAGCTCGATCCGCGGCTTTTCTCCTTCAATTCCAAGCACGGCTGGTGCGAGAGCTGCTACGGCACCGGGCTCGAGATGACCGGGTTCTCCGCGGAGCAGACCGGAGAGGAAGTGTGGTGGAACGAGTGGTACGACCGCGAGCCGAGCCCGTGCCCGGCATGTGCGGGACACCGCCTCAATCCGGTTGCGCTCGCCGTGCGCTTCCACGGTCGCTCCATCGCCGAGCTCACGGGCCTATCGGTCGCGGACTCCGCGTTGCTCATGAGCAAGCTCAAGCTGGGTGTGCGCGAGCGAGCGATCGCGCGCGATCTCATGGCGGAGATCCGCGGGCGGCTGAAATTCCTGATGCGCGTGGGGCTCGGCTATCTCACGCTCGATCGGTCCGCGCCGACACTCTCCGGAGGAGAAGCGCAGCGCATTCGGCTCGCTGCCCAGCTCGGCTCGAACCTCCAAGGCGTATGCTACGTGCTCGATGAGCCGACGATCGGGCTGCACCCGCGCGACAACCGCGTGCTGCTCGATTCCCTCGAGGAGCTCGCGTCGCACCGGAACACGCTCGTCGTGGTCGAGCATGATGAGGAGACGATCCGGCGTGCCGATCACGTGCTCGATCTCGGGCCGGGCGCCGGAGTGCGCGGCGGCGAGCTCGTGGGTGCCGGCACCGTGGCGGATCTGATCGCCAATCCCCGCTCGACGACCGGTCGCTACCTGCGCGAGCCGCTCAGGCATCCGGTGCAGCCGCGCCGGCCGACCTCGGCGCGCAGCCCGGCGCTGCGCCTCGAGCGGGTCGAGCTGCACAACATCGCGGGACTCGACGTGCGCATCCCGCTCGGCCGGCTCGTCGCGATCGCCGGCGTCTCGGGTTCCGGGAAATCCACCGTCGCGCGTGACGTGCTCTATGCGAACCTGCGCAAGCTGCTCGCCGCGCAAGCGCGGCCGGGGAAGAGCGCGGCCGGCGGGCGTGGGCGCCACGGCGCGCACGCCGTCGCAGTCTCGGGCGCCGACGCACGCATTCGGTCCCGCGCGCGCCCGCCGCTCATCGGCTGCCGAGCGGTGTACGGCCTCGATCAGATCGACCGAGTACTGGAAGTCGATCAAACGCCGATCGGGAAAACCCCCCGCTCCTGCCCGGCCACCTACATCGGCTTCTGGGACGAGATCCGCGCCATCTTCGCCGCCACCACCGAGGGGCGCATCCGCGGCTATTCCGCGAGCCGCTTCTCCTTCAACACTTCGGGCGGACGCTGCGAGGCGTGCGAGGGACAGGGCGTCAAAACCATAGAAATGAGCTTCCTGCCGGACGTGAAGGTGGTCTGCGATTCGTGTGGGGGGAGACGCTTCAACTCCGAGACGCTTGCGGTGCTGTGGCGCGGGAAGAGCATCGGCGACGTGCTCGCCATGAACGTCGACGACGCCGTGGAGTTCTTCCACGCGCACTCGCGCGTGCACCATGCGCTCAAGCTCCTGCAGGACGTGGGTCTCGGGTATCTGACTCTTGGGCAGCAGAGCCCCACGCTTTCCGGGGGCGAGGCGCAGCGAATCAAGCTCGTGACCGAGCTCGCCAAGGTCCGGGGCGAGCGCCGCGCCGGGCCACGGCAGCAACCGAAGCACACGCTCTACGTGCTCGATGAGCCGACGGTGGGATTGCACATGGCCGATGTGGAGAAGCTCATCGTCGTGCTGCATCGGCTGATCGAGGCGGGCAACACGGCGGTCGTCGTAGAGCACAACCTCGACGTGCTCGCCGAGGCTGACTGGATCATCGACATGGGCCCCGAGGCCGGCGCCGCCGGCGGACGCATCGTCGCGCAGGGCCCACCGGCAGAGGTAGCGCGGAAGAAGGAACGCTCGCACACGGGGCGCGTGCTCGATGAGTTTCTGGCCGACCGCACGTTGCCCGAGGTTCCGCGGCGCGCCGCCGAGGCGTAGAGTCCTGCGCCATGGCGCACGATCTGACGTGCTGGAAGTGCGGCGCCTCGCTCGCGGCCCTCACGCTGCCGCTGCGGCGCCTGGATGAATGCCCACGCTGCCGCTCGGAGCTGCACGTCTGCCGCATGTGCGTGGACTACGACACACGCGTCGCCAAGCACTGCCGCGAGCCAACGGCCGAAGAGGTGCGCGACAAGGAGCACGCGAACTTCTGCGACTTCTTCAAGCCGCACGCCGGCGCTTACGTGGCACCCAACACCGCCGAGGTCGACAAGGCGCGAACCGAGCTCGAGCGGCTCTTCGGCAAGCGCTAGGCGCGATCGGCGAGCGCAGTGCGGGACTTCATCTGGAAAGCCGACCCTCTCAGACGCGTGAGCGCGAGACGAAGGTGAAGGTCCAGGAGCGGTTTCTCAGGGAGGTTGCGACAATCCACGCGGAGGCGGCCAACAGCAGGCTCACCACGAGCTCCGACCATTGATTTTCGGGCGGCGTCGCCCATCCGGGCCGGGGCTGCGCAAAAAAGCTTGGCACCCAGACGAGAAGGCCAAACAAGCTCATCATGATCGCTTCGAGGGTTGCCGCTAGACGCGGGAGTATCCCGACGATGATGGCAATTCCCGCGCCCAAGTGCCCAAGCCCCGTCAAGTAGGCCCATGCCCTGCGATCAGGGAGCCAGGTGGGTACCATGCCCGCGGTGTAATGCGCGTAAGCAAAATGCGACCATCCGTAGAAGACACAGGTGAGGCCGAACAAAACCTGTGCTGCACGCAGGGCGCCTTCGCCCGGATTTGGCAACGCCGCTCCTGGCGACTCCGATCGCAGGATGACGTAAAGGACCCATGCGCCCGCAAGCGGCGTCAGGGCCTCGCACAAGGGATACCACGCCTCGACGCTGAGCGGCTGGGAGAAGATCGGGGGTGCACGAGCCGCAGCCAAGACCGCATGGTACGCGCCGATCGTCAGCACGCTCGACGGAGCCGTGCGCGAGAAGAGAAGACCGGCGCTCGCGCCCAAGACGAGTAGCGCGGATCCGTCGACCCAAAATTCGCGCCAGGGAATCCAAGCGGGCAGGGGCTGTCCACCTGCGCCGAAGCCTCCATACGCGAGGCTCCAGATACCGAGGCCCGCTGATGCGATGGCGAACAAGCCCTGAGAAAGTCGAACGATGCGCATGGATGGTCGCTTCCGAAGCGCACCATTATTGACCGGCCGCCCGAGCGTTGCACGGGTCAGGAATGGGGGTCATCGGGCAGGCATGGTTACTTCCGCGTCTGCCCACTCGGTTGCAGTGTGACCCGAAAGAACCGCAGCGCCAGTCGCACCGTTTCTGCGTGAATCGCGTCTCGGTGCACACCCGGTCCGTCGATGCACAGGATAGGCAGGCTCTTGCGGCCGCGTGCGGTACACGAATCCAGGAACGCGTAATGCGCAACCTTGCCGGGAAAGATGTGCAGCTTCGCCCCTGGAATCTTGGCGGCAAAATATTTCGCGCTGAGCGCAATGGGAACGTTTCGATCGGATGCGCCCGCCACGATCTGCACCGGAATGGAGATCTTTTCGAGGCTCGCCGCAGGGAATGCCGGACCGAGCGCCGGCGCCATCGCGAAGACGGCCCGGACACGGGCGTCGCGAAAGGAATCGCCCGAGTCGCGGAGCATCTCCGGGTGCTCGCGGATCAGCGTGCGGAAATCCCGCGGGAGCGAGGGAAATTCCGGGGGACTGGTGCAGGTGCCTGGAGCGTTCTCCGCGTCGCAGAAGCGCACAAACCCCCGCACGTCCGTCAGCCCGCCCGCAATCTCGATCATCGTGTAGCCACCGAGCGAGAAGCCCGCGGCGCCGATGCGCTCGCGGTCGATGTGATCGCCGAGCTTCGCATCCGTCAGCATCCCGTTGATCGTCTCGCTCAGATCGCGCGCGCGCTCCCACCAGATCGAGAACCCTCTCGCGGTATAGGGCTCGCCCGCATTGTTTCCGGGGTGATTCACGGCGGCGGCGATGTAGCCGTGCGCGGCGAGCGCCTCACCTAGCCACGCGAGGCTCAGGGCGCTGCCGCCGGTACCATGCGAGATCACGACGAGGGGGAACCCGGCCGCGCTTGCCGCGAGCGGTGCGCCCTGAGCGACACTTCCGAGCTCGAAGATTTCGAGCCCAGGAGCTCGCAGCGGTTTCTCGCGCACACCGGCGGCGGCGGGATACCAGACCACTGCATTCAGGGCGTGCGTGCGCGCGCCGCGCCAGTCGTACGGCTCCTCCGGCACGAAGCGGCGAGAAACCATGCCGACTGGGTATGAGTTGCCGCCCGTGCTGCCCATGCCGGCATTGAGCGCAGGCTGCGCGAGTACCGGCCGGGTGAGCAGCACCGAAAGAGCGACCGCCGCGCCGAGCATGCCTGCGGCCCATTTCGCCGGGTCCATACCCACTATTGAACTCCACCGCGAGACATGGTGTGCCATGCTAGCCGTCAGCGCTTCGCAACGGGCTCGTTATGAAAACGATCGGATTGATCGGTGGCATGAGTTGGGAGTCCACGGTCCCCTACTACCGGATTGTGAACGAAACGGTGAAAGCTCGTCTTGGCGGACTGCACTCGGCGAGAACCATCCTCTACAGCGTCGATTTCGCGGAAATCGAGCGCCTGCAGCGTGCAGAGGACTGGGAGGGCGCCGGCAAGCTACTCGCCGATGCCGCCCGATCACTCGAAACCGCCGGTGCGGACTTCATCGTCCTCTGCACGAACACGATGCACAAGGTCGCCCCGGCGATCGAGGCGGCCGTGACCATTCCGCTGTTCCACATTGCAGATGCCACGGCAGCCGCTGTCGTTGCCGGCGGGCACCATTGCGTCGGCCTGCTCGGCACGCGCTTCACGATGGAGCAGTCGTTCTACAAGGGCTACTTGGCGGAACGGTATGGATTGCGCGTGCTCGTGCCTGAGCGTACCGACCGCGAACTGATTCACCGCATCATCTACGAGGAGCTCTGCCTCGGGAAAGTATTGCCGCCGTCGCGCAGCGAATGCCGACGAATCATGGACGAGCTGATTGCTCAAGGGGCCGAGGCGATCATCCTCGCGTGTACGGAGATTTCCCTTCTCGTTACGCCCGATGACGCATCCGTGCAGTTGTTCGACACAACCAGCATCCACGCGCGAGGCGCAGCGGAGCGCGCCTTGCAGTGATGCTCATCCGCAGCTTCCGGCGGACCGCCTCGGGCCGGACCCGGCGACACGAGCGATCGGGATCAACTCCTCAATCTATCTATATACCGGCGTCGGCAGGAGCGGCACGCCGAAAGCCGTAAATCACCCCGCCTACCCCGAGCGCGCCGGCCGCAGCGAGCAGATTGGCCCCCGTCGCACTCACCAACAGGGCGATCGCCAGCGCGAGCGCGGCGATTGGAATCGTCGCGCCGAGCGGCAGGCGCACCGTGCCGGAGCGAATGGCCATGCGGCGGCGGAGCACCGGAACGGCAGCGGCGGTACCAATGTACGTCGCCACTCGTGCAACGACGGAGAGCGTGGCGAGTTGCACGAACGAGCCGGACAGTGCGAGAGCGAGGACGACCACGGTCTGCAGGATGATGGCGTTCGCCGGCGTGTGATAGTCCGGGTGCACTCGCGCAAGCCATTGCGAACCGTAGCCATCGCACGCCAGTGCGAAGAGATAGCGCGGCCCGATCAACGTGGTGTTGCCGGCGTTTCCCGCGATCGACAGCATGGCGCCCACCGTCAGCAGCCAAGCGCCCCAGTGGCCGGCAAACCGCGCCGCCGCCTCGGCGAGCGGTGAGGACGATCGCGCGAGATCCGGCAGCGTGCCGAGGGCCACCACCTGCACCGCGCTATAGACAAGCGTCACGATCAGAATCATGACCAGCAGCGCGAAGGGCACATCGCGTCGCGGGTTGCGATACTCCCCGGCCGCTGCGGGCGTGTTCTCGAAGCCGGCGTAAGCGAACAGCAGCAGCAGCGCCGCCTGCCCGAGTGAGCCGCCGCTTGGGGCTTCGAGGACCGTGAGGCGGGAGCCCTCCACGAACCACGAGCCCACGACGATGAACAGCACGAGCGGCAACATCTTCGCGATCACGAGCCCGACGGCGGTGCGCGCGCCCGCCTGCACGCCCCGGATGTTGATCGCGGCGAGCAACAGGACCATTCCGCAGATGATCGCGATTCGCTCCCAGCCGCCGGCCGCGGCCGGCCAGAAATACGCCGTCGCCTGCACGAAGCCGTTCGCGAGCGAGGCAATCGACGCCACTCGCGCGAGCCAGGTCATCCAGCCGACTTCGAAGCCGACGAAGCGCCCAAACGCCTCGCGCGTGTACAGGTATGCGCCGCCGGGCTCGTCGAAATAGCTCGATGCCTCCGCGAAGCACAGCACCAGCAACCCCACCGCAAACCCCGCGAGGACGACCGCCCACACGCTCGCTGCGCCGAGCAGCGCCGTCGCTGCGGCCGGCAGCAGGTACACGCCGCTGCCGACCACATCATTGATTGCCAGCCCGACGAGCTGCCAGCGTGAGACTGCCCGCACCAATCCGGGGCGCGTGGTACCAGGAGCGTCCATTCAGAGGAGCTGCCGCAAGTCCGGCAGGTACTTCTCGAGCGAGCCGGTGTTGACAACGACCACTCGCTCCCGAGGCCGCAGCGCGCCGAGCGCGGCGAGCGGCTCCAGCGCCGCCAGACAGGCGGCGCCTTCAGGACAGACCCACCAGTGTTTATCGCGCCAGACGGCGGCAAGGGCTCGCTCGATTTCCGGCTCGCCGACCGACACGGCGCAGCCGCCGCTCGCGCGGATGATCTCGAGCACCTTGAAGTGACCGACGCCCCCGGGCACGTTGAGGCCGAAACACAGTGTCTTCCCGGGTACGGCCAACGTCGTGTCGGCGGCACCCTGTGTCCACGCGTCGACGATCGGAGCGGTCGCCGCGGACTGCACACAGATCATCCGCGGCCGCTCGGAGCCGATGAGACCCAAAGCTTGCAGCTCGGCGAATGCCTTCCACATGCCGAGCACGCCCGTGCCACCCCCGGTGGGATAGACGATCGCGTCGGGTATCCGCCAGCGCGTCTCACCGGGCGCGGGTTCGGCGAGCTCGAGTCCGAGCGTCTTCTTGCCCTCGATTCGCCAGCCCGGCTCTTGGAACGTGGCGACGTTGAAATATCCCTGCGGGATCTGGCGCTCGCGCATCCGGACGCCGGCCTCGCGGATGGTGCCTTCGACCAGCTCGAGCGTGACACGCGGGCTGCGCAATGCGAGCGCCGCGGCGCGTCCTTGGATCGGCATCGGCGTGTCGAGCGGCATGATGATGGCGGCCTCAAGACCTGCCGCGAGCGCGTACTCCAGCAGCGAGTCGCCCGCGTTGCCCTGAGTGGGCACCACCAGCTTGTTGAGGCCGAAGCGCCGCGCCATCGAAACGGTCACCGCCATGCCCCGATCCTTGAACGACTGTGTGGGATTGGCGCCGTAACCTGCCTCCGCCTTGCCCTCGTCCTTGACCTGGAGCCGCAGCCCCATCTTGCGGGCGAGCGGTTGATCGGCGTACTCGCGCAGCGGCGTGTGTCCCTCGCCGAGGGTCACGATGTTGCGGCGATCCTCGGGATTCTCGCTGTCGAGGGGCAGCAGCGCGCCGAACCGCCACATATCGCGGCGTTGCGGGTGATACCAGGCGAGGTCCGGCTGCTCGCGCCCGAGCCGCTCCAGATCGAGCACCATTTCCACCGGCCGGCCATCGATCGGGTCCAGATTCATCAGCCGGTCGGCTGGATATTCGTGGCCGGAACCGAGACCCCGCAGGCAGCGTACGTAGCTCATGAGACGCCCGTCCGTTCCGGGATGACGGCGACCATTTTGGCAAGCCTGGGACGGCGTCCACCAGGGTTCACGCCGCATTCGCGCAGCCGTACAGAAGGTTCCCGAGGTGCTTCTGGGCAGCCCAGTAGGAAATGTTGACGATCAATCCAGAATGCGCCGGAATCATTGCCTGCGCTGCGAATTGGGCGGCGACGAATGCGCCGCCCGACGCCGCGGCTTCCACCGGTCACGAGCGCTACCTGAGCGGCGCCGACGCGAGTTCCCACGAATTTCGACCGCTCCCTTGAAGAGGGTGTGTCGCCTCGGACGGGCGCTGCTAGTGCGCGACGGCTGCGTTCGCCGCCGCGGCGTAGCTCTGATTCAGAAGCGCAAACAGCTGCTCCGAGACTCGCTTGTACTCCTGCGCGTCCGCTTGCGGAGGTGAATAGTCATTCCAGGAGCCCATCCCGCCGAACACCCACGCGACCTGCGAGGCGGCGAGGAGTTGTTGCGCGGTGAGGGCGAGCTGTCCTGGTGGCGCGAGATCCGGATAATCGGCCCCGTCCCCAGGCGCATCGGCGGACAGTTGGGCGCGGCTGCACTCGAACAGCGTCGCGAAATTGACGAGCTGGTGGGCTCGTGCGTAGCTCCCGATCTCGCGAAGCGCGGTCTCCAGTGCACGTTTGAGCGCGCCCAGATCCTGTGATAGGTGCGCATTCGTCGGCTGGTCCGCCGCAATCCGACCGTAGGTCACGCGCCAGATCCGTCGGTCGCTGCGACTGCGATCACCGAGCTCCCAGCGCGCTTCCCAGTAGTCGGAGCCGCTGCGGTCGATCGCCTCGATGAGCCAGCGACCACCCCCGCCGACGAAGCCGGCCAGCATGCGCTCAGGCACCTGATCGCTCCCTACCGTCCGCCCGCCCTGGGACCCGTAGTGCAGCCGCAGGGCATGGACCTCTTTCTGCTTCAGACGCTCGAACCACCGAATCGGATCCTTGGCCCATTCCGTCGAGCTCGTGGTGCCGAGCGTGCCGGCCGTGTCGACGAAGCTCACGCATTCGCAGAACTGGAAGACGCTGTTCGATGGATAGAAGTGCGCTCCGTCCGCGGCGTGCGCACCTTGCAGGACCGCATTTCCGTAGGCGGTCAACGCGATGGCTTGTGCGACGCTTCCGAGCATGTAGATTCCTCGGCCCGAGGCAAAGTATACGGCCATACCCGCTGCGCAAGCTGTCCCGAGGCGCCGGCCGGCGATTCAGGGCGAGACCAGGCGTGGCGATCGGCAAGATTTCCGGCGGGTGTCCGCGCACGCCCCCGGAGTGCGCATACTCTCAGGAGAACACGGGTGTACGCATGCCCTCATTTCCGCCGCTCGTCGATTGCAGAATTGTCCGGCCCACGGAGAGCGCGCTCGCACTCGGGCTCGTCACCGATCTGGAGCTTCTGCGGCTGAAGACGCTCGCGCGCTGGTACGCGAGGGGCTTGCCACCGGATGCCACCTGGGAGGACCTCCTGCAGGAGGCTCTCACGCGGATTCTGGCGGGGAAACGCCAGGTGCCCGCGGGGGTCGCGAGCGTCGCCTTCGTCGCCGGGGTCATGCGCAGCATTCGCAGCGAGCACTGGCAACGGGTCGAGAGCAACCCCTCTCGCGATCGACGACGGGGACGAAGTCGCTCGAAGCCCGTATCGCTTCGGAGCGAACTCCCCGATACGGTGCCGGGGCCGGATCGCGCCGTCATGGCGCAGCAAGAGCTCGCGGCGATCCGCAGACTCTTCGCGGAGGACGCCACGGTATTGAGGATTCTGGACGGTCTGGCGCGAGGCTTGGCGGCCGAGGACATCCGGCTCGCAGCCGGCTTGACCACAACGGACTACGACTCCGCGCGCAAGCGCATGCGTCGGGTTCTACTGCGCGAGGGAGTCACATGCGCACCAAACTAGCGCCGCTGCGCGAAGCCCGAGGATTCGAGCGCGTTCTCGAAGCGGTCGCACAGGAGCTGATCGCGTGCACGGATGGGGAGCTTCTCGAGGCCTGCACGGACCTCGGTATGGACCCGACGATGCGTGGATCGGCGGCATTCATCGGCCTCAAGTATCCCGCAACACCACGGCTGGCGGATTTCTTCGAGCCACCTCGATTCCCTCCGCCGCGAGACAAAGTTGAACGAAGCTCCGCTGCAGCACCGCGATCGCGCACGTCCCTCCCCGCTCGGAAGAAGCGGCGCAATCGGGTGGGGCGGGGCGGCAAGCCCGACTCCGAGTAAGACCGCAGGCCGGATCGGCGCCGCTCGGGCGATCGCGAGCGCGCCGCAGGCATAGCGCGACTTGACAGCCACTGCCCTTGTAGTACTGTATGCATACTTTCATACAGACTGCCGCGCGTGCTCAACCTTCGGATCGAGAACAACGGGGTACCGATTTACGTGCAGATCCGCGAGCAAGTCCTGCGCGCCGTTGGCAGCGGCGCACTCGCGCCGGGAGAGCAGCTACCGACGATGCGTCAGTTGGCCGTAGACCTCAGGATCGATCTCAACACCGTCCGCCACGCGTACGAGGAGCTCGAGCAGACCGGCGCGATCGTCATCCTCAGAGCGCGCGGCACCTACGTTGCGGAGCGGCCTCCGCCGGTCGAGGGCGCGCGCCAAGTGAAGAAGGTCCAAGCACTGGCTCACCAGGCAATTGCGCTGGCGGCGTCATCCGGAATAGATCCGGTCGAGGTCGCTCAGGAGATGCTGCAGCTCGCGAAGCGGCAAGGGGGAAAGCGATGAACGAGTCTCCACGATTCTATCCTTTCGGTCAGAACGCCCCGGCGACGGTGATCGCGGTGGTCCTGATGCTCGGTGCGCTCGCGGCGCTGCTCGTCGCGATCCTCGGCAGATCGCTGTACGGCTTTGGGGTGGCGGCGATCCTCGCGGTGAGCGGCGCCCTGGTGCCGCTCGCGCTGCTCATGGCGCGGCAATGGGAGAAGGCTGTCGTGCTGCGCTTCGGAAGATTGCACGCCATTCGCGGACCCGGCCTGTTCACGATCGTGCCGTTCGTCGACACGGTTGCGGCGTGGGTCGATCAGCGGATCCAGACGACCGAGTTCAATGCCGAGCAGGCGCTGACACGGGACACGGTGCCTACGAACATCGACGCGATCCTGTTCTGGCAAGTCCACGATCCCGAGCGCGCCGCGCTCGAGATCGCGGACTACCGCCAAGCGATCCTGCGAGTCGCGCAGACTTCGCTGCGCGAGATGATCGGGTCCTCCCCTTTGAGTGCGCTTCTTTCGGAGCGCAAGGCCGCCGATCTGCAGTTGAAGGAGGAGATCGGCCGCAAGACGGCCGAGTGGGGAGTCGCGGCGATCTCCGTGGAGATCCGGGACGTGGCCATCCCGGCGCAGTTGCAGGACGCCATGAGCAGGCAAGCTCAGGCCGAGCGCGAGAAAGCGGCTCGCGTCATTCTCGGCGCCGCCGAAGAGGAAATCGCGCGCAAGTTCCTCGAAGCGGCCAATACCTACGGACACAATCCCGTCGCGCTGCAGCTGCGGGCGATGAACATCATTTACGAGACGACCAAGGAGCGTGGCTCCACCGTCCTCATTCCCACCGCGATGGTCGACAGCCTCAATGTGGGCGGCGTCATCGGAATAGCGAGCTTGGCCGCGCCCGCGGGTTGAGGGTGCTCCGTTGAGCTGCAATACGGGCCAACCGTCGGGGCGATTCGCGCGGCGATTTAGAACCAATGGTCGGCGACGCACCGACCGTCTCGCGGAAGGTCTTTGAAGGTATCGAGTCCATCGAAGTGATCGATCGGGATCGCCGCTACCGCCTGCGGCTCTGCGAGACGCAGATTGACGGCAATGCGCCGGCGCCCCTCCTCGTCCCGGCGTTGTCCGCGCCAGAAGGCCACGCATCCGCAAACCGCACAGAAATGAAACTCGATCGCATCGCCTCTCACGTACGCCCGCGTGTTGCCCGCGACTTTGATGCCCTCGCCCTCGTAGCCATAGGCCCAGAGCACGCCGTAGCGTCGGCACACCGTGCAGTTGCACGCAGTTGCACCATCGGGCTCGCCTGCGAATGTCCATCGAACGGCGCCACAGTGGCAGGATCCCTCGATCACGATGCGAGTTCCCTTGGGGTTAAATGCCGCGCCTCAATCGAAAATCCAGTTGAGCACCATCACCGGAATCGCGACCACGATCAGCAGTATCGCAAGCAGCCGCACCATGCGCAGCTGCAGCCGCTTCTCCGGGCGGCCGTTCCAGTGCCGCGTGGAGTACTTGAGTCCCCCGACCGCGGCCGTGACGAAGAAGGGCATCGACAGCGCCTCTGCGCGCGGGATGAGGTGAGGGACGCGCCCCGCTCCGAGCGCTAACGCGCAGCCGAGCCCGGCGATGAGGGTCACGCAACCGACGACCGCGCTTATCTGCGAGAGCTTGAGCAGTCCTCTTGCGGTCATGTCGGAGATGGAGTCCTCATCTCAGCGACCGCGCGTCGTATGCGGGCCGAGCCACTGCTCAACGCCGCGGCACGCCTCAATCCCCGCCGCGCACCCGGTCGGCGAGGCGATCGAGAAGCTTCATGAACGGCGAGTTCTTGCGCGCTTCCGCCTTCGGCAGTTGACCGACCCGGTCCTTCACCGCCGTGTTGCGGCCGTGATCGATCTCGAGCTGGTCGGCTCCGAGAATCTCGAGCGTCTCCTCGAGCGTTCGCGGCGAGCGGCGCTCGCGCGCACCGACGCGGCCCGGCTGCGGGCGTACGACGGCGCGTTTGCCGGGCGGCGAGCCGCTCGCACGGACCGCACCCGCCTGCGGCCGGCGAACCGCCGGCTGCGATGGTTTCGGGGACTCCCCGCCGGGGCTCCCCTGTGGCTCGGCGGCGAGCGGCGGCTTTGCAGCCCGCGCGCTCGCCGCGGGCGCGGCCGCAGGGGCGGCGCCCGGCTTCGCGAGCTTCTGCGAATCGTCGATGAGCATGAACTCGGAGGTTGCGAGCGCGACCTTGTCCTGCCGCTGATCTCGCGCAGCCGCGGCCTTCGCGGTCGGAGCGGATTTCTCGCGCGCGCTCGCGCGCTCGCGCTCCTGAGGGCTCACGGGCACGACGGCGACCGCGGTGAACTCCGAGCGCACGTAGTATGCGACCTGCTTGGCCGAGATCGCATCACCGAAGAATCCCAGCCGCAGCCCGAACCAGCGCCGCCCCTGGCGGCTCCCCTCGACCGTGTACAGAGTGTAGGCACTGAAGATCGCGAGCGGCGGGACTACGTTGGCATCGATCGGCTGCACGGACCATTGCAGCTGCACGGCGAAGGAGACGGGCGCGTTGGATGCGACGGCCTGCTTGATCGCCTGGCGTGTACCGGTGTCGTCCGGCTTGAGCAGGCTGATGCCGTTCAGCTCCACGGCCCTCGCTGCCTCGATGTTCCGCTCCTCGAGCACCCGCAGAACCTGGCTGTCGGAGAGCGGCGGCTCGCCCTTCGCGGGCTCGGCCGATCGCGGCGCAACCGCGACGGGCAACTGTCGGGTCGCGCCCGTTTCATCGAGCTGAGCGAGCACCTCACTCACATTCGAGAGCTGCGCGGAGCGTGTGGCTGCCTGCTTCGCTCCGCTCGGCGGCGGCGCGCCGCGGCGCACGGGACTCGGCGGCGCGCCACGACCCGCGGCCGGCGCGACGCCCGCTCGCGGTGCGGCGGCGCGCGTCTCCGCCCGCTGCGCGCCCTGCGCTGTCGTCGGTGCGCTGCTCCCCGCGGCGGATCGAGCGGGCGGCGCCGTGCGCCGCGGGGGCGTGGCGGCCGTGACGGGCCGCGCGGCACTCGGCTCCGGAGCGGGCTGCAGCGTCGGCACGAGCTTGGCGAGGGCGGGTGTCGGCGGACTCGATGCGCTCGAGCGCTTCGGCGCGGTCGGTACGCTCGCTGCGATTGCCGGGACAGGTGCGCTCGGCCGGCTCGGTGCGGCGGACGGGCTCGGTGAGCGCATCGCCGACTCGGCCGCCGCGCGCGCGGCGAGTCGTTTGCCCGGTGCCTCTCCCGCCCATGCGCCGGGATAGACCTCGCGCGCGATGGTGAGCCACTCCTCGGCGCTCTGCAGCGTCTCGAAATAGCCCATGTGCAGGCGGAAGCGCTCCCGGCCGTCCTCGAGACGACGGCTGACGAAGAACGTGAAGCGCCGGAGCTCCGCAGCCGCCGGCTGCGTGAGCGCCATCGGGGTCGTTGAGGAGCACAGGTTGATGACGAACGGGCCGGCGGCCGGCGCCGGCTCGCGCACCGACCCGACAGCGGCGCGATCGCCGCGCGCCGAGAGCGGCTGTGCGTGTGGCGTTGTCATGCGATGTTCCCCGGAAACGTCCGTGCTGCCACCCTCATCGAGGAGCGCTCCGTGTCCGAGTTCGGAGGAAACCGCGCGCGATGCCGTGCTCGCCGCTGGCAACCCCGCCGTCATAGGAGCGTGTCCATTAGACCGGTGGCTTTGCGTCCCCGTCTTTCGACGGGTTTGCCCTTACATGTTTGAGAGTGTCTGAAAGCGCCGACGGCGAGTCAAGCGACAATGTGTGCTGCGAATCTCATCCAACGTCGCATGTCGCAGACAGTGGCTGTCGCGTCGCGTCCAGCAGACATAAGCGCGCGAGCACGCTCAACATAAACCGCTGCCGCGCACCGATTGCGCGGCCGCGCGAGACTCGCCGGCTCAGCCGGCCGCACGCGCCTCGGCGCCAGGCGGAGCCGCCGATCCCCGCGCGGCGAGCAGCTCCGCGACGGCGGCGACCGAAAGAGGACGCGCCAGATAGAACCCTTGCGCGAGGTCGCAGTGCCGCTCGCGCAGGAAGTCGAGCTGCTCGATGCGCTCGATCCCCTTGGCGACGACTCTGCGGCCGAGTGCGTGGGCGGCGGCGATCGTCGCGCCCACGGTCATCGCGCACTCGGCGTCCTCCGGCAGCCTGCCGATGAGCGCGCGGTCGAGCTTGATGGTGCCGATCGGATAATCGCGCAGACACTCGAGCACCGCCTCACCCGCGCTCACGTCATCGAGCGCGAGCCGCACGCCCGACTGCGCGAGCCGCGCCACGGTAGCCTGCGCAGGCTCGGCGCTGAGCGCATCCGCGGTGAGCTCGAGCTCGATGAGCTCGGCCGGAAGAGCAAAGCGGTCGAGCACCCGGCGGATTGCCTTCGGGAGGTCGGCGTCCTCGAGCTGCGCCGCGCAGATGTTGAGCGCGAGGCGCGGCGGGCCGATCCCCTGCGCGCGCCACGCGGCGAGCTGCGCGCAGGCCGCCTCGAGCACCCAGCCGCCGATGTCGAGGATCAGTCCGCTCTCCTCGGCTGCCGGCACGAATGCGTCCGGCTCGCGCAGCCCCTCGCGCGGCGTCTGCCAGCGCAGCAGCGCCTCGACTGCGGCGAGCGAGCCGTCGGCGATCTCGAACTGCGGCTGATAGAAGAGCGAGAACTCCCGTTTGCGCAGTGCGCGCTGCAGGCCCGTGTCGCTCACCGGGGCCGCGGGCGCGCCGGACTCGGCCAGATCGAAGAACGCGAAGCGGGCACGTCCGAGCTCCTTTGCGCGGTACAGCGCCGCATCGGCATGACCCACGAGCTCCTCGAGCGCGGCGCCGCTCTCGATCAGCGCCACTCCGAGGCTCGCCGAGACGCGCAGCTCGTGGCCGCCGATGCTCACGGGCAGCGCAAGCGACTCGACCACCCGCCGCGCGACGCCCTCGGCCTCCGCGCGCGTGACATTAGCGAGAACGATCGCGAATTCGTCCCCGCCGAGCCGCGCGACCGTATCGCCGTCCTTCACGCAAGCGCGCAGACGCTGCGCAATGGTCGTGAGCAGCTGGTCTCCGGCGCCGTGCCCGAAGCCGTCGTTGACGCGCTTGAAGTGATCGAGGTCGATGTAGAGCAGCGCCCCGCGCGCCTTGCCCGGGGATGCGCCTCCGAGCTCGCGTGACAGCCGATCGCGAAAGAGCAGCCGATTCGGCAGCCCGGTGAGCGGATCGTAGTGCGCCTGGCGATAAAGCCGCTCCTCGCGCGCGCTGTTCGCGAGCGCGATCGCGAGTCGCGCGGCGAATTCTCCACCGCAGCGGGTGACGAGGGGGTCGGCGACCGGCACGCTCGCATAGCCGATCGCGAGGATCGCCTCGACCCGCTCGCCGACGATCACCGGCCAGACCCAGAAGAACTCGGCGCCCGTGTCTTTGAGGGGCTTGAGAAAGCTGTGGCGCGCGTCCTCGCTGCGCGCGATCGTGAGGCCCTGCGTCTCCGCGGCGAGCCGTGCGAGCATCCCGTCGTCGAGCGCCACGCGCCACACCGGCAATGTGTTGCACCCGGCCGTCGCCGCGTACACCCGGCCGTGTCCGGGCGCATCGGCATCACGCAGCGCGATTCCCGCGCCGTGGCAGCGCGCAACCCCCTGCACGCGCGACAGGATCGCATCGAGCACCTGCTCCAGTCCCGCCGAGCCGAGCAGGAGCCGGTCGACCTCGGCAAGCGTCTCGATCGCGCGGAACTGTCTTTGCAGGCTCGATGCGCTGCGCGCGAGCGCCTCGGTGAGATCGCCGAGCTCATCGCTCGCGCGCACCGCGGGCAGCCCGAAGTGGCCCTGCTGCAGGGATGCGATGCCGCGCTCGAGCGCGCGCAGCGCGGGTAGATAGCGCCGACCGAGGCGCATTGCGGCCACGGCCGTGCAGCCCGAGCCGGCGATGAGCGCCACGAGCAAACCGCGCGCAATGGAAAGCCCGAGCACGCCCGACGCCAGCGCGAACGCGAACGGCGGCACACTCGAGCAGATGATCAGAGCGATGGCGATCCGCCGGCCCAGTCGGCTCGACAAGCTCGTGCGCACCTGTGTTGGGGGGATTGGGGGCGCAAATCTCGCACGGGCTGGCCCGGTGAGATGTGAACTGGATCACGTTGTCGCACGGCCACGACAGAGCTCAAGCTTAGCGGCGACCGAAGCGACGCGCCGTCAAGGTGGCGGGGGCCGGGCTCGCGAGGTCGTCGGGGCCTGGACGGCCGCCCGAGGCGCCGGTTTCGCCTCGGCGAGCCCGCGGATCCCCGCGTAGGTGTAGCGATACGTTCCGCGACGCCCGGACCGCGCGGCCCCGAGCATGGCCGCGGCGACGGTGCGCGCGGGAATCGCCCGTTGCGGCTCGCGCGCACCCACCAGAAAGGGCGAGGCAGCCACTGCGCTCGCCCCGCGCAACAGATCGAGGAGCTGCGTCTCGCGTCGCAGCCCGAGCAGCCACCCCGGCTGCAGGATGTCGAGGGCGGGAAACGCAAGCGCCTCGAGCGCGCGCTCGGCCTCGCTCGCCATCTTGAGACCCGCATCGCGCGCACCCGGGTCCGCTCCCGCGCACGAGAGCAGCACGAAGCGCTCGGCCTGCGCGGCTTTTGCAGCGCGTGCGAACGCGAGCACGTAACCCACCCGCACCCGCCTGCACGCTTGCTCCGAGCCCGCGGCGCGCAGGGAGGTCCCGAGGCAGCAGAAGGCCGTGTGACAGGCGAGCCCCTTGAGCTGCGATTCCAGCCGGTCGAACTGCACGATGCGGTTCGCGAGCCGAAAGTGCTCGCGCCCAAGGGGGCGCCGCGACAGCGCATACACGCGCGTGAAGTCGGGGGCATCGAGGAGCTGCTCGAGCAGGTGCCCGCCCGTGAGGCCGGTTGAGCCTGCGAGCACGGCGATCTTGCCGGAAGGGGCCTGCATCGTGGAGCTACCGGGCGGGCGGTGCGTGCACCGGGCGCAGCTCCTGCGGGAAAAGCGCGACGATCGCCTTCACCGCCGCCACGAGCTGCGAGGTGGTCACGCGAACCATCGAAGTGTTGTGAGTGCGGGCCGCCTCGCCCATCGCGCTTGCCGCGACCCGGGACTTGGCGATGAGCAGATCGAGCATCGCGCGCGATTGCGACGGCTGGGCCGGCGGCGCGGCGATTCCGGACTCGAGACTCGCCAGCCCCGCATCCAGCCGTTCGGATTCGCGCGCGAGCTCATCGTAGTTTCCGGCGGCAATGAGCTCGCCGCTCTCCGCGGCCACCTGATCGAGCGCGCTCAGCCCCGACTTCACCATCTCGGGCGATGTCACGATGATCTGCGCCTGGGCGGCATTAAGCGCGGCGGCGGCAAACGCCCCACCCGCCAGCCATGCGACCCGTCTCAACGCCACCCGACGCCGCATCTCGCGCCTCCCCGGGGCGCGACTCTAACACGCCTCAGCGGGCGCCTCGATCGTCGAAGTGGTAGCGCACGGTGAGATCGAACTCCCGTCCGGGCTCGGCATAGTCGTAGACGGGATTCGGCGGATTCTCCAGGGCGGCGAGGTGATAGGTGCGACCGAGCGCGTTCGCGATGCGCCCCTCGAGCGTCCAGCCGCCGCCGAGCGCCGCGTCCCCGAGCAAGTTGAGGAGGAAGTAGCCACCGAGCGGAACGGTGTTGGCGGGATCGTCGAACCGCTGCCCTTCCCAGCGCGCCTGCGCCGCGAGGCTCGCGAACCCGCCGAGCGTGCGACGCACCTCGACGAACGCGGTGCTTTCGGCCCGGCGTGGCAGCAGGTTCCCGCTCGTGCCCGGACTGCGGTCGATCGGGTCGAGGCCGGTCGCCTGACCCGAGACCCGCCAGCCGTCATGATGCCATTCGCCCTCGAGCTCGACGCCGCGGATGCGCGCCGCATCGAGGTTGATCGGTGTGTAGTCGGGCGGAGCGTAGGTAATGAGATTGCTGATGTCGCTCTGGTAGACGTGGAGCGATGCGCGCACGGTATCCCAGCGAGCGTCGAATCCGAGCTCCTCGGAGTGCGAGGCTTCGGGCTTGAGCGCGGGGTTGCTCGCCGGCGGAAACCCCGGCGTCGAGGGAAAGTACAGATCGTCGAACGTCGGTGCGTGGAAGGCCGTGCCCCAGGTCGCCGTGAGGCGGTACTGCCGCGTGAGATTCCACCCGGCGCCGAGATCGCTCGTGACGTGATCTCCGTACTGCGTGTCGTGCTCGTAGCGCACGCCTGCGAGCTCACTCAGGCTGCCGGTCGTGCCCTGCAGCTCGAGAAACGTCCCGGTGGTGTCGCGCGAGTCGCGCGTGAAGATGACCGGCGAGACCACCCCGTCGTACACGTCGTAGGCGCCCACGTGGTCGCCATACCAATCGGAGCCCACGATCAAGCGCACCCAGCGGCTGAACGGACCATCGAGCTGCAGGCCCGCCTGATCGCGGCGGGTGACATAGCGATCCACCGGCGCCAGGTCGAGAAAATCGTAATCATCGTCGATGTCGCGCCCGAGGAGCGCGCGGAGCTGCCAACCGCCCCCGAGCGGTCCGTCGAGGTGCGCGGAGGTTACGCGCTCGACGTAGTTGGTCGCATCCGAGTAGCTGCCGTCGTACTGCGTGTCGGCGCTCGTGACGAGCGAGCGCACGTCCGCGGTCCACCCCTCCCCGAAGCGGACCCCGCCCGCGAAGTCGCCCGCGCGATTGAGATAGCCGTCGCGCCGTACCGGGCCGCCGAAGCAGTCCGTCGGCGGCGAGGTGGGAGCGGTGCACACGTCGAAGCCCGCGGTGTGCAGGAGCTCGCCGCTTGCGCTCGCCCACAGATGCTCGGTCGCGCCGTTCACGCCGAGCGACTCATCGAAGGTCGAGTAGGTCCCGCCGGTCGCGCTCGCATCGACCCCCCAACCCGGCGCGGTGCCGTTCTTCGTGAAGATCTGGATCACCCCGCCCATCGCGTCCGAGCCGTAGAGCGCGGAGAGCGGTCCGCGCACCACCTCGATCCGCTCGATCTCATCGAGTGGAATGAGCTCGAAGGGCGGAGTGCCGAGCGTAGCGGAGCCCACCCGCACGCCGTCGATGAGGAGCAACGTCTGGTTTGAGTTGGTGCCACGGAGAAACACCGAGGTCTGCTTACCCAGTCCGCCCGTGTTGTCGATCTCGACACCGGCCAACTGGTCGAGCACGTCCTGCACCGAGAAACTCTGGTCGGCGTCGATATCGGCGCGGGTGAGCACGTCGGCGGACCAGAGCACGCTCTCGACACTGTCGCTCACGCGCGAGGCGGTCACGAGAACATCGGGCGGCTGCTGCGCGCACGCCCGGTGGACGACGAGAAGCGCGCAGGCCGACACCCAGCCAAATGAATACGCCGCGCGCGCGCCGGCGCGCAGGCCCTCGAGACCTCTCATGGGATCCGCCGCTCCTCGAACCTGCACCACCCGTGCCCAGGGCGCGGCGGGGATCGCTGGAACCGTCAGACGAGGCGCGGACGCTCAGGTCGAGACCGGCTGCCAGCACCGCCCACCGCGGTACCGTCGGCTTGCCTGCGAGGCCGGTCTCCGGGCTCTCGAGCTGAAGCGCGTTGCCGGCTTCGGGGCGGATCGCCTTCCCATGCCTCAGGCACAGTGGCTCGGTTGATCCGCCGTGGCTCGATTACCGTTGCGGGGGCAGCGTCGGTCTTGCACCGAACTTCCCGTTTTACTCCTGAGCGCGACGCTCCGGAGCACCTCGCATCGAGCGGAAGCGTGCGCGCGCGGCGCGCAGCCGTCAAGGCTGGAGCGCAGGACTTCTCCGCGGGCCGGCCGTAGCGCAAGCTCTCCTGCAGTGAGCACCCCTCCGCGAGTCTCCTTGAGCGCGAGCGCCGAGCTCGCGGCGTACGCCGCCGTCTTGCCGCTCATCGCCTGTCCCCTCGTGATGGCCTTCGTTCCGAGCTACACACTGCGCCTGCTCGCCCAGGAGACGGCACTCGCCTACGGCGCGATCGTGCTCGCCGCACTCGGTGCGGTGCATTTCGGCCTGGCGCTCGCGGGACGCCTCGACTGGGGCGCGCAGCGTCTCGCTGCGGCGGGTCTGCCGGCCGTCTGCGCCGTGACGAGTGCGGTGCTGAGCGGCCAGCGGGGTCTCGCGCTTCTGATCGTCGGGCTCGGGCTGTTCTGGCTCTACGAGCATCGCGCCGTGGGCGAGGAGCTTCCCGAGGATTACCTGCGGCTGCGGCGCAACCTGACGCTCGCGGGTTGCTGTCTGCTCGCCATCACGATGATCCTGTCGGACTCCGTGGGGCTTGCCTGAGCCGCGCACGTGCTTCCCTTGCTCGCCGCCGTTCTGCATCATCGACGGCCCGGGACCCCGAGCGCGGGGCTGCCCGTTCGGAGGCGCCGTTGATCTCACAGCGCGATTCCCGCCTGCACGCGGGTCGGCCCGCGGCGGCATGGTATCTGGCGCTGCTCGCGGCCCTCGGCGGATGCGCGAGCCCGCCGCCGCGGCCCACGGTGCGCCTGCCGAGCGCGGCGGACGTCGCGTTCGAGCGCATCTCCGACCGTTATCTCGACGACATGTTGGCGCTCACGCCGGTCGCTGCCACCGCGCTCGGGGATCATCGCTTCGACGATCGCCTCGACGATATCGGGCCGACCGCGCGTGCAGAGCGCGAGGCGCTCGCGCGCGGGCTGCTCGCCGCGCTCGCCAAGCTCGACCGCGCGAGCCTGTCGCGCGCTCATCAGGTCGATGCGGCGCTGCTCGCGCACCGGCTCGAGTTCTTGCTGTGGCAGCTCGATACGCTGCAGGAGTGGCGCTGGAATCCGCTCCTTTACACCGAGCTCGCGGGCAACAGCATTTATCTCTTGATGGCGCGCGACTTCGCTCCCCTCGCCGTGCGGCTCGACGATGCGGCCGCGCGGCTCGAGGAGATACCGCGGCTCCTCGCCCAGGTCCGCGATACGCTCGATCCCGAGCGCGTGCCGCGCGTCTACGCCGAGACCGCCCTCAAGCAGAATCCGGGCGTGCTCATGCTCATCGACCAACTGATCGAGCCGCAGCTGCACACGCTTCCCGAGGCGGATCAATCGCGCCTGCGCAATGCGATCGAGCGCGCGCGCACGGCGATCTCCCAGCAGCAGATCTGGCTCGACAAGCGCCTGCTCCCGGCTGCGAGCGGAGACTTCCGCTTGGGCGCCGCGCTCTACGATCAGAAGCTCGGCTTCGAGCTCGATTCCTCGCTCACGCGCGAGCAGATCCGCGCACGCGCCGAAGCGGAGCTCACCGCGACGCGCGCGCAGATGTACACGATCGCCTCGCGGGTGCTGCGCGGCCGGGCCGGCGCACCGGCGCTGCCCGAGACACCGAGCCCCGAGGAGCAGCAGACGGCGATCGAGGCGGCGCTCGCGCTCGCGGAGGCCGACCAGCCGGGCCGTTCCGAGGTGCTGGCAACGGCGCGACTGGCCTTCGCGGAGGCCGAGCGTTTCGTTCGCGCAAAGGATCTCGTGACGATTTACCCGGATCCCCTCGAGATCATTCCAATGCCGGACTTCGAGCGCGGCGTCGCGCTCGCGTTCACCGATGCGCCCGGTCCACTCGACCAGGGGCAGAAGACCTTCTACGCGGTCGCCCCGATCCCCGAGAGCTGGAGCGATGAGCAGGTGCGCTCCTACCTGCGCGAATACAACGTGCGCGCGATTGACGAGCTCACGATTCACGAGGCGATGCCCGGACACTACGTGCAGCTCGCGCACGCCGACCGCTACCCCTCCCCGCTGCGGGCGGTGCTCGGCTCGAGCGCGTTCATCGAAGGCTGGGCCGTCTATGCGGAGCGGCTGATGCGCGAGGAGGGCTACATGAACGGCGATCCGCTCATGCAGCTCGTCCAGCTCAAGTGGTACCTGCGCACGATCGCCAATGCGATCCTCGACCAGGCCGTTCACGTCGACGGGATGACGCGCGAGGCGGCGCTGCATCTGATGGTCCACGACACCTTCCAGGAGGAAAGTGAGGCGGACGCGAAATGGGTGAGGGTCGAGCTCACCTCGGCGCAGCTGCCGACTTACTTCGTCGGGGTCCAGGAGCACCTCGCGCTGCGCGCCGAGGCCGAGCAGCGCTGGGGCAAAGCCTTCACGCTCAAGCGCTACGACGATGCGGTGCTCGCCTACGGCTCGCCTCCGATCAAGTACGTGCGCGCTCTGCTGTTCGATCTGCCGATCCCGACGAATTGAGCGGCGGGTTGACGCAGTGCCTGTATAAATATACAGTCTCGCGATGGCTGGCTCGCTCAAAGGGCGCGGCGCGCTCTCGAATCCCGCCGGGCGCTTCAATACCACGCAGACCGAGCGGGTCGATGACGGCTGGTATGCCGAGGAAGCCCCACCGAGCGTCGCGACCCACGTCGCGCCGGAGCAGGCGCGCTCGATCATCTCCACCAACGACTCCCCGGACATCCCGTTCGAGTACTCGATCAATCCGTATCGCGGCTGCGAGCATGGCTGCCCCTACTGCTACGCCCGCCCGAGCCACGCGTACCTCGGACTGTCGCCCGGCCTCGATTTTGAGACTCGCCTCTTCTACAAGCCCGACGCCGCGCAGCTCCTCGAGGCCGAGCTCGCGGCGCCCGGCTACGTCTGCAAGCCGATCGCGCTCGGCTCGAACACCGATCCCTACCAGCCGGTCGAGCGCAAGCTCCGCGTCACGCGCTCGATCCTCGAGGTCCTCGCGCGCTGCCGCCACCCCGTCACCGTCGTGACCAAGGGAGCACTCCTACTGCGCGATCTCGACCTGCTCGCCGATCTCGCGCGCGACGGGCTCGCGAGCGTCGCGATCAGCATCACCTCGCTCGATCCGGAGCTCAAGCGCTCGCTCGAGCCGCGCGCGTCATCGCCGCAGGCGCGGCTGCGGATGCTGCGCGAGCTCACGGCCGCTGGCGTGCCGGCGGGCGTGCTCGTGGCGCCCGTGATCCCCGCCCTCAACGACCACGAGATGGAGGCGATCCTCGAGTCCGCCGCGGATGCGGGTGCCCGCTGGGCGGGGTATGTCGTGCTGCGACTGCCGCACGAGCTCGCGGCGCTCTTCCGGGAATGGCTCGCCGAGCATCAGCCCCAGCGTGCTCAGCACGTGATGTCGATCGTTCAATCCCTGCGCGGCGGCCGGGACAACGATCCGCGTTTCGGCTCCCGCATGCGTGGCGATGGCGTATTTGCGGAGCTGCTGCGGTCACGGTTTCAGCTCGCCTGCCGACGGCTCCATCTGGGAGCGCATCGGCGGCATCCGCTATCGACCGACCGGTTCCGGCCCCCTGGGCCAGGCGGCAGCCAGCTCAAGCTCGAGATCTAGGCCCGGAACAACACGGCGTCACTCGGGTCTACCTCCGGACGCTGCCGACGGTGGCATACTGCCGAGCGGGCACGGCTCTCGCTATGACGGTGAAGGGAACGGTCCGAGGTCCGCGGGGATGCAAACGCAGCAATTGGGGCTGATCTGCGGCATCGTGCTGCTCACGCTGAGCGCATGCGCAACCGTGAGCCGGCCTCTGCCGCTCGCCGACACCGATCAGTCGAGTGACGGAAGCGCTGCGCCCGCGGAGAGTCCGGGAGCTCCGGGCACACCCGGCAAATCCGGCGCGCCCGGGGCGCAGGCCGGTAACGGAGGAGGCGCCCGGGCGGGGAGCGGCAGCGGCGCGACGACCGGCGGATCGGGCGGCAGCGGAGCGCGCGCCGCGAGCGGTCCCGGCGGCCCCGCGCTGCAGCCGGCCGGCGTGGCGCCGGGCACCCCGGCGGCGGGCACCCCCCTGCGCGCCGCCGTGGCGGTGGAGCTCGACGACCGCGCGAATGCGGGTGGCGGCTCGGGGAACGGGGCGAGCGCCCGCGTGACCGCCGATGGCAACGACGACGACATCATCGCGCGGCGGCTGCGGACGGCGGCGGAGCAGGAGCACGATCCGGTGCTGAAGAAGAAGCTCTGGCACGAATACCTGCAGTACTTGCGCTATGGCCGAGCCGAGTAGCCGAGCGAGCCCGTTCCTCGCGGGCAGCGGCCTGCGCCTGTTCGGGCGCTACATCCTGATCGGCAAGCTCGGTGCCGGCGGGCAGGCCGAGGTATGGCGGGCGCGCGATGAGACTCGCGGCGCTGAAATCGCACTCAAGATCCTGCGGCCCGCGCTCGCTGAGAGCGCACGAGCCCGGGCAGCGCTCACGCACGAGTATGCGATCGCGAGCCGGCTCGATCACCCGCTCATTCTCAAGATCTACGCGCCGGAGCGCGATGCACGCGTGGCGGCGCTGCCGATGGAATTCGCTCCCGGCGGCGATCTCAAGCGCCTGCGCGGTGCCCGGTACCTCGAGATCGTTCCGGTGCTGATGGAGGTCGCCGAGGCGCTCGCGCACGCGCACGCCCGCGGTGTCGTCCATCGGGACCTGAAGCCCGGCAACGTGCTGTTCGATGCGAATGGGCACGTGCGCCTCGCGGATTTCGGCAGCGCGGATTCGCTCACCGCGGCCGGTGCACGCACCGAGGGGTCGCTCCCGAGTGTCTCGCCGTTCAGCGCGAGTCCCGAACAGCTGCGGGGCGAGCCCGCGAGCGCCGCTGACGATATCTACGGGCTCGGCGCGCTCGCCTACGAGCTGCTCTCGGGCTACCCGCCGTACTACCCGCAGTTCGACCTCGCTCGAGCGCTCGCGGAGCCCGTGTCCGAGCTGAAGCCCGCACATCATGCTCCGGACCCGCTGATCGAGCTCGTGATGGCCATGCTCGCCAAGCGCGGCGCCGACCGCCCGCCCAGTATGCTCGAGGTGAGCGAGCAGCTTGCCGCGACCCTCAACGACACGCAGACCTTCACCTTCGAGCTGCCGCCCTCGTCCCTGTCCTCGCCGGCTTCGCTTGCGACCGTGCCGCTCGACGAGCTCCTGCACGGGGTACCGACGGTCGAGCCCGCTCGCGCTTTCGAGCGCGCTTTCGAGCCCGAATCCGAGCAGCCGGTGGACGCGTTCGCAGCATCGGCCCCGACCAAGCTGCGCACGTGGCGCGAGGCGCCGTCCCTGCGCGTGGTGCCGCTCGAACCCTCGTCTCATCCGCCCGACCCAGCACCCGACCCAGCGCCCGAGCCACCGCGTAACCCAGCCGTCGAGCCGCCGGCCGATCAGGATCTGAATACGCTCTGGGCCGAGTTCGGCTCCCAGCGCGCGCCGAGCCTCATGCGGCTCGAGCCGATGAAGCATTCGCGCTGGCCGTGGATCATGGTCTTGGCTGTCGTGATCGCGCTCGGCGCCGTCGCGAGCTCCGTGTGGCTGCCGCGCTGGGCGCCGGATCTCGCCGACTGGTCGCCGCGCGCGCTGCGACTGCCTCACTGGCTCGTCCCCGCGGGCGTGACGCAGCAGCTCGCGAGAATCGAGGATCACGCGCCGGGAATCGATGCCGCCGCGTCCGCTCCGGGTGCGGCCCCGGCGCCCACGCAGTCGACGCCCGCACAATCGACACCAGCACCCTCGGCGGGCACGCAGGCCGCGGGCGGGCCGGTCGTTCACGCAACCCAGGCCGTCGTCGCGCCAGCCGCCGCAGCGCATCCGAGCGAGACCTCCGCATCGCGTAAGCTCCTGCAGCAATTGCGGCACCTCGATACTCGGCTCGCGCGGCTCGCTCGGCAGGGTGCGCGTGTCTCGGACGACGCCGATTACACGGCGGCCCGGAAGAGCCTGCGCCAGGCACGTCAGGCCGCGGCGGCGGGCAGGAGCGAGGTTGCCGCGCAAAGGCTCGCGCGGGCCGGGCAGCAGATCGACGCGCTCGAGCGCAGCATCGCGCTCGACTCGCTGCCGGTCGCGGCGCCGCGCTCCGCGCGCGCGCGGGCCGGGGTTGAGCGGCTCCTCGCCGATGGCGCGCGGGCCGAGGCGACGCGCGAGTACGCGCGCGCCGTGCAGGACTACGCGCAAGCGTTATCTCTCGATCCGGTCAATGCCGTGGCGCGCGCCGGAGTCGCGCGCGCGAGCGCATCCCTCGGCAGCGGCGACTACGCGAAGCAGCTCGCACTCGGGCTTGCTGCGCTCGGCGCGGGACAGCTCGATGCCGCACGCACGGCGTTCCTCGCGGCTCTGCGTGTCGATTCGAGCGGGCGCGAGGCGGCCGCGGGCCTCGCGCAAGTGTCGGCGGCGCTGCGCGCGCAAGCGTTCGTGGAGCTGCGCAACCGCGCCGCGCAGCTCGAATCCGAGGATCGCTACGGCGAGGCGCTGCAGACGTACGACGCGGCGCTCCGCATCGATCCCTCGCTCTCCGCTGCGCAGCAACGCCGCGCGCGCGCGGTGCTGCGCGGACAGCTCGCGCGGCGACTGCGGTCGCTCCTCGATGATCCCGAGTCTCTCGCCTCGCCCGCCACGCGGGAGCAGGCCGTGCATCTGATCGCGCAGTCGCGCGTCGCACCGCCCGATCCGGCGGTACGCGCGCTCGCCGCGCGGCTCGAGACCTTGCTGCCTCAGTTTCAACAGGTCGTCCATCTCGCGCTCGTCTCGGACGATGCAACCGAGGTGCAGATCAGCGAGATCGGCTCGTTCGGCATGTTTTCGCGGCGCGAGCTCGACCTCAAGCCCGGAAAATATACCGTGATCGGCACCCGCGCCGGCTATCGGGAAGTCCGCGAGAGCCTGACCCTCGAGCCCGGGCAGGATGGCGAGACCATCAGCGTCCGCTGCACAGAGCCCATCTGATGAGCGATGCGGCGCCCGGCGCGGCGACGCGGGCCGGCGTCGGTCAATCCTCCGGCGTCATCAGCGTCGTCGAGCCGCTCGGAGAGCGTGCCTTCGGCGCGGTCATCACCCTGGGGGGGGCGGATGCGGACGTTCTCGTTCCGGGTGCGGCTGCGGGCGCGATGCTGCGCATCGAGCGCAGCGGCAGCGCGTGGACCGCGCGGGCGCTCGGCAACGATCCGCTCACGCTTGACGGGCGCGCGCTCGAGCGGGCGCGTGACCTTCACCGCGGCGATGTCGTCGGCCTCGGGGAGGCTCGGATTGCGGTCGTCGCACTCTCGCGCGAGGCGCTACGGCTCGAGGTTTGGCATCCGGTGGGCAATGCGACCATTGCGCCCGCGGACACGCTTCTGCCCCGCCCATCGCAGAGCGATGACCTCGACCTGATCGCGCGGCGCGTCAAGCTCGCCGCGCTCGGTGCGCGCGCACCGCTGCAGCGGCGCGCGCAACCGGCACGCGCCCTGCTCACCGCGCTCGGGCGGCTCCGTGCGCGCGAGCGTGCCGCGATCGCGGCGGGTCTCGCCGCAATCGCAATCGCCGCTTACGCCGCGAGCTTCGATCCGGTCGCGCTCGAGGTGAGACCGGCGGACGCCCAGGTCCGGGCGGCCGACACCTGGCTCTCGTTCCGGCACGGCAATCGGCTGTTCCTGCGCCCCGGCCCGCACATCCTCGTCGCAGCGCGCGCCGGCTACTACCCGGCTCGGACCACGGTGGTCGCCCACTCGGGTTCCGCGCCGACGGCGCTACTGCTGCTCGCCCCCGGACCGGGGCGGCTGCGCATCGCAAGCGCTCCGGTTGCCGCGGCGGTGAGCGTCGACGGAATCGCCGTCGGCTCCGCGCCCGGGGAGTTCGAAGTCGCGGCGGGGCACCACACCGTGACGCTCCGCGCGCCGCGCTTCTTCGATCAGGTCACCGCGGTCGAGATCGCCGGCGCCGGCGCGCTGCAACGCTTGACCCTCGCACTGCGGCCGGAGTTCGGCACGCTTGCCGTCGTGGCCAGTCCCGTCGGTGCGACGATCAGTGTCGACGGCCACGAGCAGGCGCGTGCACCGGCCTCCCTCGAGCTCGATCCCGGCGTGCACCGCGTGCGCATTGTGGCGGCGGGAATGAAGAGCTGGACCGGAAGCGTCGTGATCGCGGCCGGCGCGACGCTGCGCGTGGGACCGATCACGCTCGGCGAGCCCGACGGACAGCTCGCGCTGCGCTCTGCGCCCGCCGGCGCCCAGGTCTCGCTCGCCCGCGTCGTGCGTGGGCACACCCCGCTCGTGCTCGATGTGCCACCGGGGGTCGCGCAGGAGCTCGTGGTGAGTCTGCCCGGGTATCGCAGCTGGACGCGAACGCTCGAGGCGGATGCCGGGAGCCGCACGGCGCTCGAGGTGCCGCTCGAGCCGATTCTCTTCGCGGTCGCGATCGTGGGCGCGCCGGCCGGCGCACAGATCTGGATCGACGGCGAGCTGCGCGGGCGCGCGCCGCGCACCCTGAGCTTGATCGCCGTCGAGCATCGCATCGAGCTGCGCAAGCAGGGCTACGTGCCGTTCCTCACGTTGATCTCGCCCACCCTCGGGCCCACAACCCGAACGTTGAGCTACCGGCTGACGGTGAGCGATCGCTCGCTCGCCTTTCAGCAATCCGCACCGCTCATCGCGACCCGCTCCGGGTACGTGCTCACGATCGTGCCGAGCGGGACTTTTCACTGGACCGAAGGGGCGCGCTCCGAGGCGGATGCGCCTTCGGCCGGTGCGCGCATCACGCTTGCACGGCCGTTCTACATCGGGATCCGCGAGGTGACGGCCGCCGAATACGAGCGGTTTCGCCCCGGTGCTCCGTGGCTGCGGCCGGTCTCCTCGCGCGACTCGCCGCGCTCGGACGCCGAGCCTGCTACCGATTTGAGCTGGGACGACGCAGTTGAGTACTGCAACTGGCTCTCGCAGCAGGATGGCCTGCCGCCGGCGTACTCGCGCCGCGGCGGCACCTACGTGCTCGTGCGTCCGGCCACGACGGGCTACCGCCTGCCGACTGAGGCCGAGTGGGAATATGCCGCGCGCAGGCTCCCCGCGAGCGGTCACCGCCGCTTCGAGGACTCCGGCGGGCTGCTCGAGTGGGTGAATGATTTCTACTCGCCCGACGGCGAGGACGGCCCCGAGACCGATCCGCTCGGACCGGCACAGGGCGTGCGTCACGTCGTGCGGGCGCCGCCCGAGGGGACCGCGAACGGCGTGGCGGCTCCCGCTCGCGGCGGCGGCAACGGTGCGAGCCCGGCGATCGCGTTCCGCGTCGCGCGCTATGCAGAATGATGGAGGCATGAGAAACATGGATGCGCATGAATTCGATGCGTCGGGAATGTGGCGGCTGATCGGTGCCGCGCTGCTCCTCGCCGTGCTCTGCGCCGGCGCCGCGCTCCTCGCGCTGCGCGCCGATGCGCAGCCGGCCGTGATGGCGCCGCCCGCGACCAGCGTACCGTCCGACGAGATTCCGGACGATCCGACCATCGCACCGGATCCCAATCAGAAAGCAGACGACAACGTGAGCTTCCCCACGGACATCTGAGATGTCACCACTCGCCCTCGAGCTCTGCGACCGTGCGCTCGCGCTCGCGAGCGAGGGGCGCGTACTCGCGTGCGCGCCGAGCACCGTGTTCGACGGCAGCGGGAGCGAGCCGGCGGGCGCCGCGGCATGGCATGCGCTGCATCTGCGGCCCACCGAGATCTCGACCCGGCACTGGCGCGAGCTCGGCGCCGCCGGTGCATTCGCGGCTCGCGCGGCGGCGCTCGTCGCGGCGGAGCTGCGTGCACGGCTCGCCGGCCGCGGCGCGGGCGAGCGCGGTCTGTGGATCGCGGCGCCCGCGGCGCTCTCGCCGCGCGATCTCGAAACGTTGCTCGGAATCGCCGAGCAGCTCTCCCTCCCGGTGCACGGCTGCGTGGATGCGGCGGTCGCGAGCGCATCTGCGCTCGGGCTCGATGCGCCCGCGCTCGTCGTGGAGCTCGGGCTGCACGATGCGCACGTCACGGCGCTCGAGGTTGCGGGCGAGGTGCGCAGGCGCGATGCCTTGGGAAGCAGCGGCGGACTCTGCGAGCTCTACCAGCAGTGGAGCGCGCTGCTCGGCGTCGCGAGCGTGCGCAGGACCCGCTTCGATCCGCTGCACGATGCGGCCACCGAACAGCGGCTGCTCGAAGCGCTGCCGGCGCTCGGTGCGGCGGCGGCGGCGCGCGGCGAAGCGCTCGCGGTCCTCGAGCACGAGGGCCGCCGGTTCGAGGTTGCCCTCACGCGCGATCAGCTCGCGGCGGCCGGCCGCCCGGTGTACGGGGCAATCGTGCGCCTGCTGCGCGCGCTGCGACCCGCGGGAGCGCCCATCACACTCATCGTGCCGCGCCTCGCGCTCGATCTACCCGGCCTCCCCGAGGCGCTCGCGGAGTTTGGCGACTGCGAGCTCATCGCAATCGAGGACGGCTTCGCCGCCGCCGCGCTCTCCGCGCTCGAGCCTCCGCAACGGCTCGACGGTGAGCCAGTCCGGTTGCTGCGCCGTCTGCCGCCCGCGCAGCGCGCCCAAACTTCCCCGCTCGCAGCGCGCCGCCTGCTCAAGCGGCCGCCGGCGCGCGCGCCGACTCACGTGCTCTTCGGAGCCGCGACCTACCCGCTCGCGGCCGAGCCGCTCGGAATCGGGCGGGCCCCCGCACACGCGCGCGCGCTGGTGCTGCCGGAGGGCCTGGCCGGGGTATCCCGGGCGCACTGCGCGCTCATCGTGGAGGGCGGCGAGGCCGTGCTCGTCGATCACAGCCGCTTCGGCACCTTCGTCAACGGCGAGCGCGTGCGCGAGCGCACGCGCGTGGTGAGCGGCGACCGCATCCGCATCGGGGAGCCGGGCGTCGAGCTCGTCCTGATCGCGGTCGGCAGCGCAGGCGAGCGCCATGCGGCGACGGCGTAGAACCGATACGTTCGGGCTGTCGTTCCTCGACTGCATCTGCTGCGGATTCGGGGCGGTGATTCTCTTCTACGTGATGATGAGCGCGCAGGGGGGCCTCCGCGGGCTCAAGCGCGAGAGCGTGCTGCAATCGGAAGTCGATCGGCTCACCGCGCGCGTGACGGCCGGCACGCGCGATCTCGCGGTGCTGCGCAGCTCGATCGCCGCACGCGAGGGCGAGAGCGCGCGCATCGATGCGGGCATCGACCGGATCACCGCCGAGATCCTCGCCGAGCAGCAGCGGCTCTCCACCTCCGATGCGGACAGCCTCGCGCACCGCGCCCGCATCGAGCAACTCAAGGCTGACATCGTCGAGCTCGAGGCGGGCGAGCGGCGCCTCGCCGCCGGCGGCCTCGAGCCCGGCGCTCCGGGTCAGGAGACCCGGCTCGCTGCGGCGGAGCAGGATCCGCGCTTCGTCACCGGCCTCACGCTCACCGGCAAGCGGATCCTGATTCTGCTCGACCGCTCCGCGAGCATGCTGCACGAGGATGTGGTGAGCGTCATTCGCCTGCGCAACACGAGCGATGCCACCAAGCGCGCCGCAGCCAAGTGGCGCCGCACCGTGCGCATCGTCGAATGGCTGATCACGCAGATGCCGGCGCACGCGCAGTACCAGATCTACGCGTTCAACACGGCCGCACAGCCGCTCGTGGCCGGATCGGACGGTCGCTGGCTCGATGCGGGCGATGGGGCGGCCTTCGTGCACGCGACGGACGCGTTGCGGCAGCTCGTTCCCGAGCATGGCACGAGCCTCATCAATGCCTTCGCCGCGGTGAAGGCGCTCAAGCCGCTCGCCGATCAGATCATCCTGATCACCGACGGCCTGCCGACGCAGGGCCGCACCGCGGGCACGCGCAGGTTCATCGACGCCGGTGCGCGCGCGCAGCTCTTCGATCAGGCGATCGCGACGCTGCCGGCGCGCGTCCCGGTCGATACGGTGCTCATGCCGATGGACGGGGACGTCGAGGCGGCGCACGAGTTCTGGAGGCTTGCGCGGCTTTCCCGCGGAGCGATGCTCGCGCCCGCGAAGGACTGGCCGTGAACCGGCGCGGCCGCGAGTTCGAGGTCTTCAGCCTCTCGTTCCTCGACTGCATCTGCTGCGGATTCGGGGCGATCATTCTGCTGCTCGTGATCACCAACTTTCGTCGTCCGATCACGCTCGAGGCGAGCCGCGTGCACCTTCAGGGAGAGGTGCGCCGGCTCACGCAGCAGCTCGAGATGATCCGTGGGGAGACCGACATCCTCGACCGCGACCTCGAGGGCCGCGACTCGCAGCTCACGCGCGAGCAGCGGCGGCTCGCCGAGCTCGCGGGCGATCTCACCCGCGTGCGCGGCCGATACGCGGCGAGCAGCAGGGACGCTGCGGTCGTGAACGGCTCGGAGGCCGAGCTCGTCGCCTCGCGTCAGGCGCTGATCGCAGCGATCGAGCGTCTCTTGGCGGAGCGCCGCAGCCACGCGCTCACCGCGGCGGTCGGCGGCATTCCGATCGACAGCGATTACGTGATCTTCCTCATCGACACCTCCTCCAGCATGACCGACGACCACTGGAGTGCGGCGACGCACGTGCTTCAGGAGATACTCGACCTCTATCCCCACCTCGAAGGCGTGCAGATCCTGAGTGATCGGGGCAGCCCGATGTTTCCCGGCACGTACGGCAAGTGGCTCCGCGACACTCCGGCGCTGCGTGCGCAGATGGTCGCGCGCATGAAAGGCTGGAGGGCCTACAGCGAGTCGAATCCCGTGGGCGGCATCCGCAACGCGATCGCGAGCTACTGGTCGCCCGAGCGTCACGTGAGCCTCTACGTGCTCGGTGATGAGTTCACCGGCGATTCCATCCAGCGCGCGCTCGATGAAGTGCGGGCGGTCAACCGCCCCGACGCCTCGGGGCACCGCCTCGTGCGCATCCACGCGGTGGGGTTTCCCGAGGCGCCCGGCTTCCCGCCCTACACGAGTATCCGCTTCTCGGCGCTGATGCGACTGATGTGCGAGCAGAACGGCGGCACCTTCGTCGGACTCCGCCAGTGAGTCTCAGGCGCCGAGGAACATGCGATACGCCGGATTCGCCGTCTCGTCGCTGTAGGGGTAGTGCAGCGCGTTCAAGTGCTCGGTGAAGGCGCCGCGCTCGGTGGCGGGCACCTGGATGCCCGCGAGCACCCGACCGTAATCGGAGCCGTGGTTGCGGTAATGGAAGAGCGTGATGTTCCAGCGCGCGCCGACCGCTTCCAGGAATTGCAGCAGCGCCCCGGGGCGCTCGGGAAACTCGAAGCGGTACAGTAGCTCGCTCGCGATCCCGCGCGCGTGGCCGCCCACCATGTAGCGCACGTGGAGCTTCGCCATCTCGTTGTCGGTCATGTCGAGCACCGCGTAGCCGCGCTCGCGCAGCTGCCGTGCGACGGCGTCGCGCTCGGCGTGACCCTGGGCTAGCCCGAACGCGACGAAGATCTGCGCGCGCTGCGGGCTCTCATAGCGGTAGTTGAACTCGGTGACATTGCGCCGCCCGAGAGCCTGGCAGAACTCGAGAAAGCTGCCCGGCCGCTCCGGAATCTCCACCGCGAGCAGCGCCTCGCGCTCCCCGCCGAGATCGGCCCGCTCGGCGACGTGGCGCAGCCGGTCGAAGTTCATGTTGGCGCCGCTGTTGATGGCGACCAGCCGCTTGTCGCGCCAGCCGGCGCGCGCCAGGAACTTCTTGATGCCGGCGACGGCGAGCGCGCCTGCCGGCTCGACGATCGAGCGGGTATCCTCGAACACGTCCTGGATCGCCGCGCAGATCTCGTCCGTGCCGACGAGCACGATCTCATCGACGCAGCTGCGCGCGAGCGCAAAGGTCTCCTCGCCCACGCGCTTGACGGCGACGCCGTCGGCGAAGATTCCCACGTGATCGAGGATCACGCGCCGCCCTGCCTGGAGCGACTGGTACATGGCGTCGGCGTCCTCCGGCTCAACCCCGATGATGCGCACGCGCGGATAGAGATACTTCAGATAGACCGCGATACCGGTGATGAGCCCGCCGCCGCCGACCGGAACGAACACCGCGTCGAGCTCGCCGCTCGTCTGGCGCGCGATCTCGACTCCGATCGTGCCCTGCCCCGCGATCACGTCCGGATCGTCGAACGGGTGCACGAACGCGAGGTTGCGCTCGCGGGCGAGCTCGACCGCACGCTCGTAGGCCTTGTCGTAATCATCGCCATCGAGCACGACCTCGCCGCCGAGATCCTCGATCGCGCGGATCTTGATCTGCGGCGCGGTCTGCGGCACCACGATGACGGCCGGAATGCCCCTGCGGCGCGCGGCGAGCGCGACGCCCTGGGCGTGATTGCCGGCCGAGGCACAGATGACGCCCCGCCGCGCGACCGCGTCCGAAAGATGCGCAATCTTGTTGTACGCGCCGCGCAGCTTGAAGGAGAAGACGGGCTGCAGGTCCTCACGCTTGAGGAGCACCGAGTTGCCGAGGCGCGCCGACAGGCGCGCCGCCTGCTCGAGCGGGGTCTCGCTCGCGACGTCGTACACGCGAGCCTTGAGGATGCGTTCGATGTAGGGACTTGCCACGCGCTTCGGCCTTGAATTGACGCGGGAAACGGGCCGTTGCGAGCTTAGCGCATCCCGGGAATATGCGTGTGGCGTGCGCTTGTCACGGGCGCACGGCGAAGAGGAACTTCGTCTTGCCGATCACCACGGCGTCCCCGTCGCGCAACCGCTGACGGCGCACGCGGCGGCCGTTCACGAGCACGCCGTTCGTGCTGCTCAGATCCTCGAGAATCGTCTGCGCCGGGCTCGCGAGAATCATCGCGTGATGCCGGCTCACGAACTTGGTGTCGAGCTGCACGTCGTTGTCGGGGGTGCGCCCGATGCTGGTGCGCCGCCCCAGCACGTGGACGACCTCGCGGTCGCCGTCGGCGCGGATCAGCAGTCGCGTCGCGCTCTCCGCGGCGGGTTCGCCGGTCTGCGCGGCGGCGGGCACGCCGTCGTGCGTGCCCACCTCGATTCTCTCGAGCAGAGCGGTGCCGTGGTCCGCCTGACTCTCGAGCTTGCGGATCAATGCCTCGCGTTGCTCGAGTGCCTCGCGCGCCTCCTCGAGCGTCGACCTCCAGTCGTCGTTGATCCGGGTGAGCTCCTCGATGCGCGTATTCTGCGTGCGCACATCGCTTTCGAGCTGGTTCACCATCTCCTCCGCGGCGCGCAGATCGGCCTCCGTGTTCTCGAGCGCATTCGCGCGCTCCAGAAGGTGCGAGCGCGTCTCCGCGAGCAGACGCTCGAGCTCGACTACGCGCGCGCGCGCCGCATTGCCGCCGGGCTCCGGCTCCGCGGGCCGCGCCGCGTGGCGAGCGCGCAGCGCCGCGAGCTCCGCCTCGAGCGCGCTCACGCGTCCTTGCGAGTGGGCGAGCTCTCCGTCGAGCCCGTGAAATATCGACTCGAAGACTCCACGGCGTCCCTCGAGCGAGGCGAGCGCCTCGAGCTGCGCGCTCGAGGTGCGCTCGGTCTCCGCGAGCCGCCGCTCGAGACGGAGGAGCGCCGCTTCCCGCTCGGTGAGGAGGCTTGCCTGCTCGAGCGCCCGCGCGGCGGTGAGGCGTGATTCCGCCGCGCGCGCCTCGAGGCGCTGCTCGAGCTCGGCGATGCACACGCGCGCCGCGGACAGTGCCTGTCCTGCGGCGGTGAGCTCGCTCGCGGCGGCCTCGGCGCGCTGCTCGGCGGCAGCGCGCGCGGCGCGCAGCATCTCCAGCTGCTTCGGCTCCATCAGCGCATCGGATGCGCACAGCGGCTCCGCCTGGCGCTCGAAGAACTTCGAGGAGGGAGGAACGACCCAGGTATCGGTGACACCGAGCTCGGGCGCGCCGCGCTCCGACGGCGTGCAGGATAGATCGAGCGACGGCAGCTCGACCGTGGCTTCGGGATCCGGCGACTCTCCTGAGACGGCGGGACGCTCCACGCTCATGAGCGCGCTTTCCAGTCCTGGGCGTGCACGCCCACGAGTCTAGCGCCGCTCTCGCGGCCGGGTGCGGCATGGCACACACCCTGGACAGTTCGCGATTTGACAGAACTCGCCGGGTGCCGCGCACCGCTTCCAGCCCGATCAGGCGTCCAGGAAATCGCGCACGACTTCGGCGAGGCGCCCGGGGGCGCTCTCGAACGCCTCCTCGCCCACCTCGGGCAAATCGGCGAGCCGTGCATCCAGCATCAGCTCGCGTGCCCTGAGCGTCGCCTCTGCCCAATCGTCCCGCGGCCGCACGATGAGCGTCGGGCGAGCAACACGCGGCAGGCGCTCGCGCGCCGGATAATCGAGTGCGGCCTCAAGTCCCCACCAGGCGTGCGGCCCGTTGGCGAGCTTCGCGGCGAGATCGCGCGCCGCGTCGCTCACGGACAGTCCGGAGCGCCGTGCGCGCAAGGAGCGCTCCCACTCCGCGGCGAGGAAGCTGCCGTCCTCGGTCGGCGGAAGCGGCCACGGCGCGCGGCGAAACGCCGCGCGCTCCGCGTCGGTTGCGAACGGCACAGCGACGCAGATCAGGCGCCGAACCGCATCGGGCCGCACGATCGCGAGCTCGGCGGCGACGAAACTGCCGCTCTGATAGCCGAGCAGGTCGATCTGCCGCAGGCGCATCGTGTCGCAGAAATCCGCGATCGCCGCGGCGTAATCGGCGATCGAGGGTTGCATGGGCGGCGGATCCGAGGCGCCGAACCCCGGCAGGTCCGGAGCGTAGACGGAGCGATTTCGCCCGAGAAGCGGCAGCACCCGCGAGAACGCGGCGCCGCAGAGTGGGCTCGAGTGAAGGCACATGAGCGGTGTGCTCTCATCGAAGCCGCCACCCGAGGGAATCGCGGTGTGCACGTGGAGCTGCCCGTAGCGGCACTCGAAGTAGCCACGACGAATGCGCGGCTCGCGCTCGGTCACCGGACGCTCGGGTCGTCCCTTCGCCATTCATTCTCTCCGCTGTGGCGCGCGAATCTGCCCGCCGCGCAGCCGGTCACATCCGCCGGCGGAGCCCTCGGCTAGCATAGTCGCGCGCCGAAACCTGGCATACAGGAGGCATGGGTATGAAAGAGGAAAGCGCCGTCCGGATCATTCCGCTTGCGTTGCTCGCGGCCGCTGCGTGCATCCTGGGCGGTTGCGGTCTCGGCGAGACCGCGATGTCCGCCGCGACACAGGGCGTCTCCGAGGCCGAGCAGGCCAAGCAGGCCAAGGCCACGGAGCAGAAGGTTCAGGAGCAGCTCGACGCCGCCGCGCGCGCCGAAGCCGAGCAGCGCGAGGCCGCCGAGAAGCAGGGCGAATAACCGCACCCACGGACCCGTCCCGCGGAGCGAACGCGTTCCGCGGGGCGGACCCACCGAGGTCAGCGTCGGCGCCGCCGCGCTCCCTTGCGGCGCGACCGCATCCCCGCGGATTTCTTGCGCTTACCCCCGCTGTTGCGTCGCGGCGCACTCTTGCGTGCCGACCGCGCCGACTTGGCCTTCTTGCGGGCCACCTTCCGGGTCCGCCGCGCAGCCGTCTTGCTCCGGGTTTTGACCTTAGCCTTAGCCTTAGCCTTAGTCTTGGTCTTTACCGTCGCCTTGCTCTTGGCCTTGGTCTTCGTCTTTTTCTTCGGCGCGCCGGCTGCTGCCGGACTCGGTTTCGGGGCAGTCGGCTTCGGAGCGCTCGGCTTCGGAGCGCTCGGCTTCGGCGCGGCGGCCGCGGGTGGCGGAGCCGCCGCCGGCTTCGCCGGTGCCGGGCGGGCTGGCGCGGCTGCTTGGGTCGCCGGTGCGGACGGACTCGCGGCGGCAGGCGGCTTCGCTGGCTTCGGCGGTCGCGCCGCCGGGGCGGCCGCTGCGGCGTGCAAGCCCTGATGCACGGCGATCGCCGCACCTTCCGGATCGAGGAGCTGGGCTATCCAGGTGCCACCCGGCACCTCGTGCGGCGGGTTCGCGACGCGGCCGCCGGCGGCAGTGGTCGCCTCGGCCGCCTTGGCGGCACTCGGCACGCTTGCATAGCTCAACCAGTGCGGCCACGAGGCGGCCATGGTCGCGGGGCGGTTGAGCATGCCGCCCAACTGCCGGCCGTGCTTGCCGAAGAGCAGATACGAGCCCATCGCGCCCATGTCGTGGACGCCCATCTGCTCCCAGCCGAAGAGCTCACGATAGAAATGAAATGCCTGCGCGTGATCGGCGGTTGCAAGCTCGTGCCAGGAGAACTCCTCCGCTCTCGGCTGTCCGCCACCGGTCGCGGCCGGCGTGTAAACGCCAAACTCCCCGCCCTGCGGATCGGTGAGCACCGCGTAGCGGCCGCCGTCCGGCAGCGGTGTCACGGCCGTGGCCACGCGTCCGCCGAGACGCTGCGCCACGGCCACGGTCGCGTCGATGTCGCCGGTGCCGACGTACGCGAGCCAGTGCGAGGACGCGCCGCTCGCGCGTGCCGCGGCGCTCAGCTGCATCATCCCCCCGGCCGGACCCTTGGCGGCTATCCAGACGGTGTACGAAGGGTCCTTCTCCATCGGCTGGGCCCGCCAGCCGAGAACCTTCGCGTAGAACGCGACGGCGGCACCCGGGTTGGCGGTCACCAGTTCGTGCCACAGGAATTTTCCTTGAGCTTCGGCGCCGGTCATCGTGTGTCTCCCCTTTGGTATGTGCTCGCGATCGTCCGCGGTTCGCTTGTTAGCCGCTCAGCGCGCCGGCCCGGACGGTGCGCCCGCCGCGGAAGAGGCGGCGAGCCCGATGCTGAGCTTTTTGATTCAGTCGCAATTCTCCACTGTCTGCACGTTCTGTAAATAGCCGGACGCGAATTAACGCGGCTCGGCGGCGCCTAACGGGCACGGAATCGGCGCTCACGAGCGCGCAGCGGGCGCCGCGAGCGCGACGAAGTCGCCCTCGAAGGACGCCATGCGGGCACCGTCGCACTCGAGCACGGCGCGCATCCTGATGCGCGCGCGGCCATGACGCTCGAGCGTCGCGCGAAAGCGCCGGTAGAGCGCCTCGTCGGTGAGCTCGCACACGGCTTGAAAGTTCCCGCGGATGGGCCGCTCATAGCTCATCGAGATGCGCTGGATGAGCAGTCGCGTCGCTGCGCCGCCGGCCGCCTGCTCGCGCGCGACGAGCAGCACCCAGGCGGCGAGGATGGCGAGCGAGACCGCGCTGCCGCCGAAGACCATCTCGCCGTTATTCGTGTTCGGACCGATCGGCGCCCCGAGCACCACACGCTCGGCGCTCACTGCGAGCACGCGGGCGCCCAAGGCGACGGTCAGGGGAATGCGCTCGTGGAGATACTGCTCGATTTGGACGGGAGACAGTCCCATTTACCACGGCAGCTCGGAGCCATCGTAGGCCCAGAAGCGGCCGGCGCGCTCGGGCGTGAGGCCCGCGATGACCTGGCGCATGCCGAGCACGCTCGTCCGCGCATCGATATCGGCCCGCGGGCCTCCCATGTCGGTGCGCACCCATCCGGGGTGAACCGCGGCGGCGATGATGCCGTGGCGGCGGCCGAGGTCCACCGCGAGGGACACCGTGATGGCGTTGAGCGCGGCCTTGCTCGCCCGGTACGGATAGAAGCCCCCGAGGTCGTTCCTGGCCATCGAGGCCATGATCGTGCTCACCGAGACGATTTTCTTCTCGGTGCTGCGGGCGACGTGCGCAACGAACGCCTCGGCCATCTTCATCGGTGCGAATGCGTTCAAGCGGAAGATGGACTCCCACTCGGGGAAAGCGCTCGCGCCGAACCCGCCCCCACGTCCGCCCATCGTGCCCGCATCGTTGATGAGCACATCGATCGAGCGGCCGCCGAGCTCGCGCGCGAGCACATCGACCGCCGCGAAGTCGGTCACATCGAGCGGATGGACGCGGATCCGCCCGGCGGAGGCGGCGGCGAGCGCGGCGAGCTCCGCGGCCTTGCTCGGCGCGCGCGCGCAGGCGATCACCTCCCAATCCTCCGCGCCGTACTGGCGCACCAGCTCGAGCCCGAGACCGCGGCTCGCTCCGGTTACGAGAACGGTCGCCATCTGGAACCCGGGTGTCCTACCACTGTCCGACGTTCGGCATGGATTTCCAGGGCTCCGCTGGCTGCAATGCTTCGCCGCGCTGCAGCAGCTCGATGGAGATGCTGTCGGGGGAGCGCACGAACGCCATCCGTCCGTCGCGTGGCGGACGATTGATGGTGACGCCGTGGTCCATCAGCCGCCGGCACGCGGCATAGATGTCATCGACCGCGTAGGCGAGGTGGCCGAAGTTGCGCCCACCCGCGTACGGCTCCGGGTCCCAGTTATAGGTGAGCTCGACCTGCGCCGAGGAATCGGCCGGCGCGGCGAGAAACACGAGCGTGAAGCGACCCTGGGGATAGTCCTTGCGCGTGATCTCCTCGAGCCCGAGGGCGTCGCGGTAGAAGCGGAGTGAGGCATCGAGGTCGGTGACCCGCACCATGGTGTGGAGGTACTTCATCAGAACATCTCCGAAGGTCCCGGCGTCTTGATGTCGACCTTGTGGCGGGAGGGGATGAACTCCCCCGTGATCATCTCATCGTATCCCTGTCCGGGGCTCACCATCGGGTAGACGCCGGCGTCGGGATCGATCATCACCTCGAGGAACGCGGGGCCCGGGTAGCGCACGAACTCCTCGACGACACGCGGCACATCGGCCTTATCCGCGAGGCGCACGGCGTAGCGGAAGCCGTCGGCCTGGGCGGCCTTGACGAAGTCCTTCTTGTGCAGCGACTTGTCGCTCGCGGAAAGCCGGCCCTTGAAGAACAGCTTCTGCCACTGCTTGACCATGCCGTCGCCAAAGTTGTTGAGCACGGCCACCTTCACCGGCAGGTCGTAGGTCGTGACCGTCTCGAGCTCGCCGATATTCATGCGGATGCTCGCATCGCCGTCGATGTCGACGACGAGCCGCTGCGGATGGGCGATCTGCGCACCGATCGCCGCCGGGAGCCCGAAGCCCATCGTGCCCATGCTTCCGGAGGTGAGCCACAGCCGCGGCCGGCGGAAATCGCAGTACTGCGCCGCCCACATCTGATGCTGGCCGACGCCCGTCGTCACGATCGCCTCGCCGCGCGTGTGCCGGTTGAGCTCCTCGAGGAAGTAATGCGGCTGGATGAGCGGGCTCGCGCGATCGTAGTTCATCGCGTGCACGCGCTTGAGCTGCGCCACGTGTGCGTGCCAGGCGGAGTAGTCGGGGCTGAAGCTCTGCGAGCGCCCGAAGGCCGTGAGCGCGCGCAGGGCATCGCCGAGCCGCCCGACATGGCTCCACTGCACGCGCTTGACCTTGTTGATCTCGGCGCGATCGATGTCGAGATGCGCAATAGAGCGCGCGTTGCGGGCGAACTTGGCGGGCACGGTCGCGACGCGGTCGTCGAAGCGCGCGCCCGCGGCGAGCAGGAAATCGCAGTCGTCGAGAGCGTAATTGGCGAACGCCGCTCCGTGCATACCGAGCATCCGCATCGACAGCGGGTGCGTGGTATCGATCGATCCGATCCCCATGAGCGTCGTCACCACCGGCACGCCGAAGGCGACGGCGAACTCCGCGAGCGCGTCGGCCGCATCGGCGTTGATGACGCCGCCGCCTGCGTAGATGAGCGGCCGGCGCGCCGCGCGCAGCATCTCGAGGAAGCTTGCCGCCTGTTCGGCGCCGAGCGTCTCGCGCGCAAGCTCGAGCATGCGGCTGCGATAGCCGGGAATCGCAAGCGTCCCGCTGCCCAAGTAGGGACCCTCCCAGTTCTGCACGTCCTTCGGCACGTCGATCACGACCGGGCCGGGGCGGCCGGTGCGCGCGATCTCGAACGCGGTGCGCACGGTCGCCTCGAGCTTCGTGGGATCGGTGACGAGGAAGATGTGCTTGGCGACCGCGCCCATCAGCGCCGGCACGGGCGCCTCCTGGAACGCATCGGTGCCGATTGCAGCGCGCGCGACCTGGCCGCTCACCACCACCATCGGGACCGAATCCGCCATCGAGTCCCGCACCGGGGTCACGGTGTTGGTGGCCCCGGGGCCGGAGGTGACCAGGCACACTCCCACCCGTCCGCTCGCCCGCGCGTAGCCGGCGGCCATGAAGCCCGCGCCCTGCTCGTTCGCCGGCACGATGAGCGGAATCGGCGGCCGGCCCGAGCGGCCCTGGCGCTCGTTGTAGAGGAATACGGCGTCGTACGTGGGCAGAATGGCCCCGCCGCTGTACCCGAAGATGGCGGTCACACCTTCGTCGGCCAGCACCTGCACGATCATCTGCGCGCCCGTCATCCGCACCCCGGCGAGGGGGTGCTCGCGCACGGGCGGCGGTGGAACGATGGCGTTCATGGGAACTCGAAAGCCTAGCAGCTCCCAGGCCCCTCGGGCTACAGTCTGCGGGGTGGGGTAATCTCTTGAAAGACCTGCCAAGTCCTCCATGCGCCACATCATCGCTATCCTGCTGCAGAACGAGGCCGGCGCGCTGTCGCGCATCGCGGGTCTGTTCTCCACGCGCGGCTATAACATCGAGTCGCTTTCCGTCGCGCCCACCGACGATCCGACGGTGTCGCGGATCACGCTCGTCACCACCGGGTCGGACGCCGTGATTCAGCAAATCGCCAACCATCTGCACAAGCTCATCGACGTGGTGCGCGTCGACGACATGACACTCGGTGAGCACCTCGAGCGCGAGCTCGTGCTGCTGAAGCTCAAGGTGTCCCCCCGGCACATGGATGGCCTGCGCGGGCATGTCATCCGCGCCGGCGGTCGCGTGCTCGACCCGGCGGCCGACGGGTTCATCGTCGAGCTCACCGCAAGCGAGGCGGAGATCAATGCATTCATCCGTGAGCTCGCTTCCCAGGCCGAGCTCACCGAGGTAGTGCGCAGCGGCGCCCTCGGCATGGGCCGTAGCGGGCGCTCGCTGCAGAGGGACCGTCCCGGGTGAGCCGTCGGTGAAGCGCGCACGGGTCCTCATCGTCAACGATGCCCCCGAGAAGCTGCTCGGGTCGCGCGCAATGCTCGAGGAGCTCGGCGCCGAGATCGTGGAGGCGTGCTCCGCAGTCGACGCGCTCGAGCGCATCGCGCGCGAGGAGTTCGCCGTGATCCTGCTCGATGCGGAGATGCCGGGCATGCACGGGCTCGAGACCGCCGCGTGCATTCGCCGCGAGCAGCACCTCGCGCGCACACCGATCATTTTCGTCACCGCATGCGCGGATGAGATGCTGACCGCGCGCGCCTACGAGCTCGGCGTGATCGATTACGTGCTGCGACCGATCGTGCCGGGCGTGCTGCGCGCGAAGGTGCGCATGTTCATCGACCTGCATCGCGCGCACGCCGAGCTCGCCCGCTCGCACCAGGCGCTCGAGCTGCGCGTCGCCGAGCGTACCCGGGAGCTCCAGCAGAGCAACGAGCGCCTGCAGGCGGAGATCAACGAGCGGTTGCGGGTACAGACCGAGCGCGAGGCGCTGCTCACGCGCGAGAAGGTGCTGCGCGCGGCGGCCGAGGAGCTCTCGCGCCTCAAGGACGAGTTCCTCGCGACCATGTCGCACGAGCTGCGCACGCCGCTCAACGCGATCTTCGGCTGGATCACGCTCCTCAGAACGCGCCGGCTCGACCACGCGACCGAGGAGCGCGCGCTCGAGACGATCGAGCGCAACGCGCGCACCCAGAAGCGGCTCATCGAGGATCTGCTCGACGTCTCGCGCATCATCACCGGAAAGGTGACTCTCGAGCTGACGGTCGTCGATCCGCGCCGCGTGATCGAGGCCTCGATCGAGACGATGCTCCCGGCCGCCGAGGCGAAAGGAATCGCGCTCATTCCGCATCTCGATACGGCGGTCGGCGCTCTGCGCGGGGACGTGGCGCGGCTTCAGCAGGTGGTCTGCAATCTGCTCTCCAACGCCATCAAATTCACGCCCATGGCCGGGCGGGTCGAGATAATGCTCGGCCGCCGCGGCGAGCACGCCGAGATCGTCGTGAGCGACAGCGGCCAGGGAATCAAGCCCGAGTTCCTACCCCACGTTTTCGACCGCTTCCGCCAGGAGGACGGCTCGATCAGCCGCCGCCACGGCGGCCTCGGACTCGGTCTGTCAATCGTGCGGCACCTGGTCGAGCTGCACGGCGGAACGGTCGCCGCGGCGAGCGAGGGTGAGGGACGCGGCGCGGCGTTCACGATCCGCGTACCCGTGCGACCCACCGTTGCCGGCGCGCTCGAGCAGGCACCGGGCAATCCTCCGCGCGCGGCCCGGCTTGCGGGGTTGCACGTGCTCGTCGTGGACGACGACCCGAGCGCGCGTGAGCTGATCGCGAGCATCCTGCAGGCATTCGGCGCGCGCGTGAGCCTCGCCGCCTCCGGACCGGCGGCACTGACGCTGCTCTTCGAGCGCAGGCCCCATGTGCTGCTCGCGGATCTCGGCATGCCGGAGATGGATGGCTATGCGCTCATCGAGCAGGTGCGCGCGCTCGATCCGCATCTCGGGGGTCGGATTCCGGCCGTCGCCGTCACCGCCTACGCCTCTCCCCAGGACCGCCTGCGCGCATTGCACGCGGGCTACCAGAACCACGTGGCGAAGCCCGTCGAGCCCGAGGAGCTCGCCGCGGTCATCACGAGCCTCGCCGGCCGGCCGTTCCGCGAGCAGACTGCCTGACGAGGCGGATCGTCAGGGCAGGAGCACGGTCGAGCCGGTCGTGCGACGTGCCTCGAGGTCGCGGTGCGCCTGCGCGACCTCGGCGAGCGGATAGGTCTGACCGATGCGGATCCGCACCTTGCGGCTCTTCACCATCGCGAAGAGCTCCTTGGCGGCGGCGACCAGCGCCTCGCGCGTGGCGATGTAATTGAAGAGGGTCGGGCGGGTGAGAAACAGCGATCCGCGCTTGGAGAGCTCGAGGGGATTGATGAGCGGCGGCGGGCCCGAGGCGTTGCCGTAAGTGACCATCATGCCGAGGGGTCGCAGGCAGTCGAGCGACTCCATGAATGTGTCCTTGCCCACCGAGTCGTAGACCACCGCGACGCCTTCGCCCTTCGTGAGCCGCTTGACCGACGGCACGAGCTCGTCGCGGCCGGAGATGAGCGTGTGACGGCAGCCGTTCTTGCGCGCGAGCTCCGCCTTCGCCTCGCTCCCGACGACGCCGATGACCTTCGCCCCGAGCGCTCGAGCCCACTGGCACAGGATGAGCCCAACGCCGCCGGCGGCGGCGTGCACCAGGATCGGATCTCCGCGCCGCACGGGGTAGGTCCGGCGCACGAGATACTGGGCCGTCAGGCCCTTGAGCATGAGCGCAGCGGCTTGGAGATCGGAGATTCCCGCAGGCACTTTCACCACGCGTGCCGCCGGAACGTTGCGCACCTCGGCGTACGCGCCGGGCACCGTGTAGACATAAGCCACCCGGTCGCCGACACGGAATCCCTTCACGCCGCGACCGAGCGCGATGACGATTCCGGCCGCCTCCCGCCCGAGGGAGCCCGGAAGCTCCATCGGGTAGAGTCCCGTGCGGTCATAAACATCGATGTAGTTGAGCCCGATCGCCGTGTGGCGCACCTGCAGCTCGCCGCGGCCGGGAGGGATCGGCTCGGCCTCCTCGAGTACCAGTGCCTCGGGGCCACCGTACACATGCAAACGCACCACCTTGGACATGGCTGTGACCCCGGTCACAAACCGACGGATGTCGGGCCGACATCATAAGGTCTCCGGCGAAGGGTGCGAACGGGTTCCGGGCCCTCCGGCGGCTACCCCGTACAGTGGCTCAACATCGGCTACTTTGCTCGAGCAGAGCGACCATGACGCGCACCGCGTCTCCGCATCCCAGCGAAACCCTTCCGCCGCGACGGCTGGCGCCTTCGGCGCTCGATGACGTGCTGCGCCGCGTGCAAGCGCAGCTCGATGCCGCGGTCGTCGCCCTGAAGGCGCAGGGCAACATCGCGAAGACGCTGGTCCGCGAGGTCCCGGGCGCACGCGTGATCGAGGATCTCTGGCGGCATGGCGCGGACAACCTCATGGAACAGGTGCGCGCGGCGCCCGATGGCACCGTCGGCACCAACCGGCTGCGCGGCGAGGCCGACGGGCCGGTTTGCGGCCGGCTCGTCGCCGTGGCACTGCGCGATTCGGGGGGTGTGACCTTCGGCATCCTCGCGGCGGTGCGCACAGTCTCGCAAGCCAAGCTCGGTCCCCAGGAATCGCAGCGCATGGCGGAGTTCGCCGCGGAGATCGCGAAGCTCTTCGCCGAGCCGCGCGCCCACGCGGGGCTGCTCAGCTGGACCGCATTCGAGGAGCGCGCGCGCGCGCTCGAAGCTCAGTCCACCCCGATCGCCGGAGCCATTCTCTACGGTGACATCGATCAGCTGCATGTGCTCAACAAGCTCGCCGGACTCGCCGCGGGCGACCAGGCGATCGCCGCCGTCGGCACCGCGCTGCAAGAGGAATCCCTTCCGGAGGGCGGGTGCGTTTGCCACATCTCCGGCGACCGTTTCGCCGTCTATCTGCCGAAGTCCTTGTTGAGTCAGGCCCGGCGCGTTGCCGAGCAGCTCTCGCGCAGCGTGAGCGAGCGCTGCGCCATCATCGCCGGATTGCGCACGCGCCTGTCGATCTCCTTCGGAGTGGCGAGCATCCCCGCCGGGGACCAGCAGCTCACCCAGGCGCTCGCGGCCGCAGAGGCGGCCTGCCGCGCGGCAAAGGACCGCGGCCGCGGCCGCATCGAGATCTATCAGGACTCCGATCAGAGCATCGTTCGCCGCAACGACGATGTGCTCATTGCCAACCGGCTGCGCAAGGCTCTCGAGACCGAGCGGATCGGCATCGTCGCGCAGCCGCTCCTCACCCTCACCGGCGATACGCGGACGGAGTACTACGAGCTGCTCGTGCGCCTGGTGAGCGAGAGCGGGACGTTCGTCGCCCCGACGCACTTCATGTCCGCCGCGACGCGCTACCAGATGCTCATCGATCTAGACCGCGCCGTGCTCATGCGCGTGTTCGAGCGTCTCAGGGCGGCGCATGAGCGCACGCCCGATCGGCCCGTGCGCTTTTCGCTCAATCTCTCGGGTCCGAGCATCGGCAACCCCGACTTCATCGAATGGCTGAGCTCGAACATCGCGCCCAACCTGGTTCCCGGGGAGTGGCTGCAGTTCGAGATCACCGAGACTGCGGCCGTCGCGAACATCGCCCAGACGCAGACGCTCATCCGCCACCTGCGCGCGCGCAACGTCGAGTTCGCGCTCGATGACTTCGGCACGGGCGTGAGCTCGCTCGCCTACCTCAAGGCCTTCGACGTGAGCATGCTCAAGCTCGACGGCTCCTTCACGCTCGATCTGCTCAACGACTCGCGCTCGGAGTCGCTCGTGCGCGGAATCGCGCAGCTCTGCCGCAGCATGGGCATCCAGACCGTTGCGGAGTGCGTCGAGACGGAAGTGACGCGTCAGCGGCTCGCGGAGCTCGGGATTGACCGGGCTCAGGGTTTTCTGTTCGGTCAGCCAGTCCCGCTCGAGAGCGTGCTCGATCCACCGCACGCGCCGGTGCATGCCCCGACGTTGCATCCCGCCGCCTCACCGCCCCTCGCGGAGCGGGCTCAAGGACCGGTCGTTGTCAGCCCGCAGCGGGCTTCCGATGCCGCCGAGGGCGCCAACGGTGAGCCGGCCGTCGAGCTCAACTACGCACCACCGGGCGACGCGGCGCCGCTCGCGGAAGGTGAGGACGGTCCGACCTCGAGCTGAGGTTGCCTAGGGGACGAGGGGAGCGGTCGCGAAGGCGAGCTCCGCAACCGGAGCCCCACCGATCAGGTGCTGCTGAACGATGCGCTCGAGGTTCTCGGGCGTGCAGCTGCGGTACCAGATCCCGTCCGGGTAGACCACCGCGATCGGGCCGCCGGTGCAGATGCGCAGGCAATCGGCCTTGGTGCGCAGGACTCCGCCCTCCACGTCCGCGAGCTTGAGCTCGCGCAACCGCTCCTTGAGGAACTCCCAAGACTCGCGCTGCAGCGCAGCGTCGGCGCATTTACCGCCGATGCACAGAAAGATGTGGCGCCGCGTGCGACCGAGCTTCAGCTTCTCGGCCGCGGCGGTCAGGAGCGTCGTGGAGTCCATGAGCGGTACTCTAACCGCTCTCGACGGACGGCAGGGTCAGAGCGCGGCGTCGTCCGTCTCGCCGGTGCGGATCCGGATGACCCGCTGAATATCGGTGATGAAGATCTTGCCGTCGCCCACCTTGCCCGTCTTCGCGGACTTGAGGATCGCCTCCACGACCTGGTCGAGCAGGTCGGATCGCACGGCCACCTCGATGCGCGTCTTCGGCACGAAATCCACCACGTATTCCGCGCCGCGATAGAGCTCCGTGTGCCCGCGCTGGCGTCCGAATCCCTTCACCTCCGTCACGGTCATGCCGGAGACCCCGATCTCGGACAGGGCCGCCCGCACGTCGTCGAGCTTGAACGGCTTGATGATGGCGGTAACCAATTTCATGTTGCGAATCCCCGTCGAGGAGCCTATCGGTCATGTTACGCAGGCCAGGGCGTTTTTGCAGCTTTCATGCCACAGTCGCGGATGGGCGAAAATCATTGTTTTTCAGGCATTCACGGCGCTCCTCGCGCGCTGCTGCACCAAAGTGAGGCTGGTCCTTCCAAGCCCCGCCCCGTGGCGGTGCGGTGCGTCACGCCCTCCTTCGGCGGCCGCGCCGAGCGCCATTCACGCGCACTTGAGCCTCACGCGGCGAAGTAGCGAGCGAGGTACTGCTCGAAGGACTCGCGCTCGGTGGCCTCCAGAGCGCGCTGCTTCTCGAGCGAGTCGCGCGCCTCGCCCGCGAGCTCGTCCAACCGCCCCGGATTCGGCGGATAGAGCTCGAGAAAATAGGACTTGTGGGCCTCCGAGGTGCGCAGCGCCAGATCGAAGAAGCCCTCACCCGTGCTCTGGAGCTCCGCGAGCAGCCGGGCCGAGGGGGTGAGCCGAACGTCACGAACCTTGGCAGCCTGGGTGGCGAGCGCCTGCGCGTAGGGCCGAGTGGGGTCGCCGTGGTCGAGCAGCTCGCACAGTCCCTCCATCGACTCGAGGAGCTCGGTGGCCCACCCGACGAGGGGGATCCGGCGACCCGATCGCGCGAGCTCGAGACCCGGCTCCCGCCCGCGGCGGGCCACCACCAGGTGATTGGCGTCGAGATCCGGCTCGAGCGTCGCATCGATCGGTGGACTGTCCTTGAGCAGGCACAGCGCGAGAAAGGCCTCGAGGAAGCGCAGCTTGTGCTGATTGACGCCAACCGGATCGAAGGAGCTCACATCGAGCGCACGCACCTCGACATACTCGACCCCCGCGCGCTCGAGCGCGCGGGTCGGACGCTCCCCGGAGCGGGCCACTCGCTTGGGGCGGATGTAGCTGTAGTACTCGTTCTCGATCTGCAGAATGTTTGCGCTCAGCTGGCGATAGCGGCCGTCCACCCGTACGCCGAGCGCCTGGTACGGCGGGTGCGGCGTCATGATCGCGCGTGTCAGATCGCGGACGTACTCCTCGAGGCTGTTCACCGAGATCGTGAGGCCGGCCTGATTGCGGTTGCGGTAGCCGATGTCGCTCATCCGCAGCGAAGTCGCATAGGGCTCGTACAACGTCCCGGGCACGAGCTGCGGCAGGCTCTCGGAGCGTCCCCTCATGAACGAATTGCAAACGACCGGCGAGACGCCGAAGAGGTAGAGCACGATCCAGCCGTAACGACGGTAGTTGCGCAGCAGGTCGAAGTAGCGGGCCGAGACGAACTCGCTCCCCGCCGCGCGCGACTCGTTGACCGCGGCGTAGGCCTCCCAGAAGCGCTCCGGGAAGGAGTAGTTGAAGTGCACGCCGGAGATCGCCTGCATCATCCGGCCGTAGCGCACGCTCAAGCCCTCGCGATACACGCTCTTCATGCGCGCCACGTTCGAGGTGCCGTACTGCGCGATCGGAATCTCAGCGTCGGTCTCGATGAGACAGGGCATGCTGGTCGCCCACAGCAGCTCCTCGCCCAGGTGGCGGTAGACGAACTGGTGCAGGTCGAGCAGGTACTGCAGCAGCTCCCAGCTCGTGGTGAACGGTGGCGTGACGAGCTCGATCAGCGCCTCGGAGAAATCCGTCGTGATGTGCTCGCTCGTGAGCGCCGAGCCGAGCGCGTGCGGATGCCGCGACTGCGCGATTCGGCCCTCGGGCGTCACGCGCAGCGATTCCTTCTCGACGCCCTTGCGGCCACCCTGCAGGATGCCCCGCTCGCCGCAATTGACGAGCGCGGCGAGCCGCCGCTCGAAGACGCGATCGATGCCGAAGCGGGGCACGAGGACTACCGGTCGGGCGGAGGGCCGCTGCGGCAGCCGGCCCGATGCACGCGACGGACGTGCCGGAGGGGATCGAGCGATGTGAGGCTCGGCGTGCGCATCGGTGAGGGTCGGACAATCCGGGGTATGGGGAACTCTGCGCTCCATCTTGCCGCGCCGCGACGCACGACTCAACTCGCTTGGCGCGGGCGCGCTCAGGACGTCTGTCTCCCGCCACGGGGTGCGGGTCGCATCCGCGCTCGCGCGGCCACTCTATGGCATCCTAGGCTTCGGGACACCCCGCCGAGCCCTCCGGCAGCGCCGTCTCGCGGTGCTCTCGACAGGGCTGCGCGAAGCGCTCGGTGCCTCGCGTCGGAGCGAACTCAAACCAGGGAGCAAAATCGATGCTGGTCGGCTCCGAAGTCAGACGCGTCGCCATCGTCGGAGGCGTCCGCCTGCCGTTCGCGCGCGCCTATGGTGCCTACGCGGGCGTTGGCAATCAGGAGATGCTCACGGAGAACCTCCGGGCGCTCGTCGAGCGCTTCGCTCTGCAGGGCGTGCGCCTGGGCGATGTGATCGCCGGGGCCGTGATCAAGCACTCGCGCGACTACAACCTCGTTCGCGAATGCGTGCTCTCCTGCGGTCTCGACCCCGAGACTCCGGGGCTCGACGTGCAGCGGGCCTGCGGCACGAGCCTCGAGGCGGCGATTCTGATCGGCAACAAGATCGCGCTCGGCCAGATCGAGGCGGGCATTGCCGGCGGCGTGGACTCGATCAGCGATCCGCCGATCGTCTATCCCAAGTCCTACCAGCAGCTGCTCGTCAAGAGCTATCTCGGCCGCTCCGCGTGGCAGAGGTTGAAGCCGTTCTTCGGGCTGCGCCCGAAGCACTTCAAGCCCGTCATGCTGGGTGTCGTCGAGCCGCGCACCGGCCTGTCGATGGGGCAGAGCACCGAGCTCATGGTCAAGCGCTGGGGCATCTCGCGGGCAGCGCAGGACGAGCTCGCCTACGAGAGCCACATGAAGGCGGCGGCCGCCTGGCGCGCGGGCTTCTACGAGGACCTCGTCGTACGCTACCGCGGGCTCGCCGCCGACAACAACGTCCGCGCCGACACCTCGCTCGAGAGACTCGCCAAGCTCCGGCCAACGTTCGACTTGAGCGGCGCGGGCACGCTCACTGCGGGTAACAGCACCCCGCTCACCGACGGGTCGAGTGCCGTGCTGCTCGCGAGCGAGGAGTGGGCGAGCCGCCGCGGGCTGCCGGTGCTCGCGCATCTCACCTACGGCAAGCAGTGGGCCGTCGACTTCGTGAGCGGCAAGGAGGGTCTCCTCATGGCCCCGGCGCACGCGGTCGCGGCGATGCTTGCGGATGCGCGTCTTGCTCTGCAGGACTTCGACTACTACGAGATTCATGAGGCGTTCGCGGGCCAGGTGCTGTGCACGCTCAAAGCGTGGGAATCGCCCGACTATTGCCGCGAGGCGCTGGGATTGCCCGCGCCGCTCGGCAGCATCGACCGCGGCAAGCTCAATGTGAGGGGGGGGAGCGTCGCAATCGGCCATCCCTTTGCAGCGACCGGCACGCGCATCGTCGCGACGCTCGCCAAGCTCCTCGGCGGCGATCCGGGCGCCCGGCGCGGACTCATCTCCGTGTGCACGGCAGGAGGAATGGGCGTCACGGCGATCATGGAGCGCTGAGCCGCACCGCGCGGCCCACGGAGCACCACGCGGCGGGATGCCGCGCACGGGACTTTTAAAGAATGGCGACGAAATCCGAAGGCGAATTCAAACAGAGGTATCTCGAGGCGCTCGAGCGGCTCGAATCCGCGGAGGCGCGGCTTGCGAAGCTCGAGAGCGTGTTCAGGCTGACGATCGGTCGGCTGTGCCTCGCGGCGCGCGGCCGCAGCGCGCTCCTCGACGAGGAGCTGCGCAAGCTCGGCGACCGGGTGCGCCGCCAGCTCGAGCCTACCGACATCGAGGCCTCGCTCGAGTCGCTCTCGCGAGCGGTCGCGGGGCTCGATCAGATGGTCGCGAGCCCGGCGGCTGCGGTGCCTGCTTCCCCGGCACCGGCCCCAGCTCCGCCCTCCGCCACGGCGCCGCCCGCGCCGGCTGCTCTCTCTCCCCCCCCTGCCTCGACGCACGCCGCGCAATCCGCTCGCTCGGCGCCACCGGCTGCGCAGAGCGCGCCGCCTCCGGCGGATCGCGATGCGCGGGTACAGACCGCGATCGTTGCGATGCTCGGCCGCTTGAGCGCGCTGCCGGAGCTGCGCTCCGCCCTCGGTGAGCTGCAGGAGCGTCCCTCGAGCGAGCTCACGGGCGATGAGCTCGCCGAGGGCTTCGAGCGGCTCGCGCGACTGATCGGCGAGCAGCGCGCGAACCTGCAGCGCGAGAAGCTCGAGATCGAGGATCTGCTGCGCCAGATCGACACGCGGCTCGAGGAGATCGCGAGCTATCTCGCGCGCGACGCCGCCGACTACCGCACCGCCCAGGAGAGCACCGAGCAGTTGAACCTCCTGGTGCTCGATGAGGTGCACGAGCTCAACAGCGACGTGCAGAGCGCCGTCGAGCTCACGGAGCTGCGCGGCCGCGTGCGCGGGCGCCTCGAGGCGATCAACACGCACTTGCAGGATTTCCGTGCGCGCGAGGAGGAGCGGCTCGCCGCCCAGATCGACCGCAGCGGGCGCCTGCGCATCCGCATCGCCGAGCTCGAGCGCGAAAGCCGCCACCTGCAGAGGAGCCTGCAGGAGGAGCAGCGCCTCGCGATGATGGACGCGCTCACCGGCATCCCCAACCGTGCCGCCTACGATGAGCGCATCGAGCACGAGTTCCTGCGCTGGCGGCGCCAGGACGCGCCCGTGAGCATCCTCGCGTGGGACATCGATCGCTTCAAGACGGTGAACGACGCATACGGTCATCGCGCCGGCGACAAGGTGCTGCGCGTGATCGCCCAGCATCTCGCCCAGCACGTGCGCGGCACGGACTTCGTCGCGCGCTACGGCGGCGAGGAATTCGTGATGATTCTCGTCGGCACCTCGGCGCAGCAGGCACACGTCGCGGCGGACAAGATCCGCGAGAGCATCGCGCGGATCGGGTTCCACTTCCGCAATCGCCCCGTGACCGTAACCGCCTCCTGCGGCATCACCATGTTCCAAACCGACGACACTCCCGATACGGTCTTCGACCGGGCCGACCGCGCGCTCTATCGCGCCAAGGACAACGGCCGCAACTGCTGCATGGTGCTGTGAAACCGAGGCACGCAAGCCGACGGTACTGCCGAGCTCGACGCATTCTCGGAGTGCGGCGTTGGCCGTAGCACTGTCACGCGCCCGCGCGGAGTGTGGTGGTATCCTTCGCGCATCGGCGGTCGGAGGAGCTTGGAGTCATGAGCGAGTTCACCACGATCATGTCGCGCGACGGACACGAGCTCAGGGCGTGGCTCGCGCCGCCACCTGGCGCCCCGCGGGGCGCCGTGGTCGTGATCCAGGAAATCTTCGGCGTGAATTCCCACATCCGCTCCGTGACGGACGGCTACGCCTCGGAGGGTTACGTCGCGATCGCACCGTCCTTGTTCGACCGGGTGCGCAAGGGCATCGAGTTGGGCTACGCGCAGACGGACATGCAGGAAGGCTTCGGCTACGTGCAGCAGCTCAAGCCCGAGCAGACGCTTGCCGACCTCGCGGCCGCGATCGCCGTGGTCAAGCACGCCGGACGCGTCGGCGTCGTCGGCTATTGCTGGGGCGGCAAGATGGCGTATGTATCGGCTTGCGATCTGCCCGTCGCGTGCGCCGTCGCGTATTACGGCGGCAGCATCGCGCAGAGCCTCGACAAGAAGCCCAAGTGCCCGATGATGTTCCACTTCGGCGAGCTCGACACCCACATCCCCTTGAGCGATGTGGACAAGATCAAGGCCGCGAATCCCCAGGGCATCTTCCACGTCTACGCCGGCGCGGGTCACGGCTTCAACTGCGACCAGCGAGCGAGCTACAACCCGCAGTCCGCGGCGCTCGCCCGCGAGCGCTCGCTTGCCTTCTTCGCCCAGCACCTCGGGCGCGCGCAGGCCGCGGACTGATGGAGCGCCGGTGCAGCTGACGGACGAGAGCCTGCTGCGCACGCGCTCCTACGTCGCCGGCCGTTGGATCGAGGCCGACGGCGGCGCGACGCTCACGGTCGTGAACCCCGCGACGGGACGCGCGCTCGGCACCGTTCCCCGCATGGGCTGCGCGGAGACGCGTCGTGCCATCGATGCCGCCGCTCAGGCGTTTCCCGCCTGGGCGCGCCGCACGGCGAAGGAGCGCGCCGCGATCCTGCGCCGCTGGCACGATCTGATGCTCGCGAACCGCGAGGATCTCGCGACCCTCATGACGGCCGAGCAGGGCAAGCCGCTCGCCGAGGCGCGCGGCGAGGTGGGCTACGCGGCGGCCTTCATCGAGTGGTTCGCCGAGGAGGGCAAGCGACTCTACGGCGATGTGATCCCGGGCCACCAGAGCGACAAGCGCCTGCTCGTGATCCGCCAGCCGATCGGGGTGGTGGCGGCCGTGACGCCGTGGAACTTCCCCGCCGCGATGATCACGCGCAAGGCGGGACCCGCGCTCGCATCCGGCTGCACGCTCGTCGTCAAGCCCGCCTCGCAAACACCCTACTCGGCGCTCGCGATGGCCGAGCTCGCCCACCGGGCGGGCGTTCCCGCGGGCGTGCTCAACGTCGTGACCGGCGATGCGAGTGCGATCGGGACGGAGATGACCTCCAATCCGCGCGTGCGCAAGCTCACATTCACCGGCTCGACCGAGATCGGCAAGCGGCTGATGGCGCAGTGCGCGGGCACGATCAAGAAGATCTCCCTCGAGCTCGGCGGCAATGCGCCGTTCATCGTGTTTGCCGATGCCGACCTCGATGCCGCGGTCGAGGGCGCAATCGCGAGCAAGTACCGCAACACCGGCCAGACCTGCGTGTGCGCCAATCGTCTGCTCGTCGAGGACTCGGTGTACGAGGCCTTCGCTCAGAAGCTCATTGCCGCCGTCGGGCGACTGCGGGTCGGCGATGGCCTGGAGGGCGAGACCGAGCAGGGGCCCCTGATCGACACGAAGGCGCTCGCGAAGGTCGAGGAGCACTTGGCCGATGCGGTCGCGAAGGGCGCTCGGATCGCCTGCGGCGGCAAGCGCCACCGCTTGGGCGGCACGTTCTTCGAGCCCACGGTGATCACGAACGTCCAGCCGAACATGCTGGTCGCGCGCGAGGAGACCTTCGGGCCGGTGGCTCCGCTCTTTCGCTTCGGGAGCGAGGAGGATGCCGTCCGGATGGCGAACGACACCGAGTTCGGGCTCGCCGCGTACTTCTACACTCGCGACCTTGCGCGCACCTGGCGCGTGGGCGAGGCGCTCGAATACGGCATCGTCGGGGTGAACACCGGGATCATCTCCACCGAGGTCGCGCCCTTCGGCGGCATGAAGGAGTCCGGGATCGGCCGCGAGGGCTCGAGGTACGGCATTCTCGATTACACCGAGATCAAGTATCTGTGCGTGGGCGGGGTGTGAATTGCGCTACGTGAGCTCCCCGGATTTCCGTCACGACGGCGCCGAGCGCATCGGCGTCGCGCTCGTCAACACCGGCACGCCCGAATCCACCTCGGTGCGCGACCTGCGGCGCTTTCTCGCACGCTTCCTGAGCGATCCTCGGGTCGTGGAGCTGCCGCGCGCCCTGTGGCTTCCGGTGCTGCACGGGCTGGTGCTGCGCACCCGGCCGCGCCGTTCGGCGCGCAAGTACGCCCGCATCTGGACTGCGGCAGGCTCACCGCTCCTCGTCCTGTCGCAGGAGCTGCGCACGAGACTGAAGAGCACGCTCGCCGAGCGCGTGCTCGCACCCTTCTCGCTCGAGCTCGCGATGCTCTACTCGCGCCCCTCCGTGCCGGAGGCCCTCGAGCGGCTGCGCGCGGCCGGCGCGCAACGTCTGCTCGTGCTGCCGCTCTTTCCGCAGTACTGCGGCGCCTCCACCGGCTCGGTGTACGACCAGGTGACGGCGGAGCTGCGTCGCTGGCGCTGGCTCCCGGAGCTGCGCTTCATCGCCGAGTACCACGACTATCCGGGCTACATCGAGGCGCTGCGCACGAGCGTGCAGCAGCACTGGGAGATGCACGGGCGCACGCGCCACCTGCTCTTCTCCTTCCACGGCGTGCCCGAGCACTACTTCCATCGGGGCGATCCGTACTTCTGCAAGTGCCAGAAGACTGCGCGGCTGCTCGCGGAGGAGCTGCTGCTCGAGGAGCAGGAGTGGTCGGTGAGCTTCCAGTCGCGCGTGGGCCCCGCCAAGTGGCTCAAGCCCTACACGAGCGAGGTGATGCGCGAGCTTCCCGCCCGCGGCATCGACGAGGTCACCGTGGTGTGTCCCGGCTTCGCGCTCGATTGCCTCGAGACACTCGATGAGATCGCGCACGAGAATCGCGAGGTCTTTCTCGCCGCAGGCGGTCGTCGGTTCGATTACGTGCCGGCGCTCAACGCGCGCCCGGAGCATGCACACTTTCTCGCCGATCTCATCGCGCAGCACTGTCAGGGCTGGACGCACGTGGAGCTCGGATTCCGCCCGGCGGGCGCACCCCGCGGCGCATCGGCCTGAGGCGCTGGCGGACATCGGGCGCGGCGTGCTCGGACGCTTCCACGAGCTGAGCATTCCCACCCGGGACATCCGCGCCTCCGTCGAGTTCTACGAGCGGCTCGGCTTCACGCAGGCGCAGACCGGAGAGGTGTGGACACACCCCTACGGGGTGCTCACCGACGGACGCGTTGCGCTCGGGCTCCACCAGCATCCCGGGCGCGGCACCGCGCTCACGTTCGTCCATCCGCAGATCGCCGAGCACAGCGTCGAGCTCGAGCGACGCGGCATGCGCTTCGCCTATCGCCGCATCGGCGCCGACATGTTCCACGAGATAGGGGTCCTCGGTCCGGACGGGGAGCTCCTCGTCGTGCTCGAGACGCGCACGTACTCGCCCTCCGACCGCAGCGAGCGCGAGCCCTCGCGCCTCGGCGAGTTCCGCGAGCTCACGCTTCCCGCCGCGGATCTCGAGGTCGCGCGCACCTTCTGGGAGCCGCTCGGATTCGTCTCCGTGGGCGAGTCGCGCGAGCCCTATCCGCGCCTCGCACTGACGAGCGACCATCTCAATCTCGCTTTCCACCCGCGGCGCATGCTGGCGAGTCCGCTGCTCGTCTTCGGCGGCGAGTCGGTGCGTGCGCCCAGCGAGCGGCTGCGCGATCTTGGCATCGAGACGAGCAGCGCGCTGCCGCGCGAGCTCGATCCGCGGAGGAATGCGCTCATCGAGGCGCCGGAGGGGACGCTGCTTCTCGTGACCGAGGATCCGCAAGCCTCAGGGGCGTCGCCGTGATCGGCGTTTGCTGCGCACGGAGCGGGGTGCAGAGCGCTGCGTCTTGCTCTTTGCGCCGGTGCGCACCGATCTTGCCGGCGACGCACTTGCCCGCGCAGTGCGCTTGCGCCGCGTTTTCTTCACGCGCTTCGGTCTGACCGTCCGCGCTCGCGCAGGCGGGGTGGGTCGCGGTCGCTCGGGTGCGCTCGGCGCGGCGGCGAAATCGATCGTCCTCAACTGCTCGATGATCGCCGGATTCTCGAGCGTGGAGACGTCCTCGGAGATCTCCTCGCCGCGCGCGATCGCCCGCAGCAGCCGGCGCATGATCTTGCCGGAGCGCGTCTTTGGCAGCACGTCCGTGAGTCGAATCTCATCAGGCTTGGCGATCGCGCTCAGCTGCTCGCCCACCCAGGCCTTGAGCTCCTGCACGAGCGCGACCCCCAACTCGCCCGGCGGGCGCGCGCCACGACAGACGACGTAGGCGAGCACGGCTTCGCCCTTGATCTCGTGCGGGCGCCCGACCACCGCCGCCTCCGCTACGCGCGGATGCGCGACCAGCGCCGACTCGATCTCCATCGTGCCCAGGCGGTGACCGGCCACGTTGAGCACATCGTCGATCCGGCCCATGATCCAGAAGTACCCGTCGGAGTCGCGGTGCGCGCCGTCGCCGGCAACGTAGAGGCGATTCTGGAACTTGCGCCAGTACGTCTCGATATAGCGCTCGTTATCGCCCCAGATGGTGCGCAGCATCGACGGCCAGGGCTCGCGTACGACGAGGTAGCCGCCCGCGTCCGGGCGCGTGACGCGCTCGCCATGATCGTCGACGATGTCCGCGGCGATGCCGGGCAGCGGCTCGGTGCAGGATCCGGGCTTGAGGGGTGTGACGCCGGGGATCGGCGCGATGAGGATCGCACCGGTCTCGGTCTGCCACCAGGTATCGACGATCGGGCAGCGCCCGCCGCCGATCACGCGGTGGTACCACATCCACGCCTCCGGGTTGATCGGCTCGCCGACGCTTCCCAAGAGCCGCAGCTGCGAGAGGTCGTGCCGGCGCGGCAGCTCCTCGCCGAGCTTCATGAGCGCGCGGATCGCGGTGGGCGCGGTGTAGAAGATCGTGACGCGGTGGGTCTCGCAGATCTTCCAGAAGCGCGCGCCGTCCGGCCAGGTGGGCGCACCCTCGTAAAGCACGACCGTCGCGCCGATCGCGAGCGGGCCGTAGGCGACGTAGGTGTGGCCGGTGACCCAGCCCACATCCGCCGTGCACCAGAACACATCCTGCGGCTGCACGTCGAGCACCCATCCGCTCGTGGTCTTCGCGCCGAGCAGATAGCCCGCGCTCGCGTGCTGGATGCCCTTCGGCTTCCCGGTCGAGCCGGAGGTATAGAGAAGAAAGAGCGGATGCTCGGCGTCCACCCACTCGGGCTCGCACATGGGCGAGTGCTGCGCGAGGAGGTCGTGCCACCACAGATCGCGGCCGGAATGCATCCCCACCGCGCCTCCCGTGCGCCGGTAGACGATCACCTGCTCGATCGTCGGGCAGCCGCCGGCGAGCGCCTTGTCGGCGGCCGCCTTGAGCTCGACGATGTGACCGGCGCGAAAGCCCCCGTCGGCCGTGATCAGCACCCGCGCGCCGGCATCCTCGATCCGATCCTTGAGCGAGAGCGCAGAGAATCCGCCGAACACGACGGAATGCACGGCGCCGATGCGCGCACAGGCGTGCATCGCGATGATCGCCTCGGGCACGAGCGGCATGTAGATCACGACCCGGTCGCCGCGGCGCACGCCGAGCGAGCGCAGTGCGTTCGCGAGCCGGCAGACCTCGGCGTGCAGCTCGCGGTAGCTCATGCGGCGCGTGTCGCCAGGCTCGCCCTCGAACACGATCGCCGTCTGGTGGCCGCGCTCGCTCAAATGCACGTCGAGGCAGTTGACCGAGACGTTGAGACGGCCGTCGGTGAACCAGGCAAAGTTTGGTGCGCGCGAGCGGTCGAGCGTCACCGTGAACGGCTTCTGCCACGTGAGCTCGCTGCGCGCGAGATCGGCCCAGAAGCCTTGCGGGTCCGCCGCTGCCCGCTGCCGCAGCCGCTCGAGATCCCGTCGCTTCAGACGCGCCTTTGCGGCGAACGCCGCTGGCGGGCGGAAGACGCGCTCTTCGAGCAGGATCGACTTGAGTTCCCGGCGCGGGCGCTTCATGGCCGTGATCCGCCTCTCCAGACGCGAGTGCTCCGGCCGCTACGGTAGCAGAAAGCGTGCGTGCTCAGATTCCGGTTTCGGGCGCGTATGACTGCGCGAGCCGCTCGACCTGCCTGCGCAGCAGCGCTCCGAAGCCCTGGCGGTCGAAGAACCCCGCGAGCGCGCCCAAGTCGGGCGCGCGCCGCCGCAGCGCCTCGCGCGGCAGATCGAGCGGCACGTCGCACGCGATCGCAGTGAGCCGCCGCGCGAGGTAGGCCGCCTCGCGATGCGCGAGGAGGCGTGCGCGCACGCTCGAGGCGCCCCGGAGCTTCAGGCCCTCCACCCGATCGATCCCGTCGTAGAGCTCATCGAGGCCGGCGAACTCGCGCATCAGCACCGATGCGGTCTTGGGACCGATGCCGGGGACGCCCGGAATGTTGTCCACCGCATCGCCCGTGAGAGCGAGGTAGTCCGCGAAGCGCTCGGGCGCCACGCCGAAGCGGCGCTCGACTTCCCCGTAGGAGAGCGGGTCGCGCCCGGCGTAGTCCCAGAGCACGTCCCCCTCGCGAACGAGCTGCGCGAAATCCTTATCCCGCGTGATCAGCGTCGCGCGCACGCCCTCGACGCGCATCCGCGCGACGAGGCTCCCGATCAAGTCGTCCGCCTCGTAGTCGCAGCTCCTCACTGCGGCGACCCCGGCGAGCGCGCAGAACTCGAAGCACCGCTCGAGCTGCAGCGCGAGCCCCGGCGGCGCGGGCTCGCGGTTCGCCTTGTAGGGTGGGTAGATGCGATTGCGGAAGCAGGAGGACAGGCTCTGGTCGAAGGCGACGGCCATGAGCGCCGGCTGCGCCCGCTCCATCAGATCGCAGAGGAAGCGCGCGAAGCCGAACACCGCATGGGTCTGCTCGCCGTCCCGGTCCACCATCTCCGGGGGCAGGGAGTAATAGGCCCGGAAGACGTAGACCGACGCGTCGACGAGAAAGATCAAGCGAGCTCAGGCGAGCCAGCGCTGGATGCGGTCGTGCAGCGGGCTGCTGCGCGGAAAATGCGCGAGCAGATACTCCATCTGGTCGGCGAGCACGCGGCGGCCCTTGAGGAAGATGTACTCGGCGTAGGTCGGGGTGAACGGCACCGCGATCAGCTGCATCTTCGCCTGTTCGGGCGTGCGCGAGGCCTTCTGGTTATTGCAGCGCCGGCAGGCCGCGACGACGTTCGTCCAGCTATCGAGGCCCCCTTGACTGAACGGGCGGATGTGATCGCGCGACAGCTCGCGCGAGGGAAAGCGCATGCCGCAGTACATGCAGAGATACGCGTCGCGCCGGAACAGCGTCTGATTGTTGAGCGGCGGAACATAATCGTGGCGCGTGTTGCCGGGATTGCCGGTATGCCCGATCGTGGCGACGATCGAGCTCACCTTGAGCACGGTGCGGTGGCCCGTGCGCGCGTTCACCCCGCCGTAGAGCGAGTACAGGAGCGATCCGCAGCTATAGGCGACCTGCGCCTGGGTGTACAGTCGCGCCGCCTCGCGGTAATCGATCCACTCGAGCGGCATGCCAGCCACGTCCGTGCGCAGGACGAGCTGGGAGAGCCCGCGCGCCGCCGGGGTGGCGACGATCCGCAGGTCGGAGTGGTAGCCGTGGTCGGCCTTGTCGAGATCGATGCCCAACATCGGTGCTGTAAGATAAAGCAGCTTTGTGCAACAATTCAACGTTACAAGATCCTCATTTCACTGAAGTTTCCAAAATTGCGTCGCGGGTCGGCCACGACCGCGCGACGTGCGTGAGAGCGAGTTGCCGGCAAGAGCTGTGATTCTTGCCGCCGCGCTGAAAGCGCCATGGGCGTCTTTCGGCCATGAACGAGAGGCGCCGACATGCCAGTAACGATCGGCGCGCTCCGCGAGAGCGCGCCACAAGAGACCCGTGTGAGCCTGGTTCCCGAAGTGGTTCTCAAGCTCACGCAGAACGGGGCTCAAATCGTCATGGAGCACGGCGCCGGCGAGCGCGCGCGGTTCCCCGATGCGCTTTATAAGAACGTCGCATGGCTCGACTCCGGCCGCGCGGTGCTCGAGCGCGCGGGCGTCGTTCTCACGGTGCAACCGCTCACGAGCGAGCAGATCGCCTGCCTGAAGCCCGGGGCGACCGTGATCGGATACCTGCAGCCCTATGCGCGGGATGCGGAGGTGCGCGCGCTGCGCGATGCGCGGATCACCAGCTTCGCGGTTGAGCTCATTCCGCGCATCTCGCGCGCGCAGTCGATGGATGCGCTCTCCTCGCAGGCGGCGATCGCCGGATACAAGGCCGTGCTCATCGCGGCCAACCAGCTGCCCAAGTTCCTTCCCATGCTGACCACGGCCGCAGGCACGATCCGGCCCGCGCAAGTGCTCGTGATCGGCGCTGGCGTCGCGGGCCTGCAGGCGATCGCCACCGCGCGACGCCTCGGCGCGGTGGTCGAGGCGTACGACGTGCGCAGCGCGACCAAGGAGCAGGTGCGCTCGCTCGGCGCCAAGTTCGTCGACACGGGGGTGAGCGCCGAAGGCCAGGGCGGCTACGCGCGCGAGCTCACCGAGGAGGAGCGGCGCAAGCAGCAGGAGGTGCTCGATGCGCGCATCGCGGCGTCCGACGCCGTCATCACCACGGCCTCGGTTCCGGGACGGCCGGCGCCGAAGATCGTGAGCCGCGCGGCCGTCGAGCGCATGCGTCCGGGCTCGGTGATCGTCGATGTGGCCGCCGAGCAGGGCGGCAACTGCGAGCTCACGCGCACCGGTGAGACCGTGGAGCATCAGGGCGTGAGCGTCGTGGGTCCGGTGAACCTGCCGGGCGCGCTCGCCTACAACGCGAGCGAGATGTACGCGCGCAATCTGCTCAACTTTCTCCAGCCGGCACTGAAGCAGGGCGAGCTCGCAATCGACTGGAGCGACGAGGTGTTCGCGCAGGCGTGCCTGACGCACGACGGCGCGATCCGACACGAAGCGACCCGCAAGCGGGTGGAAGGCGGAGGCTCATGACTGGGATCGTTGCGCTCTACATCTTCATGCTCGCGGCGTTCACGGGCTACGAGGTCATCTCGCGCGTGCCCGTGATCCTGCACACGCCGCTCATGTCGGGCTCGAACTTCGTGCATGGCATCGTGCTCGTCGGGGCGATGGTGGCGCTCGGCGCGGCGCACACGCCGCTCGAGAAGGCGATCGGCTTCGTGGGCGTGCTGCTCGCGGCCGGCAACGCGGTCGGCGGCTACGTCGTGACCGAGAGAATGCTCGAGATGTTCAAGGCGAGCGGACGCGCCGGCCGGGGATCCCACGGATGAGCGGCACTGCGGGCGGTGCGGCTTCGATGGCGCTCCTCATCCAGGGGAGCTACTTCGTCACCGCGTTCCTCTTCATCGTGGGCCTGAAGCGCATGAGCTCTCCGGTCACCGCGCGCAGCGGCATCCTGTGGGCCGGCGCCGGCATGCTGGTCGCCACGATCTTCACGTTCCTGTATCCGGGGATGACGAACTACCCGCTCATCGGCGCGGCAATCGTCGTGGGCGGCGTGATCGCATGGGTGAGCGGCAAGCGCGTCGCGATGACCAACATGCCGCAGATGATCGCGCTCTACAACGGCATGGGCGGCGGCGCGGCGGCCGCGATCGCGGCCGTGGAGCTCTACCGCGGCGAGTGGCACGGCTACGCGGCGTCCACCCTCGCAGTGGTCGGCGGAATCATCGGCACCGTTTCCTTCAGCGGGAGCCTCATCGCCTTCGGCAAGCTCCAGGGGCTCATCAACCGCTCGTTGCGCTTTCCCGGCCAGCAGCTCATCAACCTCATCATTCTTGCGGGCGCCCTGGGACTCGGCGGCGCGGTCGCCTCGCAGCTCGACGCCACGCCGGCCGTTGTCACGAGCTTCTTCGCACTCGCTCTGGTGCTCGGGGTGACGATGACCCTGCCGATCGGCGGGGCCGACATGCCGGTCGTCATCTCGCTCTACAACGCGCTCACGGGACTTGCGGTCGGCTTCGAGGGCTTCGTGCTCAACAACGCCGCGATGATCATCGCCGGCACCGTGGTCGGATCGGCCGGCACGCTCCTCACGCAGCTCATGGCGAAGGCGATGAACCGCTCCCTCGGGAACGTGCTGTTCTCCGGATTCGGCGACACCGGCGGCGCGCCGAGCGGTGAGGTCACCGGAAGCTTGAAGCCGATCGAGGCGCCCGATGTGGGCGTCATGCTCGCCTTCGCGCAGAAAGTGATCGTGGTGCCGGGCTACGGGATGGCGGTCGCGCAGGCTCAGCACAAGATCTGGGAGCTCTGCCAGCTGCTCATCGACCGCGGCGTCACCGTGAAGTTCGCGATCCATCCGGTCGCCGGGCGCATGCCCGGTCACATGAACGTGCTCCTCGCCGAGGCGGGCGTGCCCTACGATCTGATCGCGGATCTCGATGAGATCAACGCGGAATTCGAGACGGCGGACGTGGCGCTCATCATCGGCGCGAACGATGTCGTGAACCCCGTCGCCCGCACCGATAAGTCGAGCCCGATCTACGGCATGCCGATCCTGAATGCCGACAAGGCGAAGAACGTGATCGTGATCAAGCGCGGCCGCGGCGCCGGATTCTCAGGCATCGAGAATGCGCTCTTCTATCTCGACAACACGCGCATGCTCTACGGCGATGCGCAGAAGGTGGCGGGCGCGCTCATCCAGGCCATCAAGGCCGTCGATTAACTCATACCGCATCGCGCTGGGCGACGCCGCTCGCAGGCATACCGCCGCTTCGCCCCATCCGACGGCGCACCCCTCGATGAGCCTCGTCCTGTTTGACATCGACGGCACGCTCACGCATTCACAGTCGATCGACTCCGAGCTGTACCTGCGCTCGCTCGCGGCCGTGTTCGGCTTCACGGAGATCCGCTCGGACTGGTCGGCCTATCGGCATACGACGGATTCGGGAATTCTCGCGGAGATCTTCGAGGAGCGCATGCAGCGTGCGCCGACGCCGCAGGAGGCGGCCGGATTTCGCGCGCACTTCGTCGGGGCGATCGCCGCGACGGCCGCGCGCGAGCCGTTCCGCGAGATCGCCGGCGCCGCGCGCATCCTGCACCGCCTCGCAGCGGAGGAGTCCCTCGGCATTGGCCTTGCGACCGGCGGCTTCGGCGAATCGGCGCGCTGCAAGATGATGAGCGCCGGACTCGAGTACGACCGCTTCCCCGCCGCCTCGGCCGACGATGCCCTCGCCCGAATCGAGATCATGCGGCTCGCCGCCGAGCGGGTTCGCGCGCGCATGGGGCCGCGCTCCGGTTGCGGCTCCGAGCGGTTCGTCTACATCGGCGATGCGATCTGGGATGCCCGCGCCTGCCGCGAGCTCGGCGTGCCGTTCATCGGGATCGCGCAGGGCAGCGCGGCCGATGCATTGGTGCGTGCGGGGGCGAGGGCGGTATTTGCGGACTTTCGCGACGCGGATGCATTTTGCGCCGCGCTCACCGCGGCGCTTGCGCAAGCCGGCGCTCCGCTTCGATGAGCTTCGGAAACTCGCTCTTGCGGTAAAGCGACAGCACCGGACAGTTGAAGTCCGCCTGCAAGCGCTCGCGGCCTCCGGCCTCCCGGTCGACGAGCGCGAGGATACCCACGAGCTCGTATCGAGCGGCGAGGAACTGCTCGCACGCCTTGCGCGTGGAGGATCCCGAGGTGATCACGTCGTCGAAGGCGACGATGCGCGTGCCTTCGGGGAGCTGGTTCTCGATGTAGTTGCGGGTGCCATGCTTCTTTGGCTCCTTGCGCACGATGGAGGCATGGACGGTCGGTGCGCCGATCTGGGATGCGCGCATGGCGACCGCGGCGGAGACGAAGTCCGCACCCATCGTGAGGCCCCCGATCGCGGTGGGAGCGACGGGAAGCGTGCGGATGAGCTCGATCAGCGCATCGGCAATCGCGGCGAGGATCTGTCCCTCGAGCATCGCCTTCTTGCAGTCGAAGTAGAAGTTCGACTTCTCGCCGGTGGCGAGCGTGTACTCGTGACCGAACTCGAGCGCGCGGTCTTCAATGAGATCACGCAGCACATCGCGGTTCATCCTCTCTCCTCGCGGGGGGCTCGGCTCCGGCGCGCAAAATTATCGCGCATCGGCGCCGGATGCGCTGCGTCGCTCGCCGTGCGCGGCGAGCGCGCAGGACGGATCGAGCAGGAGCTCGGCTCCCGGGACCGACGAGCCCGCAAGCACGATGAATCCAGGTCCCTCCCGGAACTCGATCCCGGCAACCAGCATCGTGAAATGGCCCATCTCCTGCGCCGCGCCCGGCACACCGTCCGCGAGGAGCGCGAAGGGATTCCTGCGGAGCGTGCGCCCCATGATGCGGAGCGCATGATAGCGCGAGCCGCGCAGCGTCATGGACGACCAGCTCGCCCCGATGCGGCTCTCCGCCGCGATGAGGGCGCTGCGGACGGCCGGCCGCACGCAGCTGATGTGGATGTGCAGCTGATCCTGGCTGCGCGCCCGCATCGAGTTGACGGCGAGCCCCACGGCATCGCGCGGTACCGCATGGCCCACGGAGCGCACGAGCACCCGCCGCTCCGTCCAGGCCGCCGCGAGGTAATTGAAGGCGTCCGGTGCACGCAGCTGCGGGCTTTCGATACCGCCGATGCTCGCGATCGGAATGAGCAAATAATGCGCACCGCCCTTGATGTCCGCGAGCACCGCATAGCCGTCCGCGCCCGCACGGGAGCCGGGGAGCGTCACGCTCACGCACGGGCCGGGATCGCGCGCCTTCAGCCAATCCGGAACACATTGCTGCTGCACGATGCGGCGGAGCTGGTCCCGCGGCACGCCGTGCGCGCGGCAGGGTGCGCCGCCAAAGGCGAGCGTGCCGGCGCAGAGCGTCAGGAGTGCTCCACGGATGGCGGTCGTCACGCGGGCAATTTAGATCGATCCCGTGGCAAATGCATGACTCGATCGGGCGCCCGCGACCCGTGGCAGCACGCGGCGTTGACGGGAAAAATCGATCGGCGCTAGGGTGGCTGTCCCGCCGAGGCCGCCCCCGATATGTCACCCGAGTCTCCCGCGCCATCGCATCCGTCCTTCCCACAGCGGCCGCTCGACCCGGGCGCGGAGGCGCTCATTCACGCGCTCGGGCTCGCGCCCCATCCCGAGGGCGGCTGGTTCCGCGAGCTGTATCGCTCATCCGCACGCGTCGCTGCACGGGGCAACGATCGCTCGGCGGTGACAACCATCTATTACCTGCTCGAGCGCCACCAGGTGAGCCGCTGGCATACGGTCGAGTCCGATGAGATCTGGCACTTCTACGCCGGTGCGGGGCTCGAGCTGCTCGCCTACGACCCGGCGAGCGAGCGTCTCACGAATTACCGGCTGGGCGCGCCCATCGACGCGCGGCCGGTCGCGGTGATTCCGGCCGGCACCTGGCAGGCCGCACGCAGCCTCGGGGCGTACTCGCTCGTCGGCTGCAGCGTGGCGCCGGGATTCGAGTTTGCGGATTTCCGCTTCGTGGCGGCGCGTCCCGATCACGCGCGGCACTTCGCCGAGCGCCTGCGGGGGCTCGAGAGCCTGCTGTGAGCGGGGCGCCGTGAACATCGGCGTGCTCGCCTCGCACGAGGGTACGACGCTGCAGGCGGTGCTCGATGCCTGTGCCGCGGGCACGGTTCCCGCGCGCGTGGCGCTCGTCGTGAGCAACAACGCCGCATCGGGCGCGCTGCGCCGCGCGCGCCTGGCGAACATCCCCGCGCTGCACCTCTCGGGCCAGACCCACCCGCAGTCGACGAGCCTCGATCGCGCCATCGCGACTGCGCTCGAGCAGCACCACGTCGACCTGGTGCTGCTCGCGGGCTACATGAAGAAGCTGGGTCCGCTCACGCTCGGGCGCTTCGGGGGACGCGTGATCAACACGCACCCGGCGCTTCTCCCCCGGCATGGCGGGCTGGGCCTGTACGGCTCGCGCGTGCATGCCGCCGTGCTCGCCGCCGGCGAGCGCGAGAGCGGGGCCACGATTCACCTGGTCGATGCCGACTACGACACCGGCCCGATCGTGGCGCAGGTGAGCGTGCCTGTCGCACCGCAGGATACGGCCGAGACGCTCGCGGCACGCGTGCAGCGCGCCGAGCGCGAGCTCCTGGTCGGGGTGTTGCGCGATCTCGCAGCCGGGACGCGCCGCTTGCCCGCGCCCGGTGCGCGGTGAGGAGCTACCGCTTGGCGGCCCGCTTCTTCTTCTTGGCCGGGTCCTTCGCCCGAGTCTTGCCGAACGATCCCCGGTAGAGCTTTCCTCGCCGTGTCCTGCGATCACCCTTTCCCATGCGCACTCGCTCCGACGGTTGAATTGCGGGCGGGGAGTCTAGCACCTGAGCGCGCGAGGGACGGCGGGGCCCGGAGCCCCGGGGCGATGCGTTTCCGGGCGCGCATCATCCCGCCGGAACGGCATGATCCGGATCAGATTTCGCCCCAACTCGGGGCACTGGCCACGGTGTGATCAGCGTATCTTGTTTGGCGTTGCGCCTTAATGTAAGGTTCGGCGCGGCTCGTGACCTTTCCCTTTCCTGCCGCCTGCCGTTGCGTCAACCGCGCTCGGCTCACGTGAGAAAAGCCGAATCGTTTTCGATCCAGGTGGCAGAGTGCCGCCGCCGATTCAACATTCGTTCGGCTGCCCCCCTGCCTTGAGTTTTGAGGATACCGCCGCGTTTTTTTTCGTTGCGGCACCGAGAGTTCGAGGAGCTTTCCTTTCATGACGAGGATCTATGTCGGCAATCTGCCGTTCTCGACCGATGAGAACGAGATTCGCACCCTGTTTTCCCAGCACGGCACCGTCGAATCCGTCAACGTGATCACCGATCGCGACACCGGACGGCCTCGCGGATTCGCGTTCGTCGAGATGCCCCGCGCCGATGCCTCCCGCGCCATTCAGAACCTGAACGGCAAGGAGCTCGGCGGGCGTCCGCTGCGCGTGAACGAGGCGCAGGAGCGCAGCGGCGGCGGCGGCGGGCCGCGCGGCGGCGGCGCCAACAAGCGCTGGTAAGCCGAGTCGGCTTGAGTTCGGATGGGCCCTTCCGGCCGCAAGGTCGGAGGGGCTCTTTTTGTTTTGGCGGCAGGCGCTACCGATAGCGGGCGAGAATCCTCTCGAGCGCCTTCGCGCCCGGGGAAAGCTTCTCGTACGGCAGCCGGTTGAGCGGCTCGTCGGGCGTGTGATTGACCTGATGGAACTCGTGTTGCGAGGGCTCGAGGTACAGCAGCCCCGTCAGGTACTCCCCGGCTCGCATGCGCTCCTGGACGTGTGACGCGGCGGCCGTGCGGTCCGTCGGATCGTGGCTTGCATCGAGCTTGCGCAGCACGATGCGGCTGCCGTCGTGCATCACGACCGGCAATGCCTCCCCGGCCGCGTACTGCGCCGTGATCTCGCGCTCGAGCGGGATGAAGTCGACGTTGACGGCCGGCTCGTAGTGCTCGCGCGTGTAGAGGTAGCTCTTGGTCGAGCCCTCGTGGTCGTTGAACGTGACGCACGGGGAGAGCACATCGATGAGCGCGAATCCCTTGTGGCGCATCCCGGCCTGCAGCAGCGGCACCAGCTGCTCCTTGTCGCCCGAGAAGCTGCGCGCCACGAACGAGGCGCCGAGCGTCATCGCGAGCAGCACGGGATCGATCGGGGGCTGATAGTTCACCTCGCCCTTCTTCGCCTTGGTGCCGACATCCGCCGAGGCCGAGAACTGTCCCTTGGTGAGCCCATAGACGCCGTTGTTCTCGATGACGTAGAGCATGTCCAGGTTGCGGCGGATCGCGTGGCAGAACTGGCCGAGACCGATCGAGAGCGTATCGCCGTCCCCGGAGACTCCGATGAAGGTGAGCTCGCGGTTCGCGGCGCTCGCGCCGGTTGCGATCGAGGGCATGCGGCCGTGGACCGCATTGAAGCCGTGTCCGCCGCTCACGAAGTACGCCGTGGTCTTCGACGAGCAACCGATGCCGGAGAGCTTCACCACGCTCTGCGGCGCGAGCGCGAGCCCCCAGCAGGCCTCGACCAGCGCCGCGGTGATCGAATCGTGGCCGCAGCCCGCGCAAAGCGTCGAGAGCGCGCCCTCGTAGTCGCGGCGCGTGAGGCCGAGTGCGTTCTTCGGCAGCCCCGGGTGGTGGATCTTCGGTTTTGCGATGTAGGTCATGAGGTTTTCCGCTCGCCGCTCAGCGTCCCGCGCCCCTGCGCCCGCGCTCGCCCGCGGCTGCGGACGGCTGCTCGGCGGCCGTTGCACCCGGGCGCTCCCCCTGCCCGCGCAGCTCCGCGAGCACCCCCTCGACGATGAAGCTCGAGGAGATGGGCAGCCCGTTGTAATGGGTGAGCGAGTGCAGCGCCGTCTTCTCGACCGGCGTTTCGAGCGTGAGGAGCGAGCGGAGCTGCGCATCGCGGTTCTGCTCCACGACGAAGTTGAGCCGGTGTGCCGCGAGGAATTCGCGCACCTCCTCACCGAACGGGAACGCCCGCACACGCATGTAGTCGAGGCGCACGCCCTCGCGCTTGAGCACATGGAGCGCCTCGCGGATCGCACCGTCGCAGCTCCCGACCGAGACGAGCGCGGCCTCGGCGCCGGATTCGCTCTCGACCACGGGCTTCGGCACGAGCTCGGAGGCGGTGTGCCATTTCTTGAGCAGCCGGTCGAGAACGATCTGATATTCGACGGCATCCTCGGTATACGCGCCGTACTGCGTGTGCCCGGAGCCGCGCGTGAAGTAGGCGGCCTTGGGGTCGACGCCCGGGAACGTCCGAGCGGCAATGCCGTCGCCGTCGCGATCGAGGAAGCGATAAAACTTCTCGATCTTCTCGAGCTCGGCCTTGCCAAGCACCTTGCCGCGGTCCGGTCGGTACGCATCGTCCCACTTGAGGTCGCGGCACATCCAGTCGTTCATGCCGATGTCGAGATCCGAGAGCACGATCACGGGCGTCTGCAGGCGCTCGGCGAGATCGAACGCCTGCGCCGCGAGGTAGAAGCACTCCTCCGGGTTCGACGGGTACAGACACACGTGCCGGGTGTCGCCGTGAGAGGCATAGGCACAGGCGAGAATGTCGCCCTGCTGCGTGCGCGTCGGCATGCCGGTGGAAGGCCCCACGCGCTGGATGTCGAACAGCACCGCGGGAATCTCGGCGTAGTAAGCGAGCCCCAGGAACTCGTTCATGAGCGAGATGCCGGGCCCGGAGGTGGCGGTGAACGCGCGCGCGCCGTTCCAGGACGCCCCGATCACCATGCCGATGGCGGCGAGCTCGTCCTCGGCCTGGATGAACGCGAAGTTCTTCCGTCCGGTCTCGGGATCGGTACGCAGCCGGTCACAGAAGGACTTGAATGCGTCCATGAGCGAGGTGGACGGCGTGATCGGATACCAGGCGGCGACCGTGGCACCCGCGTACACGCAGCCGAGGGCGGCAGCCGTATTGCCATCGATCATGACGTGGCCGGCGGTGGCGCTCATCTTCGCGACGCGCAGCGGCAGCGGGCACGGCAGATGCGCCTTCGCGTAGTCGTAGCCGAGCTCGATCGCACGCATGTTGCTGTCGATCAACTGCTGCTTCTTGCCGTAGGTCTCGGCGAGGAGCGTGCGGATCGCCTCGAGGTCGAGGTCGAGGAGCGCCGCGAGCACCCCCGCGTAGCAGATGTTCTTCATCAGGATGCGCGTGCGCACGCCGCTGAAGCTCTCGTTGCAGAGCTGCGCGAGCGGCACTCCGAGCACGGTGATGTCCTCGCGCTTCAAGAGCGCAGGGCGCGGCCAGGTCGAGTCGTAGATGAGGTAGCCGCCCGGGGCAACTTCCTTCACGTCGCGCGAGTACGTCTCGGCGTTCATCGCCACCATCACATCGACGCGGCCCGAGCGGGCGACGTAGCCGTCCTTCGACACCCGTATCTCGTACCAGGTGGGCAGGCCCTGGATGTTCGAGGGGAAGTAATTCTTGCCCATCACCGGAATGCCGCTGCGGAAGATGGACTTCATGAGCAGCGTATTCGCGCTCGCCGAGCCCGTGCCGTTGACGGTGGCGATCTTGATGACGAAATCGTTGAGGCGTTCGGCGCGCTCGGCGGCGCTTGGCTCACGTTGAGGCATGGGGGTGGTGCGGTCCTGGGATCGGGTGTCGGAAAGCGGTCGCGGCGGGACGGTGCGCGGTGTCGCACGCGGGCCTCAGGCGATCTTCGGCTCCTTGTCGGCCGCGGCGCTCGCCTCGTCGGCCACCTGCGGCCAAAGCACGTGCGACTTCTGCATGTCCCACGCGGCCGTCGGGCAGCGCTCGGCGCACAGTCCGCAATGCACGCAGAGGTCCTCGTCCTTGACCATGACGCGACCGGTCTGTGCGAGCGGGGCGGAGACATAGAGCGGCTGGGTGAGATTCTTGGCCGGCGCCTTCAGGCGGCCGCGCAGGTCCGGCTGCTCGCCGTTGTGCGTGATCGTCAGGCAGTCGACCGGGCAGATATCGATGCAGGCGTCGCACTCGATGCACAGCTTCGGCGCGAAGACGGTCTGCACGTCGCAGTTGAGGCAGCGCTGCACCTCGGAGGCGGTCTGCTCGGCAGTGAAGCCGAGCTCCACCTCGATGTTGAGTTTCTTGAACCGCTCCTTGAGCGAGACGTGCGGCATCAGCCGCCGCTCGACGGGCGAGTAGTCGTTCGCGTAGGACCACTCGTGCATGCCCATCTTGCGGCTCTGCAGATCGAGCCCGGGGGCGAGGCGCTCCGCGACCGGCTCCCCGCGGCAGTGCTTGTGGATCGAGATCGCGGCTTGGTGCCCATGCTCGACGGCCCAGATGATGTTCTTCGGGCCAAACGCAGCGTCGCCGCCGAAGAACACCCCGGGACGGCTCGACTGGAAGGTGGTCTTGTCGACGACCGGCACGTTCCACTTGTCGAAATCGATGCCGAGATCGCGCTCGATCCACGGGAAGGCGTTCTCTTGCCCGATCGCGAGAATCACATCGTCGGCGGGCAGGAACTCCTCGCCCGCGTGGCGCTCGGCGGTGATGCGCCCGCGCGCGTCGACCTCGTACTCCATGCGCTCGAAGATCATGCCGGCGAGCTTGCCGCTCTCCACCACGAAGGACCTGGGCGCGCGATTGACGATGATCTCGACGCTTTCCTCCTCGGCGTCCTCGAGCTCCCAGTCGGAAGCCTTGAAAAAGCCGCGCGGCTTGCGCGCCATCACCTTGACGCTCTTCGCTCCGAGCCTGAGCGAGGTGCGGCAGCAGTCCATCGCGGTGTTACCGACGCCGATGATCAGCACCCGCTCGCCGATACGATCGAGATGGCCGAACGCGACCGACTCGAGCCAGGCGATGCCGATGTGGATGTTCGCGGCGGCTTCCCGGCGCCCCGGCAGCTCGAGATTCTTGCCGTGCGGCGCGCCGCTGCCGACGAAGACCGCATCGTAGCCCTGCGCGAGGAGCCCCTTGAGGCTCGTGATCGGATGGTTGAGGCGCAGGTCGACACCCATGTCGAGGATCATCCCGATCTCCTCGGCGAGCACGGGGCTCGGCAGCCGGAACGAGGGGATGTTGGTGCGCATGAGCCCACCGGGCTCCCCGTACTGCTCGAAGATCGTGACCTCGTAGCCGAGCGGCAGCAGGTCGTTCGCGACCGTGAGCGAGGCGCAGCCCGCGCCGATGCACGCGATGCGCTTGCCGTTCTTCACCTTGGGGATCCGCGGCAGACGCCCCTTCACGTCGTCGCGATGATCGGCGGCGACGCGCTTCAGGCGGCAGATCGCGACCGGCTTCGACTCGACGCGCCCGCGCCGGCATGCCGGCTCGCAGGGACGGTCGCAGACCCGGCCGAGGATGCCGGGAAAGACGTTCGACTGGCGATTCACCATGTAGGCGTCGGTGAACCGGCCCTGGGCGATCAGGCGGATGTATTCGGGAACGTCGGTGTGGGCTGGGCAGGCCCACTGGCAGTCGACCACGCGATGGTAGTAGTCGGGGTGGGAAGTGTCTGTCGGTTGCATGGAGTCGAAGGCTTCGACCGTGCGGCCCCGCGATAGTGCAGGGGGTGTGAGTATATTAGAGTCCGGCCGTGATCTTGCATTGCACCGTTTGTGACAGCGCTCGCATGATCTCGGCGTGCCGGCGCCGCGAGCCGCCGCGGGCTGTATTTATATCCAGGCACGTGAGTCCGCGGCAAAATCGAGGGACGCCCGGCGCCGTATACTCATTTCGATGTCCGACCCGACTGCCACGGAGATCAAGCTGCGTACGCGCTCGCACGTGCTCGAGGTCGCGTTCGCCGACGGGCAGCGCTTCGAGCTGCCCTTCGAGTACCTGCGGGTCTACTCCCCCTCGGCCGAGGTGAAGGGCCACGGACCGGGCGAGGGTGCGCTCGTGACGGGCAAGGAGAACGTGGGAATCCGTGCCGTCGAGCCGGTCGGACAGTACGCCGTGAAGCTCGTGTTCGACGACGGTCACGATACCGGGCTTTACACGTGGAAGTACCTGTACGAGCTCGGACGCGAGCGGCCCGGCAGATGGGCGGCATACCAGGCGCGCTGCGCCGCGGCGGCCGCGGCGGCCGCGTCCTCGAGGCCCCCCGGACGGGTTCCGTGACGAGCGGAGATAAAAAAACGGCCGAGCGCGCAAGCTCGGCCGCAATTCTTCAAGACCCCCGTTTGTTCCGGCTGGCTGCGCGGTATCCACCGCAAAGCCGCCGGCGGGGATTCTGCGCATTGTTGGACATGAATTGCAATACGCCGAAACAACTTAGGCCGGGCTCCGCGCGGCTGCGGGGCGGGCCTCCGGGGTCGGTCCGGGCGCCTCGGACGAGCGAACATGGGCGATGACCCCCTGACCGATTTCGGCTTCGAGCGCGTTCCGCGCGGCGAGAAGGCGCAGCGCGTCCGCGGTGTGTTCGACTCGGTCGCGGGGCGCTACGACCTCATGAACGATCTCATGTCCGGTGGGCTGCACCGGCTGTGGAAGCGCTTCATGCTCGAGCTCACGAGCCTGCGCCCGGGACAGCGCGCGCTCGATGTGGCCGGCGGGACGGGCGATCTCGCCCTCGGACTCGCGCAGCAGGTGGGGGCTACCGGCCTGGTTGCGCTCACCGACATCAATGCCGAGATGCTCGGGCGCGGCCGCGATCGGCTGATCGATGCGGGCGTCGTCGGCAACGTCTGCTATGTCCAGGCGAACGCCGAGCGGCTGCCCTTCGCGGACGCGAGCTTCCACTGCGTGACCATCGGATTCGGGCTGCGCAATGTGACTGACAAGCCAGCCGCGCTCGCCTCGATGCGGCGGGTGCTGAAGCCGGGCGGACAGCTCCTGGTGCTCGAGTTCTCGCGTCCCACTCTGCCGCTGCTCACTCCACTCTACGACGCGTACTCGTTTCACGTCCTGCCGTGGCTCGGCAAGCTCGTCGCGAGCGACGAGGCGAGCTATCGCTATCTCGCCGAGTCGATCCGGATGCACCCGGATCAGGAGGGGCTGCTCGCCCTGATGCGCGCGGCAGGCCTCGAGGACTGCCGCTGCCACAACTTGACCGGCGGCATCGTCGCGGTGCACCGCGGCTACAAGTACTAGAGGTCGTAGATCGCCGCCGCGGCCTGCTCCCCGCGCCAGGCGGCCTCGTCCGCGGCGGCGAGCGCATCGAGATCGGCGGGTGCCGCGGCCGGGTCGTCGATCCACGCGCGCAGCAGATCGCTGCCGTTGATCACGTCGAAGGCGAGCCGGTCGCTCACGTATTCGTACGGAAAGTCGCGCCAGAGCGGATAGTCCGGTCGCAGCCGACGCAGTGCCTTGAGCGCGAGGGCGACCAGGCGCCAGGGTCGGAATGACGCGTGGTCGTACGCGGGATCGTCGAGGTGGATTTGCACCCCGGCACACAGCTTCCCAGTGTGTTTCTGGAACGTGGGCTCGAACCAGCAGGGACGCAGCCGGCAGCCGGCGAGCCATTGCGGCGCGAGCGCGCGCATCTCCCCGAGGAGGTCGATGGGAACGAGATCCGGCGCGCCGAGAAGCTCGAGCGGCCGTGTCGTGCCGCGTCCCTCCGAGAGCGTCGTCCCCTCGATCAGCACCGTGCCGGCGTAGCAGCGCGCCATCGACAGGCTCGCTGCATTGGGACTCGGGTTGACCCAGCTGCGCTCGCCGAGAGGCCAGCCGCAGCCGGGCGGCGCGGAGGGCTGCCAGCCCTCCATCGCGATGACCCGATAGTCGACGTCGAGGCGCAGCCGGCGCACGAACCAGTTCCCGAGCTCTGCGAGGGTGAGCCCGTGGCGCATCGGCAGCGGGCCGGCCCCGACGAAGCTCTCCCAGCCCTCGCGGAGCTTGAGCCCCTCGACGATCCGGCCGGCCGGATTCGGGCGGTCGAGCACCCACACCGACTTGCCGCGCGCGGCGGCCTCCTCGAGCACGTAGCGCAGCGTCGTCACGAAGGTGTAGATGCGGCAGCCGACATCCTGGAGGTCGACGAGCAGCACATCGAAGCAGTCCATCATCGCGGCCGTCGGACGGCGCACCGTCCCGTAGAGACTGAAGATCGGAATGCGGTGCACCGGATCAACGAAGTCGGGCGACTCGACCATGTTGTCCTGCTTGTCGCCGCGCAGTCCGTGCTGCGGGCCGAACGCCGCCGTGAGCCGCAGATCGCCGAGCATGGCGAGCGCATCGAGCGAGTGGGTGAGGTCACGCGTGACCGACGCCGGGTGCGCGAGGAGCGCGATGCGCCGGCCCACGAGCGCGCGGCGCAATGGCGGCTCCTCGAGCAGCCGATCGATGCCGAATCTCATCGCTTAGATCTCCAGCGCGAAGCTCTCGGGGTGGTGGAAGTCGGGCTTCCCGGGCGGATGCCGCAGCGCCCAGTACGCAAGCCCGTCCGCCTGCTCGATGACCGCGGCGAGCGCGAGCCGCACGCTCTCCTCGGGCGAGCTCGGCAACGGCTCGATCGCTGCTTCGAGCTCGAACCCCGCGCGGTTCGCGGCGAAGGTCACCGTGGGCGCAGGCAGCGCCCCGTCGAGCGACATCCCGGCGCGATAGCCCGCGAAGCGGTACGCGGCCCACTCGCCCGAGGGGGCGAAATTGAGCTCCGTGTAGCCGCTCTCGCGGCCGGGGGCAAGGAAGGCCTCGAAGCAGGTGTGCTGCCACAGCCGATCGGCGCGCCGCGGCGCAAGCGGTGCGGGGATGCGCACGGCCCGCCGATCGCACACCACGCCGTAGCGCAGACTGAGGCGCCCGCCCACGCCCCGACGGACGAGGACGTCGATCGCACGCACCGCACCGGGTGCGGATGCGGGATGGCACGTGAGGGACACCTTGCGCTCGAGCGTTGCCGGCATCGCGCGATCCTACCGCAGGCCCCGGCCGCCCTCCCGGCACCTGCTCTCACCCCATGCTACTGTACGGCCGCGACGGTTATGCTCAACTCGACTCTCGAACTGATCCTCAACCGGGGCCTGCCGCGCTCTCCGCGCGCGCGAGCATTGTGCAGCGAGCTCGCCGGCCGGCGGCTCGCCCTCGAGATTCGCGGGATCGCGGAATTCCAGATCGAATCGGACGGCGCCGCTCTCAAGCTGTCGCGTGGCGTGACCGCAGGCGCCGAGGCGCGCCTGAGCGGCGGCACCGCCGCGCTCCTCGCGCTCGCCGGGTCTGACGCGGCGGACCCGGCGGAGGCCTTCCGGCGCGGCAGCGTCGAGCTGAGCGGCGATGCCGAGGTCGCGCAGAAGTTTCGCGAGCTCTTGCTCGCGCTGCGACCGGATCCCGAGGAGGAGCTCGCCCTCGCGATCGGGGACGTGCCCGCCCACGAGCTCATGCGCTTTGCGCGTGCGACGCTTTCGTGGGGCCGGCACGCCGCCGACACCGCGGTGCGCAACGTCGCGGAGTACCTCGCCCACGAGCGCGGCGATCTCGTCTCGCGCGCCGAGGGACGGCAGCTCCTCGCGGGCGTCGACGCGCTGCGCGACAGCGTCGATCGGCTCGAGGCGCGCCTGGAGCTCATCGCGCGGCGGATCCCCGGCGCGCGGGGCGAGTCGCGCGGGGCGTGAGAATGCGCGCGCGCTCGCGCCGGGGGAGGTGCCCGTGAGGCTGCGCGTGCTCGCGCGGCTCTCGCAGATCCAGCGCGTGCTGCTCAAGTACAGCCTCGACGACTTCGTCCGCGCCACGCACCTCTATCGTCCCCTGCGGCTCCTCGTCCTGCTCTCGCCGGACATCTGGCGCGCGCGCCGCCGCAAGCTGAGCCGCGCCGAGCGGCTGCGGCTCGCGCTCACGGAGCTCGGCCCCATTTTCGTGAAGTTCGGTCAGGCCGTCTCGACGCGCCGCGACCTGCTGCCGGCCGACATCGCCGATGAGCTCGCGAAGCTCCAGGATCAGGTGCCGCCGTTTCCGAGCGATGTGGCGCGCGCGCTCATCGAGCGCGCCTACGGGCGGCCGATCGCGCAGACCTTCGCCGAGTTCGACGACGCCCCGCTCGCGGCCGCATCGATCGCGCAGGTGCACGCCGCGCGGCTGCCCTCGGGCCGCGAGGTCGTGGTCAAGGTGCTGCGTCCCGGAATGCACGAGGTCATCACCCGCGACATCGAGGTGCTCTACGCGCTCGCACGCCTCACCGAGCAGTACTGGCCCGAGGGACGGCGGCTGCGGCCGACCGAGGTCGTGGCGGAGTACGAGAAGACCGTCTTGAACGAGCTCGATCTGATGCGCGAGGCGGCGAACGCCGCGCAGCTGCGCCGCAACTTCGCCGGATCGGACTTGCTCTACGTGCCGGAGGTCTACTGGGACTTCTGCCGCGCCGAGGTGATGGTGCTCGAGCGCATCCACGGCATCCAGATCAGCGACCGCGCGCGGCTCGAGGAGGCGGGAACGGACATCGCGAAGCTCGCGCAGAACGGGGTGCGCATCTTCTTCACACAGGTGTTCCGGCACAACTTCTTTCACGCCGATATGCACCCGGGGAACATCTTCGTGCTCGTCGAGGATCCCCGCAATCCGCGCTACGCCGCGGTCGATTTCGGCATCGTCGGCACGCTCGACCCGCGCGATCAGCAGTACCTCGCCGACAACTTCCTGGCCGTGTTCGACCGCGACTACCGCCGCGTCGCCACGCTGCACGTCGAGTCCGGCTGGGTGCCGGCGGGCACGCGGGTCGACGAGATGGAGTCGGCCGTGCGCACGGTGTGCGAGCCGATCTTTGACCGGCCGCTCAAGGACATCTCCTTCGGGAATATCCTGTTGCGGCTGTTCGAGATCTCGCGCCGCTTCAACATGGTGATCCAGCCCCAGCTCGTGCTGCTGCAGAAGACGCTGCTCAACGTCGAGGGGCTGGGGCGCGACCTGTACCCGGAGCTCGACGTGTGGAACACCGCGAGCCCGATCCTGCGCGCCTGGATGCGCGAGCGGGTGAGCGGGCAGTCGCTGCTCAAGGGCCTCAGGGCGCAGCTTCCGGAGCTCATCGAGGCGGCACGCACGCTGGCTCCGCTCGTAAAGGGCGCGCTCTACCGGGCGCAGGACGGGGACTTGACGGTGCGGCTCGACGTGCCGCTCCTCGACCGGCTGGAGAAGTCGCTCGCCCGCGGCAGCCGTCGCCGCGAGGCCGTCGGGATCGGTGCGGCCATTCTGCTCGGCGGGCTCATCTGGCTCGCCGCCTCGCGGGGCGCAGACTGGCCGGGATGGGCGATGGTCGGGATCGGCGCGGTGTGGATCGGGGTGGCGCGCCGCCGCGGCTAGGGCGAGCGCGCGCCGGCGCGCGCGCGAGAAGCGCGTCTCGGAATGCGGACGGGCGCGCAGCCGGCGGTGGACGGCACCCCGGGGGTACGCTAGCCTCGCTCGTCTTTCTCCGCGCTCCTTATGCAAAGCCCCCGCTCGCTCACCGAAGGCTCGATCAGCCAGCGACTCTTCGTCTTCGCCGTACCGATCCTGCTCGGCAACGTCCTGCAGTCCCTCGACGGCTCGGTCAACTCCGTGTGGATCGGGCGCTACTTGGGCGAGGCGGCGCTCACGGCGAGCTCGAACGCGAACACGGTGCTGTTCCTGCTGCTCGGCGCGCTCTTCGGCGCCTCGCTCGCGGCGACCATTCTCATCGGCCAGTATGTCGGGGCGCGCCGGATCCACGACGCGAAGCGCGTCGTCGGCACGAGCGTGTGCTTCTCGGTCGTGGTCTCGATCGCCGTCGGCGGGTTGGGGCTCGCGGTGTGCCGCTCGCTCCTCGCCGCGATGGACACCCCGGCCGCCGCCATGCCGCTCGCGGTCGCATACATGCGCGTGATCTTCCTCGCGCTGCCGTTCCTCGTGCTCTACATCTTCGCGACCTCGGTGCTCCGCGGCGCCGGTGACTCGAAGACCCCGCTCTACTTCCTCATCCTCAACGTGGTGCTCGACATCGCGCTCAATCCGCTGCTCATCTTCGGGCTCGGACCAATTCCGCGGCTCGGCATCGCGGGCTCCGCGCTCGCGACGCTGCTCGCGCAGGGCATCAGCTTGATCACGCTGATCGTGCACCTCTATCGGCGCAAGAACCCGCTGTGCCTGCACGGGGAGGAGTTGAAGCTCCTGCGCGTCGACTGGTCGATCGTCGCGACGCTCATCACCAAGGGCGTGCCGATGGCGCTGCAGATGATCGTGGTCTCCTTCAGCATGGTGCTGATGATCACGCTGGTGAACCGCTTCGGCATCGATACCACCGCCGCATTCGGCGCCTCGCTCCAGGTGTGGAACTACGTGCAGATGCCCTCGTTCGCGATCGGCATGGCCGTCTCATCGATGGTGGCGCAGAACATCGGGGCGCAGAAGTGGGACCGCGTCGCCGCCACCGCGCGCGTGGGCGTGCTCTACCAGCTCGTGCTCACGGGCTCGCTGGTGCTCGCGATCGAGCTGCTCGATACGCGCGCGCTCGGGCTCTTTCTGCCGCCCGATTCCGCGGCGCTGCACATCGCGGTGCACGTCAACCGCATTGGCGCCTGGAACTTCGTCTTCCTCGGCATCTCGCTCGTGCTGCTCGCGGTGGTGCGTGCGAACGGCGCCGTCGTCGCACCGCTCATCATTCTCGCCATCGCGCTGCTCGGCATCCGCTTCCCGGTGGCATACACGCTCATTCCACGGTTCAACGCGGATGCGATCTGGTGGAGCTTTCCGCTCTCCTCGGTGGTCGCGATGGCGCTCGCGATGGTGTACTACCGCTTCGGCGGCTGGCGCGCCGCGCGCATGATCTCGCATGGCGAACGCGCGGCGAGCGTCGCGCACGAGCAGATCGGAGCGTAGCGCGCACGGCGCGCCTCAGCGCGCGCGCGGCTCGATCCAGATCGCCCGCGCGTACGCGCAGAGCTCCCCGTCCTCATCGTAGAGCGCCGTGCCGGCCTCGTGCTTGCGGCCGCTCGTGCTCATGCGCCAGCCGACGACGACGCAGTCCTCCCCCGCGTGCACGCGCCGGTCGATGTGTCCGGTGAACTCCCCGAGGAGTGCGATGCGTGCATTCGTCATCGCCGCGAACCACCCGGGGCAATCGAGCGCCGCCCACATGTACTCGGGGCGTACCTTGCCGTCGCTCGCCGCGAGCGACTCGTCAGCGAGCCACGGCGCCGCGACCAGATCGCGGCCATCGAGCGCGCCCGGGAAGATCCGCAGTCCGTCGCCGCGTGCGCGCTCGGGTCCGCAGACGAAGCACGTCGGAAACGGATGGTGCGCGAAGCCCACATAGCGGCGCGAAGCCTCGATTGCCTCGGGATAGCTCGGCGGCCGCACCGTCGGAGCGCTCACCCGCTCCGGGCGCGTCTCGGCGATGAGCTCGGCGCCGCAGCTCACCGCGAGCACCCCGTCGCTCTGCTCGGCAACCTCGAGCGGTGTGTCGAGCGGCGGTGGGCGCAACAGCCGCACCGCCACCGGGCGCGGCGCGAGGGCGGCGATCAGGCCCGAGAAGTAGCCGCCGTTTGCGGAGGTGGGCGGTCCGCAGAAGCGGCGCGCGATGGTGAGCGTCGGCATCGGCGGATCATACGGGGCAGGGCTCTGCAATCGCCACTTGCGGCCCGCCGCCTCTTCGGCTTTCTCGCGCGTGGGGGTAACATTGGCGCACCGGCCGACAAGAGCCGGGTCGACCGCCACCCGCCCGCCGGTGGCGGGAGGGAGCGCTGCCGTGACGAGAATCATCGGTGACCGGCCGTGGCCGCAGGCGATGCGCCGCGGCTCTCATCGCGGCGCAGGGTCGATTCTCGTGCTCGCCGGCGCAGCAGCACTGGCGCTGCTGCATGCGCAGTGCGGCTTCGCGGTGCCGCTCGCGGTGTACGGGAACCTGCCGAGCCTCGAGGACGTGGCACTCTCCCCGAGCGGCACGCGCATCGCATTCGTCCACACGGACGGCGATGCGAGAATGATCGGCGTCGTCTCCTTCAGCGAGCGCAAGGTGATCGGCACCGTGCGTGTCGGGCGCGACAAGCTGCGGGGCATCGGCTGGGCGGACGACGATAATCTGCTGCTCAGTCTTACCACCACCGCACTCCCGGTCGGCTTCATCGGCTTCAGGGCGGAGTGGTCCACGCTCGAGGACTACAACGTCAAGAGCAGGAGGTTGATCGTTCTGCCGCAGCCGCTGCACGACCCGAACTACCTGATGATGAACATCGTGGCCGGGAGTGCCATGGTGAGAGACATCGACGGGCACACGGTGCTGTTCATCCCGGGCGTACACCTCGCGCAAGCGAGCGAGCCCGTTCTCATTCGCTACGATCTCGAGACCGGCGGGGAGCGGATATTCCGCGAAGGCTCGCCCACGACGCAGTCCTGGCTCGTCGATTCCGCCGGTCACATCGTCGCTTCGGAAGACTACGACGAGCGCGCGCAGCGCTGGTCCATCTGGGTGGGTCGCGGCGGGGAAGACCTGCGGGAGGCCGCATCGGGCAAGGCGGGCATCGAGTTCCCGAGCCTGCTCGGATTCGGACCGTCGCCCAACACGCTGCTCGTCCAATCGATCGAGGATGGCAATTCGGCGTGGCGCCTGATGTCGATGACGGACGGCTCGCTCGGGCCGCCGATGGCCGAGCATCGCGTACTCAACGCGCCCATTGAGGACCGCACGACCCACCGGATGATCGGTGGGGTGCACGTGGCGGATCGACCGCAGTACGTCTTCTTCGACCCCGACATGGAGGCCCGCTGGGAGTCGATCATCGACTCGTTTGCCGGCGAGTCGGTGGAATACGTCTCCTCGTCAGCCGACCTCTCGCGGATCGTCATCCTCGTCGAGGGCCCGCGGTACGGCTACCGATACGTGCTCGTCGATATGAACAACCACTCCGCGGCATCCTTGGGCGAGGTCTATCAGGGCGTGACCGCGCCGCTCGAGGTTCGGCGGATGACCTATGCGGCCGCCGACGGCATGCGTATCCCCGCGTACCTGACTCTGCCCGCGGGGCGGCCGGCGAAGGCTCTACCGCTCGTGGTACTGCCGCACGGAGGTCCGGCTGCGCGCGACACTGCGCAATTCGACTGGTGGTCTCAGGCGCTCGCCGATCAAGGCTACGCGGTGCTGCGCCCGAACTATCGTGGCTCGAGCCTCACCTGGCAGTTCCTCTCCGCCGGTTTCGGCCAGTGGGGGCGCAAGATGCAGACCGACCTCTCCGACGGCGTGCAGTATCTTGCCGCCGAGGGGCTGATCGATCCGAAGCGCGTCTGCATCGTCGGGGCAAGCTATGGCGGCTATGCGGCCCTCGCCGGCGTGACGCTCCAGCACGGCGTCTACCGCTGCGCCGTCTCGGTCGCGGGTATCTCGGATCTGGCGGAGATGCTCAAGCACTACGATCCGGGGCTCGGGAGTTCGCGCACGATCCGTTACTGGGACCGGTTCTGGGCCGTATCGGGTCCGGCCGATCCCGCCCTCGATGCGATCTCGCCGATCAAGCACGTCGCCGCCGTCGATGTGCCGGTGCTCCTCATCCACGGCCGCGACGATACGGTTGTGCCCTACGGACAGAGCGAGGAGATGCTCGATGCGCTGCGGGCAGAGAACAAGAACGTGCAGCTCGTGACGCTGAGCCACGAAGACCACTGGCTCACGCACGGTGACACTCGCCTGCAGATGCTCGAGTCGACGGTCGACTTCCTGCGCAAGTACAATCCGCCGAACTGAGCCGAGCGCGAAGCCTACGATGACGCCGTCCACGTGGCCGCGCAGCCGCTCCGTGCGCGATGGCGAGCGTCGCATGCGCGAGAGAGTTAAGATGGTCGCACCGGCCGCGAAGAGCCGGATCGACCGCCGCCGTGCCCGCGGTCGCGGGGAGAGAGACCGCAGTGCTGAAGAACACCGACCCGCCGGCACTCGAGCTGCACCCGCGTCAATTGCGGCGGCGCGCGCCGGCGACCCGCATGATCGCCTGCGCAGCGGCCGTTGCGGGGCTTCATGCCGCGGTGGGCTATGCGGCGCCGCTCGAAGTGTATGGGCGCCTACCGAGCCTCGAGGACGTGGCCCTCTCGCCGAGCGGCTCGCGGATCGCCATGGTGCACACCTCCGGCGACTCGAGAACGATCGTCATCGGCTCGCTGACCGAGCGCAAGGCGATCGCTGGTGTGCGGGTGGGCAACGAGAAGCTACGCAGTATCGAGTGGGCTGACGACGACCATTTGCTGATCACCACTTCCGTGACCACCTTGCCCTTTGGCTTCCTCGGCTCGGACCATGAGTGGTACCTGCTGCAGGACTACGACGTGAAGCGCAGCAGGATCCGTCCGCTGCCCGAGCGACTGCACGATGAGAGCGTGCGCATCATGAACGTCATCTCGGGTAACGTGATGGTGAGACGCATCGACGGCCACACGGTGCTTTTCATTCCGGGGATGTATGTCTCCGGAGCGAGCTTGCCCGCTCTCTTTCGCTACGACCTCGACACCGGTGGGGAACGATTGGTTCGCGAGGGCTACCTCGCTACGCGGGGCTGGCTCGTCGACGGCTCAGGCGAGATCGCGGCCGAGGAAGATTACGCCGAGCGCGGACAGCGCTGGTCGATCAAGATTCGCCGCGGCGGGATCCTCCAGCCAGCCGCATCGGGGGAAGCCGGGATCGAGGTTCCGGATCTAATGGGATTCGGGCCGACCTCCGACACCCTGCTCGTCCAATCGCTCGAGAACGGTGATCCCGTCTGGCGGCTGCTCTCGATGACGGACGGGACATTCGGACCCCCGATGGCCGAGCGCCGCACGCTCGAAACGCCCATCGAGGATCCCACGACTCACCGCCTCGTGGGCGGCGTGCACGTGGAGGACGCACACCTCTACGTCTTCTTCGACCCGAACACCGAGGCACGCTGGGAGTCGATCGTGGAGGCGTTCCCCGGCGAGCGGGTGCGGTACGTCTCCTCCGCCGACGGCTTCGCCAAAGTCGTCGTGCTCGTCGAGGGCACGCAGCATGGCTACCGGTACGTACTGGTCGATCTCGATAATCACTCCGCGTTTTCCATCGGCGACGTGTACCAGGGAGTCACTGCGCCGCTCGAGGTGCGACGGATCACGTATGCCGCGTCGGACGGCATGGAGATTCCGGCCTATCTGACGTTGCCGCCCGGGCGGCCGGAGAGGAACCTGCCGCTCGTCGTGCTGCCGCACGGCGGACCGGCGGAGCGCGACACGGCCGAATTCGATTGGTGGTCGCAGGCGCTCGCCGACCAAGGCTACGCCATTCTGCGGCCTAATTACCGCGGCTCGAGCCTTAGCTGGAGGTTTCTCGCCGCCGGCTTCGGCGAGTGGGGCCGCAAGATGCAGACGGACCTCTCCGACGGAGTGCATTACCTTGCGGGCGAGGGGCTCATCGATCCGAAGCGGGTCTGCATCGTCGGAGCGAGTTATGGCGGCTACGCGGCACTTGCCGGCGTGACGCTCCAGTCGGGAGTCTACCGCTGCGCCGTCTCGGTCGCCGGTCCAGCCGATCTCGCGCATATGCTCAAATGGGACAACCAGCAGCGCGGGCTCGGGGATGCGCGCGCCATCCGCTACTGGGACCGCTTCTGGGGCGTATCGGGTGCGAGTGATCCGCGGCTCGATGCGATATCGCCGATCAGGCACGTTGCGAGTGTCGATGTGCCGGTGCTGCTGATCCACGGACGCGATGACACGGTCGTGCCTTACTCGCAGAGCGAGGAGATGTTCCAAGCTTTGCAGGATGCAAAGAAGAACGTGCGGCTCGTGACGCTCAAGCACGAAGACCACTGGCTCACGCACAGCGATACACGCCTGCAGATGCTCGAGTCGACGGTCGAGTTCCTGCGCGCGAACGATCCACCGGATTGAAGCGCAACGGACCGGACCCGTGCGCGATCGGTCTAGCGCGCCCCGCGCAGCGCCGCGAGCCAAGCAACCGGATCGTGGCCGCGCTCCAGCACCTCGACGAGCGCGGAGCCTACGATGACGCCGTCCACGTGGCCGCGCAGCCGCTCGACCTGCGCGCGCTCGCGGATGCCGAACCCGGCGCACACGGGCAAGGCGCTCGCACGACGCACCCGGTCGAGATACTCGAGCGTCTCCGCAGGCACCGCGAAGCTGCGACCGGTCGTGCCCGTCATCGTCACGGCATACACGAATCCCTCGCTCGCGCGGCACACTTCGAGCAGCCGCTCCGGTCGCGTGACGGGCGTCACCATCTGCACTAGCGCGAGGCCCTCGACCGCGAGCGCCGCCCGCAGCGCGGCGCTCTCATCAAACGGCAGGTCCGGCACGATGAATCCGCTCACGCGCGCGCGCGCGGCCGCATGAGCGAGCCGCTCGAGCCCGTGGGCGAGGAGCGGATTCAAGTAGCTCATGAGCAGCACCGGAACGCCGAGCGGCGGGAGCGCCGCGAGCTCGCTCAAGATCCACTGCAGGGTCACGCCCTGGGCGAGCGCCGCCTGGCTCGAGCGCTGGATGGTGACCCCATCGGCCATCGGATCGGTGAAAGGCACGCCGACCTCGATCAGATCGGCAGCGCGCGCGAGCGCACGCATCTGCGCGCCGAAGGCTTCTTTCCTCGGGAACCCGGCAGTGAGATAGGCGACGAGCGCGGGCTCGCCCGTGCGGCTTGCGCTCAGCACGGCCGCGGTGATGCGCTCGCGCGGCTGCAACGGCTCAGGCGTCATGGCGGCTCGCCTTGGGAGGCCGGGCGGGCGACGAGCGTCTCGAGCAGCGTCGCCATGTCCTTGTCGCCGCGGCCCGAGAGCCCGACCAGCAACCGTCCGCCGCGATGCGCGGCTGCCCAGCGGCGCGCGCCGGCGAGCGCATGCGCGCTCTCGAGCGCGGGCAGAATTCCCTCGTCGCGGCAGCATTCCTCCACCGCCGCAAGCGCCTCCGCGTCGCTCGCGACCTCGTAGCGCGCGCGGCCGATCGCGAGCAGCAGCGCGTGCTCGGGCCCGACGCCGGAGTAGTCGAGACCCGCCGAGATCGAGTGCGTCTCCCGCACCTGACCGTGCTCATCCTGCAGCAGGAGCGAATAGCATCCATGCAGCACACCGGGCCGTCCGAAGACGAGCGTCGCGGCGTTCTCGCCCAGACCCCGGCCCCGGCCGCCGGCCTCGATGCCGAGGAGCTGCACCGCCTCATCAGCGACGAACGGGTGGAATAGTCCGATCGCGTTCGATCCGCCGCCGACGCACGCCATCACCGCATCGGGCAGCGCTCCGGCCTGCCTCAGCATCTGCGCGCGTGCCTCGCGCCCGATCACCGACTGCAGCTCGCGCACGAGGTAGGGGTACGGATGCGGCCCGACGGCGGAGCCGAGGAGGTAGTAGGTATTGAGCGGATCGGCGACCCAGTCGCGCAACGCCTCGTCGATTGCGGCGCGCAGCGTGCGGTCGCCGCTCGTGACGCCAATGACGGTCGCGCCGAGCAGCCGCATGCGCCCCACGTTCGGCGCCTGACGCTCCATGTCGACCTCGCCCATGTAAACGGTGCACGGAAGCCCCAAGCGGGCGCACGCGGCGGCGCTCGCAACGCCGTGCTGTCCGGCCCCCGTCTCCGCGACGATGCGTCGCGCGCCGAGCGCTTTGGCGAGCAGCGCCTGGCCGAGCGCGTTGTTGATCTTGTGCGCGCCCGTGTGCGCGAGATCCTCGCGCTTGAGCCAGATCTCCGCGCCCCAGCGCGCCGAGAGCCGTGCCGCGTGCGTGAGCGCCGTCGGCCTTCCCGCCCAGGTCGTGAGCTCATGCGCGAGCGTGCTCCGGAACTGCTCGCGGTTGAGCTCGCCCCGCACGCCTTCCTCCAGCCGCTCCAGTGCCGGAATCAGCGTTTCCGGCACGTAGCGGCCGCCGAACGGACCGAAGCGCCCGCGGGCATCGGGCAGCCGGCCGGCGATCGCCTCGGCGAGCAGCCGCTCGCGCTCGGGTTGCTCGAGCACAATCGTCATCGATGCTCCTCCTCGTGGGTCGCGACCGGCTCTCCGCGCGCGGCGGCGATGAATCTCGCGATCTTCTCCGGGCTCTTCGCGCCCGGGCGCTCCTCGACACCGCTCGACACATCGACACCGAAAGGTGCGACCGTCTCGATCGCGGATCCCACCGTGGCCGCGCTCAAGCCGCCAGCGAGCACGAGCTCGGTGCGGCGCGCGAGCGCGCGCGCGGCCGACCAGTCGCACGGCACGCCGGCGCCGCTCGCGGGCCCTTCGTACAGCAGCCGCACCGGCAGGCGCCGCGGCAACGCGCCGCCGGCGCGCAATACGGGCAGGAGCGCGAGCGTGCTCGGATGCGCGAGATCCGCGAGGTCCGCGAGGTCGCTTTGCCACAGATCGGGCGCGAACTCCGCCACGATCTCATCGAGCTCGCGCTGCGCGGGGTGGCGCGTCACGGCGACGCAGGCCACGCGGCCGCGCGCCGGCCGCGCGAGGCGTGCCGCCGCGGCGGGCGTAAGCCGGCGCGGCGAGGGCGAGAAGACGAACCCGATCGCATCGGCGCGCGCGGCGACGGCTGCGTCCACGGCCGCGGGCGTCGTCATGCCGCAGATCTTCACCCAGATCATGCGGGCGCCGCGCCGCGCGCGCGCCGTCCGGCCGCGAGCATCTCGCGCGTGAGCGTCGCCGGGTCGGCCGCGCTCATGAGCGCGCCGCCCACGAGCGCCACCTCATAGCCGGCCGCCGCGACGCGCGCCGCATCGAGCGCGCTCGCGACACCGCTCTCGGCGACGCGCGGCACGCTCGCAGGTAGCCGCGCGGCGAGCGCCTCGAGCCGCCCGGGCACGACCTGAAGCGTATCGAGGTCGCGGCAGTTGAGCCCGACGAGCAGCCGCCCGTGCGCCCGCGCGCCGCGCTCGATCAGGTCGCTCGCACGCTCGATGTCCGTCTCGTCGAACGCCTCGATGAGCGCGAACAGCTCGAGCTCGCGCGCGCTCGCGACGAGCGCATCGAGCTGCGCTCCGGAGAGCATGCGCACGATCAGCAGCACGCCGGCGGCGCCGGCGACGCGCGCCTCGAGCAGCTGATAGGGGTCGATGAGAAAGTCCTTGCGGATCGTCGGCACGCGCATCGGCTCGAGCGCCGCGCTCGCGCTCGCGAGGTGCTCGAGGGCGCCGTCGAAGCGCAGCGGCTCGGTGAGCACCGACACCGCGGCGGCGCCGCCGCGCGCGTACTCGTCCACCCGCCGAGTGAGATCCTCCATCCGCCCGCCGAGCGGCCCCGCGGCCGGTGACCGCAGCTTCACCTCCGCGATCAGATCGAAGCCCGATGCGGCGAGTGCGAGGGGCGGCGGCGGCGGTGTCGCAAGCGCACGCGCCTGGAGCGCCCCTTCGCTCACCTGCGCGCGCGCCGCGGCGAGTCGCGCGGCGCTGGTCGCAGCCATCTCCGCGAGAAAACCTGCGCTCACGGGCCGCCGCTGCCGGCGCCGCGCGCGGCTGCGAAGGCCGCGAGCGACTTGAGCACGCGCCCCGCGGCGCCGCTGTCGATCGCCTCGCCGGCCCGTGCGATCGCCTCGCGCGGCGAGCTCGCCTCACCTGCCACCTCGAGGGCAAGCGCCGCGCCGAGGGTGAGACAATCCCGATGCGGACCGCGATCCGCCCCGGTGAGCACGGCGGTGAGCGCGCGCGCATTGTGGTGCGCATCGCCCCCCTTAAGGCGCGCGCTCGCGCAGCTCGCGAGCCCGTAATCGGCGGGCGCGCGCACCTCGACGCTCACGCGCCCGTTGCGCACGTCGAACAGCGTGAACGGCCCAACGGGCGTGGGCTCATCCCAGCCCTCGGCGCCGTGGACGACGAACGCCCGCTCGAGCGGCATGCCCGCGAGCGTCGCGGCGATGAGGCGCGCCTCCTCGAGCCCCGGCGCGCCGATCACGTGCAGCGCCGGCTCGGCGGGATTCGTGAGCGGACCGAGCAGATTGAATACCGTGCGCACCCCGAGCGCGCTGCGCACGGAGGCGAGGGCTTTCATCGCGGGGTGATAGTAGGGGGCGAAGAGGAACGTGAAGCGCACCGCCGCGAGACACTCTGCGGCGGCCTGCTCATCGAGCGGCATCGGCACGCCGAGTGCCTCGAGCACATCGGCGCTGCCGGCGCGGCTCGAGATCGAGCGGTTGCCGTGCTTGACGACGGCGAGCCCGCAGGCAGCGGTGAGCAGCGCGGTGCCGGTGGAGATGTTGAGGCTGCCCGAGCCGTCGCCCCCGGTGCCGACGATGTCGATCGCGCGCGTTGCGGGCGGGATGCGCGGGCGGCGCGCGAGGCGGCGCATCTCCGTCGCGAAACCGCGCACCTCCTCGGCCACGACGCCCTTGACGCGCAGCGCGACCAGCACGGCACCGGCGAGCGCCGGGGCCAGCTCCGGCTGCGTGAGCTCCGCGAGGAGCGCCCGCGCCTCGGCCTCGGTGAGATCGCGGCGCTCGAGCAGCCGCTCGAGCGTCCTACGCAGAGGTGACATCCGCGACTCCGGAATTACGCTCCCGCGGACGCTCGCCGCCCACGATATTGAGAAAATTCTCGAGCAGCCGCGGCCCTGCGGGCGTGAGGATGCTCTCCGGATGGAACTGCACGCCTTCCACGGTGAGCGCGCGGTGGCGCGCGCCCATGATCTCGCCTTCGGGCGTGACCGCACTCACCTCGAGCTCCGCGGGCATGTGCTCAGGCGCGGCGATGAGCGAGTGGTAGCGTCCGACCTCGCACGCTTGCGGGAGCCCCGCGAACAGCGTTCGGCCGTCGTGCGTGATCGTGGAGGTCTTGCCGTGCATCAGCCGCCCTGCGCGCACCACCTTGCCGCCGAACACCTCGACGATCGATTGATGGCCGAGGCACACGCCGAGCACCGGGACGCGTCCGGAGAACGCGCGGATCATCTCCATCGACACTCCGGCATCGTAGGGCGTGCCGGGTCCGGGGGAGATGCATAGATGGGTCGGCGCTTGCGCGAGCGCCTCGCTCGCGGTGATCTCGTCGTTGCGGAACACGCGCACGTCGGCACCGAGCACCAGGAACGCCTGCACCAGGTTGTAGGTGAAAGAGTCGTAGTTGTCGATCAGCAGCAAGCGCGTCACAGTCCCTCCTCGGCGAGCGCGAGCGCGCGCACCAGCGCCGCGCTCTTCGCAAGCACTTCCTCGTGCTCGGTCTGCGGCACGCTGTCGGCGACGATGCCGGCGCCGGCCTGGAAGCTGTATTCGTCCCCGCGAAACACGAGCGTGCGGATCGTGATCGCCTGATCCATGTCGCCGCGGGCGCCGAAATAGCCGACCGTTCCGCCGTACAGACCGCGGCCCACGGGCTCGAGCTCGTCGATGATCTCCATCGCGCGCACCTTCGGCGCTCCGACCAGCGTTCCGGCCGGGAAGGTTGCCGCGAACAGGTCGAACGCGTCGCGCTCGCGCGCGAGCGTGCCGTGCACGCCGCTCACGATGTGCATGACGTGGCTGTAGCGCTCGATGGCGCGATATGGGCCGACATGGACGCTTCCCGCGCCTGCGACGCGCCCGAGGTCGTTGCGCGCGAGGTCGACCAGCATCACGTGCTCGGCGTTCTCCTTCGGGTCGGCGCGCAGCTCCGCTTCGCGCACGGCGTCCTGCGACTGGTCCGCACCCCGCGGCCGCGTGCCCGCGATGGGGCGCAGCTCTGCATGCCCGCCGTTGAGCTTGACGAGCGCCTCGGGCGAGGAGCCGACGACCGCGAGCTCCCCGAGCGCGCAGTAGTACATGTAGGGCGAGGGATTGATGAGCCGCAGCGCGCGGTAGACCTGAAAGGGATCGAGCGAGTGGCGTCCGCCGAAGCGCGCCGAGAGCACCAGTTGGTAGACATCGCCCGCGGCGATGTACTCCTGCGTACGGCTCACCCCCTCGAGATAGCGATCGCGCGCGAAGGCCGCCTCGGGCGGGGCGTAGCGGCCCGGCCCCGCGGCGCGCTGCGGCAGCCCGCCGCGCAGCGCCGCGATGATTTCCCTGCGCAGCGACAGCCGCTCGCCCTCGGGACCCGCGTGCGTGAGCGCGATGGTGCGCGTGAGATGGTCGAACACCAGGAGCGACTGCGGCGCGACGTAGTGCAGATGCGGCACATCGGCGGCCGCGGGCGCGTGAGTGCGCAGGCGCTCGAAGTAACGCACCACATCGTAGGCGGCGTAGCCGACGAGCCCGCCCGCGAGCGGCACGCCGGGGATCTCGGGGCGCGGCTGCGGTGCGCGCGCGAGCGCCGCGCGCAGCGCCGCAAGGAGCGCTGCGGCGGATTGCGGCGGCGGCTCGCGGTGTGCGCCCACGCTGAGTCCGCCGCGATCGAGCCGCACCTCGAGCGAGTCGCCGAAACCGATGAACGAGTAGCGGGCGAGCCGCTCGCCGCCCTCGACGCTCTCGAGCAGAAAGCGCGGGCGGAGCGCCGCGAGCTTCATGAATGCCGAGACCGGCGTATCGAGATCGCCTGAGATATCGAACGGAGCCTTCACGCGTCGGTTCCCGTCGCCGCGCGCGCAAGCGCCCGGCAAAACACGCACAAACGAAAAACCCATCTCTGGAGTCTTCCGGAGATGGGTTTCGATTCAGCGAAACTTGGGGTCGATTGGCTCGAGAGCGTTCGGCACCCACTCCGGTTAAGAGCGGCGCCACCACCAGCGCGCGAGCGCGTTCTGAGACTGCATCGACATGTTGAGCCGAGTATCGCCGGGGGTCGCGCCACGCGTCAAGTCGCTGAGCGGGCTCTTCGGCTACAATATGTGCGGTCGGCTCGATGAGGAGCTCGCCGTTTGAAATTCAAGGATCTGCTCGAGGACTGGAGTGAGTCCGCCTCGAGTCCGCGCACCGCCGCATCCTACGCCGTGCACCTGCCGCTCGACGATGCCGCGCGCCTGCACGCGTTGGCCGAGATCTTCCCGGGGCGTACCCGCGAGCAGATCGTGACCGAGCTCCTGAGCCTCGCCCTGCAGGAGCTCGCTGCCGCAATCCCGTACGTGCCGGGCAGCCGGGTCATCTCCACCGACGAGCAGGGCGATCCGGTCTACGAGGATGCGGGCCTCACGCCGCGCCTGGTGGAGCTCACCCGCAAGCACCGCTTGCGCCTCGAGGCGCAGCTCGAGAAGTCTTAAGCGGCGAAAGGAGCCCGGCCTTGCCGTCCTTCGATGTGGTCTCGGAGCTCGATGCGCACGAGGTGACGAATGCCGTCGACCAGGCGAACCGCGAGCTCGCGCAGCGCTTCGACTTCAAGGACACGGGCGCGCGCTTCGAGCTCGCGGAATTCACCGTGACACTGCAAGCGCAGGTGGACTTTCAGTTGAAGCAGATGCAAGAGATTCTGAAGATCCGCCTCGCGAAGCGCGGCATCGACGTGAGTTGCCTCGAGGTGAAGGACCCGGCGATCACGCTCTCGAGCGCACAGCAGGAGATCGTCCTGCGCCACGGCATCGATGTGGAGACCGGCAAGAAGATCGCGCGCCTCCTCAAGGATTCCAAGCTCAAGGTGCAGGCGAGCATCCAGGGCGAGAAGGTGCGGGTGAGCGGCAAGCAGCGCGACGACCTGCAGGGCGCGATCCAGCTGCTCAAGAAGTCCGCGCTCGCTCTGCCGTTGCAGTTCGACAACTTCAGGGACTGAGCGCGGGCCGCCCCCGCCGGTCGCGCGCCCGCGCCCGCGCCCGGTCGATGAGCGCACACAGCTCCTCGGTCGCATCGAGCATGGCCGGACCGAGCCGCGTCAGGCGCAGGTCGTCGAAGTCGAGGAGATTGCCATCGCGCACCGCATTGAGCTGCGGAAAGCGCCTCCAGTCCGCGAGCCACGCCGCGCCCTCCGCGCGCGAGGCGAGCGCGATGATGACCTGCGGATCGCGCGCGATCACCGCCTCGGTGCTCACGGCCGATGCGAGCGGACCGAGGTCCTCGAAGATGTTCTGCGCTCCGCAGATGCCGAGCGCATCGCTCACCGCCTCGCGTGGCCCGAGCGTGTAGAGCGGGTGGCGCAACACCTCGAGCAGCACCGTGATGGGTGCCGCGCCGCGGTACCGCTCGCGCAACGCCGCGAGCCGCACCGCGAAGCGCTGCGCGGCGGCATCGGCGGCTGCGCCCGTGCCCGCGAGCCTGCCCAGCCGGCGGAGCGAGGCCGGCATGTCCGCGAGGCGCTGAACGCGCTCGCGATAAAGCGGTATCCCGAGGCGTGCGATGCGCTCGATCTGGGCGGGATTGTTGCCCCCGTCCCAGACCACCACCACGTCCGGGTGCAAGGAGAGCAGCCGCTCGAGGTCGACCGAATAGGCGTCTCCGATGCGCGGCAGGCGCCGCGCCGCGGGCGGCTCGAGCGAGTAGGCGCTGGTCGCGAGCACTTGCGCTCCGGCGCCCGCCTCAAAGAGCATGGCCGTCGCGCCGGGCGCGAGACTCACGATGCGCAGCGGCGGGAGCGGCACGCTCACCCTCCGACCGGCGTCGTCGACGACGGTGCGCAGCGGGGCGGCGGCCGCGGTCGGAAGCGCGCAGGCGAGGACCAGCGCGCAGGCGAGCCGGCGCGCGGGTGACGGTTGAGGCGACGGGGAGAGAACGGTCAAGATGAGGTTCTTACGCGGAGAGCGCTCGACGTGAAGGCGGTGTTTCTCGATTTTGCCACGGTGAGCCACGGCGACCTCGACACGGCGCGCCTGGTCGAGGCTCTGCCCGGAATCACCCTGCACGAGGTGACGCGGGAGGAGGACATCTCCGAGCGTATCCGTGAATGCGAGATCGTGCTTCTCAACAAGCTGCGCATGCCCCGCGAGCGGTTTCTGGCGGCGCCGGCGCTGCGCCTGATCGCGGTCGCGGCGACCGGCACCAATAACGTCGACCTCGAGGCCGCGCGCGAGCGCGGCGTCGCGGTCTGCAATGTACGCGATTACTGCACCGCCTCGGTCACCCAGCACGTGCTCGCCGCCGTGCTGCTGCTCACTCACCGGCTGCGCGAGTATGGGCGGCTCGCCGCGGAAGGCACCTGGGGCGCGAGCCCGCAGTTCACGCGGCTCGACTATCCGATCCGCGAGCTCGGCGGGCGGATCCTCGGGATCGTCGGATACGGCACGCTCGGTCGCTCGGTCGCCCAGGCGGCTCAGGCCGCGCTTGGCATGCGCGTGCTGGTCGCGAACCGACCCGGCGCGCCACCCGAACCCCACCGCGTTGCGCTTGCCGAGCTTCTGCCGCGGGCGGACGTGCTGAGTCTCCACTGTCCGCTCACGGCGGCGACGCACAACCTGATCGGCGCACGCGAGCTCGCGCTGATGAAGCCCGATGCGCTGCTCGTCAACACGGCGCGCGGCGGACTGGTGGACGGTGCGGCGCTCGCGGCGGCGCTCCGCGCCGGGCGGCTCGGGGGCGCGGCGATCGACGTGCTGCCGCAGGAGCCGCCGGTCGACGGCGGGCCGCTCGTCACGGCGGACCTGCCGAACTTCCTCCTCACCCCGCACATCGCGTGGGCCGCGCGCGAGGCGCGCCAGCGCTGCCTCGATGAGATGGCGGCGAACATCGAGGCATTCCTCGATGGAGCATCACGCAATCGCGTCGCCTAGCCCGAGGATCGCGCCTGCCCAGCGCACGATCGGCGCGACGCGCGCGCCGGTGAGCGCAAGCGCCTCGCGGTAGGAGACCCAGCGCCACTCGTGGTGCTCGGGCCTGCCGAGCTCCTCGCTCACCGGGAGCGAAACCTCGGCGCGCGAAGTCTCTGCGATGTAGTAACGCGCGATCTTGTTGGCGCCGTAGCGCGGCGTTTCCGCGAAGAGGAGGCCCCAGGCGAACTTGAGATCGCGAATCCCGGTCTCCTCGGCCACCTCGCGCCGCGCAGCCTCGAGGGGGTCTTCCCCCGGCTCAACGCGACCCTTCGGGAAGTCCCAGTTGCGGTAGGCGCGTAGCAGCAGGAATCGCCACCCTTCGGGGCCGCGCCGCACGACCGCGACTCCCGCGGAAATCCGTGCGGGAGGCCGCAGGCGCGGGGCCGACCGGGTGCTCAGGCGGCCTCGGGCCGCGCTTCCATGGCGCGCTCCTCGTACTCGAGCACCGCGGCGGCCGCGTGCACCACCGCGGCGATGCGCACGACGCTCTGCACGGCCTCGCGAGCGAGGCCGTGCTCACGTGCCTGGCGCTCGTGCGAGGCGATGCAGCTGCCGCAGCCGTTGATTGCCGAGACCGCGAGCGAGCAGAGCTCGAAGTCGACCGGGTCGATTCCCGGGTTGCCGATCACGTTCATGCGCAACCGCGCGGGCAGCTGCCGATACTCCGCATCCTCAACCAGATGCAGAAAGCGATAGTAGACGTTGTTCATGCCCATGATCGCGGCGGCGGCGCGCGCGCCGTCGAGCTCGCGCTCGCCCAGATGCGCCGCGGCGAGCGCCGCGATCGCGCGGGCGAACCGCGCGTTGCGCGAAGCGATCGCCGCCGCGACGGCGACCGCCCAGATCTGCCGCTCGCTCAAGCCCGGCGCCCCGGCCGGCGTGAGCAGCGTGCCCAGATTGAGCTTGAGATCGCGTGCGTACTCGGGTAGCGCCTCGCGGATGCTGTCGAGGGTCTCCATGATCAGGCGGCCTCGAGCGTCGGCTGCCCCTGCTTCCAGTTGCACGGGCAGAGCTCATCGGTCTGCAGCGCATCGAGCACGCGCAGCACCTCCTCGGGGCTGCGGCCGACGTTCATGTCGGTCACGTAGACGAAGCGCACGATGCCCGCGGGATCCACGATGAACGTCGCGCGCTGCGCGACCCCCTCCGCGGAGTCGAGGATGCCGAGCGCCCCCGCGAGCTCGCGCTTCACGTCCGAGAGCATCGGAAAGGGCAGTCCCTTCAGCTCCTCCTTCTGCTGCCGCCAGGCCAAGTGGACGTACTCGCTGTCGATGCTCACACCGAGGAGCTGCGCATCGCGCGCCCGGAACTCCTTCTCGAGCCTCGCGAAACCGGCAATCTCCGTCGGACACACGAAGGTAAAGTCCTTCGGCCAGAAAAAGACCACCCGCCACTTGCCGGCGAAGCTCTCCCCGTCGAGCCGTTGGAACGCCTTTTCCGCATCGCTCGCGACGACACCCTGCAACGCAAAGCTCGGAAATCTCTGACCCACACCAATCATGCTGCATCCTCCGCAAAGGGCTTGGCCGAACACGGTCATTGCCGTTGCGGAAGATCATGCGGGCGGATGGGTACGATTACCAATCGATTGACTTTATAATCTCGATAGACACCATATATCAAGACACACCATGCCCGATCTCAAGCTCAAGGACCTGCGCTACCTCGTCGCCGTCGCGGACACCCGTCACTTCGGGCGCGCGGCGGAGCGCTGTTTCGTGAGTCAACCCACGCTCTCGGCGCAGCTCAAGAAGCTCGAGGACTACCTCGGCGTGCAGTTGATCGAGCGCCATCCGCGCCACATCGCGCTCACCGATGCGGGCGAGCAGGTGGTGGCGCGCGCGCGGCGAATGCTCGAAGCCGCCGAGGAGGTGCTCGCGCTCGCGCGGACCCACCGCGACCCGCTCGGCGGGCGCCTGCGCGTGGCGCTCCTGCCCACGATCGGGCCGTACCTGCTGCCGCAGATCGCCGCCGCCATCCGCAAGGCGCTGCCGCGCCTCACGCTTCTGCTCTACGAGTTTCAGACCACGGTGATGCTCCAGAAGCTCCATTCTGCGGAAATCGATCTCGGCATCCTCGCGCTGCCGATCGAGCTCGACGGCCTCGCATGCCGGGAGCTCTACGAGGAGCCCTTCCAGGTGGCGCTTCCCGCGGAGCACCGCCTCGCCAAGCGCGCGACGCTGCGGCTCGAGGATCTGCAGGCGGAATCGCTCCTGCTGCTGGAGGAGGGTCACTGCCTGCGTGACCAGGCGCTCGCACTCTGCAGCCGCGCCGGTGCGCACGAGAACCAGGACTATCGCGCGACGAGCCTCGAGACGCTGCGGCAGATGGTGGCGACGGGTGCCGGGGTGACGCTGCTTCCGCAGCTCGCGAGCCGCGGGGTGTACGGAGCCGCCCGCGGCGTGGCCATTCGACCGCTCTCGCGGCCGGTTCCGGTTCGCCGCATCGGGGCGGTGTGGCGCAGCTCGACCGCGCGCCGCGCTGCGATCGACGCGCTGTGCACGGTCGTCGCGCAAGCGCTTGCGGGTCCGCGCCGCGCCACCGCATCGTGAGCCGCCCCCGCCATGATGCGCGCCGGTTTCGCCCAGGGAGCGGCTATGCCGATCAAGAAGGTCGCCGCGATCGTGCTGATCACCGCGATCGTGGCCGTCGGCCCGAAGGACTGAGCCGCGATCCTCGGACGCTCAGGCGCTCTGCGAGCGGCGCGCGAGCACGATCGCGGCGAGCACGATCGCGGCGCCGGCGATCTGCACCGGCGCAAGCCGCTCTCCCAGGATGAGCCGCGCGTACACCGCGGCCCCCACCGGCTGCACGTAGAGCCCGATCGATCCGTACGTGGGCGGCAGATGCGCGAGCGCGTAGGCGATCATGCCCTGACCGAAGAACTGCGCGGTGAGCGCGAGCCCGACGAGCAGCACCCAGCCGTGCGCCGTGTCGGGGAGGAACTTCTGTGTGAGCGCGAGCGGCAGCAGCAGAGCCGTGAAGATGAGCGTGGTCCACAACATCACGGCGCCGGTGCCGTGCACGGCGCGCAGCCGTGAGACGACCAGGATGTAGCCTGCGTAGAATCCGGCGGTCGCGATGCCCAACAGGTCGCCGGTGAGCGCGCGCCCGCTGCCGCCGAGCTTCGGCACGACGATGAGCACCACGCCGGCCAAGGCGAGGGCGAGCGCGAGCAGAAACTGCGGCCGCGGGCGCTCGCGCCAGACGACCCACGCAATCGCGCTCACGAGCACCGGCGCGAGGTTCGCCTCCAGCGTGGATGCGGCTACGGAGGTCATGAGGAGCGACCAGTGCCAGAGCGCGAGGTCCCCCGCGAAGAACAGCCCGGACCAGAAGAACCGCACGTCGAGCCGCCGCGGTGAGCGGCGCGCACCGCGCGCGCGGTTGCGCCACGACTCCCAGGCGGCCCAGACGGCGAGGCACGGCAGGGCGAGCGCCCCGCGCCAGAACGCGGTCGCAGTCGGTCCGGTCTCCGACAAACGGACGAAGATCCCGGCGCTCGCGATACCGAGACCTCCGGTGATGAGCACGATGAGCGCCAGGGTGCGTCGCGCGCTCGATGCCGGGGGCTCGAATCGCTCGGCACCCGCAAGTGCGCGCGTCTCAGCGTCCGCGGACATGAGGCGTCCCCCTCGCCCTCTGGCATAATCGCGGCTTGCGACGGCCGACTCGCGCAGGCACGGCTCGATGGTTCACAGACGCTTCCTCTTGGCCTCGGTCGGGCTTGCGATGCTCGCGGCTGCCGTGCTCGCGGCGCCACCGGCCGAATCGGACTCCGGCGGCCTCTCGGTCGAGAACGCGTGGATTCCTCAGCCGCCACCGGGAACGGGGGTGGCGGCAGCTTACTTTACCTTGCGCAACGACAGCCACGCGCCGGCGGTCCTGGTCGCGGTGAGCTCGCCGCTCGCCGGGGACACGATGCTGCACGAAACGACGGTGGTGGGCGGCATGTCGCGCATGCGCATGGTCGCTCGCTTGACCGTGCCGCCGCACGGCTCGGTGACGCTGCGGCCGGATGGGCTGCACGTCATGCTGCTCTCTCTCAAGCAGGCACTCATCCCCGGTGAGACGGTGCCGCTCGTGCTGCGCTTCGCGAGCGGGCGCGAGATCCGGGTCGTTGCGCGCGTGCGTCCGATCGGCAGGGAGTGAGTGGCGGTCGAGCCCACTGCCGGCGCAGGCGTCCGCTCACCGGGCCCTCCCGATCACGTCACCCCGTATGACCGGTTCGCCTGGACGGACGAGGAGGTGGAGAGGCTGCTGGTGAGCGGCGCGCAGCGCGCCGAGCTCGAGGCCTTCTTCGGCCCGGCCGAGTACCGCGTGCTCGTGCGGCTGGCACGCGCGGCCGGCGGCGCTCGGCGAGCGCCCGATGCGCTTCGCACGATCATCGTGCCGGGGATCATGGGCTCGCAGCTCGGGTTCCCGCGGCACGCGCCGCTCCCGTACGACATTCTGTGGCTCGATCCGCTCGACATCGTGCAGGGACGGCTCACCGAGCTCGTCGTTGCGGGCGCGCTGCGCCCCACGCCCTGCGGAGTGGTGCTCTACTCGTACCTGCGCCTGAAGCTGCATCTGCGCGCTGCCGGGCTCGATGCGGTGTTCCATCACTACGACTGGCGCCTCGGCGTCGATGCGCTCGGTGCCGCACTCGCGCAGCGCATCGCGGCGGAGCCGTCGGAGCGGCTCGCGGTCGTCGGACACAGCCTGGGCGGGCTGCTCGGCCGCGCTGCGCTCGCGCTGCGCGGCGGCGGCAAGGTGGTGCGGCTGGTGCTGCTCGGAACGCCGAACTCAGGCTCGTACGCCGCGGTCCAGGCGCTGCGCGGCACGGCGGAGGTGGTGCACCGGATCGCACGCCTCGATGCGCGCCACACGGCTGCGGGCCTGGCCGCAGCGGTCTTTCGCACCTTCCCGAGTCTCTATCATCTGCTGCCGCGCGCGGGCCTGAGCGGTACCCTCGATCTGCTCGATCCGGATGTCTGGCCCACCGGCGGACCGCTCCCCGATCCGCTGCTGCTGCGCGCGGCGCGTGATCTCCCCGACAGGCTCGCGCCCGCCGATGAACGCTGTGTGTGCGTGGTGGGGACCGGATTCCCGACCGTGACCTGCGCCACGCGGCGCCGCGACCAGTTTCTCTACACGATCACCCGGCACGGCGACGGCACGGTGCCGATCGCATCCGCCGAGCTCGCCGGTGCACGCAGCTACTACGCGCCGGTCCTGCACGGTGAGCTGCCGCGCGACCCCGGCGTCGCCGCGGCGATCGTGGAGCTGCTGAGCAAGGGCGCAACGCGTCGGCTCCCGTCGCGGCGGCGGAGCGCGAGCCGCGCCACGGCGCGCATCGGTGACCACGCGCTCGATCGCCGCGAGGCGGGCAAGATCGACTGGCCGCGGCTCACCGCGGATGAGCGCCGGGACTTTCTGCAGAATCTCAACCAGCCGCTCACGCTGGCGCTGCGCGTTCCGCGCCGTCGCGCGCGGGCGGGTTAGCCGCCCGGGCGCATCTCCACCACGCGCTCCCGCGGCGGGCTCTGCCAGAACTCGAGCGCCCGCTCCCATGCGGGACGCTGGCCGATGCGCTGGTACCACGCCATGAGCCGCGGAAAATCGTCGAACGGGAAGCTCGCCCGCTTGAGCGTCGTGATGGTCGGCGACGATCACGCGCCCGTCGTGCACGAGGGTCGGAACGAGCCCCTTCGGATTGATCGCGAAGTATTCCTCGGAGACATTGTCCTTCGTGTACAGATCGACGTAATGGCTGATCCAGGGAAGTCTCTTCTCCTCGAGCAGCAGTCGCACGCGCGCCGAGCAATTCGACTTGCAGGCGTGATAGAGCTGAAGGCCGCGGAGCGCCTTGACGACCCGGTTGGCAGGCCCGATCACACCCGTCGCTCGCTCTCCGATATGATGCGCTCCGATCATGGGCCTGAGTTTCCTCGTGCGGGTGCTTGAGGGGGGGGCGATGGCATCTCGGCGCACACGGGTCGCCTACGCAGGGGCGGCGCTCGGCTTCACGCTCGCCTGCTGCCCGCTCCTCGTCGCCACCCCGGCCTTCGCGGATGCGGCTTGCGGCACCCTCGATGCGCCCCCCACGGAGCGCGTCCCGGCGGGCGATGTGCTGCGTGCCGGGCACCTCGGCCGCGAGATCGGGGACGAGGAGGACATCGTCCATTTCTACTCGGATCTCATCGGGCTCGGGCTCGTGGGCGCGCGCACCGCGCCCCGGGTCTTCATGGTGAGCCACCCGCTCGCGCAGTTCGCCGAGCTCGGCGAGGATGCGAACGCGTACGATTCGGTGAGCCGCGTCTCGCTCCTGCCCATCCCGGGAACCGCGGCCACGGCAGGCGGCCCGCAGATGACGATCGAGGCGATCGAGATCAAGGGCATCCGCTCGCGCCCTTATCGCCCGGCGCTCACCGATCCGGGCGCGAGCTATCTCAAGCTCGTGGTGCGCGATCTCGACGCGACGCTCGCGGTGCTCAAGTCGGAGCGCACTCCCGTGATCAGCGTCGGCGGCAAGCCCGTCGAGCTCTCCGGATGGCCGGGCCTGACCGGCACGATCCGCGCGGTGTTCGTGCGCGATCCGGATGGCTATCCGGTGGAGCTGATGCAGATCACGCCGGCGCCGCTCACCACGGCCGCCGCCGGCGCGAAAGTCCTGGGCGCGCGCGTCGCGGTCATCGTCAACGATCTCGAGGCCACCTGCCGCATGTACCGGCACCTCGCCGGGCCCGATCTCCGGTTCTGGGTGAGCCCCTCGTGGCTCGGGGATCAGGCGTACCGGCGGCTCACGGGCATCTCGAGCCCATTCCGTCTCGCGATGGCGATGGTGCCGGGATCGCCTGTCGTCCTGGAGCTCATCGAGTACCGCAATCACAACCGCCGGTTCAAACGCGCGTACATTCAGGATCCCGGGACGGCGCATTTCCTGTTCATGAGCCGCGATGACGATGTGATGATCGCGCGCGTGCACAGCGCCCGGCTCCACACCCTCAGCCGCTCGAACGCGCCCGTTTTCATCGGACCGACGACGCGCTCATTCTTCGTGCCCGACCCGCAGGGGTTCTGGCTCGAGTTCATGGATCACGACGTGAAACGCGAGCCCAAGCCCTGAGGGGCGGCAGGCTCCGCGCCCCTTCTAGATCAATCCGGGGTCGGTCTCCTCGACGCTCGCCGAGCCGCGCTCGACGATGCGCGCAAGCGCGAGCGTGCGCGGGAGCAGCTGCTCGGCATAGAAGCGCGCAGTGGCGAGCTTGGCGGCATAGAAGGGGCCTTCCAGCGCTCCGTTCGCTTGGCCGAGCTCACCGCTTGCGAGCCGTGCGGCGGCCATCTCGGCCGCGCGCGCCACGAGCCAGCCCGCGATGCTGTAGCCGCAGAGCTCGAGGTAGGGCACCGCTACCGCGGCGGGGCGCGTCGGGCCCGCGCCGGCGCTCGCGATGAGCGCCTCGGTCGCCGCGCTCAAGCGAGCAATGCCCTCGAGCGCGGCCTCGCGTACCGGGGCGGCCGCCGCTGCGCCGCGGCGCAGTCCCTCGAGTTCGGCCTGCATCTCGGCGATGAGCGCGCGCATCGCGGCTCCGCCGTCGCGGCCGATTTTGCGCCCGATGAGATCGTTCGCCTGGATGCCGGTGGTCCCCTCGTAGATGGCGGTGATGCGCACGTCGCGCAGGAACTGCGCGGCGCCCGTCTCCTCGATGAAGCCCATGCCTCCGTGGACCTGGATGCCGAGCGAGGCCGCTTCGATCCCGAGCTCGGTGCACCAGCCCTTGACGATGGGGATGAGGAGATCGGCGCGCAGCTGTGCGGCGCTTCGCTGCGCGGGCTGCGGGTGGTGCGATGCGAGGTCGAGCGCCCCGGCCGCATAGAGCGTGAGCGCGCGCATCGCCTCGACGCTCCCCTTCATCGTGAGCAGCATCCGCTTCACGTCCGGGTGGTGCACGATCGTCGTCGCGGGGGCGCCGCGCACGCCGAGCGGGGCGCCCTGGACGCGACTGCGTGCCCAGTCAGCGGCTTGCTGGAAGGCACGCTCGGCCACCGCATATCCCTCGAGCCCGACCGCAAGCCGCGCCGTATTCATCATGATGAACATGTACTCGAGCCCGCGGTTAGGCTCACCGACGAGATAGCCGACCGCCCCGTCGCGCTCGCCGAAAGCCATCACGCACGTGGGACTCGCGTGAATGCCGAGCTTGTGCTCGATCGACACGCAGCGCACGTCGTTGCGCTCGCCGAGGCGGCCGTCGGGCCCGACCAGCACCTTGGGCACGATGAAAAGCGAGATCCCGCGGGTGCCGCCGGGTGCCCCCTCGATGCGGGCGAGCACCATGTGGACGATGTTCTCGGTGTAGTCGTGCTCGCCCCAGGTGATGAAGATCTTCTGCCCGAAGAGCCGGTAGCGATCCCCATCCGGCACCGCCCGCGTGCGAATGAGTCCGAGATCGGAGCCGGCGTGCGGCTCGGTGAGCACCATCGTGCCGGTCCACTGCCCGCTCACCATCCGCGGCAGATAGAGCGCGCGCTGCGCCTCGGAGCCGGTGAGCTCGAGCGCGTGCGCGGCACCATGGGTGAGCATCGGACAGAGCTTGAAGGCGAGGTTCGCCGACGCCCAGATCTCCTGCACAGCCGTCGTCAGCATCTGCGGCACCGGCTGACCGCCGTAGGCGGCGCTCACGCCGAGCTGTGGCCAGCCGCCCTCGACGAACTGGCGGTACGCCTCCTTGAACCCCGCGGGCGCGGCGACGCCGGTCGCGCTCCAGTGTGCCCCCTCGCGATCGCCCTGCTTGTTGAGCGGCTCGAGCACCGTCTCGGCAAAGCGCGCCGCCTCGGTGAGGATCGTGGCGCCGAGCTCGGGGGAGTAATCGGGGAAGCCACCCCGCGCGGGCGGCGAGTGCTCGCCCAGCAGCTCGTTGAGGACAAATCCGATGTCTTTGAGAGGTGCCCGGTACATGGCTCGAGGTATCCCCGTGCGGCGCCGCGCAGCGCGGGCTCAAGCCCGCGCGAGCGCCGGAACGATGTTCGCCGCGATGAAATCCACGAACTGCTGCACGCGGGCGTCCGCGCGCAGCGCCTGCGGGTACACCGCCCGCAACGCCGCCGCCGGCGGCAGGCTCCACTCCGGCAGCACCTGCGTGAGCCGCCCCGTCGCGAGCCCCTGGCGGCAGAGAAACTCCGGCAGCACCCCGATGCCGAGCCCCGCGGCGGTCGCAGCGTGCACGACCGCGGGATCGTCGACCGCGAGCTTCGGCGACAGTCGCACCTCGGCGCGCTGTGCGCCGCGCGCGAGCACGAGCCGGATCTCGGGGCTGTCGCCCTCGGGAGCGAGCAGGTCGTGTCGAGCCAGATCCTCGGGTCGCTGCGGTACGCCCCGTTCCGCGAGATAGACGCCGGTGGCGCAGAGCACGGCCGGAGGCTCACCGAGCGCGCGCTCCGCGAGACCGGCGCGCTCCTCCGTACCCGCGCACAGGGCTATGTCCCAGGACGCCTCGACGCCCTTTGTGTAGAGGACGAGCTCGAGGGGCACGTGCGGAAAGCGCTCGAGGAAGCGCGGTACGAGCGGCGTGAGCAGCACCCGGCCGTAAGTGGGATCGGCCGCGACCCGTAAGGGTCGTGCGGGCGGAGCGCGCAGGCGCGCGATCTGGGATTGCGCGGTCTCCGTCTCCTCGAGCAGGCGGCGCGCGTGCGGATAGACGAGCTGTCCGGCGAAAGTGAGCGAGAGGCGGCGCGTCGTGCGCTCGAGCACGCGGACACCGAGCGCCGTCTCGAGATCCGCGACGGCGCGGCTGACGGCCGCCTTCGGAACGCCGAGCGCGCGGGCCGCAGCCGAGAAGCCGTTGAGGTCGACGACCTTGGCCAACACGGCGAGCTGCGCTGGCATCCAGATTAGATTCACGCGCTGCGCAATGATCCGTTTCGGTGGCCGTATTGTTTCATTCGCGGGTCGCGAATACCACTTCAATCGCCCCGTCCCGCCTCGCCACGCTCATCCGATCTCGGACTAGGAGCCGACGACCGGCGAGTGCACGGCGCGCGGCGCGCACCGGCTCGAGTGCGTACGAGGACTGCGCGCCGGTGACATATTGCGCGCGCCGCGCGACGCGCGGGCCGCAGATGGCGTTCGGCGTCGGCAGGCAGCGACAGAACGCGAGGACGGTCACGGTGGGCGACGGAGCGTCCTGCCACTCTACGGACGCGGCTCGACGCGGTCTGCGTGGCGCGCAAGCACCTCGGGGGTTCGAGTCAGCCGTTCTATTGCGTACCGGGGATCCTTGTGTCCACACCGACCGCCCAGCGTTTGCCGGCGCGCGAGCCGGGCACCGAGCCCGCGACGGCCGAGTCTCTTGGCGAGGAGCTGCGCGCAGCGCTCCCGCCGATCCGCCTGCATTCGGTTTCCCTCTGCACGGCCGCGGGCGACGTGCTGTGGCTGTCCGAGGGCGCCCTCGGTCCCGATGAGCACGGCTTCGTCGTCGATGCACTGCATGCGCTCGCGCAGGACCCGGCGAGCCTGCATCGCCAGAGCGACTTTCGCGACGGTCGCGGCGCGCTGTTCCTTGCGGTGCGCTCGCCGCAGTCCGAGCTCGTCGGTCTCGCGATGCTCCTCGTCGATTCGAAGGTGCTCATCACCGGTATCGCCGCGCGCATTCTGGGCACGGCATCGCTGCGCGCGATCCTGCAGCGGATCGCGATCCTGCTGAAGCCGCCGACGGCGCCGGGCCGCGGCACCGGGCGCACCGCGCAAGTGCCGATCATCTCCAAACCGCCTGCCGCGCCGCCGCCTGGGGCAGCGGCGCCCCTCGTCGTGCCGGCGCTCGCAGCATCCCCGCCCGCCTCGGCAGCGAAGGCCGCCCCGGCGGCATCGACCCCGGCCGCGCCCGCGCCAGTCGCTGCTCCGGCGCGCAGTCTCGAGACGATCGAATGGTCGCCGCCCGATCCGCCCGCGAAAGCGCCTCCGGCGCGCGCACCGGCGCCACCCGGATCAGCGGCCGCGCCCGTGGCGCCGGCGTCGGCCGTCCGGCCAGCGCCGCCCCCCTTATCCGCGGCCCGAGGCGTGCCGACGCGGGAAATCCCGGTCCTGGCCGCACCGCCGGCCATCCCGCTCGAGCTGCACGTCCAGGAGCTCGCGAAGCTTCGGGTGGGCGGGCGGCTGCGTCACTATCGCGTGCTCGCCCGCGCGGCGGGTGCCGCCGTCACCGGGCCGGATGAGGTCATCGTCGCGACGCCGGAGGACGACCCGGTCGACTCACTCGTGCGCTCGCTGCGCACACTCATCGCCTGGTGCTCCGTGCACGGCACCCTGCTCGAGTCGGCGCCCGTGAAATTTTCGCTACCGCTCACGGGTGCCGTGCTCGAGGTCGCCACGCTCGGCGATCGGATCGCAGGCCCCATCGCCCACTCCGCGTTGCCCGCCGGCGCACTCGTCTTCGAGATCGCGGAGCTCGATTGCATCCGCCACCGCGCGGCGGTCGAGCGCCTGGTGCGCTCGCTCGAGACGCTCGGCTGCGGCTGGGCGATCGACGATTTCACCTTCGACTCGGGCGGGCTCGAGCTGCTGCGCTCGCCCGCGCTGCGGCTGGTCAAGGTCGACGCGCGGCTCATCGGCGCGGCCCTGCGCGATAAGCTCGCCCAGGCCCGCGTCGTCGCCATCGCGCAAGCGGTGCGGGTCCTCGGCGTGCACTGCGCGGCGAAGCAGGTGGCGAGCGAGTCGAGCAGCCGCTGGCTCACGGCCGCGGGGTTCGATTTTGCCGAGGGGCCGCTGTTCGATGCGCCGAAGCGGCTCGAAGCGCTCGCTGCCGATCTGGCGAGCTCGAAATAGATAGCGCTAAGCTTGGGCGATGGCCTCATCCTGGCGCGACTGGGACGTTGCGGTGCTGGGAGCGGGCGCGGCAGGGCTCAATGCCGCGGCGGTGCTCGCCGCCGCCGGCCGCTCGGTCCTCATTCTGGAGGCGCGTGATCGCATCGGCGGCCGCATCCTCACCCATTCTGACCCCGCCGGAAGCGTTCCGATCGAGCTCGGCGCCGAGTTCATTCACGGGGCGGCACCCGCCACCATGAGGCTCCTCAGGCGCTTCGGCACCGAGGCGATCGAGGTGACCGGGCAGCGCTGGACGCTGCGCGATGGGCGACTCGATCCGCGAGGGAACGCATTCGCCGGCGTGCAGCGGCTCATCGAGCGGGTGGACTCGCTCGGCGAGGAAGACCTGTCGCTCGATGAGTTTCTCGCGCGCGCCGCGGCCGAGCCGGAGCTCGCCCCCGCGCGCACCTATGCACGGATGATGGCCGAAGGATTCGATGCGGCGGATCCGAAGCGTGCCAGCGTGCGCGCGATCGCCGCAGAGTGGCGCGGCATGGACGGCGGACAGTACCGCCCGCAGCACGGGTACGCCGCGCTCTTGGAGAGCCTGCACCGCGAGCTCGATCCCGAGCGCACGCAACTTCGTCTGCAGACCGTGGTCGGCTGCGTCGCCTGGGGCGGCGACCGGGTACGCATCTCGGGCCGCTCCCGTGGCGAGCCTTGCGAAGCCACGGCGCGCGCAGCGCTCATCACCCTTCCCCTCGGCGTGCTCAAACAGCCGCCCGGCGGCTTGGGCGCGGTCGAGTTCGACCCGCCGCTCGAGCAGAAGGCCGAAGCGCTGCAGGGACTCGCGCCCGGCGCCGTGATCAAAGTCGTGCTGCGCTTTCGGCGCGCGTTCTGGGAGCAGCTGAGCGCGGGGCGCTTTGCCGACGCAGGGTTCCTCCACGCACCGGGCGGACCCTTTCCCACGGCGTGGACGTCCCTGCCCGCGCGCACGCCGGTCCTCACGCTCTGGAGCGGTGGCCCGCGCGCGCTCGCGCTGAGCGGCGCTCCCGCTCCGCAGCTGATCGAGTTCGCGCTCGGGGCCGTGCGCTCGCTGTTCGGGAGCGCTGCGCCGTCGCACGAGGAGCTCGTCGCCGGCTATGTCCACGACTGGCAGTCGGACCCGCACACCCTGGGCGCATACAGCTACGTGATTGTCGGGGGCATGCAGGCGCCAGATCGGCTCGCCGAGCCGCTCGCAGAGCGGCTGTTCTTCGCCGGGGAAGCGACCCAGGCGGGCGAGCTCGGCACCGTGGAGGCCGCTCTCGCGAGCGGCGAACGCGCGGCACGCCAGATCCTCGCGGCTGGCTGAGGAAACGCGATCCAGTTCGCAGATTCGGCCCGCAGCGAGGATCTGTGAGCCAGGACGCAGGCTCGAGGCGCGTGGCAGCGCAGGATACCTCGATGCAGGTGAGCCGAGGCTGAAGCGGAAGCGCACGACTCGATGTTCCGTCCACGGGTCTCAGCAAAGCCGGCGGGCAACCCCGCGCGGTGCGAGAGCACCGGGCGCGCACCGCTGTCCTGGATCGCGACCGGTTCACGGCCGGAGTGGCGAACCGCGTTTCTGCAACGGACCCAGGGAGCCGAGCGGCGCCTGCTTCCGGCTCCCCGACGGAGTGCCCGACTGCTCAGCGAGCCCAAACTATGGAAGCTGCCTCTCGCGCTGAATTCGAGCCCCTGAGCCCCGATCCGGTCGAGCCGACCCCGCCCCCTCCCTCACGTTCCGCGCGCCCCGCCGAGCCCGAGGCGGGTCGCGCGGCCGGGAGTCCCGCGGCAAGCCCGAGCTCGCCGCCAACGCTTCCGCCGTCGCCGAGCGCGGCACCCGGCGCGCTGCCGAGCGCGCTGCCGAGCCCCACCCCGAGCCCGACGCAGAGCCCCAAGCCGGGCGGCGTCTCCGCTTCTGCGACTCTGCAGATGCCCTCCCCGCCGCCGCCGAGCGCCGCCGCTCCCGCCGTGGCGGCGCCTGCGAGCCCGGCGGTCATGGACCGCGATTTCATCGCGCGCAACCAGATCGTCGAGCGCTACCTCTCAGGAAAGCTGCCGATCAGGGGTGCGACGGAGTTCGAGCGATTCTGCAGCGAGCATCCCGAGCTCCTCGACGAGATCGGCCTGCCCGAGCGCGTCAACGCCGGACTGCGGCTGCTCGAGGCGAGCGGCAAGCCGGAACCCTGGCACGAGGAGCCGAAGAGATTCTGGGAGAAGCCCTATCTCGCGATCGGCCTCGGGATCGCCGCGATCGCTCTGGCGATCGCGACCGTTACCCTCGCGCGCCAAGGCACGGATGCGCGCCGCCAGATCGCAGCCCTGACCCAACAGGTCGCCGATCAGCCGCTCGATCCGGCGACGAGCACTCGCACCATCCGCTTGCTCCCGAGCTCCGAGGGGGCCTCGAACACACCGGTAGTGACCATCGGCGGCGGCGGCGAGACCCAGCTGGTGAAGCTCGAAATCGACATGACCCATTCGCAGTACCGCCAATACCGCATCACGATCGATCGCATCGATCAGGGTCGCGTTGCGATCATCGACAACCTCGCCAAGGACTCGAACGGCCACCTACGCATCGCGCTCAACAGCTCCGCGCTCGGGCCGGGAACCTATCAATTCACGATCGAAGGGCTCGACTGGCGCGGTCAGCCCCAGCCCGACTCGTGGCTCACCATCGCGATCCAGCACTGACGCCGGTTGCGCGCGGCCGCTGAGGGTCGCGCACCGGACCGCGACACTCCCGGCCGGCCGCGCTAGACTTCCCCCCGATCCCGGCGCCGAGCTGCGGCACGAATGGGGGAGCGGCGGGTGAAGTTCATTCCACTCGTGTGGGCCGGAATCCGGCGCAAACCCAGCCGCTCGATCCTCATCCTTGCGCAGGTGATCATCGCCTTCGCGCTGTTCGGCGTGCTCCAGGGGCTGGCAGCCGGCATCAACCACGCGATCGCCGCGACCCACGCGGATCGCCTGTACGTAGGCAGCAAGCTGCAGCTGGGATTCCCACTCCCGATCTCGATGGTCGAGTGGCTGAAGACCGTGCCCGGAGTCCGTGACGTCACGTACCGGTACTGTTTCGGGGCCACCTATCAGCGGCCTGAGCAGGGCGTGCCGATCTGCGGAACCGACGTGGACTCGTTCCTCGCGGTGTATTCGGAAGACAAGGTGGACCCCGCGCAGGTACGCGCGATGCGCCAGGTTCAGGACGGCGCGATTGTGGGCATCGGCACCATGCAGAAATACGGCTGGAGGGTCGGCCAGCGCGTGACCTTGCAGTCCTCGCCGCAAGAGCTGCAGCGCGCGGATCGAACGAACGACTGGACGTTCGACATCGTCGGAACGTGGGTGGACAGCGAGGACGACAATGAGGATAACTCGCGGCTTCTGATCACCCACTACCGCTACATCAACGAGTCGCTGCCGACGGGCCCGGCACGCGATACGATCAACCTCGCCGTCCTGCGCATCGCCGATCCGGCGCGCGCCCCCCAGATCGAGCAGGCGATCGACTCGCGCTACACGAACTCGTCGAACGAGACGCTCACGCAGTCGGAGCAGGAGCTCGTCGAGGCCGAGGTCGCCAACTTCGGCGATCTCGACACCGTCGCAAATCGGATCGTCGGCGCCGCATTCTTCGTGCTGCTCTTTGCGACCGGGGCGCTGATGATGCAATCGATCCGCGAGCGCACCCCGGAGCTCGCCGTTCTCAAGACTGTCGGCTTCTCCGACCGCAGCGTGATGGTGCTGATCCTCGCCGAGACGCTCGTGCTCTGCCTCGCGGGCGCCGCGATTGGTCTGTGGCTCGGCATGCGGCTTCTGCCTGTCGCCCGCGAAGAGATCGGCACGGTGACCGTGCCGCCGAGCGTCTTCGCGATAGGCATTGCCTGCGCCTTCGTGCTCGCGCTCGCGGGCGGCGCGATGGCGGCCTGGCGTGGGCTGCGGCTGCGCGTGGTCGACGCGCTCGCCAACCGCTGAGACCTCGCGACATGCGCGCGCTCCGCTACGTATGGCTCCTCACCGTCGCCGCAATCCGCAGCATCCCCGAGCGGCTCGGCACCTCGCTCGTCACCGTGATCAGCATCGCCACGGTGATGGGCGTACTGGTCGCGATGCTCGCGCTCAGCGCGGGGCTCGAGAAATTCGTGCAAACCGGCGTCAGCGCCGACGACGTGGTGGTTCTCTCGAGCGGCGCGCAATCGGCCCTGCAGAGCTCCCTGCCGAAGACGATCCTCGCGAGCATTGCCGACAAGCCGGGCATCAAGCGCGACGCCGCCGGTAAGCCCGAAGTCACGGCCACCGTGTTCATGTTCATCAGCGCGGTCAATCGCCAGAATCAACGCGGTACCGTGAGCTTGTTCTCCGTCACGCCCGAATGGGTGACGATCAACCCCGAGCTCCACATCATCGCGGGACGATACTTCAAAGCCGGGCTCCACGAGCTCATCGTGAGTGACCTGATCCGCGAGCGTTTCAGGCACTTCGACGTGGGCGACGAGGTGCGAGTGCGCGGTACCCCATGGAGGATCGTCGGTGCGTACCACAGCACGGCCACGGCGCTCGAGGACTCGGTCATCGGGGATGCCGATACCATGCTGTCGGCATTCCCGCAATCGACATTCAACGTCGTGGACGTGGTCCTCGAATCCCCCGGCGCGTTCACGACGTTCAAGAATGCGGTCACCGGCGATCCGACGCTCAAGGCGGACGTTGAGACGCAGGAGGAAAGCAACGAAGCCATCATCAAATCCCGGCGGCAACTCCTCGACTTCATCAGCTATTTCCTCGGCGGGCTGATGGGACTCGGCGCGGCTTGCGGCGCGCTCGCGAGCCTGTACGCGAGCGTCGATGCCCGCACGGTGGAGATCGCCACGTTGCGCGCGATCGGCTTCAGCGCAATTCCGGTCGTCATCTCGGTGCTCGCGGAGGGGTTGCTGCTCGCGATCCCGGCGGCGCTGCTCGGCGCCGCCGTCGATTGGTACCTTTTCAATGGACACCTCGTGGTCGCGCAGGCAATCACCTTTCCGATGGCCGTCACGCCGCACCTGGTGGTGGTCGCTCTGTGCTGGGCGCTCTCCATCGCGCTGCTCGGCGGCATTCTTCCCTCGATCAGGGCGGCGCGGTTGCCGGTTGCGACGGCGCTCCGCGCGAGCTGACCGGGTATGGGGCGCGCGCTCAGCCCGCCCGCAGGGTCACGATCGGCGGCTGGGTGACGACCGAGCGGGTGGCGAGCCACCCGCTCGCGGCGACGAGTAGCGCACCGCCGGCCATGCCGATGAGGAAGATCCACGGATCGAGGGCGTAGGGCACCTGCAGGATCCGTGAGGCGACGAATGCGCCGGCGCCCCACGCGCCGGCCGCGGCGAGGAGCCCGGCGAGTGCACCGAGCGTGGTGAACTCCGCAAGCACGCCCTGGAGCACGGTGCCGCGACTCGCGCCGAGCGTTCGCAGCATCGCGCTTTCGAAGCGGCGCTCCTCGCGGCTCGCCTGCACGGCTGCGAGCAGCACGGTGAGGCCGGCGAAGAGCGTGAAGGCGAAAACGCTCTGCACGGCGAGAGTCGCCTTGTCGACGAGCGAGCGAACCTGGGAAAGCAGGTCGTCGATATCGAAGATCGAGACGCTCGGGAATTGGTGCGCGAGCTCGGCGAGCTCGCGGCCCTGCGAGGGGTGAAAGTACGCGCTCGTGAGGTACGTTCCCGCGACGGCATCGAGCACGTGCGGCGCGAAGACGATAAAGAAGTTCGGCTGGAAGCTGTCCCACTTCACGTCGCGGATGCTCGCGACCGTCGCCGTGAAGGACTCTGCGCCGATCTCGAAGGTGAGCCGATCACCGAGCTTCAGGCCGAGCGACCGTTGAAAATCCGTCGCCAGGGAAACGAGCGGCTGACCCGAATCCTCCGTTCCCCACCAGCGCCCCGCGACCACGCGGTTGCCGCTGCCGAGGTCCGCCGACCAGGTGACGTTTTGCTCGCGATCGGCGAACTCCGAGCCGCGGGCGCCGCCGAAACGCCTGGATTCGACGGGCCGCCCGTCGATCGCCGTGAGCCGGCCGCGGATCATCGGCAGCATGCGCGTGAGCCGCGCGCCGCGCGACTCGAGGAAGCGAACGAAGTTGGCGCGCTCGGCCGGTGGAATGTTGACGAAGAAGTAGTTGGGTGCATCGGCGGGCAGCGTGCGCCGCCAGTCGCGCTCGAGGTCGCCGCGGACGAGGCCCAGGACGAGCAGCACCATGAGCCCGGTGCCGAAGGCGAGAATCTGCACCAGGCTGTCGGCACGACGCCGGCTCAAGTTCGCCATTCCGTAGCGCCAGGCGACCCCGACACGGCCGCGCAGCCGTCCGGCCGTGGCGACGAGCAGGAGGCCGACCGCAGTCAGAGCGAGCGCGTAGCCGCCTAAGCCCACGAGGCAGTCGATGAGCAAGCGCACGTCGCGCACGGTCCAGTAGACGAGGGCGAGCACGACAGCCGCCGCGGGCCCGAAGGCGAGCAGCACCGCGAGCGGCGGCGGACCCATGTCCCGGCGCAGCACGCGCAGCGGCGGCACACGCGAGAGCTGCAGGAGCGAGGGCAGCGCGAATCCGACGAGCACGGCAACTGCCGCCGTGAACCCCATCGCAACGGGCGTGAGATCGGCGGGCGGCAGCTCGGTATTGATGAGCCCGCGTACCACGTACAGCAGCCATTCCTGCGCCACAAACCCGACCATCGAGCCGAGCGCGCCGGCGATGAGCGCGATGAGGAGCAGCTGCCCCACGCTCACGGTCAGCGTGAACGCGCGCGTGGCGCCGAGCGTCTTGAGAAGCGCCACTGCATCGAGGTGCCGGCGCACGTACTGCCGCGCGGACATCGCGACGGCGATCGAGCAGAGCAGTACGCTCACGAGGCTCGCGAGCTCGAGGAATCGTCCGGCGCGGTCCACGGCGCTCTCGATCTGCGGACTCGCCTCGGTGATGTCCCGCAAGTGCTCGCCCGGAAGCTTGTGGGCGGTGAGCCAGCGGCCGAACCGCTCGATGGGTCGGCGGTCGCCGGCGTAGAGCGCGGCGTAGCTCACCCGGCTCCCGGGCTCGATGAGCTTCGTCGCCGGCAGATCGGCGATGTTCATGATGAGGCTTGGCGCGAGCTCCGCGAAAGTGCCGCCCTGGTCGGGCCTCGAGATGAGCACTCGGGTCACGCGGAAGCTGGCCGCGCCGATCGCGAGCTGCGAACCGAGCCTGCCGCCGAGGCTCGCAAGCAGCTTCGAGCTCGGCCAGACCTGGCCGCGGGCCGGAATTCCGGCGGCGGGCGTGCCGGCCGCGAACGGCTCGTTCGCCACCTGGAGCGTCCCGCGCAGCGGGTAACCGCCCGAGACGGCATCCAGATCGGTGAGCTCGCTCCGATCACCGAGAAACACGACACTCAGCATCGAGACCGTGCGCGCCGAGCGCACGCCCGCGAGCGCCGCCGCACGATCGTAGGTCGCGCTGATCGGCTCCGGCGATCCGAGACGCAGATCGGCGGCGAGGATCTGAGTCGCCTGCTCGCGCACCGCGATCCCGATCCGATCCACCAGGAATCCGACGCCGGTCAGCGCCGCGACCGCCGTGGTGAGCGCGAGCAGCAGCACACCGAGCTCTCCGGAGCGCCATTCACGCACGAGGCCTCGTGAGGCGAGTGCCAGCGCCGCGAGCGGCCGTGCAGAGCTCGCGCTCATGCGACCACTCGCCCCGCTTCCATGTGCAGCACGCGCTCGCAGCGGGCCGCAAGGGAGCGCTCGTGCGTGACGAGCACGAGCGTCGTGCGCGAGCGCTCATTCAGGCGAAAGAGGAGATCGATGATGCGCTCGCCCGTCGCGGCATCGAGGTTGCCCGTGGGCTCGTCGGCGAACAGCACGGCGGGGCTGGTGACGAACGCGCGCGCGAGCGCGACGCGCTGCTGCTCGCCCCCGGAGAGCTGGCGCGGATAGTGCGCAGTGCGCGCTGCGAGCCCGACCTCGGCGAGCGTCGCGAGCGCCGCGCGCCGCGCATCCGCACGCCCGGCGAGCTCGAGTGGCAGCATCACGTTCTCGAGGGCAGTGAGCGCGGGAATGAGATGGAACGACTGGAATACGAAGCCCACGCGCTGTGCGCGCAGGCGCGCGCGACCGTCTTCATCGAGCTGCGTCAGGTCATGGCCGTCGAGCCAGATCTTCCCCGAGGTCGGGGTATCGAGGCCCGCAAGCAGCGCGAGCAGCGTCGACTTGCCGGCGCCCGACGCCCCGACGATTGCCACCGCCTCGCCGGCTGCTATTTCGATCGAGACCTCGTGCACGATGGTCAGCGTCCCCTCGGGACTGCTAACCTGCTTCGAGAGGTTCAGAGCCTTGAGAACGTTTGCGCGAGCGGCGGGCGCCTCTGCGCTCGCTATGGGTTTGCTGCTCATCGGGCTCCACGGCGCGGTGGGGGCGGAAAGTCGCACCATCCTGGTATTCGGCGACAGCCTGAGCGCCGGCTACGGCCTGGCACCCGAGCAGGGCTGGGTGGCACTGCTCGAGAAGCGGCTGCGCGCCCAAGGGTACGGGTACGCGGTCGTGAACGCCAGCATCAGCGGAGAGACGACGAGCGGGGGTCTCGCGCGACTTCCCCGGGCACTGCGCCTGCATCGGCCCGCGCTCGTCGTGCTCGAGCTCGGCGCCAACGATGGCCTGAGAGGCCTGCCGCTCGCCGATGCGCGCGACAACCTCGCGCAGATGATCGAGCTCTGCGAGCGCGCGCACGCGCGGGTGTTGTTGCTCGGCATCCGGTTGCCGCCGAACTACGGGCCGCGTTACGCGGATGAATTCGCCGCGCTGTACCCGGAGCTTGCACACCGCTTCCGGATCCCGCTCGTCCCGTTCCTTCTGGAGGGCGTCGCCCTGAACCCCGCACTCATGCAGGCCGACGGACTGCATCCGGATGCGGCGGGCGAGCCTCGGGTGCTCGACGTCCTCTGGCCCCGTCTGAGCCCCATGCTGCAGCGGAGCTCCGCGCACTGAGGTGTCGCATCGCGCATCGCGCATCGCGCATTGCGCATTGCGACCTTCGGAGAGGCGGTGCTATATAGCGCGGCGTGCAAAAGATCTGGCTGAAGAGCTACCCGCCTGGAGTTCCCGCCGAAATCGACCTGAGCGCCATGCGCTCGGTTGGCGAGCTTGCGGAGCGGAGTTTCTCCGAGTTCGCCAACCGCCCTGCCTTCACGCAAATGGGCCGCACCTTGACCTTCGGTGCGCTGGATGAGCTCTCGCGGGCCTTCGGAGCGTGGCTCCAGGGGCCGGGCGGCCTGCACAGGGGCGATCGCATCGCGATCATGCTGCCGAACGTTCTGCAGTACGCGATTGCCATGTTCGGCGCGCTGCGCGCGGGCTTCACGGTTGTCAACACCAATCCGCTCTATACGGCGCGCGAGCTCGAGCATCAGCTCAATGACTCCGGCGCCAAGGCGATTCTGGTGCTCGAGAACTTCGCGCACGTCGTCGCGGAGGTGTTGCCGCGCACCCAGGTGCGGTCGGTGCTCGTCACCGCGGCGGGCGACTGGCTCCATTTTCCGAAGTCCGCGATCGTGAATTTCGTGTTGCGCCGCGTGCGCAAGCAGGTTCCGCCCTGGCGTATCGCAAACGCTGTCGACTTTCGCTCCGCGGTTCGCGCAGGCGCGCACCTGCAGCTCGCCCCCGTGGAGCTCGGTCGCGAGGACATCGCTTTCCTGCAGTACACCGGCGGCACAACCGGCGTCGCCAAGGGCGCGGTGCTCACGCACGGGAATATCTGCGCGAACGTGCTGCAGGCCGAAGCGTGGATTCGTGCATTTCTGCGCGCGAGCGAAGCTCCTGGAATTCTGATCACGCCGATACCCCTGTATCACATCTTCGCGCTCACGGCGAACTGCCTGGTGTTCGTGCGGCTCGGCTGGCAGAACGTGCTCATCATCAATCCGCGTGATCTCAAGGCGCTGATTGCGGAGTTGAAGCGGTATCCGTTCGCGTTCCTGAGCGGCGTGAACACACTCTTCAACGCGCTTCTGAACGCGCCCGGCTTCGCCGAGATCGACTTTCACAATCTGCGCGTCACGTTGGGCGGGGGCATGGCGGTGCAGTCGGGCGTCGCAACACGCTGGAAGGAAGTGACAGGCAATCCGCTCACGCAGGCCTGGGGACTGACCGAGACCTCACCGGGCGTGTGCATCAATCCGCCGAATCAGGACTTCAACGGATCGGTTGGGCTACCGATCCCTTCGACCGAGGTGTCCATCAGGGACGATGCAGGCCGCGAGCTCGCGGGCGACGAAGTGGGAGAGATCTGCGTGCGCGGACCTCAGGTGATGCGCGAATACTGGAACAGACCGGACGAGACCGCGATGGTGATGCTGCCCGACGGCTGGCTGCGCACCGGGGACATCGGCCGTATCGACGAGCGCGGCTACGTCTACATTCAGGATCGCAAGAAAGACATGATCCTGGTGTCGGGCTTCAACGTTTATCCGAACGAGGTGGAAGAGGTGGCGACCGCTCACCCCGGGGTGCTCGAAGCAGCGGCGGTGCCGCAGGCGGATGCGCGCTCGGGAGAGGTCGTCGCACTCTTCATCGTCAGAAGGGATCCCACGCTCACCGAGCGCGACTTAATCGACTTCTGTCGCAAGTCGCTCACGCCCTACAAGGTCCCCAGGCACGTCTACTTTCGCACCGAGCTCCCGAAAACGAATGTCGGGAAGATCCTGCGTCGAGCACTGCGCGAGGAGCTCACCTAACGGATAAGGCCACTCGCGTCGGGCATCGCCGGGTGTGCATCGTGCAGCGCCCTACCGCTTGGTACGCCGTTCCCGGCCTTTCCGGTGGGGCATTTCGGCGGTTCCGTGTGCCCGCTCAGGCTCCCGGCACACCGCAAAGACGGCTGCCCCCACTGTGAGATCGTCCGTGGCCGCTCGGGTAGCGGGGCGCAAGCGTCCTTTGGGCGAACGATGCGCCTGCAGGAACGAGTCGATCTGCTCGATCAAAGCATCCGCGCGGCGTCCGACCTGCGAACGAAACAGCGGAAGACTCCGCGGATCGATGGGGAGCGTGTGAATCCGCACCGGCAGCTGCTCGTGAGGGCGCGCATCGAGGTTGCGCTCGAGCGTTCCCATCAGTTCCCCGACAAGCTGCCCCGCCGAGAAGATGGCCTCCGGGCTACCGCCTGCCGACGTCACCGATCGTCGGACGGCCCGAACACTTCCAGTCCCCGCGCGCTCGACGGCGCCCGCGGCGACCAGCTCCGCGAGGACGGTACGGAAGTACAGCCCGCCGCTGTAGCGGTGGACGAGCTCCTGGAAGCTCCGGCGTCCGCCTCGGATCGGGAGCACGGCCGGCTCGCCGGATCGGGTCTGAAAGTCGACGTCGTCGTGCCAGCCGGTCAAAACCCGCGACGCGCGGTGCAGCTGCGTGTTGCTCCGCGGGCTGAACTCATCCTGGGGCGTCGCGAGAATGAGCGGCAGAGCGCTCCGGTTCATCCCGGTGATGACCGCGAGACGGGAAATCGTGACGCGCTCGCCCAGACCGTCGAGATACTCCGAGGCCGCATGGGCGTAGACGCTATCGACGATTGACTTCAGCTCCCCCGCGCTCACCCCGAAACGCAGCAGGATGCGGACCAGCGGGTGCAATACCCGTCGGCAGAGTGAGACCAATGCGGCACGAAATTCGGATTGCATGTCGAATCGCGACGGGCTCCATGGGCCATCCAGGAGTTTCGCAAGCCGCTATCCACGCGATGGCCAGTTGCAAGTCAGTTGCAGGTATGCGATTTTTTCTGCAAAAGTATATCACCGAGCGCGCGCCAGACGCCGCGTTGGCGCATTTGCATCTGGTGACGCGTCGAAACTTGCCTGGAGGGAGTTATGCAGCACGCAAATGGAGCCACTCGGCGAATGTCCGAGACGGCGGTATTCGACGTCCTCCGCCCGATCGTTCGCATCCTCAAAGCTTCGGGGATTGAGGAGC
>DATKPY010000017.1:0-34987 GCA_035523875.1 Steroidobacteraceae bacterium
GCGGCCGCTGAGGCGTAGTACTCGACGTGGGCGGACTTAGGGCTCGGTGCCGGGCAGACCGGCCGGCAGTAGACGCCCGTGGAGGTGACGCCGATGAAAAAGCGCCCGTCGAAGCGTGCATCGCGGCTCAGGCGTGCCCGATCGAGTGTCCGGCGGTCGAGAGGCAGGGGCTCGTTCATGCGCCGGCATCATGAGACGTTTCCGTGAGCGCGACTAGTCGGTTTCGGACGTCATTGGGATCCCGGATCCAGTTTGCGAACTCCGGGGTTATCGGGGTTGCGCCCTTGCCGTTACAATCGACCTCGCAGCGCCGCGAACCCCCGCCCGCATCGCAGAGGAACCCCGCCGCGATCGTATGCTGACCCCCGTCATCCTCTCCGGCGGAGCCGGTACGCGGCTCTGGCCGCTCTCGCGCGAGCTTTACCCCAAGCAGCTGCTCGCGCTCACCGGCGAGCGCACGATGCTGCAGCAGACGGCGCTGCGCCTCGAGGGGCTCGATGCGGGCGCGCCGGTGATCGTCTGCAACGAGGCGCACCGCTTCCTGGTCGCCGAGCAGCTGCGGCAGATCCACATCGAGCCGCGCGCCATCGTGCTCGAGCCCTGCGGGCGCAACACCGCACCGGCGATCGCACTCGCGGCGCACGCCGCATTCGGCGGAGCGCCTTCGGGGGCCGGCGCCGCCGCCGCGGGCGCGAGCGCGGCAGCCCCGCTCGGCTCCACGGGGCAGGCCGATCCGGTGCTCTTGATTCTTCCCGCCGATCACGTGATCCGCGACGTCCCGGCGTTTCAGAAGGCCGTGCGCGCGGCGCTGCCGGCCGCCGAGGCCGGTGCGCTCGTCACCTTCGGCATCGTGCCGAGCACCCCCGAGACGGGCTACGGGTACATCGAGCGCGGCGCGGCGAGCGGGGAGGTGTTCCGCATCGCACGCTTCATCGAGAAGCCCTCCGCCGAGCGCGCGCGCGAGTTTGTCGATTCCGGGAATTACTACTGGAACAGCGGCATGTTCCTGTTCCGCGCGCGGCGCTACCTGGAGGAGCTCGCCCGGCGCGCACCGCAGATCGCGCAAAGCTGCGCGGCGGCGATTCGCAGCGCGAAGGCCGATCTCGATTTCACGCGCATCGACGCGCCGGCATTCGAGGCGTGTCCCGCCGACTCCATCGACTATGCCGTGATGGAGAAGACCGATGCCGCCGTGGTGGTGCCGCTCGCGGCCGGCTGGAGCGATGTCGGCTCGTGGTCGGCGCTTGCCGAGGCCTCCGATCCCGATGCGAGCGGCAACGTCGCCCGCGGCGATGTGATGGTCGAGGACTCCCGCGGCTGCTACCTGTATGCCGAGAGCCGCCTGGTCTCGGCCGTCGGGCTCGAAGACCATGTCGTCGTCGAGACCAAGGACGCGGTGCTCGTGGCGCCGAAGAGCCGCGTGCAGGACGTGAAGAAGCTCGTGCAGCGCCTGAAGGAGCAGGGGCGTTACGAGCATTCGCTGCACCGGGAAGTGTTCCGGCCCTGGGGGAGCTATGACAGCATCGAGAACGGCCCGCGCTTCCAGGTCAAGCGCCTGAAGGTCAACCCCGGCGCGACGCTGTCGCTGCAGATGCATCATCATCGAGCCGAGCACTGGATCGTGGTCTCCGGGACGGCGCGCATCACCCGCGGCGATGAGGTGTTCCTGCTCGAGGAGAACCAGTCGACCTACATTCCGGTCGGCGTGCGTCACCGCATCGAGAACCCGGGCAAGATTCCGCTGCACATCATCGAGGTGCAGTCCGGCTCCTATCTCGGCGAGGACGACATCGTGCGCTTCGAGGACCGCTATGGCCGCGAAGGAACCACCCGCTGATGGTGCGGAAGCTGACCGCGTTCAAGGCCTACGATATCCGCGGCCGAATCCCTGAGGAGATCGACGAGCGGCTCGCCTACGAGGTGGGCCGCGCCTATGCCGCCTTCGCGCACCCGGCCACGGTTGCCGTCGGCCACGACATCCGCCTCTCGAGCCCGGGGCTCGCCGATGCGGTCAAGCGCGGGCTCGCCGACTCGGGCGTCGAGGTGCTCGACATCGGGCTCTGCGGGACCGAGGGCATCTACTTCGCGACCGCCGCCGAGCACCTGGGCGGCGGTATCATGGTGACCGCGAGCCACAATCCTCCCGGCTATAACGGGATGAAGATCGTGCGCGAGGGCTCGCGCCCGGTGAGCGCAGATACGGGACTGAAGGACATCGCCGCGCTCATTGAAAGCGGCACGCTCCCGGCTGCGGCGGCAAAGCGCGGCGCGGAGCGCCCGCTCGAGATCGGTGCACGCTACCTCGAGCACTTGCTGGGCTATATCGATCGCGGGAGGCTGCGGCCGCTCAAGGTGGTCGTGAACGCCGGCAACGGCGGGGCCGGGCTCATCATCGATCAGCTCGAGGCGCACCTGCCGTTCGAGTTCGTGAAGATCCACCACAGCCCGGACGGACACTTTCCGAACGGCGTGCCGAACCCGATGCTCGAGGAGAACCGCGCGGCGACCGCCGAGGCCGTGCGCGGCGCGGGCGCCGACGTGGGCCTCGCCTGGGACGGGGATTACGATCGCTGCTTCTTCTTCGATGAGCGCGGCGTGTTCATCGAGGGCTACTATTTGGTGGGGCTCCTCGCCGAGCGGTTCCTGCGCCTGGAGCCGGGCGCCCGCATCGTGCACGACCCGCGTCTCACCTGGAACACGATCGACATCGTGCGCAGCTTGGGGGGTGAGCCGGTGCTCTCGAAGTCCGGTCACGCGTTCATCAAGCAGAGGATGCGCGAGGTGGACGCCGCCTATGGCGGGGAGATGAGCGCGCACCACTACTTCCGCCAGTTCTACTACTGCGACAGCGGCATGATCCCCTGGCTCCTCGTGCTCGCGGTGATGAGCGAGCGCGGCCTGCCGCTCTCGGCGCTCGTGGGCGAGCGCATGCGCTTGTACCCGGCGAGCGGGGAGATCAACCTCACGCTCGCGGAGGATGCGCAGGGCGTGCTCGCGCGCGCGCGGCAGCACTACGCGCGCGGTGCCCTCACGATCGAGCTCACCGACGGGCTCTCGATCGAGTACCGCGACTGGCGCTTCAATCTGCGCGCGTCGAACACCGAGCCGCTGGTGCGGCTCAACGTGGAAGCGCGCGGGAGCGAGGCGCTGATGCGCGATCGGACCGCCGAGCTGCTCGAGTTTCTGAAGAGCTGAGCGGCGTGCGCACTCGCGGTTTCGCTGCGCTCATCGCGCTCGCGCTCTTGAGCGCCTGCACGGCCCCGGGCGTTACGCGCCTCGCACCCTCCTCCCTGGGCTGCATGCGCGCAGTGGTCGCGAAGATGCTTCCCCCGAACATCTCGGATAAGCATGCGCACTGTCTCGCGGCCGGGTTCATCGCGCGCTACTGCAGCCGCCCGGAGGCCTACGTCGCGAGCGTCGGCAAGGAGGTGAGCGACCTCTTCAACGGCAGCAACGATTTCGAGTGGGCGGACCTCAAGGCCGACCGGCTCGGGATCGCCTGCGAGCGCTCCGCGAGCTCGGATCGAGCACTCGAGGGCTGCTGCATCGCCACGCTCCTGCGGCACCATCTGCCGCTCTCTCCGCCGAGCCGGGAGCGCGTCACGGGACAGCCGCCGCCCGGCATGCCACACTCCCCGCAGTGAGCCCGAATCCGGACACGCCCGAGCCTGTCGGTGCCCTCGCGCCGCGCGGCGGCATGAACGCTCTGTGGCATCAGCTGTGCGCGGTGCGCGCGATCGAGCCCGCCGAGCTCGTCGATTCGCAGCGCCTGCGGCGCGTGCTCACCGCCCGCTCACTCACCGCGATCGGCTTGGGCGCCACGATCGGCACCGGGATCTTCGTGCTCACCGGCACCGTCGCCGCCAACCAGTCGGGCCCGGCGGTGACGGTCTCGCTCCTCATCGCGGCCTTCGGCAGCGGGCTCGCCGCGCTCTGCTACGCGGAGTTCGCGGCGTTCCTGCCGGTGCCGGGGAGCGCCTACAGCTATACCTACGTGACGCTCGGGGAGGGCATCGCGTGGTTCATCGGCTGGAATCTGCTGCTCGAGTACGGGATCTCGGCCTCCGCAGTCGCCGTGAGCTGGTCCGCCTACGTCATCAACTTACTCGCCGAGGCGCACATTTATCTCCCCGGTGCACTCGTCAATGCCCCGATCGCCCAGGATGCGCACGGGCATCTGGTCGCGACGGGGGCGATCGTCAACGTTCCGGCGGTGCTCATCATCGCGGCGCTCACGGCGCTGCTGTACGTGGGCCTGCGCGGCTCGGCGGGCGCGAATACGTTCATGGTGACCCTGAAGGTCGCGATCATCGTGATTTTCATCATCGCCGGAATCGCCTACGTGAATCCCGCCAACTGGCACCCCTACGTGCCGCCCAACAGCGGTGAGTTCGGGCACTACGGCGTGAGCGGGGTGCTGCAGGGCGCGGCGATCATCTTCTTCTCGTACGTGGGCTTCGATACCGCCTCGACCACCGCGCTCGAGACGCGCAATCCCCAGCGCGACCTGCCGGTCGGGATCCTGAGCGCACTCATCATCTCGGCCGTTCTCTACGTCGCGATGTCCGCGGTGATCACCGGGATGGTCCCGTACGCGCAGTTGAACGTCGATGCGCCCGTCGCGGTGGCGCTCGATGCGCATCCGCAGCTCGGCTGGCTCGGCGTGTTCGTGAAGATCGGCGCGATCGCGGGCATGACCTCGGTCATCCTGACCTCGCTTTTGGGCCAGCCGCGGATTCTGCTCGCGATGGCGGACGACGGGCTGCTGCCCCCGGTGATGAGCCGCTGCCACCCACGCTTCAAGACGCCGCACGTCGCGACGGTCGTGACCGGAATCGGCGCCGCGCTCATCGCCGGTGTCTTCCCGCTCGATGTGCTCGCCGATCTCATCTCCATCGGGATCCTGCTCGCCTTCGCGGTCGTATGCGTGGGCGTGCTCGTCATGCGCCGGCAGCGTCCCGATGCGCCGCGCCCGTTCCGCGTGCCCTGGGCGCCGTTCACGTGCATTCTGGGCGCGGTGGTCTGCCTCGGCATGACCCTTGCGCTGTCGAATGCGACGTGGAGCCGGCTCGTCATCTGGTCGGCGCTCGGCGGAGCCATCTACGCCGCCTACGGCTACCGCCACAGCCGCCTGCGGGCGCGGGCGCCGTAAGCCGGCGAGCGGTCCGATCAGCCCCCGACGAGCGCCGGTGCCCCGAACGTGCCGGGAGAGCTGGTCTCGTTGAGCATCACCGCAACGCCGGTGCTGTCGGCCGTCGCAATGTCATTGAGCGTGTGTCCGCTCAAGGGCCCGATCGCCACGGCCTCGGGATTGCCGAGACCGCTGTACTCGACCGGCGTGGCCGAGAAGGTGCCCGGGACCGATGCGTCGTTGAACTGGACACTCACGGTGCCCGTGCCCGGAGGATAGGAGCTCGCGCTCACGATATCGGGCAACCCATCCCCGTTCACATCACCCACCGCGAAGCCGCTCACCGCGTACACCGCATAAGTGACGGGCGCTTCGAACGTGCCGGGATTCGAGGGATCCTGGAGCATCACGACGATGCCGGCGGTGCCATTGCCGTCCGACCCGGCGCCCGCGTTCGCCACGATGATGTCCGGCAGGCCGTCGTTGTTGACATCGGCGATGACGACTCGATGCAAGAGCCCCGGGAGAGAGAGATCGAAGCGCGGCAGGAACTGTCCGGGGTGGGCCGGATCGTGGAACAGGATCGAGACCGTGCCGTTGTCGCCCTGGTAGTCGTAGCTCGTGAACACGATGTCGGGGGGTGCGCCGGCCGTCGTCGTGCTGAGGCTCCCGCAGGCCACGCCGTAGATGGCGTTCGCCGTGGGGGTCGGGGACTCATCCGCCGCGGGTGTCGGAGCCGGCCCGATCACGGTCGGAGCCCCGAACGTCCCCGGCGATGAAGCGTTCTGGAGAATCCCGATGATGTGCCCGTTCGTGGTGACGGCCCCGATCGCCGAATAGGTCGTAATCGTCGCCGGATCGATCGCGGCGCCGGCATCGGCCACGACCAGGTCCAGAAACCCATCGCCATTGATGTCGCACATCGCCACATCATCCGGCGTGGTCGTGAGCCCCGCGGGGCTCGTCGGAACGTTCAAGGCGGGGCTGAACGTCGCCGATTTCGGCGCCGTTTCCATGAGCACCGAGATCGACTGATCGTTGCCGTTCGCGACCGCGAGATCGACCGCGCCCGAGTTGGTGAGGTCCCCGGCGACCATCGCGAACGGATTGCCCTTGGTGCCAAAGTGCGTCGAGGACCCGAAAGTGCCGGGACTGCCCGGGGTCTGCAGCACCACGGCCACGTAGCCCGGCTGCTCCCCGGGGTTGACGCCCGACTCGTCGATCTGCGCCTGCGCAACGGCGACACCCGGGTAACCGGTGCCCGCGAAGTCGGCGATCACGACGGATTGCGGCTGGGTGATGTTGTAGAAGTTCGAATTGCCGCAGCCGGCGAGCGCCGCAACTCCGATTCCGGTGGCCAGTACGGCGCAGAGCGACCTGTACCGGCCGAGCGTACCCCTCATGAAGACCCCTCGGTGCGCAATGTAAACGACAAGTGTAACGCAGGGACAAAGGAGGAGTTGACCCGGCTCGTCCCGCGCCGGTTCCCCGCCCGCGGCGGCGGGATGGCTGTTAGCTGATCTCGAGCGCCGCGAGGCCCGCGCGGGCGATCTCGGCGTCCTCGGCGGACTTCACGCCCGAGACGCCCACGGCGCCAACCACGTGGCCCTCGGCCAGGATCGGGACTCCGCCCTCGAGCAGACCCTCGAGCGGAGCGGTCACGAACGCCACGCGACCCTGGTTGATCATGTCCTCGAACGCCTTCGATTCGCGCCGGCCGAGCGCCGCCGCGGCACCCTTGGCAATCGCCATGCGCGCGGTGAACGGCGCCGCCCCGTCGGTACGCTCGAGCGCGAGCAGGTGCCCGCCGTCGTCGCACACACAGATGCTCACGGACCACTTGTGCGCCTGCGCGTGGGTGCGGGCGGCCGCGATGATCCTGCGGGCATCCTCGAGGGACAGGTAGGGCTTGCTGTTCATGAGCGGGTCCTGATTCCGAGCCGGAGGAGGTGCAGGAGGTCGCGAGCGGCCGCGCCGCACACGGTGCGCGCGGGATTGTAGCGTTTCGGGGCTCGCGCGGTAGTCTTGATCGGCCCGATGAGTGCGGCCGCACGCGCGGCGGCGGCCCGCTGGGGAGGATTCAATCGATGCCGAAGGCAATGCGTGCGCTTCTCACCGCGGCGGCCGGCGCCGCGATTCTCGCCGCCTGCGCACTCGAGCCGCGGTCCTGTCCGCCGGCGCCGCCGCCGGCTGCGCGCGTCGCCTTCGAGCGGGCGGGATGGAGCGAGCTCCCGGGGTGGCAGCGCGATGCGCTCGACCAGTCCTGGCCCGCATTCCGCGCGAGCTGCGGCGTGCTCGCGCATCGGGCCGCCTTCGCGACCGCTTGCGCGGCCGCGCAAGCGCTGAGCCCGGCGAGCTCGGTGGAGGCCCGCGCCTTCTTCGAGCGCTACTTCGATGCCTATCGAATCGTGAGCGAGACCGGCCGGCATCGTGAAGCGAGCGGCCTCATCACCGGATACTTCGAGCCGCAGCTCGACGGGGACCGCTCACCGACTGCTGAGTTCGACACCCCGCTTTACGCCCCGCCGCCCGATCTGCTCACGATCGACCTCGGCGCGCTCTATCCGGAGTTGCGGGGCAAGCGGCTGCGGGGCCGCCTCGAGGGCAACCGGGTCGTCCCCTACTTCAGCCGCGCCCAACTCGACCGCGATCCGGCGCTACGCGGTCGCGAGATCGTCTGGGTGCACGATGCGCTCGGGGCGTTCTTTCTCGAAGTGCAGGGCTCGGGGCGCGTGCGGCTGCCGAGCGGGGAGACGATCCGCCTGCAATACGCCGATCAGAACGGCTACCCGTACCGCTCGATCGGCCGCTACCTGATCGAGCACGGCGAGTTGGCCGCGGGACAAGCGACGTTGCCGCGCATTCGCGCCTGGGCGCTCGCGCATCGGAAGCGGCTCCCCGAGCTCCTCGATGCGAATCCGAGCGTCGTGTTCTTCGAGGAGGCGCCCCTCGGAGACCCCACGCTCGGACCGAAGGGCGCGCTCGGCGTGCCGCTCACGCCCGAGCGCTCCATCGCGATCGACCCGGCCTTCATTCCGCTCGGCGCACCGGTGTTCATCGCGACCACTTTCCCGGGGTCCGACGTAGCACTCGAGCGGCTCGTGATGGCGCAGGATGCGGGCGGCGCCATCCGCGGCCCGGTGCGCGCGGACTTCTTCTGGGGAACGGGAAGCGCGGCCGCGCGCGAGGCGGGCACGATGCGCGAGTTGGGTGAGCTGTGGCTGCTGTGGCCCAAGGGCTCGCTGCCGCACGCGCAATGAGCGGGTCCGGGGGGCCTGGCGCGCAAGAACCGCGCGCGCGGCGCGCGCTCAGCGGCTGCGCGCCTTACCGATCGGTTTGGCGGCCGGGCTCGCGGGCTCGCTCGCGGCGCGCGTGCGCTTGATCAGCTCGCTCAGCCTGCGCATGTCATCGAGCGTCCGGCGCGGCGGCTTGCGCACGCTCGCGGTGCTCTCGTCGGTGCGGTACGGATCGACGCCGTCCGCGGGCCCATCGGGCAGCTGCCGGAGCGGGACGGTGTCGCCCGCGCGCGCATTCGCATCGAGCTTCTTGGCGCCCGCAACGCGGGTCGCCACGGCATCCCCTCGTGCCTCATCTTTCTTGCGTCGGTCTCTCACTCGTATTCACCTGTGCGCATCGTTGCACGCATTGCTCGCCGAGCCCCTTCTGCCCGGTGCCGCGGTGCCGCCCGCGTTGCATTTGACAGAACGCTTTGGGTGGCGCGCCTCGGCGCGATCATGGTGCGTTGGGCGCGCGCTCGCGGCCGTGAGCCATTTCTCACAACCGCTCGAGCTCGGCCACGAACATGACGGTTAGGTGTCAATGCGGCGCGCGCTGCCCGCGCTTTGGCCGCGCCGCTCTGCGCCAAGGTCGTGGGGTGGGGTACATTCTGTCTGGCGCTGCGGGGGACTGAACGATGCTCGAGCTCGTGATCGACGGGGTGGCCCGCGACATCGGCGCGTTGGGGGTGCGCCGCGTCCTGCCGTATGCGCAGCACCGGATGGTGGGCCCCTTCATCTTCCTCGATCACTTGGGCCCGCTGGCGCTGCCGCGCGGGATCCCGCGCGCGCTCGATGTGCGCCCGCATCCCCACATCGGACTCGCCACCGTGACCTATCTCTTCGAGGGCGAGCTCATGCACCGCGATAGCGTGGGCTCGCAGCAGCCGGTGCGGGTGGGCGAGGTGAACTGGATGACCGCCGGTCGCGGCATCACCCATTCGGAGCGGTTCGAGAAAGCGCGTGCGGAGGGCGGGGCGATCCACGGCATTCAATGCTGGGTGGCGCTGCCCACGGGGGAGGAGGAGTGCGCTCCGAGCTTCGTGCACTGGTCGGCCGCGCAGCTGCCGCTCTGCGAGTCGCCCGGGGAGAGCGTGCGCGTGCTCGCCGGAGCGGTCGCCGGCGCGGTCTCTCCGGTTGCGACGCGCTCGCCGCTGTTTCTCGCGCATTGGACGCTGGCGGAGGGCGCGCACGTGAGCTTGCCGGAGCGCTATCCCGAGCGCGCGGCGTTCATCGTGAGCGGCTCCGTGGAGGTCGAAGGGCGCACCTACGGGAGTGGCCAGCTCCTCGTCTTCGCCGCGGGCGGGCGTGCGCTCATTCGCACGCTCGCACCGTCGATCGTGATCGCGCTCGGGGGCGAGCCGGTGGGCCCGCGCTACATCGAGTGGAACTTCGTCTCCTCCTCGCAGGAGCGCATCGAGCAGGCCAAGGTCGATTGGCGCGCGGGGCGCATGAAGCTGCCGGATTTCGACGATCGCGAATTCATCCCGCTGCCGGGCCCCTGAGCCCCTGAGCCGCGCTAGGAGGCGCTGCGCAGGGCGCGGTAGCGGCCGATGAGCGTGCGCGTCGAGCTGTCGTGCGCGAGCGGTCCCGGAGCGCGCGCCGTGAGCTCAGGCAGGATGCGCTTGGCGAGCACCTTGCCGAGCTCGACGCCCCATTGATCGAACGAGTCGATCTGCCAGATCGCTCCCTGGGTGAACACGTTGTGCTCGTAGAGGGCGACGAGCTTGCCGAGCGCCGCGGGCGTCAGGCGCTCGAGGAGCAGGGTGTTCGATGGCCGGTTGCCCTCGAAGGTCCGGTGCGGCACGAGCCAGTCGGGCGTGCCCTCGGCCTTGACCTCCTCGGGAGTCTTGCCGAATGCGAGCGCCTCGCCTTGCGCGAACACGTTCGCGAGCAGCATGTCGTGGTGCTCGCCCAAGGGATTGAGCGTGTTCGCAAACGCGATGAAGTCACAGGGGATGAGGCGTGTTCCCTGATGGATGAGCTGATAGAAGGAATGCTGGCCGTTCGTTCCGGGCTCACCCCAGTAGATCGGGCCGGTCGCATACCCGACACGCTCGCCCGTGAGCGTCACGTGCTTGCCGTTGCTCTCCATCGTGAGCTGCTGCAGGTACGCCGGAAAGCGCTTGAGGTATTGCTCGTACGGCAGCACCGCGATCGTCTCGGCACCGAAGAAATTGTTGTACCACAGACCGATCAGGCCGAGCAGCACGGGGAGGTTGCGCTCGAGCGGCGCCGTGCGGAAATGCTCGTCCATCTCGTGGAATCCGCCGAGGAGTGCGCGGAACTGCTCGGGGCCCACGGCGAGCATGGTCGAAAGCCCGATGGCGGAGTCCATCGAGTAGCGCCCGCCCACCCAGTCCCAGAACTCGAACATGTTCGCGGTATCGATGCCGAATTTCGCCACCTCGGCTGCGTTGGTGGAGACCGCGACGAAGTGGCGCGCCACCGCCTTCGCATCTGCGCCGAGCGCCGCGAGCAGCCAGGCGCGCGCGCTCGCCGCGTTCGTCATCGTCTCGAGCGTGGTGAAGGTCTTCGAGGAGACGATGAAGAGCGTCTGTGCGGGGTCGAGGTCGTGCACGGCCTCGGCGAAGTCCGTGCCGTCGACATTGGAGACGAAGCGAAACGCGAGCGCGCGATCGCTGTAGGCCTTCAGCGCCTCGTAGGCCATCACCGGCCCCAAGTCCGATCCGCCGATGCCGATGTTGACGACGGCGCGAATGCGCGCGCCTGTCTGACCGCGCCACGCCCCGCTGCGCACGCGCTCGGCGAAGGCCGCCATCTTGTCGAGCACCGCATGCACTTGGGGGACGACGTTCTCCCCGTGCACGCGAATGTCGGCGCCGCGCGGTGCGCGCAGCGCCACGTGCAGCACCGGGCGGTTCTCCGAGACATTGATCGGGTCGCCGCGAAACATCGCCGCGATGCGCTCGGTGAGTCGCGACTCGCGCGCGAGCTCGATGAGGAGCTTGAGGGTCTCCTCGGTCAGGAGATTCTTCGAATAGTCGAGATAGACGCCCGCGGCATCGAGTGCGAACCGCTCGCCGCGCTGCGGGTCTTGGGCGAAGAGCTCGCGGAGCGATGCGCGCGCGAGGCTCCCCTGGTGCGCACGGAGCGCCGCCCAGGCGGGCCGCTGGGTGAGTGGCAGGATGGCGTCGGTCATTCGGGCAGTCCTTTCCTGGCTGGCCTAGTCGTGCGGCGGTTGCGCGCTCAAGGGACGCGCGGCCTCGAGCGCACCGGAGACGATGCGCTGAGCCTCGCTCACGATCGCCTGCAGATGCCCCTCGTCCCGGAAGCTCTCGGCGTAGATCTTGTAAATATCCTCCGTCCCGGAAGGGCGCGCGGCGAACCAGCCGCTGCGCGCGATCACCTTCAGCCCGCCGATCGGCGCCCCGTTGCCGCTCGCCCGCGTGAGCTTCGCCGTGATCGGCTCACCTGCGAGCGTGGCCGCGCGCACCGCCTCCGGAGCGAGCGTCGCGAGGCGTGCTTTCTCCTCGCGCGTGGCGGGGGCATCGATCCGCAGGTAGTGCGGCTCGCCGAATTCGGATGAGAGGTCGCGGTAGTGCTCGCCGGGGTCGCGCTGCGTGCGGGCGGTGATCTCCGCAGCAAGCAGACCGAGGATGAGCCCGTCCTTGTCGGTCGTCCACACGCTGCCGTCGCGGCGCAGAAAGCTCGCCCCGGCGCTCTCCTCGCCGCCAAAGCACACGGAGCGATCGAGCAGTCCCGGGGCGAACCACTTGAAGCCCACCGGCACTTCGTAGAGCGGATGGCGGCTCGCGGCGACGACCCGATCGATCAGGCTGCTCGAGACCAAGGTCTTGCCCACCGCCGCGGCGGCGGGCCAGCGGGGGCGGTTCGCGAGCAGATAGCGGATGGCGACCGCGAGGTAGTGATTGGGGTTCATGAGGCCCGCGGGGGTGACGATGCCGTGCCGATCGGCATCGGTGTCGTTCGCGAAGGCGAGGCGGTAGCGGCTGCGCAGGTCGAGGAGCCGCGCCATCGCATAGGGGCTCGAGCAGTCCATGCGGATCTTGCCGTCGTGGTCGACCGTCATGAAGGAGAAGGTGGGGTCCACGCGCGGATTGACGATCGCGATGTCAAGGCCGTAGCGCGCGTTCACCGGCTCCCAGTACTCGACCGCCGCACCGCCCAACGGATCCACCGCGAGCTTGAGGCCCGCGTCGCGAATCGCGTCCATGTCGATGACGTTGTGCAGATCCTCGACGTACGGGCTGCGGAAGTCCTCGGCGTGCGTGGTCGGCGCGCGCAGCGCCGCCGCGATCGCGATGCGCTTGACCTCCGCGTTGCCGGTGCGCAGGAGCGCGTTCGCCCGTACCTCGATCCACCCCGTGATGTCGCTCTCGGCCGGCCCCCCGTTCGGCGGGTTGTACTTGAAGCCGCCGTCCTCCGGGGGATTGTGCGAGGGCGTGATCACGATCCCGTCGGCGAGCCCGGCGGCCCGTTCGCGGTTGTGGACCAGGATCCGGCGCGAGATCACGGGCGTCGGTGTCACCCCGTCGCGGTCCTGAATCACGGCCTCAACGCCGTTTGCGGCCAGCACCTCGAGCGCGGTCGACTGCGCGGGTGCGGAGACCGCGTGGGTGTCGCGACCGATGAAGACCGGTCCGGTGATGCCTCGCGCGCGCCGAAAATCGCAAATGGCCTGCGAGATCGCGAGGATGTGCGCCTCGGTGAACGTGCCGTGGAGCGGCGAGCCACGGTGGCCGCTCGTGCCGAAGCTCACCTGCTCGGCCGGATTTGCCGGGTCGGGCTTGCGCGCGTAGTACTCGCGCACGAGCTGCGCGGGATCGATGAGGATCTCCTGCGGCGCGGGCTGACCGGCGAGCGGGGACAGGGGCACGGGCGAGCTCCTTGCGAGCCGCGGGCTCGCCCGCCGATTCTAGAGCAGGCTCGCTTGCGGCGTCAGTGCGGCCTATGATCGCTCGATGCGCGATGCGCCGAGCAGCTCGCAACCCCCGCTCGATCCCGCCGATCCGCTCGCGCGCGAGGCGCAGACCTTCCCGCAGCTGAGCGAGGAGATGACCGCTCGCGTCGCGGGCTACGCCACGCAGGAATCCGTTCCCGCCGGAACGCTGCTCTTCGCGCGCGGGGACCGCGGCGTCGATTTCTTTCTCGTCTTGAGCGGGGCCATCGAGATCCTCGAGACCGATGTGCACGGCCAAACGACGGTCTTTCGCGTGCACGAGGCGCGTCAGTTCACCGGCGAGATGGCCATGTTCAGCGACCGGCAAGCCCTGGTCTCCGCTCGGGCACGGACGGACTCGCAGGTGCTGCGCGTCAAGCGCTCCGAGTTCCGCCGCCTGATCTCCTTCGAGCCGGACATCGGCGAGCTCCTGATGCGCTCGTTCATCCTGCGGCGCATGGCCCTGGTGCGCTACTCGCATGGCGGTGTCGAGCTGGTCGGTCCCCGCCACGGGAGCGACACGCTGCGTCTGCAGCGCTTCATGACGCGCAACAGCTACCCGCACCGCGTGTTCGACACCGAGGATGCAAAGGAGGCGCAAGGGTTTCGCGAGTGTTTTGCGCTCGCACCCGATCAGCTTCCGGTGGTCGTCCTGCCCGGGCGCGGCATCCTCCACAATCCGAGCGATGTGGAGCTCGCCGATGCGTTGGGGCTCACCGAGCCGCTCGATCCCGAGATCCTCTACGACGTGGCCGTGGTGGGAGCGGGCCCCGCGGGGCTCGCGGCGGCGGTGTACGCGGCCTCGGAAGGACTGGCCACGATCGTCCTCGAAAGCACCGCACCGGGCGGACAGGCCGGGACGTCCTCGCGGATCGAGAACTACTTGGGCTTTCCGACCGGCATCTCCGGTCAGGCGCTCGCGGGGCGCGCCCAGAGCCAGGCGCAGAAGTTCGGCGCGCGGCTCGCGATCGCGCGCACCGTGGCGGCGCTCGACTGCTCGAGACGGCCGTATCGACTCACGCTCGCCGATGCGCAGAGCATCCAGGCGCGCGCGGTCGTGGTGGCGACCGGGGCGCGCTATCGCAAGCTCGACCTCGAGAACTACTCAAAGTACGAGGGTCAGGGCATTCATTATGCGGCGACGGCCATGGAGGCGCGGCTGTGCGCGGGTGAAGAGGTCGCCGTGGTTGGCGGCGGCAACTCGGCGGGCCAGGCGGCGGTATTCCTCACCCGCGTTGCGCGCCACGTGCACGTCATCGTGCGCGGCGCCGGGCTCGCGGCGACCATGTCGGATTACCTGGTGCAGCGCATCGGGAGCTCCCCCAAGGCCACGGTGCACCCCTTCAGCGAGATCGCGCGGCTCGAAGGTGAGCAGTTCCTGACCGCCGTCGGGTGGAGCGATCGCAATACCGGCGCGACCGTCACCCGGCCGATCGCGAACCTGTTCGTGATGATCGGCGCCGAGCCGAACACCGAGTGGTTGAATGGCTGCCTGCGACTCGACCCCAAGGGGTTCGTCGTAACCGGGCGGGACGAATCGGGCCTGGCGCTCGCATCGCCCTACGCGACCAGCACGCACGGGATCTTCGCGGTCGGGGATGTCCGCTCCGGCTCGGTGAAGCGCGTCGCCTCGGGCGTCGGGGAGGGCTCGGTGGTGATTCAGGCGATTCATCAGTTCCTCAATCCGAGCGTCGGCTGAGCCGAGGGAGGCATCGTGAGCAACACCTGTGCTCATCGCGCGCACATCGCGCGCGTGACACCGAGCGCGCGGGGCTGCGAGGAATGTCTGAAGAGCGGCAGCCACTGGGTGCATCTGCGGATCTGCCGGACCTGCGGACACGTGGGCTGTTGCGATCAGTCGCCCGGGCGACACGCGACCCAGCATTTCCACCGCACCCAGCACCCGATCATCGAGGGATACGACCCGCCGGAGGGCTGGGGATGGTGTTACGTGGATGAGGTCTTCATGGATCTCGGTGAGAACGTGACGCCGCAGCTCGGGCCGATTCCACGCTACGTTTGAGGCGCATCAGGCGCCCGCCGCATCCCCCGGGGTCACCTCGAGCTCGAGCCGCCGGCCGCGGCGGATGACATCGAGCGTCGCGGGCACCCCGATGCGCGCGCCGATGAGCGCGCGGTGCAGATCGTCGACACCCTCGAGCGGCGCGCCCTCGATGCCGATCAGCAGATCCCCGCCCTCGAGCCCGGCGCGCTCGCCCGGTCCGCCCGAGAGCACCTGCAGCACCCGCGCCGCGCGGCGCTGAGTGAGCTCGAAATGGCGCCGCAGGCGCTGCGGGATCGGGACCGTCTGGGCACCGAGCCCCAAGCTCGCACGGCGCACGCGGCCGTGCTTGAGCAGCTCCAGCACGACCTCACGTACCGTGTCGATCGCGATCGCGAAGCAAATGCCCTGCGCGCTCGCGATGATCGCGGTGTTCATGCCGATGACGCGCCCGCGCGAGTCGACCAGCGGTCCGCCGGAATTACCCGGATTGAGCGCAGCATCCGTCTGGATGACGTTGTCGATGAGACGCCCGGAGCTCGCGCGCAGCGAGCGGCCGAGCGCGCTCACGACTCCCGCCGTGACCGTGCAGTCGAAGCCGAGCGGATTGCCGATTGCGATGGCGAGCTGTCCAACCTTGAGCGCACTCGAGCCTCCGAGCTCGAGCGCCGGAATTGCCCCCCCGGTGCGCAGGAGCGCGGTATCGGTGTGGGCGTCCTCGCCGAGCACGTCGGCTGCGAGCGCCTCGCCGCGGGACGAGCTCACGCGCACCGCGCGCGCCCCGTGCACGACGTGGCTGTTCGTGAGGATGAGGCCGTCGGGCGTGAAGGCGAAGCCCGATGCGCTGCCGGTGAGGCGCCCGCGCGCGCCGGGCCGCTCGAGGGAGATCGCGACCACCGCGGGGGTGGCGCACTCGGCCACCTGCGCGACCGTGCGCGAATAGGCATCGAGCAGATCCGACTCCGCTTGCGGCTCGGGCTGCGCGGGCGGATGCGCTCGCACGCTCACAAGGAGAGCTCGCCCGTGCGCGCCGCCGCCGCGATCGCCTCGGCGCGCGTTGCGACACGAAGCTTCGCGAACAGCGCCGTCAGGTGAAACTTCACGGTGTTGGGCGAAATCCCGAGCGCCCGCGCGATGCCCTTGTTCGATGTGCCGGCGGCCACGAGCGCGAGGACTTCGCGCTCGCGCGCGCTCAAGCGCCGCCCCGGCGTGCCGCGCGCGTCGCGGCGCGCAGGCCAAGCGAGCACCGGCACCCCCTCGGCAAGGGCGAGCGGTGCGTATTCGGCGCTGTCGTCGGCTGCCAGCACGACGAGGGTGGTGACACGCCGGTCGCGCATCGCGAGGGCTGCCGCGAGCCGCGCGCGGGATGCGACCGCCTCGTCGCAGGAGAGGCCCGCTGCGCTCAGCTTCCCTCGCAGGGCCTCGCGCATGCCCTCATCCGCAGCCGCAATGATCACGTGCACTCGATCCGAGATGGTGGCGGCGACGCCGAGGTCAAGGCTCGCTCAGCCGGCCGCGCGCGGCCGTTCCCCGACGGTGAGCGTGCGCTTGTCGGACGCGCCTCCGCGGCGCAGGCCGAGCTCGAGCGCCGAGCCCGGAGCCCGGTCCGGGAGCAGCCGCGCGATCGCGTCGACGCCCTCCACCTCCTCCCCGTCGATCGTCTCGATCAGGTCGCCCACCTCGAGTCCGCCGCGCTCCGCGGGCGACCCGGGATCGATCCCGGCGACCACGGCCACCTGCGCGGCGCGCCGGCCGAGCCGCGCGACGGTCGCGGCATCGAGCCAGAGCGTCTGCACGCGAAGCCCGAGGTACGGCCGCGGCAAGTAGCCGATCTGCTCGACCGTGTTGAGCACCCGCTCGATCGTGGCGGCGGGGATGCCGAGGGAGCGGCCGAACGGGCCTGCGACCTGCATCGCCGCGACCCGCCCGGCGGCGTCGGCGACCAGTGCCCCCTCGAAGCGCGCATCGAGCGCGGTGTCGAACTCGAGGCGCTGCGTGATCGTCCCGCCGCGGCGCGAGCGCCAAGCCGAGCCGGCCAGGCACACCGTTCCCCAGCGCAGCAGCGCGCCGTGGGGGCTGGCTCCCACAATCGCGACCGTCTCCCCGAGCGCGAGCCCCTCGCGCACGGCGAGCCCCGCAGGCGGCTCCCCCGGGGATGCCGAGTCGGTGCGGATCACGGCCACGTCCGTCGTCAGATCGAGCGCGATGACGACGCCCGGCTCGCCGCCCGCATCCACTCGATCGGCGCCGGCGAGCGGCTCGGCGGCGCTGATGAGGTAGGGGCCGCGCCAGCGGATGGCGCAGATCGCGCGGCGCCGGCGCGCCGCGAGGGCCACCGTGCGCGGGGTCAGCGCCGCGACGAGCGCTGCGCGCTCGGCCGATAGCTGCTCGATGAGGGAGTGTTGCGACATGCTCGGCTTCCCGTGGCGGGGAAGCCGTAGCGTGCGCTGGATCGGGGATCTTGCGGAACTACCCGAACGGGTAGCGCCGGTGCGCGCTCAGCGGCCGTGACGATGCAACGCGACCGCAGCCTCGGTCGCATCGAACAGCGCGCGCATGCCGAAGGAGACATCGACGATCCTTCCGTCGACGAAGAATCCGGGCGTGGCGCGCACGTGACTCCTGCGACCGCCGTCCATCTGCTCGCGAATCCGCTGGCGATAGACCTCGTCGTCCATCTCGGCGGTGAACCGCGCGAGATCGAGGGCGAGCTCCTCGGCGTAGCGACGCAGATGCTTCAGATCGAGATGCTCCTGATGCTCGAAGAGCAGATCGTGCATCGGCCAGAACTTCCCTTGGGCGCCGGCGCACTCGGCCGCCTCCGCGGCCGCGAGGGCGTGGGGGTGAACACCCTCGAGCGGAAAGTGCCGGAACCCGAAGCGCACGCGCCCGGCAAAGCGCTCGAGGAGGAGCTTCACCGCGGGCGCCGCCTGCTTGCAGATCGGGCACTCGAAGTCGCCGTACTCGACGACGGTGACGGCCGCCTCGCTGGCCCCGAGCAAATGGTCGGTCGGCTCGAGCGGAGCGAGGAGATCGAGCGGGCGGGTTTCGCTCATGATGAGTCAATTTAGGCCGCAGACGGCACCGCCGTCCAGCGCATCGGGTGAGCTGCGCGGGGTCGAACGGTGAGGGGAGCTCCGAGGACCGGTTCGGTGATCCGAGTCCTGTTCCCGCGCGGCAATCTGCGTTACAAGGGCCCGGTTGACCGCCGGCGGCGAATCTCCCCATGACCGTGAGCCAGCTCATGACCCGCAATCCCGTCACCGTGTCCCTCGATGACACGCTCGGGACGGTGCGCGACATCTTCGCGCGGCGGCATTTCCACCACCTGCTCGTCGTCGAGGGTCCGCTGCTCGTCGGGGTGGTGTCCGACCGCGATCTGCTCAAAGCGTTGAGTCCGAATCTGGGTCGTCCTTCGGAGACCAGCCGCGATCTCGCGACGCTCAGCAAGCGCGTCCACCAGATCATGACGCGCGAGCTCATCGTGCTCAAGGAAGAGGCGACGGTGCACGCGGCGATCGAGCTCTTCAACGCCCATCGCATCTCGTGCATTCCGATCGTCGATGCGCACCATGCGCCCGTCGGCATCCTGAGCTGGCGCGATATACTCAAGGCCATCGCACGGCACTAATCGCCGAGCCGCACCAGCTCAACCTTCAGGGTGAGCGTTCGGGCCAAGGAGACGCGCGGATGGCCGACCAGGGTTCCAAGGGTCCCGCACGGAACAACGGCGAGTCGCGAGCGCCGTCCTCGACGCCCCCGGGCGGGCCGGTGCATCCGGGAGGCTTCGGGCCCTTCGGCGTCTACTGGCTGTTCTTGGCGTTGCTGCTCGTGTGGAACCTGTGGGCGTTCCTGCCGCGGCCGAATCCGGCGGTGCATCTCCCCTACAGCGAGTTCGTGAGCCAGGTCGCGGCGGGCAACGTGGCCCAGGTGCACATCGCCGGTGAGGCGATCAGCGGCACGCTCAAAGCGGCGATCCTCTGGCCGCCCGCAGCGCCTGCGCCGCGGTCGGCCGCTGCGCCAGCGCCTGCACAGGCGACCGGAAAGACCGCGCGCACGGCGCCGGCTGCGACCGGCCCGCCCGGCAAGGCCGTGCCGCGAGCGCGCTACACGAGCTTCCGCACCACTTACCCCGATGTGGTCGGAGATGCCGCGCTGATGCCGCTCCTGCGCGCGCAAGGTGTGCTGATCGAGGTGTCGACCCCCTCGCAGCCCTGGTTCGAGATCGCGCTCACCGACGGCCTGCCGTTGGTGCTCATGGTCGTGCTCATCGTGTGGATGGGACGGCAGGCGGCGCGCTCGCAGGGCGGCATGCTCGGCTTTGCGCGCAACCGCGCGCGCCGCTACGCCGCCGACCGCCCGACGGTGACCTTCGCCGATGTGGCCGGAGCCGAGGAGGCGAAACAGGATCTCACCGAGGTGGTCGACTTCATGAGCCATCCCGCGAAGTATCTCAAGATCGGTGCGCACATCCCCCGCGGTGTGCTGCTCGTCGGTCCGCCGGGCACGGGCAAGACCCTGCTGGCGCGCGCCGTGGCCGGCCAGGCGGGCGTCCCCTTCTTCAGCATCAGCGGATCGGAGTTCGTGGAGATGTTCGTGGGGGTCGGTGCGAGCCGCGTGCGGGATCTGTTCAACCAGGCGAAGCAGGCGCAGCCGGCGATCGTGTTCGTCGACGAGCTCGATGCGGTGGGTCGCCGCCGCGGCGCCGGACTCGGTGCGGTCAACGACGAGCGTGAGCAGACGCTCAATCAGCTGCTCGTGGAGATGGATGGTTTCGATGAGCGCCAGCAGGTGATCCTGCTCGCCGCGACCAACCGACCGGACGTGCTCGATCCCGCGCTGCTGCGTCCCGGGCGCTTCGATCGCCAGGTCGTCGTGCCCTTGCCCGACAGTCGCGGACGCGAGGGGATCCTGCGCATCCACACGCGTCACATCCGGCTCGCTCCCGATGTGGATCTCGGACAGCTCGCGCGGACGGCCACCGGACTATCGGGCGCCGATCTTGCCAACCTCGCGAATGAAGCCGCCCTCGGTGCCGCGCGCAACGACCGCGGCGCGGTGACCATGAGCGACTTCGAGGATGCGTGGGACAAGATCGTGCTGGGCGCGGCCCGCAGTACCGTGCTCACGCCCGAGGATCGGCGCGTCGTCGCCTATCACGAAAGCGGCCATGCGCTCGTCGCCTGGCTCACCCCGAACGCCGATGCGGTCCGCAAGGTGACGATCGTGCCGCACGGGCGTGCGCTCGGGGTCACCGAACAGCTGCCCGCGGAGGATCGCTATAACTTGAGTCGTGCGGACCTGCTCGCACGGCTCGATGTGATGCTGGGCGGCAGGACCTCCGAGGCCCTGGTCATCGGGGAGATCACGACGGGCGCCGAGAACGATCTCATTCAGGCGACGCGCCTCGCGCGGCGCATGATCGCGCGCTGGGGAATGGGAAGCCTCGGACCGGTCGCCTTCGACACCAATGAAGAGCAGCCGTTTCTCGGCTATCAGATCTCCCAGGGGCGCGATTACAGCGAGGCCACGGGCGCGCGCATTGACCGCGAGGTGGAACAGCTCCTCACGGAGCGTCAGAAGGCCGTGTTTCGCCTCCTGGGCAGCGCCCGCGACCGGCTCGATGCGCTCGCGGGCCGGCTGCTCGAGGAGGAGACCGTGGGCGGCGCGGAGCTTGCTAAGATTCTGGGGCCGCGTCCGCAGCAGGTCGCGCCGTCCGCCAAGCCGTCCCTGCGGGGCACGGAGCTGGCCTGACCGCGCGCGGGGCGCGCGGGAGGCGCGTATGCAATCGACCCGGACGCAGGCGAGCATTCTGGCCGTCGACGACGACGCGCGCAGCCTGATGGCGCTCGAGGCGCTCCTCGGTGACTTGCCGGTCCGAGTGGTCGCGGCGAAGTCGGGCGACGAGGCGCTGCGTTGGGTTCTCAAAGAGGACTTCGCGGTGATCCTGATGGACGCGCGCATGCCGGGCGTCGACGGATTCGAGGCGGCGCGGCTGATCCGCGAGCGCGAGCGCTCGGCTCACACGCCCATCATCTTTCTGACCGCCGCCTACGAGGATGCCCCTTCGATCAGCCGCGGCTACGCGGCGGGCGCAGTGGACTACATCGTCAAGCCGCTGCGTCCGGAGATCCTGAAGTCGAAGATCGCCGTGTTCGTCGAGCTCTATCGCAAGAGCGCGACGCTCATGCAGGAGATCGCGGAGCGCAAGCTCGCGGAGGAGCAGCTGCGGGCCTCCGAGGTGAGCCTGCGCGCGCTGGCCGCGCACGTGCAGTCGGTGCGCGAGGAGGAGTGGACGCGCATGGCACGCGAGATCCACGACCAGCTGGGCCAGTCGCTCACGGCGCTCAGAATGGATCTCAACTGGCTCGCGAGCCGATTGCCCGCGGATTCCGAGTCGCTGCGCGCACGGGCCGCATCGATGTCGGGGTTGATCGATGCGACGATGGCATCCGTGCGGGAGATGATCGCCCGACTGCGGCCCGAGGTGCTCGACCGACTGGGGCTTGCCGCAGCGATCGAGTGGGAATCGGGGGAGTTTCAGCGCCGCAGCGGCATCCGCTGCTGCCTTGCCTTGCCGAGCGAGGCGGTCGAGCTCGACAAGGGTCGCTCCACGGCGCTCTTCCGCATCCTTCAGGAGCTGCTCACCAACGTCGCGCGCCACGCGGGCGCCACCCGCATCGACGTGACGGTGCGCTGCGATCCTCAAGAGGTCGAGCTCACCGTGCAGGACAACGGCCACGGCATCGACGGGGAGGCGGCGCAGAGCGCCAAGTCCCTGGGCCTCCTCGGCGTGCGCGAGCGGGCGCTCGCCTTCGGGGGTCGAGTCGAGATCGCGGGCTTGCCCGCGAAGGGCACGACGGTGCGCGTGGCGCTGACACGATCCTGAACGAGCGTGGACTGAGCGAGCACAAACCGAGCGTCGAGGCGAGCCGTGTTGCGGGTATTCATTGCCGATGATCATCCGGTCGTGCGCCGCGGGCTGCGGGAGATCGTCTCTGCCGAGCGCGACATGGTCGTCGTGGGCGAAGCCGAGAGCGGGGACGAAGCCCTCAGAATGGCGCAGAAGGTCGAGTGGGACATCGCGGTGCTCGACTACTCGATGCCCGGCTGTAGCGGCGCGGACCTGGTGCGCGAGGTCAAGCGCCAGTTTCCGGCGCGGCCGGTGCTCGTGCTCAGCATCCTGCCCGAGGATGTGCATGCCGGGCAGGTCTTCAAGGCCGGCGGGTCCGGCTACATCAACAAGGGCAGCGCGAGCGAGGATCTGACCGGAGCGATCCGCCGCGTGGTCGGGGGCGGCAAGTACGTGAGCCCCGCATTCGCGGAGACGCTCGCATCCGAGCTCGCGGGCGGCGCCACGAAGCCCCCTCACCATCTGCTTTCGGATCGCGAGTATCGGGTGATGTGGCTGATCGCATCGGGCAAGCCGATCAACGAGATCGCCCAAGAGTTGTTCCTGAGCCCGAGCACCATCAGCACCTACCGGGCGCGCATCCTGAGGAAGCTCGTTCTCGCGAATAACGCGGAGCTGGTGCGCTACGCGGTCAAGCACCGTCTCATCTGAGGCGGGCGGCGCTGTAGCGCAACGGCGACGACCGGCCGCCGAATCGCTACACACGGATCGCGGTCTCGCGATAGTGGCACGGAGCCGCAAGCACTACGATAGACCCCAGCTTTTGCATGCTCGGTGCGCTGACTGCGCGCGCCACACCAGGGAGACGTCCATGCGAGCAGTGAACACCCTCGAGGCCGCGGCTGAGAGCCTCGATCGACGTGCGTTGCTCGGCGCGCTGCGTGCGCTCAAGAAGGGCGACTTAAGCGTCCGAATGCCGCTCGACATGATCGGCATCGATGGCGAGATCGCCCAGGTGTTCAATGATGTGGTGGAAATCAACGCGGTCATGACCGCGGAGCTGGCGCGCATCCGCGAGGAAGTGGGCAAGGAAGGCCGGATCGATCAACGGTTGCGCGTACCGATGGCGGTGGGGTCCTGGGCGACGAAGGTGGAGGCCGTCAATGCGCTCATCGGCGACCTCGTCCGCCCGACGGAGGCGGTCGCGCGCGTCATCGAGTCGGTCGCGCACGGGGATCTCTCGCAGCGCATGCTGCTCGAGATCGATGGCCTGCCGCTGCGCGGGGAGTTTCAGCGCATCGGCCGGGTCGTGAACACGATGGTCAATCAGCTGAACGGTTTCGCCTCGGAGGTCTCGCGCGTGGCGCGCGAAGTGGGCACCGAGGGCAAGCTCGGCGGCCAGGCGCAGGTTCCGGGGGTCGCGGGCACCTGGAAGGACTTGACCGACAACGTGAACGCGATGGCCGCGAATCTCACCGGTCAGGTGCGCAACATCGCCGAGGTGACGACCGCGGTCGCCAAGGGGGATCTGTCGAAGAAGATCACCGTGGACGTGCGCGGGGAGATCCTGGAGCTCAAGAGCACGATCAACACGATGGTCGATCAGTTGAACGGCTTTGCCTCGGAGGTCTCGCGCGTGGCGGGCGAGGTGGGTACCGAGGGCAAGCTCGGTGGCCAGGCCCGCGTGCCCGGGGTTGCGGGCACCTGGAAGGACTTGACCGACAACGTGAACCAGCTGGCGGAGAACCTGACGACGCAGGTGCGCGCGATCGCGGAGGTGGCCACGGCCGTGACCAAGGGCGACCTCACCCGCTCGATCATGGTGGAGGCGATGGGTGAGGTGGCGGCGTTGAAGGACAACATCAACGAGATGATCCGCAACCTGAAGGACACGACGCTCAAGAACAACGAGCAGGATTGGCTCAAGACCAATCTCGCCAAGTTCTCGCGCATGCTCCAGGGACAGGGCGACCTGGTGGCCGTCTCGCAGCTCGTCCTCTCGGAGCTCGCTCCGCTCGTGCACGCTCAGCAGGGTGTGCTCTATACCAAGGCGCGGCAGGGCGGCACGCCCGAGCTCGAGCTCCTGGCGAGCTACGCCGGCCCCTCCGAGCAGCAGCCCGCAAAGACCCTGCGCATCGGGGAGAGCCTCTTGGGTCAGTGTGCGCTCGACAAGAAGCGCATCATGCTCGAGGAGGTGGAGTCCGACTACTTCCGGATCAGCTCGGCGCTCGGCTCCGGGGCACCGCTCAACGTGGTGATCCTGCCGGTGCTGTTCGAGGGGGAAGTGCGCGCGGTGCTCGAGCTCGCTTCGTTCAAGAAATTCAACGCGACCTACCTCGCGTTCCTCGATCAGCTTGCCGAGGGCATCGGCATCGTGTTCAACACGATCGAGGCGAACATGCGCACTTCCGATCTGCTGCAGAAGTCGCAGTCGCTCACGAAGGAGCTGCAGAACCAGCAGGAGGAGCTCACGCAGACCAACGACCGCCTGGAGCAGCAGGCCGAGAACCTGCAGAAGTCCGAAGCGCTGCTCAAGATGCAGCAGGAGGAGCTGCGCCGGGCGAACGAGGAGCTGCAGCGCCGCGCCGAGCTGCTCTCCGAGCAGATGCGCCAGGTCGAGTACAAGAACGAGGAGATCGAGCTCGCGAAGGCCGCCCTGGAGGAGAAGGCGGAGCAGCTCGCGCAGAGCTCCCGGTACAAGTCGGAGTTTCTGGCGAACATGTCGCACGAGCTCAGAACCCCGCTCAACAGTCTCCTGATCCTCGCGAAACTGCTCGCCGACAATTCGCAGGCGAACCTGACGCCGAAGCAGATCGACTTTGCGCAGACGATCCATGCCGCGGGCGCCGATCTGCTCTCGCTCATCAGCGACATCCTGGACCTCGCCAAGATCGAGTCCGGAACGGTCACGCTCGACATGGGGCCGCTGCCGCTTGGGGATCTATGCGACTACGTCGAGCGCACCTTCCGGCCGACGGCGCTCGAGGAGAAGCTCGACTTCATCATCAGCATCGACTCCAGCCTGCCGGCCGTCATCGAGACGGACGAGAAGCGCCTGCAACAGATTCTGAAGAATCTGCTCTCGAATGCGTTCAAGTTCACCGAGAAGGGTCACGTCGACCTGCGGATCCGCCGCGCCGAGTCCGGCTGGTCTCCCGGCAGCATGCCGCTCGAGACGGCCGAGCAGGTGATCGCATTCGAGGTCCATGACACCGGCGTCGGCATTCCGGAGAACAAGCAGAAGGTCATCTTCGAGGCCTTCCAGCAGGCCGACGGCACCACCAGCCGCGAGTACGGCGGCACCGGCCTCGGGCTGTCGATCAGCCGCGAGCTCACGCGGCTGTTCGCCGGCGAGATCACCGTGAAAAGCGTCCCGGGGAAGGGCAGCACCTTCGTGTTGTATCTGCCGGTCTCCGGGTGGACGGACGCTGCGACGCCGGCGGCGCGCACCGAGAGGCTCGACACTGCGGCGCTGGCCGCGGAGCGAGCGACCGCACGGATGCGGCTCGCGGCCGTGCCGCCGCCGTCGCGCCCCGAACCCGCCACCGCACAGGCAGACCGAACGGACGACCGCGACGCCATCGAGGCCGGCGACCGCGTGCTGCTGCTCGTCGAGGAGGAGAGTCGCTTCGCCGAGACGCAGCTCCAGGTGGCGCGCGAGCTCGGATTCAAGGCGATCGTCGCGCCCGACGGCGGCGCGGGGCTCGAGCTCGCCCAGACGCTGCTGCCGGATGGGATCCTGCTCGACCTCAAGCTGCCGGATCTCGATGGCTGGGTCCTGCTCGACCTGCTCAAGCACAATGTTCAGACCCGGCACATCCCGGTGAGCCTCGTCTCCGTCCAGGACCCGCCGCACAAGGGCTTGCAGAGGGGCGCGCTCACGGTGGTGCGGCGCTCCGCGGGGCGCGCGGCGCTGCGCGAGGCCCTGCTCAAGACGCGCGAGCTCCTCGAGCGCAAGGGGAGAGCGCTTCTCATCGCCGACGGCGATGCGGAGCGCCGCGCGGAGGTGGCGGGCGCGCTTGCAAGCGAGGACATCGAGGTGAGCTTCGCGAGTGGGGCGGAGGAGACGCTCGAGTCGCTGCGGACGCGGCGCTTCGACTGCGTGCTGCTCGCACCGCGGATCCGCGAGACGGCTGCACCGGCGCTCTTGAGGACGATCAGCGCCGACAGCGCGCTCTGCTCGACGCCCTTCGTGATCTACGGGGCCCAGAGTCTCGAGGCTGCCGAGCAGGACGAGCTCCGTCACCTGCTCGATCGGATCGTGCTCAGGACACCGCCCACCCGCAAGGCCCTGCTCGAGGAGATCACGCTCTTCCTGCACCGCTCCACGATGAGCCTCCCGCAGACGAGTCGCACCCTGATCGCCTCACGGGAGGCGGATCGCGATCTCGCCAACCGCAAGGTGCTCATCGTCGATGACGACGTGCGCAATTTGTTCGCACTGACCGGAGCGCTCGAGCAGTACGGTATGTCGGTGCTCAATGCCGAGAACGGCAAGGAGGCCATCGAGCTCCTGAAGAGCGTCCGTGACGTCGAGATGGTGCTGATGGACATCATGATGCCCGAGCTCGACGGCTACGACACGATCCGCATCATCCGCGGGCACGAGGAGTTCAAGGACCTGCCGATCATCGCCGTCACCGCGAAAGCCATGAAGGGTGATCGCGAAAAGTGCATCGACGCCGGTGCATCGGACTACATCGCCAAGCCCGTGAACGTCGAGCAGTTGACCTCGCTCCTGCGGGTGTGGCTCAACCGGTAAGTGTCGCAGGCGACCGGTGAGTCTCGCTCGGCGCTCCCGTTGAGCGCGAGCGTCCGTTGCACCCGACTGCGGCGCAGGCGTTGATGCGGTCATGGTTTACAGAATCTCAGCGGAAGTCGACTACCTGAGGGCGGATCTATTCAACCGCGAGACGACGGCGGAGTCACAAGAGTTCTTCGGCCGCGTGGTGGACTCCGCCAAGCGATTGCGTCGCTCGCAAGTGCTGATCTCGGTGCATACCTCGACACCGGTGTTCACGGCGGAACGGTCCGGTTTTCTGGTGCAGCTCATGAGCATGGGTGCGCGCGAGGAGCACAAGATCGCTCTGGTCGCCGACAGCGAGGAGCTCAATCATTCGCATGAGTATCTGGAGCTGGTCGGCCGGCAACACGGCATCAACGTGCGCCATTTTCGCGATGAGCCCTCGGCCCTCGCGTGGCTCAAGGGCGCACCGTGAGGAAGGGACTCAGCACGCATGGCCAACATCCTCCTCTTCGATCGTAACCCGATCAATCGCCGCTTCCTGTGGCAGCTGCTGCAGGCACACGGGCACAGCGTCGCGCAGAGCGGTGACGCCGAGCAGGCCTCGAAGCTGGCACGGCTCGAGCCTCCGGATCTGATGATGGTCGACATGGCCGCGGCCGATGTGGAGGGCTGCCGATTCGCGGTGGAGTTGCGCTGTGACCCGCAGCTCGCGCAGCCGCGCCTGCTGATCTGCGCGCTCGCCAGCGTGGAGCCGGAGGCGCGGGCCTTGGCCCACGCGATGGGCGCCTCTTTCGTGGTCAAACCGACGGACTCGGCGTTGCTGCTCGCGCGCGTGGAGGACTGCTTGAGCGAGGCGGCACCCCAGAGCGCCCCCGCCACGCCCGATGACACGCGGAGCGAAAGGATGCTGCGCGCGATCGCGAAGCTCGTGCGGCGCAACGCCGAGCAGGGCGCGAAGCTCGAGGTGGCGCGCAATGCGCTCGAGCTGGAAATCAAGAAGCGCATCTCGGCGGAGCAGGATCTGATGAACGTGAACTGTCAGCTGCAAGAACAGGCGATGCGCGACCCGGTGACCGGGCTCTACAACCGCCGCTTTCTGGAGGCCTCGCTACTGCGCGAGGAGAGCCGCGCCAAGCGCATCGGCAGAACGCTCGCGGTCATGATGATCGACGTCGATCACTTCAAGGAATTCAACGACACGCTCGGTCACACGGTCGGCGATACGATCCTGCGCTCGGTCGGTGAGTGCATGCAGTCGGTCTCACGCGGCGACGACGTGGTCGCGCGCTACGGCGGCGACGAGTTCGTCCTGATGATGGCGAACGCGACCCCGGAGGTCGTGTGCCGGCGGGCGCAGTTGATCAGTGAGCGCGCACGCAGCCTCACGATCGGGATCAATGGGCAGGAGCTGGGCCCGATCACGCTCTCGGTCGGCATCGCGATGTTTCCGGATGACGGCGGCAGTACCCAGACGGTGCTGCAGGTGGCCGATGAGGCCCTGCTGCGGTCAAAGCAGGCCGGTCGCGACCGCATCTCCATGGGTAAGACGATCGCCGCGTGATGGTGGGCCCGATTCGCTGCGCTTCTCGATCGGGCTCACATCAATTCCAGGTCTCACGGGCCACGTCGACGACGAGAGCGAGCTTGCGCCGCTGATCCTCCGGTGTCAGGTCGTTGCCCTCGCACGTGCTCGCGAAGCCGCACTGCGGGCTCAAGGCCAGCTGCTCCAGGGGTACGTACCGATCCGCCTCCGCGAGTCGACGCTTGAGCGCGTCCTTTGGCTCGAGTGTGCCTTGCTTGGTGGTCACGAGACCCAGGGTCACGATCTTTCCCCGGGGGAGGAAGCGCAGCGGCTCGAAGCCGCCCGAGCGCTCATCGTCGTACTCCAGAAAGTAGCCGTCCACAGCGATCTCGTTGAACAGCACCTCGGCGACCGGCTCGTAGCCGCCGTCGGCCGCCCAGGCACTCCTGAAGTTGCCGCGACACAGATGCAGCATGACGCGCATGCTCGCGGGGCGACTCGCGATCGAGGCATTGATGAGGCGTGCATACCTGCGCAGAAGCTCATCGGGATCCACGGCGATTCGGGTGCGGACCTGCTCGCGCAGGGCGGGGTCACACAGGTAGGCCAGGTTGGTGTCGTCGAGCTGCAGATAAGTGCAACCGGCACGGCCGAGATCGTCGATCTCCTGGGCGTAGACGCGGGCGAGATCGACGAAGAATTCCTCGATGTCGGGGTAAGCGGCCGCGTCGATGGCGGCCCGACCGCCGCGGAAGTGCATGACGGATGGCGAAGGAATGGTGACCTTGGCCGTCGTCGCGGACACGGACTTCAAGAATTCGAAATGCTCGAGGAAGATCGGTCTCGCGCGCGCGAGCTTCCCGCACACCTGAACTCCGTGCGCCTCCGTCTCGAGCGGCCCCGAGTGGGTGTGGAACCTCGCCCGCAGTCGCGGCGCCACGCGCCGCACGTTCTCGAACCCGGTCAAGAAGTCCAGGTGCCAGAAGCTGCGACGGAACTCCCCGTCCGTGACCACCTGGAGTCCGACGTCCTCCTGCAACCTGACCGCGGCACGGATCGCCGCGTTCTCGGCCTCACAGAGGGCTGCGCGGCTCAACTCACCGCGTGCGAATGCCTCGCGTGCCTGCCGCAGACTCTCGGGTCGCAAGAGACTTCCCACGTGATCGGCTCTGAACGGAAATGCGGCGTTGCTCACGACACTGACTCCCTGGCACGAGGTCCTAAGCTGGACGGGGGGCGAACCGAGCCCAATCTAGCCGCGCAGTCCCCAAATGTGCTTGCGATTTGCTTCGCAGGCGACCACAGTGGCGCAAGGAAGTAGCGCAAGAAGGCCAATATGCGCGTGAAACAAGCGAAACGGGGTCGCACCCCTCCCGGCGCGACCCGTCAGCCGCTCGATGAGTTCGATCGGCGGATTCTGCGCGCGCTCACCGCGAACGCCCGCTCATCCAACGTGGAGATCGCTCGGCAGGTGGGACTCACCGAGGCCCCGTGCTCCCGACGCATTCATCGCCTGGAGCAGGCGGGTGTGATCAAAGGCTACGGGGTGCAAATCGATGCCGAGGCCGTCGGGATCGGCATCACGGCGTTCATTACCCTCACGCTCGAGGCGGTCTCGGCGCAGAGTGCCGACCGCTTCGCCGAGGTCGTGCGGGAATCCCCCTACGTGCTCGCCTGTTACATCGTCTCCGGCGGTGCCTACGCGCTGTTGCACGTGGCCGCGGAAGATGTCCGCGCCTATTCCGAGTTCGTGCTCGACCGCCTGCGGACCATCCCGGGTGTCAAGGACTTGAACTCGAACTTCATCATGCGGGTGGTGAAGGAGACGGGCGGGCTACCGGTCGTGCCGGTCGCCTCCGACGCTCGCTAGTGCGAGCTTCGCGCGCGGCGACAGACAGGGGTTACGCCGTCGCCCCGCCATTCGCCTTCTTGGCGTACTTCCAGCGTCCGGAACGCGTTCTCAAGAACGAGACCGCCTCGTGGTACAGACGCTTGCGTTCGTGTGCGTCCCAGAGCGCCTCGCGCACGATGCGCCACGCGACGCGCGGCCGAAAATAATAGGAATCGTAGAACCGGTTCACCGCTGCCATCATCTCCTCGCGGTTGAGATCCGGGTATTCGAGGTGCGGAAGCTGGTGCCCGCCGGAATCAGCCATGTCTCCGGTGGTGAGGAATCCATTGGCCGCAGCGAAATTATAGAGCTCCGTTCCGGGATAGGCGTGCGCAATGGACACTTGAATCGTCTCGCAGTCGAGCTCGCGCGCGAAATCCATCGTTTTCTGAATCGTCTGCTTCGTCTCGCCCGGCAGGCCGATGATGAAATCGCCGTGAATACGAATGCCCACCTTCTTGCAATTCTTCGCAAAAGTGCGCGCCTGCTCCACGGTCACGCCCTTTTTGATGTTTTTCAGGATCTGCGGATCGCCGGATTCGAAGCCGACGATAAACAGCCGCGCGCCGGCATCCGCCATGGCGGCGAGCGTTTCATAGTCGCTGTGCACGCGCGCCGTGCACGACCATTGAAATCCCACGGGCTTGAAGCGCTTGCACAGCTCCAACACGCGGTCTTTGCGAATATTGAAGGTATCGTCGTCGAAGAAGAATTCCTTCGCCTGCGGGAACATGCGGTGCGCCTGCTCGAACTCGCGCGCCACGCTGTCGATCGAGCGCATTCTCCAGGTGTGGCCCGAAAGCGTCTGCGGCCACAGGCAGAACGTGCATTGCGCGGGGCAGCCGCGCGTCGTGTAGAAGGAAACGAAGGGATGAAGAAGGAACGGTACGTTATAGCTCTCGATCGTCAGATCGCGCTTATAGACCTCCGTCGCAAACGGCAGCTCGTCCAGTTCCGCGGTATTGAGCGACGGGCGAGTCGCGTTGTGAACGACTTTCCCGTCCTTCATGTAACTCGCATTCGCGATCTCGCCAAGCGGCTTGCCATTGGCGAAATCCGTGACCGCGTAATCGAACTCGCCGCGGACGATGAAATCGATGTCGGTGCTCGCGAGCAGGCTCTCCTCCGGCTTGATCTGCACTTGCGGGCCCACAAACGCGACCTTCAGCGCCGGATTGAGCTCCTTCATTTTCCGCACGAGCTTCAGGTCGCTCCCGAAACCCACGGTCGAGGTGAAGAGCACCAGGAATTCGTAGTCCCGGGAGATCTCGATCGTCTGTTGCGGCGAGATTTTGTGCGGCGGCGCGTCGAGGAGCCGGCTTCCCGGCAGCATTCCTGCGGGGTAGGTGAGCCAGACCGGATACCAAAAGGATTCGATCTCGCGGGTCGCGGGCCAGCGCGAGCCGGCGCCGCCGTCGAAGTTCTCAAAGCTCGGCGGATTGAGCAAGAGCGTTTTCATGACTGACGCCAACGGGCATTCTCCTCAGGTCTCGCATCATCAGGCACGGATCGGCCAATCCGACCGGGCGCCTCCATATACCATTTCCATCGAACCCCCGGGAAATTTCATTCCGCATTGCAAGATCCACTGCGGAACTCGTTGATTTTGCGCGCCTGGAGCGGTTCGGACTCCCGGTTTTCGAATGCATAGGGCCCCCCCAATCGGCCCTACGGATCTTCGCGTGTCCCGGAAGGGTATCAGACCGACGCAAGTCGATCCTTCGAGAGTGGCGGCTGCAGGGCATGCCGGCGACTGGCGCGGCCGAACACTGACTGCCGTCCGGGACGTTGTCAATGCGCTTGAGCCATGTGCGTTCCCGCGTGGGCAGTGAGCCTCCGCCCGGGGTCAATCTGAATATGCGGCCACACCGGATCTTCTCGTGGGCCATTGCTCCCAGCGGCCCGGCGATTGCGGAACACCCAACGGAAACCGATGTAGTCTACGGCGCCGGTGGGATCCAACCCGAGCGCGAGACTCGCGACCGAGCGCTCGGGAGGGGTCCGCACCTGATCCCTCGCGTCCGCACATTTCACAGTCGCGAAGTTACTCCGCGCGAGCGCAGCGCCGGATGCGCACCGGCCGCCGTGAAGCGCTCACATTCGCCGCGAATCGCTTTTACCCGTCTGGGCTTCGCCCCGCATGTCCATCCGTGGCCCAGAATCGTGCCCACCGAGTCCGCCCGCTTGACAGCGAATACGCCGCTCCGGATAGTTCACACAACGGTGAACCATCAAACTCGGCGCCTGGACCGGATCTTTTTGGCCCTCGGGGACCCCACTCGGCGCGCCATCCTGGCGCGTCTCGCCCGCGACGATGCCTTATCCGTGAGCGAGCTGGCTGAGCCTTTCGCGATCAAGCTGCCGGCGGTGATGAAGCACCTGGACGTCCTGGAAGACGTTGGGCTGATCCGCCGGACCAAGGTGGGGCGCACGGTCACGGTGGTACTTTCGCCCCGGCCCCTGAAGACCGCCTCGGAGTGGTTGCAGCGCTACGAGCGCTTCTGGGAGATGAGCCTCGATCGCCTCACCCGCTATGCGGAAAAGAAGGAGCGCGATGCGCCCGAGGGGCGTGAATGAGCGAGATCAAGATCGTCCGCTGTATCGCGGCGCGTCCCGCCATTGTGTTCGATGCCCTGACGACCGTGGAAGGCATGACCTCGTGGTGGGGGCCGGATGAAGGGCCAGTGCTGTTCGCCGCCTCCGATGCGAGAGTGGGCGGCCGATTCCGGGTTCGCTTCCGGAAGCTCGACGGCTCTGAGCACGAATGTTCTGGCGAGTTTCTGGAAATCGAGAAAGAGCGCCGCATCGTGATGAGCTGGCAATGGACGTGGGGCGGCCACCCGGGTGAACGGGAGCGGGTATCGCGCCTGGAGCTGCAGCTGCGGCCGATCGAGACCGGCACGGAGCTCACCCTGATCCACGCCGCGCTCCGTGATGAGGAGAGCGCCAGTAGCCACGGCTGGGGCTGGGGAGGCGCGTTGAACAAACTCGTGCGCCGGTTCGCGGTGCAAAGCTGACTGCGCGTGCTGCAGTTCACCTCAACCGTGATGATGTGGCGCCGCTTTGCCGAGATTCGTCGCGTACGGCCCTAAAGTTCCATCGGACCACCGGGGCACCACCAGGAAGTAAGTGGTGATCGGCTCCACGTCGCTCGTGGCCGAGAAGAGCGGGCCACCGGGCATATTGGCGCCCCAGGGGGACCCGTCCGTGGCGGGCACGTAGAACATCACGTGGGGATACCATCGTGCCGTTCCCGTGGGTGGCGTGGGGTCTTTGATGTACTGGTCCTTCGACATCATGTAGGCCATGGAGCCCGGAGCCGGTGCGCCGATCTCGTGGTTGGCGAGCTCCGCCTTCGTCCGTGCCAGCATCTCTTGCCGGGAAATCCCGGAGAGCACCCATTGGGTGCGCTTAAGATAGTCAGGGAGCAGTGAGCTCGCCGCGGGCGCATTCCAGCACTGTGGCGTGCGAATCCTCGGGTTCCAGAATTCGGCGTTGTCGAAATCGTTCGCCCATGACCGCTGCACGAAACAGACGAAGCCGTTGCTGCCCTTGACGGCAGTCTCATAGCCGTGCCGGCCGAGCGTCAAGACGGTTGCCTGATCGGCAATCGACTTCGGTGCGGCGCTGAGGGCGAACGCGATTTCGCTCGCTCGATTCGCCGATAGATACTGCGCGAGAGGCGCCATCTTGGCGTACTCGGCGGCAGCGGGTGCCGACCACGCGCCTGGCATCCAGACGGTCAGCGCCAGCAGGGCGCACCCTGGACCCAGGGACGCGCCCGCACGGGTCCAGTCTCGAGCCCAACGAGCCGTGCGCTTACACTTCACCATATAGCGAAGTATTGGCGATTGCCGCGATGCTGTCAACTTGCGAGGTCGTTGTTTTGGCTGCGGAGCCGCGTCTGCTTCCGCCTCTCCCCCGGGCGTAGCGGGGCCCGAAGACGAGCCGCCGCGCTCGCGCGGAAGCGGGTGTTGTCGGGCGAAGTCCAATCGAGAAGTTTCCCTCGCTCAGCGATTCCATTCTTCTCAAGTGGTCGCCGATACTTCCGCCGTAGCAGGTTTTGATGCCGCTCAGGGCGGGGGTGTCCATCCAGTTGCTTCCGTGGTAATCGAGCTCTCAAAGCCGGCTATCCAATGAGCTGGATCCTCGCGCGATGTCCGTGTGAGCGCGCGAGCTTAGCATCGCACGTCAGCACCGGTGCATCGAGTGCCTCGGCGAGCGCGATATACGCCGCATCATAGGCCGTCAACGAGTCGCGCAGCTCCCAAATCCGCGGCAAGAGCTCCCGATGTGCAGCACGGTCGATTAGCACTGCCGCATAGTCATCCAGGGCCTCCCGAGCACGATGCGTCGTGACTTCCTTCAGCTGCACCAGACGACGCAGCACTTGAGTGACTTCCACGTCGATTAGATGAGGAGCGTACAAATGTTCCACAGGCGCCAGCGCCCGTGCCGCGACGTGCTCGCCCGGCTCGGTTCTCAATATGAGCTCGATGACGGCCGAGGCATCGATAACGATCAACGGCTATCGCGCTCCGCACGCACGAGGGCGGTAGGTGAGGTCTTGCCGCGATAAGCGCTGCGTCCCTTCAGTCGCTCGCGCATTTCCTCCGGTGTGGGGTGCTCCGCAAGCTTTTGG
>DATKPY010000018.1:0-177344 GCA_035523875.1 Steroidobacteraceae bacterium
CAGCCGCTGCGTGACGGTGCATGGCACCGATGACGTGCGAGTGGAAAACAACGTGACCTACAACACCGTCGGTCACTGTTTCTTCCTGGAAGACGCCATCGAAACGGGCAACCAGTTCATCCACAACCTGGGGATCCTGACTAAGTGCCATCCGGACGCACCATGCGTCCCGACAAACCTCGCTGCAGCCGGGGAGCGCCGCGCGGGATCGAATGGCCAAGCCGCCAAGGACGTCCTGATCCCTTCCGACAACACGGCCTCGACGTTCTGGATCACCAATCCGGACAATACTTACGTGGACAACGTGGCCGCGGGCTCCGAATCGAACGGCTTCTGGATGTCATTGCCGCAGCATCCGACGGGCGCGTTCGAAGGCACGACTATCAGCAAGGCAACCTGGCCACGTCGAACGAAATTTCGCGAGTTCAAGGGCAATGTCGCCCACTCGAACTACGACGGGTTCATGTTCGACCGAAACGTTGCGCCCAATGGCACGTTCAGTGTTACCGGCAGCTCGCAGATCGGCCTTGAAAATCCCGCTGACCCGAACAGCAAGGCCGTGGAATCGGTCTTCGAGGATCTCACCGCCTACAAGAACCGTAATAACGGCATCTGGGGCCGAGGTGAGCTGCACGTATTCAGGAACGTGAAGCTGGCCGACAACGCGATCGGCTTTACGCACGCGTCCGGCGCATTCGGTCGTTACGCCTTCACGTCAAGGCTCGTTGACTCGCTGGTCGTGGGCGAAACCGAGAACATCGGCAATCCGAGGACTGACGCGGAAAAGGCCTACGGCCGCAGCTTGCCGAAGCCCGAACTGCCGGATTACCCGATCCGCGGCTACGAGTACTACGATTACCGTCATGACGTGGAGAATGTCACCTTCCGGAATTTCGAGGACAACGCCACTCGCAAGACCGGAGCGATTTCGTACCTGATGTATACCAGCTTCGGGGTCAGCTCCAACAACTCCGTCGAGCACGTGACATTCATCAACGCCAAGCCGGTGTATTTCCCGCCGATGGAGCGCAAGTGGGGTAGCGACAATTTTGGAAGCACGGCCTACAAGACCGCGGTGATCCGCGATGTGGACGGCTCGTTCGGCGATGGCCCCGATTCCTACGTTCTCATCAACGACGGCGTCAACGACAGCATCGCAGCCGACACGGGAGCCTGTGAGATCAAACCCACTTGGAACGCCGCCATATGCAAGGGCGATGTTGGACGCCTGGATATTGGCGGCCCCGGGGGGTTCGGCGGTTTCGGTCGCGCTCGCGGCGCGGGTCCTGCCGGCGGCGCACCCGCTGGTCCCGGCGCAGCCACCGGTCCTGGCCCTGGCGCAGGTCCTGGCCGGGCGGCGGGTCGTGGCGGGCCCGGCGCACCGGCTGGTTTGCGATTCGGCGGTCCCCCGGGACCTCCTCAGCCGCCAGTCATTCTCAGCCGCAACGGCAAGCAGTACAACTTGACCCGCACCAACGTACGAGCCGGTACCGAGATCAAGGTGACCACCGAAAGGCCGACCTTGGACCTCAGGCTGAGTGAACTGGATCGAGGCTCGTGGGTGATCTTCCAGCTGCCGGGATTTACCACCGCAGCCCCGGGCACGCCGCAGGACAGCCTGGATGCGCTGCGCAAGGCGAGCGAGACCTCGTACTTCAAGGACAAGGATGCCCTGTGGGTGAAGGTGGTCTCCAACGGTAACGGCGCCAATCCCCCCTATGGCGGCGGCTCAGGCCTTGGCGGCCCTGGTGCTGGTGGCGGAAACAGCGTCCAGGTCAGCCGGTAAGTTGCACGCTGGTCTATGAGCAGGAGCCCCCGGACTGCGCCGGGGGCTTCTTCCACTGTACCTCATCGAAGCGGTGCCACCCTGGCGCGACGGCGTCACACCGACATCGGCGCGGAGGTCGCAACCCTGCTGAGCGGGCCAGCGTGGTCCGGACTGCGCGTTGTCGAGCTTGGTTCGAGGGTCACCGCGGATAACGTCGCGGAGCAATTCGGTGAAGTCCTGAATCTCGATGTGAAAGCCTTTGCAGCCCCCGAGTGCAGGGTGGGCGGAAGCGTTCGAGCAATTCGGCATCCCGAAGGACCACACCGGACCTGCCGAAGACGAACGGCAATTCCGGCCGATGTCATCGACCTCGTCAGCTTTCCCGTGAGCAAGGGGTCCCGGAGATAGAGGCGGATGCCGCGGCATGCGGCTGGCTCGAGGTCCGCGATGGAGGGGATTGGGAGACACAGTCGAACCGCCGGATCTTTGGCCCGGAAGCGACGGATGACTTCTCAGGAAGCTGCCGTTCGCTGTCGTACCAAGGGTAAGTTCCGCGACCGATTGGCCACGTCACCGAATCAGAGGCTTACGCGCCGCAAAAGTTTGCTGCGTGTTGTAGCTCCAGGCTACCGGACTGAAACCAGAACGGCGGGTGACGGGTGGGCACAGCCAGATCCCCCATGCCTGGACGGCCGACTCCCGCGCGCCAGCTCCCGGGGCTATCGCTTCGCGAAATACCGCGCGCCAGGCAATCCGTCAAAATCCGAATCCTGAGTCCAGAGCGGCGCGCGATGTCGATGTGCGGTCGCGAGCATTACGCTGTCTGCCATGGCAATTGCGTGCTGGATCGCAAGCCGTGCCGCCTCGAGGGCAGTTGCCCGATCGAGATCGACAACTCTCCCTTGCTCCATGACCGCAACAGCTCGCAGCGCTTCATCTTCACTCCTCTGCTGACTCACTCGCTTGAACACCTCGAATAACGATAGGGTCGGCACGATCAGCGATCGCGTAGCTTCGATCGGCTTCGCGAATATCGCCGCGTTGGGTCCGTCGGCCAAGTACTCGAGCCATGCGGAGGAGTCGACCACGTTCATACACGGTCCGCATCCCGAGGCACGCTGGTGTCAATGCCCTTCAGCGACCCGCGCGCAGCTTTGGTTGGCCGCACCGGCACAAGTTCGATCCGACCCCGATACTCGATAGCATGGAGTTTTTCGCCAGGCTTGATGCCGAGAGCCTCTCGAATCTTGGAGGGAATAACGATCTGGTACTTCGACGACACGGTGATGGTACTCATACGATTCTCTGATCGATCGCGGCATGGTAAAGCGAAAATGTGAGGCTATCACGACTTGCGCCGCGGTGCCTGTGCTCGGTAGAAATTCCGGCCAAGGGTCGCATTCAGGTGAGTTCAGGGGATTTCGCTGCGAGAATTCGAGAGACGCAACTCGCAGCCGAGTCTGCTCAAGTCCGGCGCCAGAACACGAACAGTCGAGCGATCAGCGGATGCGAATGTCCTGGGTTTTCATAGACTTCCAACGCAAAAGCCTGGCCCCGCCACCACTTCTCACGCCCGAGTACTCTCTGCGCTGCTGCAGCGCGCTGACGTTCCACCGAGAGCACTGACACTCGGGCTACAGCACCGTCAGATTAACCGACGTCGCCCTTCGAACCGCCGCGAGCGCAACGCCGGCCTCGAACGTGACGAACCTTGCTTTATTCTCAACGGCAAGGGCAAGAAGATAGATGTCGGTAAGCTGCCGCGGACCGTGAATTCGCGTCGAGTCCACAACGCCCGGATTCAACAGACTGATCTCGTCCGTCCAAAACTCGTGGACGGCTTTCTCACATGCGTCCGCAAGACGCTTCATGACAGCCCGTACCGGCAAGGCATTCGGATAGTTCTGGTTCGACATGATCCGGATACACCCATTTTGAGTGATCGGACAGGAAGCCCAGCCATCCCTTGCATGCTTCCTGAACCAACTCATTGCCACCCCGTGCGAGGTGTGATCGCAGTCAAGTAGCGCAATCAGCGCGTTCACGTCCAATAGTGCGCGCACTACCGACAGCCCCTCGAGCGTGGGCAAGCGACGGACCGGTGCGAACCGCGGCGCGCTCGCGGTGCCTCAATACGCATCGTCTTCGCGGAGCTGATCGATCAATTCATTCGTGACGATGCCACCGCGCGGCGCGAACGGGCGAAGACCGTAGACTGCCTTCGGCTCCTTTGCGGAATGCAGTCCCTGAGGAGCCGTCAGGGCACGCCGGGCGAGCTCGGAGATCACCTCCCCGATGGTCTTTGTACGTGATTCCCGGGGTTGAGCCTCCCATCCCCCGTTCAGCCCCGCCCAAGGAGCCTGCTGCCGGGATCCCAATCTGGGGCTTGTGAGTTCACGGCTCGCGGTGGTGGTGGCGCCGATTTGCGCGCAGAATCGGCAGCGACAGTCCGGGCCGCTCGCCGCGCACAATGTCGCGGCCCGTACGGGAGGAACACATGGCTCGAATCGCGTTGACCTGCGCATCCCTGGCGCTCGCGCTGTGCGCCTCGGGGAATGCGCTCGCCGATGCGCACGGTGATCTCACCCAGCTTCAGGCGCCGTTCGTCGCAGCAAAGACCGGGCAGGCGGAGGAGCCGGCGGCCAACGGCCCGAAGATGAGCAGCGATTTCTCGGCGCCGGATCGTTGGCGCCTGCAGCCCTCGCTCGCGATCACCGAGCGCGTCATCGGCGATGCCATCCACACGGTGGGTGACGGCAAGGTGACGAAGTTTCCGGTCGGCGGGGAGATGATCCGCAAGACGATCGGTCACGTCACATTCTCGGTGCGGGACGCGACCGCGGCCTCCGCGCACGACCTCGGCACGCAGACGCTCGACGGCCAGATCGTGCACGCCTATTCCTACGCCGTGCACGGCGTGCCCCTCACGCTCTACGTGCGCGGGAACTCCGAGCCCGTGCAGAGTGCCGAGTCCGACACGCGCGGAACGACCGTCACTGGGTGCTCGATATTCCACGCCTCGATCGCAATCGCCGCACCGTGACCGGAACCCGCGGCACCTTCTTGCGCGGCCTCAATGGGCCATTTGGACCGCTCGCGCAATAGCCGCCGCGAGCGCTTGCTCGCCTGCCTTCGCCTGCTGATCGAGGTCGCGGAAGACCGCATACTGGGCGACCGTCGGCCGCGCATAGGCCACCTCCACGTCCGCGCTCAGGTAGGCGAGAAGCGCATGCAGCTTCGCCTCGTGCATCGTGTCGCCCTCGCTCGAGCGGATGTTCATCTGCACAACGCGATCGATCGCGCTGTTCAAGGCATCCACGGCGCTCGCCACCCGGCCTTCGCTCAGGCTGCGGCTGGACACCGCCGCTTGAAGCTTCTCGCGCTGAGCCAACGCCCGGTTCACGTCCTGATTCAGGACGGTCATATCGGCGGCGATCTTCTGACAGAGCGCCAGACGGGCCGCCAGGTCACCCGCGCTTGCGTGCAGCCGCGGATCGAGCGCGACCGCAAAAGTCGCGTGCGTCCTGTGTCCGCCGTAGTCGAGGAAAACCGAATAGGTGCCCGGCATCACCAGCGGGCCGCGGGTCGAATAGTCGAGTCCTCCGGCCGCCTCCGGTGAATGATAGCCATTCACCTCCACCGAGGGAGTGGCGCGCAGATTCCACTGGAACCGGTTCATCCCCGGTTCAACCGCCGTCAACTTCGCTTCCGCTTGGCGCGTCTGTTCGACGGCGCTCTCCGCGCTGTGATCCGGTTCGGGTTTGCCCGCCTTCTCGGCGGCTTTCTCCTGCTTCTCTTCTTTCGTCTCCAGATGCAGGGTGAAGCGGCGCACCGTCTTCCCCTGCGCATCGACAAATTCGAGTGCGGCCGGCGTCTTGCCGTCGTAACGGTCGGGAATGTGGAAAAACACGGTTGCGCCGAACGGCGGGTTCTCTCCGGAGTCCGGCCGCAGGTCATCCGGGTCCACTGGCACGCCGTAGGCATGCGTGAGCCACGCCTTCTGCGGGGCGAAGACGTAGCTGCTGTCGGCCATCACGCTCGGCTTATCCGTCAGCTGTTCCAGCAGAGCGAGGTTTCCGAGCACCCAGAACGAGCGGCCATGCGTAGCCACCACCACATCGCCCTGGCGCGTGTCGATCGCGACGTCCCGTACCTCAGCGGCCGGCAGGTTGAGCGTAAGGGGCTGCCAGTGCGCGCCCCCATCCAGGCTCAAGTAGATCGTGCCGTACGTACCGAGGAACAGCAGGCTCGAGTCGTTGGGATCCTGCCGGATGACGTACGCAAACTCGTCGTCCGGCAGGCCCGTCGTAATGGCTCGCCAGTGCCTGCCGAGGTCCGTCGTCTCGTAAACGTAAGGGCGGAAATCGTCCCACATGTAGCGCCACGCGGTTAGATAGGCTGTGCGGCGGTCGGTATGCGAGGGCTCAATCGAGCTGATCTCGCACTGCGGCAGACCTGGCGGAGTCACCGGCTGCCAGCTCTTGCCGCCGTCCGTGGTGACGTGCACCAGCCCGTCGGCCGATCCCGCCCATAACAGATTCCCATCGAGCGGCGAAACCGCAAGCGACGAGACGTCTGGATAAACCTCCGCTCCCGTTTGATCCAGATCCACCGGGCCGCCGCTCGGGATTTCCGTCACGGGCTGATTGCGTGTCAAGTCAGGTGAGATGCGCGTCCAGGTGAGGCCGTAGTCGTCGCTCTTGAACACGTACTGGGCCGCAGTCAGCAGCTCTTTCGGGTTCGCCGGCGAGAACAGAATCGGATGGGTCCACCCAAACCGATAGTTGAGCTCGGCGGACGAAGCGCCGCTGCGATAGAGCGGCCACGGGCTCACGCTCTCGAGCTCCCCAGTGGGCCGGTCCTCTTTGACGAAGATGCTGTAGTAGCCGCTGCCGTAAGTGATGTCGGGACTGCCCGGCTGCGGCACGGTGAACGTGCTTTCTCCGTAGGCCACGTCCTTCCAGTCGCCCACGGGAATTTGCCCGTCGGGAGTGGCGCTCGGTCCCTCGAGCGAGCCCTCGTCCTGCTGCGCCCCGTAGAGGTGATACGGAAACTGAGCGTCGAGATTGACGTGATAGAACTGGCCCGTCGGCTGATTGCGCTCCGAGCTCCATGTCTTGCCGCCGTCGGTGGAAACCGTTGCGCCACCGTCGTTCCCCTCGAGCAGGATGCGGGTGTCATTGGGATTGATCCACAGCGTGTGATTGTCGCCGTGCGGCGTGTGCAGCTTGGTGAAGGTTTTGCCTGCATCATGGGAAACCCAAAGCGCATCGACCTGGGGCGCGTAGAGCGTGTTCGCATCCTTCGGATCCGCAAAGATTGCCATGTAATAGAAGCCGCGCTGCCGCAGCTTCATCTCCGCGTTCATCCGCATCCACGTCGCGCCGCCATCGCGGGAGCGGAATACCCCGCCATCCTTCGCCTGGAAGATCGCATACACCGTATCCGGCTGGCTCGCCGCGACGGTCACACCGATCCGGCCTGCAATCCCCCGCGGCAGTCCCAAATGATGGGTCAGATCGGTCCAGTGCGCGCCGCCGTCGGTCGTCTTATAGAGCCCGCTGCCCGGCCCGCCGCTGATGAGTCCCCACGGCAAGCGCTGCGCCTGCCACATCGCGGCGTAGAGGACCTGCGGATGAGCCGGATCCATCACCAGATCGATGGCTCCCGTCTTGTCGTCCACGAACAGTACCCGTCTCCAGCTCTTGCCCCCATCGGTCGACTTGAATACGCCGCGATCGGGGCCGGGCACGAACACGTGTCCCATCGAGGAGGCATAAAGCACCTCCGGATCCCGCGGGCTCACCACGATCTCGCTGATCGAGTGCGTCTCGCGCAGGCCCGCATACGCCCACGTTTTCCCAGCGTCGGTGGACTTGAAAATCCCGTCGCCGGGAATCATGTCGTTGCGGATGTCGTCCTCGCCGGTGCCCACGTAGAGCGTTGCAGGCGCGGACGGCGCCACGGCGACCGCCCCGATGCTGGCGCTTGGACCGGGTAGGCTGCCGTCCGTGATGTTTTCCCACTTGATCCCTTCATCGGTGCTCCTCCATAACCCGCCACCGACGGCGCCGGCGTAGTACAGATTGGCGTTCCCGGGAACACCGGTCACGGTGATGACGCGGCCGCCGATGTAGGGTCCCACGGAGCGCCACTTGAGCTCGCTCATCAGGCTGCGCGAATTGAGCGGCCCGGAGTGATGCAGGCCTGCCAGTGCAGGAACCCATCCGGTCAACGCGAGAGCGACGAGCACACGGCCTGTCGCGAAACCCATTGCACGTCTCATGATGGATTCCGGTGAGAAATTTTCCCTGCAATCTCTGCAGGAGTTGAATATAGCACCGCGCATCGTCGGTCCGAGGCGCGCGCACAGGGGTTGAGTTCTCTCGCGGCGCTGCCTCGAGCGGGCTGTAACATACGGTTACCGAATTTTAATCTGCGGGCTGCACCGCGGCGCGCCGACCGCGGCGCTAAGCTATCTTCCAGGCGGAATAGGTTTGCGCCGTGATCACGTCGCCCCGTCCTTCTCATCCGGAGACAGCCCCGGTCGGTGCCCGGCTCCCGATGCTCATTGAAGCGCTCGGCTCCGTCGTCTTATGCCTGTGCGCGATCCTCGCGATCGCGCCGAGGAAGGCTCGATGAACCGCTTCACGAGTTTCATTATTCTCACGAGCGCGTGGGTGCTCGTTGCATGCACATCGAACCTGCCAAAGCCGGAGCAATACGGCTTTCGGCGCGTCTCGATCAGAGGCCAGGAGTACCTCTGCGCTCCTCCCAAGGCCGTAATCCCCCCGGTCGTCGCCGAGTGGACGTCGCCCGATGCTTACCTGTCCGCGGACGTCTTCATCACGAGCGAAATCTCGACTGCCTATCCCTCGGTGCGGGAGGTCTGCCTGACGCAGGCTCAATGGCCTGAGTGGCTGATGTTGCGCAATCGATACAACAGGATATGGCCGGTCACGCCGGCGACGGTCACGCCGGCTGCGGCTCACTGACACCGGCTCCGCGTCCGGACTTGCGAGCCCGCCGGTAGACGCCGTTCAGCGCCGCGCGTGCGGCGTCGCAACATCGCGGTGGGCGATCTCGGGCGATGTACCCGCCAGGGCGCGCGGGCGCGACGCGCGCTCCGTTAATCGGTGGGGCGAGCGATGGTCGGTCATCGCGAGCATCGCGCCCCGGCAGTGCCTCGCGCCCAAATACAATGGACCCCTCGAGTCATGCGCGACCGCTCGGCGCAGCGCGTGAGCCTGCGTCGGTGCGCCGGCGGTCTCCGATCGCTCACGAGAATGCCCGCTCCGCTCCAGCCTTAAGAGGATGCCTCTCATGCGTCGATTCAGCGTCCAGCTCTCTGTGACCACGCTGCTTACGCTCCTCGTCTCCGCGTTGATCGCCGCTTCCGGCGATCCCAAACCGGCCGCCGCAATCCGGACCGGCGAGTCTGCCAGTGCGACGGGCGAGTTCGAGCCGTTCAAGTCCGAGGCGGTGACCAGCACTGGCACCGTGACGATCGGCGGACGCACGATCGCGTATCAGGCCGTGGCGGGAACACTCATCGTGCATCCCAAGGGGTGGGATGACGTGCCGCACGATCCGAATGACAAGTCGGCCGGTGGCGATGCGGCCGCGGCGCACAATCCCACCGCCGAGGCCTCGATGTTCTACGTCGCCTACTTCAAGACGGGCGGGGGCGTGCGGCCGCTCACGTTCATCTACAACGGCGGCCCCGGCTCCGCGACGATGTGGCTGCACATGGGTGCTTTTGGCCCGCGCCGCGTCGTGACCCCGACCGATTCCCACGCGCCCGGTGCGCCGTATTCAATCGTCAATAACTCCTCGAGCCTGCTCGACGCAAGCGATCTCGTCTTCATCGATGCGCCGGGGACGGGCTTCAGCCGCATCGCCGGCAAGGACAAGGAGAAAGCCTTCTGGGGCGTGGACGCCGATGCCTACGCGTTTGCCGAGTTCATCCAGGAGTTCCTCTCGCGGTACCACCGGTGGAACTCTCCCAAGTATCTCTTTGGCGAGAGCTATGGCACGCCGCGTTCGGCGGTCGTTGCCAATGAGCTCGCGGTCGACCGCTCCATCGATTTGAATGGGGTCATTCTGCTCTCACAGATCCTCAACTTCGATCTGAGCCCCGACCGTCCCACGAACGACCCGGGCATCGATATGCCCTATGAGACGTCGCTCCCGACTTACGCGGCGACCGCCTGGTACCACCACAAGCTCCCCGGGGAGTACGCGAGCCTGCAGGCGCTCCTCAACCAGGTCGAGCAGTTCGCGATGGGCGAGTACGCACAGGCGCTCGCGGCCGGACTGGATCTCGCTCCCGCCGAGCGCGAGGCCGTCGCGGAGAAGTTGCACGAGTACACGGGGCTCAGTGTCGAGTACATCACCAAGGCGAATCTGCGCATCGACGGCGGAGAATTCCGCCAGAGCCTGCAGGGTGCGAGCGACCTGACGACGGGCCGTCTCGATACGCGCTTCTCGGGGCCGGATCTCGACCCCTTGAGCGAGCGCGCGGACTACGACCCGCAGTCCGCGGCGTTGAGCTCCGCGTACGCGGCCGCCGTCAACGAGTACCTCCGCGACACGCTCCACTATGGGGCCGACCAGATCTACAAGGCGCACGTCGATACCCATTGGAACTGGACCCACCAGCTGCCGGGCGAAAGCGAGGCACCGGCCACCAATCGCCAGGGCTGCAACGTCATGCCCGATCTTGCGAATGTCATGAAGGAGAATCCGACGCTCAAGGTGCTGCTCAACGCCGGCTACTTCGACCTCGCGACGCCCTTCTATCAGGGCGTGTACGAGATGCGTCATCTGCCGATCCCGCAGAGCCTTTTCTCGAACATCGAGTTCAGGTTCTACGAGTCCGGCCACATGGTCTATGCCCGGGAAGCCTCGCTCAAGCAGCTCCACGACAACGTCGCGGAGTTCATCCGCCGCACCGCGGGCGCAGGCGGCTAGCGCGGGCGAGCCGCGGAAGCTCCGGTCTCGGGCTCGGCTGCCGACCCCCGCCTCTGCCCGTGGGAGGGTGGGGGTCACGGCCCGGCGAATTTCTCGTTACTATGTGCGCTCGCCACGCGCGCCGAGACGCCGCGGGCGAAAAGGAGGAGGGGGCATGCGCCAGACCACCGTGTGGTCTCTGATTGCGGTCGCCGCGTCGTGCACGACGGGCCGGATCGCCTCGGCTCAGCAGGTGGCCGATCCGGGTTTCCAGAGCGTGGGCCGTGGATGGGCGCTCGCCGCCGATGCGCGGAACTACGATTACGTCGGTCCGACGATCGTGCGGCGCTTCGGACCCCCGGGTGCGCCGGGGCCGCGCGCAGCCGACGGAACGTTCATCGGCTCGGCGCGCGACGGCAAGGCGCCTCGCGGCATCACCCCGCTCCCGGTCGATGTGTTCACGACCCGGGACTTCTACAAGGACCGGGCCCTCTGGAGCGATCCGCGTTACTTCCGCTGCAACAGTCCGGACGCCCTCGAGAACCAGTGGGGAGCAGTCGGGACCCGGCTCGTCGGCCCGGGCGGCGCCGCGACGGCAGCCTGGGGCCGCTGCGATCGCGACTATCCGCGTGCGGCCATCGTGAGTCCTTATCCGTTCAAGACGGCGCAAGCGCACTACGAGGCGCTGCTCGCCGAGACGCGTCGCCGCGGAGGCCCCACGCAGCACACGTATGCGACCGTCCCGGGCGAATGGACCGGCCGCTACATGCACCCGGGATTCACGCCGGGCGATCTGTACTGGTACCGCATGACGTATAACCAGGTGCCGACCGTGCTGTCGCTCCTCACGCCCGAATATCAGCAGCGCATGGTTCAGCAGGAGTACCACGAGGCGCACAATCAGCCCGAATGGCCCTCGCAGTACTGTTGGCCGGAAGGCTTCATGCGGCGCTGGGCCCCGCCGGCCACCTGGGAATGGGACATCATGGTGACCCCCTCGCTGGTACAGATTCTGGCGGGCGTCGCCGACAACTTCATCACGAACATCCACATCGGACGCGAGTTCGACATGAGCGGCGGGGTGCCCCACCTCGGTCCCGAGGTGCCGCGCTGGTACGGGGAGACCATCGGCTTTTGGGATCACGACACGCTCATCACCTGGACCTCGAACATCCAGGGCTGGTACGTGCACAGTGCGTTCGAGTTCTCGAGCAAGATGCAAACGATCGAGATCTACTCGCCGAACCGCGATGCCCAGGGCAATTTCATCGGGCTCAATCACGAGGCGATCTTCTACGACCCCGAGGCGCTCGTGCAGCCGATCCGCATCATCCGCAACTACCTGAAGCTGAGCGGCTTCGAGAAGGGCGATCCCTATCCGTTCATCGAGTGCGTGCAGACCATCTTTCCGAGGAACGGCGTTCCGACGCCGGTCACTCCGGGCCAGCTGATCGAGTACCAGGTGCCCGACATGTACGGGCGGCCCTGGGCGCAGCTCTGGGAGCAGTACTTCGAGAAGGGCATGCAGAAGCCGCCGCAGCCGGACATTTTCAGCTTCAAATGATCGAGATCCGTCCACCGAACCTTGCCGGAGAATAAGTCATGTCGAGGGTGAGACCCGGAGTCGTCGCAGCCGTGGTGAGTGCCGTGCTGGTCGCGGCACTCGGTGTCACGGGGCCCGCCGTGGCCCATCATTCGTTCGCGGCCTACAACATGGAGGTGACGAAGGTCTTCACCGGTGTCGTCACCCGCGTGAATCCCGACGCCAATCATCTGCAGATCTTCTTCGCGCCGATGAACGATGCGCGCAAGAACGTGCTGCGCGATGCCCAGGGGGAACCGGTCATCTGGGCGGTGGAGATGGGCGGCTCCGCACAGATGGCGCGGGAGGGCGTGACGGTGAATTCGTTCCTGCCGGGCACGATCTTCAGCGTGGGGCTGCATCCGCTGCGTGATGGACAGCCGGCCGGCACGCGCGGCCCGACCGGGGCGATGTACAAGTGTCCGCCGAGGACGCCGCCCCCGCCGTTCAAGCACTGCGATGCGGTGGCGGGCTCGATCGCCTTCGGCAAGGGCGGGCTCCTCAAGCAGAAGGACTGACAGAAGGACTGCGAGCCGATGCACGGATTGGCCGAGTGGCTGCAGGCGAGCTCCCTCAGCAACACGATCCAGGCGGTGAGCTGGATGATCCCGCTGCTGCAGTCGGTTCATATCGCCACGATCGGGGTGGTGTTCGTGTCGAGTCTGATGATCGCGCTGCGCGTCCTCGGACTTAAGCGCGCGGATGACCCCTTCGATGCGGTGTGGAGGCGCTTCGCTCCGTGGATGTGGACCGGCCTGCTCGTGATGGCGACGACCGGCACCGTCCTCATCGTCGCGGAGCCCGTGCGTGAGATGAGCGCGCTGTCTTTCTGGCTGAAGATGCTGCTGGTCGCGACCGGCGCGGCGAGCACGGCGCTCCACGGCCGTGCGCTCCGCTCGGCTGCGCGCGTCGCGCCAGCCAAGTTCTCGGTAGCCGCAAAAGCCGGGTCCGTCCTCATCGTGATTCTCTGGCTCGCGGTCATCTTCCTCGGCCGGGCGATCGCCTACGACAAGGAGGTGTGGGGCTCGCTGTCGCTGCACGCGTGAGCGCAGGCGCAAGTCCCGCACCGGTCCATGGAGCTCGCGAGCTTGGTCGACGTCATTCAGGCCTCCGCGGCGGCCGAATGGATGCGCACCTCCGTCAAGGCGATGCCGATCGTCGAGTCGATTCACGTGCTCGCGGGCGCAACGGTCTTCGGCACGATCCTCATCGTCGACCTGCGGCTGCTCGGGATGCCGGACACGCGCCGGCCCGTCACGCTCATCTCGAAGGAGATGCTGCGTCTCACGTGGTCCGCCTTCGCGGTCGCGGTCGCAGCGGGCCTTCTCATGTTCGCCGCGAACGCGCACACCTACGTAGGCAACACCGCCTTTCGCCTGAAGATGCTCGCGCTCATCGGAGCTGGCGTGAACATGGCGATCTTTCAGGGCCGGACCTTCCGCACCGTGGCGGCATGGGACCAGGACGTGCCGCCGCCGCTCGCCGCGCGGGCCGCGGGTGCAATCTCCATCCTGCTGTGGGTGACGACGATCTTTCTTGCGCGCTGGATCGGGTTCACGAAGGGATACGACTTCACGATTCCGGCGCACAGCCACATCAACTTTCAGTTCTAGTCGCGCGCAGCCACACCGTCGCCTCCGTGCCGTGACTGCAGCTGTCTCCACTACACGACAGCGGTTGCGAGATTCGGCCTGCGGCGCGGTCGAGGCGCCGGCGAAGCGCCCGGATGCGACCTGCATCACGATGTTCTCGCTCGCGGTGCCGCTAGGCTTCGCGCCCAGGTCTTGCGAGTGGAGGCACTATGCGTCGCTTCATTTCCTTCGCGGCTGCGCTGCTCTGCACGATGGGCGCGGCGAGCTCCCGTGCCGGTGACATCAGCTTCGGTCTCACCATCACCGGACCGGTGATACCCGGCGTCTATGGCCATGTCGTGATCGGAAACGCACCGCCGCCGCCGGTGGTCTACGCACATCCGATGGTGATCCAGCCCCCGCCGCCCGGGGTTGTGTTTGCGCCGATATACCTGCACGTCCCACCCGAGCACGCGCGGCACTGGCGCGCGCACTGCCACGAGTACCACGCGTGCAATCGGCCGGTGTATTTCGTGCGCTCCGCGGAGTACGAGCCCGGCTTCAACATGGAGAAGTGGCGCCGCGAGCATCACGATCACGACCACGGACGTTGGGATCAGAACCGCTAGGACCGCAGCTCGGTTCCGCACTCGCGCCGCATGCGGGGCCGCGACGGCCGGCCGTCGCGGCGCCGTGGCAGGCCGGGCCCTCCGCGGCATATCATTGCGCCCGATCTACCGTGCTGCGGCCATCGGGAGGCTGAATCTCCATGCGCGCTCGCCTGCTCGCTCTGCTGCTCGGCGTGACCGTTTGCGCACACGCGAGCACCCGCCTGCTCGAGCATGTGCCGCTTGAATGGCGGCCCACCTCCAAGCTCGAACTGGGCACGATGCAGATGGCGGATACGCCGATCCAGTTCGGGACCTTTCAGGACCTTCGCGCCGACAAGCAGGCGATCGGTGAGAACGACGAGGACGCCACGCCGAAGCCCGTGACGACCCCGGACGATGTGGGCGCATTCGTCGGTCGGCACATGCGTGAGCTATTCGAGCATGCCGGGCTCAAGACCGTCGATACCAACGGTGCGGTCACGATCAACGGCGAGGTGAGGCAGTTCTTTGTCAGGGAGACGAGCCTCTACAGATCCGTGGTCGCCGTGCACCTCACCGTCGTGAGCCGCGACGGGAAGACGCTCTGGAGCGGTATCGCCTCCGGCAACGCCACCCGCTTCGGGCGCTCCTACGAGCTCGAGGACTACTACGAGGTGCTCTCCGACGCGATCGTCAACACGGTGAGCTCGATGCTGCAGAGTGCGCAGTTTCAGCAAGCGCTCTCCGGGCACTGACCCTCACGCCGCTCGCCGAGCCGCGCGCAGCGCCGATCACCCATCGTGCGCACCCGCGAGGATCGATTCGACGCCGGCTGCGATCCGCCGCCAGTCCTGGGCGAGCTCGTAGCCCCGACATCTCGCGGTTCGACAGGAGCCGCAGCACAGGAGGCTCAGGGGCCGCCGGTGGCGCACACGAAGAGCAGGGCGGGGGGGAGGTTGCGCCCCTCAAAACTGCGCTGGACGCTGCCGAAGGTCCGCTCCAGGACGGGCAGAACCCGCGCGGTGAACTGGTAGACGAGGAACGCCCCGCCCGGCTCGAGCGCTTCGCGGCTCTTGCTCACGATGTCGGCGCGCACGGGATCGGGCATGCTCCCGAGGGGAATCCCCGAGACGATGTAGTTCGCGGCTGAGATGCCGAAGCGCGCGAGTACCGCTCGGACTTCCGCGGCCGAGTCGTGCACGACCTGCAAGCGTGCGTCCGCAATCGACCTGCGCAGAAACTGGACGAAGTTGCGATTCGTCTCGATCACGATGAGGCGCGCGTCGCCACGCATGCGGCGCAGGATCTCCTGAGTGAACGTGCCCACGCCCGGCCCGTATTCGACGATGACCCGCGCGCGCTGCCAGTCGACCGGCTCGAGCACCTGATTTACGAGGAAGCGCGAGCTCGGAATGATGGATCCGAGCATGTGCGGATGACGGACGAAGTTGGCAGCGAACAGCAGGTTCTCGGCGATTCTCGAGCGAGTGTTCCTCGTCATGGCGCAACCTCTTTTGGGGACCCATTCCACGTGCGATAGGGCTCTTCGAGCGGGCGGCCGGTGCTCCCATGGGGCCTCAGGCGGGCACTCCGACCCAGCGCGCGCTCGCATGCCAGAGCTCTTCCTGCAGCTCGACGCTTCGTGCGAGCGGAGCGGCCGGCTGTTCGTGCTGATTCTCATCGTAGTACTTACCGCTCGCAGCGGCGATCTGCGGCGCGAGCGCGAGGTGGATCGTCGTACGGGCGCCGCGCTCGGCATCGAAGGTGACCGGACTCACGAGCGGCTTCACGAGCCGCAGCCACCCGGGCAGCAGATGCGTCGCAACGATGCCCGGATGCAGGCAATTCGCGGTGGCCGAGCTGCCCTCGAGGCGCCGCGCGAGCGCGAAGGTATGCAGCACGTTCGCGAGCTTGGAGCGCGCGTAGGCGGCCACCCCGCGATCGCGCGCCCGCGCATCCGCGACCGAGCCGAGATCCATCCGGGCGCGAAAATGGATCCGCGAGGCCACGTTCACGATGCGGGCGCCGGTATCGAGATGCTCGCGAAGCGCTGCGGTGAGCAGGAACGGCCCCAGATGGTTCGTCGCGAAGGTGAGCTCGAACCCGTCCGCTGACATTCGATGCCGCGTGCTCGCCATGCCGGCGTTGTTGATGAGCAGGCCGATGGGCGCGAACCGCCTGCGCACTTGGACGGCCGCTTCGCGAACGGAGGCGAGCGAAGCGAGGTCGCAGCGCACGACGTGGACCGCGGCGCGCGGATGGGCAGCGAGAATCGCGAGCCGCACCGCCTCGGCCGCGGGCACGTTGCGGCAGAGCATGACGACCGTGCGGCCGGCCCGTGCGAGCTCGAAGCTCGTAACCTGGCCGATTCCGTGCGTCGTCCCGGTGATGACCGCGATCTCGCTCACGCGCCCCCCTCGCGCAGCCTGAGCAGCGGCTGCCCCACCCGGATCAGGTCTCCTTGCGCGAGTTCGGGCCGCAGCTCAACGCCCGGCGGCGCGAATGCAATGATCGTCGAGCCGTGCTGGAACCAGCCCATCTCCTCGCCCTTGCGCAGCACGGCGTCGCACGGAATGCGATTCGGCCCGCGGTAGCGCAGGTGCAGCAGCACGTCGGCAAAATGCAAGCGGATGCTCGCGACGAGGATCGCGGCGACCGGCACGAGCGTGATCAGATGCCCGGAGGGAATCAAGCGGCAGCGGATGATGGCCCGCTCGTTCTTGCAGAAGAGGCGCTCGATGCGCTTGAGCGCGATCGGATTCACGTTCCACGTGTCACCCGAGACGTAGGTCACCTGCTCGACTTGCAGATCGTAGGGGGCGTGAAAGCGGTGATACATCGCGGCGGTGAGGCGCAGCGTCACATACGACCCGCGCCGGTAGGTATCGATCAGGTCGTGCTCACCGAGCAGATCGGCGAGCGCGTAAGGGAAGCCCTTCACTTGGAGCGCGGAACCGTCGCGCACGGGGCCCATCGCGCCCACGATGGCGTCGCAGGGGCTCACGAGCACAGAGGGGTGGGGGTCGATGGGCCGGGCCCCGGGCCTGAGCTCGCGCGTGAAGCAGTCCTGCAGGCTCCTGAAGCGCGTCGACCTGGCGTCGCTCAAGTCAAGCGGGCTGAACAGTCGCCACGCCCCGATACAAGCGCCGCGCACGAGGGGATGCTCGCGGCGGCTGAGCCAACCGAGGAACAGCGTGAGCCAGCGGCGCGGCAGCCGATTCGTGAGCAGAAAATTGAGGTCTTCATGCTGCGCGATCCGCGCAATCGCTGCGCGCAGTGTCATCTGACTGTCACCGTTTCGCAATACGGTTGCCGCGGCAGTTGGTTGCCCACGGGAGGATCATGTTGGGTTACGCCTTTGCTGCGCTGTTCGGGGTCGTGATTCTGCGCATCGCGTACGCACGGCTCACCCTGTCGCTCGCGAAGCACCGCTCGCTCGCCGGACATGCGCGGCTCGCGCGCTTCGTAGCGCGCCTGGTGCCTTTCTACGAGTACGACGAGTCGCGGTTCTTCGCCGCCGATGGAGCGCCGCCGGATGTGGTCGCGCAGCGGCACGCCGGATTCGCACGGCTCGCGAGCTACTACGCGGAGCACTACGCCAAGAGCGCGGCGCTCACCCGCGAGGTCGAGCCCCAGCTCTCGGACCTGCAGTTCACCTCGCGTTACCGCGTGCCGTTCCAGTTCAGCCGGATCGTGCGCGAGCGGCTGCGCGCCGGCGTGTTCCTCGAGTCCTCCTCGGGCGCGACCGTGACCGACCTCGACGGCAACGGCTTCATCGACGTGAGCGGTTCCTACGGCGTGAATCTCTTCGGCTACGACTTCTACAAGGGGTGCATCGAGCGCGGCACGGAGCGCGTACGCGCGCTCGGTCCGGTGTTGGGCGCGTATCACCCCGTGCTCGTCGAGAACGTGAGCCGGCTGCGGGAAATCTCGGGCCTGGACGAGGTGTCGTTCCACATGTCCGGGACCGAGGCGGTCATGCAGGCGGTGCGCCTCGCCCGGTATCACACCGGGCGCAAGCGCCTGGTCAGATTCTGCGGCGCCTACCACGGATGGTGGGGCGAGGTGCAGCCGGGCGTGGGTAATCCGGTGACGGAAAGCGGGACGCTCACGCTGAAGGACATGCACGCGGCGTCGCTGCGCGTGCTGCGCAGCCGCCGTGACGTGGCCTGCGTGCTCGTGAATCCGATTCAGGCGCTGCATCCGAATGCCGCGGCAGCCGCCGACTCGGGCCTGATCGACAGTGCGCGCAGCGCGCAATTCGACCGCAGCGCCTACCGTGACTGGCTGCGCGCGCTGCGCGCCGTCTGCTCCGAGCGCGGCATCGTCCTGATCTTCGATGAGGTCTTCGTGGGCTTTCGCATCGCGTTGGGCGGCGCGCAGGAGTACTTCGGCGTGCGCGCCGATCTCGTCACGTACGGCAAGAGTGTGGGCGGCGGACTGCCGGTGGGTGTGCTGTGCGGACGCAGGCGGCTGATGCGCCGCTTCCGTGAGGACCGGCCGGCGGACGTATGCCTTGCCCGCGGGACCTTCAATTCCCACCCGTACGTGATGGGTGCGATGTGCGAATTCCTCAAGAGTCTGGAGCGCGATGCGGTCCGCGCGATCTATCGCGACCTCGATGAGGTATGGAACCGCCGCGCGCACGAGCTCAACGGACGCTTGCGCGCGGCGGGACAGCCCATTCAGGTGGCGCATCTCTCATCCATCTGGACCCTCAACTATCTGCGGCCGTCCCGCTACAACTGGATGTTCCAGTACTATCTGCGCGCGCAGGGCCTGGCGTTGAGCTGGGTCGGCACCGCGCGCTTCATCTTTCCCATTGACTTGAGCGATCCCGACTTCGCCCAGGTGGTCGACCGCGTCCTCGCCGCCGCCGCGGCGATGAGCGGCGATGGGTGGTGGTGGGCGGACGCTGCGCTCACCAACCGACAAATCAGGCGGCGCGTGCTTCGCGAGCTGTTTCAGGCGCGGCGAACCACATCGTCCATCGGGTCGATCAGCTCCCCGCGCAGCAAGTGGAGCGGCGCGCGCCAGTAGAGCATCACGTCGTGGAAGGGGTCGGTGAGGATCTTGGTAAGCCACACGACGCCCGTGAGCATCCCCTGCTGAACGAAGAGCTGAGCGGTGCGAAACAGCAGCGCGCCCACGCCGAGGCCGAGCCAGGCCTCGCACAGGCGCCGCAGGAACAAGGCACCGCTCGCCGAGCTCGAGTCGACGCCAAACGGAGGAGGTAGCAGCCACACCGCGAGCGGTGAGAGACCCCAGAGCGAGAGCAGCACCACCTTGCGCCGCAGGTTGTATCCGACCTTGATGTCCTCCTTGTGCTGGTGGCTCGCCTGGTTCACGGAGTCGTAACCTTTCGGCTCGAAGAAGAAGTGGCCGAGCTGACGGCTCACCATGGCGGCGAGCCAGCCGATCAGGACGGCGGCAACGAGATTGGTGAAGACGAGCACGTAGGAGGCGAGGAAGCTGAGCGCGCTCAGCAGGTGAAGAGATTGATTGATCCGGCAATGGTGGTAGTAGCGATGATCGTCCCATCGCTGCTTTTTCAACTCCGTCAGGAACGTGGGCATTCTGTCTCCTTAGGTCGAGGTCCGCGCGTGTTCACCTGCATGACGCATTTATATGAAGCACGTTACAGGGGTGTGACGGCGCCGGTCCATTGCGTGGGGAGCGTGCGCAAGTGCGACCGCTCGCACGACTCGTCACTGCGGTGTCACATCTTCCTGTGAAGATGCGCCGGAACACGCATCCGTTGGGGAGAGGCATCTGGAGCGCAGCGTACGGGCATCACGCGTCCTCGGGACGCGAGCGGCAGGCCGCATCGCATGAGGATCATGATCGTGAGCGACGCCTGGCTCCCGCAGACCAACGGCGTCGTCAATACCCTGCGGCAGACTGCCGAGTGCCTACGCCGCTTCGGGCACGAGGTCGGGCTCGCGACGCCCCAATCGTTCCGCACCCTCCCTTGTCCGAGCTATCCGGAGATTCGCCTGGCCGTGCTGCCGATGCGTGCGCTCGCCTGCCGCATCGAGCAGTTCCGGCCGCACGCGATCCACATCGCCACCGAGGGCCCGCTCGGTCTTGCCGCGCGGCGTTTGTGCGTGCGCAAGCGCTGGCAATTCACGACCTCCTATCACACGCAGTTTCCCCAGTACATCCGCGCGCGCTGGCCGATACCGCTCGGGGTGTCCTACGCGGCGCTGCGCTGGTTTCACGCGGCCGCGCACGCGTGCATGGTGAGCACCCCGCGGGTGCACGAGGAGCTCGCGCGGCGGGGCTTCGGCAATGTCGTGCGCTGGCGCCGCGGCGTCGACACCGAGTTGTTTCAGCCGCGCGCCAAGGACTTTCTTCAGCTGCCGCGCCCGATCGCGGCGTACGTGGGAAGACTGGCGGTCGAGAAGAACATCGATGCGTTCCTCGCCATGCGCTGGCGCGGCACCAAGCTCGTGCTCGGCGACGGACCTGACCGCGCGCGCCTCAAGTCGCGCTACCCGCAAGCCGTCTTCGCCGGCTTCCGCTTCGCAGAGGATCTGGCCGCGCACTTGGCCGCGGCCGATGTGCTCGTCTTTCCGAGCCTCACCGATACCTTTGGCCTCGTGAATCTCGAGGCGATGGCGTGCGGCGTGCCGGTCGCAGCCTATCCGGTCACCGGCCCGATCGATGTCGTGGACGACGGGGTGACCGGGGCCCTCGATGCCGACCTTGCGCGTGCGGCAGAGCGCGCGCTCACGATCGACCCGAAAGCGTGCCGCGCGCGTGCCCTGCAATCGAGCTGGGATGTCTGCACGCGCGAGTTCGAGTCGCATCTGGTCGATTGCCGGCTGGGGTTCGCGCCGAGCACCGTGAACCGTCTGCCCGAGCCAGCGCAGCTTCAATGAGAAGCGGGCCCCGCACCGTGTGCGGGGCCCGCTTGAGCTCGGGCCGCTTCTCTAGAAGCCCAAGAAGCCGGTGATGAGCGGCGCCAGCTTCGGCGTGCCGATGCCGGTCGCAAGATCGTAGCCCGGCGTGGTCGGATAGAGGCCGTTGTTATTGGTCGACTGGTGGCGGCCGGTGATGTCGTTGAAATACCCTTGGGAGTTGCTCCGGTAGAGCGCGTAGAGCAGCGAATTGGCGTTGCCGATGCGCCCGCGCCAGAACCCGTCCCGGTCGCCGATCACCGCCGACCACAGCGGCGAGGAGAGGCTGGTGCCGCCGATCTGGAACCAGCCGGGGGAGGGCTCCTCGGCGCTGAACGTGGCGCAGACGCTGTAGGGCGTGGAGGCGCTTCCGGTGCAGTACTCGGCGTACCCCGTGTACGGATCGGCGTTGGCCGACACATCGGGCACCTCGCGGCACGGCGTCCGCAGCGGTGCAAGCGCGCACTGCGTGGTGCCGTTGCCGTAGGTGGTGAAGGGGTTCGTGATACCCGGTCCGGATTGGTACCCGGGACGACCCCAGAATTGGCTGCTGCCGCCGCCCCCGGCGCCGACCTCGGCGCACCAGAAGAAGCCCGGGAAGCCGCCTTCGTTGGCGCTCGCATTGCAGAGGTCATCGACGTTCCACACCGTTTCGACCCCGCTCGGATACTGCGGGAACGGGCTCAAGCCCGGGTTGAACGACTCGAGGGAGGTGCCACCGACGCTCGTCACCCACGGCTGAGTCGCCGGATCCTCCATATTGACGATCGTCGTGCCGTCGCTGCGGATGCAGTCGAACGCACCGGTATCGCCCGCGGAGCTGAACACGCTCTGTCCCTGCAGCGCGAGCTGCTCGAAGATCAGGTTCTCCGCCTGAACGTATGCCGCTCCGGAGTCGTTCTCGCACTCACCCCAGCTCGAGCTCACCACATCGGCGGTGTCGTCTTCGGCGATCCTCGAGTACTCATCGAGCTCGGTCTGCCCCGTGTAGTCGTTCGGCGCGTTGTACACGAGGATGTGGTTGGCGGCCGGTGCGATCGTGAGCGACATTTCGATGTCGGCGTCCACCTCGATATCCCCGGAGTAGCCCTCGTATTGCGGCGGACATTCATCGCCGGTCGGGCAGATCGGATTGAGCGGGCCTCCATCGACGATCACATCGACGAGCGGCGCAGTGTAGCGCTTGCCGTAGAAGGTCTGCGCCCAGGCCTCAATGTCCGACCGCTGGTAGGCGGAGAGCTCGAACACGGCAAGGTTGACGCCCAGGCCCTGCACGAGCGAACCGCCCGAGGGAGCCCCGTAGATCGAGTTCGTCTGGGAGGGAGTGAGACCGCTGCAGCCGGGGCCGGCTCCGTAGCCGTACGGGAAACCCGTGCCGTTGTTGACCAGATTGAACAACTGCTGCGCGGTGACGTAGGGAGTCTCGCAGCCCGCACTGGGTGGGCCGCCGCCGTGATCAGCGCTCAGCCGACGAACGAGATGGGGGTGCAGCCGCACCGTGTTCGTCACGCCCACGACCCCGAGCACGCTCGCGGCGATCGCCGTCGGCAACGCGACTGCGGAGGTGTTGGCGAAGTAGCTGACACCGCGCGCGTTACGGTAATTGTGGATCGAGGTGCTGAGAGCGGCCTCCAGGGTGCTGCTCGGGCCGTTCACGCGCAGCAGGAACGGGGAGGAAGTCTCAAGAACGGTCAGTCCGCTCGACTGCAGGTAGCTCGTGACGGCCGCGACGACCGCGCTGCTCGGCGCAAAGCGCGAATAGAACTCGCCCGCCTGGAGCCACTGGTGGTAATTCGCGCTCTGCGGGTTGTAGACATCGGAGAGGAGCTGCGCCAGCGCGGCAGCATTGCTCGGTGCGAGCACGATCTCCACCGTCATGCTCGAGCTCGTGAACTCGCCGGTATCGGCGTCGGTCGACGGCCGAAAGCTTCCCGGAATTGCGGTCCGTCCCGGCACGAGGTCGGCAGCCGAAGCGGAGCCTGCTGCGGCGGTGAGCGCCGCCCCCGCCGCGATCGTTCCGGTGAGAATCAGTGCACCGAGCGATGTGCGCGCGGACCTCCGCAGGAGGCGCGCTGGCGTTGTGTTACGCGTCGTAGTCGTCATCTTGTTGCTCCCTTCAAAGCGGTTCTCGAGTGTATGAGTTGCCTTTGACGCACGACGCACTGCGACGGGTCGTGCATTCGACTGATTAAGTCAAATATGGCGGCGTGAGACGCGCCACCTCAGGATCGTTGTTGCCGTTATTGGGAGACGTTCATACGCTGACGAGCGTGCCTCGTCAACACGCGACGGATGAGGCGTCCGCATCCGACCGAGTCGTTGCGCTCAGCGCCGCTCGCCGTCGCCCTGCGCCGCGGCGGTGTCGTTGGACTCGTGCGTATCGGTTGGCGGTGACCGGTTGCGCAGCAGCTCCTGGAGCATCGCGCGCAGTGCCGCGGGGTCGATCGGCTTGGATAGATACTGGTTCATGCCAGCGGCGAGACACTCGTCGCGGTGACCCGTGAGCGCGTGGGCGGTGAGCGCGATGATCGGCACGCGCGCGGCTGCGGCCCCGGCAACACCGGCGCGGATGCGGCGCGTCGCCGCGTACCCATCGAGCACGGGCATCTGGCAATCCATCAGCACCACATCGAAGCGGCCGGCTGTGAGCTTGGCGATCGCAGTCTCGCCGTTGTCGGCGAGCGTGACCCGCGCGCCGAGCTTCTCGAGGATGCGGCGCGCGAGCAACTGGTTCACCGCATTGTCCTCGGCGAGCAGCACGCGCGCGCCTTCGAGGGAGGTGAGAGACGCGGGCTCGGGTCGCTGCGGATCCGTTCGCCCCGCACCGACGAGCTGGCGCAGACACTCCCCGAGGAGCGACTGCTTCACCGGCTTCGTCATCGTCTGATCGATGAGGCCGAGTGGCGGTCGATCCGAGCGTCGTCCGCCGAGGGAAGTCATCAGGATGATCGGCACCTGCACGCCGATCGGATCGCGCCGCAGCTGCTCGGCGAGCCAAGGGCCCGGATGATCCGGGAGGTCGTGATCGAGGAGCACCACATCGGGTGCGCGATCCGCGGCGATGAGCTCGCGCCAGCTCTCGAGCCCCGCGCTTGCGGTCGCGGCGCTCTGCACGGTGCAGCCGAAGGAGGCAAGCTGACTCTCGATGATGCGCCGATTGACCGGATGATCGTCGATGACCAGCACCGTGCGCCCCGCGAGGTCGACCGGCGGAGCGTGCGGCTGCGGCATCGGGACCGCCGGCAGGGAGAGCTCGAACCAGAAGCACGAGCCGCTCCCCGGTGCGCTCTCGACGCCGATCGAGCCGCCCATCAGCTGCAGCAGCCGGCGGCAGATCGACAGCCCGAGCCCGGTACCGCCGAAGCGGCGAGTCATGGAGTTGTCGGCCTGGATGAACGGCATGAACAGCCGCGCGCGTTGCTCGGCCGTGAGGCCGACGCCGGTGTCGGCGACCTCCACGCGAAACGCCACGCGGTCCTCGGCGCTCGCGAGCAGGCGCGCGGAGAGGCGCACTTCGCCCCGGTCGGTGAACTTCACCGCATTGCTGAGCAGGTTGAGGATCACCTGCCGCAGTCGCGTGGGATCCCCGCGCATCCCGCGCGGCAGGCGCGGGTCCACGTCGACCACGAGCTCGAGGCCCTTCTCGCCGGTGCGCAGCGCAACGGCGTCGATCGACTGCTCGATGAGGCTCGAGAGATCGAACTCGATGCTCTCGACCGTCATCTCTCCGGCCTCGATCTTGGAGAAATCGAGCACGTCGTTGAGCACGGCAAGCAGCGACTCGCCGCTCGAGCGGGCGATCTCGGCGAACTCTCTCTGATCGTCCTTGAGCGGGGTGTCGAGCAGCAGCGCGGTCATGCCGATCACGCCGTTGAGCGGCGTGCGGATCTCGTGGCTCATGTTCGCGAGAAACTCGCTCTTGGCGCGGTTCGCCGCCTCGGCCGCTTCCTTGGCGGCTCGCAGCTGCTCCTGAGCGAGCTTGCTCGCGGTCACATCGGCAACGTAGCCGTCCCACACCGTGCTGCCATCCTCGTTGAGGCGGCCGACCGCATCGCCTTCGACCCAACCGACCTCGCCATCCGGTCGAATGATCCGATGATCGATGTGCCACGGTCGCCCCGACTCGCGCGCGTGGATCGCCGCCTCCGTGATGCGCTCGCGGTCCTCGGGATGCGTGATGTCGAGGAGGAGGTCCGCGTTCGCCACCAGCTCCTCGGCCGATCTGCCATAAACCCGGCGCGCGCCCGGACTGACGTAGAAGAGCTTGCGCTCGTCGCCGGCCGCATCCTGCCAGAGCTGAAAGATCATGCCGGGCACGTTGGCGGCGATGAGCCCGAGCCGCTCGCTCGCGATGCGGCGCTGCTCCTCGGCGAGCTTGTGCTCGGTCACGTCGGTTTGAATCGCGACCCAGCCGCGGAGATTCCCGTGCCGATCGATCAGCGGCTGCGCATCCGTATCGAGCCACCACTCGCGGCCGTCGCGACTGCGCACGAGGATCTCGAAGCGCGCGCCGCGCCGCTCGGCGAACGCTTCGCGGACACGCCGCACGGTCGCGGAATCGGTGCCCTCGAAGTAGAGCAGCTCGCTCGTCTTCAGTCCCAGGACCTCCGTCGCCGAGTAGCCCGTCATGCGCGTGAAGCTCTCGTTCACCCACACGAGCCGTCGGTCGGTATCGCTGATCGTCACCCCGAAGCCGGTGACCTGGGTGGCAAGCGGCAGCCAGCTCGCGGTCGTCCACGGGGTGATCGCCGTTGCGGGAAGCGCGGTGCGGATGCGCAAGCCGATCCACGCCCACGGCGCGAGGCTCACACCCGCGAACGCCGCCCATTCGAGGAGCGCGACCGAGGGGCGTACCGAGCGGGAATGGATGCAGAGCGCTGCGCCCGCGACGATGGAGGCGAGTGCCAGTGCGGCAATGAGGGCGCGACTCGCGGCAGCGCGATCACGGATCGCGGCGAGACGGCGCGAGAGCGCCGCACGCGCACGCGCACGCGCGTCGGCGGCTCCGATCGGACGGGCCTCACCGTGCGTATCCACGGACCGCACCGTAGCCGTTCTCGTGATTCCTCGAAGTGAACTACGCCGCGGGTTCACGTAACGGGTCGAGGATGGTGCGCCGCAATATCGCAGCCCCTCGACGCGCGGCACGCCGGCGCGCAGAGCGGGCCGGCTTTAAGGTCGCGGCGCTGCAGCCGGGACGGTCGCTGCGCCCGCGGGCGGCAAGGGAAAGTCGCCATCGTAGGGCGGCCAGTTCGGGACCGGTCGGTCGGCCGGCGGGTAGTACATCGCGGTCCAGATAGCGCGGATTCGACCGCCTTCGATTGCGAACCACTCGCTGAAGGCGTTGCGCGGCACGGCCGAGCCGGGTTTGCGGATGAACACCGCCATTGCGAGCACCATGCCGGTGTCGCGATCGACGAGCGGGATACGGCGCGCCGCGACGTTCGCGAGATTGAAGTGCGCGAATCCGGAGACACAATCGTCGTCGACCCCGCCGCGCCGGCCCGTCACGCGCGTGCCGTTCTCGTAGCGCTCGCACCCTGGGGCGGCGAGCGCGATCCGCCCATCGTGGGAGACGATTGCGTCGTAGTAGCTCTCGACGATCGCGATCAGCGCCCGGCGCGACAGACGCTCGTTGGCGGGCAGCACCCTCACCGGCGGAGGGTGCGCGCTCAACCCGGCGGGGTTCCACGCGTTGGGCGGCCGGGCGTTCGGCAGCCCGGGGTCGCCGTCGCGGGCGAGGTACCACTCGGCCTCCGTGACGGAGCGCTGCTCGATTCGCAACCTCACCGTCGCGATGGCGAGCTTCGCGCCTTCCGCGACGGTCCCGTAGTAGGCGGCCTCACCGCTCACGGGATCGAGATAGCGACGCTGAACGGAGCCGAGCCCGGTGACCGTGCGCCACACCCCCTCTGCGGGCGGAACGTTGAGCGCGTTCTCCGTGTGACGGTAGCCGAGCGCGAGCGGCGCCGCCGCCGGGGTGTGGGCGACCACGGCGCGGAGGTACCGATCGAGGAGCGACCCCAAGCACGCGCGATCGCAATGGAGCGCATCGGTGCCGGCGCTTGCGAGCACCGGCAGGCCAGCGAGGATCACGAGATGGCCGAGGTGCCGCATGAATGTGCCTCCCGGTGCGCGCTCATCAGGGCTCGATGATCTTGTTGCGGATCGCGTAGCGCACGAGCTCGGCGAGCGATGCAATACCCGCCTTGCGCATGATGTTGCTCCGGTGCGTTTCGGCCGTCTTGACGCTGATTCCGAGGGCGCGCGCCACCTCCTTGTTGCTCTTGCCCTCGGCCAAGAGCTGGAGGATCTCCTGCTCGCGCGCCGAAAGTGCGCGCAGGCCCGCCTCCGGGGTGCCCCCTTTCAAATATCCCTCGAGTACGATGCGCGCGACCTTGGAGGTGAAGAACGGGCGACCGTCGAGCAGCGCCTGAAGCGCCGCGACCAGCACTCGGCTCGCGTCGGACTTGAGCACATAGCCCTGTGCGCCGGCCTCGAGCACTTCCCGCGCGAGCTGCTCCGACTCGTGAGCGGTGAGGATCAGGATGCGCGCGCCGGGGTCGATCGCGAGGATTCTGCGGGTGGCCGCGAGCCCGTTCTGCTCGGGCATGCTCAGGTCGAGCACGATGAGATCGGGCCGCAGTCGCAATGCGAGCTCGACCGCCTCGCCGCCGTTGCTCGCCTCCGCCTCCACGACCCACCCGGGCGTCTGCGCGAGGTGCGCCGCGAGCCCGCGGCGAATCAGCTCGTGATCATCCGCGATCAGTATCCGCACCGGCCGCATAGCGATTCTCGACGGTGCCCACGCGCGCACGGTCCGCGCGCGCCACCGGTATGCTCGCGCGCACGCGCGTTCCGCTCGCGGTCGCCTCTACCGCGAACTCGCCTCCCAACTGACGGACTCGCTCGCGCATGCCGGCGAGGCCCACCCCGATCGGCGGACCGGCGCGGACCGCGCCCGCTGTAAAGGCGATGGGTGCCATGCTGCCGCCGTCCTCGATTTCGAGCGCGATGGCGTCGGTGAGCCGTTGCAACCCGATCCTCACCCAGGGGCTCGCAGTGTGACGGTGCACGTTCGTGAGTGCCTCCTGGGCGACCCGGAACAGCGCGAGCTCCTCGTCCGCAGAGAGACGCTCCAGCTGTTGCGGCAGATCGAGGCGGACCTCGATGCCGCTGCGCGCGCTGAAGCCATCGGCGAGCCAGCGCAGCGCGCTCAGGAGCCCGAGCTCATCGAGCAGAGGCGGGTGCAGCAGGTACGAGGCGGTCCGGATCTCGGCGGAGCACTGGCTCGCAAGCCGCGCGCACAGCTCGAGCCGCTGTCGTCCGTCGGGGGAGAGCTGAGCGGACTCGCGCATGAGCCGCGCGAGCTCGATCTCGAGCGCCGCGAGCGACTGTCCCGTGGAATCGTGCAGCTCGCGGCCGATCCGCCGCCGCTCCTCGTCCTGCAGCCGCATCAGCTCCGCCGAGAGCAGCCGCAGATCCTGCTCGGCGCGCGTGCGTGCGGTCACATCATGCACGACCGCGAGCGCGAGCGTCGTGCGTCCGGTGCTGAGGCTCGAGAGATTGACTTCCGCCGGGAACAGCTCGCCGGTATCGAGCCGCTTGTGCTGCCACGCGAAGGTACTCCCGCCCTCGCGAAGCGCGGTCGCGATCCGTTTGCGTGCGAGATCCTCGGAGCGCTCGCCGCTCGGTTGCCATTCGGGGGAGATCTGCCAGGGTCCGAGACCGATGGCGCTGCGCTCGCTCGGCAGCCCGAACATCGAAGCGGCCGTGCGATTGGCGTCCACGAACCGATCGCCTTCGAGGAGGAACACGCTGAAGCGGGCGTTATTGAACAGCGTCCGATAGTCGCGCTCGCGAATCCTGAGCGCATGCACGTAATAGCTGAGGAGCGCCGTCATGGCGATGACGAGCGTGCCAAACCCGGCCGCGATGAGCAGGCTCGTGCGGCGCCGCTCGCGCCAGCCCGCGAGCACCTCCTCGCGCGACTGTCCGGCGGCGATGTAGATCGGGAAACCCTTGAGCAACGCGTAGCCGTAGATCATGTTCGTCTTGAGAGCGGTTCCATAGCCTTCGACGACTCCGGAGGCGCCCTGCGCGAGAGCGCTGCGGAAGAGGGCGCTCTGGCCTATGTCGATGCCTGCGAACACGTCGCGCCGCGCGACCTTGGGAATGCTCACGAGCACCCTCCCGGAGGTCGAGACGAGGCCGAGCTCGCGCACCTCGTGGCCAAATTGCTCGAAGAGCTTGTCGAATCCGTCGAAGCTGAAGAGCGCGCCCGTCCAGCCGACCCCTCCGGGACTGAGCGTGGCGGCCCGCTCGGCGATCGGAATGACGAAGGCCCCCGGGCGCTGCGGGTCCGGAGTCGGCGCCCCGACCCATAGGGCATCAGGCTGTCCGGCCGCCCCGCGCAGCCACGCTGGAGCGCGCACGCTCTCCTCGACACGGTCGCGGGTGGCGAGCACGAAGCGGCCCGAGTCGGCGAGGAACAGCGCTCGGACATACGCGCCGCCCGTGAGCTGCCGCTGCAGCATGGCCTCCAGTGCGGCGCTCGGTGCGGCATCGAGTCCGCCCATCGCGCGCGCTTCGTTCGCGGCGGCGAGCGCCGCCCCCACTCCGTCATAGAGCATCGCGAGGCTCGCGGCGTGCAGGGCGGCGGTGACCGCGCGCAGCCGCACGCGCTCGCCTTCGAGGGTCTGCTGGTAATCGGCGCGCACCCGCAGCGCCGTATACGCCCCGCCGATCGCGAGCGCGGTGAGCGCATAGACGAGCAGCGCCCAGTTGATCGCAAGGGGAATGCCGAGCCGCAGGAATCCACTTCGCGTGGGCCGCGGTTGCTCGATCTCAACGGAGTCTGTGCGCGGCACCGTCTCGCCCCCCGGCGCGGCCGCAAGGTCTGCTGCTGGCAGCTTTGTAGACTACTCTTGTCCGCTATCCGGATACAGTCCGCTAGCCGGTTACCGCCCGGCTCGCCGCGGCGCGATGAATCGCCGCCCGCACGCGGTTGTAGGTGCCGCAGCGGCAGATATTCGTGATCGCCATGTCGATGTCGGCGTCGCTCGGCTGGGGATTGGTCTTGAGGAGCGCCACCGCCGCCAGGATCATGCCCGACTGGCAATAGCCGCACTGCGGCACGCTCTCGGCGATCCACGCCTGCTGCACCGGATGGCTCCTGTCGGGCGACAGCCCCTCGATCGTCATGATCGACTTTCCCGCTGCGGTGCTCGCCGGAATGAGGCAGCTCCGTACCGCCTCGCCTTCGAGGAGCACGGTGCACGCGCCGCAGAGCCCCGCGCCGCAGCCGAATTTGGTTCCGGTGAGCGCGAGCTCTTCGCGCAGCACCCACAAGAGCGGTGTATCCGGCTCGACCGCGACGCTGTGCTCGGTGCCGTTGACGTTGAGCGTGAGCATGTTCAGGTTCTCGTCGCCGTGAATGCGAGGCCGTGCTTCTCGAGCGGGAGCGACCGCAGGCGTCTGCCGGTCGCCGCGTAGATCGCATTGCCGAGCGAGGGGGCGATCGGCCCGGTGCCGGGCTCACCGACGCCACCCGGAGCGGCCAGGCTCGGCACCACATGGCAATCGACCAACGGCATCTCGATGAGCTTGAGCACTGGATAGTCGTTGAAGTTTCCCTGCACGACGGCGCCGTCCTCGAGTGTGATCTGCCCGCGCAGCGCCGCGGTCAGTCCGAACACCATCCCCCCTTCGAGCTGGGCCTTGATGTTGTCGGGGTGGACGGCAACGCCGCAGTCGATCGCGCTCACCACGCGATGCATCGTCACGAGCTCGTCGTGGACCGAGACCTCGACCACGGTGCCGATGTAGCTGCCGAATGCGCCGAACGCCGAGATGCCGAAGCGATGGCCGGGCGGCGGGTGGTCCCAGTCGGCCTGCTGCGCGAGCAGGTCGAGCACTGCGAGTTGCCGCCGTGCGCTGTCGCGTGTCCTCGGCAGCATGGCGCGGCGGAAGTGGTAGGGATCCTGCTTCGCCGCATGCGCGAGCTCGTCGATGAAACCCTCCATCATGAACGGATTGTGCGAGTCGTTGACGGAGCGCCAGAATCCGAATCTCACGCCGATGTCGCAGTTGAATCCGGTCACGCGGAAGTTCGGGATGTCGTAGTTCGCGTCCGCGACCCCCTCGGTGAAGAATGGCGGCCCGCCCGGGCGGCCGAAGGCGGGTGCGGAGGCGCTCACCACCTTGCAATCGAGCGCGATCAGCTTGCCGGAGGAGTCGAGCCCGCCGCGGAAGCGGATCGCTGCCGCGGGCCGGTAGAAGTCATGCCGGATATCCTCCTCACGGCTCCAGATGAGCTTCACGGGCCTCCCGCCCGTGGTCTTTGCCGCCGTCACGGCCTGGGACACGAAGTCCGCCTCGCCGCGGCGCCCGAATCCGCCGCCGAGATACTGGACATGCACGTAGACCTTCGCCGGCGAGACGCCAAGCACGCGCGCGGCGGCCGCCTGCGCAGCCTGCGGCGATTGCGATCCGCACCAGATCTCGCAGCCGTCGGCCGTGACGCGCGCGGTGCAATTCATCGGCTCCATGCACGCGTGCGCCAGGTATGGAACCTCGTAGACCGATTCCAGCTGCGTGGTCGCGCGCGCGAGCGCCGCCTCGACGTCGCCATCATTGCGCGCGAACGTCCCCGGCTGCTCGAATGCCGCGCGCAGCCGCTGTGAAACCGCTGCACTGTCGAGCCCCGCCAGCCGGCCCTTGTCGTATTCGACCCGTACCGCAGCGAGCGCCTTGCGCGCCTGCCAGTACGAGCGCGCGAGGACGATGACCCCGTCCGGCAGTGCGACGGTGGCCTCGTAGCCCGCAATGCCTGTGCAGGCACTCGCATCGAATGACTTGAGGCGGCCCCCGAGCGTCGGGCAGGTGCTGACCGCGCCGTAGAGCATGTCGGGCAGCACGACATCGATGCCATAGCGGGCGCTGCCGTCGACCTTGTCGGGGATGTCCACGCGCGGCGGGGACGTGCCGATCAGCGTGTACTCGGCCGGGGATTTGAGCGGAGGCGCCTGCGGCACCGGGAGCCGCGCCGCGCGTTGCGCGACGGCTCCGAAGGAGCACTTGCGTCCGCTCGGACGGTGCTCGATGACACTGTCGGAGGCGCTGCACTCGCTCGCGGGGACGCTCCAGCGGCGTGCGGCGGCCTCGATCAGCATCAGCCGTGCCGCGGCGCCGATACGCCGCAGCTCGGTGTACCAGCCACGCACCGAGAAGCTCCCGACGGTGGATTGCTGGCCGAACATCGGATTGTCGTAGACCGCAGCCGCCGGCGCATCCGTGACCCGCAAGCGCTTCCAGCTGCCGCCGAGCTCTTCCATGACGATCATCGGCAGGGAGGTGTGACCGCCCTGGCCCATCTCGACCGCCGGAGTGACGATCATGATCGCATCGTCGGTGCCGATCTGCAGGAACGCGCTCGGATTACGCGGCGGCCGCGCCGCTCGCGCCCGCCCAGTCCTTGCGTTGCGCTCGCTCTCTTGGGCGGGCAGCTTGAGACTGAGGGCGAGCCCACCGGCGGCGGCCGCACCGACGAACTCCCGGCGAGTGATGTGCGTCATGGTCGGGCGCCCTGGTCGCGCTTCGCAGTTCCCTGGCTGGCGGATGGTACACGCATTGCCCCCCTCGTACATCGGGCCGCGGCGAGCAGCGCGAGCCACGCGAGGGTCCAGGGCTCGAGCGCACCTCCGCCACCCCCCCCGCCAGCGCTCGAGCCGACCGCCACGACCTGTCCGATCGGATTCGTCACCGTGACCGACATCGCGGCGGACGCGGAGCGATTCGCTCCGTCGACCGCGGCGAGCCTCACCTGCGCCATCCCGCCCACGCCGCTCGCCGGCGTGACGGTGAGTGTGCAGGAGAAGACGGCGGAGCCGCATTTTGCAGGCGTGATCGTGACGCCCGGCACGCCGGAGGCGACGATCGACGGCGGAATCAGCGCCGGGTCGCTGCTCGTGACCGTGAAGTGCAGAGGGCCGGTGCCGCTCACGGTGAACGGATAGCCCGGAGAGCTCGCGGCAGCATCGATCGTGCTGTCGGGCAGAGCACTGATTGTCGGGGCGGGAAGCATGCCGAGTGCGCCCAGGGCATCGATGCGCCCGTAGCCGAAGGTGTCGTCGGGAACGCCGTCCTGGCCGAGCGGCGTCGCCCCCGCTTCGATCGCCATCAGGAGCTGCGGCACCGTGAGGCTCGGAAACGCCCCGCGAATCAGGGCGGCGACGGCGGCCGCGTTCGGCACCGAGGCGGACGTGCCGTAGAAATCTCCGTCCGGGAAGATGTAGCTCGCGAAGTACGTTCCGGCGGCATCGACGTAGATTCCGTCGGGTGCGACCAGCGTGGGCGCCTGAAGCTGCGCAGCGCTCGGGAATTCAACGCTGAGCGGACCCAGGCTGCTGAAACTCTCGATGCTGTCGCCGACGCCGTTGGAGCCGTTCACCGCACCGATCGTGAGCACGCCTGGGGCATACGCCTGGGGCGCGATGATGCTACCGGGGGTGGGTGTGCTGATCATCGTCAGTCCATCGCCACCGATCCAGAGCTTGAGAAACTTGCCCGCGAGCCTCTCATCGGGCGTGGCGATGTAGAGCGTGTAGGTGCCCGCGGCGAGCGTCAGCGTTTCCCCCAGCAGATTCGCCGACTGGGAGGCGGCGGAGAGGCAGCCGAGCTGCTCGCCGCTGCTCGCGTCGAACCAGTAGAGATCGAAATTGCTCGCGTTCTCACCGGCCGGGTCGGCCCACGCGAATGCGATCGGAAAGCTCGCCGCGGTGCTCACGGTGAGCGTCTGCGCTGCGCTCGCGCCAAATTGTGCGACGTAGGAGTCGACCTGCTTGATGCCGTCCGAGGTGCAGCTGAGCGGCGTCAGGCCCTGCGAGGCCGCCGACAGCGGCGCATAGGCTCCTTCCCAGTACGTGCCGTTGTTGTTGCCGGCCGCGGTGAACAGCACCACGGCCGGATTCTGCACGAGGATCTTCGCCACCGCGGCGGCGTCCGCGCTGTCGCTCGACATGAGGTCCTGGGGCGGGAAGCTCAAGTCATCGGCCAGAATACTCGCGCCCGCGCCGATCAGCTGCTGTAAGCATGAGAGGTACTGCACGAAGGTCTGCGGTCCGCAGAACACGAGCGTCGCGCGCGGCGCCACGGCGTGGACTTCCTCGAGCAGCACCGTGCCCTCATCCGCGAGGGCGGCGCTGCTTCCTCCGCTCGGGTCAACCACTCGCACGGCGGGGAGCTCGCCGCGGAACTGGATGAGCGCGAGACTCGCCACACCGGTCGACTGCACACCGACCGTGACGCCGGCGCCGCCGGTGCCGGTCTGCGCGACGAACTCACTTGCGTGCATGATCGAAACACCGCCGCCATCGATGCTGCTCGGCGTGAGGGCTTGGGCGTGAGCGCCCGCGCGCGGCGTCGCGGGCGCGGCGGGCGGTCCGACCGATGCGGGGGCGAGCGGCTGCTTCGGCAAGGCGTACTGCGGCACCTCGATCCGTGTCACGCCGCTCACGCTCGCGAGCGCGGGCAGCGCGGCAGGCGCCGTCCAGCCCTCGATCGCGCAGAGCGGCGGGACGCGCACCGCCGTGTCGATGGCGAGGCCCGCCGCCGCAAGCGGCACCGTCGGCGGCGCGAGCGTACAGTCGTAACGAACGTCGATTTGGACGCGGCCCGAGGAATCGAAGCGCAGGGTCGAGGGGCTCGATCCCCGTGGCGCATCGTAGAGCGCGAGCAAGCGCGCCGCCACGCGTCCGCGCCATCCCACGCTCGCAGCAACCGCCGGCGCAGCCGTGACCGTCACGTGCACCAGCAGGCTCGCCGCGAGGCACACCAATTGAGCCCTGCCCCCCATCCGCTTTTATTGTGCCCGAGGAGGCCGTGCCGCGTCCCTGCCTCTGTGCGGCGCGGCGCCGCCGCCCCACGGGCTGCAGCCGCCCGGCGCACTCGGCGCTACGATCCGTGTGCTAAGCTGCGAGGCCCGGGAGGCGGCACTCGCGCATCGCGCGGTGCTGCGTTCCTCCCCATCAAGGGTAGGAGTGCTGCCATGACGAACGTCGGGATGGTCCGCAAGGGTCTCGGTCTCACGGCGCTCTGCGCGACGCTCACGGCGGTGCCGTTCCTCGCCTGGGCCGCTGCCGATGCGTCGCAGGAGGTTGCAACGGCCGCCACTCACGCCGAGTTTTCCGCCAAGGCGGACACGCTCAAGATGGCACACGAGCATCTGCACCACACGCTCAATTGCCTGGTCGGTCCCGACGGCAAGGGCTTCGACAGCAAGGCGGCGAATCCCTGCATGGACATGGGCGCCGGTGCGATCCCCGACACCGCCGACGCGACGGCGAAGAAGCACCTCGAGCACATCGCCTATCTCGCCCGTACGGCGCTCATGAGCAAGTCGCTGGTGACGGTGCACAAGGATGCCGAGCGGATCGCGGCGGATCTGAAGAAGATCGGCGGATGATTCCGCGGGCCGGGAGCCCCGAGCGGGCGCTCCCGGTGTTCCGCGCCGAAGCTTAGGCAGCGGCGGAGCGCGCTGCCGCGCGCACGCCGCCCGCCCGCCACGCTACGAACAGCATCGCGGCGAACGTCACCGCGAGCACGCCGATCTCCTGATTGAGCGTGAGCGGGGTCGCATCGTCGATGATCAGGCCGCGGCTCAAGACGCAGAACGGCACGTGCGCGGTGAAGACCGCGAGCGAGGCCCGCCCGAGCATCGACAGCACCCGCAGCCGCAGCCACGCGAGACCGGGGAGCACCACTTGCGCGACGACGAAGGCGAGCGCGGCGAAGTTCACGATCCGCAGCGCACCGACGTGCCATTTGTCGACCAGGGCGTACCCCGGTCCTGCATCGAGTCCAAATCCGCCGTGGTAGCGCAGGAACAGGAAACCACACACGGTCGCCGTCGCGGCCGCGAGTAGCCACGGCGAGCGGAGCGGCATGCGGGCCGAGGCTGCCGCAGCGCGCCCGCACCGGGCACCGAACCAGACTCCGCCCACCCAGACGAGCTGCCAGGCAAACCAGTCGAACGCACCAAATGCATCGAGCGGCACGTGCAGCCCCACGAGCGCGAGGAGCTTGCCATAGACGAGGCGTCGCCCGCCGAGCTGCGCGAACAGCCACAGAAGCCCCGAAAGCGCAAGCGGCAGGGTCCAGCCCCACCTGCGCCCCACCTTGAGCAGCAGCGGCGTGAGCACCAGAAAGACGATGTACATGGGCAGGATATCGAGGAGCGGCGGCTGATAGAGCAGCAGCGGGCCGCCGAGCGTTGCCCAGAGCGGGGTGTCGAAGAAGAGCGAGAGGTGATTGCGCAGCGCCGGTCGTCCGGAGAGGACGGCGATGCCTGCGACGATCGTGAACGCGAACAGCAGCAGTCCCAAGTGCGCGAGATAGAGCTTGCCGGCGCGCTTCCACAGCCGCTCGCGCACGTAGTGCGTGCCCCGCTCGATGAGTTTCCGCGAATACGTCGAGCCGACGAGAAATGCCGACAGGAACACGAAGCCCTCGGCGGCGGAGACGAAGCCGAAGGGTTGGCTGCTGTAGGTGCTCAGTCGCGTCGGCAGATGCGTGAGGGCCATCAGGATGAGCAGCACGCCGCGCAGGATGTCGAGCTCGTCGCGCCGCCGTGGGGGCGCGGGGGCCGTTTGAGGAGTCATGCGGTGTCGGAGTTCCGGGGGCTCGCGTCCTATGCGATGGATTCACTCTAGCATGGCGCCGGCCGCGCGTCGCAGTGCCTCGCGGTCAGGTGCGGCCGCGGCTCATGAAGATTTCGACTCCGTCTCATTTCCTTCCGCCGCCGGCGGCGCGCGACCGAGTGCCACCCCAAGCCCCCGCCGCAGCGTCGCATAGGGGTCGAGCTCGAGCTCCTTCGCGCGCCAGGCGACGAAACCGTCCGGCCGCACAAGGATCGCGCCGTCCTCCGCGATGCCGTGTCGGTCGGTCCACGTGCCCTCCGGGTCGACTACGTCCGTGGAGATGTGCAGGGAGGAGAGGGGCACGTCGAATTCATCCTTGAGCTTGCTCGCGGCCGTAACCCAGCCGTGGCCCTGCGGCCCGGCCACGAGCAAAAAGTCGCCGCCGATGTTGTCGAGCACCGAGGTGGCCTGCCCGTCCCGCTCGAGCGGCACGTGGGGGACGCGTGTGCCGGGCCGGCCGCTCAGGGCCGACGGATCCTCGAACGGCGCCCCGTCGTCCGGCTGCTCCACCGATACGCACGAGGAGCGGTAGCGATAGCCGTAGGCAACGCTGAGCGCCAGGCGCTCGTCCTGTGCGGGCGAGCCGGCGGCCTTCTCGGGACGCATGCGCTGGAAATATTTGTTCGTCTGGTGCGAGACGGTGAGCTCGCCGACCGGTCCGCGCTCGGTCGCATAGGATTGCACCAGGGCCGGGCCGGCCCGTCCGCGCAGCGCGAGATCGAGCTTCCAGCCGATGTCGAACCCGTCCTGGATCGCCGCTTGCCCGCCGAGGCCGCCGATCGGTGGCATCGTGTGGGCCGCATCCCCGATCAAGTGCACGCGCTCGGTGGAAATGCGGTCTGCGAGCAAGGAGGCCATGTCGTAGCGCATGACATCGAGGATCCTGATCCCCTGCGGAGCGAGTCCGAGACCGCGGCCGAGATACGCGAGGCAGCGCTCCTGCGACAGATCGAGCGGCGCTTGCGCGCCTTCGGGCATTTCCACGGAGAGCACCGACAGCCCCGAATCGTCCATGTGAATGAACGCCGCGGTGAAATTCTCCTGACGCAGGTAGTAAATGGAATGTCCGGGCAGCTCGCGCTCCGCGGTGAACACGACCGCGATGTGGCTCGAGAGCGTTCCGGAGCCGGTCGTTCCGACCCCGAGGAGCGAGCGCACCGCGCTGCGGTGTCCGTCGGCGCCGATCAGGTGCTCCGCGAGCACGGTGTACTCCCGTCCGCTCGCGCGCTCCTTGAGGACCGCGCGCACCTGGCCGGACTCCTCGCTCAGGGCGAGCAGCTCCGTCCCGAAGCGCACTTCGGCTCCGAGCTGCTCCGCGCGCCGCTTGAGAATCGGCTCGACCGCGCTCTGCACCATTCCCGAGGAGCGCGCCGGACTCAGGCCCACCTCCCACGCCCCCCGTTGCACGATCGTGCGGCGCACCGGACCGGTAACGCTCTCGGCATGCACGACCGTGAAGTCACCGAACGTTCCCGAGCTCTGGGTGCACAGCTCGCGCTCGATTCCTGCGGCGCGCAGCAGCTCCATGCTGCGGATGTTGAGCCCGCGGGCCCGTGGATGGCGCGAGAAGCCGGGATGACGCTCGACCACGAGGGGCGGCTTGCCGCGCAGGGACAGCGTCAATGCCGCGCTCAGTCCCGCCAATCCGGCACCGACGATCAGCACCGAGACCCGCTCTTCCTCCATGACCGCCCCTGATTGTTATGACAAGCCGAGGCTAGGCTATCCGAACCCCCGTTATGTCGCAAACCGCGAGATCCGCCGCGCGTGGCGCGAGCGGACGCGGCTCACCAGTCGGAGGCATCGATGCTCGAGAGGAAATGCACCGCGACGACTGCGCCGCGGCGCAGTGCGAGGTCCGCACGGTGCCACTGCAAGCGATGGTCCGCGCTCGCCTGATGGAAGCGCTCATCCGGATAGGCGCCGCGGCTCAGAATCGCAACCAGCGGCTGCGAGCAGACATAGAGCGCGCCGTGCGTGACCGGCGTTGGCGATGCGACGTCGATTACGAAGTCGAGCTTCTCTTCATCACCCGAGCGATGATTGATATTCCCGTCACCGCTCACCGCGGAGCTTGCAACGAGCGGATCTGCGCGCGCGGCGGCCGTGAGCGCGCCGCAGAGTGCGCGCGCATCGGACGCCGCGCGGATGGCGCGCGCGTAGGCGCTGCGATCATCATCGGGCACGAACGCGGCGAACGCGGCCGAGGCGCCCCAGTGCTTGAGATTGTCCGCCTGCACGGTGAGAGAGATCGTTGCCACGATGCGCGCCGCGGTGGCGGCGGAAACTGCGGCGGACAGGATCCCCGGGAGCGCGAGCAGCGCGGCGCGAACGCCTCGGCTAGCGGACACGCGCGCTGCGCTGCCGTCCGGTATCGGCGACCCGCGGCGAGTCCTCTGGCGCCGCGAGCGGTTTCACGGGCACGAGCCACGCATCGGCGTGCTGCGGCCGGCCGCGCTGCTCGAGCCAGCCGTAGAGCAGCGTGTGCCAAAGCGTGCGCTCGACGTACTCGCGGGTCTCGTTGTAGGGGATGTTCTCGATCCAGATGTCGGTATCGAGCGGCTGCTGCGGCAGCCAGCGCAGCACGGCGCTCAAGCCTGCGTTGTAGCCCGCGAGCGCGACCGGAAACTGGCCGCCGAGCTGATCGAGCAGCATCCGCAGCCGCGCCGCCCCGAGGGGGATGTTCACCGCCGGTCGGAACAGGTCCTCCGGCGCCGGCCGCGGCAAGCCGAAGCGGCGCGCCGTGCGCCGCGCGGTGTCGAGCATGAGCTGCATCAGACCGCGCGCTCCGACGCTCGAGACCGCATCCGTGCGATAGAGGCTCTCCTGGCGCACGACACCGTAGAGCACCCCGGGAGCGATTTGCGCAAGCTGCGCGGCCGCCGCCACCTCGGTGCCGAAGGGCTGGGGATAGAGCAGGGCGTAGTCGTTGAAGACGTGCTGCGCGGTCGCCGCTTGAACGGCCTGGTCGTACCAACCCCATTCGGCAGTGAGCGCAATGAGTTGCAGGCGATCCGCGGTGTCGAGGGCATCGTAGGCAAAGCGCCACTCGGCGCTCGCCTCGGTCCGCATGCCGCAGAAGAAGAGCTCGCGCGCCCGCACGAGCGCGGGGATTCCTCCGAGCGCGGCGAGCCGTGCAGGATCGACGGGCAGGGGCTGCTCATGGGGCGCAACCGTCAGGCCGAGCCGGGTCGCGGCGAGAGCGGAGTAGAAGTCATCGTCGGTGAGGAGCGATTCATAGAGCGGCCGTGCCTGCTCGCGACCGTCGAGCGCGGCGATCGCCCGTGCGTACCAGTACCGCCACCGCGGCGTCGCGCGACTCGCCGCACTCAGCGCCTCGATCGAGCTCAGCGCCTCGCTCCAGCGCATCGACCAGAGCGCCGCGCGGGCGCGCCACTCGAGCGCCTCATCGTCGAGATCGGCCGGTGCCACACGAGCGAAGTAATCGAGCGCCGCCGGATCGCGGTCCCAGGCGAGCGCGAGCGCGAGTGCGCGGGCGAAGCGGCTCGCCTCGGAGTCCGAGAGTCGACGGGCGCGCACGAAATCCGCATAGCGTGCCTTGGCTGCCTGCGGATCGGTGCGCGCGAACAGCGTCCAGCCCTCGAGCAGCGCTTCGGGCTCGACCGCTTTCCCCGGCGTGGCGATGAGTGCATCGATGGCGCGCTGCGGCCGCTCGAGGAGCCCCGCCCACTCCCGGAGCGGTGCGGCCGCCGCTGCGGGCAGGTCATCAATGATCTCGCGCGCGAAGGCGGCGTTGCCGCTTGCGAGCGCGAGCCGGGCGCGCTGCTCGATGAGCGCGGTCGTGAGCTCGCCGCGCTGCCTGAGCCACGCGAACGGGCCGGTGCAATCCGGCAGCGAACGCGCATTGAGCCATTCCTGCGCGACCTCTCGCGCGAGGCCTGCCGTCTCGCCGAGCTCGATGCGTGCAAGGAAGCTCTGACAGCGCAGCGCCTCGTGGCCCACGCCGCTCGCGTAGAGGTGCAGGAACAGACTCCAGCGCGCGCGCCGCGCGAGGCTCTCGAGCCACGCACGCTCGAGACCGCGGGACACCGGCAGCGTGCCGTAGCGCTGCGTGAACTGCGCGGCACGCGCGTCCGCGATCCCGAGCGCCTCGGTGGGGCCGTCGAGCGCCACGCGAATCCGCGCCGCCTGCAGGTAGGGATAGAGCGGGTAGCGCTCGAGGGATCGACTGTCGCTCGAGTCGGAAAGCTCCGCGCCCGCCATGACTCGCGCATAAGCGGCCCGGAAATCCGCGCGCGCCGCCGCGTACTGCCCCTGCAGGGCCGCGTCGCTCGCGTGCGCCGAGGTGGCGAGCGCGAGCGCCGCAATCGTGAGCGCTCGGTGCATTCGAGCCGCTATCCCCATGCGCACAGGTTAGCGACAGCGAGCCGCGAGCACCAGCGCGCGCGGCCGCGGCGCGCAATACGCGCTCGCGCTATCCTTTGGCACATGCCCGCATCGCCCACCGAGCCCGCCGGGGCGCGCCTCACCAGCGCGAGTGGTCTCACCGTCGAATGCAACGCGAACGGGTCGCTCCGCCGCTTTGCCTGCGGCGGGGTCTCCCTCGCCTTGTTCGTGGCGAACGAGCTCGAGGGCGGTCCCGCGAATCTCTACCTGCGGCTGCGCGGGGATCGGCTGCGCTGGACGCCGCTGCTCGGTCCGGCGAGCCCGACCCGCTTCGAGGCCGATTCGAGCGCGCGCACGCTCGCGGGCAGCGGATGCTGGGAGGGGATCGAGTACACGGTCGCGCTGGTGCTCGCCGCCACCGCACCGACGTGGTTCTGGCACGTCCGCCTTCACAACACCCTTGGCGCCGTGTCCACGCTCGACCTCACCTACGCGCAGGATCTCGCGCTGGCGGCCTACGGGGCCGTGCGCATGAACGAGTACTACGTGAGCCAGTACGTCGACCACACGCCGCTCGCGCATCCGCAGCGCGGCATCGTGCTCGCCTCGCGCCAGAATCAGGCGGTCGACGGCGCTCACCCCTGGTCGCTCATCGGCTCCCTGCGCCGCGGAGTCGCCTTCGCGACCGACGCGCTCGAGCTCCATGGACTCGCGAGCCGCGCCGGCCGCGCGCCGCTCGGGGTGGGCGGCGAGCTCCCCGGGCATCGCCTCCAGCGCGAGCACTCGATGGCCGTCATTCGCGATGAGCCGATCGCGCTCGCGCCGGGCGCAACGCTCGAGTGCGGTTTCTTCGGCACGCTCGTGCCGGATCATCCGGCAGTGACTTCCGCGGCCGATCTCGAGCGGCTGAGCGAGGTGCTGCGCGCGGTGGAGGCGGCAGCCCCGGCGCAGCGGCGCCTCGATTCCGGGGCGGAGCTCGCGAGCCTGTTCGCCGCTCCGGTCCCCCTCGCGGTCGCGGAATTGACCGCGGCGGAGTTGAGCGCTCTGTTCGGCGCAACCCGGCGGCTCGAGGAGCGCGATGAGCGCGGGGCGCTCCTCTCCTTCTTCCACGGCGAGGCCCGCCACGTCGTGCTGCGCGCGAAGGAGCTCGCGGTGCTGCGTCCACACGGCCACCTGCTGCGCACCGGACTGCACACGACGCCGGATGAGCGCTCGCTCACCTCGACCGCCTGGATGGGCGGGGTCTTTCACTCGATGCTGACGCAGGGACACGTGAGCATCAATCGTTTTCTCTCGACCGTACGGTCCTACCTCGGGCTCTTCCGCTCGCACGGACAGCGCGTGTTCATCGAGAGCGACGGTGCATGGCGTCTGCTCGATGTGCCCTCGGCGTTCGAGATGTGGCCCGAGGGCTGCCGCTGGATCTACCGGCACACCGCGGGGGTGCTCGAGGTGCGCGCCGAGGCAGCCAACGATCGCCACGAGATGCGCCTCGCGATCGAGGTGCGCTCCGGCCCACCGGTGCGGTTCCTCATCACCCACCACGTCGCGCTCAACGGGGACGATGGCGCTGCGCGCGGGGCGGTCGAGTGGCGGCGCGAGGGCGATGTGATCGTCGCCACGCCCGCGCCCGGGAGCGAGCTCGCGCGGCGCTTTCCGCGCGGCAGCTTTCGCATCCGCGCGCTCGCGGGGACCGCGTTCGAGCGGATCGGCGGCGATGAGCTGCTGTTTCGCGACGGACGCTCGCGGCTCGAGCCCTATTTGTGCCTCGTGACCGCGCCCGCGCGCGCGGTGGCACTCGCCCTCACCGGACATCTGATCGACGAGCAGGTACCGCCGCCGCAATCGGTGCCGTCGCGCTCGCACTTCGTGCGCGCGCTGTCGATGAGCGGCGGTGCCGCGCCGGCGCACGCGCAGCGCCGGCTCGCAGGCCTCGCGGAAATCGCACCGTGGCTCGCCCACGATGCGCTGGTGCACTATCTCGCGCCGCGCGGGCTCGAGCAGTACTCGGGCGGCGGCTGGGGCACGCGCGATGTCTGTCAGGGGCCGGTCGAGATGCTGCTCGCCCTCGGGCTCACGGCGCCGCTGCGCGACCTGCTGCTGCGCGTGATGAGCGCACAGAACGCGGACGGCGACTGGCCCCAGTGGTTCAGCTTCTACGAGCGCGAGCGCGCGATCCGCGCGGCCGATGCGCACGGCGACATCATCTTCTGGCCGCTGCTCGTCCTTGGCCAGTATCTGATCGCATCCGGGGATGCCGCGCTCCTCGATGAGCGCGTACCGTTCTTCGACCCGCGCGGCCCGGCGGCGGGCGAGCCGCTGAGCGTGTGGCAGCACGCCGAGCGCGCGCTCGATGCGATCGGACGGCGCAGCATCGCGGGGACGGCGCTCTGCGCCTACGGGCACGGGGACTGGAACGACTCACTGCAACCGGCCGACCCCTCGATGCGCGCGCGGCTGTGCAGCGCCTGGACCGTGACGCTGCACCACCAGACCTTCAGGACGCTCGCGCGCGCGCTGCGTGCGGTCGGTCGCGCGGCGCAGGCACCGCCGCTCGAGCGCTCGGCCGCGGCGGTGGCGAGCGACCTGCAGCGCCTGCTCGTCGCCGACGGCGTCCTCGCCGGGTATGCGCTGTTCGCGGAGGACGGGACCGTGCGCCACCTGCTGCACCCGCGCGATGAGGTCACGGGCGTGCACTTGAGTTCGCTCGCGATGGTGCATGCGCTGCTTGAGGATCTGCTCACGCCGGCGCAAGTAACCGAGCACCTGCGTCTCATCGAGGAGCACCTCTGCGGTCCGGACGGTCTGCGGCTCTTCGATCGTCCGCTGCCCTACCGCGGCGGTGAGCAGCGGGTGTTCCAGCGTGCGGAGAGCGCAACTTACTTCGGTCGCGAGATCGGACTCATGTACATGCACGCCCACCTGCGCTACGCCCAGGCGCTCGCGCATCTCGGCCAACCGGACCGCTTCTGGCGCGCGCTCTGTCAGGCGAATCCGATCGACGTGGGCGCGCTCGTCGCAGCCGCGACGGTGCGGCAGGCCAACTGCTACTACTCGAGCTCGGATGCTGCGTTCGACGACCGCTACCAGGCGCAGGCCGAGTACGAGCGGGTCGCCCGCGGCACGGTGGCGCTCGAGGGCGGGTGGCGCGTGTACTCGAGCGGCGCCGGCATCGCCCTCGGCCTGATCGTGCGCACGCTCCTCGGGCTCGACTACGAGGCGAATGCGCTCAGGATCGATCCGGTGATGCCACGCGATCTCGACGGGGTGTGCGCCGAGATCGCACTCTACGAGCGGCCGGTCTCCCTCGAGTTTCGGATCGGACCGCGGGGCTGCGGTGTCGTGCGCATCGAGGTGAACGCGCGGCCGATCGATTTCGAGCTCGAGCCGAATCCGCATCGGCGCGGCGCCGCACGGGTCGCCAAAGCGGCGCTGCTCGCGCGGCTCGCGCCCGGGCGCAATGTGCTCGCGATCGAGATCGGCTGAGGGGGCTTGAGCCGTGGGAGCCGAGCGCACGAGCCCGGAGCGACGCATGTCGCCCGGCATTCTCGTCTGGTCGCGCAGGCTCCGCAGCCGTGCCTACCGGGCAACACGCATGCAGAGGTGGTTTCCGCACGGCGCGCTCGCGCTGCTCGTTGCCGCGACCGGTCTCGCCCAGCTCGCCTTCACTTCCGGGTCGCTGCAGCGCCTGATCGCGCTCTCCGGAGGCGAGCGAGCGGTGTTCACGAGCCTCGCCCAAGCGCTGCGCATGCCCGGAATTCGCGGCGTTCCCCAGGAGGCGATCGGCGCGCTGCTGCTGATCGGCGCGTTCGGTCTGCTGTGGCGCTCGCGGCTCGCATGGGTGCTCACGTTCCTCTTGACGCTCGCGACGGTGTCCCTCGAGCTCTCGCCGCTTTCGAGCGCCTCGCACGCGCTCATTTATTCCAACGTCGCATTGCTTGCGCTGCTGCTCGCGTTCCGGCGCAGCTTCAACCGCGCGAGCCTCGCGACCGGGACGCTCTTCGCCCTCACCGGGATTCTCTTCACGTTGGGCTATGGCATCCTCGGATCCTACGTGCTCGGGAGGGGGTTCAGGCCCAAGATCACCAATGTGGTCGACGCGATCTACTTCGCCGTGGTCACGATGTCGACGGTCGGCTACGGGGACATCACCCCACAGACTGCGGCCGCGCGTCTGTTCTGCGTCTCCCTCATCGTCCTCGGCCTGGTGGTCTTCCTGACCTCGCTCACCGCGATCGTCGGGCCCATCGTCGACAACCGCCTCATGCGACTGGTGCAGCCGAAGAGGAAGCAGATGAAACGCGTCTCCCATATCGTGGTCGTCGGCGACGGACCGCTTGCGCGAGCCGCCGTCAAATCCCTCGAGAGCCGCGGGCTGCACGCGACCGCAATCGTGCTCGCGCAGCCCGCGGAGGGCGCGGCGTCGCCCGCGGACCTGATCGTGGGGGACGGCAGCGACAGCGAAGTCCTGCGCGGGGCCAACATCGAGCAGGCGCGGGCGCTCCTCGCCCTGAGCGACGATGATTCCTACAACGCGTTCGCGATTCTCGCCGCCAAGGAGCTCAATGCGGCGCTGCGCACCGTGGCGGCGGTGAACGATGCCGGCAAGGCGAGCCGGGTGGCGCGCGCGCATCCCGACGTGCTGCTCGCGCTGCCGCAGCTCGGGAGCGAGCTCATCGCCATGGCGCTGAGCGGCGAGGAGATTCGCGCGGACGGGCTGGTGACCGAGCTCCTGAAGCTCGGATGAGACCCCTAGAAGGCATCCCGCACGACCCCACCATCGACGCGCAGCGCCGCTCCGGTGGTGCCCGATGAGAGCGGGCTCGCGACGAACACGATGAGGGCGGCGACCTCATCGGTGCGCTCGAAGCGTTTCAGGAGCGAGGTCGGGCGCAGCGTCTTGAAAAAACTCGCCTCGCGCTCGGCCACGGCGCGCGCGCCGAGCCGCTTGACCAACTCCGCGGTGCGCGGGTCATCGGGATCGCGCGTGGGCCCAGGCAGGATGCTGTTCACCGTGATGCCGGTCTGGGCGAGGCCCTCGGCGATACCGCGTGCCACGGCGATCTCGGCGGCTTTGCTCATGCCGTACTCGACGCTCTCCGCCGGAATCTGCAGAGCGCTCTCGCTCGAGATGAAGATGATGCGGCCCCAGTTGCGCTGCTTCATTCCGGGCAGATAGAACCGCGACAGCCGCACGCCGGACATCACGTTGAGATCGAAGGTCGCGTACCAGTCGCTGTCGCTCGTTGCGAGAAAGCCGCCGGGGATGAAGCGGCTCACGTTGTTGATGAGGATGTCGACCCGCGGGAACGTGCGCGTGAGTCGCGCGATGTCCGCCGCCTTGCTCATGTCGCCGGCGAAACCCTCGGGTGCTCGTCCGGTCGCAGTGGCGAGCGCGCGGACTGCGCGGTCGACCGAGGCTTGGGTGCGGCCATTCACGATCACGTTGGCGCCCTCGCGCAGCAGCATTCGCGCCGTCGCGTAGCCGATCCCGGCGGTGCTTCCCGTGATGAGGGCGGTCTTGCCCTTGAGCTCGAGGTCCATCGTTCGCCCGGTCGCGGGTGTGCCGAGGACGATGAGCGCGGCGAGCGCGCTGATGAGCAGGGGTAGGTGCGATCGAAGTCTCATGGGGGTCTCCGTGTGGCGCCCGGCCGCGCCGCTAGTGCGCCGCCTGACAAACCAGAATGATCTCATCGACGCCGCGGGTGTCGATCATTCCCGCGCCGAGTGCGAGCGGGGGCTGGAAGTAGACCCCGAGCGGCATGAAGATGCGGTTGTACCACCACATCGCGATGCGCGGATGGCGCGCGAGGCACCACATGCCGCAGTCGGTGAGTCGTGAGGAGCGCGGCTGCATGCCGTAAGCGGCGCTCTGGCGTACGCGGAGCGAGTGGCCGCCGAGCAGCTCCGCGAGCGCCTCCGGATCGTAGCGACGGCGGTGTCCCACGAGCTCATCGAAGCGCGTCCAGCGCGCCGCGTGCAGCGGCACGGACAGGAGCAGCAGTCCCTGCGGCACCACGACGCGACACAGCTCCGCGAGGGCCGAGGCGTCGTCCTCGACGTGCTCGATGATGTCGAGCGCGACCACCAGATCGAAGATCGCGCTTTCGAAGGGGAGCGAGGTGATCTCGCCGCGCACGACGCGCGCTCCCCGGCGCGCGAGCTCGGCCACCGCCGGTGCGCTCAGCTCCGCGAACTCGGAGCCCTCGAGCGGCAGCCGCGGCCGCAGGCCCGGGGCGACCTCCAGGCGCCGCTGCGCGTCCGTGAGGAGCGAGCGCACGAGCGGCCAGGTATTGAGCCGCTGCGGCTCGATCAGGCGCGCAGTCGACCAGAGCGAATCGTAGAAGCTGCGGTTCGCATCGCGTAGCGCACGCGCTCCCGTGGCCGCCGGAGCCGCCCATCCCATCGGCGCACTATACCGCACGGTCGCGCTTGGGCTCGGCGCGAGCTGCGCTCACGGGGCTCAGGCGAGCGCCAGCGCTCAGTGTCCGACCGCGCTCGGCGGGGTCGTCACGTAGCCGATGGCGCGGCCGCCGAGCGCCACGCCGACCCACAGCAAGAGCGATAGGAGCGCGGCGAGCCGGCGCCAGGCCGGACCGAGCCGGGACTGCGGCGCGAGACACACCTTGCGGTGGATCGTGAAGGTGTAGAGCAGGGCGAGCAGCAGGAACGTCATCTTGAGCTGGAACGCCCAGTTGCCGTACATCTTCACCGCCTCGGTGGAGAACAGCAGGAATCCCGACACCAGCATCACGCAGATGCTCCCGACCATCCAGGGGCGCACGTCGCGGGCGAGCGTCGCGACCGGCTCGCCGCGGAAGCGCACGCCGAGCAGGCTCATGTTGACGATGACGAGCGTCCCGCCGAGCAGTCCGAGCGCGAGCAGATGGAAGATCTCGACGAACGGGAAGAGCCAGGTGGAATCGCGGATGCCGTGCCCGAAGAACGAGGCGTCGCACCAGCGGCAGAAGGAGAGCAGCAGGGCCTTGACCGAGATCATCGGGGGTGCGGCTCCGCGCTCATCAAGGCGGTGGCAGCGCGTAGGCGATGGCGCGGCCGGCCGCGACGATTGCGACCCACAGCACGAGCGAGATGAGCCCGGTCGCTTTGGCGCCCCAGGGCGGTCGAGCGGCGAGATCCCACTCGGGCAGCGTACGCCCGAGGGTTACATTGAAGACGAGCACGTTCACCCCGGCGAGGATGAGCATGATCATCTTCAGCTTGAAGAAGATCGTGCTGAAGAACGACACGGGATCTCCGCTGAAGAGGAGCAGCCCCGTCACGACCATCACCGCGAAGCCGCCGAACAGCCCCGGATTGAGCTCCTCGAACAGCCGCGAGACCCGCCGTCCCCGCAATGCGAGGCCGAGCAGCCGCAGATCGAGCAGCAGGACGAAGCCCAGGAAGACGGTGAGCGTGAGAACGTGGATCGTCTCGACGATGGGCTCCGCCCAGATTGAATCGCGCATGATGACGCTGAGCTGCGTGTCGTGCAGCCAGGCCAAGAAACTCATCGCGCTGCGCACGCACTCGGATGCCAGCCGGAGCCGTCCGGAATCCTCTTGAACTGGGAGCTCGTGACGAACGGCTCGTTCAAGTATTCCGGATCGTGAACGATCGTGGTCACGACCAGCCAGCGATCGCCGTTCGGCTCCTTGAAGCCGTCGAAGTATTCCTCGACCGTGGTCTGCGGTCCGTATGGAACGCCGTTCTTGCGCAGATACCCCGGGCGCAGCTCGCTCGTCATGACCTTGAGGTAGCCCTCCGGCTCCGGCGCTCCCGTCCTGAGACCCGCCGCGACGCCGCCGAAGGCGCGCGCGCGCAGTCCCTCCCAGTCGGCGACCGAGTAGCCCTGCCAGCTCGGCGTCGCGTCCGGCGGGGCCGTGCCGCCGAAGTGGAACGTGCGGCTCTGCTCGCCCGCGTCGGTGTCGACGCGCAGCGTCTGCCCGTCGACCCAGTAGATGTGCAACCGCGTGGGTATGCGCATGATCGCGGCACCGCCGTAGGATTTGCACTGCTCCCCGCGCGCCTCGTCCTCGGCGGGATCCCACTCGTTCAGGATCCTGCGACCGGCCGCATTGAGCGGGACGCCCTGAAAGTCCCCCTTGTCGGGCGTGAGCATCCGATAGCGCCAGTCCTCGGTGATCACCGCCACCCAGTAGCCGGTGAAGTCCTGCGGGGCGATCGCCCTTCCTACCGTCGAGGTCGTATTGGGCAGGGCGCCGAACTGTGCGCGAGCGGCCGGCGGGCAGGCGAGCGCGAGCACCGCGAGCGCGAGTGGCGCGAGCCACGGGCGCGCGCACGCCTGCGCGCCCGGGGCGGCGTTTGCCGCTCGCTTCATCGAGGCCGTCGTCATCCTCCCCATAGTCTCCCCCTTGCGTGGGCGGGATGCCCGCCAGGCATCGCGCCCGGCCGCCGCTACATGATCACGCCTTCCCACTTCCAGCCGTCCTTCGGGCGCACGATCTTGTGCAGCCGGATGCGGTGCTCGGACGGATCGCGCCCCGGGTTGCCGGTGACGATCACGTGGTCGCCGGGCCTCAACGTGAAGCGGGTGACGTGCTCCTGCGTGAGCTGCGCGCCGCCGCCCCATTCGATCGACCAGGTCTGCATCTGGCCCTCTTTGTCGGGCGCCATCATCTTCACGAAGGAGTGCGGGTTCCTGAACATGAACTGCGTGAGCGTGCCCTCGACAGTAATCTCGCGGTCGACGAAGTAGGTTGCAGCGAAGGAATGGTGAGCGAGGGCCGTACCGGTGCTCGCACCGGCTGCGAGCGCAAGGAGAGCGAGAATTGCGCGTTTCATGACTTCTCCGAATCGGATAGAGGAGTTTCGCAGACCGCTCCGCGTATCGCCAGGCCGCGTGCGGCTCAGTGCTTGCCGGCCAGGCTCTGGTAGACCGCCGCGACGAATTTCTCGGTCGTCCAGAAGCCCGTGCTCGAGCCGTAGCGGGGATCGTAATCGCGCGTGGGCCGCGCGGCCTCGACCTGCTCGAGGGTCATGCCGCGCTTGATCATGTCGGCAATCCGGTCGCGCACGATCGTCACCATCTCCTGATAGAAGACGACGTCCGCCACGTCGCAGAGCCGGCCGTGTCCAGGAATGACGAGCGTGCCGTCCTCCTGCTCGTTCGCGGGAATGGCGATCTGGATGATGCGATTGAGGCCTGCGATCACGCCCTGAATGTTCCCGCCGCGCTTCAAGTCGACGATCGGATAGCTCTCCGTGACGAAGATGTCTCCGGCGCTGATCACGTCCGAGCGGCGAAAGTAGACCATCGTGTCGCCGTCGGTATGGGCGGCGGGCACGTGGATCATCTCGATCCCTTCGCCGTTGAAGTAGAGCTTTCTCTCGGGTGTCGTGTAGGTCTCCGTCGGCCACGCGCCCTGCGGCGTCGGCTTCTCACCGGGGATCACGCCGCTCATGCGGTCGAGCACGGTCTGGAAGGCGATGATCGCGGCCTGGTCCGCGGCGCTCGCGCCGATGCTGCCGACGACGTTCCCGCCGGCGATGGTGCTGCCGGCTTTCGCGATCGCCTCGTTCCCGCCGGTGTGGTCGGCGTGGACGTGGGTATTGATGATGTAGCGGATGGGACCGTCGGAGATCTTCCGTACCGCGGCCAGCACTTTGGCGCTCATCTGCGGTAGGCCCGTGTCGACCAGCAGCACACCGTCGCTCCCGGCCTGCACCGTGATGTTGCCCCCGGCACCGACCAGCATGTACACGTTCCCCTGCACCGGCAGAATGTGGACCTCGCCCGCGCCCGCGCTGGGCGGGGCGGCCGCGGAGCCCGAGCCCGCGGCGGCGAGCGCGTCACCGCCAAGCGCAAGGAGCGCGGCGGCGCCAAGCATCGCCGTGCCGATGCGCGCACGGCCACGTGCGGCCCCGATTGCTGCGCTGGTAGTGCTGGAGCCGCTGCCTCGGGTCGCGCTGTGCGCGCTGTTCCACGTCTTCATCTGCGCTTTGCACTCCGAACCGAGCTCCCGCGCGCCGTGGGCGGCACGGGGAGCGATGCCCAAGTTTGTTGTATCACAAAAGCCGCAGATCTTGACAGATCAACATCCGCGAGGGAGGCTCCTCGCGCGCGACCGCACCATTGCGACTGCGGCGCGCGCAGCAGTTCGGGGAGGGGGCATGATCGACCGGCGCACGCTCATCGGCATGGGAACGATGGTATTCGGCTCCTTGGCCGCAGGCCGCGCACTCGCCAGGCTCGCCGAGCCGAAGACGACGGCGCACGGCGCCACGGTCGAGACCACGGCCGGAAAAATCCGCGGCAAGGTGCACGCCGGCGTGCACGTGTATCGGGGCGTTCCGTATGCGGCATCGACCGCGGGCCGCGCGCGGTTCATGCCACCGGCACCTGCGCGGCCGTGGCCCGGGGTGCGCGATGCCTACCAGCTCGGCCACCGCTCTCCCCAGCTTCTCTCCGCCTTCCATGGTGTTGTGCCTCACGAGGTGGAGGTGATGGACCGCGATGAGCCGATGGGCGAGGACTGCCTGGTCCTCAACGTGTGGACAGCCGGTCCTGGCGATGGCGGCAAGCGTCCGGTGATGGTGTGGCTCCACGGCGGCGGCTACACGAGCGGCTCGGGCGGCTTCATCATCTACGATGGCCTCGAGCTCGCCCGCAAGCACGGCGTCGTCGCCATCACCATCAATCACCGGCTCACCGCGCTCGGCTATCTCGATCTCGCGGGCATCGGCGGGGAGCGCTACGCGCAGTCGAGCAACCTCGGCAATCTCGACATCATCGCCGCGCTCGAGTGGGTGCGCGACAACGCCACCGCCTTCGGCGGGGATCCGCAGAACGTCACGATCTTCGGCCAGTCGGGCGGGGGCGGCAAGGTGAGCTCGCTCATGGCGATGCCGGCGGCGAAGGGCTTGTTCCACCGTGCGATCGTGCAGAGCGGTGCCGACGTGAAAGGGGTGACGCAGGAGGCGGCCAATCGCTCCGCGGAGATGTTCATCGCCCGGCTCGGCATCACCCGGTCCGACATCGGACGGTTGCAGGAACTGCCGGTGATGCAGTTGATCAACGCAACCGCGCCGAGCGCCGGGCCCCCGCTTGCCCTCGCGCCGGTGGTCGATGGCCGCACGCTCCCGAGCGACCCGTTCGATCCGGTCGCACCCGCGCTCTCGGCGAACGTACCGCTTCTCATCGGTACGGTTGAGACCGAGGTCGCCTTCTTCCCCCACCAGATCCTCGATCCGATCGATGCGGCGTCGCTGCACCAGCACGTGAAATCCCTGCTGCGCCGGGCGAGCGATCCCCAAGTGAGCGAGCTCATCGAGGCGTATCGGCGCGGGCGCCCGCGCGCGTCGAACACGGACCTTTATCTCATCATCGCCTCGGATGCCACGTTTCGCCGCGGCGTTATGCTCGAGGCGGAGCGCAAGGCGGCCCAGGGTGCAGCGGCTGTCTATCAATACTATTTCACGTGGCGCTCGCCGGTGCGCGGCGGGAAGCTGCGCACGTTCCACACGCTCGAGATCCCGTTCGTCTTCGACAACGTGGATGCGGCGCGCGCAATGACCGGATCGGGCGCGGACCGCTACGCGCTCGCGGCGCACATGAGCGGCGCCTGGACTGCCTTCGCGCGGAGCGGCGATCCGAGTCACGCAGGTCTTCCCCGGTGGGCCCCGTTCGATCTCAAGCGTCGCGCCACCATGGTCTTCAACGACCGCTGCGAGCTCATCGACGACCCTCACGGAGCCGAGCAGCGGCTGCTGCAATCGCTCGAGGCTCGCGCCTAGCGCTCTTCCGCCAGCGCCCCCCCCCCTCTGCGGTGATCGCCGGCATCACTCAGTCGAGCGCTGCGACATCGGCAACGGTGGGACTCATCGCCGGCGTCGAGCTGGGCGGGACCCAGTGCCGCTTGATTCTCGGCACCTGCGCCGAGGACGTGCGCGCGGAGCACAGTGTGCCCACGCGCGATCCCGCGGCAACGCTCGGTGAGATCGGCGCCATCCTGGATGCGTGGCGGACGGTCCACGGCAGGCCCGCCGCGATCGGCCTCGCTTCCTTCGGGCCGATCGAGCTGCGGCGTGATTCGCCGCGCTACGGCCGTATCGGGGCGACGCCCAAGCCAGGCTGGGCCAATGTCGATGTGAGCGAGTTCTTCCTCAGGCGCTTTGCGTTGCCGGTCCATCTGGAGACCGACGTGACCGGCGCGGCGCTCGCGGAGGCGCGCTGGGGCGATGCGCGCGGGCTCGCGGACATCGCCTATGTCACGGTCGGCACGGGGGTTGGCGTCGGGCTCGTTGTGAATGGGGCGCCGCTCCTCGCATGCCATCATCCCGAGCTTGGCCACGCGCGCATCGTGCGGCTGCGCGGGGATCTGTGGCCCGGTATCTGCGGCTATCACGGTGATTGCATCGAGGGGCTCGCCTCGGGACCCGCGATCGAGGCGCGGTGCGGTGCGCCGCCGGCGAGCCTGCCGCGTGACAGTCCGGTCTGGGACGGCGTCGTGCACGCGCTCGCGCAGCTTGCGCACCTCATCGTGGTGAGCGTCGCGCCACAGCGCATCCTGCTCGGCGGCGGAGTGCTCAGCGGACAACCGCACCTGCTGCCGCGCATCCGCCGCGCGCTGGTCGCGAGTCTCAACGGTTATCTCGCGCTCGAGGAGCTCGGGCCGGGACTCGATCGATATCTCGTGCCTGCGGGGCTCGGAGCGCGCGCCGGCGTGCTCGGTGCGCTCGCGGTCGGTGCCGGACGCCCGCGCCGATAGTCGATGCAGGCGGGCCATTGAGGCACCATAATCTGCTGGCATGCTCAAGTGGCTGTATCTCGCCGGACTCCTCAGCGTCGTGGGCAGCGCCCTGGGGGCGGAGGACCTCGAGTTCCGCGCGCCTGCGAACGTGACAGCCCCGACAACCGCGGCACAGCTGCGCAGCCTCGCAGTGCGCGCGCTCCCGGTGTATCAGAATGCCGACCGCGCGCGCTTCTTGGCGACGCTTGCGGCCCTGCAGTCGGTCGCAGGCGAGTACGCCGCGGCGCAGGCGACCCAGCAGTCACTCGATGAGCTCGAGCGCGAGAGGCACGCGACGCCGAGCGGGCCCGCGATCGTCTACGCGATGTACACGCGCGCGCGGGCGCGCGCGAGTGCCGAGCGAATTCCGTTCGACCGCGCCTTCGCGCGGGTCTTCCGCGAGGTGGTTGCGCCGCTTGCCGACCGCGACGCCTACCGGATCGACGCCTGGCTTTCCGTCTCGCCCGATGCGCTGCGACGGGAGCTGCAACTCGCGTTCGCCGAGCTCGACGGCAAGCAGCGCATCGCGCTCTCTGAGGCGATCGCGCTCATCGAGCGATACCGCGACTTCGATGCATACCGCTCGCTCGCGCCCCTGGTCGGGCCGCTCATCGCGGAGGACGATGCGCGGCGCTACATCGTCGACGACGCGGTGCTCATTCGTACTCCGGCGCGCGCGAGCATCGCGGCGATCCTGGTGCGGCCCCGCAGTCCCTCGGGACGGCTGGCCGCGCTCCTCGAGTTCACGATCGACGCCAATGCCGGCGCGCTTGCCAAGGAGTGCGCGGCGCACGGCTACGTGGGCGTGGTGGCGTTCGCGCGCGGCAAGCACGGCAGCCCCGATGTGGTGGCGCCCTACGAGCACGATGGTGACGATGCCCGCGCGGTCATCGACTGGATCGTCAAGCAGCCCTGGAGCGATGGACGGGTGGCGATGTACGGCAGCGGCTACAGCGGCTTCGCGGCCTGGGCCGCCGCCAAGCGCGCCCCGACCGCGCTCAGGGCGCTTGCGGTCTCGAGTCCCAACGCGCCCGGCATCGACCCACCCGAGCTCGATCGGATCGCGGGCGTTGCGCCCGCGCTCTATCGGCGCTGGCTCGCCCACCCGGCGCTCGATGCGTACTGGCAGCGCATGATGCCCTACGAGGAGGACTTCGCTGCGCTCCACATTCCCGTCTTGACGACGACCGGCTATTACGACGAGCACGAGCGCGGCTCGCTCTACTACTTCACACAGTACGCGCGCCATGCGCCGTCCGCGGAGGAGACGCTGCTCATCGGGCCCTACGATGCCGCCGCCATGCGTGCAGGCCCGTCGCGCGTGCTCGATGGCTATTCGATCGATCCGGCGGCGCAGATCGATCTGCGGGAGCTGCGCTACCAGTGGTTCGACCATGTGCTCAAGTCCGCGCCGCAGCCCGCGCTGCTTTCGCAGCGGATCAATTTCGAGGTGATGGGCGCGAATGCGTGGCGGCACGTCGCCTCGCTCGATGCCATGGGCCGCGGCACCGTACGCCTGTATCTCGACCCGCTGCCGGCCGGCGACTTCTTCCGGCTGGTGGGGCACGAGCCCGCCGTCCACCGCTCGATCGAGCAGAGCGTCGTGCCGGCCGCCGCCGCGCCCGCGGCCGCCGCATCCGGCCCGATCCTCGCAAGCGACTTCGATCCGCCCCCCGGCAGCCTCACCTACGTGAGCGGGCTCGTGCAGCGCTCCATTGAAGTGAGCGGCTCGCTGCTCGGGCGGCTCACCTTTGCAAGCGACGGCGGGCCCCTCGCAGTCGCCCTGTCGCTCTACGAGCTCGAGCCGAGCGGTGAGTATCTGGAGCTCTTCGCGCCGCCGGCACGCTTCGAGGTGGACTCCACCGCCCGCGGTGGCGGCGGCCGCCGCACCCACGCTCGCGAGCACTGGAGCCTCACCACTGACCGGCTTACGAGCGTGCGCTTCGCGGCCGGCAGCCGCATCGTGGCGGTCCTGAGCGCATATCGTCCGGGGAGCGGCGCGGGCGCGACGACGGTCAAGTGGTTCGCGAGCAGCTACATCGAGCTGCCGGTGGAGCGCGACGGCGCCGGCCGATGAGCGCTGCGATCAGTTGGCCGCGGGGGTCGTCGCCCGCCCCACGGCGACCCGGCGCGCCGCGCGGCAGGTCACGAACGCTGCGTAGCTCCATGCCAGGTGCCGAGCGGAGCTTTGCGCGCCGGTGTGCCGATCGAACTGCTCGGACAGGTCCCCGCTCTGCGGAGTGTAGGCGCGCACGGTCTCGAGAAAGGCGTCGCCCCGCTCGGTGAGAGCCCGGCGCTCGGCCGCCGCCGGCGCGCGCTCGGCGGCGGCGCGGTAGCAGAGCTCCGCTGCCGCGAGCGTCGCGAAGTAGTAGGCGCCGCCCGAGTAGTAGACATCGCCCGCGTAGCGACCGAGCGCCACACCGCGCCCGGCGGGTCGATCGCGGTTGATGGGATACTCGGCATCGAAGAGCCGCTCGAGCGCGTGCAGCGTCGCGTGAACGCGCGGATCGGCGGGCGCGTGCGCTGCGTCCGTTCGGCCCGCATGGAGCGCCGCGAGCACGACGGAGATGTCGAGCTCCTTGGCCGAGGGTTCCCCGGACTCGAGCACACGCGAGCGATAGTACCCGCGCTCGGCGAGCCAGTAGCGATCGAGTTGCGCACGGATCGCGAGCGCTTGTGCACGATGGGCACGCGCGGTCTCGGGCTCACCGCGCGCCTCGCTCCAGGCGGCGCCTTCCGCGAGCGCCGCGGCACTCACGCAGAGCGTGTAGTAATGGAGACCCTTCTCTTCCTCCCAAATATCGAAGCACGGGGTGCACCAGTGCCGCGAGGTGTAGCGAAGATCGAGCTCGATCAGCTGCGCCGCGGCGGTTGCGAGCGCGCGATCGAGCGCGGCGCTGCGCGTCCAGCGCACGACGGCGAGCGCACGGAGCGCGGGTCCGTCGTGCTGCGGGCGCGGCCAGCTCGAGATATCGAGCGTGGCATCCGCATTGAGGCGGGTCTCCGCGAGAATCGCGTCCCCGTGCACCGCCGCGAGCTCCGCGTCCGAACGCACGAAGCGGCTGAATTCGGCGTGGATGCGCTCGCGCCAGACGGAGGACGCGGCGAGCTCGCGGCCGTCGAGCTCATGGAGCGAGAGACTGAAGCCCACGAAGTCGGCGAAGTCCGCGAGCCGCTCATGCTGGCCGTCCGCGAACAGCAGCCGCAGCGCCTCGACCACGATCGCCGAATCCCGGTACCAATGAAAGAAATAATCGGGGTCCGGGTCATAGGCGGCGAGCACCGGTGAGGCGACGATCGCGCCTCGCTTGGGCACGATCTGCTGCCCGAATCCCGGCCGGACTTTGCGGATTCCAACCGGCGAGACGCTCGCCAGCATGGCGGCGCCGGCATGCAGATACTCGCGCTCGATCCATGCCTCGAGCGGCTCGCTCACGGCGTCTCATCACTCGTGAGGTAGGGGCTCGAGAAGCCGAGCCGACGCAGCCCGCGGCGAACCTCGGGCACGCTCATGAAGAGCTTCCACAGAAGTCCGGTGCGGAAATTCTCGATCATGAGGATGATCGGGCCCTGATCGATCGCGAGGAACGAGTCGGCGGTCCAGCCACGTGCCTCGCAAAAGGCATCCACGAACCCGTAGCGCCCCCAGATGCGCTCACCGTGGCGCTCGAGGAAGTGACGCAACGCCTGCATCGCCTCCGCGGGGGCATACGGGAAGCTCGCGAGCGCGGCGGTGGGAGAGATCGTGCCGTTGTCCTCATCCGGTGCGTGCGCCGCATAGCCTGCCGGATCGTCGCTCGCCGTCAAACCCCAGCAGGACGGTCCGTAGCCCCGATGACCGAAGGGGTTGGCGCTGCAGTGCGCGTGCTGAATGCGCGTGTGGCGCACGTTCTGCTCCCAGTAGTTGGCGTAGCGGTCCGCGAGCCCATGGGGATCGAGCCCCAAGAAGGAGTAGTGCGCGAAGAAGAGCGGGCCCCCGTAGGGTCTGCCGAGCGGCAGCTCGATGCCATAGTAGGTTCGGCCGTTCACGAATTCGCGGCCTGCCGCGAAGCCCCGGTGATACACGAGCGGATCGACCGGGTAGCGGGGAGCGGAGGCCGCGAGCAGGTAGGTGATGAGACATTCGTTCCAGCCGCGGATCTCGTGACCGACGACCCAGCCGTTGTTCGGGCTCCAGTGCCAGTAGAGGACGCTGCGCCCGCCCTGGGTGTACCAGCTCCACTCGACGTCCTCCCAGAGCTGCGTCAGGCGTGCGCGCAGCTGCGCCTCCGCGGGGGACGCGCCGCTGAAGTACTGCCGCGCACAGAGCAGACCCATGCACAGGAACGAGGTCTCCACCAAGTCGCCACCGTCGTCCTTGCGGCTGTAGGGGATCGTCGCCCCGGTGCGGCCGTCGAGGAAGTGCGGCAGCGCGCCGTGATAGCACGGCGCGCGGACCAGGAGCTCCAGCATGCGCGCGAGCCGCTCGAGCGCGGCACTGCGCGCTATCCAGCGGCGCTCGGCGGCGACGAGCAATGCCATGATCGCAAAGCCCGATCCGCCGACTGCCACCTTGTCGTCCGGCGCATCGGCGCTGCGCGGGCGCCGGTCGAGCGCGAGCCCGCTCAGCGGATGGGCCCCCTCGTCGAAGAAGCGGAAAGTTTGCCGCTGCACGAGCTCGAGCAGCTCCTCCTCCGGAAGGCGAGCCAATTCGGCGGCGCTCGGCTCGCGCGAATCCCGGCGGTCGGCGCTCATGCGCTCACTCCCCGACGGCGGACCGGCTCGTGCGCGCGAGGGGCACGGCGCCAAGGCCCTCGCGATGGGCGGGGGGCACTTTCACGAGGTGCACGATGCGCGAGAAGAGCGGATCGTGCGCCTGCCCGCTGCCGATGTGGATGATGCTCGTCCAGCGCAGCTCGGTGGTGAACACATCGATGATCCGATCGAAAGTGTCGGCGTCGAGCGAGCCAAACGTCTCATCGATGAGCACCCATGGCGGCGCCTGCAGCAGGATGCGCGCGAACGCGACGCCCAGCTGCTCATCGGCACTCAGATCGCGCTCCCAGCGGTGCATTTCCTCCAGCATCGGCACGAGACGCTCGAGACCGAGCCGCCGCAATGCGCGCGAGCAGTCGCTCTGCTCGAAGTGCTCGACCGGGTGCGGATAGGCGAGCACTTGGCGCAGCGTGCCGCGCGGAAAGTAAGGCGTACCGCGGGGCACATAGGTGATCGGCTCGCCCTGCGGCAATGTGATCCGCCCGGTTCCCCAGGGCCACAGCCCGGCGAGTGCGCGAAACAGCTGAGTCTTGCCCGTGCCCGGCTCTCCGACGATGAGCAGCCGCTCACCGGAGCGCACCTCGATGCGCCGCTCGCGCAGCATGTTGCGCCCGCTCGGAGAGATCACCTCCAGGCCCTCGATCGTGAGGCGACCGGGCTCCCCGGACTGGTACTCGATGCGGCTCTCGACGCCGCGCAGCAGCGTATCGGTCGTCACCAACGCCTGATGAAAGCTCGCGACCCGCAGCAGCGTCGCGCGCCAGTCGGCGATATTGCTGAAGTTGTCGACGAACCAGCGGAGCGAGGACTGCGCCTGCTGGAAGGCGGCCGCCGCCATCATCAACCCGCCGAAGGAGATCTTGCCCGAGAAGTAAAGCGGCACCGCGACCAGGATCGGTGCGACCAGCATCACCCAGCCGAATCCCGAGGTGATCCAAGTGAGGTTGGTCAGCCCGGAGACGATCCGTCGCGTGGCGGCCAACACGGCGGTGAGATCGAGCTCGACGCGGCGGCTCTCATCCGCCTCGCCGGAGGCGAGCGAGATGCCGTCGAGATGCTCGTTCACGCGCACGAGCGAGAAGCGCAGATCCGCCTCGCGCGCGTAGCGTTCGGCGTTGCGGTGAATGAGGCTCTCCCCCACCCAGTACGAGACGAGCGAGCCCGCGCCCGCGTAAAGGATCGCTGCCCAGAGCATGAACCCGGGCAGCGGAATGTCCCGGCCGCCGAAGTGCAGCGCGTAGTCCTTCGAGAGTACCCAGAGCACACCGGCGAAGGTGACGAACAGCACCGAGGCCTGCAGCAGCCCGATCCCCAAGTCGGAGGACAGCTCGCAGAGCTTGCGCGCGTCCTCGTGCATGCGCTGATCCGGATTGACGCCCATGTGGCCGGCGTTCGCGAGCCAGAACGCTCGGCGTGGCGCGAGCCAGGCGCGAATGAGGTCGCGCACCAGCCCCTCGCGGAGCTTGAGCTTCAACATCTCCCCGAGCCATCGCTGGGCCACGTTGAGCACGAGGAGGCAAGCGACGATGACGAAGAACAGCCCGAGCTGCACCAGGAAGTCGAGGAAGTCCCGCCGCGATAGGGCATCGTAGAACGGCTTGTTCCAGGCGTTGAGCCGCACCTGACCGTACGCCGTCGCGGCGATGATGCCGAAGACGGCGAGGACGAGCAGAATGAGGGTGCTGCCGACGGGGGAGGCGGAGAGAACGCGCAGAATCATCCCGATCTGCGCGAGGAGGCTCGCGGCAGGCGGATCCGCCGGATCTGCGGGGCTGATGGCGGATTCTTCGGGTCGCTCTATCATCGTGCCCGCACGGCGCACTCCCGGGCCGCCGTCGGTGACGCCGGAGTCGAGGACGTGAGCAGAGTCGAAACGCTCATCGCACAGATGACCCTCGCCGAGAAGCTCGGCCAACTCACCATGGCGGCCGCCAGCCACACCGTGACGGGACCCGTCGTGGCAGACGAGCCGCTCGCTGCGATCGAGGCCGGCACCATCGGCAATGTACTCAATCTCATCGGTGCCGACCATGTGCGCGAGCTGCAGCGCCTCGCAGTTCAGCGATCTCGTCTCGGAATCCCCGTGCTGTTTGCGCTCGACATCACACACGGGTACCGGACGCTCTTTCCGGTGTCCCTGGCCGCCGCCGGAATGTTCGACCCACCCGCCTGGGAGCACATGATGCGCGCCATCGCGCAGGAAGCCGCCGCCGAGGGCATCGCGATGACCTTCGCCCCGATGCTGGATGTGGCGCGCGATCCGCGCTGGGGCCGGACAGTCGAGGGGCCGGGCGAGGACCCCTGGGTCGCGGCTCGCATGGCGCAGGCGATGGTCCGCGGGCTTCAGTCCGCAAACCTTGCAGAGGCGAATGCGCTCGCCGCCGTCGCCAAGCACTACTGCGCCTACGGAGCGGTGACCGGTGGACGCGAGTATGCCTCAGTCGACCTCTCCGAGCGTACCGTGCTCGAGGTTCACGAGCCACCGTTCGCGGCCGCCGTGGCCGCGGGCGCGGCGGCCATCATGCCGGCATTCACGGATCTCGCGGGCATCCCGATGACGGCCAATGCGCGCCTGCTCGAGCGCGGGCTGCGCGCGCGGCTGGGGTTCACGGGCGTGCTCGTGAGCGACTACAACGCGATCGGCGAGCTCATGGCGCACGGGATCGCCGGCGATCTTGCCGAGGCGGCCGCGCTCGCACTCGATGCCGGCGTAGACATCGACATGATGTCGAACGCCTACCGTCGAGGGCTGCCGGTCGCGCTCGAGCGCGGACGGGTGCGCACGGCGCAGATCGACGCGGCGGTGCGCCGCGTACTGACGCTCAAAGAACGGCTCGGCCTGTTCGATGACCCGTTCCGGCGCGGTACGACCCCGGAGGCCGACAGCGCGATTGCGGCGCGCCGCGTGCTCGCGCGCTCCTGTGCCACGCGCGCGCTCATCATGCTGACCAACGAGCACGCGACGCTTCCGCTCTGCGAGCGCGTACGGCGTCTCGCCGTCATCGGACCGCTCGCCGATGTCTCGGCCGAGATGCGCGGCCCGTGGTGGGCGGCGGCGGCGCCTGAGGGCCACGTGACGGTGCTCGAGGGGCTGCGGGCGGCGTTCCCAGAGGCACAGATCCTGCACGCCGAGGGGGTTGCGATCGAGGGGGGCGACTCGAGCGCGATCGGCGCGGCGATTCGCGGCTGCGCGGGCGCGGAGGCGATCGTCCTGTGCATCGGAGAGGCGGCCACGATGAGCGGCGAGGCGGCAAGCCGCGCGCAGCTCGATCTCCCCGGCCGCCAGCGCGAGCTCGCCGAGGCGGTCCTCGAGCATGCCAGGGCGCACGCGGTGCCCGTGGTCGCGGTGCTCTTCAGCGGGCGGCCGCTCGCCGTACCCTGGCTCACCGAGCGCGCGGACGCCGTGCTCGCCGCGTGGTTCCTCGGGAGCGAGGCGGGGAACGCGATCGCCGATGTGCTGAGCGGGAAAGCCTCCCCGAGTGGGCGCACGCCGGTGACGTGGCCCCGCGCGCTCGGACAGATCCCGATCTTCTACGCGCAGCGCCCGAGCGGCCGTCCGAGCGACGCGAGCAATCGCTACTCGAGTGGCTACCGTGATGAGACGAGCGCGCCGCTCTTCCCGTTCGGCCACGGGCTCACCTATGGGCGATTCCGCTATGCGAGTGTCCGCGCCGCTCCGCTCGAGGTGAGCGAGCGCGACACGATCGAAGTGCGCGTCGAGCTCACGAACGAGGGGACCCGGGCGGCGGAGGAGACCGTGTTTCTCTTTGCGCACGACAAGCTCGCGAGCGTCGCCCGACCGCAGCTCGAGCTCAAGGCGGTAGCGAAGGTCGCGCTCGCTGCCGGCGCATCGGCAACGGTGTCGCTCGGCCTGCCCGCGCGCGACCTGCGCTTCCTCGGCGCAGATCTCATCCCGCGATTCGAGCCGGGCGAGATCGAGCTCTTGGTCGGCCCGTGCGCCGAGCGCGCGCGGCTCATCGGCTGCGTCGTGTCCCTCAGGGCCTGAGCGACCGTCGCGAGCGCTGCTCGGCCGGTCTCGCGCCGCGGCTCAGGTTGTGCGCCGTGTTGATGATCGCGATGTGCGAGAAGGCCTGGGGGAAGTTGCCGATGAGCCGCTGCGCCTGCGGGTCGTATTCCTCGGCGAGCAGCCCCACGTCGTTGCGCAGCGCGAGCAGCCGCTCGAACAGCCGGCGCGCATCGTCATTGCGACCGAGCAGGACGAGGTTATCGGCGAGCCAGAAAGTGCACGCGAGGAAGGCGCCCTCATTACCCGCGAGTCCGTCACGGCTCTTCCCCTGGTCGTAGCGCATCACGAAACCCTCGCACATGAGCTCGCGCTCGATCGCCTCGATCGTGCTGCGCATCCGCGGATCCGTTGCCGGCAGGAACCCGACGAGCGGCAGGAGCAGCACGCTTGCATCGAGCGCCTTGACGCCGTAGCTCTGCACGAACGCACCGAGCTGCGGATCGAACGCGCGAGCGCATACCTCCGCGTGGATTCGCGCGCGCAGCGCGCGCCAACGCTCGAGCGGACCCTCGAGGCGATACTCCTCGATGCTCGTGACGCCCCGGTCGAAGGCCGCCCACGCCATGACCTTCGAGTAGGTGAAGTGGCGCGCACCGCCGCGCACTTCCCAGATGCCCTCATCGGGGTCGCTCCAGACCGACTCGAGGTGCCCGAGCAACTCCTTCTGCAGCTCCCAACCGGAGGCGTGCGCGGCCAGCCGACCCGCGCGCGCGTGGTGCAGCGCATCCATGATCTCGCCGTACACGTCGAGCTGCGTCTGCGCTGCGGCCGCGTTGCCGACGCGCACCGGCCGCGAGGCCTCGTAGCCGTCGAGCCAGGGAACCTCCCATTCCGTCAAGCGGTGCTCGCCGGCGAGTCCGTACATGATCTGCAGCTGCGCGGGATCACCGGCCGCAGCGCGCATGAGCCACGCAGTCCAAGCCCTGGCTTCCTCGTAATAGCCGCAGTTCATGAGCGCGAGCAGCGTGAAGGTGGAATCGCGCAGCCAGCAGTAGCGGTAATCCCAGTTGCGCGGACCGCCGATCCGCTCCGGTAAGGAAGTGGTCGGTGCAGCGACGATCCCGCCGGTCGGTCGGTAGGTGAGCGCCTTCAGCGTGACGAGCGAGCGCGTCACGGCATCGGCCCACGGTTCGGCCTCGCGGTCGGGCGGCGCCCACCCATCCCAGAACGACACCGTGTCGGCGAGCGCGGTGGCCCCGTCGATCGGGGCAGGCAGCGGGCGGTGCGAGGGGCCGTAGGTGAGCACGAAGGGAATCGTCTCTCCGCTCCCCACGCTCAACTGAGCGACCGTTTTGCGCTCCTCGCCGCGCAGCTCCGCCGGCGTGCGCAGCACGACCATGTCCGGGCCGCTCACCGCGCAGAGCGCCTGGCCTTCGCCCGACGTGACCCAGGGGACGAGCGAGCCGTAGTCGAAGCGAATGAGAAGCTCCATGTCGAGGGCCACCGTGCCGCGGCGGCCCACGACCAGCCGCACCAGGTGCGAGGCATGGGCGCGCGGCGGCATGAAGTCGATCACCGTCACCGCCCCGGTGCCGGTCTCGAAATCCGTCTCGAGGATGAGCGTGCGCGCGCGGTAACGCCGCGTGACGCGCGCCTTTGGATCCCGCGGCGCGATCCGCCAGCGTCCGTTCTGCGCCGTGCCGAGCAAGGCGGCAAAGCAGGCGCCGCTGTCGAAGCGCGGCCAGCACAGCCAATCGATGGAGCCGTCGCGGCCGACGAGCGCCGCCGTCTCGCAATCGCCGATGAGCGCGTAGTCCTCGATTCTGAGCGCCATGGTTGCCTCCGCCTCCTGCCGGTGAGTCCGGGTGTCGCTCGCAGGATAGCGCCGCCGCGGGCGAGTGCCGGTATCCTTGCCGCGCCGAGCCGTTTCGGCGGGGAGGGAAGGGGAGCGGGAGTCGATGGCCGCAACACCGCTCGCGGAGGAGGGGGACAGGAGCCAGCGCGCGCGGCTCACGCCGCTCGCGCTCGCCGCGCTCGGCATCGTCTTCGGCGACATCGGCACGAGCCCGCTCTACACGCTGAAGACGGTGCTCGACCTCACCGGCGCGGCGCCATCGCGCGCGGTGATCCTGGGGGTGCTCTCGCTCATCGTGTGGACGCTCTTTCTTGTCACGACCGTGAAGTACGTGACGGTCGCGATGAGCATCGACAACGACGGGGAGGGTGGGATCCTCGCGCTCATGTCGCTCCTCGGGATCAAGCGCGAGCAGCGTCCCGTGATCGTTGCGCTCGGGCTGTTCGGAGCGGCGCTCATCTACGGCGACGGGGCGATCACGCCCGCCATCTCCGTGCTCTCGGCGCTCGAGGGTCTCAACATCGCCGTGCCGAGCGTGCGTGCGTACGTGCTGCCCGCGGCGATCGCCGTGCTGATCGCTCTGTTCGCCGTGCAGCCGCTCGGCAGCGCGCGCATCGGCAAGGCATTCGGGCCGATCATGGCGCTGTGGTTCGTTGCGATCGGCGTGCTCGGCGCGTGGGGCATCGCGCGGCATCCGAGCGTGTGGGTCGCGGTCGACCCGCGCTACGCGCTCGAGTTTCTCGCGCAGCACGGTCGCGAGGGCTTTCTCGTGCTCGGGGGCATCTTCCTCTGCGTGACCGGTGCCGAGGCGCTCTACGCCGACATGGGCCACTTCGGCGCGGCCCCGATCCGCATCGCCTGGTCCGCGCTCGTCTTTCCGAGCCTCGTGCTCAATTACGCCGGGCAGTCCGCGATCGTGCTCGACGGCGCACCGACGACCGACAACATCTTCTTTCGCCTGTGTCCGCCGCTCGCGCTGTTGCCGCTCGTCGCGCTCGCCACGGTCGCGACGATCATCGCGAGCCAATCGATCATCACCGGCGCCTTCTCGATGACGCGCCAGGCCATGCAGCTCGGGTGGCTGCCGCGGCTCAGGATCAAGCAGACCTCCGTGCAGGGCTACGGACAGATCTACGTCGGGGCCGTCAACTGGCTGCTCGCCGCGGCGACGCTCGGCCTCACGCTCGCGTTTCGCAAGTCCGACAATCTCGCCGCTGCGTACGGAATCGCGGTCTCGCTCACCATGCTCATGACCTCGGCGCTGCTCTTCATGGCCATGCGCACCGTGTGGAGCTGGAGTCTGCCGGCGAGTGCCGCGCTCGCCGGGCTATTCCTCTGCGTCGATGCCGCGTTCTTCAGCGCCAATCTCGAGAAGGTCGCCGAGGGGGGCTACGTTCCGCTGCTGCTCGCGACGCTCATCTACGGGGTCATGCTGGTGTGGCATCGGGGCACCTCCGCAGTCGCGCGCTTTGCGAGCGCCGCGGCGATCCCGGTCGGTGAGTTTCTCGCCGAGGTGGCCGCGGAGCACATTCCGCGCGTGCCCGGAACCGCGGTCTTCATCACCCGCACCGTGCGTGACACCCCGCCGGTCATGCGCTGGCACGTCATGAAGAATCGCGCGCTGCACGCGCGGCTCCTCGTGCTGACCGTGCTCACCGAGTCCGTCCCGTACGTCGCGGAGGCGCAACGACTCGCGCTCACCGAGCTCGCGCCGGGATTCTGGCGTGCGGTGGCGCGCTACGGCTTCATGGAGCGGCCGGACATCCCGCGGTTGCTGCGCCACGCGACCGCGCTCGGCTGCACCATCGGCCTGGAGGACGTGACGTACTACCTGGGCCACGAGACGATCGTGCGCCGCGAGGATCGCGGCGGACTGCACGGCTGGGAGGTGGCGCTCTATGCGCTCATGGCGCGCAACGCGACGCACGTGAGCGACTTTCTCAGGCTGCCGACCGACAATGTGGTGGAGATCGGCCGGCAGATTGCGATCTGAGTCGACCGGCTCAGAAGGCCCAGCCGAGCGACACCACCACGGCCTGGGGACCAAAACTGATGCTCGAGGTGCGCAGCACCCCGGCCGTATCCGCCGTGAGCTTACTGCGGATCGTCGAGGCCGAATAAGAGGCGTACACGTGGAAGCGGTTGGCGATGCGGTAGCTCAAGCCGACGGTGCCCGCGATGCCGACGGAGGCGGGAAGGGAGATCTGGGTCGGGCCGCCCGAGATCTCATCGCCGGCGGCCGTAGACTGGCGGGCGAAGAAGCGCGTGTAGTTCACGCCCACTCCGAGGTAGGGGCGGAACCGGCGATCCTCGTCGAAGAAATTGTACTCGAGGAGTCCGGTCGGCGCGAACCACCGGGCGGTGGAGATCACCACGCCGTTGTAGGGAACCGATCCCACCGTCGCGGGGCCGCGGCCGACTGTCTTCGTGAGGGGAGGATAGCCGGCGGTGAGCTCGAAGCTGAAATGCGGCGAAAGCCGCCGCACGTATGCGGCGTAGAGCGTCACCAGGTTGTTCAGGTTCACATTGAGATTCTCACCGGGCGGGATGCCGGGCCCCGCGATGTCGCTCGCGCTCACGTCGTAGAAGACGTAGTACATCCCGAGCCGGACATCGTTGCTGTAGACCGGATCGTCGCCGGCCCGGGCGATCGAGCAGGCGAGCCCGAGCAGAGCCCCGAGAGTCGCGACGGCACGTGTGACTCGCATGGTAGATCCCCGCTCAGAAATTCGCGAAGAATGCGCGCGCGGCGACGGTGCAGAACGGCGCCACGGTCGTGTGGTAGTTCTCGTACACCGCGGTCTGACCACTGCTTGCGAGCAGGCCCGCGAGCGTCTGCTGGAAGGCCACCTGAAGCGGCGCAAACGGATCGCCCGCGGTCGGCGGCGCGTTCACGTCGAGCACCGTGATCAGTCCTGCCGGTAACGCGCTCCAGTACGACTGCATCGTGAGCGTGTTCACGCTGAAGAAGACGGTAGGGTCCTGATCGCCCCCGCACATGAGGACCGGACTCGAGGGCGCCCAGTCGCCGTTGCGCATGTCATTGAGCTTGAACGCGACGCGCAAGCTCTGTTGTGGATTGGTCGCGAGCGGCAGGCCGGGCTCCGGGGTCGGGACCGCCCCGTCGGGATTGGCGGCGGCATCGAGCACGTAGTCCAGGCGGTAGTCATCCGTGATCAGGCCCGGTGAGCCGAAGCCGAGCGCGAAGAGCGGATTCGTCGGTACCGCGAGCGCCGCATCGAGTTGCATGTAGCCCGGGACCGAGGTGGGCACGGTAGGCGGCGTGCTGCTGAACAGGGCGGTTTCGGGGAGCTCGCCGTTGGCGATGATCGTATCGATGGGCGTGGTGCTCGGCAGCAGATCGAGCAGGTTGTTCGCATACTGCGGCGCGTACACGTCCCCCAGCTGACTGTAGATATTGCCGTAAGCGGCCTCGTAGCTCGTGATGATGAGCGGGGCGAAGATCGTCGAGTCGATATTGACCTCACCGTAGAACACGGCATCGCCGAACGCCTCGAGCGCATAGGGCCCCGACATCGGTGCCGAAGCGGTGACGGTGTCCCCGGCGGCCGTCATCGCCTTGAGCGTCGCCATCGCCACGTAGCCGCCTTCGGAATACCCGGTGAGGAACAGCTGTCCGTTGTCGCTGGTCGCCGGCGTGAAGGTATGAGGCAACGCGGTGCGTCCCGCGGCGAGCGCGTCCATCATGTCCTTCGATTGCTGATCCCCGTTGAGAAAGGGGTGATAGGGCAGGGTCGAGATGTCGTAGCCCGCGTAGTTCGGCGCGACGACGATATAGCCCTGCGCGGCGAACACCGCGGCGATGAGCGCGCCCTCGGTGTTGCTCGTGTTGGTGATGTCGGCGATGTTGAAGGATTTATCGGTCTGCGTGCCGTGCGCATAGAGCACGATGGGGCGAGGTCCGGAGCACTGCGGCGAGCTCCCGGTCGGGACCATGAGCGCACCCGAGGCGGTCGTCGGCGCGCCGTTCGCCCCGACGGTCCAGTACTCGATGTAATAGAAGTCCACCCCGCAGGTGGGCGTGCCGGCGAGCTCGAGGAGCTGCGGGCCCGAGCTCGTGGCGGAAAGCTCGCTCGCGAACGTCGCGGCATCGACCGATGCGAGTCGCAGCGGTGGATCCTGGATGAGCGTCCCGCGACTGATGCTCGTCGCTTGAGTGGAAGTCGTCGTGTCGGATCCGCACGACGCAAGCAGCGCCGTCGCACAGACGGCGAAGAGCACGCCCCCCGTCCTCACCATGCTCGTTCTCCCCTCAAGACGCGCCGCGGCCCGACGCCTGTGGAATGCTCGTCCCGGCTCGCAAGCCGGTGGCCTGACCTCCAGGCGGGCCGCTCAGGGGGCTAGCATAGCATTCCCGGTGGGTCGCAGCGGCCGCGGCGGCGCGCTTCTGCGCCTAGGGCTCCTGCGGCGGGTCGCGCCGCGCGAGCGCCAGGCCGAGCAGGAACGCTCCGGCCGCGGCGATGGCGACGGAACCCCACGGATTCGCCCGGACCGAATCGTCGGCGACCTTGGCGGCGCGCCGCACACCGTGCTCGATCTCGCCCTGCAGGTCGGTCAGCCGCTCGCGCAGCTTGTCGAATTGCGACTGCAGCTCCGCGGCGGTGCCCCCGAACTGTTCGCCGGCCTTGCCGGCGCTCTCCTTGATCAGGGTCTCGAGCTCGCCCAGAACCTTCTGCAGATCGTTGAGGACTCGGTCGGTCGTGCTGGCCATGCGCGAAGCCTAACCGGCTCCGGTCGCCCGGTAAACTGCGTACTCGTACAGGGGCGCTTTCACTCGAGCAGCAGCTCCGCTGCCTTCTCTGCAATCATGATCGTCGCGGCGTTGGTGTTGCCGCCGATCAGCCGCGGCATCACCGAGGCATCGGCCACGCGCAGGCACTCGGCGCCGCGCACGCGCAGACGGGGGTCGACGACCGAGTTCGCATCCGAGCCCATGCGGCACGTGCCGACCGGATGATAGATCGTCTCGGCCTTGTGCCGAATGACTCGCTCGATGTCGGTGTCCGTCACGGCCGCCGCGCCCGGAAATACCTCGGGCCCTCGGTACGGCGCAAACGGTGCCGCGGCGATGAGCGCACGCGAAAGACGCACCGCCTCGATGAGCACCGCCAGATCCCGCTTCTCTGCGAGGTAGCCGGGCTCGATCCGCGGCCGCTCCCCGGGGCGCGCGGAGCGCAGCGCAATGCGGCCGCGGCTGAGCGGGCGCAGCGCGCACGCGTGCACGGTGAAGCCATGACCCGGGAGCCGATTGCGTCCATGGTCATCGAGCTGGGCCGGCACGAAGTGCAGTTGCACATCGGGTCGCTCGTCCTCGGCGAGAGCCGACCTCACGAATGCACCGGCCTCGGCGATGTTGCTCACCCCCGGGCCGGATCGCGTGAGCAGATAGCGCGCCGCGACGGCGAGCTCTTGCAGCGCGCCGAAGTCGTAGGTCACGGGCTTCGAGCACTTATTGAGCGTGCAGAAGTCGAGATGATCCTGAAGATTGCGCCCGACCTCCGCGCTCTCGATGTGCGCGGTGACACCAACCGCCCGCAGCTCCGCGGCGGGTCCGACGCCCGAGCTGAGCAGCAGCTGGGGCGAGCCGATTGCGCCCGCCGCCAGGAGCACCTCGCACCCCGCACGCGCGCGTCGCGGGCTGCCGCGCTCGAGGTACTCGACGCCGATCGCGCGCGCGCCGCTGAAGAGGATGCGGGTGGCGAGACAATGTGTGCGCACCTCGAGGTTGCTGCGTGACTCGATCGGATGCAGGTACGCCGTCGCGGCGCTGCAGCGACGCCCGCGGCGCTGCGTGACCTGGTAGAAGCCGACGCCCTCCTGCTGCGCGCCGTTGAAATCGGCATTCTCCGGCCAGCCGAGGGCGAGCCCCGCCGCGACGAACACCGCAGTGAGCGGATTGCGATAGCGCAGGTCCTCCACCGCGAGCGGGCCGCCGATGCCGTGGTAGCGATCCGCGCCGCGGGCCTGGTCCTCGGCTCTGAGAAAGTAGCGCAGGACGTTCTCGTAGCTCCATTCGCACCCCGCAACGCGTGCCCATTCCGCGTAGTCGAGGCGATGACCACGCGTGTAGCACATCGCGTTGATGGAGCTGCTGCCGCCGAGCACCCGGCCACGCGGCCAGTACAGGCTGCGGCCCTCGAGCGCGGGCTCGGGCTCGGTCTGGAAGCGCCAGTCGATGCGCGGATCGTTCACGAGCCGCGCGATTCCCGCGGGCATGTGAATGAAGGGATTGCGGTCGGGCCCGCCGGCCTCGAGCAGCAGCACGCGCACGTGTGTGCGCGCGGAGAGCCGGTGCGCGAGCACGCAGCCCGCGGAGCCGGCCCCGACGATCACGTAGTCGAACTCGCGCTCGCGGGCAGCCACGCTCAGGGCTCCCGCGTCCCGGCGGGGTGCGACTCCCCACCGCGGTTGCCGGCGAAGGGCTCGATTGCGCCGGCGAAGAGCTTGTGCATGATGAGCGTCTCGCGCGCGCGGATGATCTGCAGGAACAGCGTCGCGCCGCGCATCGCGCGAAACGCCGCATGGCCGCGCTCGAGGAAGTCCTGCAGGACGCCGAACCCGGCGAGGTGCGCCGGAAGATGCGCCGCCTGCAGCGCGAGCCCGACGAGCGGCAGCTGCACGGCGCGTTCGAGGGCGGCGCCGATGCCTACGATGAGGTCGATCTGGCGCGCGCGCACATCCGCCTGGCCGGCAGCCCGGTAGGCTGCGGCATAGGTGAGGTCAGTGAGCGCGCTTCCGCCCAGGTGCCCCGCGAGCGCCTGGTCGAGTTGGGCGGTGAGCACATCGAGCTCCAGGGCTTCACGGAGCACCCTCAACACCGCCTGAGGCAGCGTGTGCTTCAGGCGGCTCCACGCCCGGATCACGCACTGGTCGCGCGCCCGGGAGCCTTCCGGGCCGTACAGGTCGCTCAGAAAGAACGTGGCCGCCGCGCCGTAGCGCGGATCGCGACGCAGATCCTCGTACGTGCGTGCGAGGCGCGCGGACTGCCACGCACGCAGCGCCTGCAGCCGCCGCGCGAGCTCTGGATCGCGCTCCTCGAGCGCGGCGAGCTGTCGCTTCCGCTCGAGCAGCCGGTCGAGCTCGTCGGGGGTGAGCGGGGTACTCACGGCTCGGCGAGCGCCTCGAGCACGAAACGGCGCGCCGCGCGCGAGCGCAGCAGGGAGAAATGCCCCTGGCCGGGGACCTCCAGCGTGCGCGCGCCTGCGAGCGTGGCGCTCGCAGGGGGAGCGATGACATCGTCCTCGAGACTGAACACACACGCAATCGGAACCGCCGTATCGGGTTGCGCAGCTCCGTTGAGCGCATCGAGCCAGGCGGATCCGGGGCTCATCTGATCGAGCGCGATGCACGGGAGCGCACGCGCGGCGGCCGCGGCGAGCGTCGTGCCGTGATGCGGGGTCGCGAGCGTGACGATCCGCCGAATGATGCGGGGTCCGAGCGCCTGCAACGCCGCACGCGCCACGAGTCCTCCCATGCTGTGCGCGATCACCGTGATGCGCTCGCCCGAGCACTCCGCCGCCATCGTGAGCAGCGTCCGCGCGAGCGTTGTGGCGTGGGAGTCGAGATCCGCGCAGACGGGGCTCAGGGTCGCGGTGCGCACGGGACCGTAACCCGCCCGACGCAAGCGGCTTACGAGCGGGCGCCAGATGGCCGCATTGCACGCGAAACCGTGAACGAGGAGCGCCGGGCGCGAGCAGGCTCCCGCGCGTACCGGTGGCACCGCCGCTGCGCGCCGGTACGGCTCGATCGCCATTGCAAAGGCGGCGAGCGGAAAGGCGAGGCATTCGCGCGCGCACGCCTGAGCGAGCCGTGCGCGGCGCACCGGTGCGCCCGCGGGAATGCGGGCGCTCCCTCTCCCGAGGGCGAAGCTGCCGATGACCCAGGCAATCTGCAGTGCGAGCAGGCACACGAGCGCTGCGATGGCAACGACCCCGAGCGCCGCGCCGCGCGCCGCGGCGGTGGCTCCCACCGCAGCCGCAAGGCCGAGCTCCGCGACCACAAGCCTGCGCCACAGGCGCGCCGCACCGTCGAGTCCCTCGCTCGGCGCGATGCGCGCGGCTGCCGTGAACCTCATCGCTCCCCGCCTATGCGTACTTGCCCCACTGGGCGCCCTCGGCCGCGACCCTACTATAGGGGCTGACCGATCGGGTCGAATGCGTAATTGCCGCAGCGAGAACCGTGATGAGCCACAGCAAAGAGGCGATCCAGGCCCCGCGCAAGCGGGCGACACGCAGCTCGCGCGCCAACCCGAGCGCGTTGCACGATCGCTGGGAGCGCCTCCATGCAGGCGACCGCGAGCCTTGGCCGGATGAGCGCCGGGTGCGCGAGCTCGCGCGCGCGAACACGGCGGTTGCCCCGTGGGTGGCTGGGCGCGGTGGTCCCGCGCCGGTTGCCGCGGAGCTGCAAGCGGCATGGGGCGCATTCCACGCCGGGCAGTATCGAGAGGGGATCGAGCGCGGCGCCGAGCTCGGCGCGCTCGGCGCGCAGGCTGCGAACAAGGCGGCCGCCGTGCACTCGATCAACACTCGCGAGAGCGGCGCTCGGGTACTGAAGATTCTGGAGTCGGCCGTCGAGCGCGGCGAGCGCGCCGTGGAGGTCCTTCCCGATTGCGCCAACGCGCACTACATGCTCGCGCTCGTGCTCGGCCGCTTGAGCCAGCGCATCTCGGTGCTGAAGGCGCTTTCGGCCGGCTTCGGCGGCCGCGTGCGCACTCACCTCGAGCGCGCCCTCGAGCTCGAGCCGCGCCACGCCGAGGCGCACGTCGCGCTCGGGCTCTATCACGCCGAGATCGTGGGCCGGCTGGGTGCGCTCGCAGCACGCCTCACCTATGGCGCATCGCGCGACGGGGCGATCGAGCACTTCCGGCGCGCGCTCGATCTTGCACCGCACTCACCGATCGTCTCGATCGAATACGCGAACGGCCTGCTCGTGCTCGATCCGCACGGCAATCGCGAGCAGGCGCGCGCGCTCTACGAGCGCGCCGCCGCGTGCGAGCCCCTCGATGCGATGGAGCGCCTGGACGTCGGGCGCGCGCGGCGCGGGCTCGATTGAAATCACTCACTCGCTCAGGGACGCACCGCCCAGGAGCACCAGGAGCACGAGCCGCTCGAATTCGCTCCCGATCCGGCGCACGAGCGCGCCCGGGTCGGCGATGAGGCCGCGATCGCAGGTGACCCCCAGCTGCACGCGCCCGTCGTAGCTCAGCATGCTCACGCCGAGGCCGATGCTGCCCGCCTGAGGCACCCAGAAGAGAATCTGCGAGACGTGCGCCCCGCAGAGGAAGAGCGGCTGCGCAGGTCCGGGAAGATTCGAGGCGACCAGGCTCGCCTTGGCACTGAAGAGGTCGATCGCACGTTCCTCGACCGCTGCCGGCAGGGAGCCCACGAGCGCGAGCAGACCCTGGGTGACGAGCGCCTGCGGTGAGCCCTTGAGTGCCTGCATGGACTCGTGCACCGCGTAGAGCCGCTCGAGCGGGTGGCGGATGCCGATGGGCAGCTCGACGAAGACGAGCCCGAAGCGATTGCCGAGCTCTCCGCGTGGGTCGGCATCGCGCAGATTCACGGGTGCGGAGGCGCGGATCTTGAGACCGGCCACGCTGTCTCCCTCGGCCTCGAGGTGGTGAGCGAGTGCCCCGGCGAGGGTCGCGATGAGCACGTCGTTGACCGTGCAGCCGAGCACGTGGCCGATGATCTTCACTTCCGCGAGCGAGAGCGGCTCGGCCCACGCGATGCGCCGCACGCCGGTCAATGGCCGCTTGAGACGGGTGGGCGGATCATCGGGGAGGGTGGCGAGCTCGCTCAGCTCGCCCAAGCTCGCGAGGGCGGTGCGCGCGGCGCTCGATGCCGCGGCCGGGTGCAGCGCGTAATGGACGCCCCTTTCCGCAAGCCCGACTCCCGCGCCGAGCGCGGCAGCGAGCCATCCGGGCAGGAGCGAGAAGCCCTGCTCGAGCGCGAGCTGCCCGCGCGCCTCCCTCGATGCGGGAGCGGGGCGACGCGCCCCGCCGCGAGCGTTGCGATCCGCGAGCTCAAGCAGCACCTGGACGAGCGCAACGCCATCCCCGTAGCAGTGATGGACGCGCACGATCACGGCGCTTCCCGTGCCATAGCGCTCGATGAGATGGAAGCTCCACGGAGGATGTCCCGGGCGAAGCGGAGCGCTCGCGAGCTCACCGAGGAGATCCTGGAGGCTCTCCTGGCCGCGTGGCTCGGGGAGCGCGGCACTCACCACGTGATCATCGACGTCAAACTGGCGATCGAGCTCCCAGCGGGCGCCCAGCGTGTCGCGAACGGGCACGCAGAGGAAGCGCTCGCAGAGGAGGAAGCGTGCCACGATCAGCTCGCGCAGCCGCGCACGGTCGATCGGCGCATCGAGCACGAGAAGGGCGACGATCATCATCGGATTCGTCGGCCGGTCCATGTTGAGCCAGGCCCGATCGATGGGCGAGAGCGGCTCGCCCAATTGCAGCGTGCCTCGGTTCATGAGTTCAGTCTCGCGCAAACGGCGGCGTGCGTGACCTTCGGTTTGCCACGATACCCAAGCGCGGCTCCGCGCGCGTAGCGTGATGGATCATCGAGGTGGGGCGCACGCAAGACCATGGCGTACTTCGTCACCGGAGGCACGGGATTCATCGGGCGCCACGTGATCGCGCGGCTCGCCGCTCGGGGCGAGCGCATCCACGTACTGGTGCGTCCGGGCTCCTCTGAGCGGTTCGAGCGCCTGAAGAGCTACTGCGGCGAGCGCGCCGGGCTGCTCGTGCCGATCGAGGGCGATCTTGCGAGCGAGGCGCTCGGCGTCGCGCTGGACGAGCGCACGCGACTGCACGGCGAGATCGTGCACATGTTCCATATCGGAGCGCTCTACGACCTCACGGCGACCGCGGCCGCGCTCGAGCGAGCGAACGTCGCGGGGACCCGGCATGCACTCGCGTTCGCCCGCGAAGTGCACGCGGGCTGTTTCCATCACGTGAGCTCGATCGCCGTGGCGGGCCGCTATGCCGGCACTTTCCGCGAGGAGATGCTCGCGGAAGCGGGCGAGCTCGATCATCCCTATTTCCGCACCAAGCACGATTCGGAAGCCCTGGTGCGCGCGAGCGGACTCGGCGCCTGGCGCATCTACCGCCCGGGCATGGTGATTGGAGACTCCACGACGGGTGTGACGGACAAGGTCGACGGCCCGTATTACCTCTTCCGGCTCATCCAGGCGGTTCGCGACCGTGTGCCTTCGTGGCTGCCGCTCGTCGGCCTCGAAGGCGGCCACGTCAATCTCGTTCCCATCGACTTCGTCGCCGACGCGCTCGTCCACCTTGCGCATCTGCCGGGTGAGGACGGGCACTGCTTCCATCTCACCGATCCGGTGGACCGTCGCGTAGGCGCGGTGCTCAATATCTTCGCCGCCGCGGCACACGCGCCGCGGATGTCGCTGCGGCTCGAGCCGGGCGTTGCGGCGGCCCTGATGCCCGGCGCAGGCACCCTGCATCGCCTGCGCGCCCCGGCGCGTCGGATCATCGAGCGGTTCCTGGGTGACCTCGGGATCCCGGGCGCGGCGCTCGATCTGCTCACGCTGCCGACACGCTTCGACCCGGGGCGCACCCAGGGACTGCTTGCCGCGGCGGGCATCCGTGCTCCGCCGCTCGAGGCGTACGCATGGCGCATTTGGGACTACTGGGAGCGGCAGCTCGACCCGGGTGCGGCGCCAGCAGTCAGTCTCGCCGCCGCGGTGCGTGGCAAGACGATCCTCGTCACCGGGGGTTCCTCGGGCATCGGACGGGCCGTCGCGACGCGGCTCGCGAGTGCCGGCGCGCGCGTGCTGATCGTGGCGCGCGACGCGGCGCGGCTTGCCGCGACACGATTGGAAATCGAGGCCGCGGGCGGCGAGGTCGCCACCTACGAGGCGGATCTATCCGAGGCCGAGTCCTGCGAGCGCTTCCTCGCCGCGCTGCGCACCGATCATCGCGACATCGATATTCTCGTCAACAGCGCCGGTCGCTCCATCCGTCGTGCGATCGAGGGTACCTACGCACGCTTCCACGACTACGAGCGGCTGATGCGCATCAACTATTTCGGTGCGGTGCGCGTCACGCTCGGCGTGTTGCCCGGCATGGTCGCCCGGGGCGGCGGGCACGTTGTCAACATCTCCTCGATCGGAGTGCTGACCGGAGCGACGCGCTTTGCGGGCTACAGCGCTTCGAAAGCGGCCCTCGAGGCCTTCTCGCGTGCGGCGGCGGCGGAATATGCCGATCGCGGCGTGCGCTTCACCGTGATCAACATGCCCCTCACCCGCACGCCGATGAGCGCGCCGACGGCGCTCTACCGCGAGCTGCCGCTGCTCGAGCCTGCGCAGGCCGCGGATCTGGTGTGCGAGGCCATCGTGTGCCGCCCCGCACGGATCGTCGGCGCGCTCGGCAAGCTTGCGCAGCTCGTCGAGCTCTTCGCACCCTCGCTCGGGCGGGCCATCATGAGCGAAAGCTTCCGCATGTTCCCGGAATCCGAGGCGGCCGGCGGGCCCGCAGGCGCAAGCGCAAGCCCGCAGGGCGAGTTGGCCGCGTTCGCGCAGCTGTTGCGCGGGATCAACTGGTGATCGGCCTCACGGACGCAGCACGCCCTCGATCTGGCGCTCGTTGCGCACCGCAGCCGAGAGATTCTGGATCTCGCCCGAGACGTAATCGAGCAGGTCGTCGAGCGAGAGCACCCCCACCAGCTCGCCGCGCGAGCCCACGACCGGCAAGCGCCGTACGCCCGTTCTCCGCAGGGTCTGCAGCGCCTTGTCGACCGGGTCGGCATCCCCGATCGTGATCGGCTGCATGCTCATCACGTCCGTCGCGAGCAGCGCCTTCGGATCGGCGTTCTTGGCGACAACCGAGACGACGATGTCGCGATCCGTCAGCACCCCGATCGGTCGCAGCGCATTCGTCCCGGGCTCCGGCTCGACGACGACGAGGTAGCCGATGTGCTTCTCGCGCATGAGCCGGGCGGCGACGGTCAAGTCGTCGCGCGGACCGATCGTGGTGATGTGGCGCTCGCAGAGATTTCCGACGTTCATGGCGACTCCTCGATTGGGTTTCGTGATGGTGGTGGCACACACTGCCGGGGCTGCGCCGCTCGCTACCTGCGACCGCGCTGCTCGCGAGACTGCTCGCGCGCGACGACCTCGGCGATCTGGGCCGCATCGCTTGCGAGCTGCCGGACCAGATCGTCGAGCGAGACGATGCCGATGAGCTTGCGGTCGAGGCCGAGCACCGGCAGGCGCCGCACGCCGTGCAGCTTCATGCGTTCCAGGGCGGCCGCGCTGTCCTCGGTTTCCCGAGCGACGACGGCGGGGCCGCGCATGATCTCGTGGACGGCGGTCGTCGCGGGATCGCGTTCGCGCCCGAGCACCTCGAGCACGATGTCGCGATCGGTGACGATGCCGAGCGGGGTTTGGTCGCCCTCCGGATCGTCGACGACGACGAGGTCGCCCACGTGCTTCTGGCGCATCAGACGGGCTGCGGCGAGCACCGTCGCGCTCGCCTCACAGCAGGCGACATCCGGGGTGCAGATCTCTTTGAGCAACATGCCTACTCTCCTTACTGGGCGAGCGTGCGCGCGAGCGCGATGAGCTCGGGATCGAGCGTCTTGCGCGTGCGGACGACCGCTGCGAGCTCCATTGCGGTCACCTTTCCACCCACGATTCCCATGAGCACTCCGTAGCGCTCGGCGCATACGCTCTCGACGGCGGCGGCCCCGAGGAGCGTCGCGCTCAGGCGGTCGAAGACGCCCGGGTGGCCGCCGCGCTGGGTATGTCCGAGCTTCGTGATCCTGAGCTCGAAGCCGAGCCGCTCGCTGTGTCGTGTGAAATACCGCTCGAGGGCATCGGCGTCGTAATGGGCCCCTTCGGCGACGACGACGATCGCATGGCTCTTGCCGCGAGCGTAGGCCGCGCGAATCGCGACCGCGACCTCCTCGGGATCGGTGTCGATCTCCGGCAGCAGCACCGCCTCGGCGCCACCCGTCAACCCGGTGATCAATGCCAGATAGCCGCACTCGCGCCCCATCACCTCCATCAGGAAAACCCGACCGTGCGCGGAGGCGGTCACCCGCAGCCGATCGATCGCCTCGAGCGCGATATCCACGGCCGTGCTGGCCCCGATCGTCACATCCGAGCCGGGTAGATCGTTGTCGATCGTGGATGCGACGCCGACGACCGCGACGCCGCGGCGGGCAAGCGCTTGCGCGCCGGCCTGCGAGCCGTTGCCACCGATCACGACCGTGGCGGAGATGTCCCGCGATCGCAGCTGGTCGATCGCGGCCTCCTGCCCCGCATCGGTGAGGAACTGCGGACAGCGGCTCGTCCCGAGAATCGTGCCGCCGCGGTCGATGATGCCTCCGACATCGCGCGGACCGAGCGGGGCGAACTCCCCCGCGATGAGTCCCGTGTAGCCGTGACGGACGCCGAAGACCTCGAGTCCACGCGCAACGCCGGTGCGTACCGCGGCGCGCACGGCGGCGTTCATCCCGGGGGCATCACCGCCGCTGGTCAAGATCGCGATGCGCTTCATGGCGCCGATGCACTCGATGCCGACGAGTCGCTCATACAGGGAGCATGGTGAAGATCGCGCGCCACGCTCGCCATACGTGCTCTCCGCAAGCCGGCGTGCGTAGTACTGCGTACTGACGCTTCCCAACGCCGCCAGCTAGGCTCCCGCATCCTGGCAACGCGAGGCAACATGAGGCGCAGCGGCGATGAGGTATCAGCCTCTTGCGCGGGTGAGACGTCGCGCGAGGTGCTCGCGTTCCTGAGCGATCCGCGCCACTATCCGGGCCACCCCCGGCGGCTCGGAGTTGTCGAGACTCACTTCGCGTGGGTGTTCTTGGCGGGTGCCCACGCCTACAAGCTCAAGAAGCCCACCCGTCAGAGCTGGATGGACTACCGCACGCTCGCGAGTCGCGAGCGTGGATGCCGCAGCGAGCTGCGATTGAATCGGCGCCTCGCCCCCCGTGTCTATCTGCGCGTGATCGCCCTGCGCAGAGCGCGTGACGGGCGACTTGCGCTCGGCCGCGGTGGGGCGACCGTGGACTGGCTGGTGAAGATGCGCCGCTTGGCCCGCCATCGGATGCTCGACCATGCGGTTGCGAGCGGCTCGGTGCGCGGAGTGGATCTCGATCGGGTGGCAGCCCACCTCGTGCGCTTCTTCCGGCGCGCTGCGCGCCGGCCGCTCACCGATCGAGCCTATCTCGCACGCGAGCGAGCGCAGATCATGGCGAACGCCCGCGAGCTCGCTGCGCGGGATCTCGGGCTTGCGCCCGAGTCCGTGCAGGCGGTATGCGCCGCTCAACTCGCCTTTCTCGCCGGGGAGCGTGGCGCACTCGCGCGCCGCGGCGCGCGAGTACGCGACGGCCACGGCGACCTGCGCCCCGAGCATGTCTTTCTTGGCACGGCGGAGGAGGAGACCTGCATCATCGATTGTCTAGAGTTCAATGCGGATCTGCGCCGCCTCGACCCTGCCGAGGAGATGGCATTTCTCGCGCTCGAATGCCGGCGGCTCGGCGCCGATCACGTGGCGAGCGGACTCATCGAGCGCTATCGCCGCGCGTTGGCCGATCCTGTGAGCGATGCGATCGTCGAGTTCTATATGAGCCGCCGCGCTCTCACCCGCGCCCAGATTGCCGCGTGGCATCTGCGCGACCCGGACTTCGCCACCGAGCGGCGCGAGTGGCTCAAGCGGACCTATTCCTACCTGGACGATGCGCTGCGCCACATCCGCGCCGCGCTGCGCGCCTCACGCCGATCTACCCTCAGTCGCCCGGCAGCGCGACGTGGAAGATCTGCATCGGCAGGTGCTCCCGCACGGCGGTCGGGGGTTGATGCGCGAGATCCTTTGGCACCTCCGCGGCGACGCGCGAGCGCACGGAGTGCGGGAGTGCGGCACGCAGCAGCCCGAGAAATGCCGGTGCGGCCATGATCACGAGCCGGTCGAACTGCTGGGTCGCCTGCGCCTTCTCGAGATCGGCGGCGATGTGGCGCGCGAACAGCTCCGCCTCGTGCTTGCGCGGGCTGCGCTCGCCTCCGACGCCATGGTGCGCCGTCGCCCCGCGGCGACCCGCCGCCATCGGCGAGTGGTCGAAGACTCGCCCCGGGCGATCGGACGTCAAATCCCGATTATGCAGGTGCGCCTCGGGGTCCGTGAGCCGCCCGACCGGCTGCAGCGCATCCTCCGCTCCCGCGATGTCGTAGAAGCAGGCCTCGGCTTGATCGGCAACGACGATTCGGATCCTCATCGACTAGGCTCCCCCGAGCGCACTCGCTCAGTTCCTTCAGGCGGCATCTTCGACTGCGGGCCGCCGGCGCACCATACGCACTTCCAACGACGGTCGCGGCGCACGAGAATTCACCCATGAAAGCGCTCATCGAACGCCGGCGGCGGCATGCGACCGGACATTCCTTGCGTCTTCTCGGTGTTGCGACGGCCGTGTGCATCGCCTGCCTGGCGTGGGCTCGACCGTCCGCGGCCGCCGAGCGTAGCCCGGTCGATACCGCCGTCGCGAGCGTGATCGCTCGCGCGGACTGGATCGTGCACTTTCGCCCCATCGACCACGGCGATCGACTCGCGCTCGCTCGACTCTATACGGGGACTTCCGGCGCGCTTCTGTGGGTCGCGCAGGGCAAGCCCACCGCTGCCGCGCTCGCCGTGCTCGCGAGGCTGCGCGCGGCGGACGACTTCGGGCTCATCCCCCGGGATTACGCCGGCGAGACCATCGCTGCACTTGCATTGCCGGGCGGCGGCGCGCCCACCGAATCCAATCTGCGCCGCGCGCAGTTCGACGTGAGCCTCTCCGCGGCCGCGCTGCTCCTGATCACCGACTTGCATTACGGGCGGGTCGATGCGCGCGCCGCGGGCTTCGAGCTCGACGCCCGGCGGGATGCGCTCGACCTGGTGGCGCTGGTCCGCGCGCTTGCGCAGGGGTCCGACGCGCAGCGCCTGCTGAGCGGCATCGAGCCGCAGTTCTACCACTACAAGCTCCTCGAGAGCGCCCTCGCGCGCTACCGCGAGCTCGCGCGCGCCGCGCCGCGCCTCACGCGCCTGGCGCCGCTCGGGCGCCGCTCGGTGAGGCCGGGAGAGCGCTATGCCGGTGCGCCGCAGCTGCGCGAACTGCTCACGGCGCTCGGCGATCTGCCGGCGCGCGCCCACGCGCCTGTCACGGACAAGGCCGCCGCGCAAGTCCTCGATCCCGAGCTTCTCGCGGGCCTGCGCCGCTTCCAGCTGCGCCACGGCCTCGCTGCGGACGGCGTTCTCGGGACGGCGACGATGCGCGAGCTCACCACCCCCTTCGCGTGGCGCGTGCGGCAGATCGAGCTCACGCTCGAGCGCTGGCGCTGGTTGCCCGTGTTCAAGACGCCCCCGATCATCGTCAACATCCCGCAGTTTCGTCTCTTCGCGTTTCGCTCGACCGCCGATCGGGCGGCCGACATCCTGCAGATGGACGTGATCGTGGGACGGACCTATCCAAGGAATCGCACCCCGGTGTTCGTGGCCGACATGCGCTACGTCATCTTTCGGCCTTACTGGGACGTTCCCCGCAGCATCACGATGCGCGAGATGCTCCCCGCCATCGAGTCGAAGCCGGGCTTCATGGAGCACGAGCACCTCGAGATCGTGCGCGGGGAGACGGACGCGGCCCGCGCGCTTGCCGTGACGCCCGAGACGCTGCGCGAGCTTGCTGCGGGAGCGGTGCGCTTGCGGCAGCGCCCCGGGCCCGACAATGCACTCGGCCTGATCAAGTTCGTGCTGCCGAACGCGCACGATGTCTACCTGCACTCGACACCCGCCCAGCGGCTCTTCGGTGAGGCGCGCCGCGCGTTCAGTCATGGCTGCATCCGCGTGAGCGACCCGGTGGCGCTCGCCGCCTATGTGCTGCGCGACACGCCGGGGGAGTGGACCGCGGACAGCATTCAAGCGGCGATGAACGGTAGCGAGACGCGGCGCGTGCGGCTCGCGCACCCGATCAAGGTGATGATCCTGTACGGCACGGTGCTCGCGACCGAGGCGGGACAAGTCATGTTCTTCGAGGACCTCTACGGACAGGATCGGGCGCTCGAGCGGCTGCTCGGGCTCAGCGCGGTGCCGCGACCGGCCGCGCCGTAGCCGATTCTTCTCGCCGCGGCGCGGCGAGCTCGCGCTCGAGCGCGAGCACTCTGAGCGTGGTCTTGAGCACCGTATCGGCATTGAGGCTGATCGAGTCGATGCCGAGGCGCACCAGATACTCGGCGATCTCCGGATAGTCCGACGGCGCCTGGCCGCAGATTCCGGAATGTCTCCCGTTGCGCTTGCAGCCCTCCACGGCGAGCTTCAGCATCTGCTTGACGCCCGGATCGCGCTCGTCGAAATCGAATGCGACGGTCGCGGAGTCCCGATCCACCCCGAGGGTGAGCTGCGTGAGGTCGTTCGACCCGATCGAGAAGCCATCGAAGATGCGGCTGAACTCATCGATGAGCAGCACGTTGTTTGGGATCTCGCACATCACGTAGATCTCGAGACCATCCTTTCCGCGCTCGAGTCCGAGCTCGCGCATCCGATCGACGACGCGCACACCCTCCTCGACGCGGCGGCAGAACGGGATCATGAGCTTGATGTTGGTGAGCCCGAGATGCACGCGCGCGCGTGTCATCGCCGCGCACTCGAGCGCGAAGCCCTCCGCGTAGGCCGGGTGTGCGTAGCGCGATGCGCCGCGGAACCCGAGCATGGGATTCTCCTCCTTGGGCTCGAACCAGCGCCCGCCGAGCAGGCCCGCGTACTCGTTGGTCTTGAAGTCGGACATGCGCACGATGACCGGCTTCGGGTAGAACGCTGCGGCGATCGTGCCCACCCCCTCGGCGAGGCGCTCGACGAAGTACTCCGCCGGGGAGGCCGCCCCGCGGGTGAGCTCGGCCAAGGCGCTGCGCTCCGCCGCGTCGCCGACCCGCTCCGGATGCAGCAGGGCCATCGGATGCGCCTTGATGTACTCGGTGACGATGAACTCCATGCGCGCGAGACCCACGCCGTCGTTCGGCAGGAAGCTCGTGCGGAAGGCGAGCTGCGGATTCGCGAGAATCAGCATGATGCGGGTCTTCGGTCGCTCGAGGTGCGTCAAGTCCGTGCGGCGCACCTCGAAGCCGACCGCGCCCTCGTACACCTTCCCCACTTCCCCCTCGGCGCAACTCACCGTGACCGGCTGGCCCGCGCGCAGCCGCTCGGTCGCATCGTCCGTGCCGACGACGGCCGGTATGCCGAACTCGCGCGCCACGATCGCCGCGTGACAGGTGCGGCCGCCGCGATTGGTCACGATCGCCGCCGCGCGGCGCATGATCGGCTCCCAGTCCGGCGTGGTGCTGTCGGTCACCAGCACCTCGCCGGGCCGGAATTCTGCGATGTGCGCGGCGCTCGCGATCACACGCGCGGCCCCGCACGCAATGCGAGCACCGACGGCGCGACCGGTCACGATCGGCTTGCCGGCGCCGGTCACCACGTACTCCTCGAGGAGCGTGGCGGTCCGCTGCGAGGCGCTCGTCTCCGGGCGCGCCTGCACCACGTAGAGCTCACCGTCAATCCCGTCCTTGGCCCATTCGATGTCCATGGGCTCAGGCCGACCCGCCTTCTCGCTATAGTGACGCTCGATCTTGATCGCGTAGTCGGCGAGTACCGCCGCTTCCTCGTCGCTCACACAGAAGCGCTCGCGATCGGCCTGTGGGGTCGGCACATTGCGCGTCGCCTCGCGCGTGCCGCCCTCGGCGTAGACCATTTTGATCTTCTTGCTGCCGAGCGAGCGGCGCAGCACGGCGCGGTGACCGCTCGCGAACGTCGGCTTGAAAACCATCAGCTCATCGGGCTCCACGGCCCCCTGCACGACGTTCTCGCCGAGTCCGTAGCTCGCGGTGATCAGAACCACGTCGCGGAAGCCGCTCTCCGTATCGAGCGTGAAGGTGACCCCGCTCGCGGCGAGATCGGCGCGGACCATCTTCATGACGGCGATGGACAGCGCGACCTTCAAGTGATCGAAGCCGTTGTCGACCCGATAGTGGATAGCGCGATCGGTGAACAGGCTCGCGAAGCAGCGCTTGCAGGCGTCGAGAAGCCGCTCCTCGCCGCGTACGTTGAGGAACGAGTCCTGCTGCCCGGCGAAGCTCGCGGTCGGCAGATCCTCCGCGGTGGCGGAGCTGCGGACGGCGAGACTCACCTCCTGGCCGTACTCGCTGCGCAGCCCGGCGTAGGCGGCGAGGAGCTCGCGTTTCAGTGTCTCGGGGAGCGGTGCGCCGTAGACGATCTCGCGGGCCTGTCGGCCGCGGCGGGCGAGCTCCTCGATGTTGTCGACATTGATGCCCGCGAGCGCGGCGCGCAGTGGCTCCCAAGCGCCGGCCTGCGTGAGCATGTCGCGATAGGCCTCGGCGGTGACGGCGAAGCCGTTCGGAACGCGTACGCCCTGAGGCGTGAGCGTGCGATACATCTCGCCGAGCGAGGCGGTCTTGCCGCCGACGAGCGGCACCTCATCGGCGGAGATCTCACGGAAGAAGCGGATGTAGCGACTGCGAGCGGCCATGATCGGTCTCCTTGCGTGGGGCGTGGCCGCCGCGCGGTCTTAAGTCCTCGGCGAACGGGCGGCATGGAGGAGTTGCATCACCTCCATGTCCGTGAGCTGATGGAAGTCCGCGTACCATTCTGCGATCGCGAACAGCATCGGCGGCATGCGCAGGATCGCGAGGTGATCGGCTTCGGCACGTACGCGGGCCGCTGCCTCCTGCGAGGCAACCGGCGCGGCCACGGTCACGGAAGTGGCGCCCCCGGCGCGCGCCGCGCGCACGGCCGCGAGCATGGTCGCGCCCGTTGCGAGCCCGTCGTCGACCAGCACGACCGCATGATCCTTGAGATCGAGCGGCGGCAGCCCCGCGCGATACGTGCGCTCGCGCCGCTCGAGCTCCATGCGCTCGCGGCGCTCGAGCGCGGCGAAAGTCGCGCGGTCGGGCGCGAAGCGCCCGGCGCCGCGCGACTCGCGCACGACGGTGCCCCCCGGGGCGATGGCGCCCACCGCGAGCTCGGGCTCCCCGGGCATGCCGATCTTGCGCACGACGAGCACATCGAGCGGCGCATCGAGCGCTGCTGCGACGCCGACGGCCACCGGTACGCCCCCGCGCGGCAATGCGAGCACGAGCAAGGGCTGCGGGAGCTCGAGCTCACGAACCAGCTCGCCGAGCCGGGCGCCGGCAGCACTGCGGTTGCTGAACGGTGCAGTCTCGGGCGGCGGGCTCTGCGAAGTCATGAACATGAGCGCGAGTGGAGCGCGCGGGCGCATACACGGTGAGCGATCCTCACACGCGGCTCCCAGGGCGGGAATACGCACATTTGCTTAGCGCCGTGGGATGTTTGAAACCGCCTACTCCTCGCGCCGGTGTCCGCACTTTCGCGTATTTCGTTCCCCGCCGAGCGCGCGCAGCCTCGTGATCCAAGCAATGGTGTATTCGGCTCGGCCGGGAGGAGCGAAAGCATGGACACGGGGGTAGGCCGCGCGCGTATCGGCCAATGGTATACGCGTTGGGACAAGGGCGAGACCTTTCAGGTGACCGGCTACGACGAGCGGTCGGGCACCGTCGAGATTCAAAACTTCGACGGCGATCTCGATGAGATCGATGCGGAGGCGTGGGCGATCATGCCGTTGGGATTCGTCGAGCCGCCGGAGGATTGGACCGGGCCCGTCGATGATGTCGAGCACGACGATCTCGGGTACTCGGAAACCGACATGCGCGGTGCGGATTGGGCCGAGCCGCTGCAGCCGTTCCGCGCGGTCGAGGAGGCCGATGGGGGCTCGCGGAGCGCGCCGCAGCCAGAGCAGAAGGAGTTGGAAGATCCGCAAGAGGAGGCGGACGTGCCATAGCGGCTAGTCCGCCGCTCGCTCGCTCGCCTCACCGCGCGTGCGACTCGGGCGTCCGATGCGCCGCTCCGGTGCCAGCAATGTCTCGAGTCGCGCGAGGGCAAGCCCCAGCCGATCGGTCGTGGTCCGCAGGCGCACCGCCCGCTCGCGGGCTGCCGAGGCGAAACTGCGCCTCGGATCACGCAGGCGCTCGAGCGAGAGACCGAGATGGTGCCGGCGCAGCACGGCGGCGAGCGCGTCGGCCTGGTGGCGCAGGTCGCGACGCGTCTGCTGGTAGGCGTGCTCGACGAGACGCTGGCGACCCGAGTAGCGAAAGACGTTCGTGAAGAACATCTCCTCATCGTGACGGTTCGGCTCGAGCAGGATCGTGTCGGCGCGTGGAAACCGTGCCCCGTAGCTCGCCATGCCCACCCGCATGCGCGAATTGATGAGCGCGCGGAAGGTCTGTCCGAGGATCGTGTCGATGCCCGAGTCGGCCAGGTTCGCGTGCGAGCGGCCACGCGCCCGGGAGGCGTCGAAGGGCACGAGCGGGTTGATGCAGATGACGAGCTCGCAGCCGCCTTCCAGCGCGAGCGACGCGTGCATCGTGCGCGTGAGCGCACCGTCGACGTACGCCCGGCCGCCGATCTCGACGGGCGGGTACAGACCCGGAAGCGCCGCGCTCGCGACCACTGCGCGCGAGATGGCGATCCGCTCATGACGATCATCGCCGAAGGCCACCTCCTCGCCCGTGTTGAGATCGGTAGCGACCAGATAGAGCCGCGAGCGCAAGCGCCTGAAGTCGTCCGAGCGGTCCGGGCTGGTAAAGAGCGTGTGCAGATATCGCTCGAGCGGGCGGTTGTCGAACAGCGCCGTCGGTGCGACCCGGCGAAGCGAGCTCATCGCCGCCGGCCACACCCCGCGCAGCGGATCGCGCGCGTAACGGCGCGCGCTCTCGATGAGCGCCCCGGGGAGAAGCGCGATCCGATTCGCGAACTCGCGGAATGCGGGCTTGAGCAGCATTCCCGGTGAGAACGGCGGCAGAGTCGATTCGTCCTGAATGAACAGGGCACCGATCGAGGTGGTGTCGAAGCCGTTCGCGAGCGCGGCGGCGAGCACCGAGCCGGAGCTCACCCCGACATAGACGTCGAATGCCGTCAGCTCGCGCCCGATGATCGCCTCCTCGAGCGCGTGGAGCGCGCCAAGCTCATAGAACGAGCCGAGCGGGCCCCCGCCCGCGAGCGCGATCGCGAGCTTGCTCGGACCCGCGCGCCGCCGGGGAGGCCGTCGCGCGGGCTCTAGCGTGAGCACCGCTCCGTCAGGGCGCGGGTGCGACCGGAGCGTGCGCGGCTGCGCGCGCGGCCTGCCGCTGCGACTTCGCCGGCCCCTTGCGACCGTGCGCCAGGCGCTCGACGTTCGCGTTGAGCGTATCGACACGGCGGCTGAGCGCGGCCACCGCCTCGGCGCTCGGCACGCCGAGCTGGGTCAAGGCGCGGTGGACGCGCGTCTGAAAGATCCGCTCCAGGCCCTCGAGCGCATCGTTCGCCTGGCCACGTACCTGTCCAACGCGGCCGCCGAGCTGCGAGCGCACGCCGCCCACGAGCTCGCCCACCTTTGCACGCGCGGCGCTGCGCGCCTGAACGTCGACGCGGGCCCCCTCGTTGATCAGCTCCTCGAGGAGCTTCGGAGTGCCGCGCTGCGCTTTCGAGACGGCACCGAGGCCGGCGAGCCACACCTCGTGGAGCATCCGCAGCGTCCGCTCCTGTGCGCTGCCCGAGGCGGTGCGGCTTGTCCGCCGCGATTTTCTCTTGCTTGCCATGTCGATCCCCTTGTGCGGCGCTATGCCGCAGATTCGCCCATCGTGGGCGCGCTGTTGAGCTTCGGTGCCATTTATAGGCAGGGCGGAGGCGGTCCGGAATGCGTACTTCTCACAGGGCGAGCCGCCGCCACTACTCCGGGCCGAGCGGCCAGCGATCGAGGAGCGGCGCGAGCGGCCGGCCCTCGAGCATGCGCTTCACTGCCAACCCGAGGAGCGGTGCGACCGTCAGCACCGTGAGCTTGCCCGCATCCGGCTGCGGCGCTGCGGCGCGTGGGCCGAGGGGCACGCCTGCGGCGTCGGTGACGACCGCGCTTGCGATGTCGGGGCTCGCAATCATCTTCTCGAGGCCCGCTGCGAGCGGCGCGTGCGCAACCGCAGCGTGCACGGAGAGCGCGCCGGCGGCGCGGCAGGCCGCCGCGGCGCGCACCAGCGTTCCGCCGGTGGCGCACAGATCATCGATCAGGATCACCGCCTTGTCGGCCACCGCCCCGACGATGGAACCCCCCGAAACGACGTCGCCCGCCCGCCGCTTCTCGATGAACACGAGGTCGATGTCGCGCGCAAGCCGCCTGGCGAGCAGCTCGCGAAAGATCTGCGCGCGCTTGATGCCGCCGACATCGGGAGAGGCGACTGCGATTGGGGCGCCGGCGAGCGTCGTGGCGAAGTGGTGGACGATCAGCGGCAGCGCCGTCAAATGGTCCGTCGGGACGCGAAAGGCATTATCGAAGGCTGCGGCGTTGTGCACGTCGATCGCAACCACGCGTTGCGCGCCGGCACTCTCCAGCAGCTCGGCCACGTAGCGTGAGCTCACCGGGTCGCGCGGCTGCGTGCGCCGGTCCTTACGGGCGAACGCGAGATAGGGCACGAGGGCTACCCGGTGCTCGGCACCCGCATCGCCCAGGCCCCGCAGCAGGAACAGCAGGCGCAGCAGCCGCTGCGCGAGCGGCGCGTCGGCCGTCCCCGTGAGCACCTGCAGCACGAACACCGCTCGCGAGCGCACCGATTCGAGCGGACGGAGCTTGAACTCCCCGCCCTCGAAATTCCGCTCCTCGAGCTGCCCGAGCGGGATGCCGGCTTGCGCGGCCACGGCGCTGCCGAGCACGCGGCTCTCGCTGAGTGCAAACAGGCACGGCGTGGGCTCGGAGCGGCGTCCCATGGGGCAGCGGCGCAGTGCGCGGCCGATTCAGTTGGCGCGCGGGGTCTCGTGGGACGCCTGCGCTCCGAGCAGCTCAGCGAGCCCGGCGAGCTGCAGCGCGAGCGCCGGAACCAGATCGTCGAGCGTGACCATGCCGATGAGCTCGCCGTCGGTGCTCACGACCGGTGCGCGGCGCACCGCCCGTGCGTTCATCGCCTCGATGGCCTCGCCGATGCCGAGGTCGATGCTCACGACCAGCGGCTCGCGGCTCATCACCTCGCCCACCGTCAGGCAGTAGAGGTCGGCGGCGTGACTGAGCTGGCCGCGCACGATGTCGCGATCGGTCAGCACTCCGATCGGTCGGCGCCGCAGATCCTGCGCGTCGGTGACGACGAGCGCGCCGACCCGGTGATCGAGCATCGCGCGGGCGGCGTCGACGAGCGGTTGATCGGGGTGCGCCACCTGCGCCCCGGGGCTGTAGACATCTCGAACCTTCATGTTTGGAACACCTGCGCAACCGCGAGGGGCGGTTCTCTGTCGCCTGCGGAGCTTAGGGCCGCAGATGCGCCGCTCCCATCCGCATTGGTACGCATTGGCGGGGCGCTCGCCCCTGTGGCCTGATCCACCCGGGCCCAAGGCAGCGTAGCGGAGGAAGCGATGAACGTGGGGAGCATCTGCAGCCGGCGTCCGGTGACCGTCTCGACGGCCGCGGCGCTTGCGGAGGTCGCACGGCTCATGCGCGATGAGCACGTAGGAGCCGTGATCGTGACACAGGGCCCGGAGCATCGGCGCGTTGCGGGCATCATCACCGATCGCGATATCGTGCGCGCGCAGCTCGAGCGCACGGCGGATCTGTCGCGCCTGAGCGCGGGGGAGACGATGACTGCGAATCCGCTCGTGATCGCGGCGGATGAGCCCCTCGAGGGCGCGATTTCCCACCTGCGCGCGCGCGGCGTGCGCCGCGCGCCGGTCGTGGCCGCCGACGGCTCGCTCGCGGGTGTGGTTTCCGCCGACGATCTGCTCGCGCAGCTCGCCACGCAGCTCATCGGCGTTGCCGGGATCGTCGCGCTCCAGGCGCGGCGCGAGTAGCGCTGCGGCTGCCTCGCCGGGTTCTGTCAACCGCGAGATCCCCGGGAGGGCGCAGGAAGCCCCGCCTGTCGGTCATGGACTGCCCCCGCGGCCGAGGTTCGGGAGCCTCGTGCGCTCGCGGCGGCCCGGGCGAGTGCTTCGCAGGCCGTTCGAGGCTAAAATGACCGCTCACTGCGGAGAGACGCACATGCCGAGCCCAGACCCCAATCCGTATCCTTATTTTCGACCGAGCGGCGCACTGCGCGCAGGGGCCGAAAGCGGCCTGCGCGCCTACCTCATTCAGGTCTACAACTACATGGCGGGCGGGCTCGTGCTCACGGGCGTCGCCGCCTATGTGGGCGCGGCGAGCGGCTTCTATGCCTCCCTCGTGGGGACGCCGTGGTTGTGGCTGGTGCTGCTCGCGCCGCTCGCACTGGTGCTGCTGCTCGGCTTTCGTATCGACAGAATGAGCCTCCCGGCCGCGCAGCTTGCGTTCTGGGCGTATGCCGCCCTGGTCGGGCTGTCGCTCTCCGGAATCTTTCTCGTCTACACGGGTAACAGCATCGCGCGAGTGTTCTTCATCACCGCGGCCACGTTCGCGGCCACCAGCGTTTACGGCTACACCACCGGACGCGATCTGTCGCGGCTCGGCTCGTTCCTCTTCATGGGGCTGATCGGTGTCATCATCGCGATGGTCGTCAACGTGTTTCTGAAGTCGACTGCGCTGCAGATGACCATCTCCGTGATGGGCGTCATCGTCTTCACCGGGCTTTCCGCCTACGACACCCAGAAGATCAAGGCGAGCTACGTCTACGGTGAGGATGGCACCGTGACCGGCAAGAAGTCGATCTTCGGCGCGCTCATGCTGTATCTCGACTTCCTCAATCTCTTCCTCATGCTGATGCAGCTACTCGGCGATCGGCGCCGCTGAGGGCGGGGCCGCACGCGTGCATCGCGGCTGCGGATGACTCAACTGCCCGCGGCGAGATAGAGCGCCGTTACGAGCAGCCCGGCGAGCGCGAGCGCGACGAGCAGCACCGCTGCGCGCCGGCAGGCGTGCACGCCGCCGAAGATGAGCGCATAGACCGCCTTCAGCACGTTGTTCGAGGAGGCCGCAATCAGGATCGCGGCGCACAGTGCGCGCACCGACATGCCCGTCACGCTCCCCTGAGCGAGGCCGAGCACGAACGGAGCGATGTCGGTCACGCCCGTGACCGCGGCGAGCGCGTAGATGCCGTGCTGCCCGAAGCGCGCGCGGATCCAGGCGGTTGCGAGCGCGAGCACCACGAACAGCGCCGCGAACACCGCCGCCGTGCCGAGCTGCAAGGGATTTCCAACCACGAGCTTGCGGGGGTGCACCGCACGGCCGGCGCGCAGCCCCTGCCACGCCGCCACCGCCGCCGCGACCACGAACAATCCGCCGAGGCCCGGAAGCAGCGCACGCGCGAGCCCCAGGTTGAACACGGCGACCACCGCGTTGATCCGCACGTACATGATCGCCGTGGCGAGCACGATGTCCGCGGTGAAGTCCGCCTGCCCGGCTCCGAGCGCGCGCTGCTCGCGCGCCAGGGCGACGGTCGTCGCCGTGGAGGAGTACAGACCGCCGAGGATCGTCGGCAGCAGCGCGCCGGACTTGAGCGGTAGATAGCGCTGCAGCAGATAGCTCGCGTACGAGAGGGTGGAGATTGCGACGAGCGCGAGCCACGCATCGAGCGGCGTGATCGACGTCCAGGCGACCACGGGGTGGCTCGGTACGAGCGGCAGCACGACGCCGACCAGGATCAGGAACTTGCCGAGCGTGAAGACCTCGTCCGAGGGGACCTTGAGCACGAGCCGGTGCAGCGCCTCGCGCCCCTCGAGCAGCAGCACCGCGGCGACGGCAGCGCCGACCTCCAACCATTGCGGCTGCGTGAGCGCCACCGGCCCGAAGGTATAGGCGAGCAGATTCGCCGTCGGCACGACGAGCCCGGGGCGGTTCGGGTCGTCCTGCGGCTCGCCGCGAATGTGCGCGTACAACCACACGGCGACCGCGGCGAGCCCCGCAAGGTAGGGAATGAGCGATCTCGGATCGAGCAGATAGAGGAGTGTCCCGAGGAGCGCGAGCATCGGGAAGGTGCGGATGCCGCCCGGACTGGTGTGTTCCCCGCGCTTGTAAACGTCCTCGAAGGCGAGGCCCATGAACACCGCCATGGCGATCGCAAGGCCGATGCGGGCCACGAGATTAAGCGGAGCGTGATCACCCGGCATGGGGCGCCAAGTCTACGCTCGGCCGGATCGATGTGCGCTACGGGCTCACTCGAGAGGATGAACGCGATGACAAAGCGAGGCAACGGCGCATCGCCGTTGCCCCGAGCCGCTCAGCATCCCTGCGCTCTACTGGATCTTGATCTCGGTCGGCTTCTTCGCCGCCGTCTTCGTCTTGGGCACGTGCACCGTCAGAACGCCATCCACCGTCTCGGCGCGAATGGCCGCCGGGTCGATTGCCTCGGGCAGCGAGAAGCTGCGCGCGAAGCTTCCGTAGATGCGCTCTACGCGGTGGAACTTCTCGTTCTTCTCCTCCTTCTCCTGCTTGCGTTCTCCGCTGATCGTGAGCATTCCGTCGTCGAAGGTGACGTGCACGTCCTCCTTCTTGACCGCGGGCAGCTCCGCCTTGATCAGGAACTCGCCGTCCGTCTCGCTGATGTCGACCGAGGGTGACCACGCGGCCACCGAGCCGCCATCACCGGTCAAACGCGGCCAGCCTCTCATGAGAGGCGGCATCCGACCCAGGAGTTCATCCATCGTTCCAAACGGTTCCCAGCGAATGAGGCTCATGGCTCTCTCCTTTATTGGAAGTCCGTGCCAAGAATAGGACCGGCGACCCGCCGCTTCGATCCGTAGCAATGCGGATGCGCGGCCCGTGACGATGCGCTCATGATTGCAAGCGGAGGATCGTGAGCCTGGATGGACGCAATCAGATCGATACTCGTTGCTCTGGATCGCGACTGCGAGTGCCGGCCCGTGATCACGCGCGCGTTGAGCCTTGCGCGCCTTCTGCATGCGCGGCTCGAGCTATTCGTGTGCGATGCGGAGCATGCCTACGTGCAGCGTCACCAGTACGATGCGCGCGCAGCGGCGCTCGCGCCGGACCAGGGTATCAGCGAGGCGTTGCGCGATCTGCACGAGCTGTGGCGCTCGCTCGGGGCCGCCGATGTGGAGGTGAGCTTCGATGCGGTGTGGGAGAGTCCGCAGTACGAGGGCATCGTGCGCCGCGTGCGGCGCTCGCGCATCGATCTGGTGATCCGCGGCATCGGCGCCGCCGCCGCCGGTGGCACGCTCGCCGCGAACGACTGGGAGCTGGTGCGCACCTGTCCCGTACCGCTTCTGCTCACTCGGGGCAAGCGCTGGCCGGCGCAACCGGCCGTGGCCGCCGCAATCGACATCTCCGGGGAAGAGTCCGCGGGCCTCACGCGCGCGGTGCTCAGCGCGGGACAGCGAATGGCCTGCGCCTGCGGCGGCTCGCTCGAGATCCTGTACGCAACGCAGCTCGATGAGCCCGCCGGGGAGACGCTGGCAGCCAACCGAAGAGCCCTTGCGCAGCGCGCGCGCGAGGCGCAGGTCGAGGCCCGCGAGCTGCATGTGGTTCGCGGTGAGCCGGCGAGCGCGCTGCCGGCATTCGCCGCGCGGCAGCACTACGATCTGATCGCGCTCGGCGCGCTCACGCATCGCAAGGCGCTCACGGCGCTGGTCGGAACCCTCACCGGCCGGCTCATCGACTCGCTCGATTGCGACTTCCTGCTCGTCAAGTCCCCCTCGTACCGCTCGCCCGTGCCGTAAGCGCGGTGGCCCCCACCGGAGCGGATTGGCTCGCACCGCATGAAGATGCTCGGCTTTCGCTCACGCAAACGGCGGCGGGACCGGGGCGCGGGGCGCGCCGAACTGCTCGCGAACTGGCTCGCCGAGCTCGACAGCGCGGCGCTCTACGCCGCGATCGCGCGCACGGCGCGCGATCGAGCGCGTCGCGGGGAGTATGAGGCGCTCGCGGCGACCGAGCGGGCCCATGCACAGTACTGGGAGCGGCGCTTGCGCTCAGCGGGTCACTCGCTGCCGCGCTACCGACCGTCCTGGAGAACCCAGCTACTGATCGGGCTCGTTCGACTCATCGGCGCGCGCTTCGTGCTCCCGAGCATCACTGCCCGCGAGATGCAGGACCGCGACCGCTACGCCGGGCTCGCGGAGCCCGGGGCGGCCGAGTTGGCCCGCGACGAGCAGGCGCACGCGGCGCTGCTGCGCGGCTGGACCGATGGCTCCTTGAGCGCAAGTTTGCGCGCGGCGGTGCTCGGCGCGAACGACGGATTGGCCTCGAACTTCTGCCTGCTGATGGGTGTTGCGGGCGGTGGCGCCGCCGGCCGCACCATCCTGCTCGCAGGGGTGGCGGGGCTCACCGGCGGCGCCTGTGCGATGGCGCTCGGCGAATGGCTGTCCGTGACGAATGCGCGCGAGCTCGCGGCGAGTCAGCTCGAGCGGGCAATCGGCGAGAAGACACCGGCCGGCGGCCACCCGGAGCTTGCCGCGCTCGGCAACGCGGCGGGTGCGGCAAGCGTCTCCTTCTGTCTCTTCGCGCTCGGTGCCGTCATTCCGCTGCTGCCCTTCACGCTGCTCCCACCGGGCGCGGGCACGCTCGCGAGCATCGGCGCCGCGCTCGTCGCGCTGTTCGGCCTCGGGGTCGTCACCTCGCTCTTCAACGGTCGCACGGCGCTCTATTCCGGCGCGCGCCAGATGCTCATCGGAGCCGGCGCGGCCGCGGCAACCTACCTCACCGGACGAGTCTTCGGCGTGCTGGCAGGCACGCTCTGATCGGCCTCGAGGGGTACGTACATCTCCCCACGACCACCGGCCGCGTTCCGGCTTAGTCTTGGTCGCCGTGGATACACGCCAACAGCAGTTCACCCTGTGGTATTTCGTCGCGGCGCTCGCCGTGGTGTTCGCGCTGCAGATCTATCTCGCCGCGCCGCAGACGCCGATGATCGGCTACAGCGATCTGAAAACGCTGCTCAAGGCCGGTCGGCTGAAGGATGTCGTCATCGGCAGCGACACGATCGAGGCGACGGCTGATCTCACCGGCGCCGCAACGCTGCTGCCGGCCGCAGCGATCGCTGCCCTCAGCCGACCGGCCGAGGTCGCTCCATTCGGCGCGCTCGGCACCAAGCCCGCCGCGAAGCCCCCTGCGCTCAGCGGGTGGCACGCGGTGGTCGCGCGCCGGGTCGAGGACCCGCAGCTCGTGGCCGAGCTCGATGCCGCCAAGGTGAGCTACACGGCCGCGAACGAGAATCACTGGCTCTCGACCGTGCTCTCCTGGGTGCTGCCGGCGGTCGTTTTCGTGGGGGTCTGGAACCTGCTCCTGCGGCGAAGCATGGGCGGAGGCATGGGCTCGATGATGTCGGTCGGGCAAAGCAAAGCGAAGGTCTACGTGCAATCGGAAACGGGCGTGCACTTTGCGGACGTGGCCGGCATCGATGAGGCGAAGGCGGAGCTCATGGAGGTGGTGGAGTTCCTGCGCAATCCCGATCGCTACCGGCGGCTCGGCGGCAAGATTCCGAAGGGCGTGCTCATCGTCGGTGCGCCGGGCACCGGCAAGACCATGCTCGCGAAAGCCGTGGCGGGCGAGGCGGGCGTGCCGTTCCTGTCGATCAGCGGCTCGGAGTTCGTCGAGATGTTCGTGGGCGTGGGCGCCGCGCGCGTGCGCGACCTGTTCGCCCAGGCCGAGCAGCGCGCCCCGTGCATCATCTTCATCGACGAGCTCGACGCTCTGGGCAAGGCACGCGGGTTCAACGGGCTTTCCGGTCATGATGAGCGCGAGCAGACGCTCAACCAGCTCCTCGTGCAGATGGACGGGTTCGACACGAAGAACGGCGTGATCATCATGGCCGCGACCAACCGGCCGGAGATTCTCGATCCCGCGCTGCTGCGGCCCGGGCGGTTCGACCGTCACGTCGCCGTCGATCGGCCCGACGTGAAGGGCCGCGAGCAGATCCTCAAGGTGCACACGCGCAAGGTGACGCTCGGGCCGCAGGTGAATCTCGCGGCGATCGCCGCCAAGACGGCCGGCTTCGTGGGCGCCGATCTTGCGAACATCGTCAACGAGGCGGCGCTGCGCGCGGCGCGTCTCGACAAGCCGGCGGTCGACATGCGCGACTTCGAGGAGGCGATCGACCGGGTCGTCGCGGGACTGGAGAAGCGCAACCGCGTCATGAATCCGCTCGAGAAGGAAACGGTCGCGTACCACGAGGCCGGCCACGCGCTGCTCGCCGAGTCGCGCCCGCATGCCGATCGGGTGGCCAAGATCTCGATCATCCCGCGCGGCATCGCCGCGCTCGGATTTACGCAGCAGCTGCCCACCGAAGACCGCTATCTGCTCAAGCGCACCGAGCTCCTCGATCGGCTCGACGTGCTCCTCGGGGGCCGCGTCGCCGAGGAGCTCGTGTACGGGGATACCTCGACCGGCGCCCAGGACGACCTGCAGCGCGCGACCGACATGGCGCGCCACATGGTCACTCAGTACGGCATGAGCGAGCGGCTCGGTCAGGTGACCTTCGATGCGCCGCGCCAGGGTGTGTTCCTCAACGTGCCGCAGGCCCCGCCGCAGCAGGCGGGCTACAGCGAGGAGACCGCGCGGCTCATCGATGAGGAGATCGCGAGGCTCATGAGCGAGGCGCACGCGCGCGTCAAGCGCACGCTGAGCGAGAAGCGCGCGCTGCTCGATGAGCTCGCCCACCTGTTGCTCGCGCACGAGGTGGTCGATCGCGGAATGCTCGATGAGCTGCTCGCGCGCTCGGCAGGGAGTGCCCCGTCCGCGCTGGCGCCGGCGGCGACCCTGGCAGGTCCGACAACCGCCGCATACGCCCCTGGACCGCGCGCCGCGGCGTGATACCGTGAGCCCTGCCACAGGGCAAGGCAGGAGCACCGTGATGGCGCCGGGAGGCGGGGACCCCGCGGAAGATGAGCGCGCGCTGATCGCCGAGCTGCGTGAGCTCGCGCTCGATTTGCGCTGGTCCTGGAACCACGCGACGGATGAGGTCTGGAGGGAGCTCGAGCCCGATCTCTGGGACCGCACGCACAACCCGTGGGTGTTGCTGCGCACCGTCTCGCGCGAGCGTCTGGGACGCCTGCTCGCCGATCCCGTGATCCGGGGCCGCGTGAGCGAGCTCGCGAGCGCGGCGCGCGCCGCGGCGAGCGCGCCGGCCTGGTTCCAGCAGACTCACCCGCGCTCGCCGCTCGAGTCGGTGGCGTATTTCAGCATGGAGTTCATGCTGAGCGAGGCGCTGCCGATCTACGCGGGCGGTCTCGGCAACGTGGCCGGCGACCAGCTCAAGGCCGCAAGCGACCTCGGAGTGCCCGTGGTCGGGGTCGGACTGCTCTATCAGCGCGGCTACTTTCGCCAGGTCATCGACCGCTTCGGAGGCCAGCAAGCGCTCTATCCGTACAACGATCCGGATCAGCTGCCGCTGCAACCGCTGCGCGGCGCGAACGGGGAGTGGCTGCGCATCGAGCTTGCATTTCCGGCCGGACCGCTGTGGCTGCGGGCGTGGGAGGCGCAAGTCGGCCGCGCCTCACTCTACCTGCTCGACAGCAACGATGCGGCCAACTACCCGGTGTACCGCGGCGTGACCGGCGAGCTCTACGGGGCGGGCGAGGAGCTGCGCCTGCAGCAGGAGATCGTGCTCGGGATCGGGGGCTGGCGACTGCTCACCGCGCTCGGCCTGCGCCCGGAGGTCTGCCACCTGAACGAGGGTCACGCGGCGCTCGCGATCCTCGAGCGCGCGCGCACCTGGATGGCGGAGGCGGGCGCCCCCTTCGCAACGGCGCTCGCGGTCACACGCCCCGGAAACATCTTTACCACCCACACCGCGGTGCCTGCGGGCTTCGATCGGTTCGCTCCCGCGCTCATCGAGGAGTATTTGGGCGACTACGCGCGCGACAAGCTCGGGATCGCTCCCCCGCAACTCCTCGCGCTCGGTCGCTCGGACCCGCGGGCCGAGTCCGAGCCCTTCAACATGGCCTACCTCGCCGTGCGCGGGAGCGGTGCGGTGAACGGCGTGAGCCGACTGCATGGCGAGGTGAGCCGGCGCATCTTTGCGCCGCTCTTCCCGCGACGACCGGCAGCGGAGGTGCCGGTCGGCCACATCACCAACGGCGTGCACACCGCCGGCTGGGACTCGCCTGAGGCCGATGCGCTGTGGACCCGCACCTGCGGCAAGGAGCGCTGGCGCGAGGCGCTCGACGGTGCGCAGGCGAACATCGCCGAGGTGTCGGACGCCGACTTGTGGCGCGCGCGCGCTTCGGGTCGACAAGCCCTCGTCGCCTACGCGCGCGAGCGGCTCGCATGGCAGCTCGGCGCCACGGGCGCGCGCGAGGCGCAGGTCGACACGGCCACGCGCATCCTCGATCCCGACGCACTGACACTCGGCTTCGCGCGGCGCTTCGCGACTTACAAGAGGCCGAATCTACTGCTGCACGATCGCGAGCGGCTCATCCGGATCCTCACCAACCCGCAACGCCCGGTGCAGCTCATCCTGGCCGGCAAGGCGCATCCGGCCGACGCGCCGGGTCAGGCGCTCATTCGCGAATGGGTCGAGTTCGTGCGCCAGCCCCTCGTGCGGCCGCACGCGATCTTTCTCAGCGACTACGACATGCTCCTCACCGAGCGGCTCGTCCAGGGCGTCGACGTGTGGATCAACACGCCCCGACGGCCGTGGGAGGCGTGCGGCACGAGCGGGATGAAGGTGCTCGTCAACGGCGGCCTCAATCTCTCCGAGCTCGACGGCTGGTGGGCTGAGGCCTACACGCCCGAGGTCGGTTGGGCGCTCGGCGACGCGCGCGAGCACGGCAACGATCCGCACTGGGATGCCGAGGAGGCGGTGCGGCTCTACGAGCTCCTCGAGCAGGAGGTCATCCCGCAGTTCTACGCGCGCGATCCGAGCGGCGTTCCGCCCCAATGGGTGGCGCGGGTGCGTGCGAGCATGGCGCAGCTCACCGCGCGCTTCTCGGCGGGACGCAGCGTGCGCGAGTACCTCGAGCGCTACTACGAGTCGGGTGCAGAGCGCTATCGCGCCCGCGCCGCGCACGATGGGGCGGCCGGAGCCCGCATCGCCTCCTGGCTCGAAGCCCTCGAGCGCGGTTGGCCCCTGCTGCGGTTCGGCAGCCTCCACATCGACACGCGCGCCGGCGAGCACCGCTTCAGCGTGGAGGTGCAGCTCGGGGTGCTCGATCCCCAAGCGGTGCGCGTAGAGCTCTACGCCGAGTCCTGCGACGGCTTGGAGGCGGTTCGCTGCGAGATGGTCCCGAGCGGTGAGGCCGCGGGGGGCTCCGGGCTCGTGGTCTATACGGCACGGGTGCCCGCCGAGCGGCCGGCTTCCAACTTCACCGCGCGTATCGTTCCGGCGCACCCGGAAGCGCTGCTACCGCTCGAGGGGCCGCAGGTTCTTTGGCAGCACTAGAGCACTGGAGCCGCTCTCCGCGGCGGCTCTGGGATGCGCTCGGACCCGGCGTCATCACGGGCGCGGCGGACGACGATCCGAGCGGCATCGCCACCTACTCGCAGGCCGGCGCGCAGTTCGGCTACGCGCTCACCTGGACGGTATTTCTGACCGTTCCGTTCATGGCTGCGATCCAGATCGTGAGCGCGAGCATTGGCTGGCAGACGCGCGCGGGACTCGCCCGCAGCATCGCGCGGCGCTTTCCGCGCCCGGTGCTGCACGGGCTCCTCGTGCTGCTGGTCGCGGCGAATACGCTCAACATCGCCGCCGATCTCGCCGCCATGGGCGAGGCGCTGCGTCTCGCGATCGCGGGACCGGCCGTACTCTACGCACTTGCCTTCGGGCTCGGCTGTCTCCTCGCCGAGATTCTCATCCCCTACCACCGCTACGTCGGATATCTCAAATTCCTGACGCTCGTGTTGTTCGTGTACGTGGCCGCCGCGCTCAGCCTCCGGCTCCCCTGGCCGCAGATCCTCCTTGCGGCGCTGCTGCCGCGGCTATCGGGCGGGCACGACTGGGCGCTCACGATCGTGGCCGTGTTCGGAACGACGATCAGCCCGTACCTCTTTTTCTGGCAAGCCTCCCAGGAGGCCGAGGAGTCGCGGCTGAGCCTCCGGAGAGGCCGACGGAGCGCTGCGCTCCCGCAGGATCTGCGGCGCATCTCCGTCGACACCTGGATCGGCATGCTCTTCTCCAATCTGATCGCGTTCTTCATCATCGTCACGACCGGCGCCACGCTGCACGTCCATGGCATCACGCACATCGCGACGGCCTCGCAGGCCGCGCAGGCGCTGAGGCCGTTCGCCGGCGCGCTCACCTTCGGGCTCTTCGCCGCCGGCATCATTGGGACCGGATTGCTCGCCGTGCCGGTGCTCGCAGGATCCGCCGCGTACGCGGTGGCGGATTCGTGGGGTCTCGCGGGAAGTCTCGAGCTGCCCGCGGGCCGCGCCCGGGGGTTCTACGCGATCGTGGCCACGGCGACTGTTGCGGGCGGTGCGCTCGTGCTCGCGCGGGTCGATCCCATCGCGATGCTGTTCTGGACGGCGGTCGTGAACGGCCTGGTCGCGGTGCCGATCATGCTCGTAATGATGCTGCTCACTGCGGGTCCGGGCCGCTTCCGCGCGCTTGCGATCTCGCGCCCGGTCAAGGTTCTCGGGTGGCTCGCGACCGTCATGATGGCGCTTGCCGCCGGAGCGCTCGCCTGGACTTCGGTCATCTGAGCCGAAGCATCCGGCCGCGCAGGCAGGGAGATCTACGCAGTCAAGAGCCGCCGCCCCTACCGACGGCCCCGGGCGCTGGCCGCGCGGGCTGTAGAGGCTCGCACCGCCGCAGTGAGGCCGTGCGGCTTCACGACGAGCAGGTCGCAGGGTAGACGGTCGAGCACGCGCTGCGCGGTGCTGCCGATGAGAAGCCGCTTGAGGCCGGTGCGCGAGACCGCACCGAGCACCACGATGCCGACGCCGAGCCGGCGCACGGCGACGGGGAGCTGCGTCGGCACGTCGCCCAAGGCGAGATGCCGGTTGGCACGCGCGATGCCGGCGCGCTCGGCGAGCCGGTCGAGCGCGTGGCGCACCTGGGCCGCATGCGTGTCCTCGATCCGCGGGTCCTCCCACACGATCGGCTCCCCGAGCGGTCCCTGCACGCTCGCAACGAGCGGCATGTAGGCGTGAAAGGCATGCACGGCGCCACCGAGGAGGGCGCCGAGCCGGCGCCCGGTGGCCAGGAGCAGCGCATCGAGCCGCGCGGGCTTGGCGTGCGCGTGGAACGGGTCGATTGCGACCAGCACCGCGCGCCCGCGGAGCGTTCGCGCGGTCCTCACGACGAGCAGGGGACAGGGACAGTGGCGGATGAGCTCCCGGTCGGTTCGCGGCTGCAGGAGGCGGCGCCCACGGGCGCGGGTGCGCGTGGCCGCAACGACGAGGTCGGCCCGGATGGCGAGTGCGCGATGCACGATCGCTCCAGAGGCGGGCGCCTGCGCGACGGCCAGGGTGCGTACGCGGCAGCCGCGCAGTGCGCTCGAGCGCGCTGCGCGCTCGAGGGAGGTCCGCACCCGGCGCAGCGCGGCCTCGCCTGCGCCGGACTTGGCTGCGTGGAAGAGCTCGATCTGCGCGCCGCTCGAGCGAGCGAGCGCCGCCGCGGCAGTGAGGGCCGTGCGGGAGACGGCGTGCGCATCCGCAATCGCTACCAGAACACATCGAAACGGTCGAACCATGATGAAGCATGCCGCATTCGCGCGCGGATTGCGCGCGAACCGGCGCTGCGGAAAGTACGCATGGCACCGCAGGCTGCCACCACGCACGCTCATTCTTCCGCCCGTGCGAGCGCCCCGCGGCACGCCGGGAAGCGATCCACCCCACGAGGGCCGATGCGCCGCGTCAAGCACACTCGACGGGCTTCGCGAACGCATAAGCGCGCTCCTCGCGATGCTCGCCGCCTTCGTGCCGCGGAGCGTCTGCACCCGCTCCCCGGGCACCCACCGGGCCGCGCGCTCACCCGGCTCGCATGAGTTCAGGGCTGCCGCAGCCGCTCCTCGCGCTGCTTTCGCCGCAGGCGTACCCGCACCCGGTCGATTCCGTCGAGCTCATCGAGACGCACATCTCCTGGGTGCTGCTCGCAGGCGCGTTTGCCTACAAGATCAAGCGTCCGGTTCGCTACGCATTCATCGATCTCCGCGCACCCGAGCGCAGGCGGTTCTTCTGTGAGGAGGAGCTGCGGCTCAATCGCCGCTTCGCCCCGCAGCTCTATCTGGAGGTCTGCGAGATCGTGAGCGTCGGTGGGGAAGCGCGCATCGGCGTGGCCGGAGCCGTGCTCGAGTACGCCGTGCGCATGCGTCGCTTCTCGCGCGCAGACGAGCTCGATCGGCTCCTCGATAGCCACCGGATCGAGCCGATCGAGCTCGAGGCGTTCGGGCGGGCGCTCGCGCTGATTCACGCGCGCCTTCCCGCCGCCGCCCATGACACGCGTTGGGGATTTCCCGCGGAGGTGCAGGCCCTCATCGTGCGCAACGTCATCGAGTGCGCTGCGGCCGCCACGGTGTTCGATGCCGCCGAGGAGGTGCGCGCTCTCCAGGGAGCCCTCGAGCGCGCGCTTCCGCAGAGCACGCCGGCCATGGCCGCGCGGCGCCTCCAGGGGCGCATACGCGAGTGCCACGGCGATCTGCACAGCGGCAACATCGTACGTCTCGGCGCGCGTCTCGCCGCCTTCGACTCGATCGAGTACGAGCCCGCGTTTCGCTGGATCGACGTGGCCGACGAGATCGCCTTTCTCACGAGCGATCTCGCTGCCCGCGACCGCCCCGTGCACGCGCACGCGTTCCGTTCGGGCTATCTCGCCCAGAGCGGCGATTATCACGCTTGCCGCCTACTCAAGCTCTACGAGGTGCATCGCGCGCTGGTGCGCGCCAAGGTCGCGGCGCTCACGGCCGGGCAATTGCCCGCGGGAGCCGCGCGGGCCGCCGCACGGCGCGAATTCGCACGCCTCATCGGCTGCGCGCGCGCGGCGCTCGCGCCGCGCAAGCCGCTCTTGATCCTCCTGTGCGGTCTGTCCGGCTCCGGCAAGACCTGGCTCGCCCGGCCGCTCGCCGAGCGGCTCGCGGCGGTGCACCTGCGCTCGGACATCGAGCGCAAGCGCCGTGCGGGACTCGATGAGCTCGCGCGAACGCACGCGCCGATCGCCCAGGGGATCTACTCGGATGCGGCCACCGCGAAGGTCTACGAGGATCTGGCGGCTGCGGCCGAGGATGTGCTCTGCGGTGGCATCACGGCCGTGGTCGACGCCACCTTCCTGCTGCGTGGCGAACGCGCGCGCTTCGCCGAGCTCGCGCGGCGGCTCGCCGTGGCGCTCCGTGTCGTCAACTGTGAGGCGCCCGCGGCGGTGCTGCGTGCGCGGGTCACGGCACGGGCGCGCAACCTCGGAGATCCTTCCGAGGCCGACGCCGCAGTGCTCGGATGGCAAATGGACCGCTACGAGCCGCTCGAGCCGCTCGAGGGGCTCGAGGTGATCCGCATCGACACGGCTCAACCCGAGGCCCTGCAGGCGCTGCTCGCGCGCCTCAGCGCCCCAACAGCGACTTGATCGCCGCGAGCAGCTGGTCGGCGCGGATCGGCTTGCTCGCGACCTGCACGCGCGGATCGGGCTCCAGCCCGCGGATCATCGAGGAGGTATCGCCCGTGACCAGGATCGCCCTCAGATCCGGGCCGGCGATCCCGCGTACGGCGTTGATCACATCGATGCCGGTCTCGCCGTCGTTCAGATGATAGTCGGTGATCAGCAGGTCGATCGCCGGATCCTCGCGCGCCTTCTCGGTCGCCTCGGGGACCGAGGCGGCGGAGACCACGCGGTAGCCTTCCACGCGCAGCAGCATCGCGGTCGCATCGCGCACTCCCATGTCATCATCGACGAGCAGGATGCACGAGGCGGAGCTGGGGCGTTGCGCCGTCGCAGACTCCGGCGTGCCGGCTCTGAGCGGCGGGCGCTCGGACCTGCCGGCCGGCAGCTCGAGCGCGAAAACCGATCCGCTGCCGACGGTGGAGCGGACGTCGAGCCGCAACCCGAGCAGATTCACCAGTCGGCGCACGATGCTCAAGCCAAGACCGTATCCGTCTCGCGTGGTGTTGCTTGCCACGCCGATCTGATAGAACTCGTCGTAGATGTAGGGCAGCTGGTCTTCCGGTATGCCGACCCCCGTATCGATGACCTCGACGTGGACGGCGGCCGGCAGGGCGGCGCACCGCAGCTCGACCGAGCCACGGCGGGTGTACTTGATCGCGTTCGCGACCAGGTTGCGCAGAATCTGCCCGACGAGCGAGGGATCGGAATGCACGCACTCGTGCGCCGACACCACCTTGAACTCCAGGCCCTTGCTGATGGCGAGATTGGCGAAATCCGTGCGCAGCTCCTCGAACAGCTCCCCGACGATGAAATCGGTCGGGTCCGGCTGAATGGCGCCGGATTCGAGCTTGCTGATGTCGAGCAGTGCGTTGAGCAGCCGCGACATGGCATCGATCGCCCGACCCTGATGCTCGACCGCCTCACGCGCGGTCGGCTCGGTGATCAATCGGGTGAGGGTGCCGTTGAGGAGCGAGAGCGTCTGCAGAGGCTGGCGCAGGTCGTGACTGGCGGTCGCGAGAAAGCGGCTCTTGGCCTGGTTCGCGCGGTCGGCGAGCTCGCGGGCCTGGGTGAGCTCGACCTGGATCCTCTTGCGCTCGGTCACATCGCGAATCGCGGCCGCGACGAGCAGCCGCTCGCCGTCATTGATCGGACTCAGGCTGATCTCGACGGGCCGCTCCGTGCCGTCCTTGTGCAGCCCATAGAGATCGAGGTCGACCCCCATCGGCCGCACCCGCGCGCTGTCGGTGTACTTGCGCCGATGGTCGAGGTGAATCGTGCGGAAACGCTCCGGAAGCAGGCACTCGATCTTGCATCCGACGAGATCCTGCGGCGCGTAGCCGAACAGGGCCGCCACTTGCTGGCTCGCGAATACGATGCCGCCGGAGCGATCCACTATCACGATCGCATCCGGTGCCGATTCGAGAACGTTGCTCAGGAGTTCGGTCGACAGCATCGTCGGGCATGGACCGCGCGAGGACCATTCCGCGCTGCGCCATGATACGCACACCCAGCGTGGGTGCCAATCGGCCGGTGTTCGCCCTAGAGCTTGCCCGGGCGGCTCGGCACGGCAGCGCCCGCCGCGGAATCCTCGCCCTGGTCCATGACCATGCGCACGAGCTGCGCCAAGGAGGCGGCGCCGCTCTTCTCCATCACGCGGGCCCGATGGATCTCGACCGTGCGCTGGCTCACCCCGAGCTCGGCGGCCATGACCTTGTTCGCCTTCCCCTTGGTCATGAGCGCGAGCACCTCGCGCTCGCGCGGCGTGAGGGTCTCGAAGCGCTCGCGAATGCGCTCGTGCTCCCTCAGCGCGGAGCGCGCCTTCGCATCCTTGGCGAGCGCGCGCTGAATGCGGTCGATGAGATCCTGGTCGCGGAACGGCTTCTGCAGGAAGTCGAAGGCGCCGTGCTGCATGGCCTCGACCGCCATCGGGATATCGCCGTGCCCGGTGATGAAGATGACCGGAATGATCGCGCCGCGCAGATTCAGATGCTGCTGCAGCTCGAGTCCGCTCATCGCCGGCATGCGCACGTCGAGCACCAGACAGCCCGGCTGATGGGGCTGATAGCTCGCGAGGAATTCGCTCGCCGAGGACATCGTCTGCGTTGGAAGCCCGACCGATTTCAACAGGAAACGAAGCGAGTTGCGGACCGCCTCGTCGTCGTCGACCACGAACACCGTCGGTGTCGGCTCTTTCATTGACGAATCACTCCGCGGCCTCGGTGGGGAGGCGGATGTAGAAGCACGCCCCGCACGGGCGGTTGGGGTGATGCCCGAGCGTTCCGCCGTGCGCCCGCACGACGGTGTTGCTGATCGGAAGCCCGAGGCCCGTGCCGTTCTGCTTCGTGGAGAAGAACGGGTCGAACAACCGCTCGAGCGCCTCCCGGGAAAGCCCCGGGCCATTGTCGCACACCGCAATCTCGATTTGACCTGCCTCCGTGGCGCTCGTGCGCAGGGTCACCGTGCGGCTCGCCGGATCCGTCGCGGACAGGGCTTCGAGGCTGTTGCGCACCAGATTGAGGAGGACGTGCTGCATCTGGACCCGATCGACCGCGACCGCCGCCAAGTCCTCGCCGAGCTCGAGGATCAGACGCGCGCGATGCACGCGCGCGTCCGCCTGCATGAGGCCGAGGATCTCGGTCACGACCGAGTTCACATCCGTCGGGAGACGCTCGACGGGCACATTGCGCGCGAGACTGCGCAGGCGATGGATGATCTCGCCCGCCCGCACCGCCTGCGAGGCGATCTCGCGTAACGCCTGGCGCATCTCCTGGAGGTCGCTGTCCGGCCGTCCGAGCAGCCGCTCGCAGGCTTGCGCATAGTTGGCGATCGCCGTGAGCGGCTGATTGAGCTCGTGCGCGATGCCTGCGGCCATCTCCCCGATCGTGGCCAACCGCGAGACGTGCAGCATTCTTCCTTGCAGGGCGCCGGCGCCGTCGAAATGCGGCTCGCTGGAAGACGCGGAAGACTCGGTCATGAAGGCTCCGTCGATAGCCGATTAAATAGTATGGGCTCGGTTCCGTGGGAGTCGTTACGTATGTTCCGCAACTAGGTAGAACTACCTAGCGTGCTGCGCGCATCCCCGAAGCCGCCGCGTGGCGCAACGGGCAAGCTTGAGCCGCATTCGAGGAGCACGACCATGATATCGCAAGCCGTTCCAAGCTCACCGCGCGCCACGCCCGTGGCGAGACAGCCCGTCTCGGGCACCGTGATGTTCGACGGTGAGGAGGCGCGCAAGGGCTATGCGCTCAACAAGATGTGCTACTCGTTCAACAGCGCGCAAAACCGGGCGGCATTCCTGGCCGACGAGGACGGCTACTGCGCGCGCTTCGGGCTCGATGCGCGTCAGCGCGACGCCGTCAGGCGGCGCGACGTGCTCTCGATGATCGCGGCCGGCGGCAACATCTACTACTTGGCGAAGCTCGCGGGGATCTTCGGGCTCGACGTGCAGGACATCGGCGCGCAGCAGACCGGCATGTCCCTCGATGCGTTCAAGTCGCGGCTCATCGCAGAGGGGCGCTGAATCATGGCAAGACTCCTGGGCGCGATCTGCACCTCGCACGTGCCGGCGATCGGCAAGGCGATCGCCCGCGGGCTCGAGCGCGAGCCGTACTGGCAGCCGTTCTTTCAGGGCTTCCCGCCCGTGCATGCCTGGCTCGAGGAGGTCCGCCCGGATGTGGCGGTCATCATCTACAACGACCATGGCCTCAACTTCTTCCTCGATAAGCTGCCCACGTTCGCGGTCGGCGCCGCGGCCCAGTACGCGAACGCCGATGAGGGTTGGGGGCTGCCCACCGTGGCCCCATTCCCAGGGGACGTGGAGCTCTCGTGGCACTTGATCGAGTCGCTGGTCGCAGCGGAATTCGACATCACCATGTGCCAGGAGATGCTGGTCGATCATGCGTTCGCCGTGCCGATGCAGCTGCTGTGGCCCACGCGCGAGGCGGGCGCTCGCCTCCGCTGGCCGGTGCGCACCGTGCCCGTGTGTGTGAATACCGTGCAGCATCCGCTGCCCTCGGCGCTGCGCTGCTACAAGCTCGGCCAGGCGATCGGGCGCGCGATCGAGTCGTACCCGGAGGATGCGCGCGTCGTCGTGATCGGCACCGGCGGGCTCTCCCACCAGCTCGACGGCACCCGCGCGGGCTTCATCAACAAGCGCTTCGACGAGCTCTGCATGGGAAAGCTCGTGAACGAGCCGGAGGCGCTCACGCGCTACTCCAACGCGGAGCTGGTCGAGCTCGCCGGCACGCAGGGCGTGGAGATTCTCATGTGGATCGCCGCCCGCGCGACGCTCGCGGGCCCCGTCACCGCGCGGCACCGCAATTACCACGTTCCGATCTCGAACACGGCAAGTGGACTGATGCTGCTCGAGCAAGCCGCGTAGCGGCCCGCTCAATCGCTGCGCGGCGTGCGACCGCGCAGGATCGCCTCGGGGTGACGGCTCAGAAAGTCCGCGAGATCGCGTATCGAGCGGGCGGCGTCGGTCATCTCGCGCGTCATCCCCGGTAGATCGAGACTGCCGCGCCCATTTGCGCCGAGCAGCGCGCCGGCGGCATCCGCGGTACGCTGCGCCGCCTCCGAGGTGGCGCGCAGGCTCGCGATGAGAGCCTGCGTCTGCGGCTCGAGCGCTTGGCTCATCCGATCGAGGTGGCTCAGCGTCTCATCGAGCTCCGTGAGCGCCTGGCGCAGCTGCGGTCCGGCGGTCGCCTGATCGAGGTGATGGACCGTGCTTTGCAGCTCCCCCAGGATCTCGTTGATGTCCGTCGCCGGGGCCGAGGGCAGCTCGGCGATGCCGGCGATCGTCCGGATCCGTGCGGGTGTGGTCCCGGAGACCATATCGAGCGAGACGAGCTTCTGTCCGGTGAGCAGGCTCGCCGAGAGAATCTGCGCCCGCAGTCCCTGCGCCACGAGCCGCGCGAGGCCCGCGCCGACGGCGGCGGCGTGCGCTTCCGGCTCGGAGGCGGGAATTCCCGGGACGCTCACCACGCTCGGATCGAGGGCGAGGGTCGCCTCGGTGTAGAGCGCACGCTGCCTCGGGTCGTAGACCAGGCGGGTCTGGGTCACCTCGCCGATCTCCGTGCCTTCGAGCTCGACGACGCTGCCCGGGCCGATCCCGCCGGCGTTGCGCGTGAATGCGACGTGGTAGAAGAGGGGTGTGCCGCTCGGATACCGGAACGCCTCGCTGCGGCTCGCGTAGAGCTCGAAGTGGGCATTGCTCGGGCTCGGCGCGCTCTTGATCGCCCACGAGGGGGTCTCGAAGGCGACGCCGCCGGCGAGCAGCTGCTGCCAGGAGCTCAGCTGCACGCGCAGACCCTGCGAGCCCGCCGTGAGGTCGATGCCGCCCTCGGTCCAGAAGCGCGTCTGCGCATGCACCAGGCGGTCGTACGGAGCGCGAATGAATGCGAACACGCGCACCTGCCGCTCGGTGGCGGTGAGCTCGGATCCCTCGATCTCCCCCACGTCGAGACCGTGGTAGGTGAGCGGCGCCCCGGGGAGGAGCGCGCTCACATCCGGCGTGAGCAGCGTGAAGGAGCGTCCCTGCGTATCGGGCTGCAGCAGCGGCGGCTCGGCGAGACCGATGAAATGACGCTGCGCTGCGCCGCTCCCCGGAAACATCTCGATGTAGGCGCCGGAGATGAGGGTTGCGAGCCCGGTGATGCCCTGCGCCCCGACGCGCGGCTGCACGATCCAGAAGCGCGCGCCGTCGGCCAGGTACGGCTCGACCGTGCGCACCATCCGCGCGTGCACCACCACGTGCGACATGTCGCGCGTGAGCTCGATCGCCTCCACTCGGCCGACCTCGACGCCCTTGTACCTGATCGAGGTCTGTCCGGGCGTGAGCGCGCTTGCATCCTTGAAGTCGAGCGTGATCTGCGGGCCGCGCTCCGCGAGACCGCGCCACGCGAGCCACAGCACGACCGTCGCCGCGATGACCGGAGCGAGCCACACCCAGGACAGCCAGCGGCGCGGCCGCACGCGGGCGGGCTCGTGCGGGCGATCGCCCGGCTCCGCCTGCGGCTCGATCGGCGCGTGCTCCTCGCTCACCGGCTCTCCCTCGCCGCGTCCCACATCAGGCGGCTGTCGAAGCTCTTGGCGGCGATCATGGTGAGGACCACGACCGCCGCGAACGCCACCATACCGTCATCGGCGCGAACGTGCATCAGAGCGCCGAACTGCACCAGCGCGACCAGGATCGAGGCCATGAACACATCGATGTTCGACCAGCGCCCGACGGCATCGACTGCACGGTGCAGCCGCGTACGCAGGGGCAGCAGCCACGCCGAGCGGCGCTGCGTGAGCACTAGATTGCAGGTGAGGGCGGAGAGCTTCATGAGCGGAATCAGCACGCTCGCGACGAACACGATCACGGCGAGCGGCCAGAGCCCAAAGCGCACGAGCTCCTCGACCCCGCCCAGGATCGTGTTCGGCTGGTCGCGTCCGAAGCGCTCCAGGGAAAGCACCGGCAGGAGGTTCGCAGGGATGTAGAGCAGAAACCCCGCGATGATCAAGGCCCAAGTGCGCTCGAGCGCCGCGGGCTTGCGTCGGGCGAGCCGGCTGTCGCAGCGCGCGCAGCGCTCCCCGTCCTGTGCCGCAGGGTGCAACAGATCGCACACGTCGCAGGCGATGGCGACGGCGGGCGCGCGCGCGGGTGCGGCCAGGGGCGCGAGGCGCTGCGCGTCCTTCGCGACCGGCAGCACCGCCCAGACGCTGCGCTCGTCGAGCTCCGCATCGAGCAGCAGCAGGCACAGCGTCGTTGCGATCAGGCACCAGCCCCCCGGACCCACGCTCACGATCGCGACCTGCCCGACGCGGCTGTAGGCTACGCATGCCCCGAGCAGGTACACCTCCGTCATGGTCCAGGGCCGCAGCGCGAGCGCCCAGCGGAACAGCCGCCCGAGCAGACGCGTGCGCGTGTGCGTGGTGCGCACACCCACGAGCACCCCGGTGATCAGCGCGAGATAGGTCGAAGGGACGAGAATGCTGAACGCAAGGACAACGCCGGCGAGCAGAGGAAATCCACCGCTCCAGAGCGCCGTCACCCCGTCAGCGAGCGCGCTGTCGCGGATCGCCCCGGCGGAGGACACGGTGAAGAGGTTCGCGAGGCAGGCGGGCGGCCACAGCAGCAACGCGGCCGCGGCGAGCGCCAGCGCCGCGGCGATGCCGCCGAGCGCAGGTCGCGCGAGCGTGCGGCCGCAGCGACGGCACTCGGCTCGCGCGCCCGGCGGCACGGGCGGCAACAGCTGAGCGAGTCCGCAATCCGGGCAGGCGATGCCCTCGGAGGAGAGGTGCGCGAGGGGCTCAACCGGGCGTTGCGGCAACGGAGCGCGCATCGCCACGACGGTCTTCGAGCTCGCTCTGGGCACCGACGCCCAAGCGTTTCTGCAGCAGCGGGCTCGTGGTGGTGTACTGCAGGTGCACCTTCTCGCCCGGCGCCAGGTATTCGCGCACGGCGAACGCGGCGAGCGCCGCCTCGTGGAAGCCGGAGAGGATCAGCTTCTTCTTGCCCGGATAGTCGTTGATGTCTCCGACGGCAAAGATCCCCGGCGAGCTCGTCTGGAAACGCGCGGTGTCGACGCGAAGCGTGCGCCGGTGGAGCTCGAGTCCCCACTCGGCGATGGGGCCGAGCTTGGGGTGGAGGCCCCAGAAGACGAGCAGCTGATCGAGCGAAACCGTGCGCGTGACGCCGTCGCGCGCGACCACCCTCACTCCGTGGAGGCGTCCGTCCCGCTCGACGAGCGACTGCACCTGCCCCTCGATGTAATCGAGCCGCCCTTCCTCGCGCAGCGCGAGCATGCGCTTCACGGAGACCGGTGCCGCGCGAAACTCGCTGCGCCGGTGGATGAGCACGACGCTGCGCGCCGAGTGGACGAGCTCGAGCGTCCAGTCGAGCGCCGAGTCTCCTCCGCCCAGAATGACGAGCTCCTTGTCGGCGAACAGCGCGGCGTCGCGCACGCGGTAGTGAACCGACTCGCCCTCATGCCGCTCGGCGCCCTCGAGCGCGAGCCGGCGCGGCTGGAACGAGCCCACCCCGCCGGCCACGATCACGGCGCCCGCATCGAAGCGCGTGCCGCGGCTCGTGACCACATCGAAGCGCCGGTCCGCGCGCGGTGTGATCTCGGTCACCTCCTGCCCGAGGTGCATGCCGGCGGCGAAGGGCCGGATCTGCTCGAGCAGGCGCTCGATGAGCTCCTTCGCCGAGCACACCGGGATCGCCGGGATGTCGTAGATCGGTTTCTCGGGGTAGAGCTCCGTGCACTGGCCGCCGACTTGCGGCAGCGAATCGACCACCTCGGCGCGCAGCCCGAGGAGCCCCAGCTCGAACACCTGGAACAGACCGACGGGACCCGCGCCCACGATCACCACGTCGGTGACGGTGGCCAGTTTGGAACGCTCAAGCGACAAGGACATTCTCCAGTGTGATGCGGCCGCCCAAGCGGGGCTCGCCGGCCGAGGCGGCGAGGCCCTTCTGGATGAGCCATTCACGGTTGAAAAGTCGGGATTGATACTTTGCCCCGCCGTCGCAGAGCACGGTCACCACCGTGTGCCCGGGGCCGAGCTCGCGCGCCACGCGGACCGCGGCGGCGACGTTGATGCCGCTCGTGCTGCCGAGGAAGAGTCCCTCCTCGCGCAGCAGCCGGTACACGAAACGAACGGTGTCGGGGTCCTCGACGTGCACGGCGTCGTCGACGGGGGCGTTCGCGAAGTTCGCCGTGACGCGTCCGATGCCGATGCCCTCGGTGATCGAGCCCGATCCGCTCGCCTTGAGCTCGCCCGTGCGCACGAAGTGGTAGAGACTGCTGCCGGGCGGATCGGCGAGCACGCAGCGCACCGCGCTGCGTCTGGACTTCAGGTATTCCGAGACTCCGGCGAGCGTCCCGCCGGTCCCCGCAGCCGCCACGAACGCATCGATCCGACCGTCCGTCTGGCTCCAGATCTCCGGACCGGTCGTGGCGAGGTGCGCGCGGCGGTTCGCGGTATTGTCGAACTGATTCGACCAGACCGCATTGGCGAGCGCGCCGGCCAGGCGCTGCGCGACCTTCTGGTATTGGTTCGGATTGCTATAGGGCACCGTCGGCACCTTGTGCACCTCGGCCCCGAGCATCTCGAGCAGTCGGTACTTCTCGGGCGACTGGTTATCGGGCATCACGATCACGCAGCGGTAGCCGCGCGCGTTGCAGACGTGCGCGAGCCCAATGCCGGTGTTGCCGGCGGTGCCCTCGACGACGGTGCCGCCCGCGCGCAGCTCGCCGCGCCGCTCGGCATCCTCGATGATGGCGAGGGCGGCGCGATCCTTGACCGAGCCGCCCGGATTCATGAATTCGGCCTTGCCGAGGATGTCGCAGCCGGTCTCCGCGCTCAACGTCCGCAAGCGGATGAGCGGGGTGTGACCGATCGTGCCCGCGAATCCATCCTGCACGCTCATGCGACGCCCTCGAGCGCCTGCGGCGCAAGCGCCCCTGCGCTCGCCCGCGCTCCTGCGACGACCTCGCCCACAATGAGGAGCGCCGGGGCGCCCACATGCGCCGCGCGCGCGAGCGCGGCGATCTCATCGAGCCGGCCCTTGAGGATCTGCTCGCCCGGGAGCGTGGCGCGCTCGACCACGGCGGCCGGGCGCTCGGGCGGTGCGCCCGCGGCGAGCAGCCGACGGACGATCTGCTCCATCTCGGCGACGCCCATGTAGAACACCACGGTGTGCCGCGCGCGCGCCAGCGCCTCCCAATCGTGCGTGTCGTCCCCGGCCGAGTGACCCGCAGCGAGCGTCACCGAGTGCGCGAGCGCACGCTGCGTGAGCGGAATGGCGGCCGCGGCCGCGGCGGCGAGTCCGGCGGTCACCCCGGGAACCACCGTCACGGCAATGCCCCGCGCACGCAGGAACTCGATCTCCTCTCCCGCGCGACCGAAGATGCCCGGGTCCCCGCCTTTCAGGCGCGCCACCTTCAATCCGCGGACGGCGTAGCCCGCCATGAGCTCGTGGATTCGCGCCTGCGCGGTGCGCGAGCCGGCGGGTTCCTTGCCGACGAACACGCGCCGCGCCTCGCGCCGCGCCCGATCGAGCACGGCGGGGGAGACCAGCCGGTCGTAGAGGATCACGTCGGCCTCCTGCAGGAGCTGCAGCGCGCGCAGCGTGAGCAGATCCGCATCGCCCGGGCCGGCCCCGATCAGGTAGACCTCCCCGGCCGCCGCGCGCTCGCTGGCGCGGCACGCCGCGAGCTCACGGGCGAAGTCCGCCTGCGCCCCAGGCTCATCACCCGCGAGCACCCGCTCACTCACGCGTCCGGCGAAGACTCGCTCCCAGAATGCGCGGCGGCGGCGCACCGGCAGCGCCTGGCGCACGGCGGCGCGCCGTGCGGCGGCGAAGCGCGCGAGCGCCCCGAGGCGCGCGGGCAGAAGCGCTTCGAGCTGTGCGCGCAGGCGCCGCGCGAGCACCGGCGCCGCGCCCTGAGAGCCGATTGCGACCACGACGGGCGCGCGATCGACGATGGCCGGGAAGATGAACGTCGAGTGCTCGGCGTCGTCGACCACGTTCACCGGGATCGCGCGCGCGCGCGCCGACTCGGCCACGGCCGCATTCACCTCGGGCGCATCGGTGGCGGCGACCACGAGCGCCGCCCCTTCGAGGTGTCGGGGCTCGAAACTCGCCGCCTCGTGCTTCACGCAGCCGCGAGCGCCCGCAATGAGCTCGAGGGTCGATTGGGTGAGCTGCGGGGCGATCAGGCGGACTTCGGCGCCGCAGCGGAGGAGGAGCTCTGCCTTGCGCGCGGCAACGGGCCCGCCCCCGACCACGACGGCCCGGGCGCCCCGCACGCGCAGAAATATCGGCAGATGATCCATGTAACCCCGCGGCTCGCGGCGCAAAAGCGCAATTTTAGCTCTGCCCGGCGCTTGCGCGCACGCGAGGATGCAGGCCGCACTCCCGGGACTCCGGGTGTTCCCACCACCAGCGGCCCGCGCGGCTCTCCTCGCCGGGCAGCACCGCGCGCGTGCAGGGCGCGCAGCCGATGCTCGGGTACTGGCGGTCGTGCAGAGCGTTGTAGGTGAGCTTGCGGCTGCGGATGTACGCCCACACCTCATCCTCGGTCCACTCGAGCAGGGGGCTCACCTTGTACAGGCCGTGCTGCTCGTCCCACTCGATGGGCTCTCCCAAGGAGCGGGCTCGCGACTGCTCGCGCCTCACCCCGGTGACCCAGGCCGAATAGCCCGCCACAAAGCGCTGAAACGGCATGACCTTGCGCGTATGGCAGCAGGCGGTGCGCGCCTGGGGATCGTGGAAAAAGCCGTTGACGCCCTGGCGCGCGACGAGCCCCGAGAGCTCGTGGGCGTCCGGGAACAGCAGCCGGATGCGATTGCCGTAGCGGCGCTGGAGCTTCTCGAGCAGCGCGTAGGTCTCCTCGTGCAGCCGCCCGGTATCGATGCTCACGATGTCGATCTCGGGGACTTCGCTGCAGATCACGTCCGTGAGCACCATCGCCTCGGCGCCGAGGCTGTTCGCGTAGACGACGCGACCGTGGGTGCGCACCGCGCGCGACAGCAGCTCGCGGATCGCTCCCGCTTTGGTCTTGAGCTCGAGTGAGAGAAGCTGGCCCATGATGCGTGGAAGGGACTGTATCGGTGACAATGCGGTAACAGAAGGAACCTTTGCTTCTGTGGAGCTGCAAGGCGGTTATTTGCCGCACGGGAATATGAAGATGCGAAACGGTTATGAGCAGCGCGATCCGGGAGCGCTCGCGGATGGCGCCCGAGTCGGACGCCGGCCAAGGTTGGCACGATGAAGCTGCATCAGCTGCGCTACCTCGCCGCGGTCGCCCAGAGCGGCCTCAACATCACCGCGGCGGCGCAGAAGCTGCACACCTCGCAGCCGGGCGTGAGCAAGCAGATCAAGCTGCTCGAGGACGAGCTCGGCTTTCTGATCTTCACGCGCGAGGGGCGCAATCTCACCCGGATCACTCCCGCGGGCCAGCAGGTCATCGAGCGGGCCGTGAAGATTCTCCAGGAGACTCAAGCGATCCGGGACCTCGCGACGGAGCTGCGCGATGAGGGTCGCGGGAGCCTCTCGATCGGCACGACCCACACCCAGGCCCGTTACGTGCTTCCCGATGTGATCCGCGAGTTCCGCGCGCGCTACCCGAACGTGCGTCTCAATCTTCATCAGGGCACGACCGAGCAATTGGCCGAGATGATCGCGCACGATCGCATCGACTGCGCGATCGCGACCGGCTCGGAGCATCTGTTCGGGGATCTGACGCTGCTGCCGTGCTACCGCTGGCATCGCACGATCGTGGTGCCGCGCGATCATCCGCTCGCGGGCATCGCGCGTCCCTCGCTCAAGCAGCTCGCCGCCTACCCGATCATCACCTACACGTTCAGCTTCTCCGGTCCTTCCTCCCTCATCGACGCGTTCGCGAAGGCGGGGCTCACGGCGAACGTCGCGATCACGGCGCGCGACTCGGATGTGATCGTGACCTACGTGCGCCTCGGCCTCGGGGTCGGGATCGTCGCGCCGATGGCGGTGGAGAGCGGTCCGGATCTCGTGGTGATCGATGCGGCGCACCTGCTGCCGGCCCATACCACGTGGCTCGGCTTCCGGCGCGGCACCCTGCTCAGGAAATACATGTACGAGTTCGCGCAGCTCCTTGCGCCGCATCTCGACCGGCGCCTCGTCGAGCGCGCGCATCGCGCCTCGACCCCGCAGGAAGTCGCCGCAATCTTCGCCGAGGTCGAGCTGCCGCAGCGCTAGCGCGCGGCCTGCGTGCGCCGCTGCACCCACACGGGCGTGCGGCCATCGGCAGCGGCCTGGTACGCCGCACTGAACTGATCGAGCGCGAGCCGGCACGCCTCGAGGTCCTGATCCGCCCGCGGCGCGATGCTGTCGAAACCGCCGCGCGCGAGCCAGAACACCAGGTCGCGGACCACGTCGCCCACCGCCCGCAGCTCGCCTGCGTATCCGAGGCGGTTGCGCAGCACGGCCGCCTGGGAGAGGGCGCGACCGTCGGCGAAGGTGGGAAAGAGGAGGGCGATGAGCGGCCGGTCGCGGATCTCCGGGTAGACGAGCTCCACATCCTCGGTGTTCGCGAGCAGCACCCCGACGGCGGCGGCGCTCGCGATGAGCGCTTCGCGCTCGGCACGGAAGCGCGCGAGCGGGACGATGATCCGCGCACCCGGTGGGAGATCAGCGGTGCGCTCCGGCGCCACTTGCCAGTCATCCTCGATGAGTGCACGCCGGCGGAGAATCCGTGCGCTCATGCCGCGGCTTCCTCGGTCTCGCTCTCGTACAGGCGCGCCTTGTACGGACCCATGCCCACCCGCCGGTAGCACTCGAGGAAGGTCTCATCCTCATCGCAGCGCAGCTCGAGGTAGGCCTGGACGAGACGCTCGACACCCTGAGCGATCTCACTGCGCGCGAGCGCGCGTCCGACGCGCTCGCCGATCGCCGCATCGTTACCCGCACTGCCGCCGAGGGTCACCTGGTACCACTCCTCACCGTGCTTATCGACGCCCAGGATGCCGATATGACCGACGCTGTGGTGGCCGCAGCCGTTCATGCAGCCGCTGATGGTGATGCGGATCGGCCCGACCTCGTACTGCGCATCGAGCGAGTCGAAGCGCCGGTAGATCTCATCGGCGACGCCGATCGAGCCCGCATTCGCGAGACCGCAGAAATCGAGACCCGGACAGCAGACGATATCGGTGACGAGCCCGACGTTCGGTGTCGCGAGCCCCAGGGCATCGAGTGCCCGCCACAGCTCGTGCAGGTGGCACTCGGGCACATCGGCGAGGATGAGATTCTGATCGTAGGTCGAGCGCAGCTCGCCGAAGCTGTAGGCCTCACAGAGGTCGGCGAGCGCCTCGAACTGCTCGGCGGTGCAGTCCCCCGGCGGCTGGCCCGGGGCCTTGAGCGGCACGTAGACCACCCGGTAACCGGCCACCTTGTGCGCACGGACATTGCGCTTGAGCCACGCCGCGAAGCGCGCATCGCGCGAGGCGAGGCGCTCGACGTCGTAGGCGACCTCGGGCGCAGGGCGGTACGGTGGCGCACCGAAGTGCGCGCGCACGCGCTCGATGTCCCCGGGCTCGAGGCGCAGCGAATCGCGCTCGGAGCTCGCCGTGATCTTGGCGTACTCGTCCTCGACGGCGGCCCGGAAGCGCTCGTAGCCCCACTCCCGCAGCACGATCTTGATGCGCGCCTTGTGAATGTTGTCGCGGCGTCCGAAGCGATTGAACGTGCGCAGGACCGCCGTCGCGTAGATGAGCAGATCCGACTCCGGCACGAACGGATTCATCTCCTGCCCAAGCATCGGCAGGCGCCCGAGCCCTCCGCCCACGAAGAACCGGTAGCCGATCGTCCCATCGTCACGGCGCCGCACGTGCACGGCCGCATCGTTGGTGAGCGTCGCGGCCCGATCCACCGTGGCGCCGGTGAAGCCGAACTTGAACTTGCGTGGCAGCCAATAGAACTCCGGATGCAGCGTCACGAACTGCCGCAGCAGCTCGCAATAGGGGCGCGGGTCGACGATCTCATCGGCGGCGACGCCGGCCAGATAATCGCTCGTGATGTTGCGCGTGTCGTTGCCGCAGGCCTGAATGCCATGCAGCTGCACTTGAGCGAGCTCGGCGAGCAGATCCGGCACGCGCTCGAGCCGCGGCCAGTTGAGCTGGATGTTCTGCCGGGTGGTGAAGTGTCCGTAGCCGCGGTCGTACTCGCGCACCACACGTGCCAGACAGCGCAGCTGCGCGGACTCGAGGAGCCCGTAGGGCACCGAGATGCGCAGCATCGGGGCGAAGCGCTGCACGTAGAGCCCGTTGCGCAGCCGCAGCGGACGGAACTCGTCCTCGGTGAGCTTGCCCGCGAGAAAGCGCTCCGTCTGCTCGCGGAACTCCGCCACGCGCTCGGCCACGACCGCCCGATCGATCTCGTCGTACCGGTACATGGGCCGACTATAGGCGCCGCGTGTTTAGGGTCTAAATACCCGCTTGTTTGGGGTGCCCCACGTCCGGTTATGATGGACCCATGGCCGGGCGGTACTTCGAGGAGCTCGAGGTGGGGCAGCGGTTCGAGCATGCCGTGCGCCGCACCGTGACCGAGACCGACAACCTCCTCATCACCGCGCTCACGATGAATCCGGCGGCGGTGCACCTCGACGCCGAATATTGTAAAGACACCGACTACGGCACGCCGCTCGTGAACAGCGTCTTTACGCTCGGACTCATGGTCGGCATCTCCGTCTACGACACCACCTACGGCACGACGGTTGCGAACTTGGGCTGGGAGAAGGTGGTCTTTCCGCGCCCGGTGCGCATCGGGGATACGCTGCGCATCGAGACGACCGTCCTCGCCAAGCGCGAAAGCCGCGCGCGAGCCGATCGCGGGATCGTCACGTTCCAGCATCGCGCGTTCAACCAGCGCGACGAGGAGGTGGCCTCCTGCGTGCGCAACGCCATGATGCTGAAGAGGCCGGCGCCGTGAGCGCACGCTCGTGGCTGTTCGTGCCCGGAGACAGCGAGCGCAAGCAGGAACGTGCCGCCGGGTGCGCAGCCGATGCGCTCATCCTCGATCTGGAGGACTCCGTCGCGCCCGCGCGGCTGCCGCAGGCGCGCGCGCTCGTGCTCGCCTTCCTGCGAAAGCACCGCGCGCGCGCCGCCCCGCGCCTGTGGGTCCGCATGAACGGGCTCGCAAGCGGAGAGCTGCTCGCGGATCTGGTCGTGGTGCTGGCGGGCGCGCCCGAGGGCATCGTGCTGCCGAAGGTCTCCACCGCGGCGGAGATCCTCGAGGTCGATCATTACCTCACGGCGCTCGAATGCGCGCTGGGCCTCGCCCGCGGATCGACCAAGCTGCTGCCCATTGCCACCGAGACCCCGCAGGCGTTGCTGAGGATTGGCGAATTCGCCGCGCCCCTCCCGCGTCTGATCGGTCTCACCTGGGGCGCCGAGGACCTCTCGGCGGCGCTCGGGGCGAGCGCCGAGCGCGAGCCGGGCGGGCGGCTCGGTTTCGCCTTCGAGCTCGCCCGCTCGCTGTGCCTGATCACGGCGGCGGCGGCGGGCGTTCAGGCCGTCGATGGAATCTGCGCGGAGTACTCCGACCGCGACGCGCTCGCGCGCGAGCTCGCGCGGGCGCGTCGCGAGGGCTTCAGCGGCAAGCTCGCCATCCACCCCGATCAGATCGAGCCGATCAATGCCGCCTTCACTCCGACCGCGGCGGAGATTGCCGGGGCGCAACGCATCGTGGCCGCATTCGCAGCCGCGCCCGAGGCGGGCGTGACGAGCCTCGATGGGCGGATGATCGACCGGCCCCACCTCATTCAGGCCCGCCGGGTGCTCGAGACCGCCGAGCGGCTCGCGCGCGGATGAAGTTGCGGCTCGCACGCGGCTCGCTGCGGCTGCGCGTGAGCGCGGCCGAGGTGCGGGCGCTTGCGGCGCGCGGGCGCATCGAGGAGCGCATCGCGCTGCACCCCGAGCGCGCACTCGCTCTGCGGCTTTCGATCGCGCGCGACGCCGAGCGGCTGCGCGTCGTGTACGAGGGCGACGTGATTGACGTTCAGCTTCCCGAGTCCGACGCCCGCGCGTGGTGCGCAAGCGATCTTGTCGCGCTCGAGGCACCGGCCTCAACTGGCGCGGCCTCGCTCCGCATCCTGGTGGAGAAGGATTTCGATGCGCCTGATTCCGATCCTCCGGGCGCCGGCGGTTAGGCGCCGCCGCGGCGGGACGGACTGCGCTTACGAGGTTTCGGGCAGATCGAGCAGATCCTCCGGGCGATCGATGTCGACGGCGGCGGCCGGCACGGGAACGCCGATCACCGCCGCCGCGCCGCGATTGAGCAGCGCGCGCGCGCCCTGATCGCCGCGCAGCGCGAGGAGCGCCGGAAATTGCGCGCGCGGAAAGATCGCCGGCACGCCGAGAATCGCCGCGTACTGCGCGGCGACGATGCACCGCGGATCGCGCCGCCAGGCTGCGACCAACCGTCGCAGATCCTCGGAGGTCACCGCCGGCTGGTCGGCGAGCGTGAGCAGCACCCCATCGCAGCTCGACGGCAGGCTCGTGAGGCCGGCACGGATCGAGCTCGCGATCCCCTCGGCCCAGGCGCGATTGAGGACGATCGCGGCCGAGCAGGCCTTCAGGAGCGGGGCAATCTCGGCCGCGTGCGCGCCCAGCACGACCGTGACGGCCTGGCCCGCGACCTGCGCCGCGTGTTCGACCGCGAGCCTGAGCAGCGCCTGTCCGCGGATGCGGACCAGCTGCTTCGGGGAGCCGAAGCGGCGTGAAGCGCCCGCGGCGAGCACGATCACGTGCAGCGCCGGCGGATCCGCGGCGGTGCTCACGGCTGCGCCTCGAGCGCCGCTGCGCGGAGCCGTCGCTCCTCGAGAATCGAGTCCGCATCGGCTGCGGCGATGTTGCGCCAGTCCTCGATCGTGTACAGCTGCAGGCCGAGGGCGTCGAGCTCGGGGTCGTCAGCAGTTAGATAGTTAATGATAAATACCGCGCAACTATCTAAATCGTCTACGATATTATCGAGAGAATCGGGATCGCGGCGCCACGCCTGCACGGCCCGCTCGAGCGCTGCGCGCTGCGCCGCCGCGCCCCGCACGATCCCCTCGATGCGGCCCGCGAGTGCGTGATGCGCCCGCAGCCGCGCGCGCTGCGCGCTCGCCCGGGCGGCCGCGCGCGGGAGTCCGAAGAGAAAATAGGCCGCCGAGGCTTCGAGAAACGCCGCCGAGGGCGCGTGCGCAGCGCCGGCCGCGCCCGCGGGGGTCCGCGATGCGAGCACCTCGCGAATGCGTCGCGCCGCAGCGTCGAGTGCGCGGCGCTCGCCGGCCAGCTGACCGCGCAGGAACTCGCGCTCGTTCATGGAACGCTGCGCAGCCCGAAGGGACCGCCGCCGCGCAGGTGCAGATGCGCATGGATCTCTGCGACGATGGAGAGCGCAATCGCCTCGGGCGTTCGCCCCCCCAGATCGAGCCCCACGGGTGCGCGCAGCCGGCCGTGCAGGCGCTGCGCGCTGGCCCCGAGCTCTGCGAGCAGTCGCTCACGTCGATGCGGGGGTCCGAGCAGTCCCAGGTACGGCAGCGGGCTCGCCGCGAGCGCGCGCAAGTACGCGAGGTCGGACGGCAGATGGTGGCTCATCACCACGGCCGCCTCATAGGCGCCGAGGTCGACGCTGCGCCCGAGCTCCTCGGGGCGGCCGAGCAGCACCCGTTCCGCGCCGGGGAAATGGGCCGCGTCGGCGTAGGCCGGCCGATGATCGAAGACGGTGACCTTCCAAGCGAGGCGCGCCGCGAATTCCGCGATCGGCAGGGCATCCGGGCCGCCGCCCAGGAGCAGGATGCGCGGGGGCAGCGCGAGCGGCACGGCGAGCACCCGCAGCGCGCCCTCCTCGAGGGAGCCCGGCTGTCCCGATCGTGCGGCCTCATCGAGAAGCCGCCCGAGCCGCTCGGCGAGCGCCGGGTCGAGCGCTCGATCGGGTGGCGGCAGCAGAACGTGCCCGGCGGGCAGCGCGGGCGCGCCGGATTCCACCACGACCGCGAAGGCGCTCGGGCGGTGCGCGGCGAGCGCGTGGGCCAGGTGATCGAGCGGCTGCCAGTGCTCCTGCGGGCCGACGCGCACGATCAGGATCTGCATCGCGCCCTCGCAGCCGATCCCGAGTCCCCACAGCGCATCGTCCGTGCCGCCGGTGTCGTAGCGCACGGTACGGGCGCGACCGGTCGCGATCACCGAGCGCGCGTGCTCGCGTAGATCGCTCTCCAGACACCCTCCGGAGAGCAGCCCCGCATACGTGTCGTCACTCGCGATCAGCATGAGCGCACCGGGCTTGCGGTAGGTCGAACCGACCGTGTGCACCACGATGGCGAGCGCGAGCGCTCGCGCGGCGGCGCGTTCGCGCTCGTAGAGCGGCAGCAGGGGAGTGAGTTGCGCTTCCACGCACAAATTATGCTTCAAGTTGCGCGTGCGCGACCCTGTAAGTAGAGTCGCACGGCCTTTTTTGCCGCCTCCGCAGACCGCACCGTCCATGACCGAGAATTCCGCATCGCCTGCCGCCGCGACCCCGCTCGACGGTTGGGTGGTTCACAAGTTCGGCGGCTCGAGTGTCGCCGATGCGGCCTGCTTCGTGCGCGTGGCGGAAATCCTCGAATCGCAGCCGCAGGCGCGCCTCGCGGTCGTGCTGTCGGCATGCCGCGGCGTGACCGACGCGCTCTTTCGCCTGGTCGCGCTCGCCGAGCAGCAGGATAGTAGCTATCAGAGCGAGCTCGCGGGCCTGAGGGAGCGGCACGCCGCGATTGCACGCGCGTTGCTCACCGCGGAAGCGGCGAAACTCTACCTCGCGGCGCTCGATCGCGATTGCCACGACATCGAGGGCATCCTGCACACGGTCGAGCTCACACGCTCGGCGGCGCACTCGGTCACGGATCTCATCGCCGGGTACGGGGAGCTCTGGTCGACCAAGCTCTTCTACCGCTTCTTCGAGGCACGCGGCGGCCGCGCCGGCACGACTCAGTGGCTCGATGCGCGGCGCGTCGTCGTGGTCGAGTGGGGGCCGCTCGGGCCTGCGATCCAGTGGTCGGAATGCGAGCGCAACATCGAGCGGCTGGTCGAGCGCGACTTTCGCGGCACGCTGATCGTGCCCGGATACATCGCCTCGAGCCGCCGCGGCGTGCAGACCACGCTCGGGCGCAATGGGAGCGATTTCTCGGGCTCGATCTTCGGCGCGCTGCTCGGGGCGGCGGAGATCCACATCTGGACCGACGTGGATGGGGTGCTGTCGGCCGACCCGCGGCGCGTGCCCGAGGCGAAGGTCATCGACTCGCTCTCGTATCTCGAAGCGATGGAGCTCGCCTATTTCGGCGCCAAGGTGATCCATCCGCAGACGATGGCGCCGGCGGTGCGCCTGGGCCTGCCGATCTGGATCCGCAACACCTTCGCGCCGCAGAAGCCCGGCACGCTCATCTGCGCGCACCCGGCCTCGAGCCTCACGGTCAAGGGCATCACCAGCATCGAGCACATCGCCCTCATCAATCTCGAGGGAGCCGGCATGATCGGGGTGCCCGGCACGGCGCACCGGCTCTTCGGCGCCCTGCGCGAGGAGCACATCTCGGTGATCCTCATCTCCCAGGGCAGCTCCGAGCACTCGATCTGCTGCGCGGTGCCGAGCGATCAGGTCGAGCGCGCCGCGCTCGTCGTGCGCGCCGCATTCGACCGCGAGCTCAAGGAAGGCCAGATCCAGAGCGTCGACATCGATCGGGAGCTCGCGATCCTCGCGGTCGTTGGCGACGGCATGGCCGGCACGCCCGGGGTGGCGGCAAAGATCTTCAATGCGCTCGGCAGCGCCGGGGTCAACGTGCGCGCGATCGCCCAGGGCGCCTCGGAGCGCAACATCTCGGTGGTCGTCGCCGGCAAGGACGCCACTCGGGCGCTGCGCGCGGTGCACGCCGGTTACTATCTCTCGCCCCACACGCTCTCGATCGGCATCATCGGACCGGGCACCGTCGGCAGCGTGCTCATCGATCAGCTTGCCTCGCAGAGCGCGCGGCTGCGGCGCGAGTTCCAGCTCGACCTCAGGGTGCGCGGCATCTTGGGCACACGCCGCATGCTGCTCTCGGAAGGGGGCGTGGATCTCGGCAACTGGCGCCACGCGATCGAGGCAAGCGGCGTGGCGGCGGACCGCGCGCGCTTCGTCGAGCACGTGCGCGTCGATTACCTGCCGCACACGGTCATCATCGATTGCACCGCGAGCGAGGAGATCGCCCGCGAATATCGTGACTGGCTCGCGAGCGGAATCCACATCATCACGCCCAACAAGAAGGCGAACAGCGGGAGCTGGGAGGCCTACCGCAGTCTGCACGAAGCGCGCCGCTCGAGCCGTGCTCACTACCTGTACGAGGCGACGGTCGGCGCGGGACTTCCGGTCATCCAGACGCTGCGCGACCTGCGCGAGACCGGGGACGAGATCCGCAGCATCGAGGGGATCTTCTCCGGCACGCTCGCCTACCTGTTCAATCTCTACGACGGCCGGCGCGCGTTCTCCGAGATCGTGCGCGAGGCCAAGCAGCGCGGCTATACCGAGCCCGATCCGCGCGAGGATCTCTCCGGTACGGACGTGGCGCGCAAGCTCATCATCCTCGGCCGCGAGATCGGGCTTGCGCTCGAGCTCGCCGACGTGAGCATCGAGAGCTTGGTACCCCCGAGCCTGGTCGCCGCCTCGAGCGAGGACTTCCTCGCGGAGCTCCCGCGCTACGACTCGGGCGTGCTCGAGCGGCTGCAAGCGGCGCGGGGTCGCGGCAAGGTGCTGCGCTACCTCGGGCGGCTCACCGCCGACGGGCAGGCAACCGTGGGCCTGGTGGAGCTCGACGGCAGGCACCCCTTCGCCAACATCGCGCTCACGGACAATATCGTGCGCTTCGAGACCGGCCGCTACTGCGACAACCCGCTCATCGTGCAAGGTCCCGGAGCGGGCCCGGCGGTGACCGCGGGCGGGGTGTTCGGGGATCTGCTGCGCCTGTCGGCCTATCTCGGAGCGCGGCTGTGAGCCCCGGCACCGACACGAGCGCCGCCGCGCTCGCGGGCGCTCGGGCGAGCGCCACCGCTTTCGCTCCCGCCTCGGTCGGCAACGTCGCGATCGGCTTCGACATCCTCGGCTTCGCCGTCGATAGCCTCGGTGACCGCATCACCGTCGCACGCCGCGCCGAGCCGGGCGTCTCCATCCGGGCGGTGGTCGGATCGCGCGCCGACCTGCCGCTCGACCCCGAGCGCAACACCGCCGGACGGGCGCTGCTCGCCATGCATGCGAGCGTCGCGCCGGACTTCGGGCTCGAGATGTTCATCGAGAAAGGAATCCCCCTCGGGTCGGGGCTCGGCGGATCGGCCGCTTCGGCCGTGGGCGCAGTGGTGGCGGCGAACGCGCTGCTCGCGAGCCCGTGCACGAAGCTCGAGCTCCTCAAGTTCGCGATGGAGGGCGAGCAGGTCGCGAGCGGCTCGCTGCACGTCGACAACATCGCCCCGTCGCTGTTCGGCGGGCTCGTGCTGACCGTGGGCATCGAGCATCCGCGCGTCAAGCAGATTCCCGTGCCCGCGGGCGTGCGCGCCGTGATCGCCCATCCCCACATGTTCCTGTCGACGAGGCAGGCGCGCGCGATCCTGCGGCGCAGCGTCGATCTTTCCGATTTCGTCTGGCAGACCGCGAACCTTGCCGGGTTCATCTCCGGTTGCTACACGAACGACCTCGACATGATCCGCGCCTCATTCGAGGACGTGGTGATCGAGCCGCAGCGCCAGGCGCTGATTCCCGGATTCGCCGCGGTGCGGGCCGCGGCGATGGACGCGGGGGCGCTCGGCTGCTCGATCTCCGGCGCGGGGCCCGCGGTCTTCGCGTGGGCGCTCGAGGCGCTCGCCGAGGCGGTGCAGGCGGCGATGAGAGCGCAGTTCGCCCGCCGCAGCGTCGAGACCGACGATTGGATCGTCGCGATCGACTCCCCAGGTGCGCGCATCGTGAGCTCGGAGTGAGCCGATGCGCTTCGTGAGCACCCGCGACCCGGGCCAGTCGGCGGGATTCGCCGAGGCGCTCGAGCGAGGGATCGCACCGGACGGCGGGCTGTACGTTCCGGAGGAGTGGCCCGTGTGCGCGGTCGCCGCGCTCGAGGGCGCGCTCGCTCCGCTCGCGGCGCAGCTCCTCGCCCCCTTCGCGGCCGGGAGCGCGCTCGCCGGCGCGCTCCCGGCCGTCGCAACCGAGGCGTTCAGCTTCGATGCCCCGCTCGTGCCGCTCGCGGCCGGTGCGCGGGTGAGCGTGCTCGAGCTCTTCCACGGCCCGACCGCGGCATTCAAGGACTTCGGCGCCCGCTTTCTCGCCGCGAGCCTCGCGCGGCTGCGCCCACCGGGCGCACGTCCCCTCACGATCCTCGTCGCCACCTCCGGGGATACCGGCGGGGCGGTCGCGGCCGCATTCCACCGGCGGCCCGGATTCGAGGTCGCGGTTCTCTATCCCGAGGGCCTCGTCTCGCCCACCCAGGAGCGCCAGCTCACCTGCTGGGACGGGAACGTCCGCGCGTTCGCCGTCCGCGGTACGTTCGATGACTGCCAACGGCTCGTCAAGGAGGCGTTCGCCGATCGCGAGCTGCGGGCGCAGCGCGAGCTCTCCTCCGCGAACAGCATCAACATCGGGCGGCTTCTGCCGCAAGCGGTCTACTATGCCGCGGCAAGCGTGGCGATCTGGCGCGCGCACGGCGAGGCGGCATCGTTCGTGATCCCGAGCGGCAACCTGGGCAACGCGGTCGCCTGTGTCTGGGCGCGCCGCATGGGTCTCCCGATCGCGAGCATCGTTCTTGCGCACAACGCGAATCGCTCCGTGCCGGAATTCTTGCGGACCGGAATGTGGCGCCCCCGCCCGAGCCTCGCTACGCTTGCCTCGGCGATGGACGTAGGCAATCCGAGCAACCTGGAGCGGCTGCGCGCGCTCTTCCCGGGCATCGAGCCGCTGCGCAGCGCGATCGAGGCCGACGCCGTCGATGACGAGCAGATCCGCGAGCGGATCCGCACGGACTTCGCGCGTTACGGGCGCGTATGGTGTCCGCACACCGCGACCGCGGCGGAGGTCTACGCGCGGCTCCCGCCGGAGCGACGGCGCGCCGGCCGCTGGGTCATCGTGGCGACGGCTCACGCTGCGAAGTTTCGCGAGACGGTCGAGCCGCTCATCGGCCGCAGCGTTGCCTTGCCGCCGTCGCTTGCGGACCTGCTCGCGCGCCCGGCGCATCGTGAGGAGATTGCCGCAGAGCTCACGGCGCTGCGGCGCGTACTCGAATGAGGCCCTGTCGATGAGCGTGCTCACGAACCTGCCTCCCATGACCTGGGTGCTCGTCGCCGGTGCGGTCGCGCTCGGGTGGATCCTGTCGTGGCTGTGGCGCTGGTATCGCGCGCGACGCGCGCGCAAGGCGCTCGTCGGGGCGATCACCGCCGTCGCGGCCGAGCACCTAGTTGATGTGCTGGTCCCCGACGGCATGGGGGGCGCGTTCCACGTGGACTTTCTCCTGCTCACCTCTCGGGGTGTCGTCGTGGTCGACCTGCGCGATGTGAGCGGCAATGTCTTCGGTGGCGACCAGATGACGGAATGGACCGTGATGGACGGAGCGCACCGTTCGACTTTCATCAATCCGCAGGGTGCGCTCTACGATCGGGTGGCGGCGGTGAAGGCGCTCACCGGCGAGACGCCCGTCGAGGGGCGGATCGTCTTCACGCGGCGGGCACGCTTTCCGAAGGGCTTGCCCAAGTGGACGTTGATGATCGACTCGCTTCGCAGCGAGTTTCCGCCGCTCGAGCAGGCGCTGGCGGCGGGGGTGAGCACGCGCTTCCTCGAGAGCTGGAGCAACGTCCGCAATTCCGTCGCGCCGAGCTCGCGCGCACAGGCGCGCCCGATCGCGGTCGCCTGATAAGGGGCGGGCCAACGCGCGCCGCGGGCGCGGCGTCCCGGCGAGTCTCGTGCTTTATAATTAAATATATATCAAATAGTTACTTGATAAATCTTATCCTCATTCTGCAACGAGAGTCGCCCCCGGCGGATCCGCGAGACCGAAGAGCCGCCGCGTGGCCGCGGTCGATTGGGCGGCGAGCACCCCGAGGGGGACGGCGCGCGCGCGCGCGACGGTCGCTGCCACGTGCGGGAGGAATGCGGGCTCGTTGCGTCGCGAGACGGGTGGCGGCGCAAGATCGCGCGGCAGCAGGTACGGCGCATCGGTCTCGAGCACGAGGCGCTCGGGCGGGATCGCGCGCACGAGGTCGATGAGATGCTTGCCGCGGCGCTCGTCGCAGATCCACCCGGTGATGCCGATCGCCAGGCCGAGCTCGAGGTAGGTCTCGAGCTCGCCCGAGCCCCCGGTGAAGCAGTGCGCAACGCCGCCCGCGAGCGCGCGGATGTGATCGCGCAGGATGGCGGCGAAGTCCTCGTGCGCATCGCGCTGATGCAGAAACACGGGCTTGCCCAGGCGCGCGGCGAGCTCGAGCTGCTGCGCGAAGGCGCGCCGCTGCGCCTCGCGCGGGGATAAGTCGCGAAAGTAATCGAGTCCGCACTCGCCGATCGCAACGATCGATTCCGCAAGCGCGAGCTCGCCGAGCTCCTCGGCCCGCAGTCCATCGAGTTCGCTCGCGTGGTGCGGATGGATGCCGGCGGTGGCATAGAGCTGCCCGGGGTGGAGCGCCGCGAGCGCGAGCGCCTGGCGGGTGCTTGCCACGCTCGCTCCGGTGACGATCATCTGCACCACCCCTGCGCGCGCGGCGCGTGCGAGGACCTGGTCGCGGTCCGTGTCGAAGGACTGGTGAGTGAGATTGACTCCGATGTCGATGAGCGGGGGAGCGGGCGAGGCGGGGTTCATCGTTGCAAGGCGCTCGATCGGCGGGCTCGGGGCGTACGGGCGGCGCGAATGCGGCATTGTGTCATGGGAGCGGCACGGTTTTGCTGGCAGAATCCGTCCATGGGCACGAGTCGCTCCTTGCTCGCCGGCGCGGCGGCGATGCTGCTCCTGCTGAGCGGCCTCGGGCGGGCCGCAGCCGCGACGGACGCCGAATGGCTCGATGTGGAGAGTCGCATTCAGTACGGCTACTACACCGAGGATGCGCGCGCGCTCGAGGATGTGCTCGCCTCGCTCGGTGCGGATGACAGCGATCCCCTCGAGCGCTCCTACTACCGCGGACTCGCCAGCTTCCGCCTGGCGCTGTTGAGCGAAGCGCGCAACTCGGCGACGGCACGCGCGCCGGCCGAGCACTGCGTCGCGAGCCTCGAGCAGGCAGTGAAGGACGCGCCGGGCTCGGGGGAATCGCTCGCGCTCGAATCGGCCTGCCTACGGGTGCTCGCGCGCGTGCGGTCGATCGGGGGCGCGTACGACGGCTTGCGCAGCAATGCTCAGATGCGCCGCGCGCTCGAGCTCTCACCGCACAGTCCGCGCGTGCAGCTCCTGCATGCGATCGGCGACCACGATCTGCGCCGCGACCCGGCGCAGGTGATCGTCGAGCTCAATGCGGCCGTCGCCGCGTTCGAGCTCGAGCGCCAGAGCGTCGAGAGGCCGCCGAGCTGGGGCGCGGCCGAAGCGTATGCGTATCTCGCCCGCAGCCTCCTCGAGCGCGGCGATGCGCTCGCCGCGCGCAGTGCGCTCGAGCACGCGCTCCTTCTGGCACCGGATTTCGCCTACGCGCACCGCTTGATGGCCCACATCACCTCGGGATGAGCGCTCATGAGCACCGACGACTCCTCACCGCACGGCCCGAGCTCTGCCCTGGTTCCGAGCTCGCGGCCGTCGCTTGCGATCCGTGTGATATACATGATCGTATTCGGGCTGGTATTCTGGATCCTCTGCTGGACGCTCGCGATCGCGGCCCTGGCGCAGCTCGTGCTCACCGCGCTCGCCGGCCGCTCCAACCCGGAGCTGCTTCGCTTCGGGGTGGGGCTCGCGAGCTATGCCCGGCAGATCATCGAGTTTCTGACCTTCGTGAGCGAGAGAATCCCGTACCCGTTCAGCGACTGGCCGAGATGACAATGAGCGCGCGTACCAAGAGAGGGCACTCGGCGCGGTTGCGAGCGAGCATCGCGCTCGCGCTCCTCGCTGCCGGATCCGTTGCCATCGCGCGCGCTGACCCCCCGGCGACTGCCGCGGCACAGCCGCCGGCGAAGCTCAATCTCGATGCGCCGCCGATCAATCATGTGCTCTCGCCGTCGCAGATCGAGACGCTCACGGCCGATCACGACGATGACCCGCCCCCCGAGGAGGTCACGGTCGAGAGTCGGCACTATCGCGACCCGGTCCCGCTCGGGCAGCTGCGCGCGCTTCCCTGGGCGCTGATGCATCCCACCCAGGCGTGGCGGATCTTCACGCCGATCACGGACGACGACGACTGATCGCGGCGTGCCGTGCGGCGCGCATCACACCGTGACGACGATCTTCCCGAGCTGCTGATTGGACTCGAGGTAGCGGTGCGCCGCCACGATCTCGGCGAGCGGGAACGTCCTTGCGATCACCGGACGCAGCTGCCCCTCCGCGAGCCCTCGCGTCACCAGCGCCTTCGCACGTGCGAACCGCTCGGGCTTGTTCCAGATCGAGGAGGCCACCCAGCCGCGCAGGCTCAAGCCCTTGAGCGCCGCAGGCCAGTGCGGATACGGTGTGGGTTGCCCGCTCAGGCTTCCATAGATGAAGAGGATGCCCTCCTCAGCCATGGCGTTGGCCAGCTTCTCGACGAACGGGCCGCCAACCGGATCGAAGACGACGCGCGCGCCTTTGCCCTGCGTGATGCGCATGACCGCCGCCACCACATCGTCCTCGGCGCTTGCGACGACGTATCGGGCGCCTTGCTCCTTGAGCGCCGTCGCCTTGGCACTGTGGCGCGTGAGCGCGATCGGCACGGCGCCCGCCCAGTTCGCGAGCTGGATCGCCGCCAGGCCCACGCTGCTCGATGCGGCGGGGATCAGCACGTAGTCGCCGATTCCCACGTGCGCAACCTCGACGATCGCGAGCGCGGTGAGATATTGCATCCAGATGGAGGCGGCCTGAGCCGCCGTGAGATTCGGCGGAGCCGGTAAGAGCGAGCGAGCAGGCACGATCGCCTTCTCCGCATACACCCCGTACTCGCCGAGTCGATACAAGGGCGCAACGCAAATGCGATCGCCGGGCGTGAAGCCCTCGACCCCCGCACCGAGCGCCTCGACCACGCCGCTCGCCTCGTATCCCATCGGGCTCGGCAGCTTCGGCGCGACCAAGTACGCGCCGGCGCGGTAGATCGCCTCGGAGCGGTTGAGTCCAATCGCCTCCACCCGGATGCGCACTTCGCCGGCGCCGGGCTGGCCGACCTCCAGATCCTCGAGCTTGAGGACCTCCGGTCCACCGGTCTCATGAATGCGGACGACTCGAGTCACGGCAAAGAGTGTGCGCGGTTCGCGCGGACGCCGCAATCACCGGCCGGCGCCGGAGGCGCGCGCATCCTGCACCCGCCCCTTCCAGCGGCCCCCACGGCCGCGGGTGTACTCGACCGCGGAGTGCACCGTAGCCGCGGCGTAGAAGAGGGCGATCGCGGGCAGCGTGAGGCTCCAGAGCACGCTCAAGCGGTAGAAGCGCACCATCGGCGCGTAGAGCAGCGTCATCAGCGCCCAGCTGAGGGCGCCCAATACGCGGGCGAGTGGATCCCCGGCGATGAGGAACGCAAGCGGCAGCGCATACGCGAGCGCGAGCCCGGCAAGCGTGGCGGCGAGGAGCGCGTAGGAATGGCGCAGCTGGTTGAAAGCGCTGCGCGAGATCATCCGACCAATCTCGGCAAGCGAGCCGTAGGGGCGGATGCTCTCGGCGGTCTCGGCGAGGGCGAGCCGAACCGAGCCGCCGCTCGCCTTCACGGCCGCGGCGAGCGCGCAGTCGTCGATGAGGTGCGCGCGGATGGCCGTGAGTCCACCGGCGCGCGCCAGGGCGCCGGGGCGGATCAGGATGCAGCCGCCGGCCGCCGCCGCCGTACGCGCGCGCGGGGATGCCACCCACGCGGGCGGGTAGATCTCGAAGAAGAAGAAGACGAACGCCGGAATCAGCCACCGCTCCGCGAGCGTGCGCACCGAGAGCCGCACCATGTATGAGACGAGGTCGCGGCCCTCCGCCTCGGCGATCGCGACGAGCGCGGCGACATCCGCGCGACCGTGGCGCACGTCCGCATCGGTGAGAAGCAGGAAGTCGGGTGCGCGCTCGAGCGCACGCTGCACCCCCTGCGCGAGCGCCCAGAGCTTGCCGCTCCAGCCGCGCGCGAGCAGCGCGCCGGGGATCACCGTGACCCGCGCGGAGGCACCGGCGCGCGCGGCGGCCGCCTGCGCGGCGGCGGCCGTCCCATCGGTGCTGCCGTCATCGACCACGATCACCTCGAGGGCGACGGCGCGATCCTGCCCGAGGAGCGATTCGACGGCCTGAGCGATCACATCCGCCTCGTTGCGCGCGGGAATCACCGCGATCACGCGCTTTCCCGGGGGGGCTCGCGGCACCCGCGGGGCGAGCGCGCGGGAGATGCGCCAGAACCCCCCGCGCGCCGCGAGCAGATAGACCCAGAGAAGAAGCGGCAGCGCCGCGGCCAGATCGAGGGCCACGGGAGGGATCACAGCCGCGCGAGCGCCTCGCACAGCGCGCTCACGCTCTCCTCGGGCTGGTCCCAGGAGGCGACGAAGCGCGCCTCGCCGCTCGCCTCGGCGCCCCAGTCATAGAAGGCGAAGCCGGCGCTGCGCAGGCGCGCCTTGCCGTCGGCGCCAAGATGGAGGAAGACCTCGTTGGCCTCGGTCGGGTGCAGCAGACGCGCGCCGGCGGCGCGCGCAATACGCTGGGCGAGCGCATTCGCGCGCGTGGCGTTGCGCAGCCACACACCGCTCTCGAGGTACGCGATGAGCTGCGCGGCGACGAAGCGCGACTTCGACAGCAGGTGACCGGCGCGCTTGCGCCGCAATTCGAAATCCGCGGCGCGCGCAGGATCGAAGAACACCACGGCCTCGGCGGCGAGCGCGCCGTTCTTGGTTGCACCGAAGGAAAGCACGTCGACCCCGGCGCGCCAGGTCACCTCGCTCGGATGGCAACCGAGGAACGCGAGCGCATTGGCGATGCGGGCGCCGTCGACGTGCACGCGCAGCCCGCGGGCGTGCGCGATCGCGGCGATCGCGGCGATCTCCTCGGGGCGGTAGACCGTGCCGAGCTCGCTCGCCTGCGTGAGCGAGACCGCCGCGGGCTGCACGGTGTGCACGGAGACCGGATTGGCATCGAGCGCGCCCGCGAGCGCATTCGCGGTGAGCTTGCCGTGCGCGCCGCAGACGAGCGCAAGCCGCGCGCCGCCGCTGAAGAACTCGGGCGCGCCGCATTCGTCACGCGCGATATGCGCTTCCTCGTGCGCGAAGATCGCCCCGTACGGCGGGCTCAGGGTCGCAAGCGCCAGCGCGTTGGCCGCGGTGCCGGTCGCCACCGCATACGCCCGCACGGGTCGGGCGAAGAATTCACCGAACACCTGGTCGAGCCGCATCGTCCAGGGATCATCTCCGTAGGCCTTCTCGAGGCCCTGGTTCGCGGAGCGGATCGCCTCGAGCAGCTCGGGACAGATCGTCGCGGTGTTGTCACTGTAGAAGCGCATCGTGAGCCTCATCGAGCCTAGCGGTACCTCGCGCCCGCAGCGGCGGGTGCCGTGCGGCGCCCGCGACATTACCATGCGCCGTGGCTGGTATGATTGGGCGCGAGCGCCGCGCTCGCCGGAGGGCCCGTTCACGATGCTCGATGCCCCGTTCTCGCAGCTCCCTCTGTGGTCGGATGAGCAGGCCGGCGAATCGTGGGTGGTGCGCGAGAGCCGCCGCGCGCGCCGCCTCGCGGTGCGCGTGTTCCACGGCGGCCGCGTGGAGATCGTCCTGCCGCCGCGGACCTCGCGCGCGATGCTCGAGCGGTTCCTCGCGCAGCATCGCCCGTGGATCGATCGCAAGCGCGCCGAGGCGCGCCGCAACGTCGCGGCGCCCGAACCGTTTCCGCCGCGCGCGATCGAGCTCGCGGGCTGCGCCGAGAGCTGGCGCGTGCACTTGGGCGGCGGCAACGGCCGACCGCGCGCCACGGTCAGCCCCGGCCTCATCACCCTCGGCGGCGACTGCCGCAACCGACCTGCGGTGAGGCAGCTCTTGCGGCGCTGGCTGATCGAGCGCGGCCGCGAAGTGCTCGGCGCAGCGCTCGCCGCGTGCGCGCGCGAGTCCGGTCTCAGCTTTGAGCGGGTCATCGTGCGCCGCCAGCGCACCCGCTGGGGGAGCTGCTCTGCGCGCGGGACGATCAGCCTGAACTGCGCGCTGCTCTTCCAGCGCGAGCAAGTGCTGCGGTATCTCCTGATCCACGAGCTCGCGCACACCGTCCACCTCAATCACTCGCGCCGTTTCTGGCAGTGCGTGGCACAGCACTGTCCCGAGCATCGGGCACTCGATCGCGAGCTGCTCGATGGGTGGCGGCGCGTGCCTGGCTGGGTATTCGGGGAGGCGTGATGAGCTCTTCCGAGCGAGTGGATCTGTCGGACGAGGCGGTGCACTGGGATCTCGGGAGCTCGCAGTCCTACGGAGAGTACCTGCATCTCGCGACGCTGCTCGATGCGCAGCGTCCGCTCACGAGCGAGCACGACGAGATGATGTTCATCATCATCCACCAGACCTCGGAGCTGTGGATGCGCCTGTTCCTGCACGAGCTGGGTGGAGTGCTCGAGTGCGTGCGGCGCGACAATCTCGGACCCTCGTTCAAGATGCTCGCGCGCATCGCGCACGTGCAGACCCAGCTCATCGCCTCCTGGGATGTGCTCTCGACGATGACCCCCTCGGAGTACTCGGCGTTCCGCAACTCGCTCGGGCGCTCATCGGGTTTCCAGTCGGTGCAGTACCGCACGCTCGAATTCACCCTCGGCAACAAGAATGCCGAGATGATCGCCGTGCACGAGCGCGAGCCGGCGGCGCATGCGACGCTGCGGCGGGCGCTCGAGTCTCCCTCGCTCTACGATGAGGTGCTCGCTCACTTGAGTCGCCGCGGTTACGGCATTCCCGAGGACTACCTCGCGCGCGATTTCAGCCAGCCGTACCGGGCGAGCAAGCAGGTCGCCGGGGCGTGGCTCGCGGTCTACCACAATGCCCAGGAAGACTGGGACCTCTACGATCTCGCCGAGCGCTTGATTGACGTCGACCACCGCTTCCAGCTGTGGCGCTTCCATCATCTGAAGGCGGTCGAGCGCATCATCGGGTACAAGCGCGGAACCGGCGGCACGAGCGGCGTTGCCTACCTCGCCAAGGCGCTCGAGCTCAAGTTCTTTCCGGAACTGTGGCAAATCCGGACCTCGATGTGAGCAGTGGGGCGGACAGAGGCGCGTTTGCGGGTGTGTTGTTGCCGCTCCCGGGTGTCACCGTCACGGTCACATTGGCCGCGCTCTCCGTTGCGCACGGCCGCGCGCGCCGGCGGTGCCGAAGGGTGCGCGGCATCACTCCCTGAAGGGGCCGGCTCCGCGGGGGGCCCTCGACCTCAGTCTGATCCGGACGGGCGCAGAGTCAGCGTGCTGCCGGCCTTCGCCGTGAGCCGGCGGCGCGCCTGCCAGTGCCAGACCACCCGATAGCCGAGGAGCCCTGCGAGGATGAAGGCGTAGAGCAGCGGCTCGCGCACATCGCGCTTGACCTGCCAGTAATAGTGCACCACGCCCAGCACCGCGATCAGGTAAATCAGCCGGTGGAGCTTCTGCCAGCGTCGGCCGAGGCGCCGCATCATCCGGTTGGTGGAGGTCACCGCGAGTGGCACGAGCAGCACGACCGCCGTGAATCCGATGGTGATGTAGGGCCGCTTGGCGATGTCCTGAAGCAGTCCCGGGAAGTTGAGCTCCTGGTCGAGCACGACGTACACGAAGAGGTGGCAGAGCGCGTAGAAGAACGCAAAGAGCCCGAGCATGCGGCGCAGCCGCGCCAGATGGGTGAAGCCGGCGAGCTGACGCAGCGGGGTGACCGCGAGCGTGATGAAGATGAAGTTGAGCGTCCACTTGCCGCACGAGTGCAGCAGGCGGTTGACCGGATCGGGCCCGAGATCCTGCCCGAGCACGTTGAAGGCGCCCGCCGCGAGCAGCAGTGCCGGGGTGAGGCACGCAAGGAAGACCGCGGGCTTGTAGACGAAGCGGTAGCGCTTCTCGACGCTGAGCATCAACGTGGGTCGTGGGCCACCGACGCTGCGCGTGGACGTGCGCTCAGAAATACCGTCGCAGGTCCATGCCGCGATAGAGGTACGCCACCTCCGACTCGTAGCCATTGAACATGAGCGTCGGCTGGCGCGAGAAGAATCCGTGACCGATGCGCCGCTCGGACGCCTGGCTCCAGCGCGGATGATCCACGTGCGGATTCACGTTCGCGTAGAAGCCGTATTCGTTCGGCGCGGCCTCGCTCCAGGCGGTGCGCGGCTGTTCCTCGACGAAGGTGATCTTGACGATCGACTTGATGCCCTTGAACCCGTACTTCCACGGGACAATGAGCCGCAGCGGCGCGCCATTCTGATTGGGCAAGACCTGGCCGTAGACCCCGACCACGAGCATGGCGAGCGGATTCATCGCTTCGTCCATCCGCAGCCCCTCCACGTACGGCCAGTCGAGGATCGGGTCGCGCTCGCCCGGCATCTGCTTCGTATCGTAGAGCGTCGTGAATGCAACGTACTTCGCCCGCGAAGTGGGCTTGAAGCGGTTGAGGAGCGAGCCCAACGGGAAACCCACCCACGGGACGACCATGGACCAGGCCTCGACGCAGCGGAAGCGGTAGATGCGCTCCTCGAGCGGGAACGGGCGCAGCAGATCCTCGAGGTGGAAGGTCCCGGTCTTCTCCGCCTCGCCCGCGACCGTGACGCTCCAGGGGTGCGGATGCAGCGTGTACGCGTTCGCAGCCGGATCGGACTTGCCGGTGCCGAACTCGTAGAAGTTGTTGTAGTTGGTGATGTCCGCGAAGGTGTTCGGCGTCTCGCTGTCCGAGTACCTGCGGTTGAGCGTGTACTTGAGCTCGGCGGCAGGCAGCTCGTTCGCGCGTGCGCCGGATCGCGGCAGCAGTGCGGCAGCGCCCGCGCCGATCGCTCCGGTTGCGACCGCGCCCGCGAGGAGCGAGCGACGGCTCATGAACACTTCACGCGCCGTGATCTCCGACGGTACGACGCCGCCCGGAAGTCTCTTCATGGCCTGCACCTCATGCGTTTGCTCGCCCGGCCACTCCGTTTGGCCTGTGTGCGCCCCGCCGAGTTCCGCCGGCGGCCGGCGAGCGACTATAACCGCTCTCGCGCGGTTGAACTACGCCTTTGCGGTCATCGGCTTACGCGATGAGGCGGGTTGCAGCCGCGGGGGCAAGAATCATCGCCAGCAGGCGGTCGGGATGCCGAGCCGTGCGGCGCGCCGGCGCGTGAGCCAGCTGCCGCAGACGAGGAGGGGGGTCTCGACCGCGCGCAGGTGGTCGAGATCGCCTGCCGAGTTTGCGTACGCGACCACCGCCCGCTCGGGAAAGCGCTCGCGGAGCGCGGCGATGCGCCGCGTCTTCTCCGCGCCGCGGCAATTCGGGCCGGCGAGACCGCCCTGGAGGGACTCCCCGTCCCACCGCACGGCGGTGCAGATCGTCTCATCGAAGTTGAGCGCCGCCCCGATCTCGTGGACGTAGAGGTCGGGGCTCGCGCTCAGGAGCACCAGTCGGTCGCCCGCGCGGCGGTGCCGCTCGATGGCGGCGAGCGCATCGCGCCGACTCATGCGCGCGAGCACGCTCGGGACGAAGCGGCGCGTACGGCGCTCGATGTCCGCGCGCGCGGTACCGCCGAGCGTGCCGGCGATCGCGCGCCCTTTCAGATCTGCGAGGCCGATGCGGCCACAGAGGAATGCGAGGAGCGGTGGGACGATGCGCAGCAGCCGTGCGAGCTGCCGTGGACGCTCGGCGAGCAGCCCCACGACGTAGGGAACGAGCGTGTCGCGGCGCGTGATCGTACCGTCGAGATCGAAGACGACGAGCCGCGGCAACGTCAGGCAGCGCGCTCGGCGCCCGCGAGCTGCCGCAGCACGTACTGCAGGATGCCGCCGTGGCGGAAGTACTCACGCTCCTTCGGCGTGTCGATGCGAATGCGCGCGTCGAACTCGATCGGCGTCCCCGCGGGCGCGGTTGCCCGCACCTTCACGGTCTTTCCGCCCGCGGCGGCCGACTCGATGCCTTCGAGATCAAAGAGCTCCTTGCCGGTGAGCCCGAGGCTGCGGGCGCTCGCGCCCGCGGGGAACTGCAGCGGCAGCACGCCCATCCCGATGAGATTCGAGCGGTGAATGCGCTCGAAGCTCTCCGCGATGACCGCGCGGACCCCGAGCAGCATCGTCCCCTTGGCCGCCCAGTCGCGCGAGGAGCCGGTGCCGTACTCGCGGCCCGCGAGGATCACGAGCGGGGTTCCTTCGGACTTGTAGCGCATCGCCGCGTCGTAGATGGACATCGGCTCCCCGTCCGGCAGGTGCAGCGTCACCCCGCCCTCGGTACCCGGCGCAAGGAGATTGCGCAGCCGGATATTTGCGAACGTGCCGCGCATCATCACTTCGTGATTGCCGCGGCGTGCGCCGTAGGAGTTGAAGTCCGCCGGTTGCACGCCCTGCTCGATCAGGTATTTCGCCGCCGGGCTCGACTTGGAAATGTTGCCCGCAGGCGAGATGTGGTCGGTGGTCACCGAATCCCCGAGGAGTGCGAGCACGCGCGCGGCGTGCGCATCCTTCACCGCGGGCGGCGTCATCGTCATGCCGGCGAAGTAGGGGGGATTCTTCACGTAGGTGGAGCGCGCATCCCACGCGTAGAGCTGGCTCTCGGGCGTGCTGATGCCGGCCCAGTTCGCATCGCCCTGGAAGACGCTGCGGTAGCTGTCGCGAAACATCTTCGAGTCGATCGAGTGCAGCACGGTCTCCTGGACCTCCTGCGGAGTCGGCCAGATGTCCTTCAAGTACACCGGTCGGCCGTCGCGGCCGGTCCCGAGCGGGTCGGTCGCGAGATCGACGTCCATCGAGCCGGCGAGCGCGTAGGCCACGACGAGCGGCGGGGAGGCGAGGAAGTTCATGCGCACTTCCGGGTGCACGCGACCCTCGAAGTTGCGGTTGCCGGAGAGCACCGCGCAGCCGATCAAGTCGCCCGCCTTCACCGCGGAGGAGATCTCGGGCTTCAATGGGCCGGAGTTTCCGATGCAGTTGTGGACGCAAACGGTTCCTGCGACGAACGCGTGCAGATCCGAGACCGAGAGGTCGAACACCGATCGCGTGCCCGAGGGCCGACGGTCGATGACCTTCAAGGCGAACGTCGGGGCGGCCAACGCCTCCTTCCCAGTGCAGTATCGTTTCGATCGAGCCGGCGCGGTGCGCGGCTGCAGCGCGGCGAACCATTCGCGCACCCCGATCTCGCTGAAGAGGGCGGCGGGTGAGGGGAAGCCGCAGTTCTTTCGATGCATCGGTTTGAACGTTGAGCGGCCGTCGTTCGGCACTCGATCAAAGCGATCGTGACCCTCCAGGAGCGAGTAGTGTGGAAAGACCGGAGTCTCGCGGGCCGCCATCTCCATCGCCGCGACACGGCGGGCCTCCCGGAAGGACCCCTCGCAGCGTATCCGGCGCAGCGCATCGAGACGGTCCGCCATCCACAGGCGCTGGCGATTGATCGTGTCGACCGTGCGCCAATACACGGCTGCAGCACTCGCGCGCAATGACTTGTCGAGGCAGTAGCGATACCCGACGCGCTCCACAAACGACAGGCCTTCGGTCAACTGAAGACGAACCTCGATTCGGCGCACCCCATCGTGCGCGGACGGATAGCTCGATCGCGATCGCCGTGTCGGGTACGAGCCGACCCTCGCGCCGCGCGCCTTCACGCCGCAGCGCACCAGGAGCTGAACGATGCCGCGCATCATCTCTTCGAGCCGTTGCACGTGTTCGGGCTTGGCGCTTTGAGCGTAGGCAGGCGGAAGCAGGATCGCGTTCTCGTCGCTCGAGCCCTGGCGGTGAAGGGTCGGTGCATCACCATCCGCTCCGAAAAGGCCGCCGAGAAACTCCCGCGCGACCGCGACCGGACACTCGGGCGCAAGTACGAATTGCGGCAGGCACGGCGCCTGGTCGATGCACCGGCCGCTGCGCACGCCGGGAAGTGCTGCGATGGCATCAGCCAGGACGGTTGGGAGCACGATCGTCCACTTGCGCTCGTCGTAGCGCGTGCCGACCGGGCGCCGGTGGGTGAGCAACTCAACATCGTTGAGAACAGCTTCGCGGTCGAGCGCCTGGCCCACGCACATCCTCGCTTGACCGTCTACGCTGATCGACCCATCGCTGATCAGGTGCCCGACCAGTCGGGCGAACGCGAGCATGCGTGCACGCTCGGGCTCGCTCGAGAAGTCGAACCTCAACGAGCCCGACGCGAGCTCGTAGCCGACCTCGTCGTCGCCGGGCTCATCGAGGGGCGCTTCCAGGCCCATCACGACGCGATCGCGGCCGATGTCCAGTGAGTCCGCGCGCACCCAGCGGCCGTCGCCGCGCAGGAGCTCGTGGTCCGGGGTGCAGACCAACGTACGACCGTCCTGAAGCGCAAGGGTGACGCACTCCCGTTCACCCTGCCGCAGCAGCTCGGTTTGAACGGCGGTGCCGAGCGTTCGCTCGCCCGTCGGCCCCCAGACTCGCTTACCGCCGGCGGAGGGCATCTGCTCGATCTTGCGGCTTGTGCCGTCGGCCAGCAGAACGGGCGTCCCGGCGGCGATGCAAGTCGTGCAGCCGTAGCCGACGAGATCGAATCCCACGGCCTCGAGGTCCTCGAGAAGGCCCGCCCTCCGATAGTAATCGGTGACCACCCGCGAGCCTGGCGCCAGGCTCGTCTTCACCCACGGCTTCGCCTTGAGGCCTGCGCGGTGCGCATTGCGCGCGAGGAGCCCGGCTCCGAGCATCACGGAGGGGTTCGAGGTGTTCGTGCAGCTCGTGATCGCCGCGATGAGCACCGCGCCGTCGGTGAGCTCGAGGGATTTCCCCTCGAGCGCGACCGGGGCCGCGCCGAGGCCGCTGCGGCCGGCATCACGCTGCACGCGCTCCTCGGCCATCTTCTTGAGACTCGCCTGGTAACTGCTCCTCGCCAGCCGCAGCGGGACGCGATCCTGCGGCCGGCGCGGACCGGCGAGGCTCGCCTCCACCGTGCCGAGATCGAGCTCGAGCACATCCGTGTAGCGCGGCTCGGCGTGCGCCGTGCGCCACAGGCCCTGCGACTTCGCGTAGGTCTCGACGAGCGCGACGCGCTCGCGTGGGCGTCCGGTGAGCTCGAGATAGCGGACCGTCTCCTCGTCGATCGGAAAGATGCCGCAGGTGCTGCCGTATTCGGGCGCCATGTTGCCGATCGTCGCCCGATCGGCGAGCGGCAGGCTCGCGAGCCCGTCGCCGAAGTACTCGACGAACTTGTCGACGACGCCGCGCTTACGCAGCATCTCCGTCACGGTGAGCACGAGATCGGTCGCGGTGGCGCCCGGGCGCAGGCTCCCGGTGAGGCGTACGCCGATGACCTGCGGAATGAGCATGGTGATCGGCTGGCCGAGCATGGCGGCCTCGGCCTCGATCCCGCCGACGCCCCAGCCGAGCACGCCGAGTCCGTTGACCATCGTGGTGTGCGAGTCGGTGCCGACGAGGGTATCCGGGTAAGCCTCGCGGCGCGCGCCTTGCGTGCGGTCGAAGATCACCCGCGCGAGATACTCGAGGTTGACCTGATGCACGATGCCGGTGTTGGGCGGAACCACGCGGAAGTTGTCGAACGCCTTCTGGCCCCAGCGCAGGAACGCGTAGCGCTCGACATTGCGCTTGAACTCGATCGCGGTGTTCGCGGCGAGCGCCGCGGGCGAGCCGTACTCATCGACCTGCACCGAGTGGTCGATGACGAGCTCGGCGGGCGCGAGCGGATTGACGCGTTGCGCATCGCCCCCCAGGCGCTGGATGGCCTCGCGCATCGCGGCCAAGTCGACGATGCACGGGACGCCGGTGAAGTCCTGCAGAATGACCCGCGCCGGGGTGAAGGCGATCTCGTGATCGGGCGCCGCGTCGGGCTGCCACTCGAGGAGCGCCTCGATGTCGGCGCGCGTCACGTTCACGCCGTCTTCGAACCGGAGCAGGTTCTCGAGCAGCACCTTGAGCGAGTACGGGAGCCGCGTCACCTTCTCCTGCGGGAGTGCCGCGAGGCTCACGATCTCGTACGATCGATCCCCGACGGGAAGGGTGGTGCGCGCCTTGAAGCTGTCGGTCATGAAGCTCTCCGCCGGTGCTCGCCGCGAGCCGCTGCGCAAAGTATATCGGGCGCGACTGCCTCGATCACCCCGCCTCCGAGGCAGCGCGTGCCCTCGTAGACGACGGCGTACTGTCCGGGCGTCATCGCGCGCTGCGGCTCATCGAATACGATGCGCACGGCCCGGCTCATGCGCGGCTCGATGAGTGCCGGCTGCGGCGCCTGGCGATGGCGCACCCGCACGGTGCAGCGGCGCGCGCGCTCGGGCGGCTCAGCGAGCCAGGCGAACGGCTCAGTCACCAGCTCCGTATGCTTGAGGAGCGGGTGCTCGTGTCCCTGCACCACGATGAGCGCATTGCGCGCGCGGTCCTTCGCCGCCACGTACCAGGGCGCCTCGGCGGCGCCGCGGCGCCCGCCGATCGCAAGCCCGGCGCGCTGGCCGAGCGTGTAGAAGGCGAGGCCCGGGTGCGATCCGAGCAGCGTGCCCTCGCTCGACTCGATCGGTCCCGGCTCGCTCGGCAGGAAGCGCGCCAGGAAGTCGCGGAACGGGCGCTCGCCGATGAAGCAGATTCCGGTGCTGTCGGGCTTATCGTGCACGGGAAGCCCCGCGCTGCGAGCGCGTGCGCGCACCTCGGACTTGGTGCTCTCTCCAAGCGGCATCAGCGCGCGCTCGAGGGCGCTGCGGGTGACGGCGTGCAGGAAGTAGGTCTGATCCTTGGCCGCATCGCGCGCGAGATGCAGCTCGACGCCGTCGGCTGCGGGCAGGAGCCGTGCGTAGTGCCCGGTTGCGAAGCGCTGCGCGCCGAGCCGCTCGGCATAACGCAGCGCCACGCCGAACTTCACCTCGCGATTGCACAACACGTCCGGGTTCGGCGTGCGGCCCGCGCGGTGCTCGGCGAGGAAGTGCTCGAAGACGCGGGCGCGATACTCGGCTGCGAAGCTCACCCGGTGCAATGGGATCGCAAGCTCCCGGGCGATGCTGCGGGCGTCCTGGAAATCCTGGGCCGCCGTGCAGTAGGCATCCTCGTCGTCCCAGTTGCTCATGTACAACCCGTGCACCTCGAAGCCCTGCTCCTTGAGCAAGAGCGCGGCGACGGCGGAGTCGACGCCGCCCGAGAGCCCTACGACGATGCGGGAAGCGGACTTGCGGTCCATGCCGGAGGGTGCCCGTCGATGAGGGCCACCGTCTCGAGCGGGTGGCGGTGACCGGCGAGATAGTCATCCACGCAGCGCAGGACGAGCGGGCTGCGCAGGCGCTGGCTGCGCTCGATGAGCTCGCGGCGGGTGAGCCAGTGCGTGGCGAGAATGCCCTGATCGAGCGGCTGCAGAGGATCGTGGTCGCTCACGATCCCGGTGAACGCGAAGCGCATGACCGAATGACCGCTGTCGGGGTGGTGCCAGAGATAGACACCGAGGAGCGCACGCGGCGTGAAGCGCCAGGCGGTCTCCTCACGCGCCTCCCGCGCAACGGCCTGTAGCAGCGTCTCCCCGTCCTCGAGGTGACCGGCGGGCTGGTTGAGCACGATGCGGCCGTCGATGCGCTCCTCCACGACGAGGAATCGGCCGTCGCGCTCGGCGAGCGCGGCGACGGTGACAGCCGGGTTGAGAGCCATCGGGGAAGTATAGCGCGGCGCTCGCGCGCACCGACGCGGTCGCGGCCGATCGAGTGGCGCTCAGCTGCGTCGGCGGACCGAGCGCAGCACGCTCTCCGGAGCGCTCGCGCTCCAGACGGCGTCGAACTCGTTCAGGTAGAGCCGGGCGACGGGAGGATTGTTGAAGTCCGCGATCCCATCCCACGTGTCCGAGCGCAGCCGATACACGATGGCGCGGTCGTCGGCGATCAGATAGGCCGAGGCACGCTGGGGGGCGTGGTCCGCCACATAGCGGATGTCGATGTAGCTCGACAGCCGCCGACCCATCGCGACAAAGCGGTTGCTGTCGCGCATGACGCGACCCGGATCGACGAGGAGCACGCGCACCTTCGAGAAGCTGCGCGAGAGCACGAAGCGCTTGATGATCTCGAGGAACGGGGATTGGTCGTAGAGCTCGGGCTCGAGATCGGGCGTGTAGATCGAGATCATCCTCTGGGCGGAGGCCGCGGCGGTGTCGACCGCGGCACGCGCCTCCTCGAGGGACGTGAGGACGGTGAGCGGCTCGTCGGTGCGGGGTGGCGTCGCGAGGCTCGCCGCAGCGCCCGCACTCTCCGGCGCGCAGCGTGCGCCTGCAAGCAGGGCGAAGACGCTCGTCGTTTCGCTATCCCCGGGCATATTCGTGCGTGTAGGCTCGCAGCAGTAGGCTGCCGTGCAGGCAGTGCGCCGCCGACAGTTACCCGGATGATAAGAGGCGTGCGCGGGGAATGAGTGCACCCGGTCACGCTTTGGGCCGCTCGGGCGCCGCTAGCGCGCGAAAAGCTTGAGCAGGATCACTCTTTGCGCGGGGGCTGCGGCGCGCCGGATGCACCGGAGGAGGCCGCTTCACGGGCAAGGCGCGCGGCCAATCCGACATAATTCGCCGGCTGCAGCTTCTTGAGCTCGACCTTCGCCTGCTCGGGAAGGGGCAGCGAGTCGATGAGGGCGATGAGCGCACGCGGCTCGACCGTCTGCCCGCGCGTCAAGGACTTGAGGAGCTCATAGCCTTCCGGGACGCCGGCTGCGCGCAGTGCCGTTTGATAGGCCTCGGCGAGCACTTCCCAGGCGCCCTCGAGATCGTCTGCCATCCGCGCCGCGTCCGCCTCGATCCGCGCGAGGCCACGGAGCATCGCGCGCCAGGCAACGAGCGCGTGGGCGAGCGCGACGCCCACGTTGCGCAGCACCGTCGAGTCCGTGAGGTCACGCTGGAAGCGCGAGACCGGCAACTTTTCCGCGAAGTGCTTGAGCAGCGCATTGGCGATTCCGAGATTGCCTTCGGCGTTCTCGAAGTCGATCGGGTTCACCTTGTGCGGCATGGTCGAGGAGCCGACCTCCCCGGCAACGACTCGCTGGCGCAGATACCCGAGCGAGATGTAGCCCCAGAAATCGCGGCAGGCGCCGATGAGGATCGCGTTGGCGCCGGCCACCGCGTCGCAGTACTCCGCAATCCAGTCGTGCGGCTCGATCTGCGTGGTGTAGGGGTTGTAGCGCAGGCCGAGCGATTCGACGAAGCCGCGCGCGATATCCGGCCAATCGAGCCCCGGCAGGATGGCGACGTGCGCGTTGAAGTTGCCGACCGCTCCGTTCCACTTCCCGAGGATCTCCACGCGGTTGAGCCGCTGCGTCGCCCGCTGCAGACGCGCCGCGAAGTTCGCGAGCTCCTTGCCGAGAGTGGTTGGGCTCGCCGGCTGTCCGTGCGTGCGCGCGAGCATCGCCATCTCGGCGTAACGCGCCGCGAGACCCGCGAGCTCGGCGCGCAGCTCCGTGAGCGCATGGGCGAGCACGCTGCGCGCGGCGGCGAGGAGCCGCGCATAGCTCAGGTTGTTGATGTCCTCGGAGGTGCACCCGAAGTGCACGAGCTCGAGAGTGGCCGCGGCCGCACCTGCCGCCGCAAGCTCCCCGCGAACGTAGTACTCCACCGCCTTCACGTCGTGATTGATCCGTGCCTCGATGCCCTTGACCGCCGCCGCCGCTTCCCCCGGTGCCGCGCGCGCGAGCGCCTCGGCGCGGCGCCGTACCGCATCGCCGAGACGCGCGCCGGGGAGCTCGGGCGCGGCGGAGGAGAGATGCAGGAGCCAGGCGGCCTCGATGCGGATGCGCTCGCGGATCAATCCCGACTCCGACATGAGCGTACGCAGCGGCTCCGCCACGGAATGGTAGCGGCCGTCGACGGGGGAGAGCGCATCGAGGGGGCTTGTGGACATGCGTCGCGCGGGCCTCGGGATGCTACGATTCACGATCATACCGCATACGATCGCACGGCCGCGGACGCCCGCTCAGAACGCAGGCGCGCCGGGCACATGGAGCCGCCGATGACGAGCCGCAACCGAACCGAGCGCGACAGCATGGGAGAGCTCGAGGTGCCCGCCGATGCGCTCTGGGGGGCGCAGACGCAGCGCGCCGTGCAGAACTTCCCCGTGAGCGGGCGGCGCATGCCGCGTTCGTTCATCCGGGCGCTCGGCCTCATCAAACAGGCTGCGGCGGCGGCGAATGCGCGCCTCGGGCTCCTCGATGCCGGGCTCGCCCAGGCGATCGGCGCGGCAGCGCAGGAGGTGGCGCAGGGCGAACACGATGCGCACTTTCCGATCGACGTCTTCCAGACCGGCTCCGGTACCAGCACGAACATGAATGCGAACGAGGTGATCGCGCACCTTGCCGCGCGCCGGCTCGGCCGCGCCGTGCATCCGAACGACGAGGTGAACCTGGGTCAGAGCAGCAACGACGTGATCCCCACCGCCATCCACGTGAGCGCGGCGCTCGCGCTGCACGGGGACCTGATGCCCGCGATCGAGCACCTCTGCGCGGCGCTGCGCGCGAAGGAGCGCGAGGTGGGCGCCGTGGTGAAGACCGGGCGGACCCACCTCATGGACGCCATGCCGGTGACGCTCGGCCAGGAGCTCTCCGGATGGCGCACGCAGCTCGAGAACGGTTACGCGCGGCTCGAGGCCGTCGAGCCGCGGCTGCTCGCGCTCGCTCAGGGCGGCACCGCGGTCGGCACCGGCATCAACGCGCCGGCGCAGTTCGGCAAGTCGTTCTGCGACGAGCTCGCCCAGCTCACGGGCATCGCCTTTCGCCCGAGCCGCAATTACTTCGAGTCGCTCGCGTGCCAGGACACGGCCGCCGAGCTCTCCGGGCAGCTCAAGGTGCTCGCGGTGAGCCTCCTCAAGATCGCGAACGATCTGCGCTGGATGAACAGTGGTCCGCTCGCCGGACTCGGGGAGATCGCCCTGCCGGCGCTGCAGCCGGGCAGCAGCATCATGCCGGGGAAGGTGAACCCGGTCGTTCCGGAGGCGGCGGCCATGGTTGCCGCGGAGGTGGTCGGGAACGATGCGACCATCACGCTCGCCGCGCAGTCGGGAAACTTTCAGTTGAACGTGATGCTGCCCATCATCGCCTACGATCTGCTCGAGAGCATCCGGCTGCTCGCGAACGTGCTCAGGCTTCTCGCCGATCGCGCCGTGGCGGGCTTCACGGTCAACGAGGCGCGCATTGCCGAGGCGCTGGAGCGCAATCCGATCCTCGTGACCGCGCTCAATCCGGTCATCGGTTACGAGAAAGGCGCGGCGATCGCGAAGAAAGCGTACGCCCAGGGCCGGCCGATCCGCGAAGTCGCGGCGAGCATGACCGATGTGCCGCGCGAGGAGCTCGAGCGGCTCCTCGACCCGGCCGAGCTCACGCGCGGCGGCATCAAAGGCGGCACGGGCGCGGGCGGATGAGCGGCGCGGCTCCCGCACTCGGGATGCCGGCCGCCAAGGATCGCATGGACGGCGCGCACGACTGGGGACGGCGGATCCGCGAGCGACTCGCGGGCAGCGCGCCGCGCCACGAGCCGGAGCAATGGCTCCTGCCAGGGCTCACGGCGGAGCAGAGCCGCGAGTACCGTGAGTACTTTCCCGTGCATCCGATCGCGGCGGCGGTTCTGGTTCCGATCATCGAGCACGACCCGCAGCCCACCGTGCTGCTCACCGAGCGGGCGACGCGATTGCGCAACCATCCCGGCCAGGTGAGCTTCCCGGGCGGGCGCATCGAGCCGCAGGATGCGAGTCCGCGCGCGGCGGCATTGCGCGAGGCGCACGAGGAGATCGGCCTCGATCCGGCACGCGTGGAGGTGGTGGGCTACCTCCCGGACCACGTCGTCATCAGCGGCTTTCGGGTGACCCCGGTGGTCGGGTTCGTGCGCCCGGGGTTTGCGTTGCGGCTCGACGCCCAGGAGGTCGCCGATACTTTCGAGGTGCCGCTTTCCTTCATCTTCGAGCCCGCGAACCATCGCGCGCGTCTGCGCCGCTTCGCAGGGGGTGAGTCGGAGGTCGAGCTCTGCGACATTCCTTACGGCGAGCGCAACATCTGGGGTGCGACGGCCGGCATGCTGCTCACGCTCTACCGGCTGTGCACCGAGGATCCGCGGCCGTGAGCGGGTGCGATGCGCTCGCCGAGCTCCTCGAGGTGATGCGCAGGCTGCGCGATCCCGCGCACGGCTGTCCCTGGGATCGCGCCCAGACCTTCGCGACGATCGCGCCCTACACGATCGAGGAAGCCTACGAGGTGGCCGATGCGATCGAGCGCGGAGCGCCCGAGGAGCTGAAGGACGAGCTCGGCGATCTGCTCTTTCAGATTGTCTTTCATGCGCGGCTCGCCCAAGAGCGCGGCTGGTTCGACTTCGCCGCCGTCGCCGCGGCGATCCGCGACAAGCTCGTGCGCCGCCATCCGCACGTCTTCGCCGCGGAGGAGCTGCCCGCGAGCCCCGGGGCGCTCAATGAGCGCTGGGAGTCGCACAAGGAGCGTGAGCGCGCGGCGGCAGCTGAGCGGCGCGGCCGCGGCGCATCTGGGGTGCTCGCCGATGTGCCCCTGGCACTCCCCGCGCTCACGCGCGCGACCAAGCTCGGCAAGCGCGCCGGTCGGGTGGGTTTCGACTGGCTCGCCGCATCCCAAGTGCGCGAGAAAGTGGCCGAGGAGCTGGCCGAGCTCGACGCGGCCATGGCCGCAAGCTCGCCCGGGCCGCACTGCGATGCGTCGGCGCCGACGACCGCGGCGCATCGCGAAGTCGTCGAGGAGCTGGGCGACCTGCTCTTCGCGCTCGCGAACTTGAGCCGTCATCTCGAGGTCGATCCGGAGCGGGCGCTGCGCGCGGCGAATGCGAAGTTCGAGCGGCGCTTCGCCCACATGGAGCGCGCGGCGCGCGAGCGCGGAATTGCGCTCGATGCGCTCTCGGCGCCCGAATGGGATGCGCTGTGGCGCGCGGCAAAGCGCGACGAGGCCGGGCGCGCTTAAGAAGAGAGCTTGAACTCGATCCCCTGCGCGAGCGGGAGCGTGCCTCCCCAGTTGATCGTGTTCGTCTGCCTGCGCATGTAGGCCTTCCAGGCGTCCGATCCGGACTCGCGTCCGCCTCCGGTGTCCTTCTCCCCGCCGAAGGCGCCGCCGATCTCGGCGCCGGAGGTGCCGATGTTCACATTCGCGATACCGCAGTCGCTCCCCTCGGCCGACAGAAACCGCTCGGCGTGTTGGAGCCGATCGGTGAAGATCGAAGAGGAGAGGCCGTGCGCCGCACGGTTCTGCAGCTCGATCGCCTCCTCGAGCGAGGCGACGCCGATCACGTAGAGGATCGGCGCGAACGTCTCGGTCTGCACGATCGACCAGTCGTTGCGCGCGCGGATCAGCGTCGGCTCGACGAAATGGCCGGGTCCCGGGCGCGCCCGCCCGCCGTAGAGCACTTCCGCGCCGGCGGCACGCGCCGCGGCGACCGCCGCCTCAAAGCGCGCGACGGCAGCGGAATCGATCAGCGGGCCCATCAGCGTGCCGGCCGCGAGCGGGTCGCCGATGCGGACTTGCGCGTACGCATGGGCGAGCCGGCGCTCGAGCTCGCTGCGGCGCGACTCGTGCACGAGCACGCGACGCGTGCTCGTGCAGCGCTGGCCCGCGGTGCCCACCGCGCCGAAGACGATCCCCGGCACGGCGAGATCGAGATTTGCGCTCTCATCGACGATGATCGCGTTGTTTCCGCCGAGCTCGAGCAAGCTCTTGCCGAGCCGCGCGGCGACCCGTTCCGCGACCGTGCGCCCCACGGCGGTCGAGCCGGTGAAGGACAGGAGCGCTACGCGCGGATCCTCGGTGAGACGGGTCGCGAGCGCCGTGCCGGCATCGACGATGAGCTGGAAGATCGGCGGGAGGTGATGCGCCTCGAGCACGCGATTGCACAGGTGTTGCACGGCGATCGCGGCGAGCGGAGTCTTGGGTGAGGGTTTCCACACCGAGGCGTTGCCGCACACGGCGGCGAGCAGCGCATTCCACGACCACACCGCCACCGGAAAATTGAATGCGGAGATGATTCCGACGACGCCCAAGGGATGCCACTGCTCGTACATGCGGTGCTGGCCCCGCTCGGAGTGCATCGTCAGGCCGTAGAGCATGCGCGACTGGCCGACGGCGAAATCGGCGATGTCGATCATCTCCTGCACTTCCCCGAGCCCTTCGGCGAGAATCTTGCCGTTCTCGAGGGTGACGAGCGCGCCCAAATCGGCCTTCGCGCGGCGTAATTCCTCGCCGAGCGACCGCACGATCTCCCCACGCTTGGGTGCCGGCACGCGCCGCCACTCGGCCGCGGCAGCCGTGGCCGAATGCAGCACCGTCTCGTAGTCCTCGGCCCCCGCGGCAAGCACGCTCGCGATACGCTCGCCGCTCGCGGGATTGCGCACCTCGATCGTGTCGTGGCCGCTCCCCGACCAGCCGCGCGTTCCCGACCAGGCCCCCGGATTGGTCTCGCTCAGACCCAAGCGCCCGAGAATGGCGCGGAGATCCGCGCGCGTCCCGCCCGATGCGCTCATGCGATCAGGCGGCGCCGCGGAGCCGGCGCTGCTTGCCGGCCTTGCCCGAGACGACCACCTCCGCGGAGACCTCCTTGGTGCCGCCCGAGCTGTAGTGGCGGCCGAAGCGGTTGGCGAGAATCTCCGTGAGGCGAAACTGCTCCTGCGCGATGAATCCCACGTACTTACCGGGCCGCTCGAGCACCAGGTCGAGCACCGCGCACATGCCGGCCGCGGTCGTCACCTGGATCGCCGACCACAGCCGTCCGGCGATGACCTGCGGGTAGACCTTGTTCACGTAGTTCTCCTCGCGCAGGTCGCCTTCCTGCTTGCCGGTGACCGCGGCATACACGATCACCACGTCCTGCAGCGTCTGCGGTACCGCGTTCTCGAGCACGCGCTTGAGCGTCGCGCGATCCTGGTTGAGCTTGAGGTCGTTCATCAGCAGGCGCATCTGCGCGCAGTGGCCGGGGTAGCGGATCGTCTTGTAGTTCATCGATTCGACGCCGAGTCCGTGCGTCTGCGCGAGGGACCCCAGGCCGCCCGAGGTGTTGAAGGCCTCATAGAGCGTGCCGTCGATCTCGATCTCCTCGAGCCCTTCGAGCGGCGCGACCTCCACCAGCCGCCCGTCGACCATCGCCTGGCAGGGATTGCCGTACTCGTTGATGAGACCCTCGGTCGACCAGGTGAGCGAGTACTTGAGCACGTTGTTCGGATGCTGCGGTAGCGCACCGACACGCAGCTTGCAGCTGCGCACCTCATCGAAATGCGTCATGAGCTCGTTGGCCGCGATGCTCACGAATCCCGGCGCGAGTCCGCATTGCGGGACGAACGCGTGTCGGGCGCCCGCCGCAATGCGCCGTACCGCGCGTGTCACCTCCACGTCCTCGGTGAGATCGAAGTAGTTGAGGCCCGCCGACCGCGCCGCCTCGGCGACCGTGATGTTGCAGTAGTACGGCAGGCTCGAGACGATGGCATCGACCGGATGAGCGCGTACCTGGCGCTCGAGGGCGAGTGCGTCGGTCGCATCGAGACCGTGGCTCGTCAGGCGCGCCGAGCCGTGCGCCTTGGCGACCGCATCGGCCGCGGCCCCATCCACATCGCCCAACTGCACGTCGTAGGCGCCAGATTCCGCGAGGAGTCCTGAGATGAGCGCGCCGATCTTCCCGGCGCCGAGAATCAGAACCCGATGCATGCGGACCGTCTCCAAAGCGCACGATTCTGCTCTCGGGCGCAGGTTGGCGCCAGCGCTCGGCGGGACCGGCGGGATTCGTGGTAGTCTTTCGCCTCCTGACGATCGCTCCCGCGGGATGAACGGCGGGAGGTCGGAACCCCTTTGAAATCAATGCGCTCACCCGACACGACGCTCACCTGGCATCCCGCGAGCTGGCAGTCGAAGGCCGCCCAGCAGCAACCCCGCTACGACGATCCGGCCGCGCTCGAGCGTGTGGTCGCGCAGCTCTCGCGCCTGCCGCCGATCGTGGTGTCGTGGGAGGTGGATGCGCTGCGCGAGCGGCTCGCGGCCGCGCAGCGCGGCCAGGCATTCGTGCTTCAGGGCGGGGACTGCGCCGAGACGTTTGCCGATTGCGAGTCCGACCAGATCGCGAAGAAGCTCAAGATCCTGCTACAGATGAGTCTCGTGCTGCTTCAGGGCTTGAAGAAACCGATCGTGCGCGTCGGGCGCATGGCCGGGCAGTACGCGAAGCCCCGCTCGGCGGACACCGAGACGCGCGACGGAGTGACGCTCCCGAGCTACCGGGGCGACCTCGTCAATGCGCCCGAGTTCACCGCACAGGCGCGGGCCCCGGATCCGAACCTGCTGCTGCGCGGCTACGAGCGCGCGGCCCTCACGCTCAACTTCGTGCGCGCACTCGTCGACGGTGGCTTCGCGGATCTGCATCACCCCGAGTATTGGGACTTGGGCTTCGTCAAGCACTCCCCGCTCAAGGAGGCCTTCCACCGCATCGCGGACTCGATCGCGGATGCGCTCGACTTCTTCGAGGGCTTGAGCGGTCAGCCCGTGCACGAGGCGACCCATGCCGGGTTCTACGCGAGTCACGAGGGCTTGCTCCTCCTGTACGAGCAGGCTCAGACGCGCTTCATCCCGCGCCAGCAACGCTGGTACAACCTCTCGACCCATCTGCCGTGGATCGGTATGCGCACCGCGCAGCTCGACGGCGCGCACGTCGAGTACTTCCGCGGCATCAGCAACCCCGTCGCCGTGAAGGTCGGCTCGGGAATGGATTCCGCCTGGGCGCAGGGTCTGGTCACGACGCTCAATCCTCATAACGAGCCGGGCCGCCTCACCTTCATCCATCGTTTCGGCGCGAATGACATCGAGAAGCGTCTGCCTCCGCTCATCGAAGCGGTGCGCCGCACCGGACAGACCGTGCTGTGGATCTGCGATCCCATGCACGGCAACACCGAGACCTCGACGGGCGGGCTCAAGACCCGGCGGTTCGAGAACATCCTGAAGGAGATCGAGCTCGCCTTTCGCATCCACGCCGAGCTCGGCTCGAGCCTGGGCGGCGTGCACGTCGAGCTCACCGGCGAGGATGTGACCGAATGCACCGGCGGGGCGCGCGGTCTCACCGACGCGGATCTCCAGCGCGCGTATCGCTCGAGCGTCGACCCGCGCTTGAACTACGAGCAGGCGCTCGAGCTTGCGCTCCTCATCGCCGAGCGCGCGCAGAGCACGCGGCGCGGGGGCGGCACGGCGCGCTAACTCGGCGGGACCGCCTCGGGAGCCCCGTGCATTACGATCGCATCAACGTGCCGCCGGACGGTGACCGGATCACCGTCAACACCGACACCACACTCGCGGTCCCCGATCGACCGATCATCCCGTTCATCGAGGGCGACGGCATCGGCATCGATGTCACCCCCGCGATGCTCGAGGTGGTGGATGCCGCCGTGGGCATGGCCTACGGGGGCACGAGGCGCATCTGCTGGATGGAGGTCTTTGCGGGAGCCAAGGCCCAACGGCTCTACGGGGACTCGCTCCCGCCGGAGACACTCCACGCGCTGCGTGAGTTCGTGGTCTCGATCAAGGGTCCGCTCGAGACGCCCATCGGGCAGGGCATCCGCTCGCTCAATGTCGCCATGCGCCAGGCGCTCGACCTCTACGCGTGCGTGCGTCCCATCCGCTACTTCCCAGGCGTCGCGAGCCCGATGCTCGATGCGAGCCTCACCGACATGGTGGTGTTTCGCGAGAACACGGAGGACATCTATGCCGGGATCGAGTGGCCGGCCGGCTCACCGGAGGTGCTCAAGCTGACCGCGTTCCTGCAACGCGAGCTCGGAGTGACGGGAATCCGCTTTCCCGCGAGCTCGGCGCTCGGGATCAAGCCGGTCTCCAAGGAGGGCAGTCAGCGATTGATTCGCAAGGCACTCCAGTACGCGATCGACAACGATCGGGTCTCCGTGACGCTCGTGCACAAGGGCAACATCATGAAGTACACGGAGGGCGCGTTCCGCAACTGGGGCTACCAGCTCGCGCGCGAGGAGTTCGGAGCGCACGAGTTGAGCGGCGGACCCTGGCTCAGCTTCCGCAACCCCCTCACCGGCGCGGATATCGTCGTGAAGGACGTGATCGCCGACAACTTTCTCCAGCAGGTGCTGATGCGCCCGGAGGAGTACGACGTGATCGCGACGCTCAATCTCAACGGCGATTACATCTCCGATGCGCTCGCCGCGCAGGTCGGCGGCATCGGTATCGCCCCGGGCGGGAACATCGGCGACGGCCCGGCCGTGTTCGAGGCGACGCACGGCACGGCTCCCGGGTTCGCCGGCAAGGACCGCGTCAATCCCGGCTCGCTCATCCTCTCCGCGGAGATGATGCTTCGCTACCTCAAGTGGACCGAGGCCGCCGAGCTCATCATCCGCGGTGTCGCGCGGACGATCGCGAGCAAGGAGCTCACCTATGACCTCGCACGGCTCCGCGAGGCGATCCGCGTGCCCAAGCGCGAGCTCGCCGCGCGCAAGAACGTCGAGGAGGCGTTGCAGCGCCTCATCCCGGGCGCGAAACTCATGAGCTGCTCGGGGTTCGCAGCGGCGGTCATTCGGCACATGGACGACCCGGACGAGCCGTGGCCCGCTCCCAGCGCCGGATGAGTGCGCGCACTACGAGCCTCTACGATCGCAACTGCAGGCGCTGTCCGCGGCTCGCGGCCTACCTCGAGCAGTGCCGCGCGCGCTATCCCGGCTACTGGTGTCGTCCGGTGCCTTCCTTCGGGGACGAGCGGCCGCGCATCGTGCTCATCGGGCTCGCGCCGGGGCTACACGGGGCGAACCGCACTGCTCGGCCCTTCACGGGCGACTTCGCCGGGATTCTGCTCTATCAGACGCTCTATCGGCTCGGGCTTGCGACACGGCGCGAATCCGTCGCGAATGACGATGGACTGAAGCTCCGCGGGGTCCGCATCGTCAACGCCGTCAAGTGCGCGCCGCCTGCGAACAAGCCGCTCCCGGAGGAGATCCGCCGCTGCAATGCCTATCTCCAGGCCGAGCTCGCGCGGCTCACGAGCACGCGCGTGCTGGTTGCGCTCGGTCGCATCGGCCACGATGCCGCGCTCCTCGCCCTCGGGCTCAAGCGCGCGGCGTTCCCGTTCGGGCACGGCCGGGAGCACGTGCTCGGCGGGGCCTTGACCCTGATCGATTCCTATCATTGCAGCCGTTACAACACGCAGACGGGACGGCTGACGGAGCGAATGTTCGGCCAGGTGCTCGAGCGGGCAGTGGAGCTCGCCAAGGCGACGCCCGCACGGCCGTGACCATGCCCGAGGCTCGCGCGCGATGAAGGCACGGACGTTCGACTGCAGGGAATACGTGGCCTCGCTCCCGCGGCGGCCCGGTGTCTACCGCATGTACAACGTCGAGGGGGAGCTCCTGTACGTAGGCAAGGCGCGCAACCTCAAGGACCGCGTCGGCACGTACTTCAATCCGAGCAACGTCGCCCCGAAGGTTCAGGCCCTGGTGCAGCAGATCGCGAGCATCGAGGTGACGGTGACCAATTCCGAAACGGAGGCGCTGCTGCTCGAGTACAACCTCATCAAGGAGCACAAGCCGCGCTTCAACGTGGTTCTGCGCGACGACAAGAGCTTCCCGTACATCCATCTCGCGACCGACCACGAGTTTCCGCGGCTCACGTTCTACCGGGGCTCGCGCTCGGCGCGAGGCCGGTACTTCGGTCCGTTTCCGAGCGCGGGCGCGGTGCGCGAAACGCTCCAGGGACTGCAGAAGCTCTTCCTGATCCGCAACTGCCGCGACACGTTCTTCGCCAACCGCAGCCGCCCCTGCCTGCAGCACCAGATCGGACGCTGTTCCGCGCCGTGCGTCGGGCTTGTGACCCGCGAAGCCTACGCGGAGGATCTCAAGAGCGCCGTCACGGTGCTCGAGGGGCGCAGCCGCGAGGTCAACGAGCAGCTGCAGACGCGCATGGAGGAGGCGGCGGGCAAGCTCGAGTTCGAGCGAGCCGCACGCATTCGCGATCAGCTCGCCGCGCTCAAGCGCATCCAGGCCCAACAGATCGTGACCGCCGAGGGGAATCGCGATGCCGATGTGCTCGCGATCGTGGGCGAGCCGGGGGAGTTTGCCGTGAGCGTGATGCTCGTGCGCGGCGGACGCAACCTCGGGACGACGAGCTATTTTCCACGCGCCACGCTCGCCGAGCCCGAAGAGGCGCTGCGCTCGTTCATGGTGCAGTACTACGTCTCGCAGGCGCCGCCCCCCGAGATCCTCGTCGGACGGGAGCTTCCGGATGCCGAGGCGCTCGCAGAGGTCTTGAGGGAGCGCGCGGGCTATGCGGTCGAGATTCGCCGGGCCCAGCGCGGAATCGGAGCCAAATGGATCGAGCTTGCCGACGAGAATGCGACGCAGTCGCTTCGCATGCGCCTCGCGCAGCGCCGCGGCGCCGAGGAGATGCTCGCAGACCTGGCGCACGAGCTCGACCTGCCCGAGCTGCCCGCGCGCATCGAGTGCTTCGACGTGAGCCACACGGGCGGGGAGGGGACGGTCGCCTCGTGCGTGGTATTCGGCGCCGAAGGCCCCCTTAAAAAGGAGTACCGTCGCTTCAATATCACCGGCGTGACCCCCGGCGATGACTACGGCGCGCTTCGCCAGGCGCTCGAGCGGCGCTATACGCGCGTGCGCGACGGCGAGCTCCCGGAGCCGGACCTTCTCCTCATTGACGGGGGCCTCGGCCAGATCAACGAGGTGCACGCCGTGCTCGCCCCGCTCGGATTCGAGGACCTGACCCTGGTCGGGGTGGCCAAGGGGCCCGACCGGCGACCCGGGCAGGAGCGGCTCTTCGTTCACGGCGCCGCGGCGCCGCGAATGCTCGAGCCGCACTCCCCGGCGCTACGGCTCATCCAGCGCATCCGCGACGAAGCGCACCGCTTTGCGATCAGCGGACATCGGCGCCGGCGCGCACGGCGCTACAGCGAGTCGATTCTCGAGGACGTCCCGGGGCTCGGCCCGGCCAAACGACGCGCGCTTCTCAGGCATTTCGGGGGTCTGCAGGGTGTGCTGCGTGCGGCTATGGCAGAATTCGAGCAAGTCGAAGGAATCGGCGCGGCCCTCGCAAGGAGCATCTACGATCATTTGCATCCCGGTGCCTGAGCCCGGCAGCGTGCGGCCGCCGCCGGACGGCTATCGCAATCGCGCCGCACGCGCAGTCTCAGCTCTCTAACCCATGGCGGACAGCTCCAATTCAGGCGCACCGGGCGCGTCGGTCTCGTGGACCGTACCGAACATCCTGACGTGGGTACGCATCGCCGCCATTCCACTGGTGGTGCTCGCGTTTTACCTCCGCTCCCCGTGGCGCGATCCGGCCGCTGGGCTCATCTTCGCCGCGGCCGGCGTTACGGATTCACTCGATGGCTACCTCGCGCGGCGCTTGGGGCAAACCTCGCGGCTCGGCGCTTTTCTCGATCCGGTCGCCGACAAGCTCATCGTCGCGACCGCGCTCGTGCTCCTCGTCAGCCGCGATCACCGCCCCATCGTGGTCCTCACGGCCGCCGTGATCATCGGTCGCGAGATCGCGATCTCGGCGCTGCGCGAGTGGATGGCGGAAGTCGGACAGCGCCGCAAAGTCGCGGTCTCCCTGCTCGGCAAATACAAGACGATCTTCCAGGTGGTCGGGCTCGCCATGATGCTCTACCGTCATCCGCTTCTCGGGCTTCCGACCTACAACGCCGGTCTCGGCCTCACGGTGCTCGCAGCGGTGCTGACCCTGGTGTCAATGGTGGCCTACCTCCGCGTGGCCTGGCCGGACCTGCGCGAGCCCTGAGCGCACCCGGCGGGCGCCGAATTTCAGGGCTTCGCGGAACCCTCGCCCGGTCCGGCGCAGCGGGGCGGAGCCGTGCGAAGTCGGCCGTCAGCAATGTGCCGTAAGTCACTGATTAAAAATGATTGTCATTCCGTGGCAATCGTGTGATTGCCTTGACTTCACGGTGCGTGTCCTTAACAATCTCGCGTCCATTCGGGCGGGCGGGAATAGCTCAGTTGGTAGAGCACAACCTTGCCAAGGTTGGGGTCGCGAGTTCGAGTCTCGTTTCCCGCTCCAAAAATTCAAAGACATAGCTTCTCTGAGAAATCTCCGTACGGAATCCGTACGGAAAACCGCGCCAAGATTTCCGTACGGCGGGCAACGGACAGTGCTGGGCCCTGTAGGATGGTTCCGAGCTTGTCGAAATGCCGCGCGACGCGTCCCGCTCGCTCTGACTGTGAGCCCATGAGTGCCCGAAGCCAGTAGGCTCGCAATCCTAAAGGAGGCCTACGCATGAGGGGTTGAAGGTTCGGTCCCCCGAAGCGGGATCAGTTGCGCAGCGATCTGGCGCGCATCGGAAGCAATGCCTCCATTGAAAGCCACCGGCGCCTACTTGCGTGGTCTGCGAGGGTCGAGGGTTCGATGCCCTACCGGGAACAGCCCGCCTCGGGTGGGACCCTCGGGTTCGCAGGCCGCCTCCGCAGCGACAGACGTTGTCCTTTCTTCGGGAAGACTCTCCTGCCTCAGGAGGTCAAGGGCCAAGCTTCGCAATGCCATCTCCGTATCCTCGCTCAGCTGCAATACAGAGAGCTGCTCAGCCTGCCAATAAGCGCCGTATCGTTCCAAATCGACGCACCGAAGAATCCACCCCGGTCGTCCGCCCGCCGCTCGGATGAGACTCGTCTCGAATTCCGGCGATAGTGGCGGCAGGTGGTGTCTGCTGCGACTTTCTTGCAAAAGGTGGCGCAATCGTTCAGAGCTGACCGGTCGCATGCGCACCGCGACTGCGCCACCCAGTCGCCACAGTCTCAGTTGTTGCTCCTGCTCCGTCTCAACATCCACCGCCATCAGCACGCCGACCGCCCCGCGGTGCACGCGGCGCAGGAATCTCACCATTGCATTACTGATGTCGGTCACATGATCGAGCAATAGCACGCCGGCCTTCCCGTCGGGACCCATCCTCGGGGAGGGGCGCGGGAATTGCTGAGCATCCTCTTGGGTATCAACCTGCGGGCTCAACAACTCGAGTGCGCGCGCGAGGTCATCAAGAGAACGCGTCGCAGGAGCGCATACGCATCGAACGCTGGCTTTATTCAGCCGGTCGTGCAACTCAGTGAGTAACGTTGTCTTGCCGCTGCCGAAGGGCCCGTAAAGAATCAGATACTCACCGCGACGCAGACGCCGAGACACGTCGCGTCGCATGACGTTGATGCTGGCGTACATTCCTCTAGCTCATGGCACAGCTCACATCGGCTTAGACGCACGATTGTCGTACCGCGAATTGCCACGCCCGCACCCGACGGATATTTCCGTGCCATCGGTACTCGTCGTTCGGGAAATCCTAGAGCGCACAGGACCGGTGCGCAAGCGCTCCAGAGGGTCCCATCGACCTCAGAAGAAACGCAATGTTTCGAGCTCGAATACATAGATCTTTGGGTTGAACCTGCGGCAGCCGTGGATCGAGGGCGGAGCACTGGGAGATGATCGCGCGATAGGACGGTCGGTGCGCGAGAACATCGCAGGCGTGAGGTGGCTCGCGTGAGGTTGCGTCGGTCACCAGATCGCCCTAGGATGAGCCTGAGCCGGGAGATGGCCTCCTCCCTTTAAAAACCGCCTTGTTGGCTAATGACGCCTAAACGGCCCTCATTGAGTGAGGAGCGGCGTCATGTTTAACGATAGCCAGCAGCGTTATCTGGTGAACCGGTTGCGCAGCATCGAGCAGATGCTGAGCGAAGCCATTGACCAGTTGGCCCCCTCCGACACCGGGCACGTGTTTCGCACGGTTGCCGCGGATGCTACGGCGGCTCAACGCAAGATCCTCGGGGATTACCTCGCGCAGCTGCGATTCGCGCTGCGCCGCTTCATGCTCGCTCAGCAGCTCGGCGATGAGCGTCGCCCCACCGGGGGGCTCTGGTCCCTTCAGACGGCACTCATTTTTGCGGAAATCGCGGCAGAGGAGCTGCGCCCAAAATACTGGCGCGGGTACGGCGAGGTGGACCCCGACTCGGCTGCGGCGGCCGAGCGGTTCGCGGCGGAGCTGACGACGCTGCTTCACCGGCTGGGGGATTATCTCGCACGGGGTGAAGGCGGCGGTATCGCCGCACGGCTCGCCAAGCTTTCCGGATTGCGCGAGGAGGGCGCGTTGCTCAGGGAGCTCGAACGCATCATATTCGCTCACGGTCTCACGGAGTTGCGTGCGCCGCTCGAAGTGATGGTCGAGCGCGCCGCCTCACCTCGCTTCGAAATCGCCGTTTTCGGTCGCGTCAGCGCCGGCAAATCCTCGCTCCTCAACTGGTGGTTGGGGCAGGCGCTGCTGCCGACAGGGGTCGTTCCGGTCACGGCCGTGCCGACGCGCATCGTGGCCGGAGAGAGGGTGCGGGTGCGCATCGAGCGGGCGGGCGGCGCGCCGGTCGAGGTTCCGGCGGAGGAAATCGCGGCGTACGCGAGCGAGCAGGGCAACCCGGGCAACCTCAAGCGCGTCCTCGGGGTCCTGATCGAGGCTCCCTGCGAGCGGCTCCAGGGTGGCGTCCGTTTGGTCGACACACCGGGGCTGGGCTCGCTCGCCACCGCGGGCGCGGCGCAGACGCTCGAGTACTTGCCGCACTGCGACCTCGGCATTCTGCTCATCGAGGCGGGTGCGCCCCTTGCACCTGATGACCTCGACGTCGCCAGGGCCATTCTCGACAGTGGCAGCGAGCTCACGGTCGTATTGAGCAAGGCGGACCGGCTGACGGGCGCAGAGCTCAATCAGGCGCTTGCGTACGTGAGATCGCAGCTCGAAGCGCAACTCTCGATGCCCATCGTGGTGCAGCCGGTGAGCACGGTCGGCGGCCACGAGACACTCGCTGTGGCATGGTTTGAGCAGGCTCTCGCGCCGCGGCTCTCGCGCCATAGCCAGCGCGCGGCAGAGGCATTGCGACGCAAGATCTCGGTCCTCCGAGAGTCGGTGATCGCAATCCTGGATTCACGGCTGAGGGCCTCACAGAGTCAGGCCTCTGGGGCGACCCGAGGCGTACCCGCTCCCGGCGCTGAGCGCGATGTGGCGTCGGATACTCTCGCTACTGCGTCCCCGCCGAGTGACCGTGCAAGCGCACTGAACACTTCCTCGGCCTTGCACGAACAGAGTGCTCAGATCCGCGCCGACTTCGAACGGGCGCACTCGCAGCTGCTCGACTTGCGATCACGGCTACCCCGCTTCGGGAAAAGCGTGCTCGAGGAGGTGGCGGCCGAGCTCGCCCGCGGCTGGGCGGAAACCACTCAGTCCGCGCAACCGACTGCCGAGCGGATCGCGCACGCCGTCGCACGGTGTGCCGATGAGCCGGGGCACGCGGTCGCGCGCATGCTCGACCAGCTCCGGGCCGATGTGGTTCGCCTGGTAGCGCAAGAGGATCGTGCACTCGATCACGAGGTTGACATCGAGCACCCTCGCGGACGTCCCGCATTCGATGTGTCAACCAGCATCGCGAAACTGTCGCTCGATCGACCGCGGTGGCTGCCGCACTGGACTCCGATTGCCGCGCGCATGGCACGCGCCCGCGTGCAGCGCACGATGAGCGATGCGGTTGTGGCGCAGCTTCGGGTTCACGCGGACGCTCTGTACCACTGGGCCGAGGGCTACCTCGAGGTCCTCCGGCGGCGCTTCGATGTGGCCATTGCCATTCGCGAAGGCATCGAGCGATTCGGTGCCGATGAGGCGGTGAACGCCGAGGCCGCGCGGGATGCGCGTCGCGATCTCGAGCGGCTGCAGCAATGGCCGGCGATTGCAGCATGAAGCATTGGCCGCCTGAGTTCGTCTCGACGCTGGATGAGCGCCTGGGCCGCGGTGAGCATCTTGCCCTTTATGGTCCGCGCGGCAGTGGCAAGTCGGCGGTTCTTGCCGACTTGCACACGCGGCTCAGTCGAGCGCGTGTGCCCTGCGCGTTGTCAGCCTCAACGAGTTCTCTCGATGACATCACCCGCGCTCTCGAGCAAGCATACCCGTGGGTGCAGACGCTCGAGGTGACCCGTCGCGCGGCGCGATCGCGGCTGTGGTGGGCCGCCGATCAGCGTTTTGGTGTACTGCTGCTCGATCATCTCTCGGAGGTGAGCAATGCGATGGTCGGATTCCTGCGCCGGCTGCACGGACGCGTCGTGGGCGTTTTGTCGGCAGTGGACGTCGAGGATGAGCGTGGACGACGGCAGATGAAGTCGTGGCGATACGGTGCCTTCTCGGTGCGCATGCCGCTTGCGAGCCCGGGACAGCTGCGTCGCTTGCTTCATGCACGCTGTGCGAGCCTCGCCCTGCCGCCACACGATGAAGAACAGGAGCATCGACTCGTGAACCAGGCGCGCGGTCGGCCCGGCTGGATCGTCCAATGCACGGAGCTCGAACGGGACGCGCGATATTGGTGCGCGCACGGACTCTTGATCTCGGTGCTGTGTACCGACACGGAAGCTGCGGTGCGCTTGCGGGCTCTCGATCTGCTGCGCCCGCCCACCGCTCGCGCGACGAGCACTGGTCCACCCGGTTGATGAATCGAGCCGTGCCCTTTTACAGCATTCTCTTCGATCGCCAAGAGAGCGGCATGCACGAGCATCAGCCGGAGCCTGAGTGCTTCCACGATCTGCATCTTGATCAGATCGTGGCCTCGATCACCGCCGGTCGCGAAGCGTATAGCCTCGACCCGTTCTTCCGTACGCCGCTTCAGCACCTTGGGAGCATTACTTATCGCCACGAGGTGTTTCGCGATTTGGAGGATGCGACGCTCTCATCGCATATCGCCTCGTTCGCCTCGCGCATGTGCATCGTCCGGGAGCGTCTTGCGCAATCGGGGAAGGCTCATTACGTATTGCAGAAACACCGCTGGTTCCTCGATGCGGCGGGCCTCTATTGTGAGGCGGCCGCCGAGCTACTCTGGAAGCTGAGCGAGGCACGGCCCCGGTCGAGGGGGCTGCTCGAGTTCGCCGAGTATCTCGGTGCCTATCTGGGATCGAGCGGATTCTTGTCGATGCGTGATGAGGCAAGCCGCCTCGCCGCGGAGCTCAACGCAATCGAGTATGACCTCCAGCTGGAGGGCACCCGGATCGAGGTGCGCCTGCATGAGGCCGCCCCGGACTATGGTGCCGAAGTATCGAAGACGTTTGCGAAGTTTGCGCAAGCTGCGGCCCGCGAGCACCAATTCCGATTTCACCAGTATCCCGAGATGAACCACATCGAGGCGGCAATCCTCGATCGCGTCGCGCTCCTCTTTCCACGCCCGTTCTCTGATCTCGGCTCCTTCTGGGCGCGATATCACCAGGGGGTATTCGATGCGGTGATCGAGCGCTTCGACCGGCAGGTGCAGTTCTATTGCGCCTATCGTGAGCACGTGGCGCGGATGCGGTCCGCGGGATGTGAATTCTGCTATCCGGAGGTGATCGATCGCTCGAAGGAGGTGCGGGCCGAGGCGATGGTCGATCTCGCCCTCGCAGGCACGCTCGTGACTGCTTCGCGGCAGGGAGCTGGCCGGAGCGCGCTGATAACGAATGACTTGTACCTCGAAGGCACGGAGCGAATTTTCGTCGTCACCGGCGCCAATCAGGGTGGCAAGACCACCGTCGCCCGCGCATTCGGGCAGCTCCACTACCTCGCCGCGCTCGGTTGCCCCGTGCCGGCGCGCGAGGCGCGTCTCTTGCTCTTCGATGAGCTCTTCACGCATTTCGAGCGGGAGGAGAGCGCCGAGAGCCTGGTGGGCAAGCTCGAGGACGAGCTGCTGCGCATGCGCCGGATTCTGCAGGCGGCGACACCGCGCAGCATCCTCATCATGAACGAGACCTTCGGCTCGACGACTCTCGAGGATGCACGCTTGCTCGGGAAGGCGGTTCTACGGGAGATCATCGCGAAGGACATGCTGTGCGTTTGCGTGACGTTCGTCGAGGAGCTCGCCTCCCTCGATGCGGCGACGGTCAGCATGGTTGCGGGCGTCGATCCAAATGACCCGGCGGTGCGCACGTTCCGGATCGTGCGCGAGCCGGCCAACGGACTCGCCTATGCGCTTGCGATCGCCCGCAAGTACGGGCTAACGGACGAGGAGGTAAGAGCGCGGATTGCGGGGAGGTCAGTGCGAGTGGGGGCAGTGCCCGTCGCTCGAGGATCAGAAGCGGGAAGGGACTCTCACCCGTGAAGGTGCATCTGCTCTTCCGCGACCGTGAGTTTGATGCGAACGCCCCACTTCGCGCCACGGCGGCCGCATTGACACAGGACTTGGGTCTCGATGCAGTCTTCGCATCAATGGCGGGGCGCGATGAGTTTCTCCTCGATACTGCGCGCAAGGTCCTCCTCGCGAGCCTCACGGATCCACAGGAAATTGCATACCGCCAGCGAATCCTCGAGGACTGCCTGGCGCAGCCGGACGTCGTGCGCGAAATGTATGCGATCGCGGTCGAGGCGATCGCGCGCGAACGGCGCATCTGGGGCTGGACGCTCAATCGCTACCCGGAAGCTTGGCTCCATCGATCGCTCGATGCGCTGCAGCTGCTGCTCGGGATGCTTAGGCGCCTGAGAGCGATTGCGGACCGGCGGGGAAGGCAGTTTCGTTCCGAGGGGTTCACGAGTCTCTTGGACATGCTGCAATCGGAGCTCAATGACCCCTACCTGAGCGAGATCGAGGATCACCTGAGCCGACTCGAGCTGCGCCACGGTTTGCTGCTCAGCGCGACGCTGGCGCAGGGCAATACGGCAGCCGGCTACACGCTTCGCCGATCCGAGTCGATGAGGCAAGGATTGCTCGAGCGCATGCAGAGCTGGGTTGGGAAGCTCGCAGGCGCGGAGCGATCGAGCTACGTCTATGAGATCGATCCACGCGATGAGGGCGGCGTTCAGGCTCTGGGGGAGATCCGCGGGCGCGGCCTCAGCGGCGTGGCCATCCGACTTGGGCAGGCGGTGGAGCACGTCCTCGGTTTTCTTTCGGTGTTGCGCCTCGAGCTCGGCTTCTACATGGGGTGCCTCAATCTTCGTGACGGACTCGCGCGCAAGGGCGTCCCCGTCGCGATTCCCGAGGCGCTGCCCACACCTGCCGCCGCGACCATCTGCGGGGCAGACGGTGCGAGGGTGCTTGCGGCGCACGGCCTATATGACGTTTCACTCGCACTCAGCATGGAGGAGCACGCCATCGGCAACGAGCTGCACGCCGATGAGAAGCAGCTGATCGTGATCACCGGGGCGAATCGGGGCGGTAAGACGACCTTCCTGCGCAGCCTCGGTCAGGCGCAGCTCATGATGCAGTGTGGACTTTACGTGCCGGCAGAGTCCTTCCGGGCGAGCGTGTGCACGGGGGTGTTCACGCATTTCAAGCGCGAGGAGGACCCGGGCATGAGGAGGGGCAAGCTCGATGAGGAGCTTGGCCGCATGAGCGCCCTCATCGATCAGGTCAGTCCCGGGGCCCTGATGCTCTTCAACGAATCGTTTGCCTCGACCAACGAGCGAGAGGGTTCGGAGATCGCCCGACAGATCGTCAAGGCACTGCTCGCGGCGGGCATCGAGATCGTCTTCGTCACGCACCTCTACGACCTCGCGCGAGGATTTCTCCTCGAGGGCCAGGGCGCCCGTCTTTTCCTTCGCGCCGAGCGCCTGGCGGATGGCCGCCGCACATTCCGGATTCTCGAAGGCGAGCCACTGCCAACGAGCTACGGAGCCGACTTGTATCAGAGGATCTTCGGCACGGATGAGAAGCGCGGCGTGACCGAAGAGAGTGCATGACGGGAGCCCCGACGCGTGGCGGTAGCGAGGGGATCAACGTCTCATTGGCGTGTCGCGTGATACGCGCCGAATCGGCGTCCGACCCACAGGAAAAGCGGCACCGCAGCCAACTGGGTCGCGACGCAAAATACGATCGCGCCCCAGACCGACACGTCATAGAGCACCCCGATCGCAACGCTCCCGATGAACCAGAAGATGCCGTAGCCCGCCGTAAACAGCCCGAACGCGGAGGCACGGCGCTCGGGATCCACCATCGGAGAAACCGCTGCGGGGATGATCGATTCGTGAACCCCCATACCCAGGCCCCAGATGGCGGCACCGAGGAGGGCGAGGTCGAAGTCCCCGAGGAAAACGAGCGGTGCGAAGGCGGCTGCGACCACCGTGAGGGCGATGAGCACCTTGAAGCCGAAGCGATCGAACAGTCGCCCGAAGAGGAGCGATCCCATCCCGCTCACCGCCATCGCGACTGAATAGAAGATTGCCACCCACTGACCCGGCACCACGGCATGCCGGGACCAGTGATAGGCGATGAGTGGGTAATCGGCGAACCCGGCTGCGACGAGGGCTGCGCCGAGGAGGTAGACCCAGTAGACACCGGGGAGTCCCTTAGCATGCACGTTGGGTGGAGTTGGCGGCTCAAGGTCCTGGGGGCGCGGATAGAGCCAGCGCGCGATGAGGACGAGTGCGATATTGATGACGGCCGGAATCAGCAATACGACGAAAGCCCGGCGATAGTGCGCGCCGTGAGCGAGCACGGCGGCGACGAGCAGAGGACCCACGAGTGCCCCGAACTGATCGAGTGCTTCGTGCAACCCGAACGCCCAGCCGTATCCTCCGACCTGCTTGCCGGCGTGCGAGAGCATCACATCGCGCGGCGGATTGCGCGTCGCCTTGCCGACGCGTTCGAGAATGATGAGCACCCCAGCCGAGAACCAGCTGTGGGTGAGCGCGAGCGCCGGGACCGAGGTCATCTGGAGGAGGTAGCCGAAGATCGCAATCGGCCAGAACTTTCCCGTCGCATCTGCCCAGCGGCCCGAAACGAGGCGCAGCCCGTACCCGAGGAGCTCGCCGAGCCCCATGATGATGCCGATCGCAGTCGCGGTTACACCGAGTGAGCCGAGATAGGGCCCGAGAATGCTGCGCGAGCCTTCGTAGGTGGAGTCCGCGAAGAAGCTCAACACCCCGATCATCAAGATGAAGCGCAGCGCGACTCGTCGGGTGCGCGCGCTCGGTGCAGACTTTTGAGCCGGCGAATCGCCGTTCGCGCGAGGGGATGAGCCCCCGGAGTCCTTCATTCTCCGAATACGGCTGCCGTGCCGAGCTCGGATTCGATCTCGAGTAGCCGGTTGTACTTCGCGATGCGCTCGGAGCGACAGAGCGAGCCCGTCTTGATCTGCCCACCGCCCATCGCAACCGCGAAGTCGGCCATGAAGGTGTCTTCGGTCTCTCCGGAGCGGTGCGAGATGATGAAACTGAATCCGGCGGCTCGACAGAGCTGAATAGCTTCGATCGTTTCGCTCACGGTCCCAATCTGGTTGAGTTTGATGAGCGCCGCGTTGCAGGTCCGCTCGGTGATGGCGCGGCGGATATAGGTGGGATTCGTGCAGAGGATGTCATCGCCGACGATCTGGATGCGCCCACCGAGCTCCGCGGTGAGGCGATGGAATCCCTCCCAGTCGTTCTCGGCGAGTCCGTCCTCCAGCGAGATGATGGGGTAGGCGTCGACCCATTTGCGGTAGAGCCGAATCATCTCCTCGGAGCTCTTGGGAGCCTGTCCACTCCTTGAGAGACGGTACTTGCCGTCCTCGATGAAGGAGGTGGCCGCCGGATCGAGCGCGATCGCGATCTGCTCGCCGGGCTGGTACCCGGCGCGCTCGATCGCTGCGACGATGAGCTGCAGGGCTTCCTCGTTGCTTGCGAGTTGGGGTGCGAAACCGCCTTCATCCCCGACCGCCGTGCTCAACTTGCGCTCATGCAAGAGCTTCTTCAGCGCCTGGAACGTCTCCGCCCCGTAGCGCAGCGCCTCGGCGAAGCTCGGAGCGCCAGCGGGCACGATCATGAACTCCTGCAGATCGAGGCTCGAATCGGCGTGCTTGCCGCCGTTCAAGACGTTCATCATGGGTGTGGGAAGCCGGCGCGACCCGACGCCGCCGAGATACTCATAAAGCGGGAGCCGACAGGCGTGGGATGCGGCGCAGGCCACCGCTTGCGAGACACCGAGGATGGCATTGGCGCCGAGTTTCGCCTTGGCTGGCGTGCCATCGAGCTCGATCATCAGACGGTCGATCTGTGACTGCGCGGTCGGATCAAGTCCAATGAGGTGCAGGGCGATCACGTCATTGACGTTGGATACGGCTTCCCTCACCCCCTTGCCCCCATATCGATCGAGCGCGATATCGCGCAGCTCCGTGGCCTCGTGCTCTCCGGTTGAGGCGCCCGAGGGGACCGATGCCACACCGACCGCACCGTCCTCCAAGTGCACGAACACGCGCAGCGTCGGTGTGCCGCGCGAATCGAGGATTTCGAGGGCGCGAATTGCGCGAATGCTTCGGGACATCATCAACCTCGCAGTGTCCAGCCTCGTCTCGGTGGGGCGCGGCACCGCACAGCGATCAGACACTCCCACGCGCCCCACCACAGCCGTGCTCGGGATCGCACGCCTTTGATCCAACTGCGGCCGCGAAGGGGCGCACTGATCCGCTGCGCGATGCGAATGCCGGCCATCCGGGGCCGGCTGCCCAATGTGAGAAGGGTACGGACAAGGGAGAACTCTGCCGCCGGCGAGTTCGAGAGGAGCGAAGCGCGCGCGAGGATTCGCACCTCAGGGTCCGAATCGCCCAGCAACTCAGTGGCGAGCGCCGGACCAAGCGCACGGCGGTCGCGCAAGGCGCGCACGGCGCGAAGCCGGATGGGTCCTTCCCGATCGAGCAGAAAGCGCTCGAGGACAGAGCAGGCTGTCGCCGGAATTCGCGCAAGTGCCGTGATCACCGCAAGGCGTAGCTCGCGATCACCTATTTGAGCGAGCGCAGCGAGCGGGACGATGGCCGAGGATGCGCGCAGACGCCCGGCAACGATGGCCGCACGTATTTTGCGACGGCGACTCCCCTCATCATCGACCGGGAGAGCGATGAGAGGCACCACGGTCTCCTCGGCAGCCGGACCGAACCGCGCGAGCGCGTCCATGATTCGCTCTGCCTGCACCCAGTGAGCCTCGTCAAGTCCGCCGGCGAGTGTCGCGGTCGCTTCCGGCGCCGCCTTCCAACCGCGTCGCGCGATCGCAATGGCAGCCTCGATGCGGACGGCGCGCTGCCGGTCCGTGAGTGCCGTGCGCAAGGCGACATCCGCGGCCGACGGGGCGAGTGCGACTTGCGCGAGCTCACCCAGGAGGCGCGCCGCGGCGACGCGCGCATCGATCGAGCTCGGTGCTTCGAGGCCGCGGCGCAGTCGCGGCCGGATGAGCGTACCGATGAGGGCTGGGCAGGCGTCCCGGCCGAAGCGGCGCAGTGCATCGAGGGCGGCGCCGCGGGCGGCATCGTCGTGCAGGCACTCGATGAGAAGCGGGATGGCGCGCGGGTCTCTAAGCTCCCCGAGCGCTCGCGCGCAGGCGGGATAGGGCGTGATGCGCAGCGCCTCAAGCAGCGCTTCGATCACATCGTTCTCACGGTGTGCGCACAGGTGATTCGCGATGCGATCGATCACCACGCGCTCGGCCTCGAGGGAGATGACATCCGGTGTGCGCGCGATCGAGTCCCGCAGCGCGCCTACGAGCGCTGAAGCGGCCTTTGGCCCGCCGATCGCGCCCAATGCATCGGCGGCCATGCAGCGTGCATGCGGCAGTGCCTGCGACGGACCGCGAAGAATGGCCTCAAGCCCCGGAACGGCCGCATCGCCCAATCGGATCACGTCCGGTAAGACGAGGGGACCCTCGTGCAGATTATTGAGTCGCTCGATGAGTGCCGCGGACCCTGCATCCGGCACACGGAACATGGTGCACCTACCGCACGGCGAACGCATCCCGCCGCCTGATCCATCAACACACGGTAGGAGTCATCAGCTGCAAGAGCAGTTCGAGGGGGACTCCATCCCCGTCACAATGCCAAGGTAAACGAGGCCGGGGAGAAGCGTCAAGGGCCGCCGTCCAAGGGGCCTCTTGTCAACTGCGGCGCGAGCCGGGCGAGTGTCATTAAGGCGCGATACGTGAACTCGAGGTTCGGCAGCGCCTGCGGCGCATGCGCGAAGCCGCCGTCCGTGCTCTGACATGCGAGGATGAACTCGATGACCTCCTCACCGCGCCTCACGGGCAGCTTCAGCAGCTCGCAGCAGCGTACCCCGGCGTAGGCAACGTCGAGACTTCCGACGATTGAGCTCGGGGTCATCATGAACCCGAGGGGCGGCTGTTGGAGCGAATCGACGAAGGAGGCGGTGTCCTCCATCGCTTCGAGGCCGAGGAGCGCCGCGATACTGACCGCAAGATAGGTCTCCCAGAGATCCCTTCGAACACCGAAACTCCCGTCGCGGAACAGATCCCGCATGAATTGGGCCACATGCGCATAGCGATCGCTTGCCTGTGGGGCGAACCGATGTTGCACGCGGATCGTCTTGCGCACACTCTCGAGCCAGCCGCTCCGGTCAATTGACCGCGAGGCCTGCGGCAGATCGATGGTGAGGGCGGCGATCTGCTTGCACACGTCCTCGCTCACCCGGGCGCCGAGCCCGAGGTGGTCAAACGTGAAGGCGCAAAAATAGAGATAGGTGAGGCCGAATATGCGAGCCTTGCCTACGAACTCCATGGTTCTGCGCGCATTGGGAACTTCAAGGCCGAAGAGTCGGAGCGTCGCGACGGCGTAGTAGGTGTCCCCGAGGCTCGGCTCCTCGACCCCGCCATAGCGGTAGAAGCAAAACCCGCCCGAGGGCGATTGACGGCCGGCGATGTAGGCCGCGGCTCTCTCGACCGCCTGGACACAGCTTGATTCGAGGCTCCCCGCAAGGGCCATAAGTGCTCTGCCGTGCATCCCATTCGCGGTTGCAACCGACAGGCATCATCAGCCGCATACGGCGGTTCTCGAGGCGCCGCGTGCACCACGATCGGGAGGAATGCCATCTCCCTCAAAGCCAATATACGGGGCGCACTCATGAGCGGCAATCTCTTTGCCAGGCCGGTCGCGAGCGCTTGCGCTGAGTCACCGCGGCGCTAGTTGCAATCCGAGGCCGATGGCGGATCGGCGGCGTCCGGATTGATCACGCCAAAACAGGCGGGCGTGTAGGCGTAGAAGAGGCGGACCTTCTCCTCATGCAGCATGTCGAGGAGCTTCTGTGCCTCCTCCTGCGTCACGATGAACTCCACCTCCACGGTGAGCGTGCCTGCGAGCTCAAAAAAGCGCGCCTCGTGAAGCACATGGTGGCGACCGAACCCGGCCATCGCCTTGAACGCGGAGCCGCCGCGAATGCCGAGCCTGTTGCCCCTCTCGAGGAGCCATTCCCATACGAGCTTACCGTGATGCCGATGATCCTCATGCACGTAGAATCGGAAGAACGACCCTTGCATGACATCCCCTCACTTCGAGTTGTTACCGTTTCAGCTCCTCAACCATTCAACCGTACCGATGCCGGCGGCTGTCATGAGGAGTGAGCCGCCGAGGTGGATGCCCAGGGCCATCAAGGTCCACCCGACCTGTCCCGCCCGAAGCAGCGCGACGAGTTCCGCGGAAAATGTGGAGAACGTCGTGAGACCTCCGCAGAAGCCGGTCACGACGAGGAGGCGCCATTCGGGGGCGAGCGCCGGAAAGGAGGAGAAGAAAGCGATCGCAGCCCCGATGATGTAGCCGCCGATGAGATTCGCGGCAATCGTACCCGGTGGGATATTCGGGAATAAGGCGTTGAGCCGGGTCCCGAGCCACCATCGGAGGAGAGCGCCGAGCGCCGCGCCGAGACTGATCGCAATGATGGCTTTCGGCATGCACGCCCTTTCACGCTCGCTCGGGATGAGAGGGCGCCCCGCCCGCTGCCCGAAGCGAGTCTACGGACCGAACAAATGAGAATCAACGCGAGCGAGGGAGCGATCCGGGAGCCAAGCTGACGGCGCGTATCGGCTCCCGTAGGCTCCTCTCAACGGGGATGGAGTCCCCCGAAAACCGCCTAACCGCTGATGACTCCCGCCAATTGTTGCTTTGCGCTCGCGGTGGAAGAGAGCCCGCCGCGCGACGGGTAAGTCATGCCGGCATCCGCCATCAGTTCTTTCGCGCCTCATATCGGCACTAGCTGCCCCGTACGTTCCGTTGACCGACCGAGGTGTGAAGCTCGATGACGCGGCTCGTTCTCGTGCGTCACGGCCACGTCGAGGGTATCGATCCGAAGCGGATCCGCGGGCGCGCCGACATACCTCTGACACCTGAGGGTCTTAGGCAGGCTCGCGCGGCCGTCGCTTACATCGCCGCGCGATGCGATTGACATCATCCCACGGGCGGGTCGCTGGGGAGGCGCTCGAGGCGCTCCTCGATGGCGGTGACTCTCTGGCGCAGTGCGAGGAGTTCCGTGCCGCGCACGTCGGCTTGCGCACTGCTCCGTCGACGGGCGCCGATTCCGCGGTCTATTGCAGCCTCGATCCCGGCGATCGTCGCATCGATCTGGGTCAACATCTGCAGCTGCGCGTCGCGGACGCTCTTTTTGAGACGCTCATCGAGGTCGTGGCGGATCCGCCCTGCCTGGACCTCGAGCAGCTCGAGGGCCGTGGCCTTCGTGCGTTTGGCGACGAGGGGTCCGGCGAGCGCCCTCGGCAGTGCGTGGACCACGGAGGAGGAGAGGAGCTTCAGACTCGGCGGCTCGTACCAAAATTTGTAATAGAACCCGGACTCGCTCGTGAAGCGTGCATCGGTGCGCGCACCGCTGAAATTGATGGCAAACAATTCGCTCGAGCGGCGCATCAGCTCATCGACGCTCTCCTGCAAGCCGATCCAGAAGCGTGCGCACAGCCCCTCGAAGGCACGCGAAAGCGCTACGTTCTCGCGCTCGAGCCAATCATCATAGGCTGCACGGATATGCCTGATCATTCGCTCCTGCAGCCGTGCCTGAAGGCTGCGAGATGGCAGGTCCTTGAATTCTGCGAGCCACTCCCCGACGAGCTGATTCATGGCGGCCTGCTGCTCGTGCTTGAACGCTTCGAGCTTGGGCTCGACGTCCTCCTTCTGCAGCCTTTTCGAGTCCGCCGCGAGCAGCACCTGGTAGTCCTCGCGTGCTCGCTCGGCCTTCTGCTTCTCCAGTCGATAGGCGGTGAGATTCGCCTCGGACCGCTCGAGCGGCTCGATCAACACTTTCGCCTCAAGATCGAGTGCAAAGCGCGCCTGCGAGAGCAGCCGTTCGAGGCTCCTCCGCATCGAATACAGCCACGCGTTCGCCCTTTCGCACTGCATGAAAACACGCAAGCTCTCCTCGAGCTCGAGGAAACCGCTGTGCGCGAGGCGGTCGGCGTTGCCTCGCTGTCGCCCTTCGAGCGCCAGGCGCGCCGAGACCGCAAGCACCGGGACGGATGCATCGAGCGCCTCGCGGACGGCGGCGCTCGCGAACGCAAGCGATTCGTCGAGTTCCCCGGGTCGCAAGTAGTCGATCTTATTCAGCAGGCAGAAGACCTTCCCCGCGTACGCGCGTACATCGCGCAGGAAATCGAGCTCGGCGCGGCTCACCGGCTGGTCGACCGATGCGACGAACAGCACGGCATCCGCCTGCGGAAGGTATTTGCGCGTCTCATCCGTATTGTGCTGGTACACGGATCCAATGCCGGGCGTATCGACGAGGCGCACGCCGCTCGCGAGCCAGGGCGAGGGATGATCGATGATGACGCGCTCAACGGCCTTGGTATTGCCGGGGTTGCCGCGCTCGGTGACGTACTCACCGAGCGCAGACGGATCGATCGTAAGCTGTTCGCCGTTTCGCAGCGCGACGCGCACCGAGGGTATCCTTCCCGAGGAGATCACAGTCACGACCGAGGTGAGCGGCACGACACCCGCGGGCAACAGGGCTTCCCCAAGCAGAGCATTGATGATGCTGCTTTTGCCGCGCTTGAATTCCCCGACCACGACGAGATTGAACGTGCCCTCACGGAGTTTCTGTTCGAGCCAGCGGCACGTCACCGCATCGACGCCAGGGAGCGTTGCGGCTTCCGCGAGGCAGTCCTCGAGCTCGATTCGGCGCCGGTCGCCCGCGGGGGAACCTCCCGGGGCACGTGCGGATGCGTCACTCATCGGGGAGGCTCCGATTGCTGCTCGAGCGGCGCGCGGGGGACCTTGCACGCCCGGGCGGCACGAGGCGCTGCCACGCCGATCGTGGCAATGGCATCGTCGGCACGGTGTACGGTGCGGACCATGCAGCGAGCGTCGTGCGGTCTTGCGAGCGCGACCGCAGCGTTCAATTCCGGCAGGAGCAGTGGGCGACTCACGACGATGACTCCTTCCGCACGCCGCAACGCGCACGGCAGGAGTCATCAGCTGCGATTCCCCGGCATCTCGGGCGACGCATGCGTTCCGATACTCGCGGCCCCTTCGGTCGTCCCATTTCGGAGACCCTGGCAGCCGGCGATTCGCGGGGGACTCCATCCCCGATCACTTAACCTTCCGAGGCTATCGGCTTTCGGTGCCGCTCGTCAACGCGCAGGCGCGCTGCAAACTCGCAGCGCATTCGCAACGCGTCCGCGAGCGAGTCTCCATGCCCCGCGCGGACTCGAGTCGAGAGCGGGCGGTGGACTTGTTGACGCGCTTGAGGGCGTACCGTAGCCTATTCTCTGGGGATGGAGTCCCCCGCGAACCGCCTAGCTGATGACTCCTACCGAACGTTGTAGTGGACGTGGGGTAGGCATACCCGCCGCGCGACGGGTGGTTCAGCATGACGAAGATCCTTCTGGTTCGCCACGGTCATGTCGAGGGCATCCGCCCCGAGCGATTCCGCGGTCGCCACAATGTACCGCTTACCGAACGCGGCATTCTGCAGGCGCGGGCAACCGGGGAGTACATCGCCGCCCACTGGCAGCCCTCCCATATCTATACCAGTCCCTTGCAGCGCTGCGTTCAAACGGGCGTGGAGATCGCCACTCGGTGCGCCGCTTCGGCCGAAGTATTGGAGGAGTTGAACGATCTGGACTACGGCGAGTGGCAGTGGTGCACCCACGAGGAGGTGCAGGCACGTTGGCCGCAAGAGTTCGACCGATGGTTCAAGGCACCGCAATGGATGCGCTTTCCTCAGGGCGAATCGCTTCAGGACATGCACGCTCGTCTAGCCGATGCCCTGCGACTCATCCTGCAGCGCCATGCGAACAAGACCGTGGTCCTGGTCGCTCATGACAGCAGCCTGCGGGTACTGCTGCTTCATCTGCTCGACATGCCCCTCGCGGCGTATTGGCGATTCGCTCAGGACCCCTGCGGGGTGAGCGAAATCACGACATCCGCGCGCCAGGCGAAGGCATTGCGCATCAATGAGACGCAGCACCTCCCTCAATCCCCATCGTGAGCGGTGCTCAACGAGTTAAACCCGTGGTGTCGATACCGCTGCGAGAGACTTCTCCTTGCATTGAGCTCACGGAGGTGGATTACGTCGTCGCCGGTCGCCGTGTGTTTTCTGGACTCAACCTGGCCGTCCCGCGCGGTTGCATAGCCTCGATCATGGGGCCCAGCGGCACGGGAAAGACGACGCTCTTGCGTCTGCTAACCGGTGAAGTGTCGGCCGCCCGCGGGCGCGTGTGCGTGGAGGGCCGAGACGTCTCGAGTCTTTCAGTTTACGCGCTGTACGCGATGCGTTTGAAGATGGGCATGCTCTTTCAACAGAGTGCACTGTTCACGGACCTCAACGTGTTTGAAAATGTCGCGTTTCCTGCGCGGGAACATACCAACCTCACGGAGCGACTGATCCGGCTTCTCGTGCTTACGAAGCTCCATTCGGTCGGCCTTCGCGGCGCGGCCGGATTGATGCCCTTCGAACTATCCGGGGGCATGGCGCGCCGTGTGGCACTCGCCCGCGCGCTCGTATTGGATCCTCCGATCCTATTCTGCGACGAGCCGTTCACGGGGCTCGATCCCATCGCGATCGGCGTGGTGAGTCGGTTACTGCGGACGATCAACCGGGCGCTGGGGATCACCATCGTCGTAGTGTCGCACGACGTTTCGGAGGCCGAAACACTGGCTGATACCCATTTCATCCTGGTGGACGGGAAAGTCGCCGCGTCGGGCAGTCCGAGACAACTGCACGAAAGCGACTCGGCGTTGGTACGTCAGTTCATGAGCGGCTCGCCCGACGGTCCGGTGCCGTTTCACTATCCGGCACCCGATTATTACGAGCACCTACTGGGGATGCCTTCTTGATGTCTGATCGACGTTTGAATTTCTTTCACTGTTGATCAATGCCATTGGAGCACATCATGTCCGAGATTCAGAAACTCGCCGCGCTACGCGCCAACCTGGTCGTCCGGCGTCGCGCCCTCGTCGAACGCCTGATGAAGACGCCGGTCGAACAGCTGACCGGGGATACCATCGCAAGGATTCAGGCCGCTATCGATGCGGTCGACCGAGCGTCGGCGGATGAGCAAGGGAACGCCGGATCGGGTGGGGACGATTCCCGTCGGCGCGCATCCTAGTGGACTGTAACGAATGAAACAGGAGTATGATTGTGCTCATGAGCAGCACGATCAAACTGTCCGAGGTGGAGCGGGTGGAGCTGAAGGAGCGAGCGATGAGTCAGGCAGGACGAGCAGATGATGCTCGCCGAGCGCG